>CAWGJM010000040.1:0-282977 GCA_963822795.1 uncultured Alphaproteobacteria bacterium
CATCAGTGATTTCCCCGTCGCTGATCGCCAGCGCGGCCGACAGAATTTCTTCCTTGGCGGGAGCTACGGCCTTCTGGGCTCGCACCAGCTCTTCGCGCAGCACCGCCCCGCTCGCGGCGCCCCCTTTCATCTGGACGTGTTCAACCGAGGCACAAAACCAGCCGGCGACACCACCGCCGGTCAGTTCCACGCCGCGGCGCAGCCGTGCTTCGGCGTCCGCGGCGTTCCCAAGCTCCCAGGCGACGAGGCCCTGATTGACTCAAAGCCTCCCGCTGGAGCATCCGGCCGCTCCCACTCAGCCGCATTGGCAAGCTCCTTCCAGGCCAAGTCAGCCCGCTTGGACCGTGCCTGCCTGCGAGCGTGCGTGATCTGCAGTTCGATCATGCGCTGGCGCACGGCCTGGTTGATCGGGTCGAGGGCCAGGATCCTGCGAGCGAAACCGACGGCCTTCTTGTACGCCTTGCGTGCGATCGCCGAATTCACCGCTTGCAACAAGATGGCGCTTTGCTGCGGAAAGCGCTGCGCCGCGTCCTCCGCCAATCGATGCCAGTCCTTGTCCTGCCCCTCGGTACGATACAGCCCGATCAACTTGAGGACCGCCGGAAGGTGATCCGGGTCGGCTCGCAAGCTCCGCTCAAGGTAATCGATGCTCGGGCTGGTGCCCCCCCCGCCAGCGATCTCCGGGTGCGTATCCGCAAGCCCGGCAAACGTGGCGATAGATCACCCCCGCCGTGAGGCGGGATTAGGGTCTGCGCTGCGTTCGGCTGCTTGCCTTCGCAGCAACGCACCACTGCTCCTCCACCCGCTCCCAGTCATTCGCGGCCTCCGCAGCGAGCGCAAAGAATCCGGGCCCGGTCGAATTTCCGCCAGGCTGCCGAAAGTGCTCTCGACTTGCCGCAAACGATCCGGCGCCCTGGGCAGCAGGTTGAAACAGGCGCTCTTGGCTTCCGTCGCCGGTACGGCGGCGGCATGGCTTGTCAGAAACGACATCAGGGCAGCCGCCCCGCTGCGCTCGGCCTTGACGAATTTCGGCCAGCAATTGCGATCCGCTGGCCGGCAGGCCCTTGACCTCCGCGGCGAACAAACATTGCGCCCGGCTGGGCGGAGCAGCGTTCGTCAATGGCTTCTGCGCTTCTTGCGGCAGAGCCGCGGCGACCGCATCGCGCCAGCACGCGAACGGCGATTGGCGCCCGATGCCGTCGAGCAGTTGGCGCGCCCGTGCCGGATCAGTCGGCGCCGTGATGAGGCTCTTGAGAATGAGCCGCAGCGGCCGGAACGCAGACCGCATCGGAATTCCGCTTAGCAGCGGTTCGATCTCGTGCGCTGGCTTGCCCTCGACCCACGCCGCCAGGCTCTGCTGCGCGGCTGCGGCAGATTGGGCCCATCGGCCAAGCTCGGAGCTCGGGTCCGCTTGAGCGTCGACACGAACCGGGGCGACCAGCCACAAGGCGGCGGTCAATTCGGCCATTCGCGCGGCGCTCACCGCTGGAACCTTGTCGGTTCCGATATATTTCACTGCATGCTGAAACGCCTTGCCCAACTGGCCGCGCTTGGCTAGGCATTGCACGTAGAGAAGCGGCTCTCGAACAGTTCCGTCGGCAGCGGCTGTCTTGTTCAGGGCAGTCTCGGCCTGCTCGAACATTCCCTTGGCAGCAAGGCTGCGCGCACGCCCCGCATAGGTGTCGGCCAGCATGTCGCGCCACTGCGGCTGCGGATCCTGCTTGGCCAGCCGCTTTAAAAGCTCGATCGCCTCTTTGAAATCGCCGAAACGCATAGCCTCGCTTGCCTTCGCGGCCAGCGAGCACATTTGCGCTTCTGGAAGTGAGCCTTGGTTCATGCCGTGGGGAACTATTCGACGCAATCTGTCACGATGAACGATGGACCGACCTGAGCATCCCACTGAATATCGATTGGCAGATTGGCACCGAAACGCAGGGCATGTCCATCGGTCCACCGGCAACGCTCCCCAGGAAATTTCTGGAAAAAGCCACGGCGGCTCTGGGCGGCCTTCGTGCGCAAGTTTTGAAACTTGAGGCGGAGCAGCCTCGTTGCGGTTCCGCTGACCGACGCCGAAGAGGTGCCGGACGAGGATCCGCTGCCGAATCATATCCTCGATGCGCGCCGGAAGGCAGCCGCCGCGCTCGCGGCGATCTCGGAATTACCAGATCGTCTGCGCCAGCCCGCAACGCTGTTTTTCGTCCATGAATGCTCACACCAGGACGTCGCCACCTTCCTCGGGTTGTCGGTGGCAACCTTCAACAACCGCTTGCACGCGGCCCGCTTGCACTTGAAGCAGAGGATGTTGACCATGGTGACCAACACACTTCATGCCAACGCTTTGCCCGACGATTTCGCGAACCGGATCGGGCGCTTGATCGAATTGCGCGGCGACGTCGTGGACGCCCTGTTCGATCCGGCCGCGTTGCCTGACCTCCTAACCGAGTTGACGGTCAGCGACAAGGCGCGCAAGGACGGCGTCAAGATCCACGTGATGCGGCGCCCTGGCGGCGGCTTGGCGCGCGGCCTTGCCGCAGCGTTGACGACACGCGACGCACCTCCCGTCGTCGTTCGCATCTTCGAGATCGGGCTCCGCCTCGAACTCCTTACAGAATATCACAAGGCTCGACTTCTCGTCCGCGCAGACCTCAACGCCGATCTCAGATCGTCGGTAGATGGCCCACACGTGCGTCGCGTAGTTTCCGACTTCCGCCGCGCCGATCGATTTCAAACGAAAGCCAAACAACATCAACAAAACCAACTGGTATCCCGTCGCTCATAACGGTCTGGTTGCAGATTTCGAACCCTGGCGAGCAACCAACGAAATCAATAGGCAATCAGCGGTTGCCTTTGTGGTGGTGAGGGGGTTCCGCTCCGCAGAATTGCGTCAAGCCTAACGTGTCGGTGATCTCTCCTTTCACTCGCTTTGGCATCCAATTCTACGACACGCTCTGAACGGCCCTTTGTTCGAGATCGCCAAGAGCATGATGTTCGGATGATCCATTCCTCCGAGATTTTCTTGATTGGCGGCACAAGGCGGTCAATCGCGGCAAGCTGTTTGACGACAAGCAAGAGCTCCGATCGTGCAAGACGAAGCTCGCAATTGTCTTTGCAGACGAGTCGAGACGAGGCGATTCTACGTCTGGCTTGGCGCACTCGCGCGTCAGGTCGCAAGGGGAGCCATGGCTGAACCACTAAGGCACCGCCAGACGAAAGGGGCGGAAACAGATACGTTCTACCTAACGCCACCGCGCCACATCTCGACTTGCGCCGCTGTCGCGCGCGGTCAAGCCCCGCAGCCGCGTAGCGGTGCGCCAAAGGCGCAGGGCTTGAGGGCGCGCCTAAATCCGTAACATCATCGAAGAGATCGCAAATATTCTCCTCATTTGTTTGGAGCTTCTTCCGATCCAAGGCGAGCCCTTTGCGTGCGTGCGGCACTCGCCGCACCAACTTATATCCGGCCGGGTACGACCCGTTCGAAGGTCCCTCATGCGCGTTGCGAGGGCTCGGGCTCCAAGGGGGATGGGACCATTCTCGACCGCGGCGTCTTTCAGCCATGTCGAGATCCGGTCATACATCCACCTTGGATTTCATAAGCTCCTGTTATCCGGTATTTGATCTTCGTTCGTCACCCTTTGAGGACGGCGCCTTGCGGCACCACGCCAGTTTCAAGATGACGCCAAAGCGCCACCAGCAGCTTGCGTGCCATCGCCACGATGGCGATGCGGCGGATGCGGCCTTTCGTGGTACCGACACGCGCCCTGAACCAGACGCTCAAATCGCTGTCGGGCTGATAGCGCAGCCACAGCCAGGCGAGTTCGATCCCGGTGGTTCGCCCCTTGCGGTTGCCGGCCTTGCTGATCTCTTGTTCATGGGCCACGTTTCCGCTCTGAAACGGGCTCGGCGCCCGTAGCCGACTTAACTCGCCAGTTGGCGGCGATTGTTGAATTTACGATGGAATATCTCGCCAACCAAACTCCGGGCCGAGCGCAGCAACCGCTCAGTGTCGATCCGATCTGTCTTTACTCGTCGCGCCCGCCGGTCCACCTGCAGGCTTGCCGGATCAATAACGTAATTGCGTATGCCATGCGCTTCGAGTAGCCGGTGTAGCCAGAAACCGTCATAACCGGCCTCGTAGCACGAGATCACATCCACCGCCCGACCGGTCTCTCGGCTAACACGTGCTCGCACCTCCTCGATCAAATCGAGTAGGCCTTTCCAATCGCCTCCACTCAAGAACCGGCGGCTAATCTTCGCGGAAGTGGCGTAATGAATCGAATAACCCAGCTCTCCTTGCTCAATTCGATTGCAAAAAGACACCGCGCCGTCTCAACATGCATTGCGGCGGGTAGGTTGCTTACTGTGCGGGACCGTCATCGGGCTCTCCTATGCTGGTGGTGGGATTACACCGAAACGGTATCACCCCGCCCGCCGCGCCTGCATAGGATCTCTACCACACTCGGAATAACTCGCATTGAGTACGGACGAGTTCCGTCTTGTTTCAATGAGACGACGCAAGGGCAAAGCTCGCAAAGGTCTGCGTCGGTTGATCAAGCTAAACTTTGCAATTTTTGCTGCTGCGCATCGATGCGCGCAAGACTAAGGGACAAGGCCGCCTTCCAATTCCGCAACTGCTCGATCTGTCTTTCGCTCGGCAAATTTTTCGACGCGTCCGCCATGGAATGGACGTGAGGGACCGCTATTTGATCGTCGCGTGCACAGTGATTACCGACGTGCCAGAAGCCGTCGGCCCCTGTCCCGTTGCTTTGACGGCAAAAGTATCGCTTCCCTTATATCTAGCCTTCGCCGTGTATTCGTAAGTAGATTTGTTGAGCCTTTTCAACTTGCCGTGTACCGGCTTTTGTGAAATGTCCGAGCTATTCACCGTGCCGCGCATCCTGATCGGAAATAGGCAACTTCCCCCGGACGCGACGTCAATGTCCCCGGTCGAATTCTCGCCCCAATCCGCTAGTGTTACTGACATTGAACAATCAGAAGCGGCCCGCGCCAAATGCACTGACATTAAGCTTAGAGCTCCAATGATAAGCGCCAAAGCGGCGACTTTAGACAACCGCATAGTAGACTTCCTCGTTTTCATGCAAAATCCATACTGACCAAGGTTTCCTCGGGCGACGGCGACTGGAGCTAGGTCTTTTGGAGAGACATCAACGTGGCGAATATGGCGGTCGCGGCGACAGTGACAGCAAATATTCTATTCATGATCGCCTTCCGATCTATCGCAGGAGCTATCGCCAAATTTTGGTGACGGCCGGGGCCGGTCAGGCGGCGTCGGTTTTGGGCTGACGGTTGGTCGGCTTGGCGATGACCACGATCCCGTCGTTGAATGTCACACCGAGAACGAGTTTTGGCAACTGGTTGTGGCCATCGAGACGGCGCCAACTTTTCGGCGCTCCCTCGACCAGTTTGAAGACAATCGCGAGCGCCGTCTTGTTGGATAGAGAGCCCTTTGATCGGATCGTGCGGTGGCGCACGGTGGCGAAGGTGCTTTCGATCGGGTTGGTCGTCCGCAGGGTTTTCCAATGCTCGGCTGGAAAGTCGTAAACAGCGAGCAGCGCGTCTCGATCCTTGCTCAGGCAGTCAGCCGCCCTCTCGTATTTCAGCGCGTAGCTCTCGACGAAGGCGTCGAAGGCCAGGTCGGCGGTGGCCTTCGTTTCTGCCATCCAGATCTCCTGCAACGCGCGTTGGCTTTCGGATGCTGGCTCTTCGGCAACTTGGCGAGTGCGTTGGCGGTCTAGTGCACCCAGCAGCGCTGCTCGCGCGTTTTCGGCCAGACCTCGCCGGCGGTCTTCTTCGAACCCGAGCGCGCCATCGCGATGGCGAGCTGCGGCGGCACGTCGAGCCCGCGCCGCTTCAGCTCGAGCAGCAGATCCAGCCAGTCGTGTGCGCTCTCGCGAGTGCCATCGGTGAAGCCGACCAGTTCTTTGCGGCCCTCCGGCGTCGCGCCGATCAGCACGAGGATGCACTGCTTTTCGTTCTCGAGATGTGCTTCGAGATGGATGCCATCAGCCCAGATGTGGACATAGCGCTTCGCCGAAAGATCGCGTTTCTGCCACGCGGTGTGCTCGTCCAGCCAACCCTCCTTCAGCCGGCCGATGGCTGATGCCGACAACCCCGCAGCATCCTTGCCGAGCAGCGCCAACAACGCCTCGGAGAAGTCGCCAGTCGAAACGTCCTTCAGATAGAGGATCGGCAGCAGGGTTTGGATCGACTCCGACCGGCGCATGTAGGGCGGCAGGATCGATGCCGAGAACCGGTTGCGGTCGGGATCGGCGGCGGCCGCCCCGCGGTCGCGCACACGCGGCTGACGGACGGCGACTGGACCGATACCCGTCATCACCTCGCGCTCTGGCAGGTGACCGTGGCGGACGACGCGCCGGTGGCCGTCCTGGGTCTTCAAATCGGCATGCTTGCCGAGAAAGTCCGCGACCTCGGCCTCGACCGCCCTGGCGAGCAAGGCACGCGCCCAGACCAACGTTGGGATCGCACTCGAGAGGCTAGCCGAGCGCGAGAGCCAGAAACGGAGGAGTGGCCGACATTCCGATATCGATGCGATCAGGCCAACTGCGCGCAATAGTTCAGCCGAATTGCGGCAGCCATTTTGCGGAGATCTAAGCAGGCGTGCCGTGGCGGCGGTGGTATTCACTTGGCGACGGCCAAGTCCAGGTGCCGAGCGTTGTTCTATTCGGCTCAAAGATTTCGATCTTGAGCGGGTAGCACGCCGCAACATCGCTCGAATGGGTCGCACTGCAGTCTCCACCAGGACAGGCCGACAAAGCTCCAAGCAAATTGATCTCCGCGAAAAACTCGATGAAGTCGCCGGGGCGGACGGGACTTGCCTTCATGAAATATTGGTGCGTGTCCTTCGTGAACCCGGTGCACATGAAGACATTGAGCACGTCGTGGATATGATGCTCCACGGCGCACGGTTCCACCTTCAATTCGGCGGCAAGCGCGCGGGACAGGTTGGAATGGCAGCAGAAATCGTAACCAGTGCCGCCCAATAAGAGATTCGTATACGGATCACAGCGCGTGCCGATGACGTCGTGGATGCCGGCACCGTCCGAATCCCAACCGTACCAGCTGAGCGTGTCATGACTAATGGTCACCATAGGTCTGAGATAAGGCATGGTGCTCCATAGTCGGTCACCGGCGCCGACGTGGGTTGCGTGGAGCGCCCGCGTCTTACCGCTGAAGAAGCGCTCGGAGAGATCGTCCGCGTTCCAAAGATTGAGGTCGCCGACCTGGGGGCCTTCGATACTGACAATCCGGAAGAATTGGCCGCGTGACACGCGAAATGCTCGGGCGTTGCGTGGCGACACCACGACTTCGTGAATTTTGACCATCGTGTGCCGAGCGGATTCGAGCACAGCCATGTCGGGCCTGGGCATTGTGCTGGCCGGATAAACGATTGTCGGTTTGGCCGCACCGCGTAAGGCTGCGTCGGCGGGTGCAGGTGGCGTCTTTGGCGACATATTTCGACCTCGGGTCAACTCGGCAAAAGGGTAGACGATCACTTACAGCTTGTGTATCGCCCCTGATAGAAACAATCCATCGCGGCGTTGCGAAAGAAACTGAGGGCAACGATGAAGCAGACGAGTGCGCCTAGCCGTAGGCGTGCGCCGCGCTGCTCATTTCCGCTAAGGGTCATTCGCGTCGTTCTGGCCGTGCGCCGATATTCCTAGTGTCCGGCGGCATGTCTCAAAGACACACGAAGAGACATGCCGCTCCCTTGGCCGGTCCGTTCGGTTTAAGGGCGACTGGAAACGGACGGCGCAAAATGCTATCTTGAGTGTAGCGCGTCAGGGCGCGTCCCGTCCGAGGGAAGGGAACCTCCCACCTGAACGGACTTGCTGACGATCAATGACGTCCTCTTTCCGCCCCGCCTCATGGACACCGGGCATCACGAAAGAGGTCTATCATGTCGAACGAATTTACGAGCCGCGTGACCAGTCGTTTTGTTCGCCCGCTTCCGCTCCATCCGAACCTGGACAAACAGCGAAAGCTCGCGAAGACGCTGGCGCGCGACTACTGGAGTGGCAAAGCTGATGCGGTCGAGCGCGTGCGCGCGCTGTACCCGAAGCCGCCAGCGCCGCACTCTTTCACCCTGAGCGACGCCCAGCTCGTGATTGCGCGGGGGTACGGGTTCACCAGGCCGCAGTTAAAGCGCAAGATCGATTCATTGACGAAGTCACCGGCCGAGCGGTTCAAAGCCGCAGTCGAAGCGGGAGATGTCAATCAGGTGCGGTGGCTGCTCCGCTCCCACCGCGATCTGGTCTCCAAGATCAACGAGCCGATGTTTGGCTTCAAGAGCCCGGCTGCGCCATGTCGCGCGGACCAATCTTGATCTGCTGGACGTCCTGCTCGCTCACGGCGCCGATCTCAACGCGCGTACTAGCTGGGAGATGGGTGGGTTCGGCGTGCTGGAGCAGGTGAACCCCGACGAGGCGACTCCGCCCATTGCCCGCGGCGCCCGAATTCGACGTGTGGGCGGCGGCCAATCTCGGCATGATGGCGGAGCTCGCAAATTCGATTGCGAAGGATCCAGCACTCGTTCACGCCAAGGGTGGCGACGGCAAGGTAACCCGGAAAACATATTCTCGCACTGAGTTCTTCTCTTTTTGACCCTGACCGGAAGTCGCGCCTTTAGACGAACGATCGGTGCACTGACCCGCTTCGCGGTAGGGAGACTCCCCCAATGGCCCGCCAATTCGGAGCGACGTATGATGACTAAGTCGGGCGGGTGCGGCGATGGGTGTGAGCTGCCCTAACGATCGCATCAAAGAGAGCGGCGATTTCCGAGATGCCACGACGTCTCGCTGTTTGCGCTGGTCGCTATTGGCACGTTTGCGACATCCCGATAGAGCTAGAGAATGTCCGTTCACTAAAGAACGCCGGAAGTGACAAGCCCGCGGTCAAACTGGCGCTTTTGACCCCAAGTCGACAATCAGCTGGCCCCTCGAGTTTCGTTTCACAACGAGTCAACATCATCGCAAGATCAATCCTGATCAAGCAGGCCAAGCTTGTTGAGCAACTAATCCGACAGCAACGGAGGAGAACTCATTTGGCATCATTCGTCCTTGTCCCCGGGGCAGGCGGCATGGCTTGGTATTGGCACCGCACGGTCCCGCTTATTCGCGCGGCGGGGCACCAACCCATCGCGGTCGATTTACCGGGCGACGACAGGAACGCCGGTCTCGCAGCGTATGCGGACATCGTCATCCGCGCGGTCGCGGAACGAAGCGACGTTATTCTCGTCGCTCAGTCGCTAGCGGGCTTCACAGCACCCCTTGTTTGCGCGCGCGCGCCCGTGCGGATGGTCGTGTTCGTCAACGCGATGATCCCAAATCCGGACGAGACCGCTCGTGCATGGTGGGCTGCAACAGGAGCGACCGAAGCGCGGGAACAAGCTGCAGCGCGTCGCGGCTATGCGACGGAATTTGATGTGGGAACGTACTTTCTGCACGATGTGCCGCAGGACGTCCTGCGCTCCGGCCCGGAACAACCACGCGAGGAAGCCGAGACTGTTTTCGGCGAGCCCTGTCGCTTCGAGCGCTGGCCTGACATCCCCATTCATGTTCTTGCGGGAAGAGACGACCGCTTTTTCCCGATCGAATTTCAACGGCGTGTCGCGCGTGAAAGGCTCGGAAAGGAGGTGGAGGAAATTTCCGGTGGCCATCTCGTCGCGTTGTCGAATGCAGAAGGACTGACCGAGCGCCTTGTTGCGTATGAGAGGGGCTGACGAGCTAGTCCCGTGCCCTTGTCTCTCCGCACAATGCCGAATTTGTCTGCTAGTCAAGGCGAACCACCGCTGTCGGTCTCACACCGCACCCCGATGCGCAGTCCGCTTTTGAAAGGAGTAGCGGGCCAAATCTAACGGATACGAACGGAGAATGAGTTTAATGGATCGTCGTGTTCGTCAAACCGCACCCGACCTGCAGATCGTGCCGTTGCTGTAGGATGGCTTCGGGGAGTTGTTGCGTCAACGCCTCGCCATCCGGCCGGAGCTTGCTCGCAATTGGACCGAACTCTTTTCGGATCGCCCTAATCGACGCGATGATGTGTTTCGGCGTGGAATAAGGGCTCTGACGCACTTTTGGTGCAGCTCATTTCATTGAGCGCCTATCAGCCTGGCCTGAAGCAAATCGATTTCGCTGCGGCCCTAAATTTGCCGTCCGACGAGTTTGAGGCGGGCGAGCTGGATAATGAAAGGCGTTTGGGATTTCATCTGGATCAACATTCGCCAAGAGTGCCAATGGCAGGGCATCGGTAGGGCCCTGACAAATCATCGGGTCGAAGAAGTGCTGAAGGCCGACGGGCGCGCTAACCATTTGATGACGAAAAGCCCCAGGTTCTTTGAATACTGGGGCTTTCGGGTGCTGCGGAATTACATGGACGAGGGTTGGAAGCTTGTGTCGCTTCAGCTGGGGTCTGTGGGGCTGTGATCCAGCACGGTTCCCACATCTGTCTCATCGTCGAATTTCAGGGGTTGATGGTTGCGAAGAAGATATTGGAGACCGGCATCCTAGACCCGCCGGAGATTTCAAAGCGGGTGGTCAAAGAACTTCTGAACCTCCCCATGGCTAAAGCCAGGGGGTTCTGAGAGAGGCAGAAGGCGGTCTTTCCGGGGCTCTCGCGGTCTCTGTTTGCAGAGGCGCTACATCATCCCCGGCCTCGACGGCCGGCCCAACACTCTTGATCCGGCGACCCGCTCTAACGCCATTGCGGACGTGGGGTTGGGCAAAGCCCTTCCCGCTTGCAGGTTGAAGTACACTCGACATCGCCGTCCTCAGGAGCGGTTCCGCACTGGCCCAAGCGATCTTGACTTGGGGAATGTCGAGCAAATTCGTATCGCAGCATGTCGCAAGAAACGCGCTGTAGAGATCACGTTGAACCGGCTCTGTCCTGCCATCGCCGAACACATGAACCCGCTGCGAGAGCGGCTTCTTGATGTATTCGCCCGTGGTATGATCGAGCTGGCTCAACCGTGTATGCCGGGTTTTGATCTCAATCACTCCACCGCCAGCACTTGCAGCCTTGCGCTGAAGCATCGAGATCAACATTCCTGGCGCACGAACTTTCACGCTGCGACCGTAGTTCTTCTGAAATGACTTGTAGCTCAACTCCTCTGTTTTGATGGTTGTCCCTTGACCGAGAATGCGGTTCGCCAACTCGCCATGCGATCGCTCGCGCTCGCCAGCCAATACTCGATCGCGCTCGCGTTTCGAAGCGGCAAGCGCCTGATAGCGCTGCGACCTGTTCCACCTTCTCTTACCCTTGATCGCGCGCCCTTTGGCATCGAAGTTGTCCAGGTTGGTTGCACGTCGCGAGCGGTCCATCGCGCGCTGGATACGCCGGCAGTCGTTCCACGGCTCGACAACGCTCGGGCATAACTGCTCCAAAATAGCGTCGTCGCTTGATACCGCCGCGATGCTGGACGGCCCGATGTCGAGTCCGACAGTACCGTCCTTGGTGGTGTGCGTAGCGGGCGGCAAGCCCTCTTGCACCAACTGGCAAAACCAGCGAACGCGGCCCTTGATCTCGCGCCGGATAATGCGGACATACTTGGTCCTGGCCGCGAGCGCTTCTCTTTGCCAATCGCGTTTGTCCTTTGGATCGAGCATAAGCGGCAGCACAAGGCCGCTGTAGTGCACGGCGGGAACAGGCTCGGCGCGGTAGCGGATCACAGCGTCCGCTTTGCCCTCGATGCTGTTCAGCCGGTTTAACGATTTGAACCGTGGGCGGCCGCGCTTGCCAAACGCATACTGCTCGGCTGCCCGGAACGCGCGCAAACTCGTGGTTTGCGTGTCGTGGCTGCCGAGGTGATCGCCGATCCAGCAGGCATTGCGGCAGGAGAGCGCATGCTTTTCAATCTCGCGCGAGGTGAAGCCGAACCGCTCCAGTTCGGCCCGGAACGCTTGCGAGCGCGCTTTGTTGTGACGCTTGTCCACTGTCGCAGGCATGGCGCGTGCGGCTTGCCATGCCTTCGACTGCTTCATCAGATCGAGACGGCGAAGGCACTCCTGCAAACAGGCATTATAGAGGTGCCGGGCCGCGTTCAGCCGCGTATCCAATGTCTTCTCATCCGCCGCAGTCGTCTGAAGCGGGAACTCGGCGACGAAGGACATGGTTTTAACGCGCGGCATCACAGTCCTCTACGCATCAATTGCCGACTGCATTCATCTGCTAAAGCCGGATAGCTCTCTCCTATGGCTCTCCTATGGCTGAGTAAATCTTTGCTCTGTACCGCAGAGGCGATGCCAACCCGACCAGCGACTTCCTCTAATGCCCTGTCGTACGCTGTTAGATTATGCCGGATGAAGTTTACGGTGATGCGTTCGAGAAACTTGGCGGGTGCATCTTCCGCCGCCCCGTCTCCATCCCCGTGCCGTTCGTTATACGCTTCAATCGTCGCACGTCTCACCCAATGTTCCGGGCGCGTTTCAACAGAAACGTGCATTTCCAGAACCTGCTGCATCAGTACCGCGCGCTTTGTCTCCACGGCAGTCTTTGCTCCGCAATGACGCCGAGCAGCTTTCGCTTTTGCAGCAAGAAACTCTGACGACACCTCGAAGGAAGCTACTCTTGCGGTGTCGTAGAGGCGCATAGGCGCTGATTTCGCATAATGAGAATTGCGCCTTACCACATCCGGTTCCCCAAGGAACGTGATGAGGGCTTGTGTCCATCCTCGCGCCTTAAGACCGGCAATTGAAATCATTTGAGGCTTTTCCATCACACCCTCTTCTGATTTTCAATGTATTGCTTGATGAGCGCGAGGGGAGCGCCGCCGACCGAAGACACAAAATAACTGTTCGTCCATAATGTTGGAATGCGCCTGCGCAGCACCCGGAACTGCTGACGGAGAACACGCGAAGACCGGCGCTTGATGCCCTTCACCAGCCGGTGGATGCCGTATTGCGGATCGCAGCCGACAAGCAGATGGACGTGGTCTGGCATGACTTCCATTTCAATCAGCGCCGATTGCGTCTCGTCGCATACTTGCTGAATTAGTTTCTTAAGTTTGGCGTCGATAGGCGGATTAAGAACTGGCTTCCGGTATTTCGGGCAAAACACCACGTGGTATTTGCACGAGAAGAGAACGTTCCTGTTCGATCTGAAGTCCGCCATAGCCTATTATGTACCTAGCTGATGTCTAATAGCAAAGAGGCGCTCACCCCATAGTTGAAACTAGGGGCTTGCGCGCCTAAGTTCGGTCAAATGCACCAGGCATCGGTGTTCTTGGTAGAAGATGAACCTCTCATCGGGATGATGCTGGCTGATATGATCGAACAGCTCGGGCATCGCGTGGTGGCTGAGGCGAGCAACATCCAAGTCGGGCAGACTTTGGCACAGACCGCCAATTATGATCTTGCACTCCTCGATATCAACATTGGCGGTCACTGCATCGATCCGGTTGCTGAGATCATCGACAGGCGGGGTCTGCCGTTTCTCTTCGTCAGCGGCTACGGATCGGGCGGCCGACCCGAACAATTCAGTGACAGGCCTTTGCTACAGAAGCCCCTGATGACCTGGAAGCTTGGCGACAGCATTAACTCGATCCTCTCGATTTCCGACGCTGAATTTCCTGCCGAGCACGTGCAGGCGTGATAGATCATCTCAGTGGGATCGAAATCGTCGGGCAACGTTTGTTGGCCGCCGGCGACGATGACGCGAGGCCGTGCTGCCAACCACGGGCCCGGATTTTCCTGCAACCGTTCTGGCAACTGCCGCTGTCGCGCAGATCCTGAGTTATCGAGAGGTTCATGGCGCCACCAACTCAGCGGCTGCGCGATCTTCTTTGTCGGTGCTGCGGGCCACGATTTTCAGCGCTTCGTTGAGCAAATCGGCGGCTGGTTTCGGGGTAGATGTCGGTGGCTTGTGACCCCCTTCGAAACAGGGGAACCAAATCCCTTTGTACGCATCTCCACTGCGTCGTGCCCGGCGGCGGGCTGTCGCCGGACGGGAGCCGCTGGATCGCGTGCCGTCCCGGCTTCTTCCTACCAGTCGCCGTGCTCTCCCGACTGTTCCGGCGGCTGTTTCTCTAAGGCTTGCAAGCGGACCTTCACATGAACAGGAACGGTATAGCCACCCCCATACCAATCAGCATCGTCGCACCGGCGACTGCGGCGCCGAGACAAACTTCGGCCATGACGGTCTCTGACTGGAACTTGGTCTGGCTGCTCGGCACCGCGCTTCCCCAGGCATTCCCCATGCAACTGTTCATCCTGTATTCATTAAGCGGGGGGACGAGAATTCGTTCCGAGAAAAACAAGCGCGTCCTTATGAGGTTCCAAGTTCCTTGATCGCCAGCTTTGAAATCTCCTCAGCGTCTTTGGGATCGTTGCGATCTTTGAGACCGAGAGCACGCTTATAAGCGGCCACAAGTCGCTCGAGCTCCTCCGGCCCTCGCGAAGCGTGCTGCAGCAATCGGCGAATAGCAGGCGTAATCGGACCCGAAGCCTTCGGCGACCGCATCGCGGTGCAAAAATCAAGAATTATGACGAAGCGGCTTTTGCTCGAAAATCGAGGACTTTTGAGGGAAACCCGAAAAGATGGCGTCTCGGACAAAAAACTTCGCGGGAGCGACCGTAAGCGGT
This sequence comes from uncultured Alphaproteobacteria bacterium, assembly GCA_963822795.1. Lineage (GTDB taxonomy): Bacteria > Pseudomonadota > Alphaproteobacteria > Rhizobiales > Xanthobacteraceae > Bradyrhizobium. Next base: position 14,613 of record CAWGJM010000040.1, read on the forward strand.
GTTTTCAGTCTCTAGGGATTGTGCGGTGACGCTTCAGCATTCGCGACTCGATCCAGATTTGCGATCACCCGCGTGAGTAGGGCGACAAGCTGTGCGGCTTCCTCATCCGTGAAGCCGCTCAACGCCTCGCGGTTACCTTCGAACAGCGCAGCGCAGGCGTCCGGCAAGCGCGTTTGGGCGACGCCCGTCAGCGCAATGCGGCTGCTTCGCCCGTCGGTGGCGTCGGGCGTGCGTTGGATAAGTCCGTCCCGCTCCATTCGTACTAACATCTGCGCCATTGAAGGCTGCTCGATCTTTGCGAACCGCGCGAGATCGCGTTGTGTGTCTGCTCGGCCGTCCTGAAGCGCAACCAGCACCGGCAGATGGCCCACACCGAAACCCAGCGGTTTAAGGCGAGCCTCACTCAAGCGCGCGAACCCTCGCGCCGCGAGGCTGATCAGATGTCCTGGCGTGGATAGCACCTCAAAATACATACCTTCAGGCCCCTTGCATAGGCACCTATTTTGGTGCATAGGCCACTATATACTTGGTTAGGCGGACGCGTGCAACGAGTGCTCGCCGACGCCCTAGTTGTACCTTCGCGCAGCGGAGAGATAGAGGCGCCCCGATCGGGCGCATGTACGACGCCTACAATGCAGCGCGATCTAGATGCGCTGACCGCTCTCGTTGGTGAAGATGTGGATTGGCCTGATGGCGATGAACGGCTGCATGGCCGGGCGGCTGTCAGGAATTATTGGTCGCACCAGTGGGCGCGCATCCACACGCAGGACAGGGTGGCCGGCATCACCGACCTCGCCCCCGATCGCGCGGCTGTCCGCATCAGTCGGGTCATCCGCAACTCGTCTCCACAGGCGAGTTCGAGCACGCCTACCAGTTCAAGGACGGGCTGGTCGAACGTATGGACCTGCGGAAGCTCTGACTTCACGAACGAATAGAAGGACCGAGCATATGGTGAACAACGACGCGCTAGTGCGGCAACTCTACGAGGGCTTCAACCGACGGGACATCCCGGCCGTTCTGGCGCTCCTGGCCGAAAACGTTGACTGGGCGAACGGCATGGACGGTGGGCACGTGCACGGGCGCGAGGCCGTCCGAGCTTACTGGACGAAGCAGTGGGTTGCGATAGCGCCTCAGGTCGACCCCATGCACGTCAGCCAGCGGGACGACGGAGCGACCGCGGTAGAGGTCCACCAAGTCGTGCGAGACCTTGAGGGCAAAGTGCTTCTCGATGAGACCGTCCGGCATGTTTTCCAAATAGACAAGGGCCTCGTCACCCGCTTTGACATCGAGAAAGCTGGCGGGCTCTCCGCGATCGCTCACGATTGAGTAGGTATCGGGAAAAGGCGGCTGATCTGCGCTGTGTGGTCCGGCGTTGATGACCGTTACCCACCCTCAACTGTCTCGCTCAAGGTCCGCTGTCGGGCAATGGCCCACGTGCCGGTCGAGCCTGCCGGCTCGCCCCGTTTAAGCTCGCGGCTGAACGGACAGCGCCAGGCGGACGGCGTTCGGGCTCTGCGCTTGCTGAGGGCTACGCGCCCGCCCGCCGCCCATTGCGGGCGCTCGCGGCGGGCGTCACTCGAAAAGGAAGGATTCCAAAGGCATCCGAAAAGGCTGCTTCAAAACCCCTTTCGAGAGAAATGCGAAAACGCGGCGTCTCTGAAAAACGGTCGAATTCTGAGAGACGCGCTCCCCTCGTGTCTAGCGGGTCGAGCGCGTCGAACTTCAAGAATTCTGCACCAGATTTTCAGGCCAACAATTCGCGCAGTTTAGCCTGAGCAGAAATTAGGTGCATATTTCCGCGCATGTCGCTTGTTCGTACGAAGCTGCCGATCCGGGATGTCCGCTGTCATGCAGCTGGCGGCGGTAATCCGGACATGGCATGGACGGCCAAATTCCGTCGAGATTGAATTGAGACATGTGGTGGGCGCGGCAAGACCCCGTGATGCTTACTTGCGAACGGCGTGCGAGAACCCCGTCAAGGTTCGCTATCAGGGGCAGTCCGGAGTGCGCCGGGAAGACCGGCAAGGAGTAGATGGTGCAAGTCCATCACGATGAAGGAGTAGCGAACCGCATCAACCCCGAGTTATGCGCCAATACCCGTGAGGGTATTGGCGCAGCGTTGACAGGGGAGCGCATAGGCCAGCCATTGAGCCGCGGTGCGCCGGGAAGACCGGCAGGAGATAGATGGTGAAAGTCCGTTACAGTGAAGGAGTAGCGATCCACACTGACCCCGAGTCATGCGCAGATGCCCGCGAGGGCATCGGCGAAGCGTTGACAGGGGGGCGTGCAGGCGAGGTATTGAGCGGCGAAAGCAATGTAGTCCGGGGTGCCGATGCCGTCGTGGCATGCAGAAGGCAACAGGCACGGGTCCGTCATCGCAAGGACCTTGGCCACCCTGCGTCGTCTTTAGACCCTGAGCATGTACGTACATCTCTTGTGCGGGAACCGGGAGATCTTCGTTTCGCCCTGGGGAAACCGTCCCCAGGGCCGCATCGGGAAGGCCGGAGGCCGTAGCCGATGATGAACGGGACGAAGAAGTCTGACACCGCCATAGTAGCTATGAAACCGACGAACAATGCCGGGCAACCGGCGGCGGAACCGGTGGAGCCAAGGGCGGGGACCGAGAGGAACGCAGGCGAGCAAAGCACACACCGGACACAGGGCCGGACTCGTGTGACCCAGGCGCTCGCTCGCGTACGGAAAGCAGCTCAGCAAAGGACGAGGAGAAATAAATCCTTCATCCATGGCCGCAGCCGCGCTTTGCCGTCAGCCACTCGAGGTAGGAGCCGAGTGCGTTAGCAGCGCACGCTCGGATCTGTGCGGGGGGCGGCCAGTAATGGCCGTCCCTACCGCGAAAAAGTACCCTCATCCTGGGTGCCGACGTCGTTCCGGTGACGGAAGGTGTGCGGCGACAATTAACTTGGCCGGTCACCGTAATTGTCGTTCTACACGGAAGGCAACACGGATGGGCGCGATAACCCGAGCGCCCAGACGGCCCGGCGTGGTCTTAGACACTGGCATGTGCGCACGCTCCTTGCTCGGGAACCGGGAGATCTCATGGTCGGCCAGTGCCAGCATGCGTGCTGCGCTGGTCCGTGTCGGGAAGGCGAGGAGCCGTAGCCGATGATGTACGATCATGAGAAGTCGGACCTCGCCATAGTAGCTGTGAAGCCGACGAACAAAGCTAGACTTAGACTAGCCCAGGCAACCGGCTGCGGAGTTGGGGAGCCAAGGGCGGGGGCCGAGGGGAATGTGAGTCAGCGAAGCACGGGCCGGGCACAGTACCGGGGAACCGTGTCACAGGCGCTGAAACGCATGCGGAATTTCGTGAGAATATCACGACGCGCCGTTACACACCCGAGGTGGGAGCCGTATGCCCGAATTGGGCTCGTACGGATCTGTGCGGAGGGCGCGAGGTAACTCGCGTCCCTGCCGCGAAAAACATTTACTTCAGGCGACTTTTTCTCATGTCGCAGTTTTGGTGACGGTCTTCGATTTCGGAGGTGATCCGGCAGCGGACTTTGTGCGAATGCGCATGGAGCCCCCTTTTGGATGATCGATTTCGAACGAATTTGTCCTTCGCACCAGATCGCTTAGCTTGCGAAAGCCGAAAGTTCTGGGATCGAAGTCGGAAGCTAGGTTGGCCAGCTGTTTTCCAACTTCCCCCAAAGGAACCCACCCGTCTTCGCTTTCCATCTGCGTGATGACCTTCATAATAATGGGCGTGGCTGCGCTGGGGGGTTGAAGGGGCTTTGAAGTTGAGGCGGCATCTTGACTGTTCGCAGCACCGGCAAGCAGGTTCTCGGTGTACACGAACCTTCGACAGGCCTGCCGGAAGCTCTCCGGAGTTTTCTGCTCACCGAACCCGAAAACATCGACGCCTTGCTCACGGATGCGGGCGGCAAGCCGGGTAAAATCACTGTCCGAGGAAACCAGACAAAATCCATCGAACCGACCGCTATGAAGCAGGTCCATTGCATCGATGACCAACGTGATGTCGGATGCATTCTTTCCGGTGGTGTAGGCAAATTGCTGTTGAGGTATGATGGCGTGTTTCGATAGCGTATCGGCCCAGCCCTTAGATCGAGGATTGGAGAAGTCGCCATAAATACGGCGAACGCTTGCCTCCCCTATCTTCGCAATCTCCTCGAATAGTCCATCCACGATCTTTGCGGAAGCATTGTCCGCATCAATTAGAACAGCGAGACGAGGCGAGCGTGGTTCAGCAGGCATGACGTATCCCCAAGATAGACGGTGATGAAAGCAGAAATTCTGGGAGACGGCGATGGTGTTGGGTCAGCCAGCCAAATGGGGCGGGTTTCATCGCCTTCTCCTAGAAGACACGGCATGGACACGCGATAGATCGATCGAGGTCGCCAACGCTGGTTCGATGATGCCGGGATACGGCGCTTTGATGCCGACCCTTGACGGTGGCTTGTGAGATCGCGGCATCAAACCAATCGGAGGGTAAGCGGCCGGGTTGAGCGAGCATGGCTTTCCACAAAATCGTTCACATGCTCGGGTACGGGCTCGCCATCGATGTCGCAGCGCGTGAATTTCGGCAGCAATATCGGCTGAAACGTCCTTGGACCAAAGTTCAAGCCTATTGAAGGCAATGGGTGCACCGGATAATTGAATTGACCCGAGATGAGATCGCCGATGATGGCTTCGAGGTCGGTCCGCTCAACTTCAGTCTCGCGGTAGACGGCGCCATTCGCGCCAAAGCTATCTACGACAAGGTAGACGGTCTGATCTGCCCCACGGGGCACGATGGTCGGCAACGACCCTGTCCTCGGCATACGTGTCTCCAACGCAACAGTAGCGAACTCAAAGCCTGGTGTCGGGCGTTCGTTCCCATTATGGCGGTAATCTAAGGGTGTACAACTTTGATCGGCATTTGCGTATGACCGCGGTGATGCGCTTTCAACCCCGTTTCCGGCCCTTTGCGGCAATGGGTAGGTCACAAGGCCCGGTCTCCCAGGCATACCGGGCCTCGGGCCTGTTTTGACATTGTGGATCAGCGTCCCAAACAAAAAAGCCCGGCATGAAAGCCGGGGAGCCCGTGAAGCCGCTGACGCACATCCGGCCAGCGATGACAGGCGCAAGCGACTGTGGACTTCTTCACCCGACCGGCCGCCGGCCGAACAAGGGCCGTCTTTTTAGCGAGCCCACGCGCTCAAACTGGGCACCATCGATCCGACGGAAACCATGAGGGCGCAGGCGAAACCTATCACCAATATGCCCGAAGTTATGGCCGCGACCAGATCAATTGATCTTGGGCTCTTGCCTGCACTGATTAAGTCGAAGTGTCTGGCGCGGCTTTCGTCCCGATATTTGTGAACGTGCATGACAACACTCCCCGTGCGTGTTCCCCGCCACTCAATTCACCGTTGCCAAAATAGTTTCACGCGATTCGCCGGCGCGAGCTTTCCGGATCTTCTAAGCCGCTGCACGGTCCTCCTTGTCCGCACCACGGGCGACGATCCTCGCGTCATGCGGCCGGCCGCTGCAACGCCCTTCGCCTCCCAAGGCGCACGCATCCAAACGGGGCGCTCCTCGTCCGTCGTCAGGATTACCTGCATAGCTTTGAGATGGATCGGTTCGACCATCGCGTTCGATGAAGTCGTCGAAAAGCCATAGACCAAATGCGGCCCTGGATCGGCTTTGACTTCGTGCCCCGGTCACCATTGAACTCGGTCCATAACCAACAGTGCACCGCGAAATGATCGGTCTGAGGGACCAGCTTAGGAAGCATACGGCGCTCGTAGCGCTCACGGCAATATCGGTGGTGTCAGACCCTATTTGGTCCATGTTCGCAGTTTTCATTTGCGGTTTCTCCTCATACCGTTCGTCCTCACCTATGCCTTCGCCGCATTCTTGGGTCCAAAGACATACTCCAAGAACACAGGCCACCGGATTAGAACAGTGGGCTCATTGCGCTATTCGTCGCTTCATCGGACGATCCTTTATCTCCTGGCGCGCTTGCGGCGCGGTGCTGGTGCCGGATCAGGATCATCGTGATTTAGCGCCCTTAACATGGCAATGTGCGCCAACATGACAATGCCGCCGTTCTGGGCTGCAGAGATCAGGAATTCCATGGCAATCTGCCAATGCTCGCGCTCCGCCGCTGCGGGCGGCAACGCCACGATGAAAACGCCGGCATCGCGCAAGCTTCGAAGTTCACCGCCATCGCCGGTCGGAATCACATCAAAAAATGGCGGGACCAACCTGCTTGCCCGCCGAGCACGCCTTGCAAATTATTCACCGGATTTTCAAAAAAAAGCACCGTCCGCAGCTTGCCGCTGACGGCTAAAAGTTCGGAATGGGCATTCAGGCCCGAAGAATATGCCTGTAGGTCTAGGTGAGCGCTAAATGGTTCAACGGCCTCAGGCGCAGACCCGCCGATCATGCGGCATCAGCTCGCCGCGATCGAAGCGGCGAGTTCTCTCCGCGGCCCGGTCGCGCTGATCTCGCCACGCGTCAAAATCGGCCTCGGTGCGCTTCGACAAGAACACGCGCCAAGCGCTTTGAAAGGCGGCGCGCGCCTGGTCGAAGGTGACAGCCGTGCCGGTTGTGCACTCGTCGGGCAGGGAGCCCGGACAGAACCCGCAGCGCCAGCCCCATTGCGGCTGGTCATGCGGGATGCCTGATCGAACCGCGATTGTGCCGACGTGGACGTCGCCATAATAGATCAGCCAGTATTCTTGGCGGGATTCGACATCGCGGCGGCGGGTGAGGACGGGCATAGTCCGTGATTCCGCTAATTCGCCCGGCCGTGAAGTCGATTTTGTCGGATCGTCAGGCGGGTCCATCTCCCCTGCCAGGAGCACGCCGACCCTTGGAGCGATGAACAGCCACGGCAGCAGCCAAGCGATGAGCGGAAGAAGCCAAAGCAGCCATGTCATGTCTTACCTCAACTGCGGGCGGTTCTTGTTTTTGCGGGTGCGACAATCATTCGGGTTTGCGGGGCATTCGGCGGTGTTCTTGAGTTCGTTTTTGTGTCGTATTGATTGAAGTTTAAGGGAAAGTTTAGAACTGCCGCTCCTGTCAGCCAAAATCAATCGGTCGGCAGTTTCTTAAGCCTCTTGAAGGGCGTCGGGATCGCCGCGGCGGCTTGCCATTCCGATCGATCCTGCGCCTGCTCGGCAAGCCGGCGATGTAACGGCCGGCATCGCCGAGCGTCATCGGCATGTGGCCGTCGGGCAGGGGAATCGCCGAACGCGGGCGACCAGCCTTTAGCGGTTGGCATACTTCGTGACGATCAGGCCAGCGCGGCACTCGTATCCCTGGCGTAGCGCTCCGCATTGGTCTTGTTGACGAAGTACCGAACCGGGATGCCGTTGTATGTCACGGTCCAGCCTTGCGGCCAGTGCTGAGTCGGGACCACGTCATAAGCCGCGTTCGGATCATTGCCGGGGATTGGATCGGACATGCCCCATTGGACCGCAGGCTGATGCGACGGGCAAGCCGGGCAAGGCGCCGCGCCGCTTGTTCAGGCAACCAGCTTAAGGTCGCTGGACTTCAGTGTAGCCTTGCTGTTGCAGAACCCCTCCCACTCTTTCACGGCGGCCTCGCGCTTGTCCCAGCAGTCGCCACGGGCATAGGCTAGTTCTGCCTCGCGACCCTCCATATTGTGCAGGCAGTATTCGAGCACTTCGCGCTCGATTCGAGGTTTCGTTCTGGCCCCACGTGCGGAAGGTCGAGCGGAATCCGTGCATCGTCGCCTTGCGCGCCATATCAACCTTGAGCAGCTTCAGCAGAGTGTTATTCGAGCAAGTAGTGCCGGCCTTCGGGCCGGGGGCATGACTTCCATTTCAATCAGCTCCGATTGCGTCTCGTCGCATACTTGCTGAATTAGTTTCTTAAGTTTGGCGTCGATAGGCGGATTAAGAACTGGCTTACGGTATTTCGGGCAAAACACCACGTGGTATTTGCACGAGAAGAGAACGTTCCTGTTCGATCTGAAGTCCGCCACAGCCTATTATATACCTAGCTGATGTCTAATAGCAAAGAGGCGCTCACCCCATAGTTGAAACTAGGGGCTTGCGCGCCTAAGTTCGGTCAATCTGCCGATCGGTCTCGCCGGGCTCTGGCTGAGCTGGCGCTATGTCACCGAGACCACGCGGTCGCCGCAGCGCGAGTTCGATTTGCCGGGCCAAATCGCAGCGATTGTTTCGCTGGGCTGCCTCGCTGGCGGGATCATCGAAGGGTTTGCGCAGTGCAGTTGACGCGGCAAGAAAGGAGGCCAAGGAGAAAGATGTCATGGTCCATGGCGCCAGCACGACTCCCAGCCGCCGCTCCTGCTGATGAACTTCTGCTGCATATCGCGCCGAAGAAAGGGCCGCCGGAAAGAGCGCCGTCTAGGAGGCGCCTCGTGGCCGTGGCAAACCTGCAGGAACCGGCGTGCCATCGTTGCTTGTTGTAGGGCAGCAGGGATGCCGTTCGTTTTATCATCCCCTCTCCGAATTCGCGCGGCATCGCTACGACCGTGGTCCAATTGATCGGCACGATCATTGTCGATCAGAAGTCGTTCCGTGAATACAGAAATCGGGTGGCTGTTCCCGCGTCTCTGTTCGAAAGTGTCCCGTAGCGGTCACCGCTCATTGGGAAGACCGAGAAGAAATCAGGAGATCTAAAAATGTCGAGAGTGGATGAAAACAAGGCCATCGTCGGCCGCTGGTTCACGGATTTCTGGGGCGAGAAATGCAATCTCGAAGTCGTGAACGAACTCGCTGCGCCGGACATGCTCCTGCAATATTCATTGCACGAGCCGCGTCGGGGACGGGAAGACATCAAGGCATTCATGACGGATTTCCGCAAGGCGTTCCCCGACCTTAACTTCCGGGGGACCGCAGATCTCATTGCGGAGGGCGACTATGTGGTCGGCCGTTGGGAGGGTGGCGGAACGCATACAGGACCCGCATTTCGAGATTTTTTGGCGGGCTCTCTGCCCGCGAATACCGGGCGTACGATGCGATTCACCGGTATGACCGTTCTCAAGTTGAAGGACGGCAGGATTCTTGAGGAAGTCGGGCTCGACGACGGCGTCACCGCCCTGCAGCAATTGGGTCTGATCAGGATCGCCGCTTAGCGCCGTTTGACTGTGGGTCGGTCCTGCGGGAGCAGGGCCGAACATTTCGTATGCGGGCGGAATGGTGTGATGATTTTTGGCGCGCGGGCGACCTATCTGTGGTCGACGAACCCACTCATCGCCAGCCGGTCTTTAGCAAACCACCCGGGCGGGTGAGGCGGGTTGCAGTTCCCCTAACTATTACGAACCACCGGCGCGCTCTATGAAGATTATCGATGGCATGATGGCGACCATCAACGCCTCCTGGTACGCGACCGCGCGGCAGGCCTGCGTCAGCGGACTGATACGCAGCGCCTTCGTGTACGAAGGCTTCGGCTTTGACCTGAACGACCCGATGATAGCTACACACGATCCGGAAGAGCTGCCGACGGCGGCCCGTCGACCTTAGAACGCCGGGCTCCGCCCCAAAAGGATAGTTCTAGTTCAATGGACGCTTCATTCGAAGTTCGATCCGTCTGCGAGGCCGAAAGCATCGCGGTCCGGCCGCCGACGGCCAATTCTCTCATCTGTATCAATCGCTGACCGGCTGATAGCGGTAGCAATGTGAAGTGCCGAAAGACCCAACCGACGTCGTTCGTTATACCCGCATCTGATGGAAGTACAACCCGACGCAATGAGTTCGTGTGCGGCAATGCCGAGGCTATCCGTTGATGACGACGCGAAGATGCGTAGACTGTTGAAAGTGCTGTGATGGGCGCGCGGTCAGGATCGTTGCTTATCGCCCCATCCGCTCCAAAGGAATAGCCAGCCATGCCGGAAGCCACAACGGAAACATCGGCTCGCGCCCGTTTCTGCCGGCTATGCCGACGTGAATGGCATCAAGCTTTATCACGAGATCTACGGGCAGGGTGAACCGCTGGTCCTGCTGCACGGCGGCCTGATGACGATCGGCGAAATGTTGACGCCGCTCGAGCCCGTGGCGAAGACCACAAGGTGATCGCGGTCGAACTGCAGGGCCACGGCCCCACGGCGGACACCGACCGCCCCCTTTCGTTCGAGACCATGGGCGACGACATTGCCGCGCTGCTTAACCAGCTCAACATTTCCAAGGCCGACATCGTCGGCCTTTCGCTCGGTGCCGCGGTCGGCCTGCGCACTGCTATCCAGCATCCGGAAAAGGTCCGCCGACTCGTTGTCATCTCCAGCCCTTACGCCAAGAGCGACTGGTACCCCGAACCGCAGGAAGGCATGGGAAGCATCAGCGCCGCCATGGCCGAAAACATGATGCAGACGCCTACTGGGAAATTCTCGAAGCAATGGCCCGAGCCGCAGCGCTTCCCGCAATTCCTCGACAAGATGGGCAAGATGATGGGCGCGTCGTACGACTGGTCCGCCGATGTGAAAAAACTGCCTATGCCGGTGATGCTGGTCTTCGCCGACAACGACTCGGTCTCGCAGAAACACATTGCGGAGTTTTTCGCTCTGCTCGGCGGCGGCGTGAAGGGGCCCGGCTGGCAGAACACCCAGCTCTCGAAGGCGCGGCTCGCGATCGTTCCGGGCTACAGCCACTACAACTTCGCGAGCGCACCCGAACTTGCGCCGATCATTGACAAATACCTGGCCGATCCACCGACCAATCCCCCCGCCGGCGCGGCGGCCGCCTCCCAGGTGGCGCCCGAACGGACCAAGTCCAACTAGGCTCAGAAGTCTTTCGCAGCGTTCGGTCGAATAGTTGAGGTTGCGGCGTTCAGCGCCGCTTGCGCTGTCGCGGGCCGCCCCGTCAGCTGCGTGGGCGCGTAGAGGCGGACAAGCGCCTGCACCGTCGCGACGAGCCGCTCGCGCAGTTCCGAGGGTTCGACGACCTCGGCGTCGGCGCCGAGCGCGATCAGACCGGACGCGGCCCGCTCGACTGACTCCATCGGGATCGTGACGTTGACCCAGCCGTCGGCATCCGGCGGCGTCGCCGTCTCGGCGGCCGCCTGCGCGACGAGTGAGCCGAGGACGTCGAGCTTGGCGAGGCCGCGCGCCGTCACGCGCAGCGTGGCGTTGGAATGGTAGACGCTGGTTTCGAACGCGCGTGATGACGTGACCCAGAAGCGCGTCAAGTCGAAATCCTTCCGCCGTTCGAACGACTCCTCGGTCACTGCGAGGTCGATGATGTTGGACACCCGATAGGTGCGCGGCTGATCGCCGACCTGCGCGACGAGATACCAGACGCCCGCCTTGAGCACGAGGCCGAGCGGCTGCAGCCGGCGCTCGACCGCGCCCTCGGCTCGCCGGTAGTGAACGTCGAGGCACTTCTCGTTCCAGACCGCGTTGGCGATCGTCGGCAGCAGCTTGGCGTCATCGGCACTGCGGAACCAGCCAACGGGATCGAGGTGGAACCGCGCCGCGACGCGGCCTGCATTAGCGCGCGATCGTTCGGGCAATGCCGCGCTCAATTTCAGTTGGGCCGCTGTGAGCACGTCGGCGAGCCCGAGTTGCGCCGCGGGTCCCGGCAGGCCAGCGAGCGATAGCGTCTCGGCCTCGGCGGGCGAAAGTCCCGTGAGCTTGGTGCGGTAGCCGTCGAGCAACTGGAACCCGCCGCTCCGGCCGCGATCCGCATAGATCGGTACGTCCGCTGCGCTGAGCTGATCGACGTCGCGATAGATGGTGCGAACCGAAACCTCGAACTCGCTCGCCAGCGCTTCGGCCGTCATCCGGCCGCGCGCTTGCAATAGCAACAGGATTGACAACAGCCGGCTCGCTCGCATTTCCACACCCTAGCAGAAATACCTGACACAGGTTGACAGGTATGGCGGCGTATAATCGGGACAGCAGGCCGACGCCGTTATGGGTCCGCAAAACATGACATAACACGCTGAAACAACAGCGGAATTTCTTTCAGGTAACCGCAACGCAGAGAAAAAAGAAAAGGAGACGATCATGTCGACACTGTTGTCAGAGCGCCGCCAGCCGATCACCGCGCCCAAACTTCGGGACCGAGGTTCAGCACAACGTGCGACCCCGCGGGCATCGGCCACCGCGGCCGTGGATCCCAGTCGCCCGGTCGTGGCGCCGCGCGCGAGCTGGAGCCTGATCCTGGGCTTGATCGTCGCGACGCTGCGCGAGTGGCGCCGCCGCCGCGTGGGGCGCCACGAGCTCGCCAGCCTCGACGAGCGGACCCTGCGCGACATCGGCCTCGATCCCGGCGTCGTCGACTACGAGGTGCACCAGTCGTTCTGGCGGCCCCCTCGCGATTGGCGAGATTGATCGCGGTGGAACGTCGCAAGCGCGCTCAACAACTTCTTCAACAACGGCGGCACGCGCCCGTGCCGGCGGCGCCGCGTCCGGGCTCGACTACCACGTCACGCGTGACACCATCGTCGGTTTTGCGCTCGCCGGAGGCACCACCAACCGGGCGCTCGCGCAGGGTCTCGGCGGCGGCAAGAGCGATGCGTTCGAGGCCGGCGTCTACAGCATGATGCGATCAGGTGACCCGCTTATCTCGCCGTCTCGCTTGCCTTGCGGATCACTGGATGTCGACCGACCGCTTCGCGGCCTTTGGCGATCATCTGACCGCGAGCTTCAATGCCCAGAACATCGGTGGGCGAGTGGAGAGCGCCTACCGTTTTGCGACGCCGGTCGGCGGAGTGACGCCCTTCTCGGCGCTGCAGGCGCAGAGCCTTCCGAACACCGACCTACAGCGAAGCCGATCTCATCGGCGGCGGCTTCGGTCTGACCTGCAATGGAGTGCGCCAGGAAAGCTGGCAAAGAATAGGATGGGAAAGTTCCCCACGGGGTAAGGACTAGCCCGCCCCGAGACCGGGCAGGCGCAATCCACAGAGTATTGAGGTGGTATTTGCGGAAACCCCCTCTAAACTGATGTGGTATTGGAACCCCGCTTTGTCTCGCGGATCCGCGCGATGCAGCGCGCGACCGACGTCGCGACGACCTGCAGAGCTTTGAGTGGCGGAGCAGGAGCGTCCAATGAAACGTCCAACATTAAGAATAGCCGACACCCCTAAGTAACTGATGAGGCGAAGAAAAATCAAAGCGAAAATTTTGAATCGGAACGCCTCACCCGGGCTCGAACCCGAGCGCCTGACAAGCTTGAAATTTCCTGCGCAATCAACAAGAATCAGGTCTCAGCCGGCCTCGGATTTGGACTTACGCGCGCGCGGTAGGGCTACAAGAATCGAGCAAGATCGTCGGCGCTCGGCGGTCTGTGAAATTTCGCATGCGGAGTTATGCTGCCCTTCGATAGGAAAACAGACCTTCCAAGTAATGGGTCTCGCGGTGTAGCGGACCCCCGCTACCAATCCTGCGATCGTACGCAGAATTACGATTTTTCGCGATTTCGTACCCTCAATTGCAGCGGTCAAGCGCCTCAAGCGCGAAGCGCGCCTTAGTTAGCGGTCCGCTGGCATTGGTGCTTGCCGGAAGCGGTCGTGGTCACAAATAGCCGGCGGTATCCAATCTTCCCTCCATTGCGCTGACATCAGCGCATCTGACGGGCTGGACCGGGTCCTTAACAAGAACTCCCGCATGGGGGCAGCTTGTGCGGCGTTGTCCTGATGCCCTTGTGTTCCCACTGCATGCGAACGTCGATCGGCGGTATCGGGACTGTCGCCCCTGGTTTGGCACTGGAAAGTTACGCCCAGAGCGAACTTCGCGCGCATGGCCGTTGCCAGCAAATCAGCGTTACGGAAGACGCTGCGAGAGCGAGTTGAGTGGGCCTCGCACGGTCCGCATGCCCGCAGTCGAAAAAAACCCTCTGTGAATCGGTCAAAGACCGGCGCCAAAAATAACCTTCGCGTCCGAAATATGTAGGTGCGCAGCAGGGACGAGCCGCGCCCTACGACAGCGATGAAGAAGCACAGCCATTCCAGCGACGATCGTCCCATTCAATATCGTGGCAAGTGTTCGCGGCATTGTCTCGATCGAGCGATGACCGAGTTCGCGTCAGATCGCCATATAGGTGCCACATGTCCGAAGCCGTCAAGAAGAAAGATCGAAGCGCTGGCGCCAGCGCCGTCGCCCCTCGTCTCTTTGTCCTTGAGCTTAACGCCGGCCGCATTCACTCCATGAATACGGACGGTTCCGACCGCAAGATCATCGTGACGGATTGCCACTTGCCCGACGGCATCGTCGTCGATGCCGAGGCTGGTCATATCTACTGGACCAACATGGGCATCCCAAACCTGAATGACGGGTCCATCGAGCGCGCCGACATCGACGGCAAGAATCGCAAGACGATCGTCGCGCAGGGAGCGACCCACACTCCGAAACAGATCATTCTCGATAAGAAGGGCGGCAAGCTCTATTGGTGCGACCGCGAGGGCATGCGTGTCATGCGCTGCAATCTCGACGGCTCGCAGCTGGAGACGCTCATCGAGGCGGGGCGCGGCGAAGCCGATCGCCGAGATCAGACACGATGGTGCGTTGGGCTGACGATCGATTCGAAATCCGGACAGATCTACTGGACGCAAAAAGGCCCGGACAATGCCGGCCTCGGCCGCATCTTCCGCGCCAATGTCGAAATTCCCACCGGCCAAACGGCAGCCACCAGGTCCGACATCGAGGTCTTCTTCGACGGTCTGCCGGAGCCGATCGATCTCGAGCTCGACCACAAGAACCGTGTTCTCTACTGGACCGACCGCGGCGACCCTCCGCGCGGCAACACGGTGAACCGGGCTTCGATCGACAACAAGCCTGTCGAGCCGGAGATCGTGGTGACCCACCTCATGGAGGGGATCGGTATCGCGCTCGACATTCCCGGTAACCGGATGTTTGTCACCGATTTCGCCGGTTCGGTCTATTCCGCCGATCTCGATGGAAAGAACGAGCGCAATTTCCTCTACGCCCAGGGCAATCTCACCGGCATCGCCTACGCCGAAGTCTGACAAACGCATTGGAGAAATGACATGACCGACACCAAGCCCATTCGTCGCATCGCCATCATCGGCACCGGCGTGATTGGCGCGAGCTGGACTTCGCTGTTTCTCGCCAAGGGACTGCAGGTCGTCGCGACGGACGTTGCGCCGAACGCAGAAACGGCGCTGAGGAAGTTCGTCGAGACGGCCTGGCCGGCGCTCAAGCGACTGGGCTTGTCGCCCGGAGCGTCGCAGTCGAACCTGAAGTTCACGGCCGCGCTCGCGCAAGCGGTCGCCGGCGCCGACCTCGTCCAGGAGAACGGGCCCGAGCGGATCGATTTCAAGCAGAAGCTCTATGGAGAGCTGGACGAGCTGCTGCCGCCCGACGTGATCGTCGCATCGAGCTCGTCGGGGCTCACGATGAGCGAAATCCAGAAGGGCGCCGCGTCCCATCCCGAGCGCTGCGTCATCGCCCATCCGTTCAATCCGCCGCACTTGATCCCGCTGACGGAGATCGTCGGCGGGGCAAAGACCTCGGAAGCGACAATCCGGCGCGCCGCGGAATTTTACACGTCGATCGGGCAGCGGACGGTGCGCGTCAACAAGGAGATGCCCGGCCACGTTGCTAACCGCTTGCAGGCCGCATTGGCGCGCGAGGTTTACTACCTTGTCGCCGAGGGTGTGGTGAGCGCCGCCGATGTCGACACCGCCCTGTGCTGGGGCCCGGGCCTGCGCTGGGGCGTTATGGGCAACCTGATGCTCAACCATCTCGGCGGCGGTCCGGGCGGCATCGAGCACTTCTTCCAGCAGTTCACCGGCCCGATGACGGCCTGGTGGAAGACCCTCGGCTCGCCGGTGCTATCTCCGGAAGTGCAAAAGAAGCTCATCAACAGCGTCCATGCCGAGGTCGGATCGCGCACCATCGAGGAGCTGGAGGCGGAGCGCGACGAGGTCCTGCTCGGCCTGATTGAGTTACGCAACAAGGTTGCCAAGTCGAGCCAAACGAAATCGACGGCGCCGGTCGCCTGAGACCAGGCGCCATCGGCGAGATCGATCATCCATCCGACACGTCCTTCAAATCTTCCGGCTTTCAAGCCGCAGCCAAAGGAGTCTCTAATGCCCACTGCAACCGCAGCAAGCAAAACTGCCGCGCCGAAGCCGGTGCCCGTACCCAACGGCGACTTCTATCAGCTGGTCGACCTTCTCACCCCTGATGAGAAAGCGCTCGTCAAGAAGGTGCGGTCATTCATGGAGACCAAGGTCCAGCCGATCATCAACAAGTATTGGGCCGATGACGCGTTTCCGTTCGAACTACTGCCATCGTTCAAGGACCTCGGCATTGGCGGGCTCGGCTATGAAGGCTATGGCTGCGCGGGCGGTAGCCAGAAGCTGTTCGGCTTCGTCGCGATGGAGATCGCGCGCGTCGACGCGTCGATCTGCACGTTCTTCGGTGTGCACAGCGGCCTGGCGATGGGCTCGATCTATCTCGATGGATCGGAGGAGCAGAAGCAGAAATGGCTGCCGCAAATGGCCCGTTGGGAGAAGATTGGTTGCTTCGGTCTCACCGAACCCCTGGTCGGTTCGGGAACAAGCGGCGGTCTGACGACAACCGCCAAGCGCGAAGGCGATAGCTGGATTCTCAATGGCCAGAAGCGGTGGATCGGTAACGCGCCATGGTGCGATCTCTCCATCATCTGGGCGCGTGATCTCGGCGACAATCAGGTGAAGGGCTTCATCGTCGAGAACAAGTCGACGCCCGGTTTCAGCGTCGAGAAGATCGAGCACAAGATTGCGCTCAAGGTGGTCCAGAACGGCCTGATTACGCTGAAAGATGTACGGGTGCCTGAAGCGAACCGCCTGCAGGGCGGCAATTCGTTCCGCGATACCGCACGCGTGCTGCGGATGACGCGATACATGGTGGGCTGGGCGTCCACCGGCATCCAGATGGGCGCATTCGAAGCAACCCTCAAATACGCCCAGGAGCGACTGCAATTCGGCAAGCCGATCGCTTCGTTCCAGATGATTCAGGACCTGCTCGCCAAGATGCTTGCCAATCTGACCGCGTGCCAGTGCCTGATGCTCCGCCTGGCGCAGCTTGATGACGAAGGCAAGCTTGGCGACCATCACGCGGCGCTGGCGAAGGCGTTCTGCACGGCGAAATCGCGCGAGACGGTCTCATGGGGCCGCGAGGTCCTGGGCGGTAATGGCATCGTTGCCGACTACAATGTCGCGCGCTTCTTCGCCGATGCCGAGGCGCTATACTCCTACGAAGGTACCTATCAGATGCAAAATCTGATCGTCGGCAAAGCTATCACCGGTCACGGCGCCTTCATTTGACCTCTCAGCGGCCGGCGCTCGGAGGCCGGCCGCTCCCCATCCAGGAGATATGATTATGGTTTCGGGAACTGCATCATTCACCCCTTCGCCCGCAACAGTACCCAACTCCTCGCCCAGTGCGGCGTTGGCGCTTGCGAACGTCCAGTACGAGAAGAAGGGTTCGATCGCCTACGTGACGGTCAATCGGCCCAAGGTGCTCAACGCCCTCAACACGCCGACGTGGACCGATTTGCAGGCTGCATTCGAGGATGCAAAGGCCGACGCGTCTGTGCGCGGCGTGATCCTCACCGGCGCGGGCGACAAGGCTTTCATCGCCGGCGCAGATATCGGTGAACTCGCGCATGTCGACGCCTACGACGCGGAAGAGTCCAGCCGGTTCGGGCAGAAGGTACTGGACCTCATCGAAAATCTCGGCAAGCCGGTGATCGCGGCGGTTAATGGTTTTGCGCTTGGCGGAGGCTGCGAGACGGCGATGGCTTGCACGATGAGGATCGCAGCAGAGCACGCCAAATTTGGGCAACCCGAAGTCAAGCTGGGCCTGCTGCCGGGCGGCGGCGGAACGCAGCGTTTGCCGCGCCTGGTGGGAAAGGGTCGTGCGTTACAGCTGATCCTCACCGGCGAAACGATCTCTGCCCAGGAAGCCTATCGCATTGGCCTCGTCAACGAAGTCGTTTCTGCAAGCAGCCTGATTGACCGTGCCGAGACGATTCTGAAACAGATCGCGGCCAACGCACCGATCGCTGTGAAGTTCTCGCTGGAGGCGGCCAACAAGGGGATGGACACCAGCCAGGCCGAGGGGTTTGCGCTCGAAGCGTCCTATTTCGGCATCTGCGCGGCAACGGAAGACAAGAAGGAAGGCACCTCCGCCTTCCTCGAAAAGCGCGCGCCGCAGTTTCACGGACGCTGAGTTTCGAGCGCACGAGACCGGACATTTGCCATGGCAACGCCTTCTCCCACCTCAGTTCCGATAGAGCGATTCCGACTGACCAGCTCCGACGGACTGTGCATCACGTGCGCCCGCTGGGACAGCCGGGGCCCGGCCCGCGCCGTTGTTCAGATCGCTCACGGGATGGGCGAACACATGGGGCGCTACGCCGACACCGTCGATGCGCTCGTTGCCGCAGGTCTCACTGTCTACGCCAACGATCATCGCGGGCACGGCCTCTCGGCCCACTCGCAATTGGGAGAATTGGGCAAGGGCGGCTTTGAACTTCTGGTCCAAGACATGGTCCGCCTGAGCGAGATCGCCAGAGAGGAAAATCCCGACCTGCCGCTGCTACTCTTGGGCCACGACATGGGATCCTTTGCCGCGCAGAGATACGTCATCGACCACAGCCACGAGGTTGATGGTTTGATCCTCTCCGGATCGGGAGCGCTTGAAGGCTTGGCCCGGGTCGCGCTTCAGGAGACCGCGGGCAGCAACCTCCTTAACGCCGCATTCGAGCCGGCCCGCACGCCCTTCGACTGGCTGTGCCGCGATCAGGCGATCGTCGATGCGTTCATGGCTGATCCCCTCTGCTTTAAAGACCTTCCCCCCGACTCTCTTGTTTCCTTCCTCGGCACCGCGCCGCGGTTGTACGATCCGGTCGCACTCCGCAAGATCCGCCGCGATCTGCCGATCTATTTGTTCTCCGGAAGCGAAGACCCCGTCGGACAGCAACTGCGCGGACTCCGCATACTGATTGGCCGCTACCGCGATGCCGGGCTGTACGACATCGCCTTCGATTTTTATCCGGGCGGTCGACACGAGATGCTGAATGAGATCAACCGACGCCAGGTCCAAAGCCGCCTGCTCGGCTGGATTTCCCAGACACTGGAAAAACTGAACGACGATGACCGCCTCGTTTCAATCGTGCCCGAACTTCAACACTAAGGAGACAAACATGCCGAACGACAACATCTTTTCCGGACTCAAGGTGGTGGATCTCGCGAGCTTTATCGCGGGCCCGAGCGCTGCCGTGATTCTGTCGGACTTCGGCGCCGACGTTATCAAAGTGGAACCGCCGAGCGGCGACCTATGGCGAATTGCGAACCACTTGCCACCGCAGCCGGTCGCCGAGGATGCCTACCCTTGGCACCTCGCCAATCGCAACAAGCGGGGTATGGCGCTTGATCTGAAGTCTCCAAGCGCCCAGCAGGTCCTCGAAAAGCTCGTCAAATGGGCCGATGTCCTCATCGTCAACACGCCGCACCCGGCACGCGCGCGACTGAAGCTTGAATATGAAGATGTGGTGCGGTGGAATCCCCGTTTGATCTACGCGGACATCACGGGTTTCGGCGACAAGGGACCCGATGCGGATCTTCCCGGCTTTGACATCACGTCGTATTGGGCGCGCAGCGGATTGTTGTCGATGACGCGCGATGCCGGCGCACCGCCGACCTGGCCAGTGGCCGGTAGCGGTGACAATGCCACCGCCGTCGGGCTCTATTCGGCGATCGTCACTGCCTTATATCGTCGTGAGCGTACGGGGGAGGGGGCGCATGTCACGACCTCGCTTCTTGCCGAAGGCGTGTGGTCCGCAAGCGTCTCGATCCAGGCCGCGCTGTGCGACGCGAAATTCTTCGGGCTGCACGATCGCAAGAATCCTGCGAATGCGGCGATGAACGTCTATCGCGCCGCTGATGACACGTGGTTCGTCCTCATCGTCACGCCCGACAAGTTGGAGGCCGTGGCGAAAGCGATCGGCCGCTCTGATCTCCTGACCGATCCGCGGTTCTCTGATCCGGCGAAGTTGACGGCGAATATGCCACAGCTCACTTCCATCCTGGATGAAGTTTTCGGCGCGCAGCCGATGGCGCATTGGTACAAGGTATTCAATGGTGTTCACGTGACGTTCGGAGCGGTGCGTGGGCCGCAAGAGGTGGTCAACGATCCCCAGCTCCGGGCGAATGACATCATCGTTTCGCTCGACGGTGCCGGCGGCAAGCTGACGTCGACGATCAGCAGCCCGCTTCAGGTGCATGGCGTCGCCAAGGTGTCCGCGAAGCGCGCCCCAAAGATTGGAGAACACAACGAGGAGGTTCTCCGGCAGTTGGGATTCAGCGCGACCGAAATCGATGGTTTGCGCGCGAGCGGTGCCATTCCGAAAGCAAAGGAACATGCGGCTTAGCGTGACGAGACTGTCGGGGCCGCGGAGCCGGCTCCGATCCCTGAAGTGCAGTGAGATTCACCAAAGGACCAGGAGTTCGCCAATGGATGAGATTGTTACCGAACGCGTAGGAAACATCTTGCGTATCCAATTGAACCGCCCGACAAAGCGGAACGCGATGACGTCAGCCATGTACGTGGCTCTCGCAGGCATCTTCAACAAGGCGGCGAATGACGAGAACACGCGTGTCGTGCTCTGGCACGGCGTTGGGGATTCGTTCTCTGCGGGTAATGATATCGAGGATTTTCTCAAGAATCCTCCAGGGCCAGGCGAATCGCCACAGGCCGGCCTCATGAATGCATTGGTCAACTTCGACAAGCCATTGGTTGCGGCGGTCCACGGCGCCGCGATCGGTGGCGGCACCACCATGCTAACGCACTGCGACTTCATCTACGCGGGCGAGAGCACGAAATTCCAGATGCCCTTCATCAATCTTGCTGTCGTACCGGAATTCGGATCGAGCTGCTCCGTGCCGGCGCGGATAGGTCATGTCCGTGCGGCGGAGCTGATTTTGTTGGGCGGTCCCTTTGATGCCAGGCGCGCCGCGGAGTTGGGTCTGGTCACCCAAGTTGTTTCTGATAAGGACGTGCTGGCGAGAGCGACCGAAACAGCTGGGAAATTGGCAGCGAAGCCGGCGGCAGCGCTGCAAGCCAGCAAGAGGCTCATGAAGCAACCTTTTCGTGAGCAGATCAAGGCGGCGATGAAGGCTGAGAACGAAGAGTTCAGTGCGCAAGTCCGCTCTGAAGACGCAAAAGAGGCGCTTACGGCTTTCTTGGAAAAACGCAAGCCCGACTTCACGAGGATCATCAAATCCCCAGCGACCGCATAGGGACGAACATACGATCGCGCCGACACGCGATCGCAGCGATTGAAGAGTCACGGCAAGCCTGCAGTGTCTCGGGCAGAGCTTCGGACTCCGCACCGCCCTAGGGCGGAGTGGTCTGACCGCAGCGTGGGCGCCGCGGGCAGTGCTCACCGTGTTCTGCGGCCACGCCAGCTGTCGGCATCGCTTGTCCCTGCTTGAGGGTGATTGCCGTCTTGCCCGCCTGGAAGCTCACGAGTGAAGGCGAACCGGATTCGCTTCGAACTGAAGCGTCATAATGGAGAGTGACCATGGAAAAGCCGGTGAATGTGTGCGTGTTGGTTGGAAGCCTGCGGAAGGCGTCGCTCAACCGGATGCTGGCAAATACGCTGATGTCGCTCGCGCCAACTTCGATGAAGCTCGACATCGTCGAGATCGGGCAATTGCCCTTCTTCAATCAGGATCTAGAGACCAACTCTTCGCCCGCGCAATGGACTGCGTTCCGCCAACGCGTCAAGGCTGCTGACGCGGTGCTGTTCGTCACGCCCGAATATAACCGTTCAATGCCGGCCGTTCTCAAGAATGCACTGGATGTCGGCTCCAGGCCGTATGGAAGCAGCGTCTGGGACCGCAAGCCTGGCGCGATCGTCAGCTGCTCGCCGAGCGCGATCGGGGCCTTCGGTGCCAATCATCATCTGAGGCAGTCGCTCGTGTTTCTGAACGTGCCGACCATGCAGCAGCCCGAAACCTATGTCGGCCATGCCGACAAGCTATTCGATGAGCACGGCAAGCTCGTCAGCGATGGCACCCGCAAATTCCTGCAGGAGTTTATGCTGGAGTTCGCGAATTGGGTCGAGACGATCCGATCTTAGCGCCAGCGGGTCTGACGCCTTCAGGCGCAGGGCGACCGGCCAAAGGAGCTGCAGACGCACAAGGTCGGCGCGGACAGCGGTGGCGATCTGATACGAGAGCGGCTGAAGGATACGGCGGTGCATAGAACGTCCGTGCCGCTTTTCATGCTGGCACGGGCAATACGGGCTCGAACAGCATGCGCGGGAGGATCAGCCCGAAGGTCATGGCCACGATGATCAGAAATGCCGTGGCGCCGTTCGTGGCGATGTTCGTCAGCAGAGCCGCCGGCGCGCTCGGCCCGATCGAGACCAATTCGACGAGGCGGTCGCGGCGTTGAACAGGAAAAAGCCCGGCTGTGAGATGGGCCTTCGGCACGCGACCGGGCGACCGTATGAGTCGTTTATTTTCCTGCTCGAAGAACTGAGTCGTCCGGAAGCGGGCTAACGGCTGACCCCAAGCTCATCGAGAAGTTTTCTCGCCGACAGATCGGCCGTCTGGAACCTTCGGCAAATCGCGAGTACCGGCCCGCAGAGCTGTTGCAGCTTCCTCTGCTCTGCCCGTCCGGATCTGTCGATTGCGGACTGCCGGTCTCGCTCGCCGGCGCTCGTATCTCGCGTAAGGCCACGAGTAGGAGAACATAGATCATGCCGAAATGGGCCTCACCGAAACGGTTACTGAAATGGAGCCACTCCCATGCGATATTCTGACTACAAATGTTTCCGGTTCGGGTTTGATTCTGGGGTCGCATTCGTCAGCATCGATCACCCGCCGATAAATCTTCTTGATGAAGTTCTGTCGCAGGAATTCGACAAACTCGGCAGGGAACTCGAGGCCGATGAGAGCGTCCGGGTTGTGGTCTTGCAGTTATAGCCCATTCTGGTTTGGGGCCGGGTTGGAAGCGCTTCCAAAATGGTGTTCCGTACACGCAGCTTTCGTCTTACGCAAACGATCGGCGAGCGGTTCAGGAACATGCCTAAGGTAACCATTGCCAAAATCGAGGGACGGGCCCGGGGGGAGTGAGATCGCTCTGGCCGTGGACATGTGTTTTGTGCCGTTGGCAAAGCGATCTTCGGCCATCCAGAGGTGGCGGTTGGGCATGTTCCGGGCGGCGGCGCTCCGCAAAGATTGCCACGGCTCATCGGGCGGAGACGCGCCTTGGAGGTGCTCCCGGGTTGCAATGATCTCTCGGCGGAGCCGGCAGAACGTTACGGCTATATCAATCGAGCGTTGTCAGCGGACGAGCTGACGCCCTTTGTCGAGAAACTGGCTCACCGCATCGCCTCATTTCCAGCGCATGCCATCGCTCACGCTAAGGCGGCCGTGGATACTGGAGCATTTAGTTCCATGGCAGAGGGGCTTCTGGTGGAAGCCATCAGTCCGATTTGAGTGTCGCTAGCGAGGTGACGCAAGCGCGCGTGACGGATGCGTTGAAGGTCGGAGCTGAAACTTATGAGGGCGAGCTGGAGACGGATTATTTATCGAGACTCTCCCCGATAAGATAACCCCGCGACTGAAGATCGGCCGCACCCACATGGAGGACACGACGATGCGGCGATGCTCTCTGACAATCATGAACGGATTGAGCGGGTGCTGCCGGGCCTAGCTCGCCCTCGGCGGCACCGCGGTCGGCACAGGTATCAACGGTGCGCCCAGCTTCGGGGAAACCGCCGCTGCGGAAATCGCTAGGCTCACCAACCTTCCCTTTGTGAGCGCGCCCGCTGTTCAGGGTGCGCATGACGCGCTGGTGTAACTCTCGGCGACGCTGCGTACTCTGGCGGTGGCCCACCGATCTTGCGTTGGCGGCGCTTGCCATCACCTACTGCTCACGCCGGTTCGTGCGGGCTGCAGATCATGCCCGGTGATCGGTGCGAGGAGACGCCGTTTGACCTTGCATGGCGGTGACCGGGAAGGCGGGGGTCCAACAGCGCGCTGGGCTGTTTGGATGTAATCCGCAAGGGATACTGGCTGCTAATCAAGCATGCCTTCCCTGCGCAGTGTGTTTTCGAGAGTCTTGGTGGCTCGGTCGATTGGGAGGGGGTTGTGATCGGCGTACTTGACGGCGGTCTCCGCGGTGACCCATACCCGGGTGCGGTCGCCGTGCATGTCAATAAACGCTGCCGCGTCGCAAAGGTCGACGATAATGGCGGGGCGGGCGCAAACGTGAGCTACCAATTGCCTCGCGAGCCTCCGATTGTTCTTTACTTGGTACATACCTGTCACCTAGTCCTGCCAAAGCCGGAACGAGCGCTGTCGGCGTCGCTCCGTGGTGCGCCGGCCTTTCAGATCAGGACAGAGTCAACTGGAATGCATCTCGAGCGTCAGCCGCTATGGTCGCCCAACGCGCTGTCGAACAGCGCCGACGCGACGTCAACCGTCAGCTTCGGCCAAGCGATGGCCAGTTCGAATGGGTTCGTTGTGGCGACCGATCCGACGAGTCCACTCACTGCCATCCATCGGGGGTAGCACTCGATCCCGCAATAGCGCTTTGAGGTGGAAAGATCGTGTAAGTAGCGCCGTTCCAGCGGTCGCGAACACGCCGCGCAGACAGAGGGATCGCGCGGAGCCATGTTATTCACCACCACAAACTTCATTTTGTGAACGGTCATCTCGCCGATCCTTATCTTGAGGTGCGTTTGCTAGCTCCAGTGCCATCGCTCACGCTGGGTAGTTGCTTCATTTCCACCTCGATCGCCATTCCAGTATGCATCCGCTGCTCCTTGCGAGAAGGAGGGAGCGGGCGAGGCGGTCGCGCATAGCAAGGCCAGGGACACGCACCTCTGCGCCAAAGGCGTCGGCTCAGGCAGCATCCAGTTCTGGCCTTCCACGTTCATCAGAGGACTCATGGCAGACATCGATACACTCTCGCCGGAGCGCGCGCTTGTCGCGAAACGTCAGAGTTTGTAGCTTTCGACCCCGCTGCGGTCCCTCCGCTTCCCAAAATGGGTGCGTGCGCAGCATCGAGCCATCAACGTCGGGTGCGCACAAACCACCAAGTTATCGCACGTCTGTCCAAGCGTTGGGAACAATACAACGCTAACGTGTCATGTTGAAATGATGTGCGGCATATAAGCTACTGGTGGTGGGGACGAGGAGATGCTGAAAGGATTCACTGCCCCTCGGTCCGCTCTGGGCGCTGCTGCATTGGTGCCGTCCCCACCCTGGCATTTCGCGGGTGACGTTCTGGCGGTGGAGTTTTGGAATGATCCCGATGTGTCAGTCTATACCCTTCCGACGGGTGTCGAGCTTGACAAGAAATGTCCAGGCCACTCTGTTGCGCTCTTCACAGACTACCAGTTCACCGCGCAGAACAACGAGTATCTCGATCCGGCAAGATATCAAAGTCGCGGATTTACCGTGCTCCTCGACGCGATGTGGAAGGGGTCACGAATAGCGTGGTGTCCATATTGTTATGCCGATAACGACGCTGCCTTGATGAGGGGCTGGATCCAGGGTTATCCAAGAAAATTCGGTGCCGTACACCAGACCCGCACATTTGCCACCGCGAGCCCGGCTTCGGCGCCGCTCGCGCATGACAGCAGGTTCACCGCTTGCATGTCCGCTCATGGCCGGCTGCTGGTGCAAGCCCGTATCACCTTGCGCGAAAGAGCGGAGCGTCTCGTTGGCCTTCTCGATCGACGGATTGTGGGACGGCGATATTTTCCGCGGCTCTCCGCGGGGATGCACGACAAACCAGTTGTGGATGAGCTCGTTCGATGCGTTCCGGACCACCTCCTGATCACAAACATCTGGATTGGCGAGGGGGAGCTTGATTTTCCAGAAGCCTATGGCGAAGAGTTGGAAGTGCTGGGGCCGCTAAAAGTAGGGCGCGGATATCAATTCTCGTTTTCCTATTCTGTGACCGACATCGAGATCCTGGCAGACCTGACCGCCTGCGATCGCGGTTGATGCCAACCAGCGCGTTCTGGATTGCGGCAGGAACAAACAAGTCGACGCATTTCAATCAAATCAATTGTGGCTGGTTTCGGTAGCCTCTATGCCGAAAGTGACGCATCAGGACGCGGGAATGCTAAAGGGCTTTACAGTTCCGAAATCCCCATTTGGCCAAGCCGCTCTAACTCCGCCGCCACCGTGGCACTATGCCGGCGACGTTGTCGGAGTCGAGTTCTGGACGGACGCTGAAGCAACGACAGCGACATTGCCGAATGGTCTTTCCCCAGATCCGATGTCAAACGGTCACGCCGTCATGATGTTTCTGGATTGGCAATTCACGGCCCAGGACGACGAATATCTTGATCCGGCTCGTTATCAATATCGCGAGGCGCTCATTTTGGTCGACGCAATGTATCTCGACGTGCCGGTCATGTGGTGTCCATACATTTATGTCGACAATGACGCTGCGCTTGCGTGCGGTTGGACGCGGGGGTTTCCAAAGAAAATGGGCCGCATTTTTCAGACGCGCTCCTTTGCGGCCTCAGGCCCCGCGGCGGCGCCGGTTGCGTCCGGTAGCCGATTTGGCGCGAGCCTCTCAGTGCATGGCCAGCGTCTTGCGGAAGCCTGTGTGACCTTGCACAAGCCGGTCGAAAACGGACTGTCTCTCCTCAGCCGACCCACGGTCTTGTTGCGATACTTTCCGAGACTGGCGGCCGGATACCAGGACAAGCCTGCGGTAAACGAGCTGGTGATGTCGATCACCGACGAACTCACCGTTGTCGGTGCATGGATCGGCAAGGGCGAGCTTAATTTTCCGGAAGCGAATGGCGAAGAACTCCACGCGCTCGCGCCGAGCCGGATCGAGTCGGGGTTCCGTTACTCGCTCTCTTACTCAGTTCGCGATCTGAAGATCCTCGAGGACCAAGGCTTGTAAGTGACTGAAAACACTCCCGCCGTAACGGCGAAGCGTACAGTCCCTCGCTTCGCCGAGAGGGTCTCTGCGGCACCCCCGTCCCGCGGAGACCCTCGGCGGGCAGACGTTTTGGCGATAGGAAAGAAACGTTTATGAGCAAGACTGCTTCCGAATATTTGGTCGAAGCCCTAGAGAAGACGGGCGTGAAGCGCG
Organism: uncultured Alphaproteobacteria bacterium; assembly: GCA_963822795.1. Taxonomy (GTDB): domain Bacteria; phylum Pseudomonadota; class Alphaproteobacteria; order Rhizobiales; family Xanthobacteraceae; genus Bradyrhizobium. Next base: position 41,656 of record CAWGJM010000040.1, read on the forward strand.
TCTACGGAGTGGTGGGAGACTCGCTCAACGGCTTTACTGACGCGCTGCGGCGAAGAAAGTCGATTGACTGGATTCACATGCGTCATGAAGAGGCTGCGGCCTTTGCGGCGGGAGCTGAAGCCCATCTTACCGGGAGCCTTGTTGTATGCGCCGGGAGCTGCGGTCCCGGCAACCTTCATCTGATCAACGGCCTGTTCGATTGCCAGCGCAATGGTGTGCCGGTTCTGGCAATCGCTGCCCACATCCCCAGCAGCGAAATCGGAATCGATTATTTCCAGGCAACACACCCGGAAAACCTGTTCAGGGATTGTAGCCATTATGTCGAGCTGGTTTCCAATCCCAAACAGCTTCCACAGATATTGAAACGCGCAATCCGGGTCGCGATCGCCAAGCGAGGCGTGTCAGTCGTTGTGCTGCCTGGCGACGTCGCGCTGATGAAGATTGATGCCAATGTTCCGGAATGGATAGCGCCCACTGCACCTGTCTTGCGGCCGAGCGAGGCCGATATCGGGCATCTGACAGGCTTTCTCAATGAAGCATCCCGGGTAACCTTGTTCTGCGGCGCAGGGTGTGCAGGCGCGCACGCCGAGATTATCGAGCTCGCCCGCAAACTGAAGGCCCCGATCGTGCATGCCTTCCGCGGCAAGGAATTTGTCGAATACGATAACCCCTACGACGTAGGAATGACCGGCCTGGTCGGCTTTGCATCCGGCTACGCCGCCATGAAGAATTGCGATGCACTCTTGCTGCTCGGTACCGATTTTCCATACCGCGCCTTCTATCCGGAGCAAGCAAAAATAGCGCAAGTGGATGTGCGGCCGGAAGCACTCGGGAACCGCTGCTCGCTTCATCTTGGGTTGCTCGGCAACGTCAAGGACACGCTCGATGCTGTGCTGCCTTCGATCAAGGAAAAGACGGATTCAAGTCATCTCAGCGAAGCGTTGAGTGACTACAAGAAAACGCGCAGGGATCTCGACGCCTTGGCGGAGAGCGGTCCGAACAGCAATATTATTCATCCCCAATATGTCACCCGTCTGGTCAGCGAATTGGCTGCCGACGACGCGATCTTCACCTGCGATGTGGGAACTCCGATCATCTGGACGGCGCGCTATCTCAAGGTCAACGGCAGGCGGCGCATTATCGGATCATTTAATCACGGATCGATGGCCAATGCGATGCTGCAAGCGATCGGCGCACAGGCGACGTATCCGGATCGCCAGGTCATCTCAATGTCAGGTGACGGCGGTTTCAGCATGATGATGGGAGACTTCATCACGCTGACCCAGATGGGGCTTCCGGTGAAGGTCATCGTCCTCAACAATGGAACGCTAGGCTTTGTCGAAATGGAGATGAAGGCGAGCGGATTTCTGGACACGCGCTGTGATCTCAAGAACCCCAACTTTGCTCTGATGGCGGAAGCGATGGGTGTCCGCGGCATCAGGGTTGAAAAGCCGCGGGAGTTGAAGGGCGCCATCGAGGCAGCTCTGGCGCACAAGGGACCGGTTCTGGTCGACGTGGTGAGTGCTCGGCAGGAGCTTGCCATGCCGCCCAGGACCACACTGGATCAGGCCTATCATTTTGGGATGTACATGATGAAGGCCGTTCTCGACGGCCGGGCGACCCAGCTTGTCGACCTTGCGAAGGTAAATCTCTCCCGCTGACTGCGGGAGCAGGGGAGCAAGGACATGATGGGGATCGAGCTTCTGTTGTTTGGTCTATCGTAGCTCTTTCTGAAGGCATTCCACTTCATTGCGCAGGACAAGAACTGTTCCCTAAAGGCACGTGACGTTCGCGCATGGTAATACCGGTTCACATATGGGCGCATGCCTTCAGAATATGCCTGGCGGCGGTAGTCGCGCTATACATAGCTTTTTGGCTGCAGCTTGGAGGAGCATCATCGGCGACCGTTACGGTGGCGATTCTTGCGCAGCCAACGCGCGGTGCGGCGCTTGCCAAAGCGGTTAACAGGGTCGCCGCGACACTCATAGACGCCACCATGTCCGTCGTGATCGCCGGTCGTTTTTCTGGCGAGCGGATCGGTATGCTCGGCGCTTTTGTTTGCTGGATATGCATTTGTATCTTCGTCGCAAGCTACTTCCGCGGCTATCAGGCCTACGCCACCGTGTTGTCCGGTTACACGGTCGCAATCATTGCGCTCGTTAAAATCGATACGCCGCAGAATGTGTTCACGACGATGACGGACCGGATGGCGGCGATCACGATCGGTATCCTGTGCGTAACATTGATAAATGATGTCTTTGGATCGCCGCCGGTGTGGCGCGAATTGGATCGCCGGATAAACGATATTTGGCGCGACGTTCGCGGCTATGCGCGTGATGTGTTGAGTGGGAACCAGGAGAATCCCGAACGAACGGGAGCGCTCCTCGCACAAATCTCTGGGTTGAGAGATCAGGTCGACATCGTCGCTCACGATATGGCGGACGGTCAGCAACGGGCTGCAGGCGCAAAGAGTGCCATGCTCGCGCTCGTCGAGATCGTGCAACAGGTTCGGCTGTTGCGTTTCCTTGCGCACGGCGATCCCTTGGCCAATCCTAAAGGACCAATGTCGTGCCGCTCTCGACGACCATCGCTCCGAGGCGCTTGCCTTTCTGACAAAGCTGCGTGAAATCGAGTTGTCCCGCCCGAATATTGTTGTCGGAGCGGTTTGGCAGATTAAGCAGGCTGTCCGCTTTGTGGAATCGAAAAGCCTCCTGGACGATGGACTACTATCTTTGCGCGAAGGGCTTGAGCCCGCGCGACGTCCGCCTGCCGCAGCGCGGGGAATTTGTCGTTGCTCTGGGTAACGCAGCCGCGCATCGGAATTGCGCTACTCGCGGGAGCGACATTTCTCGTGTTTGCCGGATGGCCCGCATCGGCTTCCGCCCTGATGATTACAGCGATCCTGTGCGCGCTTAGCACCACGATGCCAACTCCTTCGAAATTCGCTGTGGCAGCCGTGGTGAGCTTCGCGCTCGCCTCGGTGAGCACCGGAATTTTGGGCTTTTACGTCCTGACGGAGTCGCAGGATTTCGTGCGACTTGCTGTTGCAATCGCACCCGCCTTGATTTTTGGCTGTTTGCTCAGTGTCCGTCCGGTGATCGCCGGCATCCGTCTGACCATGAACAGCATTTTCCTGGTCCTGCTCGCGCCGTCCAACCCTCAAGTCTACAATCTGCTCACTTTCTTTTCCGAATGCGTGTTCGTCGCTTTCGCCCTCGGGGTCGTGTTTCTGGCCTTGCGCCTGGCGTGGCCGGTGTCCGCGCTCGACAAGCAACACGCAGTCGTCAGAGCGACATAGAAAACATTGACGGCATCCGTCGCTGGCGCCGAATTCAGCCTGCCCGCGCTCGAATTTGATTTGGCTTCCCGGATCGGCGACTACATCGCGTCGGTTGCCGGCACACGCCGGCCGCGTCGGGAAGTGCTCAAGGGCCTCCTTTCGACCAATGACCTGTCGCTCGTGCGGCCTCGGCTCACCTTCATTTGGGGCAGAGCTCGGACGACCCGGCAATCCGGTCCGGGATGGGCCAGCTGCAACGCGCTCTTTGGTCCGGGAACAGCCGACGAGTTGCCCCGCCGCCAGATCCATTCTCCGACGGATGTACGGTAGGGAAGCCGAGGCACGCGAGGCGCCTCTGGCCGCAGCGACCTCTGGTCGGCAGGCCTGGTGCTTGAGCGCGAGAAGCAAAGGATCCGGCATTTCTGCGACCATAGCTCGGTCAGGAAAGGAGAAGGTGGATGATCGTTGCAATGAAGACGGGAAGACGATCTGCGTTCAAGGCGCTCCGCTATGTCGCAACCGGCGTGCTTGTTGTCGCGGCGCCGGTTGCCGCGCGCCATGGCTGGCGGATCTATATGACATCTCCGTGGACGCGCAATGGGATGGTCCGTGCGCAGGTCGCAAACGTGGCACCACAGATGTCGGGCAGATCGTTGAGGTGCGAACACACGATAATCAGCACGTTCACACGGGAGATGTGCTCTACGTCATGGAAAAGTTTGATTTTGAGGTGGCGCTGGACAATGCCAAGGCGACAATCCTGAACCGAGAGGCCGATCTCGCAGTCAAGAAAGCGAAGAACGCCCGGCGGGCGGCTCTTACGACACTGTCCACTTCGATTAAGTGTTCGATGGTAACGCGAAGATGGCCGAAGCCGCCTACGCCAGCGCCAAAGCAGCTCTTTCGCGAGCCGAGATCAATCTTCAGAGAACCGAGGTACGGTCTCCCGTCGACGGCTATGTCACAAACCTTCTGATGCGCGTGGGAGATTTCGCCCGGGTCGGTACGCCCAACCTGTCGGTGATCGACGAGCATTCCTATTGGATCGATGCCTATTTTGAGGAGACAAAACTCGCCAACATCCATGTCGGCGATCCGGTGGAGGCGACGCTGCTGGGCTTCCAAGCTCCGATCGGCGGAAGGATCGAGAGCATCACGGGTGGCATCAGTGCTGCGAAAGCGGCAAGCAGGGCCTTCCAAACGTCGACCCGATCTTCACCTGGGTTCGACTTGCGCAACGAATTCCGGTGCGTATCAGGATCGAACAAGTCCCTCCGGAGGTATCGCTCGTTGCAGGAATGACCTGTAGCGTCTCAGTTGTCGGAGGAAAGGGGATGCCGGTAGCCAAGCGCGACCCAGGACTTCTCCATCGGCTTGAAAAACTGCTTTAGGGAGATCCAATGAGTGCACCAGAGATATCGATTTGGGAGGCGTCCTGGTGGCTCCCTTTGTGCGATATCTGTTCCTCGCGTTGGTGATCGTGATCGCCGTCCGATTTGTTGTCGGTCGCTTCGGATTGAGATCAATGTTCGCGAATCCTCCGCTGGCGGAAGCGGCACTTTACGTCGGCATCCTCGTGTCCCTCATGGCATTTTGGATCTGAGCGACCGCTTGAGCCTTGACGCTCACGCGAATGGACCCGGGGTGTGCTCATTTTTCGGACCCACCAACCTGGTGCGCTCTGGCGTGTCTCCCTTGGGCATCCTCGCGCGGACACACTCCAACGTGGCCGTCGGTTGGCCGAGCGTGGCCTGGGTGATAGTCCCTTGTAAAGACTGGCCTTCGGCCACCGCCTACGGCGGCTGCGGTCTTGACAAAGGACTATCACCCAGGCCCTCGTTTGCCACCAAGAGATCGACGGCAGGGACCGTTGGCGCGCGCCAACGGTGGGTCCGCTAATTTGAGCACACCTGGGTCCATTCGCGTGAGCGTCGAGGCTTGAGGTGTTCTGATCGTTGCGATCTCAACGTTTGCCAGCTGTAATATATTGATATTTAAAGCCTAATTCGTTGTCTGGGGATTGGAAATTAACTTCCCATAACGCTGATTAACGAGCCAAAGGAGACCCTTTGCTGCACTCTCGCGCCGGTCCGAAGCCGTCGGATGGTTCGTCGAGGAAATTGATATGGAAGGTCTACAAACTACCGCACCAGATTTTTCTTCTGGAGCCGACCGAAAGTTCCACGTCGTTGCGAACAGCCTGGCCAAGCTGCTTGAAACCGCAAGGCGAGAACTGGAGCGTGATCGGGAGGCGGCCAAGGCGTCGTTGGTCACAGCATCGCGCATCCTGCAAGGGGAGATCGAACGCTGTTCGGGCGCTAACGGTTCGGCAAGGGGCGGTCTGGCGGCTTGGCAGATGCTTCGCGTGCGAGCTTACATTGACAGCAATTTACACCACACCATTCATATCAGGGATCTCAGTGCTGTCGCGCATCGAAGCCCGGCGCACTTCTCGCGGAAATTCAAACTGGCCGTTGGCGAGCCGCCACATGCCTACGTGGTGAGAAGGCGTCTGGAGAGAGCCTGCCACCTGATGATGACCAGTGTGGCATCGCTGAGTGAAATAGCCTTGAGCGTGGGCTTTTCGGATCAAGCACATCTATGCAGGCTCTTCAGACAGGCCTTTGGTCAAAGTCCGGCCCACTGGCGACGCGAGCGCGGAATCCCTGGCGAGGTCACCTCAAGAACCGGGATGGACGAGAATATCCCATGAGCGATCGGCGCGGCAAAGTCCTGAGCTTCGGCCCTTTCGAACTGTCGATCGGAAACATGCTTCTGGGAAATGGCGCAAAGATCGTACCGTTCGGCGCGCGCCATGGGATGGGCCCAACCAGATCTCGGGCCCTCCGGAGTTATGGACGCGCTCGCGCAGGCAGGTGCCGAGCGAGCGCTGTTGATTTTGCCGCGCGGGCAAGAGCCTCGTATCGAGGCGGAAGCTACGACCAGTGGCGATACCGTGACCGTACGTCTGGTCGACGAGGCTGTGACCGAGAGCGTGCTGCCCGAGTCGGTGCTGCATTACGTCCCGCGTACCCGCGAGATTGTTATTCTGGACGATGCCGCGGCCCAGTCCCCGTTTGGCGTGGATTCCCATATCCGTCAGCGCCGAGTCCGGTCCATTCTCTGCCTGCCGCTGCTCAATCGGGCCAAACTCATCGGCGTGCTCTACCTCGAAAATAACCTGACGCCTCGCGTCTTCTCGGTCTTGAAACTGCTCGCCTCGCAGGCCGCGATCGCATTGGAGAATGCGCACTTGTATCGCAACGTCGCAGAGCGCGAGAAGCAACAAACTGCCACCTCTGAGATGCTGCGCCTCATCTCGAACTCGCCGATTCATTCGGTGCTGGACGCGGTGGCCGAAAATGCCGTGCGCCTGTGCGACGCGAACAATGCCGAGATCTTCCGTCTGGAGGACAACCTTCTTCGGTTGGCAGCTTCATACGGGGAAACTCCAGTGGTAATCCATGCCTACCAGGGCGTTTCCGTAAACCGAGACACGTTGACCGGACGAGCCGCATGCGATCGTCGGACCATTCATGTCCATGATCTCGCCGTAGAGGAGGGCGAGTACCCGGTGGGCAGCAGTAACGCAAAACGGGAGGGTCACCGTACCACGCTTGCGACGCCGTTGTTGCGCGAGGGTACCCCCGTTGGAATAATTTTAGTACGACGAATGGAGGTCCGAGCGTTCTCCGACCAACAGATCGCGCTTCTCGAGACCTGCGCCGACTAGGCTGTGATCGCCATCGGAAACGCGCGCCTCTTCGAATCCGAGAAGCAATGCAGATTGGCGCTTGCGCATGCCAACCGCGATCTTGCAGGAAAATCCGGCGCCTAGTCGATTCCAACATCATCGGAATTTTCATCTGGGATTTCGACGGTCGCATTGTTGAGGCCAACGACGAATTTCTTCGCATGGTGAGCTACGACCGCGAAGACCTAGTTTCAGGCGGCATAAGGTGGGCGGACCTAACGCCGCCCGACTGGCGCGACAGGAATAACGCTAGGATCGAACAGCAAAAAAGTGGCGGCCGGTTCGAGTCATTCGAAAAGGAATACACGAGAAAAGACGGTAGACGTGTGCCTATACTGATAGGTGGGGCAACATTTGAGGAGGGCGGTAACCAGGGTGTCGCCTACGTACTTGATTTGACTGAGCGCAAGCGAGTGGAGAGGCAGAAGCTCGCGAAAGCGAGCAGCGATACCGCACGGCGCAACTGGAGCTCGTTCACGCCAACCGCCTCGCGACGATAGGCCAATTGACGGCCTCGATCACCCATGAAGTGAACCAGCCGATCACAGCGGCAGTCACGTACGCGTTAGCCGCTCGGCGCTGGCTAAGCGCGGAGCCACCGAAATTTCGCGAGCTGGATGACGCGCTCTCTCTTATTGTCAAGGAGGGGAATTGCGCAGGGCGAGGTCGTCGGTCGAATCCGCGCGCTCATTAAGAAGGCGCCCGCACGAAAAGATGCCGTAGCGATCAACGATGCCATCCGGAGGTTATTGCTCTCACCCGTCCGGAGGCCGCAAACAATAGCGTGTCGATGCGGATGCAGTTAGCGGAGAGCTTGCCGCGTGTCCGGGGAGATCGGGTCCAGCTGCAACAGGTACTAGTTAACTTGATCATCAATGCCATCGAAGCGATGCGCGGCCTCGGCGAAGAGGAGCGACAATTGCTCATCAGCAGCCTTAGCGAACCGGATGGCGTGTCAGTCGGGGTGCGGGACACCGGCCCGGGGCTGAGCCCGGAGAGCCTCTCGCGTCTGTTCGAGCCATTCTACACGACCAAGCCCGAGGGCATGGGCATGGGCCTATCTATCCGCCGCTCCATCATCGAAGCGCACGGTGTGCGACCGTGGGCGAGCGCGAACATGCCCTGCGGCGCCATCTTTCAATTCACATTGCCCGCCCACTCACGGCCCGAGCATCGTGATGGGTGCTGAGACGGTCACGGGCCGATTTATGCCGGCGTAACCCGGGAAGCGGCGAGCGTTGCCACGAGGGACACGTCCGAGACGGGTAAAACTGAGAAGAACTAAGCATGAGCCCATGTGTTACGGGTTACCGTTGAAAACGGAGCTCGCTCGGTGCATGGCATGTCGCAAATGTGCCATCACCAGAAGTCAGTTGATTTCTCGATCACTTCGTCGGTGCATTCTTCCTCGCACTTCAGCCTCGACGGCCTGCTCCAGAAGCGGGCGCGCCGTTGCGCAAGACCTCGGTCAGCGGGTCCGCAAAAAGTTCCTGGTTGGGAGAGTTGGAAAACGTTAGTGTCGGTCTGGGCGTATCACTCCTTCAGTAGAGAAGTGGAGGCTTCGAACACCTCCACGATACGCCGCCTTATCCCCTCATGCCGTCACCAACTTTCGCGGATAGCTCCTCGTTGGTCGGCTGGCTCACGAATGAGGCAAGCCATGGCGCATCGGGACCCTTCATCGCCAACACCCATGCCGACGATTCTCCGGTACGGCGTTGCAGTTCTGTCCGTAGCAATCGCAATCGGGTTGGGTTTCTTCGTGCTGCGACATTTCGAGGCCATTTTGACGCCGTTCCTGTTCGCAGTCGCAGCGACCGTTTGGTACGCAGGAACCCGGCCAGGTGTGCTCGCAATTGTCCTTTCAGTCCTCAGCCTTAATTACTTCTTCCTACGTCCCTTTTTTTCCTTCAGCCCAATTAGCTCTGCTGATCTCGTTTATTTAACCTTTTGCATATTTTGCGCCTTGGCTGTCGGCTGGGTCAGCGCCGTGCGACGACGGGCAGAGCAAGAGCTTCGTCAGGCCCGCGAGGAGCTCGAGGCCAAAGTGGTGGAACGAACCGCCAACTTACAGCGGAGCGAAGGCTATTTGGCCGAAACGCAGAAGCTAACCCACACCGGCAGTTGGGCATGGGACGCCCGTAGCCAGAAGGCGCTCTACTGCTCCGAGGAAATGTTCCGAATTTTCGGATTGGATCCGCAGGAGCATTTACCGACCCGCAAAAACTTTCGGCAACGAGTCCATCCGGAGGATCGCAACAGGGTAGACGAGAGATTTGCGAGGGTGGTCAACGAAAGAGTTGATAGCTTCGACGAGTATAGGGTTTTGCTGCCTGACGGAACAGTTAAGCACGTCAATTCATCAGGGCACCCGGTTCTCGATGGGAACGGAGAGCTCATCGAGTTCATCGGCACCGCGACAGACGTAACAGAACGCAAACGGGCTGAGCTCGAGCGTCGACGCTTGGCGTCATTGGTTGAGCAGGCTGCCGATCTTATGGCGATTGCCGACCTCAGTGGACGGAAGCCGATCTACCTGAACAAGGCCGGGATGAAAATGGTCGGATTCGACAGCTGGGAAGAAGCGAGGGCGAGGCGTGGAATTCACTACATATTTCCCGAGGACCGTCAGTTCGTGAATGAGGTCCTCTGGCCGACGGTACTAGAGAAGGGTTCCTGGTCGGGAGAGATGCGTTTCCGCCATTTCAAGACAGGAGACCCGATCCCGGTCCTCTATTCGGCCTTTCGGATCGACGATCCGGAAACCGGGCAGCCCATAAACGTCGCGAGCGTATGCCGCGATATGACCGAGCGCAAACGCGCGGAATACCTGACCCAACAAATGTTCGAGAGGTCATCCGATCGCATATCTATCGTCGGACGAGATTATCGGTATAAACGGGTGAACCCGGCCTTCGAGCGGAGATGGGGTATGCCGGCGGAGACGATCGTCGGGATGCATGTAGCCGACCTCCTGGGAATGGAAAGCTTTGAGCAGATGGCCAAGGCGTATCTCGACCGGTGCTTCGCCGGAGAGGAAGTCAGTTACGCAGACTGGTTAACCACTCCTTTTGGCCGGCGCTACTCGGAGGTGACCTACTCTCCCCTGCGGCCTGAATCGGAGCGGGTGGAGGCCGCGCTCGTGATGATCCGCGACCTCACCGAGCATATGCTCGCCTCGGAAGCTCTGCGCAAGGCGCAACTGGAGCTCGCGCACGCCAACCGCGTCGCGACGATGGGCCAATTGACGGCCTCGATCACCCATGAAGTGAACCAGCCGATTACAGCGGCAGTCACATACGCGTTAGCCGCTCGGCGCTGGCTAAGCGCGGAGCCGCCAAATTTTCATGAGGTGGATGACGCGCTCTCTCGTATTGTCAAGGAGGGGAAACGCGCAGGCGAGGTCGTCGGGCGAATCCGCGCACTCATCAAGAAGGCGCCCGCACGAAAAGACGCCGTAGCGATCAACGATGCCATCGTCGAGGTTATTGCTCTCACCCGTACGGAGGCCGCAAACAATAGCGTGTCGGTGCGGACGCAATTAGCGGAGGGCTTGCCGCGCGTCCAGGGAGATCGGGTCCAGCTGCAACAGGTGTTACTTAACTTGATCATCAATGCCATCGAAGCGATGCGCGACGTCGGCGAAGAGGAACGGGAATTGCTCATCAGCACCCGTAACGAACCGGATGGCGTGTCAGTCGAGGTGCGAGATTCAGGTCCAGGCTTCGCGCCGGCTGCTCTTGAGCGCGTGTTCGAGGCGTTCTACACCACGAAATCGGGCGGTTTGGGGCTTGGGCTGTCGATCTGCCAATCGATTATCGAAGCGCATAACGGGCGATTGTGGGCGAGCCCTAACGTGCCACGTGGCGCTATCTTTGGCTTCATCGCGCCTGCTCATCCGGCCTCCGCATCGTGAATGGAGTGCCGCTTCGGATCCAGGACGTGGCAGACGTCGAGTTTAGCAGGCATCCCGATCCTCTATGGTAAGACGCAATGGGTCCATTGCGGGAGATGCAAGCTGAGCGTCGGCGCTAGGCAACGCGACCTGGGCTATGTGGTTTTGTCGGCGTCAGTTGCAATTGGTCGGCCATGCGCGCCAAGTCAGGCAAGGACGACGCCCGCATCTTACGCATTACCTGGCCACGATGAACTTTTACCGTGATTTCGCTTACGCCGAGGTCGGCTGCGATCTGCTTGTTTAACCGCCCGGTCACCACGAACGCCATGACCTCGCGCTCCCGCGGCGTCAACGTTTCGAAACGAACTTTCAGCTCCGCCATAGCTCGTTCCTGCTCAAGACGCGCTCGATCACGAGCATGACCGAGCTGAATCGCTTCAAGCAAATCCTGCTCTCGGAATGGCTTTGTTAGGAATTCGATCGCGCCACCCTTCATTGCCTGCACCGACATTGGAATGTCACCATGTCCGGTAATGAAGATGATCGGCAGCTGTCTTTTGGCACCTGCTAGTTCGCGCTGCAGTTCGAGACCGCTCTGGCCGGGAAGCCGCACGTCAAGCACCAGGCAAGTAGGTCCTTCTGGACGATCCGCCGCGAGAAATTCGCCCACCGAACCGAGTAGGCTGACCCGAAAGCCCGCCGATCGAAGCAACTTGCCTAGTGAATCCCGCACTCCCGGATCATCGTCGATGACCATCACTGTTGGCGGTTGCTCTACCACATGTTCCTCTTTGACATGCGCATTAGGTTTGCCAGTCCGCCATGGAGCATAGCGAGATTATCGCGTGGGCGATAGAGGGGGGCAACCAGCCCAATTCGGCTCCGACGGATCGCAGTCATCGGCGAACTGGCCGGTTGAAGTCGGCCGTGTTCTGCGTCAGGCGCCAGCAGCCTACCAAAGTCGAACCGACTACGCTGGCAGCGCAACGTTTGTATAGTGCGCACATTCCTATTTGGTACTCGATCTTTCCGCTAGATCAATAGTGAGCGCCAGTGCGTGGCGTTATGGTGAAGTTCTCCTCCCTCGAGGCCGATCACTCCCTGCGGCCTCCCTTGCCCCTCCAGCGCAGTCAAGCTGGAGGGGCTCTTATGAGCTAACAGGGGCCAGAGTGATATGAAGGTCGATGCCTGTGACGCAGCTTGCTCCATGGACCACAAAATTTCTGGCCCTCCGAAGCCAATCGTTGAGTTCCTATACATTTGTATAATCGAAGCACGTGGCGGTTGCCCCTAGGTTGGATACGAAAGAGTCTCGCGGACGACATCCGTTTTTCCAAACGCTGCTCGCGGTTACCGGTCTTGCCAAGTGCCAAATAGCGGACCAATAGTTGCCATCGTCGATGACGACAAAGCGGTTGGAAACGCAATCGAAGTTTTAATGCGTTCGATAGGGTTGGTCGCCCAGGCATTTTCGTCCGGAGAGGAGTTCTTGCGCTCACCCGAACTGAGCCGCACCGGCTGCTTGGTTGTCGACTTCAACATGCCCAATATGAGTGGCCTTGATCTGCACAACAATTTGTCCCGATTGGGCAAAGAGATTCCCACCGTACTGATAACTGCCTATCCGAGCGATGATATTCGTGCCCGCGCACTTCAGGCTGGGGTCATCTGCTATCTGCCCAAGCCGTTCGATGAGAGCGACCTCCTGAATTGTATTCAGACCGCGCTAGATCGCGCAAAGGGAAATAGAGGTGCGCCTTAGCTTGCCCACGTTGCGTCAACGGCCACTAGGCCCGCGACAAGTCGCCTCCGCTGGCCACCGGCGATGCAACTCAATTCACATCGGCATTGCAGGGCGCGAACATAAGACCTGTCCGTTATCTGCTGACTGATCGTTGTGCAACCGGCTTCACCGACTAGACGCGCAGCGCAGGACCGTCGTGCCGGTGCATGCTACTGGTGACGCTCATTGTGGTCGCAGCGGCGCAGGGTTCGGCTCAACCCACCGCGCTGAGGCTATACCAAGGTTTAGTTCGTGCTTTCCAAAGGCGTGGGAAGGCCTACGAGCTTCGTTGTGGCCAACTTTACGGACGCACAATTGCGGCGTTTGCCGACCGACGGTAGGCATGCGGGGCACGGGAAATCCGTCATTTGGCTGGAACATGTCTGGCGCTGTAGTTCACAGGAAGCTGAGGTTCGGTCCTTTCGAACTTTCGATTGGCGAGAGGATGCTCCAGCGCGACGGTCAGGTGCTTCCTCTCGGGGATCGGGCCCTGGATATTCTGATCTATCTTGCCGACCGCCCAGGTGAGGTCATCGCGAAGCAGGAGCTCATCGATCACGTCTGGTCGGACGTAACCGTCGAGGAGGGGAGCCTACGAGTCCACGTCGCCGCGATCCGCAAGGCGCTTGGTGACGGCCAATTCGGCAACCGATACATCGCAAACATCAAGGCACGGGGCTACTCATTCGTCGGCACCGTCGTCCCGCTCGCCGGCAGCACGGAGAGCAGGAACGATAAGTTCCGGCATCAAGGCAGGCTCCCCGTACGACCGCTCACGATGATTGGGCGCGAAACGGTGATCGGGGAGGTTGGCGACAAGCTTCGAGACGAACGGTTCGTAACACTGCTCGGCCCCGGCGGCATTGGCAAGACGACCATTGCCTTAGCTGTTGGCCGCGCCGCTGCCGAGGAGTTTGGCGGGGAAGTCTATCTCGTAGACTTGGAAAGCCTCACCGATCCGCGCTATGTTGCGGGGGCCGTCGCGACATCCTTGGGACTTCCACTCAAGTCGAAAGATCCCGGCGTCGAGCTGGTCGAACTCGTTCGTTCGCGAAAGCTTCTTATCATTCTCGATAGCTGTGAGCATGTGATCGAGTTGGTCGCTTTGCTTGCCGAGCAACTCTACCGGCAAACGGAAGAGATCCATGTTCTGACCACGAGTTGAGAATTGCTGAAAGTAGAGGGTGAGCATTGTTACCGGGTTTTTCCCCTTGATTATCCACCAATCGGCTCAGAGCAGACGGCAAATGCCGTGCTTCGATATCCGGCAGCGCAGTTATTTGTAGAACGCGTGGCGGCGAGAGCGGGAAGCTTTGCTCTCACCGACGAGGAGGCGCCGTTTGTCGCGAAAATGTGCCGAAAGCTGGATGGCCTACCGTTGGCTATCGAGTTGGCGGCGGGTCAGGTGGCCGCACTCGGCATCAAGAACACGGTTGCCCGCCTGGTGTCTCGGCCGGAATTGCTGAAACTAAGCCATCGGACGGCCGTTACCAGACATCGGACCCTTAACGCGACATTGGATTGGAGCTACGATCTGCTGTCTGACGAAGAGAGGATTGTCTTTCGACGCATCGCTCCCTTCGTCGGCGATTTCACCCTGGAGGGCGCGCGGTATGTCGCAGGCGAACTCGGCATAGGCACCGGAGAAATTTTTGACGCGGTCGCCGGCCTAGTCGAGAAGTCATTGATAGCAACTCGGATCGATGAAGCGCAGGCGCAGTATCGGTTGTTGGACACGACGCGGGCGTACGCGCTCGAAAAACTGGAGGAGCATGCCGAAGTCGACGTAGTCCTCCGCCGGCATGCGGAATACGTCGCCGGATACCTCGAATCGCAAAGAGCGGCGCTGCTGGCTCTGGCAAAGGCCGAAAGAGCCGCAGCCTATCCCAGTCCATCGGGAAACATTCACCCAGCGCCACAGTCGAGCTTTGGGCTACGCGGCGACAACCAGATCGCGACGGGACTCGCGGCCGCTTCAACGCTTTCCAGCCAATTGGGTAACATCCGCGTGGCGTTGCAATGGAGCTTTGGACCGCATGGTGACGACGAGATCGCGACGAGGCTCGCGGCTGCTTCAACGCAGCTATTTCTCGACCTGTCCCTGTTGATCGAATGCCGCATCTGGGCAGAGCGGGCGATCGCTCGTCTCGGAGATCAGCACAAGAACTCTCGCCGGGAGATGGAAATCTATACATCATTGTCCTTCGCGCTGATGCACTCCGAAGGGAGTAGTGAGCTAGTTCGCAAGGCATTTTCTCGGGCGCTGGACGTTGCGGCCATACAAGGAGATTTTGCCTACGAACTCCAGCTCCTAAGCGGGCTTTCCAGATATTACCGTTGGAACACCGACATTAATGCTGCGCTCGATATCGCCTCTCGAAGCAAAGAGGCGGCCTTAAAAACCAAGGATCACGACGATATGGCGCTCGCTGAAGCGATGTTGGGGGCCGCCCATCATTTGGCCGGAAATCACCTCGTCGCATTGAAGCATTTCGAATCCGGGCTGAGTCACTCTGCGTCCGGCTGGCGCTTCCGCGCGGGGCAACATTTGTTTCATCACAGGAGTTTTTTACTCGTCGGGATGGCTCGTTGTTTGCTGTTCAGAGGGCTGCTAGACCAGTCACTCGACTACGCAAAGCGCGCCATAGAGGAAGGAGAAAAATCCAATCATCCTGCCACACTGTGTCGATCTCTGAGCCTGGTTCTTCCGGTCTATTTGGCTCTGGCGGACTCTCGCCGGTCTGAGCAGTACATCGCGCAGTTGAGCGATCTCGCTGCGGCCTACTCCTTGAAGCTCTACCGTGCCCTGGCGACTGGCCAGCGAGGTCAGTGGCTGCTCCTTCAAAATGATCTCCGCGAGGGGGTTCCACTACTGAAGAGGGCTTTGGAAGAGCTTCACGCTGAACGTCACGACTCGCTCAATATGGACTTTGTCTGCGACCTGGGTGCGGGTCTTATTGACATGGGCGAGCACCAGGAGGCGCTGACGCTGACTGTGAACGCAATCGATGTGCAGCATCGTGGCGGAAAACTTCTGTACATGCCCGCCTTGTTCAGGATGAAAGGGCTTATCTTGGCGTCTCGATCGAACGAGGATTATTTCGAAGCGGAAGGAAGCCTGCTGTCCGCAATCGACTGGGCGAAACGGCAGTCGGCCACCCTGTTTGAATTGATGGCTGCGACGGACCTTGCCGAGCTGTTGCTGAAGCAGCATCGCGTGCCAGAAGCCTACAAACATCTCAGCGCGGCTCTTGATCGAACGCCGGCCGGAATTGTATCCCCCGCGCACAGGCGCGCCCTGCAAATCCTCAACCGGCTCCAATCCGGCACCAGGGCCGCCGGCTAGAGTCGCACCTTCGCCTAGCAAGAGCGGAAGCAGGCGGGGGCTGTCGTCAATTTGGGTGGATCGACAATGGTCAAACAAGCTCGGATGCTATGTCGCGCAGGCACGCCGCGTCGTCATGGCCGATGGATCGGCCGGCGCTCACCGGGAGGAATTGATAAACAGCTACTGTCCTTGCGCACGGAACTGCGCAGTTACCATCTAAATGGATCAGGAATGAACAAGATCGTCCGAAGTACGTCCGCTACTCCATGGGGCCTCAAGAGGAGCAACCTACATGTCCAAACTTGCAATCGTTGCAGCGACTCTGCCCGCTGCCGCTTGGTGGTGGACCAACTCGCCGTTGCTCAGGCTGCAATGCCTGACCCAGGTGCGTATGCGTTCTATCATCCCGGTGCCGACTGCTAAACACGGGCCGACCCGCCTTATTCGACCCAGCCAACTGCCCCTGCGAAAGGCCTCCGTCTGAGACCATTCGTTGTGCGAGCCGCCTGAACGGCATTGCTATCCGAACGACACCGCGGCGGACGCTTAGCTTCATTTTGGCCGGAGAGAACAATCGTGGAGCACGAAATGACAAAACATATTGTACCGTTACCGAATCCCGATGGATCATTGCTTCTTCGCGAGTTGAACCACAGAATAAACAACGAGCTCACTTCCGCCATATGCGCGGTTTCAGCCAAAGCGGTGCATTCGGATAGCGTGGCGGTCAAGGCCGCGCTCCTCGACGTCGTAGACCTCCTGCATCGGTGCGCCGATGTTCATCGGGCGCTGCGCATGCCGGATCAGGGGCGCCTCACCGATGCCGCGGGGTACCTCCAGCAGCTTTGCTTCTCCATCACGAAATACCGACTGGACGGCCTGGCGAAACGTGTCTTGTTTTCGGCGGATGATCTGCGGCTTGAAGGAGAACGCTGCTGGAAGCTTGGACTGATTGTATCCGAGCTACTGACCAATGTGGCACGACATGCACAATTCGACGCCAGACATCCCGAATTGCGGGTGGAGTTGATGCTTGCAGGCAACGTCGTAAAGTGCAGGATCTCTGACAATGGCTCGGCACCTGGACCCATCCAGCGCGGTCGAGGGCTAGCGATCATCGGCGAGCTGGCCAGCAGTTTGGGCGGCCGCGTTCATACCTCTTGCGCCGCCGAAGGATATTCCTTCCTTCTCACCTTCCCATTGACTGAGGCCGAGCAATGCGCCGCCGATGCAACTCATGTTGTTTTGAAGCGGAGGAAGATGCGTCGCCCTCAGCGGTTGCAGGCGTCTAGAACCGAGGATCTGGGGGCTGGCTAGGCAACGGGGCGTTTTTCGGATCGAGGCGGCCTGGGCTGACTTGATCGCCAGCCAATAATTCTCGCTCCAGGCCCCGAGCGGACGCAGAGATTTGCCTCTCTTGAAAGGTTGAGAGCGAGACCGCAGTTTCCCTTTGAGTAAAATCACGAACGATCAAGATTGCTTCGGGTGTGTACGGGTACCCTGGAGAACACGATGGGAGCAACGTAACGATCGCGCTCCAATGACACGTACGATCGCCTACACCGTCGAGCTCGTCGACATCGCGCATCGGGAGTAGCACTTGCATGACCGGATACCTAATCGTCACGCGCGCCACGATCGTCCTGTGGGTCAATCTAGCGGTGATGCCAGTCGAGCTCGTCTTCGCCATCGAAGCCGAGTTGGGGGCGCCACAGCATCGAGCTTTAACGGGCCTCGGCTGGCGGGCCTGCCCGAGGGCTGAGAAGAACGGACGCTCAGTCTGCAGCTCCTGTCAGCGGATGGCCGCATAACCAGCGGCGTAGGGATGCAAATTCAGTATGGAGCGAAGCCTTTGCCGACTGTATAAGTCCGTAGCTTCTTCTATGATTTCGAAGAGGCTGACATGAACGACTTGCATGCGTGGCTTTCGCAGCAGCAACATGGCTTGCGGACCTTCCAGATCTTCCAGCAAAAGCTCGCAACTTTGAGCGGGGACGAGCCCGAGCAACGGGCCTTGTGCCAGTTGCTGACTTGCCTCGTCGGCAGCTATATCGAAGCGTTTGACGAGGAACCTTTGCCTGTCGCGGTCGCGGATCGCGCCTTTCAACGTCTGTTCGACTTGGTCGCAAGCCTCGATTTTCGAGCCGGCGCGGAGCGCAGGCTCGCCGACCTCAATCGTGTTGCAGCGTGCGACCTCTGGCATTGATCGAGTGAAACCTCAACAGGCGGGACGCCAAGGGCAACCTTCTTGTGCAGTGCCACGCGCGGCAAAGGCGCATCATGCCACCGTCGTTGGGGAAGCAGAAATCTATCGCGCGGGCAGAGCCACACGAGGCCAATTGGTCTATGATAGACCAGAGAAAGGCCTGTTGGCGGCCGGCCAAATGGTTGCGCTATGCTGGTCCATGGTCGCGGAAAATGTCCGCGATCTGCCGACTTGGGATCCAGGTGCCGGCGCTCGCCACTCCATCTCGGTGGATAGCGGCTCGGTCCTGACCGGCACGAAGCCGAGCCGCAGATAAAGCCGCATCGAAGGATTGTTGCTGGAAGCCACCGTGATGCCGCACCGGCAGGGCTGTCGGGGCCGCTTCGTCCATCAGCGGTTTCATGATGGTGGCGCCCACGCCGTCGCAAATCCGCTCCAGCACCTGCGCGAAATAGGGCACCGGCGGCTGCTTGGCTTGAGACCCCGCGAAGCCGAATATGTTGCCCATCAAATCCGGGGACCATGTGCATGCCGCGCCGCCTGAGTTGCGACTGACCACCTGCCAGACGGCGCTCGGATGCATCAATGCTGCTAGGGAATCGTTTCGCGCCGCTGCGATCGTTGATGGGCGCTGTGATGGCCGGCTCTACGAGCAGATTTCGAACCGCGCCGAAACCGAAGCGCAATCGGAACTGGAGCGGGTCAGCACGGTGTGGTCGGAGCTGCGGCGCTATCGCAGCTATGCCGAGGCCTAGGCGGCGCTCGGGCGGTTGTATGATGCCGTCGGCATCGACCCGGTGCGGGATACGCTGGCGTCGCTCGATATCGTCACCCTCAGGGCCGCGATCCGCCGCAGCGCTAGCGATTGGGACAACAACCGGCTCGATCGCTTGAGCGAGGTGCCGGCCGTCGCGACCCCGGCCTCGACGGCCCACGGCGGACGCCGCGGCAGCGACCGCCGCGCACGATCCAGCGCCGCAGCAGAGTGCGCTCGCCGCGGACAATCAGCCGGTCATGCAATAGAGCGTCGGCGCAAGCTTGAGGAAACGCCGTGCACATTTCGGGAAGGGCGATTTGCTGATCGTGTTCGACTGCGTAATCCAGCGCGCCCAGGTGCCGCGGGCGAGGGCGGTGGCGACCCAGGCGTAGAAGACCGCAGCGATCAACCAGCGGCTCGCCAATCTCGGGCCGATCGGCGAGATCGAACTCGACGTATCCCGCGCCGAAGTCGAAAAGTCCAAGGCGGACCTCGCGATCGCCAATGCCGCTGCCTCCAAATGCGAGATCGCAGCCCCTTCAACGGCATTACCGTCGAGCAGAAGGCGCAGGAATTCCAGTACGCCACGCCGGGCCAGCCGCTGCTGGAGGTTCTCGACGACCGCAGCCTCGAGATCGAACTGATCGCGCCGTCGCGCTGGCTCGGTTGGTTGAAGGCGGGCTACGGCTTTGCGGTCCAGATCGACGAGACCGACAAGACCTATCCGGCCGAGATCACTTGTGAAGGCGGCCGGGCCGACCCGGTCAGCCAGACCATCAAGGTGTTCGGCGAGATCCGCGGCGATGCCGCGGAGCTGATGGCTGGGATGAGCGGCCGCGCCAACATCCCGCCACCGAAATGAGCGGTCGACGCGGTTTCCCCATGTGCTTTTGCTTCCGCGGCCTGAACGGACCATGGTGGCGGTGTGATGATGGTGTTGAAGGCAGCGGCGCTGTTGTAGCGCTGCAATTTCGTCTAGAGCGCGATGGGGTTAGGTTGAATCACCATCGCGCTTCTCAGTTTTTTGATTGAGTATGATCTTTTCGGAAAACCGGTTTCCACTTTTCCGGATCATGCTCTAGACGGTTCTCGACGCGCCTACTGGAAGGCCGTTTCCGAGAAGTTTCTAAGTTTGCGCGAGTGCAGCCGCTCCATCGGCATGTCGGCCAACTTTTCCATCGCCCTGATGCCGATGATCAGATGCTGGGCCACCTGCCGTTTGTAGAACTCGGTGGCCATGCCGGGCAATTTCAGTTCTCCGTGCAACGGCTTGTCGGACACGCACAGCAGCGTTCCGTAGGGTACGCGGAAGCGGAAACCGTTGGCTGCGATGGTTGCCGATTCCATGTCGAGCGCAATCGCGCGCGACTGCGAGAGCCGCTGTACTGGACCGCGCCGGTCGCGCAATTCCCAATTGCGGTTGTCGATGCTGGCGACAGTGCCGGTGCGCATCACGCGCTTCAGGTCATATCCTGATAGTCCCGTCACTTCCGCCACGGCTTCCTCGAGCGCCACCTGGATCTCGGCGAGCGCGGGAATGGGTACCCACAGCGGGAGGTCGTCGTCGAGTACATGGTCCTCCCGCACATAAGCATGAGCCAGCACATAGTCGCCCAGCGCCTGGGTGTCGCGCAATCCGGCGCAGTGTCCGAGCATGAGCCATGCGTGCGGTCTGAGCACGGCGATATGGTCGGTGATCGTCTTGGCATTCGCCGGCCCGACGCCAATATTGACCATGGTGATGCCCGCATGGCCGGGCTTCTTCAAATGATATGCCGGCATCTGCGGTAGATATGATGTTGCAGCGCTGACGGCCGGCCGCTGTTCGCCGCGCTTGATGATGACGTTGCCCGGTTCGACGAATTCGATATAGCCGTCGCGCCCCGACGCCATCAGTTCTCTGGCGTGAGCACAGAACTCGTCGATGTAGAATTGGTAGTTGGTGAACAATACGAAGTTCTGAAAGTGACTTGGGCTGGTGGCCGTGTAGTGCGACAGGCGATGCAGCGAATAGTCGACGCGCTGTGCCGTGAATTGCGCCAGCGGCCTCGGCCGGCCCACCGGCGCTTCGTACGTGCCGTTGGCAATCTGATCGTCGGTTCCGTCGAGGTCTGGAACGTCGAACAGGTCTCGGATCGGTCGCTTGATGTGCTTGGCCGCGGCGCCGTCGACGTGGGTGCCTTCGAGAAAAGCAAAATGCAGTGGGATGGACGTTTCCGATTCCGATATAACGACGGGAACGCCATGGTTGCGTATGATCAGACCAAGCTGCTCGATAAGATAGGTTTCGAACAGGTCGGGCTGGGTGATCGTGGTCGAGAAGTGCCCGGGCGTTGGCATATGGCCATAGGCCTGACGAGAGTCGACCTGCGTGAATGAGTTCGTGGTGACGCTGATTTCCGGATAGAACGCCCGGTAGCGTCGGTTACTGTCGCCGCCGGCCGCGAGAGCGGCGAAGGAATTGCGCAGGAACCGGGTATTTCGGGTATAGAGTTTTCGCAAGGTCGCGACGGCCTCGCGTGCGTCGTCGAAGCTTTGCCGCACGAAGGGCTCTGGTGTAGCTATCGACTCAATGGCTTGGGGGTAACTGCGATTCTCCATGAACCATCATAGAAGCTTGGAGGCGGCTTGGGGAGGGGCGATGAAATGATGAAATTATGTCGCTGGACCTTCGCATCAGTTGTGCATGCCACCAACGGTACCGGTGCCGTGTTCGTTCGGTTGCAGTCCTCCCCAGCCGCAAATATGGGCATATCAATCGCAAATCTGATGTCGTAACATTCAACCGATCACCATCCGCGAGGCGCACGACATGGCGGAGCAGACGCGCGGCGATGGCTCGCGGGCTGCCGTCATGGCGTCGAGCCCGCGTCAGCCGGCCGCGGAACAAGGTGATCGAAGCTCACCCAGCGCAGGCGGGCGAGATCAAGCGGCGATAACGAGAGCCTCGTTCGCCGCTGCGGCCGTCTGCTGTTGGAAGCCGTCGTGATCCTGGGGTTGACCGAGGCAGCTTACCGGGTGTGGAACCATGTTCCCCTGCTTCAGCTTCCGAACTTCCGCGGGATGCGAATGGACGCGGCCCTCGCTGGGAAGGGGCACAATTCGACGCGGTCCTGGGCTGGGTTCCGATCCCGAACCATTCGGGCCGTGCCGGATTAACCGCGGACTACCATACACTCGACCACGGGATTCGCCCCAACCGTTCGGACCAGACCACACTTGCGACCGGGGGGCTGGTCGTCGGATCATCCTATGCGGCCGGCGCTCAGGTCGACGACGACGAGTCGTGGCCCGCGCAGTCGGAACGCCTGGATCGGTATGCCGGTATCCAACGGAACCGTCTCCGGCTTTGGCATCGATCAGCTCGTCATGGGCGCGGAAGCGCCGCCGCCGATCATCAAGCCCGACATCCTCGTCGTCGAAATCATCAGGACGACCATCCAATGGGACGTCTATTCGGTGCGCGGTAAGCCCAATTTCGTCCTGGAAGACGGCGAGCTACGGCTGTTAAACTCGCCGGTGTCGTATGCGCTCTCCATCCCGCGGTTCACCCGGGTGAAGAACGCGCTGGGCTGCTCGCTGGCCATCGAGCGGCTCATGGAGACGAATGATCCGTTCGGATGGCTGGGCCTCGGCGAGATTCGCTCTGCCGAGGGCGGCGACGAAACCCTGATCGCTTGCCGTCTGCTGGACCGGTTGAGACAAGTGACCGATCGATCGAACGTGCGGCTTGTCGTGGTCACGCAGATGACCGGGCCCGATCTTGTTCAGCGGACGCAGGCGCTCGTCGAAACCTGCGCGCATGCGACTGGGCTGCAGGTCATCGACACGTTCCCGCGTCTTGCAGCTCTCGCAAGTCAGGCGCCGCACGCGGTTGACGACTACTACGTGATGCACGCCAACGCAGCTTCCCATATGAACGCGCGCGGCAACGCCGCGTTAGCAGCGGCTTGTCGTCGGCGGCCTTTTGCGTCCGCCGACGCTCGAGCCGTCAGGTCCCGCGGCAGAATCGCAGTTTCGTCCGGGCGACCGCGTCAACCTGCTGCCGGATACCGAGCACTGGCCGCTGAGCAGCACTCCGCGTGCGATCCTGCGCGCCAACCGTGAAGGCGGTTCTGCGAGGGAGTTCCGCCTTACGTCGATCGGCGGTCCCGGCGAGCACTACGTCGCCTCCGATCCGCTCAACCTCGGTGCCGGGCCGTTCAGACTGTCCTTCGTGGTCCACCCGGAGGCGGGGACGGGCATACGCGCGCAGCTCATCGGCTCGCAGGGCGAGGAAATCCTGTGCGACCTTGACTTCGATCGCCTGTCCGCCACGGCGACAGGGTCGGCCTTGCTCAGGAGATTCTCGCCAAGGTGGTGAGGCTTCCCAACGGCTGGTACCGAATCGTGACCGGCGGTACATTCGCCGGGTGGAACGCTCACGGTGATCCTCCAGCTTGCGGATCACAGGAGCAGCTTGTCATTCTCGCCCCGCGGCCAGGCTCTAAGGTTGGCCAAGGTTCAGCTCGAGCGTGGGGAGACCGCGGCGTCCTATGTGCGCGAGTCGACGCCTCCGGCGCAGCCGGATTAACGAAAGTCGCGAGAACGGACGACGCACGGGGTCACCGCAATCTGTGTATGTGGCAAAGTGACGCGAACAGGTAGAGCACAATATTACCAATGTCATTTTGTACAGGACGCGCTTGCCTTCGACAGTCCCGTGACGGGCATCCGGCGCGACGGTCGCAGAAGGTGCCGATATGGAGCGGCCGTACCTGCACCCAAGCGGCCTTGCGCAGGGATCGGCGCTCCGTTTGGATAGTCGTCACCGACCGGCACTCAGTCGCCGTGTTCGGCCGGACAAGTGGCAGAAGAGCAACGATCCAGAATGGCAGGTGCTGTGGAGCCGCGCTTCGGCCGCCGGAGCGAGCGGTCGGCTGCTGCCGGCGTTACGACTTTTCTCCGCGGCGATCGCTGCCCATCCAACAGCGGGCGAGCCCTATGAGGAAGCCGGCACGCTCAGCGCCAACTTCAGCCGCGGCCTCGCCGAAGTCGACCAGCTCTACGCGACGTATTGCGCCGATCTCAACCAGCCGCGCGAGCTTTGCCCGGCGCAGATCCTGCACCGTCGGTTCGTGGACGACGCGGCGATGTCCGCGGTCGATCCGGGCGGTGGAAATCGGCAGCGGCCATTTCGGATGGTACATGCGGCTCGCGAGAGCGCTGGAGCGTAGCGGGCAGACGCGTGTCGCATTGTCGCACCGGCGGCACGCGCAGCGAATTAGATCCTGCCTTCCGAGCGAACGCCGTCGCGATCGGCGATGCGCTCGCGACGCTCGCTTGGGTGCGGCCGACCACTACCAGAGGTTGGCGAAGCGCTGGCCAAGGGATCCGGTGTTTGCCCTCCGCCTTGCGCGCGCCCGGCTGCTTGCCGATCCGGCGGCGACTGGGGGGAAGTGCGATGCGGCTCTGCCGGAAAGCTTCGGCATCAAGGCGTCTGCCACCTTTAAAAACGCCGAGCATCTGCTCACCCTCGCGTACCCTGGACCAGCCTGCTCTCCTCCAGCGCGCTGCGCACGCTTGGTGCGCGAGATGGAAGATGACAAGGCAGCGAGATCAGGAACTGCGCCGACGACGCCGGCGCCTTCCTCCGATTCTCTGCAAGTGCAATATGCGTTTGCGTGAAAGCAGCTTGAAGGGAGCTTCCGTCAACGACGCTTGTTGGCGTGGGTCGCCTTCCATTCGAGAAATTCACGATATAGCGCCGGATCCTCCTGCGGGCCGCTCGCCGCCCGCGACCCGAGCACTCCCGCTGTGGCGGCCGACGCAACCGGCGTATTGCGGTCGACCCACTCCTGTGCCGCGCTGAAGCGGGTCCAGCCGGCCATCGGCGCCATCGGTGCAAGCTCCTGCCACTTCGGATGATAGGGCGGCTGTTGCAGCTGCGCCATGTGACTGAACAACGAGTTGACCAACAGGGCCAGGCGGCGATAGCGATCGCTGCCGGGTTGCCAGTTGTAGGACGCGAGAACCGCCTCGGCCGCGATGGTGCCGACCGGAGCGGAGCTCGATATCAGGTTGGGATAATCCTCCGACGAGAGCTGGGCCGGCAAGTACTCATCGCGCAACAACTCGTCATACTCGACCGGAATGAGATGCAGGTTGGGGTCGTTGACCTGGGAGAGCCATTGCAGGGGCTTGCCCTCCACGGCAATGATCGCGTCGATATCGCCTCTGCGCAGCTGCTCGAGCGCGAGCCGCGGATCGACATAAAGCAGATGCGGCTTGATCCCGAGATGCTCGAACACGTTGATCGCGGTCACGAAGGTGCTGCCGTCCGGCAGGTCGATCGCGACCGTCTTGCCGTCGAGGTCCCTCGTGCTGTGGATCGTCTGCGGCGCCAGGACATGCATTTCCTCATTGAACATCTTGGTGACGTAGACGAACTGATTGCGAATGTTGTTGGCGAAGTCCTTGCGTTCGAGGTAGGCCAGCGTGTCCTTCCGGACGATGCCGGCATCGACTCCTTTCAGTAGCAGGATGTCCGCCACCGCCTGGACCGATCCGCGGCCGAGAACCGGCAGCACGCGGAAGTCGGTACCGTTGTCGAGAACCGAGGCAAGATCAGCACCCATCTGAGCGTACGTGCTGCCGAACGCGCCCGTCATCAAGGTCACGGTGTTGGCGTTGAGCTGATTGGCAAGGTCCTTCTTGGCCGGGCCATAACGAAAGATGGTTTTGAAGGAGTCGCTGACCGAACCGGGGTCGAAACCGCTGCGTACCGGCCCGAACCTTTCCCATCGCCCGTCGGTAAACCGCTGCATCTGCATCTGCTCGACCGGCGCGAAGTCGCTCGCGCTGGTGTTGACGACGACGCCCGGGATCAGCATCGGAATTTGCAGCCCCTTGAGGGACGCCGCCTGCTTCATGATGTTGTCGCGGGAGAAGTCGTCACCGCATTTTCTCAGCACGTCGACCATCGCGTGGGCGATCAAGTAGCCGAACACCGTCAGGCTGTTGGTCTTGCTGACGTCGGTCGCATAGCGATCCATGAAGGTGTCCCACTCACGGTAGCCGGGATCGTTTGCAGCCGCCGGATCGCCTGCCTCGAGGTAGTAGGTTGCCGACAGGATTCCTTCAGAATTTTGCAAGCCCGCGGGCTGCATGACGGCAGCGGCAGAATCCGACACCGTGGGAACGATGTGCTCGGGTTTCCAGCCCAGCTCGGCTACTCGCCGGATCGCCATCGCGGCAAATTTCGGTGTCGTCACGTCAAAAAAGATGTCGGCACCGGAGGCTTTGAGGATGGCGATCTGTTGATTGACGTTGGCGTCCGTGACCTTGTACGTCGCCTCGGCGACAGTCGGGAGCTTGCCGCCGAGTCCGTCCTTCAGGCCTTTGACGTAGTCCCTGCCGAAATCATCGTCCTGAGAAAGGATCGCGACCTTGCCGCCGCTGGGATGCTGCTCCAGCAGATATTGCGCGTAGATGTGAGCCTCGGCCTGATAGCTCGGCTGGAATCCCATCGTCCAGGGGAACTCGCGCGGCTGGTCCCACGTCGACGCGCCGGTCGCCAAAAACAGCTGCGGGATCTTGTTGGCGTTCAGGTAGGGCCGCACGGCGGTATCCGGCGCCGTGCCGAGGCTGGCGAAAATTAGCTGCACCTTGTCTTCTTCGACCAGCTTTCGCGTCAGCTCAACCGTCTTCTGCGCGTTGTAGGCATCGTCGTAGGAGATGAAATGGATCTTGCGCCCGTTGATGCCGCCCTCGGCGTTGATCTTGCTGAAGTAGTCGGCAATGGTCTTGCCGATGCCGCCGTAAGCGGCAGCCGGGCCGGTATAGGGCATGGTGTTGCCGATCCGGATTTCATCATCGGCGGCCCTCGAACTCGTGGCCGCGCCCAGCACAAGGGCGGCTGTCATAAGAGCAAGCTTGAAGGCACCCGCCGAAACCTTGCGCAGCCAACGGCTCTCATTACCCACGGACAGCACCCTGTCCAATGTTTGCCAACGCATGTCGACGACCGCTCGCATCATATCTCCATTTGCCACTTTGTTGTTGCCGCAGCGCCCCGCGCCCCCCGAGCCGCAAGTGTCACGCTTTATCGATGGGGCCGCGTTGGCGCGGCTTCCCCGGTATTTGCACCCCATCGCGACGATTGAGCTGATAGATCTCAGCGAAGGGCCTGGAGACGCTGCCTGGCCTCCAGTGATCCCTGCTCGGCCGCCTTCGCATACCAAGCCCGCGCCTTTGCAGGATCAGGCTGCACGCCGACAACCCTCAGCTTCGCAAGCACGGCGGCGTCGTATGTGCCTGCCAAGAGGAAAGAGGCCTCCGCGTCACCGGCTTCCGCGACATGCGTGAGCATCAACCGCCCGCTGGCAATATCACCCGCTGCGAGCAGGTCCCGACCACGCTTCAGCATGGATGCGACTTCACCAGATGAAAGCGAAACCGCTGGCCGGAGTTCGGGGAGCACGGCTGCTGGTGGCGGCTGAACGGCGGGCTGCTCCGGCGCAACCTTGAGATCGGGCGCAACTCTGACAGATGTCGCTGGCGCCGCAACCAAAGGCCTCTCCACTGCGAGAGCGTTGGTCTGAGTGGCTGTTGCAAGCATCGGCCTAGTTGGCGCCGCCGGCGGCTCGGCTGGTTGCACGTTGGCTTGGGCCGCCTGGATCTGGGCCAACTCTGCCATGACAATGGAGGAAACGGATTTGCTCTTTGCAGCCCTGTCCTCGGAAATCGCGGCGTTGATCGTCGGGATCCGCACCACATTCGTCACAATCAGGGCAACGGCGGCGGCCATACCGACCGCGCCGAGGAGCCCGGCGAGCAATCCCAAGCCAGGCAGGCCCATTTCATTTCGTGGCGGGGGCGGCATAAGCTCGGGTCTCAGCGGCGCCCAAAGCCTCCCGAACTCCTCCCCGCTGCCCTTTTCGTCGCTCGGGTGCGCCACCGCCAGACGGAAACCCACGCTGGTTTGCGATTGAGAGGGTCGCGCAGGCGTTTGCAATGCGAACCCGCTGGACTCGCGCTCAAGGCGTTGAGCTGCCTCGACCACCTGCTCCTGCAGACGGCGCGTCTCGTCCTGGCGGTGGGGGTCGCTCACCCAAGGCAGAGCTTGCATCAGCCGCTTGTCGGCATCGTCTGGGACCGGGGAACTCATCACTAACCTCCTGTCGACCAATGGGTTGCGCGAGGGCACGCGGCTTTCGCATTCTTCGCGACGGGGTCTCGATCCGCCATTCGAAATGCTCGCGCGATGCCTCCCGACGAACAAACTCGCTTGAGGGTTGTTCTCGATCGCGGATCGTGAATCCGAATTGCGGATCGTGAATCCGATTGTCGGTCGATGGGGAAGCTGGGAAAGCGCAATCAAGATGCGTCGCGCGGCTCCACGCACCCAAAACGGGCCCGCCTGCCAAGCTCAAACGATATTTGCTTCCCACCGACATGCGCGACGCGTCGCCCCTCGCGCTACACTGCCGCTCCAACCTATGGACGCGGCTACAACTTTTATGTTCTCACTTGCTTTTCACTCTATCGAAGTTTTTGGCAGGAAGGTTAAGGAGTGGCGGCAATTGTGTGTTCATTTTCCGGCGCGCGTGCAGCCAGCGCGTATTCTATTCTTGGCTGTAGGAAAAGCGTACGGGGTCGCCTCCTCAAGCTTCACGGCGAGGGGAGCTTGATCCCGGCTTCGGCATGGAATCGCATCGCGCCTGGATGGAACGGCATGATCCGGTTGTATGCCGCATTGCCGGCGGGCGTGCCGGCGGCCGCGGGATGAATCTCGGATGTCGGATCGGCCGCCGATAAAATTGCCTTGGTGATCGCGTACGCGGTCTCGTTCGCAAGATCTTTGTTGGCGACCACGAAATTCCACGCCGACACACTTCTGATTTCGGCCGTCTGGCCTTTTTAGCATGGCGGCGACTTCGGCATCGGACAGCCCGAATATGACCGCGTCGGACAGATTTGCGACTTCGGTGAGCGAAGGAATTGGCACCACCGCACCTTGCCACAATGCGTCGATCTCGCCGCCGCAACGAGTTTTGTCAGCGCGGCCGGATCGCCGTTGACGATGATCGGTCGGACCTGTGCGATCTCGCCCGCGGCTCGGAAGAACACTTCGGCCGGACCTTTTGCCGGGCCGACGCCGCCCTTTTTGCCATCACGGTCGGCGAGCGATTTGATTGTGCTCTTGCGCAGCCCTGCGACCTGGAACGAGGTCTCGTACATCGGGAACAGCGCGCGCAGGTTCTCTTGCTTGTGGCCGGCAGCCCAACCGGTTCCGTTGACCGCATCATAAGCGGAGCCGATGAAGACCGTTCCGATCGTCGTCGCCGACGCGTCAACCGCAGACAGGTTCTCGTTGGAGCCGGCACCTTTCTTCACTGCGATGTTGATGCCCTTGGACGCAAGATAGGCGGCGATGCCTTGACCGTATGGCAAGAATGCGCTGCTGTCGCCGGCCGTCATCAGCGTCGCCTGCGGGATTGCTTGAGCCAGGACGGGCGCATGCAGGACTTGCGCATAATTGACGGCGGCCAGAACCAGTTACCCAACGCATCGAGCCGCTGTTCGGATCATGCCACGCTCCACGCTTAGACTTTGGTTCAATCCGGTCGGCCCCTTGGATGCCGTTATCCGGGAAAGAAGACGATTGACGACGAGGATGGCGTATCGGGCCGGCGGGGTCCAATTCCTTCCGCTCGGCGTCCGGCACAAAAGCGATGTACAATCAGGTCCGCGATGCCAGCGCTATGCGAGAAAAAGGCCTGATCCCGCAGCGCTGTCGCGGCGAGCGATGGGCAGCCGAAAGCTCCGTTGGCCCGGATCCTGCTTTGACAGAGCGCTGCTAACCTGATCCCTTTCCAGTCGCTTCTGGGCTTGTGCGACGGCAGGGGCATCGAAAGGTGAATTGAGCATTCAGCACCAGCGAGGCACGGGACCGATGAATGAGCGGGAACTTCGAAACCTGATTGCGGATGTAAAGACCGGCCGATTGTCGCGGCGGACCTTTGTCCAGCGGATGATTGCCGTCGGCCTGACGGCCCCGATGGCCGGTATGATGCTGAGCCACTTCGGGGTGGCAATGGCCGAAACTGCGATCCCCTACAAGCCGACCAAGGCCGGCGGCGGCGGCCCGCTGAAGCTTCTGTATTGGCAAGCGGTGACCCTGCTCAACCCGCATTTCGCCGTCGGAACCAAGGATCAGGAGGGCTCCCGGATCTTTTACGAGCCGCTGGCGGGATGGGACAGCGAAGGCAATCTGGTTCCGGTCCTTGCCGCCGAAATTCCGAGCAAGGAGAACGATGGTCTCAGCGAGGACGGGCTCTCGGTCATTTGGAAGCTGAAACGGGGCGTCAAATGGCATGACGGCATGCCGTTCACGGCCGACGACGTCGTCTTCAATTGGGAATATGTGCGAACGCCGGAAACCGCGGCCGTCACCATCGCCAGCTACAAGGATATCAAGGTCGAGAAGATCGACGACTTTACCGTTCGTGTGATCTTTGCAAAGCCGACGCCGTTCTGGGCCGATGCCTTCGTCAGCGCGTCAGGCATGATCATCCCCAAGCACCTGTTTGCGGACTATATCGGCGGCAAGTCGCGCGACGCACCGGCCAACCTGAAGCCCGTGGGCACCGGCCCTTATCGTTTCGTCGACTTCAAGCCGGGCGACGTCGTGCGGGCCAAGCTCAACCCCGACTACCATGTTCCCAATCGGCCCTATTTCGATACGCTGGAAGTCAAGGGCGGCGGCGACGCGGTGTCGGCGGCGCGCGCGGTGCTGCAGACCGGCGAATATGATTACGCCTGGAACATGCAGGTGGAAGATGAAATCCTGCTCAAGCTCGAGGGCGGCGGCAAAGGCAAGGTAAGCATCGTTCCGACCGGCAACGTCGAGTTCATCATGCTCAATGTGGCGGATCCGAGTGTAGAGGTCGATGGCGAACGCGCGAGTGTGAAGACCAAGCATCCGCTGTTCAGCGACCCGGCGGTGCGCCAGGCCGTCAACCTGTTGATCGATCGCAGCTCGATCGAGAAATTCATCTACGGCCGCACCGCGGTCGCCACGGCAAACTTCGTGAACAATCCCGAGCGCTACCGCTCGAAAAATACCAAATTCGAGTTCAGCATCGAGAAAGCCAACCAGATCCTTGAAGCCGCCGGCTGGAAGAAAGGCGCAGACGGCATTCGGGCGAAGGACGGCAAATCGCTGAAGTTCGTATTCCAGACTTCGATCAATGCGCCTCGGCAGAAAACCCAGGCCATCATCAAGCAGGCTTGCCAGAAAGCGGGGATCGACATCGAGCTCAAATCGGTCGTGGGATCGGTGTTTTTCTCCTCCGACACGGCCAATCCCGACACCTACCCGCATTTTTATTGCGACGCACAGATGTACACCACCACCATGCTGCAGCCCGATCCGCAGATATTCACGAATCAGTGCGTGTCATGGGAAGTGGCGACAAAGGACAACAAATGGCAGGGGCGCAACGTCTCCCGCTGGCAGAACAAGGACTACGACGATCTCTATCATCAGGCCGAACGGGAGCTTGATCCGGTGAAGCGGGCGGCGATGTACATCAAGCTCAACGACATCGCGGTCGGCGACAACTACATCCAGCCCGTGGTCTACCGGCCGAGGGTCACGGCCTTGAGCGGCAATTTGACCGCACATCTCAGCGGCTGGGACAACGACCTGTGGCAGCTGGCGAGCTGGTATCGGGAGGCGTGAGATCAGACATGAGCCTTGCGATGCGCAAAGCCTGAGTGGGGAATGGCGGGACGAGCGATGGGAAAATACATCCTCAGACGTCTGATCATCGCTCTTCCCAGCCTGCTCGGCATCAGTCTCATTCTTTTCGTTCTGCTCGCGCTGGCGCCGGGCGATCCGTTCGGCGAGCTCGCCAGCAACGCCAATATTCCACCCGAGGTCCAGGCCGCGCTGCGTGCGAAATTCGGGATCGACGATCCCATTCTGGTTCGCTACCTGCGCTGGCTGGTCGCGATGCTGCACGGCGACTGGGGTTTCTCGTTCGCAAGCCGCATCAACGTCGACCAGTTGATCCTGCAGCGCGTTCCGACCACGTTGTTTGTGGTCGGCTCGTCGCAGATCCTGGCATTGGCGATCGCGCTTCCGGTCGGCGTGTATGCCGCGCGGCGGCCGTATTCGATTTTCGACCAGATCGCCGGCACGTTTGCCTTTATCGGCTTCTCGCTGCCGACCTTCTTCACCGGGCTGCTGCTGATCCTGATCTTCAGCGTCAATCTCGGCTGGCTGCCCTTCGTCTATCGCGTCGATATCGCCGCCACCGGCTGGCACTGGTATTGGGAATATTTCAAGCAGGCCATCATGCCGGTTGCAGTCCTCGGCCTGTTTCAGGCGGCATCCTATACCAGGTACGTGCGCTCCGCTGTGCTCGATGTGATCCGGCTCGACTACGTCACGACCGCGCGCTCGAAGGGCCTCGACGAAAGCAAGGTCATCGTCAAGCATGTGGTCCGCAATGCATTGATCCCGGTGGTGACGCTGGTGGCGCTGCAAATGCCATCCGTGTTCGGCGGCGCCATCGTCACCGAACAGATCTTCCGCATCCCGGGCATCGGCTCGTTGTTGATCACGGCCATCCTCGCCAACGACACGCCCGTGATCATGGCGGTGACGTTCGTGTTCGCCTGTCTCGTCGTTGTCTTCAACCTCATGGCCGATATCATCTATGGCTGGCTTGACCCACGCATCTCCTACCGTTGACGTTGCCGTCCCGCTTAAGGGTCGCAAGCGCCACGTCTCGCCCGGCTATGAGGCATGGCGAAAGTTTCGCCGCCATCGTATGGCGGTCGTCAGCGTGGTGATCCTGGCGATGCTGACGTCGGCCGTTGTGCTTGGGCCTTTTGTCTGGCGGGTGCCGATCAACGAAATCGATTTTACCGTGCGGCTCGGGGCGCCGAGCTGGGAGCACCCGTTCGGCACCGACGATCTGGGCCAGGACCTGCTGGCGCGCATGCTGTACGGCGGGCGCATTTCGCTCGCGGTCGGGTTCGCGGCGATGGCGGTTGCCATGATCGCCGGCACCGTCATCGGCGCGATAGCGGGCATCTCCCGCGGTAGCGTCGATGCCGTGTTGATGTGGATCACCGACCTGTTTCTGGCGCTGCCGCAATTGCCGTTGCTGCTGTTGGTGATCTATCTGTTCCGGGATTTCCTGAAAAATCTGGTCGGCCCCGAAGGCGGCATCTTCATTCTGATCGTCCTGGTGATCGGATGCTTTCGCTGGATGCCGGTGGCGCGGCTGGTCCGGGCACAGTTCCTGTCGTTGCGCGAGAAGGAATTCGTCGAAGCGGCGCGCGCGCTCGGCGCCACGACGCCGCGTCTGGTGATCCGGCATATCCTGCCGAACTCGCTCGGACCCGTCATCGTGGCCGGCACCATCGACGTCGCAGCCGCAATCATCGCGGAGTCGACGCTCTCGTTCCTCGGCCTCGGCTTTCCGCCGGATATTCCGACCTGGGGCCGTCTTTTGTTTGATGCCAAGGATTATCTCGACATCGCGCCGCATTGGGCGCTGTTCGCCGGCGGCGCCATTTTCCTGACAGTGCTGGCGATCAATTTCATCGGCGACGGATTGCGCGACGTGCTCGATCCCAGAAAAGTCACCTGAAATGTCGGCGGCGAGCGGTGTAATGGACCTCGACGGCAAATCCGCAAGCGAAGCCCCGCTGCTCGAGATTAGGGGGCTGAAGACTCATTTTGCCACCAACGACGGCATCGTGCAGGCGGTGGATGGCGTCGATCTCACCGTCTGGCGCGGCGAGACCGTTTGCGTGGTCGGGGAATCCGGTTGCGGCAAGACCGTAACAGCGATGTCGGTCTTAAAACTCATCGCGATGCCGCCGGGGCGCATCGCCGGCGGGCAGATCCTGTGGCAAGGCCGCGACATCGTTCCGCTGCCGGCGGACGAGATGAACCGGATTCGCGCCAGGGAAATCGCCATCGTGTTCCAGGAACCGATGACCTCGCTCAATCCGGTTTACACCATTGGCGATCAGATTGGCGAGGTCATCGCGTTGCATGAAGGATTGAGCCGCCGCGCTGTGCTGGAACGAACCATCGACATGCTGGCTCTGGTGCAGATCCCGAATCCGAAACGTCGCGTCAACGACTATCCGCATCAGTTTTCCGGGGGAATGCGGCAGCGTGTGATGATTGCGATGGCGCTGTCGTGCCGTCCAAAGCTCCTCATTGCCGACGAACCGACCACCGCGCTCGATGTCACGATCCAGGCGCAGATCCTGGATTTGCTGCAGGACATGAAATCCCGTTTCGGCATGTCGATCATGCTGATCACCCATGCCATGGGCGTCGTAGCCGAGGTCGCGCAGCGCGTCGTGGTAATGTATGCGGGCAAAGTCGTGGAGGAAGCCTCCGTCGAGCGGCTGTTCGCAAATCCCCGCCATCCCTACACCCGCGGGCTGATCCGTTCGATCCCGCGCATCGATATGACAGCCGGCCGCAAGATGCGCCTCGAGACGATCGCCGGCGTCGTGCCGAAGCTGATAGATCCGCCCGCCGGCTGCCGCTTCGCGCCGCGTTGCCGCTCCGCGACCGACGAATGCAGGCGCGCACAACCGGCTTTGCGCGAGCTCGAGCCGGGCCACAAGGTTGCGTGCATCCATGCGGAAGAGACGTTTGTTCAATGAGTGAACCGTTGCTCAGGGTCTGGAACCTGACCAAGGAATTTCCGCTCAAGGGCGGCTTGTTCGGCCGTCACGCCGGCAGCGTGCACGCAGTCGACGGCGTCGATTTCAATATCGGGCGCGGCGAGACCCTCGGCCTGGTAGGCGAATCCGGCTGCGGTAAATCGACCACCGGACGCTGCGTGCTT
This sequence comes from uncultured Alphaproteobacteria bacterium, assembly GCA_963822795.1. Taxonomy (GTDB): domain Bacteria; phylum Pseudomonadota; class Alphaproteobacteria; order Rhizobiales; family Xanthobacteraceae; genus Bradyrhizobium. Next base: position 76,537 of record CAWGJM010000040.1, read on the forward strand.
CGCCTGATCGAACCGACTTACGGCGAGATACGTTTCGAAGGCAAGAACGTGAGATCGCTGGATGCCGTCGAGCTTCGCATCCTGCGCCGCGACATCCAGATCATCTTTCAGGACCCTTACGCGTCGCTCAATCCGCGGATGACGGTCGGCGCGATCGTCGGCGAAGCCCTGATCATTCACAAGTTGACGAAAACCAGGCGGCAGTTCGAAGAGCGTGTCGTGCATTTGCTCGAGACCGTCGGTCTGCAGCCGGATCACATCAGCCGCCATCCGCACGAGTTCTCGGGCGGTCAACGTCAACGCGTCGGTATCGCGCGGGCGCTCGCGGTCGAACCCAAGCTGATTATCTGCGACGAGCCGGTGTCGGCGCTGGATGTATCGATCCAGGCCCAGGTCATCAATCTCCTGGAGGACCTGCAGGAGAAGCTGGGGCTCGCTTATCTCTTTATTGCCCACGATCTGTCGGTGGTCGAGCATATCAGCGAGCGCGTCGCCGTCATGTATCTCGGCCGCATCGTCGAGACCGCGCCCGCTCGCGAGCTTTATACCTCGCCGCTGCACCCCTATACCGAAGCGCTGTTGTCGGCGGTCCCGATCCCGGATCCAAAAGTGAAACGGCAGCGCGTCCGGTTGCAGGGCGAGATTCCAAGTGCCATTCAGCCGCCGTCGGGCTGCCATTTTCATCCCCGATGCCCGATCGCGCAGTTTCCGCTATGCAGCAATGAGACACCGGCCCTCCGGCAGAGTTCCGACGGGCATTGGGTTGCCTGTCATCTCCGCTGATCCAAGGGGGCCTCGTGGTTCGAGACGCGCGCAGCCAAGTTTACGCAGGCTGCGTGCACAAGGCCTCATCCCGACCAGCATCGCTACCGGATCGCGCGAGTGCGCGCCCGATGACAGGCTCCGCGATGCGTCTCGAAGAATGAAGCCGCTGGAATGGAAAATGCGTTAGTTTTGGCCCTTGTACTTCGCGAGATACGCGACGATCGATGCCACATCGGCCTCATCGACCGGCGCTTTATAGACGTTGATCATCTTGCGGACCTCGGCTTCCCAGGTCGCCTTTGGCAAAGCGGGTTGGTTCAGCACCATGTCTGCCGAGTGGCAGGCAAGGCAGTTGTTGTTGATGGCGTCCGCGGTTGCGTCGCCGGGGAACTGGCTGTCGCCGGCCGGAAGGTCTACCTTGACGGACTTGATCGCGGGCAGATCTTCAGCCCATGCCGGGCTGAACGACAGCATGGCGCCGATCAAGCAACCGATCGAAATGGTTGGTTTGGGCATCAGGCGCTCCTAGATTGCCGTAACCTGCAAGTTCTCAACGACATTGCGCATGAACCCGCTGCCGTTCCAGTTAGGAGAATCGGGCTGGACGATGTTGTCGAGATTTGTGCAACGGACCAAGAGCGAGCTGCTGCCCTTTTGCGGAAGCGTGACATCGGCCTGCCACTGCCGAAAACTGTATTTGCCATGGTCGTCGCCCAGCTTCGTTGGTTGCCAGGACTTGCCGCCGTCGGAAGACAACTCGACCTTGGCGACCCCCGTGTCGCCACCCAGCGCTATGCCGCGAACCGGGATTTTCGAGTTGATGGGAAACGACGCATCGGCCACGATGTTGGTGAAGAACGACCGCGGCGGCATCCGATTGATCGGCACCAGCTTTACGCCGGTCTGGCCCGGCGCAACGTTGGCGTACGGCGTGTCGGGAATCGTATAGGCTGTGGCCATCCAATAATTGTCGTCGGGCTTGTCGAGCACTTCGATGTCGCTGAGCATTTTGACCCAGTAGGTCGAGTACCATCCCGGCACGATGAGCCGCAGTGGGAAGCCGTTCAGGAGCGGCATTTGCTCGCCGTTCATGGCGAACGCAATCATCACCTCGCCGTCGCGGGCATGATCTATATCAAGCGATTTCTTGAAATCGGGTGCATCGGGGACGACAGGCTCGTCGAGCCCGTTGAAGCGAACCGCAACAGCACCAGCCTTGACGCCGGCCCGATCCAGCACGTCCTTGAGGCGGACACCAATCCATTTGGCGTTGCCCATCGCGCCATGGGACCATTGCGCCCCCGGCACCCTTGGCAGGAAATAACCGCGAGAATTTCCGGAGCATTGATTGACGGCGGCAAGCTCAACCCGTGGCAGATTGACAATGTCGTCGATCGACAACGCCAGCACCTGGTTGACATGACCCCGCACCGAGAGCCGGAAAGCGCCAACATCCACTGAATCCGGAATCACGGCCCAGTGCCAGCGCACGTAGAACTGGTCGTTGGGCGTAAACACGCCGCGGTCGAACACCTCCATCGGAGTTTCGAGAAGCGGCGGCCGGCTCCGCTGCAGAATCATGCGGCCTTTTTGCGGAAAGTCCTTCGTAATTGGCCGTTCCAGCGGCCCGCTTGCGAGCGGCAATTTGACCATTTCTTCCGCCCAGCTCGGCGTGGCGGCGAGCGATAGTCCCGCCAATCCGATCTGACGGAGAATCGATCGACGGGATGATGGGCGCGCAAGGATTTCGCTTAAGCCCGTTTGCAATGCATAGCCGTGATGTTTCGCGACGCCTTGGTTCATGTGAGTCTCCTTGATCGAGCGCAGAACCGAGCGATCCCGACAGCTTAACACTCGCCTCACCCGTGCTATTCCAAAAAGGAACGACGATCTGCCTTCGGGGTCCGCGTTATGCGAGTCGGGCGGAAAAGGCCTTGCACGGCTCCTTCCCGAGGTAACAACGACGTTACCGCGCACGAAATAGGCAGAAATAAGCAAGAGCGGACATGCCGACGCGGTGTAGCTGATATTGGAATGCTTCAGGCAGGTGGTTTTTGGCTCCCGAGCAAGCGCCGGGCCGTTGCAAGGACGCCCTATTTTGCTCATGGTGCCGATTGATATCGGCGATGTCGTCTTCGCGCGACGGACCGGTGCAAGCCGCGCGCGGTCAATAGTCGTGCGAGGAAATAGGGAGTCGCGGCGGAGAGAAGGCCATGGCGATGGCATCAGTGCGCGGGGTAGCAACCCTGCAATCGAAATTGCTGATTTTGATCGGGTGTCTCGTCAATCTTGCGCCTGCATTTGCGCAAGACAATCTCGAGCGGGCGCCGATGCAGCTCGTTCTGAAGATTCCGGGGGATTCGGTCGGCGAGCGATGTACGCGTATTGAAGCGTCGGATCCCGTGCCGCCGGTCACGCGGTCCCTGCACCGAACCTTCCACGACGATTTCGACGAGCATCCCTTGTTGAGCGGACGGTGGGTGTCGCACTACACGGGTAGCGTCGAACTGCCGGAATCGTTCTACTCGGGCGGAGAAGGTTCGGACCTCCGGCGAAAGAGCAAATACAACGGCGAGCAGCAGATCTATGTTGATCCCGGTTACGAGGGGCGGGGAATGACCGCACTTGGGCTCGATCCGTTCAGGGTTCGAAACGGCGTGTTGTCGATTGTCGCGAGCAGGACGCCTCCCGTGCTCAAGGAGGTGTTGTTCAACAATGAATATGTGTCTGGTATCCTCACGACCCAGAAATCATTTTCGCAGAAGTATGGGTATTTCGAACTGCGGGCGAAGATTCCGCTTGGAGTGGGGGTGTGGCCGGCGTTCTGGTTGCTGGCCAACGATGGCGGCTGGCCGCCGGAAATCGATGCGATGGAGGGTCGGGGACAGCGCCCCGGCGACGTGGTGATGACGACGCATTGGCGAAATCCCTCGACCGGTTTGGTCGAATATTGCGGTTTCGACTTCTCGGTGCCGAACGCATGGATCGATTTCCATGATTACGGCGTGCTATGGGAGCAGGATCGCATCGTCTATTTCGTCGACCGAAGGCCGGTATCGGATATCGAGGTTCCTACCGGCTTCGAAGATCCGATGTATATGATCGTGAATTTGGCAATGGGCGCGAAGAATTTTGGCGGCGTCGGGTTCGTCGATGCTAAATCTCCCGACACGGTCGAATTCCAGATCGACCGGATTTCGGCGTATCAGCTTGATTCAGTGGGGGAAGCCGATGCTCGGTGAGTTCTCGCGCCGGCACTTTGCGAAGCTTGCGGGCTTTTCCGCGGTTGGAATGGCGGCTGGCCCCGCGAAGTCGGAAGAGGGCAAGGCTGAACCCGCGCCCGAGGCCCATGCCGCTGCGAGCTTTCCGAGCGGCTTCGTCTGGGGCACGGCGACGTCCGCCTACCAGATCGAGGGCGCCGTCAGCGAAGACGGGCGAGGGCGCTCGATCTGGGATGTTTTTTCCCATACCCCGGGCAAGATCGAAGATCATAGCAATGCGGACCGTGCCAATGATCACTATCATCGCTACAAGGAAGACGTTGGCCTGATCAAGGAATTGGGGGTCAAGGCCTATCGCTTTTCGGTCGCGTGGCCGCGCGTGTTTCCGGAAGGCGACGGCGCGCCGAACCCGAAGGGCTTCGATTTTTACGATCGCCTGCTGGACGAGTTGCTGGCGAACGGCATCGAACCCTATGCGACCTTGTACCATTGGGACTTGCCGCAATCGCTGCAGGACAGGTTTGGCGGGTGGCAATCCACGGAAACCGCCAAGGCATTCGCGAACTACGCGGGATACGTCGCGGAGCGCCTGAGCGATCGCGTCAAATACATCTTCACGCTGAACGAATGCTCGAGATTCCTGAACTTCGGCTATGGCTACGGCATCGACGCGCCGGGCCTTAAATTGCCGCCGGCTGAACTGAATCAGGCCCGTCACAATGCGGTCCTGGGCCACGGTCTCGCCGTGCAGGCGATCCGCGCAAGAGGGCGCGCGGGCACCAAGATCGGTCCGGCCGAGAACATCGCGGCTTGCCTGCCGGCGATCGATACGCCGGAGAACGTGCGCGCCGCCGAGATCGCCACGCGCGAGCTGAACGCCGGCTTCCTGAACGTGATCCTGGAAGGCAAATACACCGATGGGTTTCTCGCCTACGCCGGCAAGGACGCGCCAAAGTACACCGCCGACGAGTTGAAGATCATTTCCACCCCGATCGATTTCGTCGGCTTAAACATCTACGCGCCGCAGTTCTATGTGGTCGCGTCCGACCATGCGCCGGGCTTTCACGTTCTGCCGTTCCCGGCCTCGTTTCCGCATATGAACTCCGAATGGCTCAGGGTTGGTCCCGAGACGGCCTATTGGGTGCCGCGGCTGGCGGCAAAAGTCTGGAATCTCGATACGATCTTTATCAGCGAGAACGGCACGTCTTCGACCGACCAGTTGGCTGCCGACGGCAAGGTGTACGATCTCGACCGCATCATGTATTTGCGCAACTATCTTGTGCAGCTGCAGCGCGCGACCTCGGAGGGCGTGCCGGTTCGCGGATATTTCCTGTGGAGCCTGATGGATAATTTCGAATGGATATTCGGCTTCGAACAGCGTTTTGGACTCTACCGCGTGGATTTCGAGACCCAGGTTCGGACGCCGAAACTCAGTGTGTCCTTCTATCGGAACGTGGTTGCGCGAAACGCGGTCGGCGCGTAGCGCGAGCGACTGTCTATGGCGAGTTCAGAAGCTTTTCCAGCTGCTGCAGAAGCTCGCCATATCTCAGATAGTTGCCGGACGCATATTGACGCTGCATCTCCTGAAACACCGCGCGCACCTTATCGAGCCTGTCGTCGGTCTCCACGTTGGCAGACGATGCGCGCGGGGCAATTGATCCCCCGACCAGAAGATCCTCCGCATCCTTGAGACTGGGCGCCCATTCGATCTTGCGGTCGTCGGGCAATAGCTGTGCCAGCACGATGCGTGCCAGCGTCGGGATCTTGGTCTGCTCGGCCTCGATGTAGACCGGCTCGATGGCGATCATCTGGTTGCCGTTGAGCGGCAACACGATCAGATTACCCCGGATCACCTGAGAGCCGTGCTGGTCCCACAGCGTCAAGTTTCCGGAGAACCGGCTGTCTGAATTGATCCGCAATTCGACCTGAGCCGGCCCGTCGATGAATGTCCCCTTCGGAAAGCGGAACGAAACCATCTTGCCGTAATTGTCGCCGTCCGACAGGCCTGCGAGCCATCCGGCCATCTGGTTCTTCCCCGCCACCGACAGCGGCAGCATCAGCAGGAATTCCGGCTTCTCAGCCTTCGGAAGCTGCGCGATGACGTAGTAGGGTCGGACTTCGATCTCTTGATTGCGATAGAGCTCGTGCGGTACCTCCCAGCGATCCTCGCGGTTGTAGAAAGTCATGGGATTGGTCATGTGATAGGTGCCGTACATTTCGGCTTGCACCGTGAACAAATCCTCGGGGTAGCGAACGTGACGCTGGAGATTGTTCGGCATCTCGCTGCGTTCCCGGAACAGGCCGGGCAGCATCTGCCGATAAGCCTTGATGATGGGGTCGTGATTGTCGAAGACGTAGAACGTGACCGAGCCGTCATAGGCGTCGATCACCGCCTTGATGGAGTTGCGCAGGTAATTGCGGCCCTGGAGCCAAGGCAACGACCCGCGATAGGCCTCGCTGTAGGGATAGTTGCTCGAACTGGTATAAGCATCGATGATGTAGGAATAGTGGTCTCCATCGGCGACGATGTAGGGGTCTCGGTCGAAGGTCAGGAACGGCGCGAGCCTTTCGACGCGTTCGACGATATTCCGGCGCAACAGCACCCGGCTTTCCGGCGTGAAATATTCGGAGATGAAGAGCCGCAATCCATCGGTTTCGTGCGACACGACGAGCTTGCGCCAGAAATTGGATAGCGGAATGCCGCCCTTGCCCTCATACACCGTCTCGGAATTTGCCTGTCCCGTGGGAAAATCGAATTCCTTTTCCGAGGTGCGGACGTAGACCCGGTCCCGGGTCAGTTTGCCGTAATATATTGCGCCCTGCTTGACCGCGAGGTCGCCCCTGGCGATGAGGGGAATATCGTGCGCCCAGAGCACGGGATTCCCCCTGCCATCCACTTCGTTGGCCGGAACGGCAACGGCGCCAAAGCCGTGGGTGTATTTGAGGGCGAGATTGACCCAGACCTTGGCCTGATCGGGAAGCTTCTCTACATTGAGTTCGCGCGCGGTGATCATGACCTGCCGTTCGGCGCCATCGATCATGTAGCGGTCGATGTCGACGCCGGCAAAGCTGTAGTAGGGCCGCAAGCCCTGGGTCTGCTGGAGCTGCGGCTCGAGCGCGCGCCAATCCCAGATGCGGGCGTCTTGCAGCGTGGCCCCGCTCTTGTCCAGGTCCTCGCGGCTTAGTGGCGCGGCCGAGACGGCGTACTCCTGCTCCTTCATCGACGCCCCGTCGAGATTGTAGGCCTCCCGCGTACCGGCGATGCTTCTCAGCAGATAGGGCTGCTCGAGGGTTATCTGGTTTGGGCCGACATAGAGACGCTCGATGGCTTCGGGAACGATGGAAGCCGCGAAATAGAGAATTGCAAACAGCCCGCACGGGATAAGCCAACGGGACGGCCGCATCAAGAGCCAGATCCGAAGCCGCGCTACCAAAGCCGCGGCCATCAGGATGCAGGCGGCGGCAATCCAGCAAACCGTGACGAGGTTGTAGGCCGGGATCCAGAAATGGACATCGGCGTAAGAGCCGCCGGCGACGACCTGCGAATGTCCATCGACCACGAGGTAATACCGGTCAAGCAAGCGCGACACGCCGGATGCGAGGCAGAGAAGCGCCGCCAACACCATCCCCTGGCACGTCCATCGTCCCCAGGTCACCTCGTCTTGTGTTCGCGCATGCGTTTCGAAGGCGCCTACCGTGCGCAGAAATTGGGTATTGTGCGACCTCAGGTAATCGCCGAAGTGCTCCCACGGCCGCCCCGAATGTGGATAAAGCCAAAAGCCGATCACCGCCCAAAGCACGACGGTTATGACCAGGACGGTCATGACGATATCGAGCAGGTCGTTGTACCAAGGCAAGGTGAGCAGATAGAAGGAGATGTCCTTGCCGAACACCGGATCGCTGGTGCCGGTAGCGGTCGCGCCGAGGAAACCCAACAGCGGCACCCAAAGGTTCGTCGTGCCAAGGGCAATGATCGCTGCGACGATGAAAGACGCAAACCACGGCGCGCTTCTCGGAACATCAGGCAATGGCCGGCACAGCGTCCGCAAATTATAGCCGATGAAGATGCCGACCGAGAAAAGCACAGCGACGAAGATCCCGGTGCTAAGCCCAAGCGCCAGCCAATAGCGGTAGCGCTGGCCGAGCTCCTCGAACCAGTAGTTCTGCAGGGATATCGTCATGACCATCTCGAAACAGACGATTCCGAGCACGGCCGCTGCAATGTAAGCCAGATCGCGATAAAGCCGGTGAGCGAACGCAACCTGCGAACCCCCGCTTTGTGCAAAGAAAGTGCGGCCAAGCGGAAGCGCGGCGAACAGGATGAGAAAGAGATAGCCGAACTGGAACATCACTTTCCCCTTTCAGATCTCCGAAAAAGTCCGGCGCCCGGTCGAATGCTGCCAACGGAGGTCGGTCTCATGATAAGGGAATAACTGATCAATTTGTTGACCTTTCGCAACTAGGGGCAAGGATGGACCTTCCCCGCGGCGTCAAGGTCGCGCCCGAAGTGCTGAGGAACTCGCAGCAACCGATGTTGTTTGCGTCGAGTGGACGCCGTTCTTAGCGAGGCAGCAAGGAATGGAGCCGCGCTTCGGCCCGCGATCGCGAATGACCTTCGCGTCGACGACTGTCGGGTCGTTAGCTTTCCTTCAGATTTCGTTCTGCGCCGCCGACTGCGTCGGGGTTACGCCGTATCGCATCTTGTAGCTTGCCGAGAAGTGCGACTGGTTGGCGAAGATAAGCCACTTCGCCGATGTTGATACGTTCGCGTCCAGCGCGGCGAAGCAGTGGAGATGACGCATGCTCCAGCGCTTGAACAGGCCATCAAGGTCGCCTTCACGAGCGTGTTGAAATTCAGGTTGAAGCCCACGAGCGCCGCCGAACTGTCAGCCGTGACGGCGAGGGTCTTCTGCGAAACCGCAAACACCGTGAAGACGTAGCGATGGGGTGGTCGTTCGGCGGCGGACACGGACCGAAACAGCCGGTGATCCCCAAACCCGTCCGCGTCTGCAGCGCACCAGAGGGAAGCTTGCCGGCTTTAGATTGCCGGCATCGAGCGGCAACTCCCTCACCGTCGCGGCGATGTTGACGACCAGCCAGTGCCAAAACCCGCCGCCGGTCGGCGCGTCCGGATCGAAGCAGTGACGGCAAAGCTTTTCGTTCCGCTCGGCGCGCCCGACCACGCAAGATGCGGTGAGTGGTCGCCTCCGGCGCAGCCGAAGCCATAGTCCTTCGACAAGATATACACCTCAGGGAGGTAATCGCCGTCGTTAAAGCTTTGGCTGCTCAGTTTGAAGGACATGGCTTCGATTCCTTTCGGGTGTGGCCAGTGCGGGCATGGCCAAGCGCTGACACACAAAAAATACCTGCGCAGGTCTTTAGCGCAATAGCGGAGGCCTGTCTTGCCGACCGAAGGCACGGCATGGCCGATCAAGCGCGGTGCGCGCTATCGTCGTGCCGCCCGCCGTTGCGCGTTGGCTTCCGCGATTTCCGGCTCGATCGAGCCCAGGCTGACATAAATGGCCTCGAGGGTGCTTTTGAGGTCGGAGAGGCCTTTGCTTGAGAAATCGCGGACCGCGACGTCCTCGAAGTGAACCGCGATCGGAATCAGTTCCTCGACGAGCCCCTTTCCCTTGGCGGTCAAATTGATCGCCACCGTGCGCGCATTGTCCTTCAGGCGCGTGCGCGTGACCAACCCCTTTCGCTTCATGGTGCCGATCAGGCGCGAGAGCGTGGAGATTTCGATCGACGTCATCGCGGCGAGGTCGCCGAGGCGTTGATCGCCGGTCTCCCAAAGCGCCGCCATGACCCGGTACATCGGCAAGGTCACGCCGTAGCCGGCGATCCGGCGCGAAAACAATTCGCCCATCCGGACGCCGACCCTGTTGAGCAGATAGGGGAGGGAATGGGTCAGTCGGTACAATTGCTTGCAACCTGTCGCGCCGCAAATCTTGCGCGCCGACAGTAGCCGATTCACCCCGGGGCGTCCAAGCACAAAGTTGCATTTGCAATTTTTCCGTTGACAATCACTTGCAGTCGCAACTATTGTGATTGAAATTAACAAATAACCAGGAAGGAAGAGGCAATGTCGCTTGCAGCCGAGTCACTTGCATCCGAGGAGCTGCGCGCTTCCTTCAAGCGCGCGATGCGGCGATTTCCCGCCGCGGTGTCCGTCATCACATCGGCCGATCAGAGCCGAAAGCACGGCATGACGGCAACCGCCGTCACCTCGCTTTCGCTCGATCCGCCGTCGCTGATCGCCTGCATCAACCGATCGACCCTTCTGCACGACATCATACTGATGGGGCGGCATTTCTGTGTGAATGTCCTGCGCCGGGATCAGGCAGAGCTTTCGACCGCGTTCAGCGGCGCGATGGCCCCCGAGGCACGTTTCGGACTGGGCTTCTGGCTGACCTCGGCGGCGGACGGCATGAGCTATCTGGCGGATGCGCAGGTCAATATCTTCTGCCGGAAGGTCGCTGCCGTGCCTTACGGCACTCACACGATTTTCATTGGCGAGGCGGAAGCCGTGAATATTCACGACCCGATCGAGCCTCTAATCTATCAGGACGCAACGTACTGCTTCTCCGTGGCTCGCGAGAGTCCGCCGCAACGTACGGCTCATTCGAACACCAGCGCCGTCAAGCATTGAGACAACAGATCGGGAGGCGGAAATGGTTACTGCAGCGCAGTTGAAAGACGAGACCTGGCAGTCGCCCTCGCGTCCCGATCTTGCGGAGCTGAAATCGCGCCTGGATGCCGTCCGTCCGCAGATCGAGGCGCGCGCGCATGCAACCGAAAAGGCCTGCCTCGTTCCGGAAGAAAATATTTCCGCGTTGCGCGCCATCGGCTATTTCAACATCGTCAAGCCGGCGAGGTTTGGCGGCTACGAGCATGACTTCGACGTGCTGGTCGACCTCAATATCGGGCTGGCAAAATCCTGCGCATCGACCGCGTGGGTTGCGGGCCTGCTTGCCGCGCACCAATGGCTGATTGCAAGCTTCCCTGAGCGGGCGCAGTGCGATATCTGGGACGAAAACCAGGATGCGGTTGCCTGCGGCTCCTATGCGCCTGCGGCAAAGGCGATTCCGGCCGATGGCGGCTATCGATTGAGCGGGCGCTGGTCGTTCGCAAGCGGTTGCGACAACGCGCAGTGGTCGCTGTGCGCGGCGTTGCTGCCGGCGGAGGCGGAAGGCGGTCCGCTGACCCCGGCATTCCTGTTGGTGCGGGCCTCGGACTACAGCATCGACGACACCTGGAATGTGGTCGGGCTCGCCGGGACCGGCAGCAAGACGCTCGTGCTCACCGATGTCTTCGTACCCGGGCATCGCGTGTTGAACTTCGCCGACACGACGAGCGGGCAAACGCCGGGCGCTGCGCTCTATGCGGCAAATCCCGGCTTCGCCGTTCCGATGCTTTGCAACATCCCGTCGTGTCTCGCTTCCACCGCGGTCGGCGCCGCCAGCGGCGCGCTCGACGAATATCTCGCGCGCACCAGCCGGCGGATCACCCGTGGCGCGGTTGCCGGCAGCAACAACCGGATGGCCGAGTTTCCGACCATCCAGTTGCGGGTCGCCGAAGCTGCCGCATCGACCGACGCCGCGCGCGCCTTGCTGCTGCGGGATTTGCAGGAGCGGTCCGCGACGGTCCGCGCCGGTCGGCCGGTCTCGGTCGAAGAACGAATCCTCAGCCGTCGCGGACAGGCGTTCGCGGTCAGCCTCGCCATTCGCGCTGCGGAAGCATTGAACGCCTCGACCGGCGGTCAGGGGCTCGATCTGTCGAATCCGGTGCAGCGCGCCTGGCGCGATGCGAACGCGGTCGGCCGTCACATCAGCATGAACTGGGATGCCGTGGGGACCATGTACGGGCAAATGGCGCTCGGGTTGCCGCCTCAGGGTCAGTATTGATCGAAAGACAAGCGAGGAAACCATGCAGGGCAAGGTCGCACTCGAAGAGCATTTCGCCATCCCCGACACGCTGATGGACTCCGCGGGTTTCGTGCCCAAGAGCTACTGGCCGGAGCTGAAGGGCCGGCTCCTCGACATTCAGGACAAACGGCTTGCCGAGATGGACAAGCACGGCATCGAAATGATGATCCTGTCCTTGAACGCGCCCGCCGTGCAGGCCATCCCCGAGACGGCCAACGCCGACGAAATCGCCAGACGCGCCAACGACTATCTTGCCGAGCAGGTCGCCCGGCGTCCGTCGCGCTTCCAGGCGTTCGCGGCACTTCCGATGCAGGACCCGGAGCTTGCGATCACAGAGCTCGAGCGCTGCGTCAAGACGCTCGGATTCCGCGGCGCGCTGGTCAATGGATTTTCGCAAATCTCCGATCATCAGGCGCCAGTCTACTATGACCTGCCGCAATATTGGCCGTTCTGGGAAAGTGTCGAGCAGCTCGGCGTTCCCTTCTATCTGCATCCGCGCAATCCGCTGCCTGAAGATTCCCGGATCTATGCCGGCCATCCCTGGCTGCTCGGCCCGACCTGGGCGTTCGGGCAGGAGACCGCCGTCCATGCGCTGCGCCTGATCGGATCGGGGCTGTTCGATGCCTATCCGCAGCTACAGATCGTTCTCGGCCATTTGGGTGAAGGGCTGCCTTACAGCATGTGGCGCATCGATCATCGCAACGGATGGGTCGAGGCGCCCGCCAAGCACAAGGCCAAGCGCAAGATCCGCGACTATTTTAATTCAAATTTCCATCTGACGACGTCGGGCAATTTCCGCACCCAGACGTTGATCGACGCCATGCTCGAGATCGGCGCCGATCGAATTCTGTTTTCGGTCGACTGGCCGTTCGAGAACGTCGATCACGCGGTCGATTGGTTCACGAACGCGAGCATCAGCGAGGCCGACCGGACCAAAATCGGCAGGAGCAACGCCGCCCGGCTGTTCAAGCTCAATCTGCCGCCGGTTGCGGCCGACCACCTCAATCAAGCCGCAGAATAAGCGGTCGCTCCGAACAATCCAGATCAGGTAAGGGGAGCGACGTGATGGCAGATCACGGTATCGATGTTCATGAAGAACTCGCCAGCGCAAAGGTCAGCGGCTTCCATGTGCGGCTTGGCCTGATCATGGGGCTTTTGACTCTGTTCGACGGCTACGACACGTTCAATCCGGCCTATGTCATTCACTATGTGGCCGGCCCCTGGGGACTTCAGGGCGCCCAGGTCGGATTCCTGATTTCGAGCGGGCTGATTGGATTTCTGATCGGGTCTGCCGTTCACGGCATCGTCGCCGATCGCTTTGGCCGGCGCGGCACGCTGCTTGGAGGCCTGTGGATCACCAGCATCTTCACGCTCTTGACCGCGCTATTGGCCGACTCCTTCCTCTCATTCTGCGCGCTTCGCCTTTGCACCGGGCTTGGGCTCGGCGTGCTGCTGCCGCTGGCGACGACCTATATCAATGAACTTGCGCCACGGCGGGTCACCAACACCTTCGCGCTGTGGGGGGTTGCGCTCGGATGGGCGCTCGGCGGCACGGCCGCCGGCCTGGTCGGCGTGTTCGCCACGCCCACCTTCGGCTGGAAGGCGCTGTACTGGGTCGGATCGATGTCTTTTCTGCTGCTTCCGTTCCTGCACGCGCAGTTGCCCGAATCGCCTAAATTCCTTGTTCTCAAGGATCGATCCGAGGAGATCCGCACGCTGCTGAGCCGGCTGCGTCCCGAACGCGCAAGCCTTTACGCGTCGGCCGATATCTCCGTGGCGCGGCGGCACGAATTGGACAATCCGGTCGCGGTCCTGCTGACCCAAAAATACCGGCGCACGACGCTTTCGATCTGGCTGTCGGCGTTCCTCAGCCTGTTCTGCGTCTTCGGCCTCTCGGGCTGGATACCGACCATCATGATGCAGCGTGGCGAAACCTTCTCCGCTAGCTTCGGCTTCGGCGCGGTGATGCAGTTCATGTCGTTTCTCGGCGCGCTCGTCCTCGGCCACCTGATCGACCGGCTGGGAAGGAGCCGGGGGCTGTTGGCGGTGTGGTGGGCGACCGGCGGATTGGCGGTGCTGGCGCTCGTTGCCTTCAACGCGCATCTTGTCAACGTGACCGCGGTGGCCGTAGCCGGCTTCTGCATCATCGGTGCGCAATTCGTCCTGAACAATTTTACCGCTGCATCCTACGAGACCGGAGCTCGCGCCACCGCCGTCGGCATGGAACTGGCGATCGCCCGCGTCGGCGCCATCCTTGGGCCCCTGGTCGCCGGCACGCTTCAGCAGATCTACCAAAGCCCGGCGCCGATGTTCGTCTCGATCGGCCTTTCCGCCATCGCGGCCGGCGCGATCATCCTGCTCGCCGAGCGGCCGTCGGTCGAGCAGGCGAATGCAGTGGGAGAAACCGCCGCGCTACCCGAGGCGGTGCGTCAGGTTCCGTGACACTCACGCGGCGTTGCGATCGCTGATACGCCAAGCAGCTCCTGTGTCCCGCTCGAGCACGGAGGGGCGCAATCCGAATGGCTCCGGCGTGACGCCGCGGATCCAGAGCTCCATGCGCGCGACACGGACCTCGATGAAAGCCGCGTTCGCCCGCTCGGTCTCGTTCGGAAAATAGGCGTCGTAGGCGGCCTTCCAGAGCCGGTCGACATCGGAAGCCCGCTCGATCAGCGTGGCCTTGCCGCTCAACACGATGTATGCGTCGTCCTGGTCACGCTGAAAGATCAGCCCGACCTCACCGGTGCGGCGGATGTCGGACGCCTTGCGCGAGCGGCCGCCGGTCACGAAGCGGATGGTCCAGTCGTCCTCCTCGGACAGCACGCGTCCCATCGGCCGCGCATTGGCAATCCCGGTCTCGGCGTCGGTTACCAGCCAGCAATACCGCACGCCCGCAATCGTCTTCGCAGCGCCTGCCAAGAGCCGGCTTATTTCCACATCGTCACGGTCGTTTTTTGCCTGTGACATCGCAAAATCCTCATCCCCAAACGCAACTGATTTCGTCAGTATCACGTGTTGACCTCTTAGTCTAGACCAAATAGTCTAGATCGCATGGGACGACCAATCTTCGACAATGCGGGCTTTCTCGCCGCGGCTCGCGCGCTGGCTTGCGAGCGCGGGCCGAGCGCGGTGACGGTCGATGCCGTCACGCAGCGGCTGAAGGCGCCAAAGGGCTCATTCTATCACCGCTTCGCCTCGCGCGACGCGCTGCTCGGCGAGCTGTGGCTGAAGACCGTGCTCGCCTATCAGGAGGGATTCGTCGCGGCGATCGACGCCGGCGACGGGCTCGCTGCGGCGTTTCACACCCCCCGCTGGGCACGCCTGCATCTGGATGACGCGCGGCTATTGCTGCTCTACAGCCGGCATGATTTCGTGCAGGGCGATTGGTCGGCGGCGCTCAAGCGCGGCGTGCGCGATCAGGCGCAGCGGTTCGAGGCGTGCCTGGCGAACTTTGCCCGCGCCGCGTTCGGCCGCGCGGGTCCTGCGAACCTCCAGCGCGCCGCCTTCGTGCTCGCAGGCGTTCCACTCGCCGCCGTCAAGCCGCACCTTGAGCGCCGCGAACCGCCGCCGCCGCTGGTCGATGAATTGATCGCGGCGACGTACCACGCGATTGTCGATGCCGGGAGCCGCGGCAATCCTGGCGACGGCGCCTCGACAGCTCGGTAACGCCTGTCGAAATTGGGCGCGCAGGCGAATAGTTTTTGTGCACACTGCTCAAACCGCAGGCCGGGTCGATCCAATTTTTTGTACGCCCGCGGACAAGTTTTGAGCGGCCGTCCCGCCTAGGCTTCTTTCCGAGTTTTGAGACATGGCAGGCGCCATGACAACGTCGGAGGAGCTTTGAAAATGCAGAAATGGTCTTTTACCGGTGGGCGTCAGAAATCAGGAGGCGGATCGCTCGCGTGGCTTAAAGCCGCGCTCGGCGCGGTGGTTGCGATTCTGGCCCTGGCATTGTGGGTACCGATCAGCGCGCAGGCCGCTCCGGCCGGATGTGAGGCCTTGCAGGCGAAATATCCGCAGTGGAAAGGCAAGACCCTGGTGAACGCGGTCAACCCGCACACGCCGGGCTATGAGGCGATCGATCCCAAGGATCCCAGCAAATATGTCGGCTTCGACATCGACCTTGGAGAGGCGATCGGCGACTGCCTCGGTTTCAAGCTCACCTACAAGCCGGTGGTGTTCGCCGCACTCCTGACCACGCTGTCGAGCGGCCAGGCCGACATCGTGATCTCGGACATTTATGCCACCAAGGAACGCGCCAAGGCGGCCGACTTCATCACCTATTCGAAGGTGTTCGACGGCGTGCTGGTCGCCAAGGGCAATCCGAAGAAGATCAGCGGCATCAACACCTCGCTGTGCGGGGCGGCAGCGGCCGAGAATACCGGCTTTGTCGAAGTGCCCCTGGTTCAGGATATGGGTCCGAAGTGCAAGGCGGAAGGCAAGCCTGAGCCGACGCTGCAGCTCTACGACAACAACGCCAACTGCATTCAGGCGATCCTGGCCGGCCGCGCCGACACCTATGTCAACGACGTCAATACCGTGGATCAGGCGGTGAAGGCCAATCCCGACAAGCTCGAGAAGGCGATCGCGGTCACGATCCCTTATTCGGTCGGTATCGCCGTTCCCAAGGACAAGCCTGAATTCCGCGCCGCGGTGCTGGCGGCGCTGATCGAACTGCAGAAGGCTGGCATTCACATGGATCTGCTCAAGAAGTGGGAGCTCGATGTGAACAACTTTAAGGAACCGGACATCCTCACGGTTGATTGATGTCGCTGTTCCTGCACTACCTCAGCCTGCCGTATCTGCTCGAGGGCATCGAACTCACCCTCCAGGTTACCGCCCTCGGGCTATCAGGTGGACTGATCCTTGGTTTGATCCTCGCGTGGATGCAGCTCAGCCGCTTCTGGCTGCTTGCCGCATTCGCGCGCGGTTACGCCGTGATCTTTCGCGGCACGCCGCTGATCCTGCAAATGGTGTTCGCCTATGACGCCCTTCCGCATATCGGCATCACGCTTCCCGCAGTCATCGCGGCCGGACTGGCGCTGGCCTGCAACGAGGCGCCGTTCATCGCCGAGATGCTGCGTTCGGGCGTGCTCGGCGTCGACCGTGGCCAGGTGTTGGCCGGGCAGGCGCTCGGCATGACGCCGGCGGTCTTGATGCGGCACGTGATCGCGCCGCAGGCGATCCGCACCATGATTCCGGCTTTCGGCAACGAATCGGTGAGCGCGCTGAAGAACTCATCGCTCGCTTCCGTCATCGCCGTGCAGGAATTGACGCTGCGCAGCACGCAACTTGCGTCCTCGACCTTCGACTTCTTCTCGATCTTCTTTGCTTCCGGCCTGCTCTACCTCGTTTTGACCGGCGCGGTCAGCGTCATCCAATTGGGGCTGGAATGGCTGCTCGATCTCGATCGCGCCAAGAACCAGCGCAAGCTCGCCGACTACCTGCCGTGGCGCCGGGTCGATCTCGCTGCCAGACCGGAGCTTGCCGAGGCACGGGCGCCGGCGGTCGAGATTTCCTATCCATTTCCGTCCGAGGTCATCGATCTGCCGCCGTTGGTGCTGACCCGGGAAGAGCACACCAAGCGTGCCGCGACCATCGCCCGCAACAATATCGCGGTCGACGTGAGCGACCTGCGCAAGGCCTATGGCGCGCAGAAGGTCCTCGGTGGGCTCGACTTGACCGTCCGCATCGGCGAGGTCGTGGCCCTTCTCGGCCCGAGCGGTTCGGGCAAGAGCACCTTGCTTCGCTGCATCAACCATCTGGAGAATTGGGATGCCGGCACGGTGCGCGTCGGCGGACGGCGGCTCGGCTTCGACGAGGCGGGAAAGAAGCTGACGCCGCGCGCCGTCGCCAATGAGCGCGCCAACGTCGGCGTCGGCATGGTGTTTCAGCAGTTCAACCTGTTCGGTCACCTGACCGCGAGGGAAAATATCGCTGGCCCCCTGCGGTGGGTGCACGGGATGGCGCGAGGGGATGCCGACCGCCGCGCCGATGAGTTGCTGGATCGCGTCGGCCTCAGCCATCGCGCCGACGCGCTGCCGCGGCATCTGTCCGGCGGACAACAGCAGCGGGTGGCGATCGCACGCGCGCTGGCGCCGAACCCGAGCGTGTTGCTGCTCGACGAACCCACATCCGCGCTCGATCCCGAGCTTGTCAACGAGGTGCTGGAGGTGATCCGCAGGCTCGCGATCGACGACGGGCTGACCATGATCATCTCGACGCATCAGATCCGCTTTGCCGATGAAGTGGCTGATCGTGTCGCGTTCCTTAGCGGCGGCGTGATCCTGGAGGAGGGACCGGCGCACGAGGTCCTGACCCAGCCGCGCAACCCTGTCACCGCACGATTTCTCAGCGTCATGGAAGCAGGCAAGGCGCCGGAGGTCGTGCGATGACCCCGCGCGACCACTCTCATTACCTGTCGGCTCTAACGATCCATCGACCGTTCCCTCATGAGGCACTTGCATGAAGCATTTCACCCTGCCGGTTTCGCCGGCGACCGTTAACTGGGGCTATTTCAGCAAGAAGGTTGCGCCTGCGCTGACGCTTCGTTCGGGGGACCGCGCCACGATCGAAACGCTAACCCATCACGCCAATGACGACTACGAGCGGATGATCGCCAATGATCCCGGCGCGGAAAGCGTGTTTCACTGGACGAAGGAACTCAAGGCCGTGGCGCGGCGCGGCTCCGGCCCGACCGAAGGCCCCTTCGTCCGCGGATCAGGCGAAGGCCTCGGCGTGCATCTCTTGACCGGTCCAGTGGGGATCGAAAACGCCGAGCCCGGAGATGTGCTGGAAGTCCGCATCCTCGACGTCCGGCCGCGCCCGAGCTGCCATGCCTGCCACGCCGGCCGTTGTTTTGGTTCGAACGCGGCGGCCAATTGGGGCTTTCACTACCACGATCTGATCGAGGAGCCGAAGCCCCGCGAGGTCATCACGATTTTCGAATTGGACACGTCGGGTGAGCCGCACGCCAAGGCCGTCTAC
This sequence comes from uncultured Alphaproteobacteria bacterium, assembly GCA_963822795.1. Taxonomy (GTDB): domain Bacteria; phylum Pseudomonadota; class Alphaproteobacteria; order Rhizobiales; family Xanthobacteraceae; genus Bradyrhizobium. The sequence goes on from CAWGJM010000040.1 coordinate 95,435, forward strand.
AATTACGTCTGGACGCCGCAGACCGATCCGGATGGCATCGTTCACGCGATGATCGATTACCCCGGCGTGCGGGTCGATCACACGACCATTCGCAAGCGGGAAAACATTCTCACCGGCGTCAAGGTGCCGGCGCGGCTGCATTTCGGCACCATGGGGTTGGCGCCATCCGAGGCCGATTACGTCAGTTCGATCCCGCCGAGCTACACCGGCGGCAATATCGACGATTGGCGGATCGGGAAGGGCGCGCGGATGTACTATCCCGTGGCGGTGCCCGGCGCCTTCTTCTCGGTCGGCGATCCCCACGCCGCGCAGGGCGACAGCGAACTCGGCGGCACCGCGATCGAGACTTCGCTGACCGGCGATTTCGAATTCATCCTGCACAAGAAAGCCGACCTCGGCGGCACGACGCTCGAAGGCCTGAGCCACCCCATGATGGAGACCGACCACGCCTGGTCGGTGTACGGCTTCACCTATCCGAACTATCTCGCTGAACTCGGCGCCAACGCGCAGACCGAGATTGCAAATCACTCGAGCCTCGACCGAGCGATGCGGGACGCCTTCCGAAAATTGCGCCGGTTCCTCATGACGGTGCACCGACTGAGCGAAGATGAGGCGATTTCATTGATGTCGGTAGGAGCGGATTTTGGCGTCACCCAGGTGGTCGACGCCAATTGGGGGGTCCATGGCACGATCCGGAAGAACGTGTTCAGGTGCGACTAATGCATTGATGTAAAGCGGCTTTTGGTCTCCTACGCTATCCCTGCGGTCGCCTGGACATTGACGATACCGGCTGTCTGGCACGGCGGTTGCTTCGCTTGACCGGACCCGGGTCAATGCGATGAGTTTTCGTCCGTTCACAAGTGAGTCCTACGCACAGGCCGACCGCCCCGAGGCGTGGCGGGACGTGCTGAGCACGGTTGGGCTCAAGCCTACCTCGGCCAACGCCTTCTATGACGGCCACGCTACCGCGTCGCACCGCAACGCCGCAGGATTCGCGCTCAGCCGGATTTCGGCTGGCTCGCAGGGCATCTCCCCGCTTCCCCATTCGGGCGATGCGCTGCCGATCGCGCTGTTGCCCATGGAAGACGGCGTGGCGCTTCGGCATGGGTCGGTGCATCGCATCGTCTCGGTCGGGAACCTGCTCTTGCTTCCGCGCAGCGGCGACTGCAGCGTCATTTTTCAGCGCGACATGCGCGCGATCGTGTTGTCGGCGACATCGGAGGCGCTGCACGGTCGTATCACCGGCAAGCTGAGGTTCGACGAGGCGCGCGTGGTGGGACCCGGCGGGTTGGGCGACGTCTTCGCCCGCATGCTGGACGCTACCGCGCGTTCGCTCGAAGCCTTGACCGAGGTGGAATGGACGGCGGTCGCGCAAAGCCTGGCCGAACTGTTGCTGACGCTATCGCACCGGTTCTCGGGCCGCACTTCCGATACCAATAAGACCGCCACGCAGGCCGCGATCCTGCACCGGATTTGCCAGACCATCGAGCGGCGGCTTGACGATCCCGAACTGGCGCCGGCGCGCGTGGCCCAGGCCGAGGGGATTTCCGAGCGCTATTTGCAAAAACTGTTCGAAGGCGTCGGCGACAATTTCACCCGTTATGTGCGCGAGCGGCGGCTGCAGCGCGCCTGGGCTGATCTGTCCAACCCTGCCGAAGCGCACCGATCGATCTCCGAAATCGCCTATCGCTATGGTTTTGGCAATTCCGCGCATTTCAGCCGCACCTTCCGGCATCGCTTTGGGCTGTCGCCGCGCGAATTTCGCCAACAGGAAGCCGAACGCGCGCCACAGTCTTCGAGCCCGCGAGGGCAGCGCGGGTGGCCGCTGCATGCGCTCGCCCGCGCGCACCAGGCGACCGAAGTTCTTGAGCGAGATGTAAGTTCCGCAGTTGCAACCGCGTGCGGCACCACGGCCAATTCCGCCCATCACCATATTTCCGTCACCGCCGAGCACGTGCATTGGGGCTATTTCCACCGTTCGCTGCCGCCGCAAGCCGAGATCAGCTCGGGAGACACCATCACCATCGAGACGCTGACGCAGCACGCTTCCGATGATCCCGAACTGATGATTAAGGGCGACGCCGGCGCGGAGAGCGTGTTCGGCTGGACCGCACAACGCAAGAACGTCGATCGGCGCGGCGCCGGCCCGATGGATGCGAGCGTGTTCGGCCGCGGCGCGGGCGAGGGGTTCGGCGTGCACATCTGCACCGGCCCGGTCGCGATGAAGGAAGCGCAGCCCGGCGATGTGCTGGAAGTTCGTATCCTCGACATCGTTCCGCGACCGAGCCGCAACCCGCAGTATGTGGGCCGCGTGTTCGGCAGCAGCGTCGCGGCGTGGTGGGGCTATCACTACAACGAGTTTCTCGCAGGACCGAAACCGCGCGAGGCGGTGACGGTCTACGAGATCTTCGACCACGACGACGTGCCGCACGCCCGCGCGCTCTATTCCTACCGCTGGGAGCCGCAAACCGATCCGTTCGGCGTGGTCCATACCACCTACGACTATCCGGGCCTGCCGGTTGCGCCCGCAACCGTGAAGCGCCGGCATGACGTGCTCGACGGCATCCGCATTCCGCTGCGTCCGCATTTCGGCGTCATCGCGGTCGCGCCCCGGGAGCCGGATTTTGTGGATTCGGTGCCACCGTCCTATTTCGGCGGCAACCTCGATAATTGGCGGCTCGGCAAGGGCTCGACGGTCTATCTGCCGATTTCGGTACCCGGCGCATTGTTGTCGGTTGGCGATCCCCATGCCGCCCAAGGCGACGGCGAATTGAGCGGGACGGCGATCGAATGCTCGATGACCGGAACGTTCCAGGTCGTCCTGCACAAGAAGGCCAATCTGGCCGGCCGCCCGTTTGCCGATCTCTCTTATCCCTTGATCGAGACCGAGACCGACTGGGTGCTGACCGGATTCAGTCATCCGAACTATCTCGCCGAATTCGGCGCCAAGGGGCAGAGCGAAGTCTATGCCACCTCGTCGATCGATCTAGCGATGAAGGACGCGTTTCGCAAAATGCGCCGCTTCCTGATGAACGTCAAAGGCCTCAGCGAAGACGAGGCGATCGCGCTGATGTCCGCCGCCGTCGATTTCGGCGTCACCCAGGTCGTCGACGGCAATTGGGGCGTGCACGCGATCCTCAGCAAGCGGCTGTTTTTGGACGCGCCGTGAGCGCGATAAACGAAAGCGCGATATCGCGCTTTCGTTTATTAACTGAGCATGATCTATTCGGAAAACCGGTGTCCGCTTTTCCGGATCATGCCCGAAGGAATCGCAGCATTGAAATTTCACATGATCGCTGGCGGCCCAAAGCCTGTCGCGCCATTCAGCCACGCCGCTGAAACCGACGGTTTTGTCTTCATCACCGGTCAAATGCCGGACAGCCCCGCGACGCCGGGCATCCTGCCTGACGGTATCGTCGCCCAGACCAAAGCGGTGATGGAGAATCTGCGTCTAGTGTTGAACGGGCTCGACCTCGGATTCGAGCATGTCACAATGGCGCGGATCTATCTGACGCGCTTCAAGGAAGACTACCCGGCCATGAACGAGACCTACCGGCAGTATTTCGCACTCGATCGGTTACCAGCCCGCACTTGCGTCGGGGTCACGGGGCTTGCCTACGATGCGCTGATCGAGATCGACCTGATTTGCCGGCGGCCATCGTGACTCATGCCAGTGCATCGGCTTTTCCGAAGACAATCCCTTTGGCTTCGCTACCGACCGCGGTCAGCATGGCGATCACGATGGCGAAGCACCCTGCCACCAAAGCGAGGGCGAGACCGTAGTTTCCTCCGAAGTGGGCTGCCATCCCGGCTTGAAGTGTAGCGTTCACGGAGGCGATCAGATTGCCCAATTGATAAACGAATCCGGGAAACGTCCCTCTTGCGGTATCGGGCGAGATTTCATTGAGGTGGACCGGCACGACGCCCCAGGCGCCCTGTACCATGAACTGCATCAGGAACGCGCCGATCGCGATTAAGGCGACGCTGTTGGAGAATGCCCAGAGCGGGATCACCGGCAGGGACAGCAAGGCGGCCATGACGATGCATCGACGCCTGCCGAAACGCTCCGACAGCGTGCCGAACAACAGGCCGCCGCAGATGGCACCGATATTATAGATGACAGCGATGATGCTGACCATGTGCGGTGTCAGCTTCTGTTGCACTTCCAGGAAGGTCGGGTAAAGGTCCTGCGTACCGTGGCTGAAGAAGTTGAACGCGGTCATCAGGCACACGGCGTATAGGCCGAGGCCCCAGTGCGATTTCAATATCGCCAGCGTGCTGCCCCTCTCCACGGTTGCCTGTCTGTTCCAGCTTGGCGATTCCGGCACGTGGCGGCGGATATAAAAGACAACAAGCGCGGGGATGACGCCGACCATGAACATGCCGCGCCATCCGATGTATGGAAACAGGAGGCCATAGACGATCGACGCCAGAAAATAGCCTGTGGGATAACCCGATTGAAGGAGCCCAGAAACGAAGCCACGGGCATGCGGGGGAATGCTTTCCATCGTCAGCGATGCGCCCACGCCCCATTCGCCACCCATCGCGACGCCATACAGGGCGCGCAGGATGATCAGCACCGTCAGGCTCGGCGCAAAACCCGAGGCGAATTCGAGGATCGAATACAGGAGGATGTTGACCATCAGGGTCGGGCGGCGACCCCATCGGTCGGCGGCACGGCCGAAAATGAAGGCTCCGATCGGACGCATGGCCAACGTCAACAGGATCGCAAGCGTGACGTTCGAAATGTCGGTGTGAAATTCCTCGGCAATGTCCTTCAGCACGAACACCAGAAGGAAGAAATCAAAGGCGTCAAGCGACCATCCGAGAAAGCTCGCCGCCACCACGTGTTTCTGTTCGCTGGTCCAGCCGGACAATGCGGCAATTGCCATTGCTTCAGCCTCGATAATGCGAAACCCTAATCTCCTGACAGGGTGATCATGGGTTTGCAACGCACATAAAGTTCAGCATAAAATTCAGTTGGCTCCGTTCACTCCGAACAGCAGCAGCGATCTGCCGGTCACCTGATAGACGCCGCCTGGTTTGAACGCTTCTACGGGGTTGCCGGCGGGCATATTGGTGTCGACCAGAAGCGACCATGTCTGGGTGTTTGCATGGGCCGGCAGCGTGAAGTCCACGACGCCTTCGTAGCTGTTCATGACGATCAGAACCGACTTCTCCTCGCCACGGCGCTTGATGCCGGTCCTCTGCGCGCGGCCGTCGAGCAGCATGCCGAAGCATCTCATGGACGCGTCCTTCCAGTTCGCGTCCTGCATCTCGCCGCCGTTGGCATCGATCCAGGTGACGTCGCGGACGCCCAGCGTCTCATCGAGTTGTCCGGTCAGGAAGCGGCTGCGGCGCAGCGCAGGATAGGACCGGCGCAGCTTGATCAGACGCTTGGTAAAGGCGAGCAGGACGTTGGCGTCGTCGCTCAGTTGCCAGTCGAACCAGGAGATGTCGTTGTCCTGGCAATAGGCGTTGTTGTTGCCCCGTTGGGTGCGGCCGAATTCATCGCCGCCGAGCATCATCGGCGTGCCCTGGGAAAACAACAGCGTCGCCAGCATGTTTCGCTTCTGGCGGATCCGGAGCTCGATGATCGCCTTGTCGTCGGTAGGTCCCTCGACGCCGCAATTCCAGGAGTGATTGCTGGAGTTGCCGTCCTTGTTGTCCTCGCCATTAGCCTGGTTGTGCTTGTCGTTGTAGCTGGTCCAATCGTTCAGCGTGAAACCGTCATGCGCGGTGACAAAATTGATGCTGGCCCAGGCACGCCGCCCGTCGCGATTGAACATATCGCCGGAGGCGCACAGGCGCGGCGCCAACTCGGCAATCGTCGCCTCGGCGCGCCAGAAATCCCTGACAACGTCGCGAAATTTGTCGTTCCATTCCGCCCAGCCCGGTGGGAAGCCGCCGACCTGGTAGCCGCCCGGACCGCAGTCCCACGGCTCGGCGATCAGCTTGACCTGGGTCAGCAGCGGATCCTGGTCGACCGCTTTCAAGAAGCCGCTCTGTTCGTCGAAGCCATGTACCTCGCGCGCCAGGATGGTGCCGAGGTCGAAGCGGAAGCCGTCGATATGCATGTGACCCGACCAGTAGCGCAGGCTGTCGGCGACCATCTGGATGACGCGGGGATGCGAAAGATTGACGGTGTTGCCGGTGCCGGTGTCGTTGATGTAGCGGCGCTTGTCGTCGGGCAACCGGTAGTAGCTCGAATTATCGATGCCCTTGAACGAAAGCGTCGGGCCGAGCTCGTTGCCTTCGGCGGTATGGTTGTAGACGACGTCGAGGATGACTTCGAGACCGGCGGCATGGAGCTGCGCCACCATCTCCTTGAACTCGCGCAGGCTGTTGGCGACATCTGACGCGTAGCGCGGGTCGGGGGCGAAGAACCCGATGGTGTTGTAGCCCCAATAATTGGTGAGCTTCTTTTCCAGCAAGCGACTGTCATTGACGAAGGTATGCACCGGCAGCAGCTCGACCGACGTCACGCCGAGCGTGGTCAGATAGTCCAGCATCGGCCGGCTGCCGAAGCCTGCATAGGTGCCGCGCAGGTGTTCCGGGACGCCGGGATGTTTTTGCGTAAAGCCTTTGACGTGCACCTCATAGGTGATGGTCTGATCCCACGGCACGTTTTGCCGGCCGGCCTCGCCGGTCCAGTCGAAATTCGGGTCGACGATCACGCATTTCGGCATGAAGGACGCGCTATCGCGTTCATCGAAAGTGAGGTCGTCGCCGGATTCCATCTTGTAGCCGAACACGGCCGGGTCCCATTTCAGTGAACCGGCATGGGCGCGCGCGTAGGGGTCGAGCAGCAGTTTGTTAGGGTTGAAGCGATGCCCCGCCTTGGGCTCGTAGGGCCCGTGGACGCGATAGCCGTAGAAAGTGCCGGGGCCGACGTCCGGCAGATAGCCGTGAAAAACCTGATCCGCATATTCCGGCAATTCGATGCGGCTCAGCTCGCGTTCGCCTTTTGCGTCGAAAAGACAGACCTCGACCTTGGTGGCGTTGGCGGAAAACAAGGCGAAATTGGTGCCCTTGCCATTCCAGTGTGCGCCCAGCGGGTAGGGCAAACCTTCTTCGATGGATTTGACCGGCACGATACCCCCAAGATACCCCTAAGTGATCACCGCACGATCCGGCTAACAACGGCGCCGGTTCCCGTTTGTTGCAGTGCGCACGAATATTTTTCCGAAGACCTCGTCTTCCCGCAAGCCTTGTCCTGCCGAATTGGAGGAGTAACGCGCGCTGGGGCTATCATCCGGTGGCTGTTTCAAAATAAGCTTCGCCGGCTTCGGGACACCAGATGTAGCGAGGATTTGTGACATGAATAATGGACCGGAGAACGCGACGCCGCGGCCGACCAGCGAAATCGCGAGCTTCCACGCGCACGTCTATTACGACCCGTCGACGACACGCGGCGAGGCCGAGCAGCTGCGCACCTGGATCGGCGAACGCTTTTCCGTAACGCTTGGACGCTGGCATGACGTGAAGGTGGGGCCGCACGACCAGGCGATGTATCAGGTGGCCTTCGCGACGGAGGTCTTTCCTGAACTGGTGCCGTGGCTGATGCTCAATCACGGTAGCTTGAGCATTCTGGTGCATCCGAACACGATCAACCCGCGCCGCGATCATCTCGCCGATCCGCTCTGGATTGGACCGCCGCTCGCGGTGCATGGCGACAAGCTGCCGGAGCATGCGGAGATGGAAGCGGCGCCCGCGCCGAACACGCAGCCGGGGCTGCGGCCGTGATGGCGGTCATGCGTGGGCTGTGGCGCACAGCGATACCCATCGCGTCAGCCTGTTGAAAATGGTGGACTCTTGCGTCGTCCCACCGGCGGTGTTGAAGTTAATTGTCTGACCCTCCTGGCTGGCGAAGCAACGCTGGACTCCGTCGCGCTCTACGACGGCCCCAAAGTGCTTGGTGAATTCAACTGCTGGATCTTTGAAGCTGGTATTGTTGATCGCAACTATTCCACCAGTATTGTCGATAAGGCGTTGCAGTGCCTTAGTCACGATGAAACTCTGCGCGTCCGCCTGGTTTCCGTTGGGGAGCGCACCGTATGTGGCAAAGAGAACCTCCACGACATTGCTAAATCTCCCGAAAATTCATCAAGTCATAGGGGACGGACATCCGCCCATGCTCGTCAGCATCGTTCAAGGGCCGGTCGACGCAGTAATGAGGTAATTCACACATAGATAGAATATTTAAATAAATTCTATTTTACCGTGTTCAACTGGAGTACCTCGACGAGCACCAGATCGCTGACGATGAGCGGTTCGCGCTAACTAGCACATATCGACCGGCCGCAGCGCGGTCCGGATCATCCGTGCGAGATCGGAGCTAAGGTAGGGTTTTGGCTTTGGCAGCAACAGCTGGTACAGGGCGGGTTGGATCTGAAGGCGTAACCCGCCAACTATCCGTACGACAGGTGATGCGACCCCGACGCGAACTTGCAACCGCGTCTCGTCATTCGACCGATGGTAAAGAGGCGGGTTACGCCTTCGGCTCCCTACGCGCTCAAGTCGGACGTCGCGTGGGTCCGAAGAGTGCCTGCCATAAGCGCAAATCAGGGCTTGGCTTTGCTGTCGTTGGCAGTCAGCGCAACGGAAGCCTCTGTGGTCAGTAACAGGAAGGTAAATGTCTCCTCAAGATAGAGACGGACGGTTTTATCAGTGTGGCTTAGATAGCCGATCGACACATCCTCGCCGATGTACAAACCAAAATCGCCACCGCGGGTCGTCAGCGCGAATGCGCCGGTAATCGCGGGAGCCCAGACGATTTCGCCGTCGACGAGGCTCTTGATGTGCTGCAGGACCGGATAGCCGTGGTCGCTGGTCTCGCTCAACGCCGTATAGGCGTCGGTACCCAGCAACACGGAATAGGGGCCGTTGACGCCGACGAGTCGCAATTGACTGAGCGCCTGGGCAATGACGTCGGGGTAGGCGCGTGTGTCGGTCGGAAGGGGCATGACCGGATTGCTGGTTCCCTCGCGGATGCCGCCGATGCCCGCGGCGGCGTAGCCTTCGAAGATCGCTCGGTCCTCTGCAAAGGCCAAGAGCCGTGCGGCATCTTTCGCGGGCTGCCAATCCGAATCGTTGGCGCCACGCTCCACATCATCGATCTGCTGGCGATCGAGCTCGAAGGGAACGCGGAGTTCGACCAGCGGTTTGACCTCACGCTGTCGCGCAAGAATTCCATCTCCTGGCGCGGCGACATTGCGCAAGTGACCCGTGCCGACGGCGGAGAGAGCTGTTCCGCCTAGACCCTGCACGTCGACGACCCGCCGCCCGGCAAGGTAGCGTTTGATGGTGCGCGACGTTTCCTCCTCGATCTGACACCAGGCCGCGTCGGATATCGGGGCAAGCTCGCGATGAAGATTATTCATGAGGCGGAATCTCCTTTAAGCGAACCAATGCCGAGCGAACCCTTGCGCCTCAGAGCCGGCTTTGGCGCTGGAACGGCGGGCTTGTCCGAAAGTCCCGCGACGGAATCGTCGTCGGCGACGTTTTCGAGGAAAGTCGCGGACGGCACGAAGAACAGATTACCGGTCTTGGCAAGGCTGAAATCGAGCAGACGATCGTAGTTGCCGGGAGGACGGCCTACGAACATGTTTTCCAGCATCTGCTCGATCGTTCGCGGCGAACGCGCGTAACCGATGAAATAGGTGCCGAACTCCTTCTCGGCAGCGCGGCCGAACGGCATGTTGTCGCGGATGATCTTGATTTCCTTGCCATCCTGCACGATCGTGGTCAGCGCGTTGTGGGCGGATGTCGGTTTCACCGCGTCGTCGAGCTCGATGTCCGAAAGTTTGGTGCGGCCGATGATGCGTTCCTGAGCTTCCGTGGATAGCGCACTCCAGCCAGCCAGATCGTGCAAGTATTTTTGCACGATCACGTAGCTGCCGCCGGCGAAGGCGACGTCCTCGGCGCCCACATAAGCGGCATCGATCGCTACCTGCCCCGCAGGGTTTTCCGTGCCATCGACAAAGCCGATCAGATCGCGGTCGTCGAAATAACGAAAGCCGTGCACTTCGTCGACCGGCGAAACCGCCGCGCCGAGCTGAGCCATGATCTGAGTTGCCAGCTCGAAACAGAGATCCATGCGCTTGGCGCGAATGTGAAACAGGAGATCGCCAGGTGTCGCAACCGCATGGCGCGAGCCGGCCTTGATTTCCCGAAAAGGATGCAGCTCCGCCGGCCGCGGTTGGCCAAAGAGCCTGTCCCAGGCTTCGGATCCGATCCCCATCACGCAGGAGAGGTTTCCCTCGATATCGCGGAAGCCAACCGCACGTAACAGCGCCGCGAGATCGCCGCAAAACGACCGGACGGCTGCGCGACTTTCGCCGCCAGGGTTGATCGTCGCGACCAGAAAGATCGCGGCGCGAGTCAACGCCCGATCCACCGACTGGGGCACCGGAGGCTGGTCGGACGGCGCGCCGGGCGCGGTCATTAGATCGACTCCATCTGTCGTGCGCCGCCAAGAGAAGCCGTTCGTCATATGCCCGATCTTGGCGGGATCGTCCATGAAAAGCGCAACTAGCCTTCGAACCAACCCGCGGCTGCATACCCCTTTTATGCACCACCGGTTTGAGGTCGGCGGTATCGCGGCACTTTATCGGCAGTCTGGCCCGGGTTCAAATACGGGGAGCGTCACGCGCCGTCGAGTGGGGTGACCGGCCACCTCCTATGCTAAATCACATCGATCTCGCGGGGACGCAAGATAGTGGCAAGATGGCTCGTTTCGAGTCCTAGAAACCTGCCCCCGTGCTGGTCTCATCGCGCTTCAAACTCTCCCCGTCGCCCGGATCGTCGCGGCGAGCGTCTTCAGCGAGCTCTTGCTCCGCCCGTCGCCGAGATTGGAATGCAGCACGACATCGCGCATGGGCAGCGGCGGCAGGCCAAGCCGCGCGCCGACATCGATCGTTCCCGGTGGCGCGACGCGGCGGCCGAGTGCGGCGACGGCGAGACCGGCCGAGACTGCGGCGCCGGTCGTGGCAACGCCGCCGCCGACAAAAACTTCGGTCCAGGCAATCCCGGCCGCGTTCAGCGCGTCGATCGCCATGCTGCGCACGCTGCACGGCTCGGCCTGCGTCGCAAGGCGCAAGGGCTCGCCCGGGTGATGCTCGAAATCGGGCGCGGCCATCCAGCCGAAGGCTTCCTCCAAAATGGTCTCGCCGTCGCGGCGGCGGTTGTCGTGGCGCAGCACGATCGCGGCATCGATCTCGCCGCGCTCGAATTCCTCGAGCACCTCGCGCGAGGTCGACACCCGCATCTCGAGCACGAGCGATGGCTCGACGCTGCTCATCCGCTTCAACAGCAGCGGCAGCTCGGCGCCGACGATATGATGGCTGATCCCGACCACCAGCCGCTGGGCTTCCATACCGAACGAGCCGATCGCGCCGTGATGCGCGGCGACCAGGTTTCGCGCCGGGCCGAGGAATGCGTTGCCATCCGCCGATAGCCGCACCAGCCGCGGCGTGCGCTCCAGCAGCCTGCGGCCGAGCCCGTCCTCCAGTCGCTTGATCTTGAGGCTGACCGCGGACTGCGTGGTGTCCATCGCTTCGGCGGCGCGGGTGAAACTTTTGAGCTCTGCGGCCAAGACAAACGCCTGCACCGCCTCGATATCTAATGTTTTCATGGGCTTACCATTAATTTAAAAAAGATATCATAGATATAATACATGATGTTGCTTTAAAATGATAGATCGGCGTCTATCTTTCGCGCAGTCAACAACTGCAGGAGGCTCACATGCCGCTCACACGCGTTTCACTCCGACGGGGCAAGCCCGCCGCCTACCGCCAGGCCATTCTCGAGGGCATCTACCACGCCATGCGCGCCGTCTTCGACGTGCCAGACGAAGATCGCTTCATGACCATCACAGAGCACGACGAAGACAATTTCAGCTACAGCAAAAACTATCTCGGCATCGCGCGCAGCGATGATCTGGTCATGATCCAGCTTACCGTCAGCAACACGCGTAACGTGGAAAAGAAGAAGGCGCTGTTTCGCCGGATCGTCGAAAACCTGACTGCCGATCCCGGACTGCGTCCGGAAGACATCCTCATCAATCTCGTCGAGGTCTTGCCGGAAAACTGGTCGTTCGGCCATGGCGTCGCGCAATACGTTGCCGACAAGGGCTGATGGCCGTCACACCGCAAAGAAATGGAATCCTCATCATGATCATCGCTCACTATGCCCATCGGCTGCCGGCCGACTATGACATCGCGATCATTCGCACGCGCGCAAAGACCCGCGTCCCAGTCTGGGACGCCATTCCCGGACTTCACTTCAAGGATTTTGTGTTGCGTGAATGCGGCCGCCTCGGCGCCATCGCCAACGAATATTCCTCGCTTTATCTCCGGCAGCAGGACGAGGCCTTCCGCGCCGCGATCGAAACCCACTTTGCGCTCGATGCGCGCAAGGGGCAGGGCGCGAAGCCCGTTTCGCGTTAACAACACGACATTCGATGCCGACCTGACGCGCGCGTTCGCGGCCGAGATTGAGCGCAACCGCGAGATCGCAAGCCAGCCCGGCGTGGTCGCAGCCGCCGTCGGCCTAGCTAAGCTAGATCCGGAAAGCTGGAAGTTCACGCGCATTCTCGTCTCAGAACACGAGCCGGCCGGGCGAGACCACCCGACGGCCTATGAAGTGCCTCTCTTGCCAAACCGCTGCTGGGCGAACTGCCAGCCGCCGATCACGTGAACTGATCTCACTGCGCCGGCGTAGGGCGGCATTCGATACTCAGCTAAAAGACCTCAGGAACACTTTCGCCCTGCACGCGTTCCGACCCCTCGGTGGAAATTTGCGGAGCGACGCGCAATGAGTTTTCCCTGGCCCGTTATCGACGAGGAGGCGATTCTCGAGGAAGCACTGGGTCGCCCTGCGCTATTTCGATCTGCCGCACGAAGAGGCGGAGTATGCCGATGTCGAATCCCGCGCCGGGCACACCATCATGGAGGACTGGCGACGAGGGAAACAAGGCAGTGCTTGCCAACAAGGCGATCGCCGAAATCGAGGAGCATCACCCGCTCAGGAAGAGAGTCCCCCGAACGTCGTGAGCAGCATCACATGCCATACTCCTCAAACGCCTTGCGGCAGGTTCGGCTGAATCGTTCGCGGTGTTGCTGCAGGCACTGCTGGACGACATTATCGCCTTCCGACAACAGATGTCGGCAAAGCCGAGACGCGTCGCGCGAGCAAGCCTGATGCTCCTGCGGCGGGGGGTCTCGCTTGTGCGGAGCAGCAGTATCCCAGAACGAGCGTCGAAATTGTTACCAGGGCCATTCTGTGCATTGGCTTCCTCCAACATATGATACGACGGCGAGGCAGGCCCGAACCTGGGAATTTACGCAAGTCCTGTCTTTAGCTGCTCGCCAGGCATTACGTCCGCTCAACGAGATCGGTGGGCCGTCTGTCCCCGGGGAACTTTCGGTTGCACCTCTCGTGGCGCGGAGGCCTTGCCGTAGGGGCGATGAGGGCGAAGATCAGCCGATCTCCTTCCGCACCACCTCGGCCGCCTCGCACATCGCCTTCAGCTTTCCGAACGCGATGTGCCGCGGCATGTATTTCATGCCGCAATCCGGGGCGACCACGAGCCGGTCGGCCGAGACATGTTGCAGTCCGTTGCGGATGCGGCCGGCGACAACATCCGTGGTTTCGATCGCGGGATCGCCGAGATCGAGCACGCCGAGCATGATCTTCTTGGCCGACAAATCTTTGAGCACGCCGAGATCGAGTTTCGGTTGCGCCGCCTCGATCGAGATCTGCTCGGCCTTGGTGTCGGCGAGTTCGGCGAGGAACGAATAGCCGGCCGGCTTGGTCGAGCCCGGCACCACGGCGGCGTAGCCGAAGCACAGATGCACCACGGTCGGCACCGTGATGCCTTCCAGCGCGCGGTTGATCGCCTTGACCGCGCAGCGCCGCGCCAGCTCCGGATTGTTGCGCACCCAGGGCTCGTCGAGCTGGATCACGTCGGCGCCGGCCTTTTGCAGGTCGAGCGCCTCGCCGTTCACGGCTTCCGCGAACGCCATCGCCAGTTCCTCGTCGTCCTTATAGAATTCGTTCTTGGCCTGCTGGCTCATGGTGAACGGGCCGGGCAGCGTGATCTTGGCGGCACGATCGGTGTTACGGCGGAGGAATTCCATGTCGCGCAATTCGACCGGGTCGACCCGGCGCACCTTTCCCGTCACGCGCGGCACCGGCGTCCGCTGCCCCGATCGCGTCACGACAATCGCAGGGTTGTCGGCGTCGATGCCTTCGAGCGCGGTGGCAAACCGGTTCGAATAGCTCTCGCGGCGGATTTCGCCATCGGTCACGATATCGACGCCGGCGCGCTCCATGTCGCGGATCGCGACGATGGTGGCGTCGTCCTGCGCTTCCTCCAGATACTCTTCCGGAAGCCGCCACATCGCATGCATGCGCGTGCGCGGCACCGATTTCGACAGCATCGCGCGATCGACCAGCCATTCCGGTTGCGGATAGCTTCCGACCACGGTCGTCGGCAACAAATGCTTCGGCTCCTTCACGACGTTCTCCTCGTTTGTTCTTGTTGTCTCAGGTCGTAGGCTGCATGGCGCCGACTGCCATCTCGTCAGCGGCGCTCTGGCCGCCGCGAGTTCCAGTCTGCCAGATCGCAGCCTTGCACTCGATCTATCTGATGATTGCATTGAACGCGACCGCCATCGCCAGCACAAGCAGCACGCCCGCGAACACATGCGGGCTGTCGAGGACGGTGCGGTAGCGCGAAATGAGATAGCCGATGCCGGCGGTGGAAATCAGCATTTCTGAGACGACGACGCCGACGATCACGAGCGCGCCGCCGGCGCGCAGGCCCGACAGCACGGTGGGGATCGCCGCCGGGAGGACGACGCGGACGATGCGCTGGGGGAGCGTCGCCCCCATGCTACGGGCGGCGAGCAACAATTGCGGATCGATGGTCCGGATGCCGGCGGCGGTCGCCAGCATCGTCGGCAGGAAGCCATAGATCGACGCGAACGCGATCTTGGATTCCGAGCCAATACCGAGCCACACCGTGAACACCGGATAGAGGATGACCAGAGGCACGGCATAGAGGCTGGAGACCATCGGCATGATCAATAGCCGCGGGCGCGGCAGGCTGCCGACCAGCGCGCCCAACAAAATGCCGCCGCCGCAGGCGAAGACCATCGAAATTCCGACCTCATAGAGCGTCACCAGCAGCGCGCTGCCATATTCGCCGGCCTCGTTCCAGCCCGCGGCCAGGGTCGAGGACAGCGACGGCAGGAACAGTTCGGGGACGAGGCCAGCCCGCGGCAATATCTCCCATAGCACGATCAGGAAAATCACGATCACCGAGCGCAGCGTGGTTGCCTTCATCGCCGCCTCACGCCGATTTCCGGATATGCCGCCAAATGCGCTCGCGCAAGCTGCCGAAGGCGTCGCCGCTCAGCATGTCGTAGGTACGCGGTCGCGGCAACGGCACCTGCAGATGGTCGATGATGCGGCCCGGCCGCGCCGACATCACCACGACCTCGTCGGCGAGATAGACGGCCTCGGTCAGGCTGTGAGTGACGAACACGACGGTCTTTCCGGTCGCCGCCCAAATCCGCAACAGCTCGTCGCCCATGGTCATGCGGGTCTGCTCGTCGAGCGCGGCGAACGGCTCGTCCATCAACAGCACCGGCGGATCCTGTACCAGCCCGCGCGCGATCGAGACGCGCTGCTTCATGCCGCCCGATAGTTCATGCGGATGGCGCTTGCCGAAACCTTCGAGCCCGACCAGCTTTAGGGCATCCTCAGCCTTGGCGCGACGCTCGGTCTTGGCGATCGCGCGCAAGGCCAAGGGGAATTCGACGTTCTCTTCCGCGGTCAGCCAGGGAAACAGACTCGCTTCCTGGAACACTACGCCGACGCGATCGGGGTCGGGTTTGTTGATCGGCACGCCGTTGATGAGGATGGTCCCCGATGTTTGCTGCAGCAGCCCGGCGAGCATCATCAAAAGCGTCGACTTTCCGCAGCCGCTCGGCCCGACCAGCACGACGAAGCGTCCCGGCCTGATGTCGAGCGAGATGTCCGACAGCGCGGCCACGTCCGCGCCGGAGGTCTTGAAGACCTGGCTGATACCATTGATCTGGACCGCGCCGGCGCGCGGCGCAGGTTTCAGCGGCGTTACGTTCGCCAATGGCTGCATTTCGTTTCCACCCATCTGACCATTTCGTTGAAGGCCATCGCGACGCCTGCGATCATCACCACGCCGGCCAAGAGCTGCCGCATTTGGAAGTTCTCGCCCCAGGTCGCGATCTGGTGGCCGATGCCGTCGCGCGAGGCGTACATTTCGGCGAGAATGACGCCGGTGAGGTTGAAGATCATGGAAATCCGCAACGCTTCCAATAGCACCGGCAGCATGCTCGGCAGATACACGCGAAACGCCGTCTGCGCGCTGGTTGCGCCATAGGAGCGGGCGACCGTCAGATACTCGACCTTGACGGACTCGACCGCCGTCGTCGTCGACAGGATGACGATGAAGATCGTCGAGAAGAACCCGAATCCGACCTTCTCCGAGAAGCCGACGCCGAACACCAGGATGAACATCGGCAGGAAGATCGATTTCGGTATCGAGAAGGCGAAGAACAGCAGCGGCTTCACCACCTTGGCGAAATAGCGGTTCTCCGCGATCAGGAAGCCGATCAGGCAGCCAACGGGAACCGCGAGCGAGAACGCGGCCACTACCTCGCTTGCGGTCACCGCAAGGTCGCCGCGCACGCTTGCCCGTTGCAAGAGCTCGGCCAACATCGCGAGCGTGTCGGACGCCGACGGCAGCAGCCGCGGATTGACGATGGCGGTCCGCGATAGCATTTCCCAAATTACGAAGATCGCGACGACGATCGCTAGTCGGGCGATCTTGATTCCAAGGCGCGTGATTCCAAGGCTCGTGATTCCAAGGATCGTGGCCATCATCGGCAGCTTCAGTGCTTGGTCGGGAGCGGTTTGAACTTGGTCGAGATCACGTCCTCCGCCGGCACGATGTCCTTCAGCCCGCCGAGCTTGGCGAGATCGAGCGACAATTGCACGGCACTGACGACGTTCGGCGCCGCCATGTTGCCCTCGGTCTCGAGCTTCATGATGGTGTTGTCGTATTCGAGCGCGGCGATTTCCGTGGGCATTTCGTAGAGGTCCGCGATCAGCTTGACGGTGAGGTCGCGGTTGTTGCCCATGTACTGGACGGCGCCATAGAGCGCGTTGAGCGCCTTCTGCACCACCTCAGGCTTTGCAGCCGCGAATTTGTCGAGCACGATCCAGCCGCCGGTCAGGTTCGGCGGCACCGCGGTGGAATAATCTAGGATGGTGCGGGCATCGCCCGATTTCAGAATCTGGAAGCTGAGCGGCGAATACACCACGGCTGCGTCGACATTGCCCGCCAACAGGTTCGGCACCAGGCCGCCGCCGCCGACCGGCACGCGGGTGAAATCGATCTTGTTGTCCTGGGCGGTCCACAGGGCGAGCAGGTCCGACCCCGAACCCGCCGCCGTGATCGCCACCTTCTTGCCGCCGAGGTCCTTGACCTCGAGGGTGGATTTCGCCGGCACCATCAATTGCCAGCCGAAATTGCCCATCGTGGCCTTGGCCACGATCTTCGACATCACGCCTTTCTTGCAGACACCAGCGAGGGCGGGTCGAGAATCATGTCGGCGGCACCCGCCGCCAGCCCCTCGAAGGCCTCCGCGCCGCTGCGGTAGATGGTGAGCTCGGCGCTGATGCCTTCCTTGTCGAACAGTCCTTGCCGCACCGCGGTCTCGGCAACCGTCGTCGGCCAGAAGGTCTTGGTCGGCAGGCCGACCCGGATGGTCTCGGCGCGAGCGAGCGCAGGCGCGGCAAGCAGCAAGGCCGCCGCTAGTGCGGTCAGGGCATGGCGGCGGGAAATAGCCATTGTTCGTTTCCTCTGTGTTTTTCGGCTATTGTCACCGGGCGCGTCCGTAACCGTCAATCAAAATCGCCAATTGGCGATTGACCCTGTGCAGCGCACTCACTACGTCTCGCGTGTCTGCATGTGTAGCGCTACACCGTTGTTGGTTTGGTGGGAAGCGCGTCTCGCGAGAGAGGTTCAATGAACAGCAAGGTGCGATCGAGCGAAGGCCATGACCACTTCTTGCCGCGATTTGCGCAGCTGGCCGAATAGTGCGGCACATCCTCACCCTGAACGCCGGATCGTCCTCGATCAAGTTCGCGCTGTTCGACCTTGAAACGGAGCTGGCCGAAGGCGTGCGCGGCGAGGTCGAGGGCCTCGGCTCGACGCCGCATTTGCGAGCCGAAAAGTCAGGCAAGCGTTTTGTGGACGCAGCCCTCGATGGCGCCAAGGTGACCGATCACAACTCCGCGCTAACCGTCGCGCTCGACCTTCTCGAAAACGAGATCGGCAAGATGGCGGCCGCCGCGGTCGGCCACCGGGTGGTGCATGGCGGCGTCGCGTTCACCGAATCCATCGTGCTCGACGAGCCGCGGATTGCGGACCTGCAAAAGCTCAGTCCCTTGGCGCCGCTGCACCAGCCGCACAACCTCTCTGGCGTTCGCGCCGCGCAGCGCGCGTTTCCGGATGCCATGCAGGTTGCCTGCTTCGACACCGCCTTCCACCGCTCCCATCCCTGGGTCAACGATACCTACGCGCTGCCGCGCGAGTTTTATGACCAGGGCATCCGCCGCTACGGCTTCCACGGCCTGTCCTATGAATATGTTACCGGGCGGCTGAAGGAGATCGCCCCGTTATATGAACAGGGCGGCGTCGTGGTCATGCATCTCGGCAACGGCGCGTCGATGTGCGCGATCCGCGACGGCCAGAGCGTCGGCTCTTCCATGGGTTTTACCGCGCTCGACGGCTTGCCGATGGGCACCCGCTGCGGCCAGCTCGACCCCGGCGTCGTGCTTTATCTCATGAAAGAGAAGGGCATGACGGCGGAGCAGATCGAGGACCTGCTGTACCGGCGGTCCGGCCTGAAGGGGCTTTCCGGCCTGTCGCAGGACATGCGCGAGCTTGAGGCGGCGGGAACGCCGCAGGCGATGCAAGCGATCGACTATTTCGTGTACCGCATTCGCCGCGAATTGGGTTCGATGGCGGTGGTCCTATCCGGGCTCGATGCCGTGGTGTTCTGCGGCGGCATCGGCGAGAACGCCTGGCGCATCCGCGAACGCATTTGCTCTGGTTTCGAATGGTTCGGCGTCGAGCTCGACGAGGCGCGCAACCAGGCCGGCAAAACCGTGATTTCCTCGGACCGCTCGCGCGCCCGCGTCTTCGTGATAAAGACCGATGAAGAGATGACGATCGCCCGCCATACGGCGCGGTTGCTGGCTGCGAGCCGAGCGTAGTCGACGCTGTGCTGATCGACGATCCCGACGTGGTCCTCGGCGACGATCACCCAACCGGAAAACCTGCCCATGCCTCTCGCGCGCGAGGCGCGTAGTCACCTTATATGGCCGGTCAGCCCTCATCTAAGAACAAAAGCCTGCGCGTCACCGCGTGACGCGTTTCCACCTCACCGTCTTTACAACGCAGGAAACAGACGTCGGTTCGATTCCATAGGCCGAACTCTGTTGACCGCGTGGCACGTTGTTGTCGGGGCCATCGCCCGTCTTGGATTTAGCGCGTGCAGCCATAGGGACCAGCGGCTATAATCGGCACGGACTTATAAGCCGGATCGACAAATGCAGCGCGGCAATCTTGACGATCTCTCGGCCTTTTTGATCGTCGCCCGTGAGGGCAGCTTCACGAAAGCGGCGGCCAGGCTTGGCGTTTCACAGTCCGCGCTCAGCTACGCCATCAAGCAGCTCGAGGCGCGTCTCATGCTTCGCCTGCTGACCCGTACCACCCGCAGCGTCTCGCCCACCGCAGCCGGCGAACGACTGCTGCGTCACGTGGGTCCGAGGCTTGAGGAGATCGAGACCGAACTTGCGGCCTTGAGCGAGCTTCGCGAAAAACCCTCCGGCACGGTCCGGATCACCGCCACCGAAAATGCCACCAGCGCCGTCCTGCTGCCCAAGCTTGCCAAGCTTCTGCGTGAGTACCCGGACATCAAGGTCGAGATAATCAGCGACTACGGCCTGATCGATATTGTCACGCAGCGTTTCGATGCCGGCGTGCGGGATGGCGAACAGGTCGCCGAGGACACGATTGCGGTACGGATCCGGCCCGACTCGCGCATGGCGGTCGTCGGCGCTCCCTCCTATTTCCGAAACCGGCCGGAACCGAAGAAGCCGCAGGAATTGGTCGAGCACAATTCATCAATCTGCGCCTGCCCACCCATGGCGGATTGTACGCGTGGGAGTTCGAAAAGGGCTCGCGCCAACTGAAGGTGCGGGTCGAAGGCCAACTAATCTTCAACACCACATCCCAGATGCTGCATGCGGCGTTCGCAGGTCTCGGCCTCACCTATTTGCCGGAAGGTCTGGTGCAGCCGCACCTCAACAGGGGACGCCTCAGCCGCGTGCTTGGAGGCTGGTGTCCTCCATTTCCGGGGGGTATCACCTCTATTACCCAGGCCGGCGGCAGCCCTCCGCAGCCTTTGCGCTGCTGGTCGAAGCGTTGCGTTACCGGGACTGAGGGGCTCGAACCGTCGCCTTCGCGCCAAGCATAATCGGCGTGGTCTGGACAAGCTTGAGCGACCTGACGATTTTTTCCGTCGTCGCTTTGTATTTCCCGAAATGCGCGGTCTCGAGGTACGACCTGTAGGCTTCCATAGCCCGGTAGATTTCGAACACTTTCTCGCGCGCGGGGCTATCCTTTTCAGAAATAGCGTACAGGACAAGTACGCCTGGCTCGACGCGGACAGCGGTTTCCGTCACGGCAACTCTGTACGGCTCGAACTGCGCGAGATCGATCTCGATTTCCGCCATCTGGACGTAGTGCCGTTGTTCGATGTTCACATCGGCCTCCTGATCGATGAGACGAACGCCCGTCTTCAGCGTACGGTGTACCCACCATCTACCGCAAGCGCGTGACCCACCACGAAGCTCGCGGCCGAACTGCACAGCCAGAGAACGGCACTTGCAATCTCCTCGGGCGGCTAAGCCGGGCGATCGGGACGTCCTTCAGCGTCGCGTTGAGCGCGTCGGCCTGCGTTGTCATCATCCTGTCGAGCATCGAGGTATGGATGATGCCTGGACAGACGGCATTGATGCGAATGCCTCGTGCGGCATATTCCAGAGCCGCGCTTTTGGTGAGCCCAAGCACGCCATGCTTCGAGGCCTGGTATGTTCCGCGCCTGGGACCGCCCACCAGTCCTCCAATCGAAGAGCAATTGACGATGGCGCCGCTTCCCTGTTTGAGCATCTGGCGCAGCTCGAACTTCATGCAACTCCACACACCGCGCAGATTGATCGACATCACGCGGTCGAAGTCCTCCCTTGTGGCTTCGGCCGCTTCGGCAACGACATTCTGAACGCCGGCATTGTTGTAAGCTGCATCGAGTCGGCCGAAGGTTGCGACCGTCGTCTCGACCATGGGTGGTCTCCATCGTTCATCGGCCGAAACCGCACACGCCGCGTCGAGCGGCGGCGAAACATCTTGTTGCGCTTGTTGCCCAAACGCGCTGGGCGGCGCGATCGGCAGCGTCAGTACGGCGAGAATGCGCGAGGCCCGCATGACGATCCCGAGCTCGGTTGCGCTGTCCATTTCAGTTCCGCTTGCGGCCGACGCCGCCTTGGTCGACCCGGACAGCGATTAAAAAATGAGGCGTATTAGACAACCCATGACACTGTGGCCGTAGAGATGATAGCGCGCTCACGATTTGAGATCGACTGCTTATTGTTTGGTGTGGTCTACGGATGGCCGCAGCCGCGGCACCTGCCGACTTCAACCCTTTTGCCGCGCCTTGATCTCGTCGAATTTGGCAAGCGCTCGTTCAAATTTGGAGTTGAAGAGCCACATCGCATCAAGGATGTCGCGGAAGGTTGCAGATGTTCTGGCCCGGTCAGCCTGTCCAAAGGCGAAGATGCTGTTGTTTCGCAGATATCCCATGATCCTCGGGTCGGAAATTCGATAGTTGACGAGGTCGCCTGACTTGAGGGCGGACCTGGTCGGCGTGGGTATGATTTGGATGAGCTCAAAGAGCTTCATTTGATCGATCGGATTTGGCAGTGTCTTCACGATCGCCGCTACTTGCGGCAAAATATCCGCGTGTGCGTTCATCAGGGCATCTCTCACCGCGGTCCAGTGATTGAGCCGATGATCCAGATTGCCAACCCGCGCCTCTTCCTTGTCGTCGCGATGGCTCAGTGCGGGATCAAGTGCTGCGATCGATTGTTTTATCGCGGCCCACTTCGTTCGACCATTTTGGTCCTCGGATGGGCCGGTTTGCAAACTTCCCTTGTATCTGTTCGAGCGCGCATTCCCTACGTTTTGATTGCCGTTTGTCTCGGCAAAGAACAGCCCCAGGCTGATGCGACCTGCGGCTTCGGCATTGGTTGCATCGAGGCCCTTGGCCCGCGCAATGGCAATTCCCAAGTCGACAACGTCCTTGAATGGTGTATCCGATTTTTGCGCGTTGACGGGCGGCGCCTCCATCAGGTCGAAAAGATTCCTGTACTCATCGACCAGCGGCTCGCCGTCGGCATCAAAATACGCCGGAGGGATTCCGAATTTATTGGGCCTACCGATTCTGGACGGAGCGGCGTCGGTAAGGTCCTTGTATGTGCTGATCATGTTGATGCGTGCAAGGTAGAGTGCCTGTCCCGGCAAGTTCGGCAGCGGCTGGTTCGAATTGATCTGCGCGCGCCGCTGGCCCAGGATCGACTTGAAGTCGTTGACTGCACGGTTGTACGTATCGAGCGCATCCGTCTGCGTTTTCGTGAGTGCGGCCGGCTGACCCATTGCAGGGGAGATGAAGCCGAGATTGCCAATGGCGGCCGGGACGAGCGACGCGGCCGTGTTGATGATCGCATCGATGGCAATGGAAACCGGCGGCGCCAGGAACAGCCCGAGAGCAAGAGCTGCCGTGGGCGCGCCGGTATGGCTCTTGATCCCCATGGCAATTTCCCAATGTCCAAGTTTCACCGGATGCGACTCATTGGATCGTAAACAACGAACGCGCCGCCTGGCGAGACGAACCCCTAAATCCGGTGCAATGTCCGCGTCTCGCAAGCGGACATGGCTGCTGCGCAGATGGATGTCTGCTCTTGGGGCCTACTTAACGGATAATGCTTCACGCGAAGCGGTTCAACCGTTGTGATGAGCCCGGCCGGCGCGCTAGCTTCGGCCGCCAGCAATGCCGGGAGGAAAACATGGGTCGGAAGATAGCTATCGTGGGAGCGGGTGCGGTCGGCGGGTATGCCGGCGCCCATATGGTGCAGGCGGGCGAGGACGTGACGTTCATCGATCCATGGCCCGAACACGTCGCGCACATGAGGAAGCACGGCCTGCGCGTCACCCACGCCAAGGACGTCGCGGAATTCTCGGTCCCCGTGCGCGCGCTGCATGTCACGGACGCACAGCAGCTAGCCAAGGAGACGCCGGTCGACATCGCCTTCGTGTGCATGAAGTCCTACGACACGGCCTGGGCCGCGATGCTGATCCAGCAGTACCTGGCGCCGGACGGCTACGTCGTGTCGCTGCAGAACTGCATGAATGAAGAGACGATTGCCGGTATCGTCGGCTGGGGCAAGACGCTCGGGTGCATTGCGAGCAGCATCACGGTCAACCTGCCCGCGCCCGGCCACATCCACCGCGGCGCCGGCAAGGGCGGGGCGGCGCACACCGTATTTCGCGCCGGCGAAGTGCACGGCCGCTTCACGCAACGGGCGGAAGAAATCTGCCGCCTCGTCGGCTACGCCGACAGCGCCAAGGTAACCGGCAATCTGTGGGGCGAACGCTGGTCGAAACTGGTCGCCAACGCCATGGGCAACGGGCTCTCCGCCTGCACGGGCCTGACCGGCGGCGAGATGTTGCAAAACGAGCCGATCCGCCGCTTCTCCACCCGGCTCGGGAGCGAAGCGATCCGCGTCGGGCAAGCGCACGGCTATCAACTCGAGGAGATCTTGCATCTGCCGCCGGAGACGATCGCGCGTGCCGGCGAGGGCGACGAGTCAGCGCTGCGCGCCTGCGACGAGCAGCGCTTCAAGGACGGCAAGCGCACCGCCTCCGAGCAGCGTCCCTCCATGGGCCAGGACATGCAGAAGGGCCGGCGCACGGAGATCGAATTCCTCAACGGCTTCGTGGTGCGCGAGGGCGCGAAGGTCGGCCTCTCGTGCCGCGCCAATGCCGTGCTGACGGATATCGTCAAGCGGGTGGAACGCAATGAGCTGAGCCCGGATCCGCGGCACATCACCGAACTGCGGCTGAACTGAGCCGGGTTGCGTGAATGCGACCATGGTGAGGTGAGCACCTATCCGTCTTCGTTCGTCGGCTTGATCCGGATTCCACGACGCGCCAGCGCCTCCCGGAGCAGCATCTCGATTTCGGCGTTGACGCTGCGCAGGTCGGCTACGGCGCACCGTTTCACCGCATCAAGAATTGCTTTCTCCGCCCGGAGCGGGAAGGCAACGCGTTCCGGGCCCGGGGGCCGTCCTCGCTGGGCCATGACCGGTCACGAATAGAGGGTGCCGGTATTGATCACCGGGGTGACCTCGCGGTCGCCAACCAGAACAACAAGCAGATTCGAGATCATGGCGGCCTTGCGCTCCGGATCGAGGGCGTCGGCCAGTTTCTTCTGGTCGAGTTCCCTGAGAGCGTCTTCGACGATGCTGACCGCGCCCTTCACAACCATGCGCCTGGCTGCGACCACGGCGCTCGCCGCCTGCTTGCGCAGCATGGCTCCCGCGATC
The DNA here is from genome assembly GCA_963822795.1 of uncultured Alphaproteobacteria bacterium. Taxonomy (GTDB): domain Bacteria; phylum Pseudomonadota; class Alphaproteobacteria; order Rhizobiales; family Xanthobacteraceae; genus Bradyrhizobium. The sequence continues at coordinate 120,215 of CAWGJM010000040.1, forward strand.
TCGGACGAATAAGCGAGATGCGAGATTCGGGCTTCGACGACCAGGACACCGATCGGCTCCATCCGTGTCCGGATCTCCTTCAGCAGGGCTTCAATGATCGCGTCGCCGCCGTCGCGCAACGTGACCGTGGACATCGGCATCGGCCCGCCGTCCGGCCCGGGCATTGCGGTCGCCGGCCTTTCGCCTTGCTCTACCGCTTCCTCGGCTTCGACCTGGTCGTAGGGGTGCACGCTCGCCATCCGTCGCAGGGCGGTTTCGCTCTGGGCCTTGACGTAGTTTGCGTAGGAGCCGACCTCCAGGAGTGCCTTTGCGGCGTCCTCCACGCGCCAGACGACCACCGCGCCAATATCGACAGGGTTGCCGACCGCATCGTTGACCTTGAGTGGGCCGGCCTCCAGCGTTTCGAGCCGGCGCGAAATCTTGTTCTTCGAATTGAACGGGTTGACCCACCAGAGCCCGGGCCGGTGTTCAGTGCCGACGTAGCTTCCGAACAGCAGGCAGACAAGGCTCTCGTTCGGTTGGAGGATGACGAGGCCCCTTGCAACGGCGATGGCGATGACGATCGCAGTCAGGGCAAACCAGATCCCGGGATAGGCGTAGCCGTTCTTGTCGAAGCCGGGATAGGTGAGCCACGAGCAGACCGCGATCAAGACCAGGCCGATCGCGATCATGATATATCCGTTGATGGCCTGGAGTTCCTTGTCGACGAACGTGCTGCGGCGGGGCGGGGCTAACGCAGAGGTGGTGGACACGGTGTGATCTCCCTGAACAACTTCAGATTTTTTTGATATCAAAAATAAATCGTAAAATCAAGCCGTGCGCTCGGCTGCTCAGCGATGCCGCGCGCCCTCCACCTGTCGTGCGATGGCACGATGCGGGCAGCAGCGACGTTGCTCGAATACGAACGGCCAATGTCTCGCTGACTCGACGCGAACATCGCCGGCTTTTTCACCGGCCACGATCTGGCCCAGTTCAGCGGTCGCGCCCGGCGGCATTGATGCGAAACCGAGAATCTGCGACGTACGGGAATGTCCGGTATGCGGGTGCCATGATGGCAGCGTGCAAAGGGCCACTTTGGGAGGCATCCTGGGTCTGGAAATCTTCTCTTTGCGAGAGCGACCCGATCTTCGGCCGCTGGATTTCGGCTCGGATTTACAGTCTGTTTGGCCGGAGTTCATGAGACACAGTGCAGCGGCAAGGCTCTATTTTGCGCCATGGATATTTGATCGCTACCTCGACCATGCATTCGCAGGCGTAACCGATGGCAAGGTCGTCGCGCGAGCGCTTTGCGTGCCATTTGCGATCAACACCGAGGGCCGCACCGAACTGCCCGATCACGGCTGGGATCAGGTTATCCGCTGGGCTCACGATGATGGCATGATTGGACGCGCACGAATGCTCTGAACGCGCTGGAAATCAGCATGCTGCCGGAAGCGCGGGGCAGCGGCAATTCGCTGGCGCTGTTGAGCGCCATGAAGCTTGTGCGAAAATCAAGGGGTTTGGAGAGGTGTTCGCGCCGGTGCGACCGAACCAAAAGCATCTCCAGCCACGCCATGTCGATGCACAACTACCTTAAACACGGTGCGTGCTGACGGCTTTCCGATCGACGCTTGGCTGCGGGCCCACCTTCGGGTCGGCGGAAAATTTGTAAAGATCGCGCCCTATTCCATGACGATCGTTGGCAGGTTGGCTGATTGGTCGCGTTGGACTGGAATGCCGTTCGATCGATCTAGCGAGCTGTTGGTGGCGGGCGCGCTCGGTGATGGTTTCGCTGGAGCAGGACGACGCGGTTTATGTCGAGCCTAATGTTTGGGTTCGGCACCGCGTATGACCGGAACAAGCCATACGACCGAAGTATTCAAGCGATCCCGACGCCAGGTCCGAGACTATTGCAAGCCTGATGTTAGCGCGTTGGCCGTTCGTTCGATGATGGTGAGGCCAAGACCTCGAAGTCAAACCCGTCGCGATTGAACGGCTCATGATTGAGTTCGAAGTGCCACCACTCCTTGGCATAGGGACGAAAGCCTGCTCCCACCATGTAGGATTTTAGTGTTTCTCGGTTGTGTCGTGCGGTACCGCCAACACCAGCGTTTGATGTATTTCCGAGCACATCAAGACAGTCGTAGCCCGTACCAAAATCGATGGTTCCATCCTCGAATCTTTCGCCTCTTGGAGAAGTGCATGCCTTGAGCGACTGCGAGGAAGTAGGCGGTGGCGCGAATGAAAAAGTGCTTGGGACGATACCCAGGTCCACCGTGCTCCCCCGCGAGTGAGCCGATCGTCTTGCGAGATACCCGAGAGCGAATAGCTTTTGCTTATCGGTGCGTGGATAAAATTCGGTCTTCATTTCGGCGTGAGTTGGGTCTTTGCTCCACTGAAGAAAATCATCGACAGCCCGCTTCGGCCGATAGCAATCCCAGACGATGAGCGAGAGCTTTTTTGCGGCCAACACCCTCTGCACCGTTTCAAGGGCATTTGCGGCTGATACGCTGAGGATACACTCGGCGGCGAGGTAGCCCCTGATTGGTCGGCCCACGAAGTTGTGAGATCCCGCATAGCGAATGTCTTGAACGATCGTCGGATCTATATCCCGCAAATAAACGAAACCTTTGGGCAAGGCGGAGCTTGCCAAAGCTGGAGCAGGCAAGATCATAACTATCAAGACAAGGCCAGCACAGATGAGCATGCCAAATGTGCTCAAACGCCCATACAGGAGCAGCCTATCAGGGCACCGCGGATCGGTGCGCGCCATCAGAGCGGACCGAGGATGGCCCATCGAGGATCGCAAAATTCCTTCACGGCCGCCGTGACACCGCTGCTGATGATGTCCCGGCGTTCCGGCGAGTCCATCTTGAGCTCTTCGTCCCGGTTAATGATCGAGCCCGCCTCCAGCAGGACGGCGGGCATCCGGGTCGATTTCAGCACGACGAGCTGATCGTAGCTATAGACGCCGGCTTCGTTGTTCAGCAACGGGTGCTGGTACCGACCCATGATGGCCTGGGTGTACTGCCGGGCATATTGCAGGCCCTGGGCCTTCATTTCCTTGCCGACCAGCTCGGCGAACGAGAGACTCGTCTCGAAGTCCGGATTGTTGCGGGAGACGAAGACGGAATAACCGCTGAAGCGGTCGCTGAAATGGCTCTTCTTGCCCTCGAATTCCCAATTCTCGAGGAGTTTGTCGGGCACGGAGTCATGGTGGATCGACAGGAAGAGATCCGCGTGCAGATTGTTGGCCGCAGCGACTCGCTTGACGAGGCTGGACCTGGCCTTGCCCTCGGTCAAGAGCAACCTGGTCTCGGCAAAGCCTTCGGCCTTCAATCTCACCTCGATTTGCTGCGCAAGGCGCAAATTGAAGACGAACTCGGCGACGTTGCGGGCGCTGATCGCGCCTTCTGACTCAGCGGTATGTCCCACATCCAGAACGATCCGGAATTTCGAGGGATCGCATATTGTTGCGACCGGTTTCAAAGCGGAAGGGTTCAAGGCGATCGGCCCCAGGGCGGCCAACTTTACCCTGCGGGGTTTTACAGTGTGGGGCTTTGGCGAGGTGGCAGCCATCGCCACGGTGGCTGGCTTTGGCGAGGTGGCGTGCTTTGGCGATTTGCGGTGCTTTGACGAGCTCTTGAAGACATCCGACAGCCAGGCGGCATCACTGACCTCGATCGGCAGAAGCACCAGTGCGGCCATCGCAGCGATGATGCTACGGCGGCGGGGCCAAACGCCAAAGCCTGACCCGGCGAATTTTCTCCCTGACGACAGCAATCCCCACGGTCCCCCAGCGTGATTTCCCGTTCGCGCTTCATGACAGCACGGCAGCACAAGACGATATTAACAGGAATTGTGAACTATGAGTTACTGGAAATATATTGCGAGTTGGATTTGGACCGGCGGGGCCGAATAAAGCTCTTTGAGAGCAAGAGGTTATCGCTCCCTTGTCACTTGAGGATGGAGCAAGAGAAGCCGGCAAATTTTCGATATCCGACTATCGTTGCGCCCATTTAGTCACCCCGGTTCGGACTAACCTTTTTCCAATTGGGCCAAGCCCTTCCCGCCAGCCTTTATGTTCCGTCTGGGCGACGGTCTCGAAATCGCCGGCCTACCGCGAGCATGAGTTGTCGTAGTGTCGACCTATTTTTCATTGTGGATCTATCCAACGAACCTTGTACCGCATCGTGGCGACTTCTGCTTCGGGGCAACGCGGACGACGAGATGTCTTGATCCGGTCTGCTGATGACCCGGCGTGGATATTGCCAGCTTTTTTTGACCGCCACGACCTGGCCCAATCCAGCGATCGCTCCGAGCCACGTTGCCCGACGGGCAGATCACTCGCTGTCGCGAATTCCTGTCCAGCCCCTGCGCGAAAAATAAATCGCCTCGCGAAACACCCAAATCAAATTTACAACCTGTGCCGTCCCGCACGAAATAAGCGGTTAAAACCATTGCGCAGGGAAGGCCGGATGATCCGGCACCACCTGTGGTGACTACCGTGTGCTTTCTAACAACGCACCCGGGCCGCGGGTGCGAGCTGGGCACCCGGCCTTCCCTGTGCCCTCTCTTTCCGAGGGACACGAATGCCATCAACTCGGGGTGCGCGTCGCTCGCGGGGATGAAAACATTTCGGCTATCGGACGCATCAGCGATCGATCCGAGAAAGCCACGGCGCACTGGATACCGGCCGGAACCTGTCATCGGGCGCGCATTCGCGCGACCCGTTGGCGGATATGACGACCTTGTGTGTGGCGCCGGCGTCCGAATGACGTCTCAACGTCGCCGTCTGTCCAAGGCCTTTTTGCATCGCGAAAGATGGGGGACCGGAGCATGTCGTCGGATTTGCCTGATGCGGGGAAAAGCGCTAGCGCTTTGCTGATAACCGACCGCCCGCGGCCGACGATTGTCCGGCCGCGCCGTCGAAGCCGGGGCAGACAGGAAACATGAATAACGAAGCGCGATCACGTGCCAACCAATCGTCCGAAGCGAACGAGTTCGACTACATCATCGTCGGCGCAGGATCAGCCGGATGCGTGCTGGCCAATCGCCTAAGCGCGGACGGTAAATACTCGGTGCTGCTGCTCGAGGCGGGACCAAAAGACAGCAACATCTGGATCCATGTGCCGCTCGGCTACGGCAAGCTGTTCAAGGAAAAAACTGTCAACTGGATGTACCAGACCGAGCCCGAGCCGGGCCTCGGCGGCCGGCAGGTGTTCCAGCCGCGCGGCAAGGTGTTGGGCGGATCGAGCTCGATCAACGGGCTGCTTTACGTGCGCGGCCAGCACGAGGATTACGAGCGCTGGCGCCAGCGCGGCAATACGGGGTGGGGTTATGACGACGTGCTACCCTATTTCAAGAAGGCGGAAAACCAGGCGCGCGGCGCCGATCCCTATCATGGCACAGGCGGCCCGCTGTCGGTGTCGGATTGGCGGCACGCCGATCCGCTCTCGGAGGCCTTCGTCAAGGCTGCCGTCGAGACCGGCATCCCCTTCAATCCGGATTTCAATGGCGCTGCCCAGGAAGGCGCCGGGTTCTTCCAGACCACGACCCGGCGCGGCCGGCGCGCGAGCAGCGCGTTCTCCTATCTTCGCCCGGCGCGAAACCGTGCCAAACTGCGCATCGAAACCGCCGCACTGGCGCAACGCTTGGTATTCGACGGCCGCCGCGCCGTCGCCGTCGAATATCTGCAGGACGGCAGCGTGCGCGTGGCGCGGGCGCGCAAGGAGATACTGCTTGCCGGCGGCGCCTACAACTCGCCGCAGTTGCTGCAGCTTTCCGGCGTTGGACCCGCCGAATTGTTGAAACAGCACGGCATCGATGTCGTGCTCGATTCCGCCGGCGTCGGCAACGATTTGCAGGATCATCTGCAGGTGCGCATCGTGATGCGTTGCTCGCAGCGCGTCACGCTCAACGATGTGGTCAATGACCCTGTCCGAAGGGTGATGGCGGGGCTGCGCTACGCGGTCTCGCGCAAGGGGCCGCTGACCATCGCCGCCGGCACGTCGGGCGCGTTCTTCAAGACCAGTCCGCGGCTGGCGACGCCGGATATCCAGATCCACTTCATCCCGTTTTCCACCGACAAGATGGGCGAGAAGCTGCATGCGTTTTCCGGTTTCACCGCTTCCGTCTGCCAGTTGCGGCCCGAGAGCCGCGGCTCACTGCGCATCAAGAGCAGTGAGCCGACCGCGCCGCCGGAAATCCGCATCAATTATCTGGCGACCGAGACCGATCGCAGGGCCTTCATCGACGGCATCAGGATTTTGCGAAACATCCTGGCCGCGCATGCGCTGAAACCCTATGTGGTCGATGAGGTCTATCCCGGGACCAACATCACCAACGACGAGGACGTGCTGGATTTCTGCCGCAACACCGGCAGCACGGTCTATCATCCCACTTCGACCTGCCGGATGGGCAACGACCCGCTCGCCGTGGTCGATCAGAGCCTGAAAGTTCGCGGCATCGAGGCCTTGCGCGTGGTCGACGCGTCGGTCATGCCGGACCTGATGTCGGGCAATACCAATGCGCCCACCATCATGATTGCCGAAAAGGCCTCCGATATGATCTTGCAGGACGCGCGGTGAACGAGGAGCGAAAGTAGTGGCAAACCGGTTCCGGATCGGCACGCGCAAGAGCACGATGGCGCTGGCGCAGACCGCGGAGATCGCGCGCCGCCTGACCGCGGCGGTTCCCGATATCGAGGTCGAGATCGTCAAGTTCGACACCACGGGCGATATCGATCAGACCGGCAAGCTGTTGCCGCATGGCGGCAAGGGCGGCGCGTTCGTGGCGCAAATCCGCAACGCGGTACTCGCGGGCGATTTGCAGGCTGCGATGCATTCGCTCAAGGACATGCCGGGCAACGAAGACACGCCGGGACTGGTGATCGGCGCGACGCTGTCGCGCGATCCACCCGGCGACGTGCTGGTGCTGCGCCCTGGAATCTCGCTCGACGATGCGAGACAATCGCGCGGCAAGGGTTTCAAGATCGGCACCAACGCGGTGCGGCGCGCGGCGTATGCGCGGCGATTGTTTCCCGAGATCGAGGTGATCCATTTTCGCGGAGCCGCCGACACCCGGGTACGCAAGCTCGATGCAGGCGAGAAGCAGCGGCTGCCGGACGGCGGCGCGGTCGGCCCTGCGGATGGGCTGATCATGGCTCGCTCGGGACTCGAGCGCGTCGGGCTTGCCAGCCGCATCGCTTACGAATTTTCGATCCAGGAAATGCTGCCGGCGGTGGGGCAGGGCATTGTCGCGGTGGAATGCGCCGCGCAGGACTGGCAGACCCGCGGCATTCTGTCGTTGATCGATGATGCGACCGCCCGCAGATGCGCCGACGCCGAACGCGAGGTGCTCTGGGTGCTCAACGGCCATTGCAATTCGCCGATCGCCGGATTTTCGGAAGTTAACGGCGCGCAGATGTCGCTGACGGCTTCGGTGCTGGACGAGACCGGCGGCCTCTTTATCCAAGCCTCGCGCACTGGCCCCGCCGACCGGCCGCGCGAACTCGGCCGCGCCGTCGGGCTCGATCTGCTCGCCAAGGGCGCCGCCGACATCATCGAACGCAGCCGGCCGAAATAGCTATCCCTTATGATCCCGCACCCGCTTTACCATCTGCTCGACATGCGCGATCGGGGTTCCAGGCTGGATGCCGTGGCCGAGATTGAAGATCAGCCGTCCTACCGCGAAATTCGCCAACACCTCGTCGACCGCGCGATCGAGCGCCGCGCCGCCGGCGACCAGGACCAGAGGATCGAGATTGCCTTGCACGGCGACCTTGCTTTGCACCCGCTCGCGGATCAACGCAGGCTCCGTCGCCCAGTCGATGCTGACAGCGTCGACCTTGGTTGCCTCGACATAGGCCGGCAACAGCGCGCCGGCGCCGCGGGGAAAGCCGATGATCTTCGCGCCGGGCACTTTCGCCCGTACGCCGGCAACAATGCGGCGCGTCGGTTCGATCGACCAGCGTTCGAACTCGCGCGGCGGCAGCACGCCGGCCCAGGTGTCGAAGATTTGCAGTACGTCGGCGCCGGCTTTCAATTGCCCGAGCAGATGTTCAATCGAATTTGCAACCAGCGCGTCGATGATGTTCGAGAACGTTTCCGGATGCTGGTAGGCCATCATCCGCGCCGGCGCCTGATCGGGCGTGCCTTGTCCGGCAACCATATAGGTCGCGACGGTCCACGGCGCGCCGCAGAAGCCGATCAGCGCGATGCTCGGATCGAGCGCGGCGCGCACCCGGCGCAGCGCTTCATATACGGGCTCGAGCTTGCCGAAGTCGGCCTCCGACGCCAGCGTCTTGATTTTTTCTGGCGTATCCAGCGGATCGAGCCGCGGGCCTTCGCCGACCTCGAAACGGACCGCGCGGCCGAGTGCGTAGGGGATGACGAGAATGTCGGAAAAGATGATCGCGGCATCGAAATTGAAGCGGCGGATCGGCTGCAGTGTGACTTCGGCTGCGAACTCCGGCGTGAAGCAGAGATCGAGGAAGCCGCCAGCTTTGGCGCGGACCTCACGGTACTCCGGCAAATAGCGGCCGGCCTGGCGCATCATCCAGACCGGCGGCACGGGCTGCCTTTGGCCTGAGAGCACGTCGAGGAGGGGTCTGGGGTTGAGAATGGAGTTCAAAAGCGCAGGCTCCGCAATGGTCGGGAGACGGTTTCCTGCTCCTGATACACTGCGGATACCGGCTTGGCCATTCCGCGATTGCCGTGGCTCAGGGCGATCACGGGCTGGCTTGATCATGCGATGCCTCAATCGCAAAGTCCTCCGATCTCACGCTTGGGCCCGGCGGCTGCCCCAAAAATCAAGAACTCCAAACGGGCTGGGGTCGGAGTCCGACTTTTGGGGCGCCCCGCCGATAGAACGATGAGGGTGCAACCTCACCGTGTGTCATCGAGACGGAGTCGCAAGTTCCTGTCTGCCCGCTATCGTACACGGGGCGAAAAATCCGCAGATCCGCGTGCCCAGGCCGGCGAGGGGCGATTTGCCTGGGAACACCGCAATCGCTGGGACGTTATCCTGCCATGGAGGCTCGACATGGCTGAGAAATTCAATCCCGCGGCGCACGACAAACACGCCGCCGACCCTGGCGAGGCCGCAATCGCCGACCAGGAAATGCATGCCCGGTTGGAAACAGGTTTGATCGACACTTTTCCGGCGTCAGACCCCGTCAGCGTCGCGCAGCCCTTGCTGTCGAAGTCCGACCGCGAGCGCCAAGGGCCCGCGAGCCAAGGCTCCGAACACGAAGCGTCTGAGCACGAGGGCCCGTCGCTTTGGGAAAAGGTGAGGGCCGTCTTTCACTAAAAGGGGCGGACCGAAACTTTCGAAGGTTGTTTGATGCAGCGAGAATTCAACCATGCCGCCAACAATTCTCCGCGAAGCGGTGGCTCGAAACAGGTGACGCCGGTTGTCTGGAGCCTAGTCGTCGCAGTGGCGGTCGCGCTTGCGACCCGGTTTGCGATGAAGCTGTAAGATCGTTTGGCGCAGCGCGGCGCTCGTAATAATACGGTGATATTTCAATCATTTAGCCCGGAATTAGGCAAATCGTCTCAAGGTAAAATAAGGTGTCTGTGGGATTTTTCCTCGTTCCGGAGAATCCCTGCGCGATGGATACCGTCCGTCATAAAACCGGCCTGTAGCCGCTTGTGATCCCTAGCCGCCGATTTTTGTCGCGCTGGTATGTCTCGCCATTCTCATGAGCGGCTGGGGCGAATGGAGCGCACGGGAAACGCGGCAGGATGCAGGAACCGAGATGGCGAACCTTGCGCGTTCGCTCACCCAGCACGCCGAGGACAGCCTTGACCTTCTGGACTCCGGCATCGTTGGCGTCGTCTCCCGCCTCGAGATGGACGGCACCGGTCCGGCGACCATTGCGAAACTTCGAAACCTTCTCGATGCCCGTAGAACCGCGATCGATCGCATCCACGGTCTCGCCATCATCGACGAATATAGCAATTGGTTGACTTCGTCCGGAGCCGTGACCAGCGAACTCAGCGGCGATGAATTCTTCCAGCAGCATTGTGCACGGGTCGCCGAACGGGTTCGTTGCGCGCTGCGGTCCGCCGCCATCCCTCACGCGCCGAACCAGCCGTCCAGTCTGGTCACCGCCAGCATCGGCGGCGATTTGCCGGCCCGGCGTCGAACGCTCGGCGGGGCCGGCCTTGCTGATCGAGGCCGCCGACCGCGCGCTCTATGCCGCCAAGGCTGCCGGCCGCGACCGGTTGGTGATGGCGGGCGAACAGGTGACCTTTCGTTCGGTCGTTTCGGCCTAGACTTAGACTAGAGCCGACGCATCAATAATGCGGCGGCGGCTCGCTCGCCGGTCCGGGCGCGTTGGCTTCCGCTTCCCGCAAGCGCTCGCTCAAACTGGCGACTTGGCGTGTCAACGCGTCGATCTGATGCCATTGCGCGGTGATGGTCTGGTTCAGCGTCTCGATGGTCGCCTCCTGAAACATCAGCTGGGCCTCGAGCGTGTCAATCCGGTTGCTGAGCGCCTGCAACTCATTCATTGGCTGACCGTTCTTTTGCGCGCTCTCGCAGGCCGTGACCGAGCGCGACCCGTTCGTCGAACACGAAGCATTCGCCGCGCCAGCGGCTCTCGGCTTGCGGCACCTGTTCCAGATATCTGAGGATGCCGCCCTTCAACCGATAAACCTCGGCAAAGCCGCGCGCGAGTAGGTGCGCGCTGGCCTTCTCGCAGCGGATGCCGCCGGTGCAGAACATCGCGATCTTCCGGTGTCTTGCCGGATCAAGTTTTTGCGCGGCAAAATCCTTGAACTGCCCGAAGCTCGCCAATCCGGGATCGAGTGCGCCCTCAAAAGTCCCCATCGCCACCTCGAACGCATTGCGCGTATCGATCAAGAGCGTATCCGGTGAAGCGATCAGTGCATTCCACGACGTGGAGTCGACATAAATGCCGATCTGCCGCGTCGGGTCGGCGTTGGCGTCGCCGAGTGTGACGATCTCTTTCTTCAGGCGGATCTTCAGGCGCCCAAACGGCATCGCTTTCCCTTCCGAGAATTTCAGCTCAAGATCATTCAGCCTGCCGCCAAACAGGTCGCCATGCTGCAATTCCTCGACCAGCGATGCGATTGCTTCCGCCTCGCCCGCAAGCGTGCCGTTGATGCCCTCACGGGCCAGCAGCACGCTGCCCTTCAATGTCAGGCGAGCGCAGATCGCGCGCAGCGGCTCGCGCAGCTTGCGGAAATCCGGCAAGTCGGCAAATTGATAGAAGGCGGCAACTTTGAGAGGCATCGCGATGGTTTATCAGGGGGATCGGCAGGGGAAAAGCTGGTATGCCAGCCCATTGCCGAGCCCCGCGTGAATGTGGCATGTAGGTCCGCTTCTCCGGACAAACCTATGTAAAATAACGACAAAGTGAGCCATTGATGAGGAATTTCCATCTCCCCGGCCGGTCCACGGTCCACGCACTAGACGCGATGGTGGCGACGTCGCATCCTTTGGCCGCGCTGACGGCGATCGAGGTGCTGCGTTCCGGCGGCACCGCCGTGGACGCCGCGGTCGCGGGCAGCGCGTTGCTCAGTGTGATCGAGCCGCAGTCCACCGGCATCGGCGGCGATTGCTTCGCGCTGATCCAGCCGAGGGGCGAGGGCAAGATCATAGCCTATAACGGCTCCGGCCGGGCGCCGGCGAAGGCAGACGTATCCTGGTATCTCGAGCGCAACATTCACGCGGTGCCGCTGACTTCGGCACACGCCGTCTCCATTCCCGGCGCGATCGATGCCTGGGTGACGATCCTGCGCGATCACGGCAAGTTCGCTCTCGACACTCTGCTGCAGCCCGCGATCAAGGCCGCGGAAGCAGGCTACGTGGTCGCGCCGCGGATTGCCTTCGCCTGGAAAAACGACTTCGAGAAATTGAAGCACGGCCACAACACCGAGCGCTATCTGCTGCCACATGGCAAGCCTCCGGTGGCAGGCGACGTCATCCATCAGCCGGAGCTTGGCAAGACCTTGCGGGCGATCGCGAAGGATGGACGCGATGCCTTCTATACGGGGCCGATCGCCGAGGACATGGTGGAAACCCTGCGCGAAATCGGCGGCCTGCACGCGCTCGATGATTTCGCCGCCCACACCACCGAAACCACCTCGCCGATCGGCACCCTGTACAAGGGCCTCGACGTCTGGCAGTGCCCGCCGAACGGCCCCGGCATCACCATGCTGGTGATGCTCAACATCCTGTCGCGTTTCGACCTGACGAAATTCGCGCCCTTGAGCGTCGAGCGCTTTCATCTGGAAGCCGAAGCCACGCGGATCGCCTATTTGATGCGCGAGCAGTATATCGGCGATCCCGCCGTGGTCGACGTCGACGTGGCAAGGATGTTGGCAACGGAGTTCGCCGACGAGTATGTCGGCAAGATCAGGATGGACCGGCTGCTCGATTTGCCCAACGTGGCGCCGCCGATGAATCCATCGACGATCTACATCGCCGTGGTCGACAAGGACCGCAACGTCTGCTCGTTCATCAACTCGATCGCGCACGCCTTCGGCTCGGCGATCGTCACCAATAAGACCGGCATCCTTCTGCAAAACCGTGCCGGCGGTTTCCGCATCCAGCCCGGTCACCCCAACTGCATCGGCCCGCGCAAGCGGCCGCTGCACACCATCATCCCTGGACTAGCAACCAGGAACGGCCGCGCGCTGATGCCGTTCGGCGTGATGGGCGGACAGTATCAGCCGGTCGGGCAAACCCACGTGCTGACCAACATCCTCGACTATGGCTGCGACGTGCAGGAAGCGATCGATATGCCGCGCGGGCTGCACTACGAGGGCGTCTATCAGCTCGAGGATGGCGTGCCCGCCGCTGTTGTCGAAGGCCTGAAGAAGCTCGGGCACAAGACCACCAGCTTGGTCTCGCCGCTCGGCGGCGGCCAGGCGATCTGGATCGACTGGGACAAGGGCACGCTCACCGGCGCTTCCGATCCGCGCAAGGACGGTTGCGCGCTCGGTTATTGAGGGGAGACGGAACCCTTTCAAGGATCTCTCAGGCTTCGCAGAGTTTCTCGTCGTTCAGATCGACCTCGCGCCGATTGGTCTTGCGGAGCGGAATGTCGCGGAGAAACAGGGTAAGCACCGTCGCGCAAAGCAGGAGCGCCGCCGCGATCTCGAAGACGTCGTGCAGCGACGCGGAGAGCGCCGTTCGCGCGGCCTGGCTAACGGCGCTCGTCACGGCATCTGTATTCAGTCCTGATCGCGCGAGCATCGTTTCAAGCTGCCTGGAGCCCGCCGACGTCAGGTTGAGTTGGGCCTCGGCAAGGCTTTCGAGCACCGACGGCGAAATCTCTGAATTGACGCCGGCAGGCAGAGCCCGGCGAAAGGCGGTCGAGAAATCGTTCGAGAGAATGCTCCCAAGCACGGCGATGCCGAGCGTGCCGCCGATTGAGCGCACGAACTGAACCATGGAGGTAGCGCTGCCAACCATCCGGGCCTCGACCGCGTTCTGGACGGCCAGGTTGAAGACGGGCATCGCCGCGCCGAGCCCGATGCCAATGATCGCGACATTGCGAACCAGGACTGCGTAGCTCGTCGAAGGCTCCATTTTGGTGAGCAAGAACATGCCGACTGCGCTCAACGCCGTGCCGGCGATCGCGAACGGACGATAGCGCCCCATCCGGCTAATGCCTTGACCTGCGATAATCGCCGTGAGCAGAAGCGACAGCGTCAGGGGCATCAGGATCTTGCCACTGTCGGTCGCGCTGCTTCCCAACACCGACTGCACGAACAGCGGGATGAACAGGGTGGCGCCGAACATCGCGGCCGAGGTCAGGAACGCCGTCGACAGCGCGACGCTGACGATTGAGCTTCGGAACAGCGACAGCTCCACGATCGGATGAGCGGCGCGCAGCTCGACGAATACGAACGATGCGGCGAAGACAAGACCGGCCATTGCCATGCTCACAATCACTGGTGAGGCCCACGGATAGTCGCGGCCGCCCCAACTCAGTGCGAGCAAGAAGGGCACGATGGACGCGACAAGTGACAGAGAACCCGCGTAGTCGACCTTGAAATTCGCCGGCTTTCGCACCCGGATATGTGGAAAACAGAAGGACCGCCAGTGCGACGAAGCCGACGGGAAGATTGACGTAGAACGCGTACCGCCAGCCGGGACCGTCCGTCAGAAACCCTCCGATCAGCGGCCCGATCACGCTCGACATTCCGAACACTGACGCCGCGAAACCGATGACGCGGGCTCGTTTTGCCGGCGGGTAGAGATCGGCGATCGTCGCGAACGCCATCGTCTGCATCACGCCGGCGCCCAGGCCCTGCAAGGCGCGTACAGATGGAAGCTTCGGTGAAGCCGAAATTGCCTGTGCCCGCGGCTCGCAATGCGGAAGTGCGGAGAGCGAATGCCGCGTGACTCACGCGCGGCTTTGCGCTGGTAACGCCCGTCGCCTTGCGCTAAACACCCTCCCGATTTGGAAAAACGGAAGGTGCGGGAATGATGTTCCAACGTTCAATGATCTCGGTGATCGCCGTCGCGATGGCGGCTCTCGCATTCGCGCCGACCGCAGCATCGGCCCAGACAGGAAAAACCATGACCACGCCTTCAGGACTTCAAATCATCGACACCACAGTCGGCACCGGGGCTTCGCCGAAACCCGGCCAGACCTGCGTGATGCATTATACCGGCTGGCTCTACGAGGACGGCAAGAAGGGCAAGAAGTTCGACTCCTCCGTCGACCGCAACGAGCCGTTCGAGTTTCCGATCGGCCAGCACCGCGTGATCGCCGGGTGGGACGAGGGCGTCGCCACCATGAAGGTCGGCGGCAAGCGCACGCTGATCATTCCGCCGGCGCTCGGCTACGGCACGCGTGGCGCCGGCGGCGCGATCCCGCCGAACGCGACCCTGATGTTTGATGTCGAGCTGTTGGCAGTGAAGTAGCATCGCGAAAGGGTGCGCATCGTGAAAGTCTCGATCCTCGACGATTATTTCGACACCCTACGCACCCTCGATTGCTTCAAGAAGCTCAAAGGCCACGACGTCACGATCTGGAACGACCACGTCCAAGACGTCGACACGCTCGCCGAGCGGCTCAAGGACACCGAAGCGCTGGTCCTGATCCGGGAGCGGACGCAGATCCGCACGTCGTTACTGGACTGCCTGCCGAAATTGAAGCTGATCAGCCAGCGCAGCGTCTATCCACACATCGATATCGATACCTGCACACGGCTTGGCATCGTGGTGTCGTCGGGCCAGCACGCCGATACGCCATCCTACGCGACCGCCGAACTGACCTGGGGCCTGGTGCTATCAGCCGCGCGCATGATCCCGCAGCAGGCGGCATCGCTGAAGGCGGGCCAATGGCAGTTCGGCGTCGGGTCGACGCTGCGCGGCAAGACCTTTGGTATTTACGGCTATGGTCGGATCGGTGTCGTGGTCGCCTCCTATGCCAAGGCGTTCGGCATGAAGGTGCTGGTGTGGGCGCGCGAGCCCGCGATGGAAAAAGCCCGCGCCGATGGCTACGAGACCGCGAGCCACAAGGCGGCTTTCTTCGAGCAATGTGATGTGATCTCGCTGCATATGCGCCTGGTTGACGCCACGCGGGGCATCGTCAAGGCCGAGGACCTGGTGCGGATGAAGCCGTCCTCGATCCTGGTCAATACCAGCCGCGCGCCTCTGATCGAACCGAACGCGCTGGTCAATGCGCTGCGCGCCGGTCGGCCCGGTTTTGCGGCTGTCGACGTCTTCGAGAAGGAGCCGCTGCGCGACACCGACGATCCCCTGCTGAACATGGATAACGTGGTAGCAACCCCGCATATCGGCTATGTCTCGCGCGACGAGTACGAAATCCAGTTTACGGATATCTTCGATCAGATTGTCGCCTATGCTCGGGGGGAGCCGACCAATGTCGTCAATCCGGATGTGCTGGCGAAGCGACGGTGAAAGGAATTGCAGGGAATTACGATGACAGGTCACCACGATCACGGCCATTCCCATTCGCACGATGATGCCGATGCCGAGCGCTGGAAGCATGACGGCGTCCGCGTCGTTCCCGGCAACCAGCTCGATTCCAATGTGCCGTCGACGGCGGGCATGGACCGCAAGGCGGCGATCAATTTCGCCCGAGTCGGCGCGCAGAAATTATGGGCCGGCACCGTGTCGATCAAGCCCGACGCCAAGACTGGCGCGCACCACCACGGCCATCTCGAAAGCATCATCTATGTGGTGAAGGGCAAGGCCCGGATGCGCTGGGGCGAACATCTGCAGTTCGCCGCCGAAGCCGGTCCCGGCGACTTCATCTACGTGCCGCCCTATGTGCCGCACCAGGAGATCAAT
The DNA here is from genome assembly GCA_963822795.1 of uncultured Alphaproteobacteria bacterium. Lineage (GTDB taxonomy): Bacteria > Pseudomonadota > Alphaproteobacteria > Rhizobiales > Xanthobacteraceae > Bradyrhizobium. The sequence continues at coordinate 136,499 of CAWGJM010000040.1, forward strand.
GCCAGCCGCGACGAGGTCCTGGAATGCGTGCTGGTGCGCAGCGACGGCGAGGCGGTCGCGATCAATCTCGACATCGAACCGGTCGAGAAGCCGGAGACGGTGTTGTGGATCGATCCCGTGCACCGGGATCCCGCGGAGAAGAAGTGACGGATAGCGGACATCGCTGTCATCCGGGGGCTATCGCATAGGGGGAATCCGATGTCGCTTGTTCGCTATGAGAGTGCCGGCCACGTCGCGACCATCACCATGGATCGCGCTTCCGCGCATAATGCCCTCAACAACGCCCTGTGCGATGAGCTGCGCGAAGCCTGGTTGCGTTTTCGCGACAGCGACGATCGCGTCGCGGTGCTCGCCGCTGCCGAGGACGCGTATTTCTCGGTCGGCGCCGATGTAAGGGATTTACCCGTCAACATGTGGCATGCGGTGCCCGGCCTTGGCGTCGAGCTGAACAAGCCGGTCATTGCTGCGACATCCGGCTGGGTTGTCGGCGGCGGCTTCGTGCTGGTGCAGATGGCGGACATGTGCGTTGCGTCGGAGACGACGCGTTTCATCTACCCCGAAGGCAAGATCGGCACCACCGCCGGCGGCGTTTCGTCGGTGGTGGCGCGAATGCCGCACAAGGTCGCCATGGAGTTTCTCCTGGTCGGCGAGGAATTGCCGGTGGAGCGCGCCTACCAGATCGGCTTTGTCAACAAGATCGCGCCGAAGGGGCAGCACGTCGTGCTTGCCCAGGAGATGGCTGCAAAAATCGCCGCCAACGCGCCGCTTGTCGTTCAGGCGCTGAAGAAGCTGACCCGAGATGTGATGCCGAAGGGCCCGCTCGAAACCGTCGCCGAGGTGCGCCGGCTGCTCGACCAGGTGCGGACGAGCGAAGATCTGAAGGAAGGCGTCAAGGCTTTCAGCGAAAAGCGCAAGCCGACGTTCAAGGGCAAATAACCCTCGTTGTCATTCCGGGGCGACGCGTCAGCGTCGAACCCGGGAATCTCGCGCCACAATTTCGAGGTTCCCCGATGCGCAATTGCGCATCTGAGGCCCACGCGCAAGCGCGTGTCCCGGAATGACAAAGGAAGAGATCGTCATTGCGAGGAGCGTAAGCGACGAAGCAATCCAGTTCTTGCTGGCCGTGGATTTGCTTTGCTTGCGCTCGCAATGACGCGGGAGACCTAGGAAAACACCGTGTGATCGATCGACCCGTTCGGCACCACGTAGCCGTAGCGCGTGTTCGACGGTTCCGGTCCTGCCTTCTCGTATTCCGCCTTCATCAACGCGAAGCGATCGCCCTTCAATTCGAGCATCGCCTTCTTCGGCTGGACGTTATAGAGCCGCGCATTGTTGTCGCCGAAGATCGCGGTCTTGACCGGCCCGTCGGCGGGTCCGAGCGGGGTGTAGCCGAATTTCTTCTGCATCTCCTCGGGGATCTCCAGCCGCCGCAGCCCTTCGATCTGCCATTGCGGGGCGCCGGTCCAGAGCGCGTCAGTGCCCCAGCAGACATGGTCGACACCGAGCCCCTTGATCAGCGTGCCCATCAACGCCGCGCAGACATTCGGCTCGGCGACCAGCGTGGTCGCGAACAGTTGCCCGACATCGCCATAGACGTTGCTGACGCCATATTGCGCCGGGATGTCGGCAAGGTCAGAGGTCCAGGCGATACGCCCGGTGCGATTGAATTCGGCGAGTGCCACCTTCGGGTCGCCGCCGACATGGCGATAGGCCGAGTGATAGATGACGAAATTGAGCTGTGGCCAGTCCTTTGCCGCCTGACCGACATCGGCGACGTCGGCAAAGCCGCGCAAGTTCGGAAACTGCTTCTCGATGCCAGGCGGGAACAGCCCTTTGTGAACGCAGACATTCTTGATGCCGGCCTTCACCATTTTCTCATAACCCTTGTAGGCGACCTTCTCGTCGTCCAGGCGCCAGGGATAGCGACTGATGTCCTTGTGCGTGTTGTCGCCGATCGTATAGCCCTTGCAGGATTCCGGATTCAGCGCCAGCGCCGCATCGAGCTTGTCGAGCCAGCCGGGCTGACCCGGCGTGAAGATGGCGTGGCAGAACACCCGCCGCGACCCGGCTTCGTCGTTCATCTTCTTGCGCGCATCCGCCATCTGCTCGTTGGTCAAAAACCAGTCCTGCTCGATATCGGACGGCGCGGAAGAGATCAGAGCGATCTTGGTGTCGGAATCGAGGAACATCTCTTTCTTGTAGTTGTTGAATTTCAGATCCTCGATGGTCTGTTCGTGTTCGCTGAGCTCCTTGTTCCAGCCGGCCTTGCCGACCGCCTTGCGCATCTCGACGAAGGTCATGATGCGGGTGTCGTCGCGCAGGAAATGCGTGTGCATGTCCATGATGAACTGGTCCTTCAGCGTGTTGGCGCGCTCCTGGGCCATCGCCGGCGTCGCAGCTTCCGCCTTCGACACCTCGAACAGCGGCCCATAAACCTCGTTCATCGCCACGAAAGAGGCGGCCATGCCGGCCGCGGTCTGGAAGAAGCGGCGGCGGTCCAGGCCCTGCTTGCCGCCGAGATCGTCAGCCATGGCAAGCAACCGCGCTTCGACCTCGCGCTGCCGTTCATTCTGTGGATCGGGATAGAATTCGTCGCTGGCGACGATCTGGGTCGGGATCGGCGTTGGGTATTGGCAGAATTCGGATGGCATCAGTGCGGCCAATTCGGCCTCGGTCAAATTGCTGCTCACGGTTGTTCTCCCTGATTGCGGCTTTCCGGATTTTTCCGGTTCGGGCGGCGCGAAGACTAGCTCCGCTTTGGCCGCAAGCAAGCCCGTTCCGTCGGATATCGCGCGATGGTGTTGCACGATGCAGCGCACACATCTTTTAAACGCGCGCGGGCGCTGCTAAACTTAATTTATCGGTCGAAAACTAAGAAATTGAGGAAACACCATGACTCATTTGGAGAATTCGCTGGCGCGCCGCACCGTCATCAAGGGTGCCGGTCTTGGCCTGATCGCGGGAACGCTGGCCGACACACTACCTGCTCAAGAGGCAAGGGCCGCGGAAGGCGAAATCTGGAGCAGCGAATACTGGGCGAAAAAAGGCGACATTCCCTTGTGGATGTTCCGCAAGCGCCTGGGCGCGCCGAAAGCCGGCGGGCCGGCGCGGCCGGTCGTATTCTTCGTGCACGGCTCCTCCGTCACCTCGCGGGTGTTCGACCTCGACGTACCCGGCAAGGGCGAATATTCCGTCATGAACGAGTTCGCCCGCTACGGTTTCGACTGCTGGACCATGGACCACGAGAACTACGGCAAGTCGGGGCGCACCTCCGGCAATGCCGATATCGCCTCTGGCGTCGAGGACCTGAAGGCCGCAGCCGAGGTGTTAACCCGCGAGACCGGGCAGAAGAAGTTTCACTTTGTCGGCAAATCCTCCGGTGCGCTGCGCGCCGGCGCCTATGCGATGGCAGCCCCCGAACGGATCGACCGCCTGGTGTTCGCCGCCTTCACCTATAAGGGCGAGGACTCGCCGACGCTGAAAAAACGCGCCGAGCAGGTCGACTATTATCGCTCCCACAACATGCGCAAGCGCGACCGCGACATGATCCGCTCGATCGCGACCCGTGACAAGCCCGGCACCAGCGATCCCGCCGTGATCGAGGTGCTGGCGGATGTCGAAATGCAGTTCGGCGACCAGATCCCGACCGGCACCTACCTCGACATGACCGCCAACCTGCCGGTGGTGCACCCGGACAAGGTGCTGGCGCCGGTGCTTCTGGTGCGCGGCGAATATGACGGGATCGCCGCCGTCCCGGACCTCGAGGCGTTTTACAACAAGCTGCCGAACGGCGATCGCCAGTTCGCCATCCTTCCGGGCACCGCGCATTCGGTCGTGCTCGCGATCAACCGGCAATTGTTCTGGCACGTAACGCGGGCGTTCTTGACTATGCCGACGCCGATCGCGACCTGACGCGCAGCGTCATTCCCGGGCGATGCCGGAGGCATCGAACCCGGAATCTCGAGATTCCGGGTTCGCGTCTTCGGCGCGCCCCGGAATGATGGCACAAAAAAAATCCCATCCTGTCGGATTGCCGTTCTCCCGTTCGTCCTCGGAACCGTCCAGGACAAAACGAGGAACCCTTCATGTCAAAAGTTTCCCCCTGCCTGTGGTTCGACGGCGAGGCCGAGGAGGCCGCGAAGTTCTATGTGTCGCTGTTGCCGGATTCGAGGATTGAGACGGTCCAGAAGAACACGGCTGACAGCCCGGCCGGCAAGGCCGGTTCGGTGCTGGTGGTGCAGTTCACGCTGGCCGGCCAGCGTTTCATGGCGCTGAATGGCGGCACGCGGTTCGAATATACCCGCGCGGTGTCGTTCGTGATCGACTGCGCCGACCAGGCCGAGGTCGACCGCCTGTGGGACGCGCTGTGCGCGGGCGGCGGGCAGGCCGAACGCTGCGGCTGGCTGCGCGACCGCTTTGGCGTCTCCTGGCAGATCGTGCCGACGGCGCTGCCGAAATATCTCGGCGGCCAGGATCGCGCCGGCGCGCAGCGCGCGATGCAGGCGATGCTGGGCATGGTCAAGCTCGACATATCGGCGCTGAAGAAAGCCTATGAGGGCGGCTGAACTTCTTAGCGGCTGTCCAGACGCCAGAGCGAGCGTGACCGCAGCACGACGCTGCAGATCGCGGCATAAGCGACCAGCGAAGCTGCGACCATGCCCGCCAGCGCCGCCATGCCGGCGCCGAAATGGCCGACCGCGAGCCAGCTGCAACCGGCCGCAAGCAGGATGCGCACGAGCGAGGCAACGAACGGCCAGAACACGTGGCCGGCACCTTGGGCGGCAAACGCAATGACGAAGCCGAAGCCGAGCGCGGCATAGGCCGGCGCCACAATGCGCAAATAGGTCGTGCCTTCGCGCAGCACCTCGGCATCGTGGCTGAACAGGTTGAGCCAGAGCGGCGGATGCAGGGCGACGATAGCGCCGATTCCGCCCGTCAGCGCCAGCCCGACGAAGGCGCTGACCCCTGCGATCTTCCTGGCGCGCGCGTTCTCGCCGGCGCCGATATTGATGCCGACCATGGTCAAGGTCGCGGTGCACAGGCCGAACAGGATCGGGATCATCACGTAATCGAGCCGGGACGCGATGCCATAGGCAGCGAGCGCTGTGGTGCCGAACAGCCCGACTGAGCCGGTGACCAGGATGACGGTGAGGTTGGTCAACAGGGCATTCACGGCGGTCGGCACGCCGACTTTCAGAATGTCGGTGAACAGGTTGACCCGCAGCGGCACCACCCCGAAGGTCAGGCCCGCGCGTCCCGAGGCCATGTAGCGCAGCAGGAACAGCATCGCCGCGACATAATAGATGCCGAAGGCGATGCCGGCGCCCCCGATGCCGAGCCGTGGCACTGGGCCAAGGCCAAAAATCAGGATCGGCGAGGTCGGGATCATCACCAGCGCGCCGACCAGCGTCACCATGGCCGGCACTTTCACATTGCCGGAGCCGCGCAAGGCTGCGGCCTGCAGGTTGACAATCCATACGGGAATGGCGCCAGCGAACAGATAGTTGGAATATTTCAGCGCGGCGTCGAGCGCCTCGGCGCGGCCGCCGAGCGAGCGGTACAGCACGGGACCGCCCCAGACCGTGCCGAAGGTGAACAGCGCGCCAAAGATCACGCCGAGCACGATGGCATGGAAGACCAGCGCGTCGGCGTCATCCTTGCGGCCGGCGCCGATGGCGCGCGCCACCGCCGAGGAGACGCCGCTGCCGAGCCCGCCATTCGACATCATGGTCATCAGCATGAACACCGGAAACACCAGCGCGACGCCGGCGAGCGCCTCGGTGCCGAGGAAGCCGACATAACAGCCTTCGGCAATGTTGACGGCGGTCTGCGCCACCAGCACCACCATGGTCGGCAGCGCCAGTCGCAGCAGTGTCGGAAGAATGGGGCCGGTGAGGAGCGCCGCGCGGGTCGCCTCATTGCGCAGGTGCTCGCGCGGCTGCGCGAGCAACTGATCGGGGCGGGCCGCTGCACGCGCCGTCTGCAGGTTCAGGCCAGGGAGCGGGGCGACGGCTTCGTTGGCGTCCATGATTCTCAATCCTGTCGTTTTTTGGCCGAGAAACCCCGCATCGGCTTGTTGCATTACAGATGTAATATATTATTATGATCATAATTCAATGGGTTAGCCCTATCACGTCCGCGTTGGATGGCCACGCGTTGCTCGGGCCGCAAAACTCCCGCTTCAGGGAAGGGAACGAAAAATGCGCTACGAAAAGGGCCACAAGGACGCTACCCGACGGCGCATCCTTGAGGTGGCTTCCCGGCAGTTTCGCGAGAACGGCGTCGCGGCGGCGGGGCTCGCCGGCATCATGGCGAAAGCGGGCCTGACCAACGGCGCCTTCTACGCGCACTTCAAGTCGAAAGAGGATCTGCTCCGCGCCGTGCTCGCCGACGCGCTCGGCCGCCGCGAGACGACGCTTCGGACCGCGTCGGAGCGAGGTGCCGGTCTTGAGGCCACAATCCGTGATTACCTGTCGCCGCGCCACCGCGACGACCCCGGCCGTGGCTGTCCGACGGCGGCGATGGTCGCCGAGGTCGCACGGCATTCGGGCAAGACGCGCGATGCCTTCACCGGCGAGGTGAGCCAACTCGTCGCATTGATCGCGACGCAGATTGGCCGGGGCACGGCAGCCGGCCGTCGCCAGAAGGCGATCGCGATCTATGGGATGATGGTGGGCGCGCTGCAGCTCGCGCGTGCCGTCAACGACAAGTCTTTCTCCGACGAAATTCTCGCAAGCGGTCTGGACGAAGCGCTCGCGCTAGCCGGCGAACACTGAAGCAGGACTGCGTTCGGTTTCACGCCGGCGGCCTAGGCTGGTCACGAAGATTGACGAGGTTGCCTGCTGCCGAGCGCGATTTTGATCGTGTCGGGCGCGCGTATGCGCTCGACCAGAAGCGGGATGCGGTCGCCGCCCCAGAACAGTTCGCCGTTGAATACCATCATCGGCACGCCAAACACGCCGAGCGACTCCGCTTCGGCGATAATACGGTCGTGCTCAGCGCGCGCAGGACCTTTCACATAGGCTTCGAATTTGGAAGCCGAGCCGCCGAGCTCGGCGATGACTTCGCCGATTTCCGATAGCGCGTCAAGCTCAATCTCGTGATTCCAGAAGCGCTTGAAGATCGTGTCGTGGTAAGGGCGGAAGATTCCGTGGCGCTGCGCGAATAGCATGCCGACACTTGAATAGAACCCATCGTAGATCCGCCTGGGCCCCTTGAGCGTGAGGCCTTGGGCGTTGGCAAAGCGGCGGGCGTCCATATAAGTGTAGCGGACCTTCCGCCAGAAGTGAGGCGTGCGCTCTTCGACCGTGCCCATGAATTCCGGAATTCTGAGCGTGTAGGGCAGCCATTCGAGCTCGACGCACTCCCTTTCTTCGAGCTCGAACAGTGCGCGGTTGGCGACGAAGGCGTAGGGACTTTTGTAATCGGTGTAGATGCGTAGGTGTGGCCTTTCCATCGCAGATTCCCTCAATCGAGGTTTCCAGATGAGCGCCGAGGCCGCCGATACCGGGCGGCGGCGAATGCTCCGATACGGCACAATACCCGATAATACTCGAGCGCCTAATAATTGATCCGCAGTCCGACGCCGCCGTGGATGGTGTTGCCGACCGGCTGCGGGCCGAGGGTTCCGTTGACGAAGAGGTCGGCGACCCAGCCCTTGGTGATGCGGAAGCCGAACCGGCCGCCGTATTCGAACCAGTTCTGATTGCCGATGGTCGGCACCACGAGGCCGTCGCCGGTCACGGTGGCGACGATGCCGGAATGCGTCGCAATCGACTGCTCGAAGGCGCCGTTGATGTTGCCCTCGACGCTCGAGCCGAACAGATGTGTCCATTGTCCGCCAGCTTGACCAGGCTGGTGCGATCGGTGCCGGTCGCGATCGAGGCGCTCAACGGATTGAACGCGACAATCGGATCCGAATAGCCGGCGACGCGCTGCCACAACTGCCAGAGTTCGATCGATCCCGCGACCTCGTCGCGCGGCGACAGCCGGCTGATCCAGCCGGCCCTGCCGTAGACGGCGTAATCGGAGCTGTTGGTCGAACTGTCGAGCGACACTGCGCCCAGGCTCGTCACGTAGCTGCGGCTGTAGCGCACCTTCTCGAACGGCGACAGGATGGTGCCGATGTCGAAGAACGGCCGCGACGAACCCTAGTCGGTGAAATCATAGCGCAGCGCGAACGCCCCGATCGGCGCGCTGGTGACGTGGTATCCGCCCTCGCTGTATTGGGTGTAGGCAAGGCCCGCCAGCAGCGCCAGATTGTTGGTCAGCTCCCTGCGGCCGTGGACGCCGGCCGTGAACGATCCTACCGAGCCGAAGGTGCTGATGCAGTCGGAGCAATCGACCTGCTCGTTGACGCCAAGCAGCACCGAGCCGAGCACCTGGTTGGTGATCATCTGGTTGAAGCGCTGGTTGGCGAGACCGCCGATCGACGCGCCGCTCGAGCCCGCGCCGGTCGGTGTCGGCGTTGGCGTTGGGGCGAGGGTAGTTGTAGGCGTTGGCGTGGGCGTGAATGTGGGGTGGACGTCGGGCTCGGCGAAGGTGAGGGCATTGGTGACGCCGAGGCCGTTGGTGTCGGAGGAGACGGGCTTGGCGACGGGCTGCAAGCATCGAATTCGCACGTTGCCATCGCGGGGACCACTTGTACCTCAAGCAACACGACCGAAATCGCCGCGGTGAGTGCGGCGGAGAGGATGAAGCGGAGCGCACGCCTGGTCATGGTCAGCGCCCGCACAGGATGCCGCCGTCATCGACCGGCGGGGTGATGGTGGGGGACGCGTCCGCGTAGTCGCTGACGGTGCACAGCCCGGCCGACGCCGCGCAGCTCGCGGCGAAGGTCCAGGGCGCATGGTTGGTCTTGTCGATCGTGGTCTTGCCGCCGGATGCGGTGATGATCGCGGTGTCGCCGGGCTGCGTGAGATGGACGCATTGGAAGCCGAGCGTGCAGACGCTCGAGGCGCCCTCCTGCAGCACCACGACGGTGCGGCCGCGCTGCGACAGGATGTCGAGCACGGTGCCGCGCACGCCGATCGTCGCCAGCGCCGTGGTGATCTTGTAGGCGGTCTTTTCGGAATGGCCGGTGACGAAGCGGAAGGCCCCCGTGGTGAGCCGCACCGCGATGTCGCGATAGGTGTGTTCGTCGTCGAACACGGTGCGGTCGAGCTTAATCGCCGCATTGGGGCCGAGCGAAAGATTGGTAGAGTCGGCCATCACCAGCCGCGTCGCGCTGTCGGCGCCGGTGCGCACGGTTTCGTCGCGCAGCAGGCCGTCGCCGACATTGATCGGCGTGGTCGAAGAAAGCGAAACGCGCAAGACTTCGTTCTGGACGAGGACGGCTTCGCCAACGCGCGTCTGTGCGTGAGCAGAGCTCACCGCGAGGAGGCCTGCAAAGCAAAGCGCGAAGAGGAAAACAACGCAGCTAGCAAAATCATTTTAATGCCGATGGATTTATCCCGTATCGTACCGGATCGCGCGCGCGTGCGATGTTGTAAATTTATCACAAGCACGACCCCGTTAGCCCGATCGTTGGTGACGGCGAAATTGGAATGCGTTCAAAGCATCGACTAAAATTTTTTTCTCGATCACACTCTCTGGGTGTGTGCAACGGCAATGATCCCGTGAAAATAATTCGCAAACCACCTTCTATTCCAAGCATTTCGGCCGCGCGGACCAGCCTTATCGCCGTCATCATTTTTTTCGCCGCGCATTCGTTGCTTCTGGTCGGCGTCACCACGCCGGACAAATTCGTTTTCGACGAAGTGCATTACGTGCCGGCGGCGCGGCAAATGCTCGAACTTGTGATGCCGCAGCCGATGCTCAATCCAATGCATCCGCCGCTCGCAAAGCAACTGATCGCGCTCTCGATTTGGAGCTTCGGCGACAATCCGCTGGGCTGGCGCTATCCAGGCGTGCTGTTCGGCGCGCTCGCGGTGGTTGCGATCTACCTCTGCGCGTTGGCGCTGTTCGCAGCGCAAGGATCTGCAATCGCCGCCGCCCTGATCGCCTTCTTCGATCAGATGCTGTTCGTGGAATCGCGAATCGCGATGCTGGATATTTTCGCGCTGGCTTTCGGCTTGTTCGCGATTGCAGCCTTTCTGCACGGCTTTCGCAACGAGCGGCCGCATGTACGGTTCGCGCTTTCGGGCGCAGGCTTCGGTCTGTCGGCGGCCTGCAAATGGAGCGGCCTGTTTCCGCTTGCGACTGCCATCGTCATCGTCGCCGCTGTCAGGCTGATGCAAAGCTGGCGCACCGAGTTCGCCGACGGCAGCGCCGATGACTGGTATCGTCCCGACCTGTGGCCCGATTTCAGGACCTCGCATTTTGCCGCGTGCTTCGCGCTGATCCCGGCGCTGGTTTATCTTGCGACGTTCGTTCCGGTGTTTGGCTTGTCGCCATCCGAACTGTTTGAAGCGCAACGACGCATCTTCAGCGACAACACCACGACCGCAATCGCGGGCCACACCTATATGAGCTCGTGGCCGTCCTGGCCGCTGCTCGTGCGGCCGGTCTGGTTTCTGTTCGACAAGATCGGCGACGACCGCATCGCCGCCGTGGTGTTCCTGGGCAATCCGCTGGTGCTGTGGCCGGCGCTCTTGGCGATCGCGGTCTGCCTGCGCGACTGGATCGTGACGCGCCGTGGCGTCCCCTTCCTGATCCTCGCATTTTATGTCGGGCCGTATCTTGCCTGGGCGCTGCTGCCGCGCACGTTGGGATTTCTGTATTACTATTTGCCGTCGGCGACGTTCGCGAGCGTTGCGTTGGTCTACGCGCTCTCGCGGGGCAAGGCCCCGCGCTGGCTGCTTTGGGCGTATGTCGCGATCGCCGGCGCGAGCTTCGCCGTGATGCTGCCCATTTCAGCAGCGTGTGTCGGCACGTCGATGGCGACCTTCAACCGCCTGATGCTGTTTCAGAGCTGGATCTGAGCGCGTGGAGCGATGCCAGCCGCGAACGCATGGCCCCGCCTGATCGCCAACGCCGCCACCGGCGCGCAGCGCGCGGCGATTGGTGATCGCGGTGACCGACAATGGCAAGGGCATGCCGAAAGCGGTGCTTGCGCGCGCATTCGAACCCTTCTTCACCACCAAGGAGGTGAGCAAGGGTAACGGGTTGGGCCTGAGCTTGGTTTATGGCTTTGCCAAGCAGTCCAACGGCCATGTCTCGATCTATAGCGAGCCCCGATTTGGCACCGCGGTCCGGATCCATTTGCCGGCGCTGGCTACAAAGGCGAAGGAAACAGCCGCTCCGGCGCCGCACGAAATTGCCCCGAGCGGCGCTATGCCGTCATGAGCCTGCAGACGCTGGGCTATCATCCCGGCGGTGGACGGTAGGGAAGCGACGCAGAAGCTGCAAACGGGGAAGCACATCGATCTGTTGTTCACGGATATCGTGATGCCGGGCGGCGTCAACCGCTTGGAACTCGGGGGGGCTGGTGCGGAAGACGAGGCCCGAACTACGGGTTCTGCTGACCTCAGGCTATGCGCCAGCGGTCAACTGCACGACGGATCCATGATCCTGTCAAAGCCCTACCGCAAGGCCGAGCTGGCAAGACGCCTGCGCGAGGCCTTGTCAACGCCGTTGCCGCATTGATCACGTATTGATCGCCAGATCCCGCCACCGCCGCCCGGCTCAACTGGCCTTCGCGTCCTCAGAAGGCGAACCAGGGGATCCGGCTCCAGTAGATGCGGTGGCGATAGAAATGCGGCAAGTAGACCGGGAACGGCTCCCAATAGGCATAATGCCGATAGTAGTAGTGGCGGTGCGCGTAGTGCCGGCGTGGGGCGGGCTCGGCATCCGCCTGCGGTGACGACGGTTCGGCGGTCTTCGGCAAGATCGACGGTCGCGGCACGCTCACAGGCGGCGCAGCCGGCGTTGCCGCAGGCGCCGTGGGTGCGGCGTCTTCCGCATGGCCTGGAAGGGCAGGCGCAACGACAAGAAAGGCCGCGACGGCGAGACCGGCGAAATGGGTTTTCATCTCGATCATCCCTTTTTTATCTCTTGATCATTTCGGTCATCGCAGGACGGCGCGTCAAGCGCCGACCTCGCGAAAACCATCCCGCGGTAACAACTCATTTGGCCGGAGGGGTATCCGATGGCAGCGCTTGCGGCGCGGGTTCAGCCGGTTTCGCTGGCGCCGCATCGACGGCCGGCGCCGGGGCCACCGTAGTCGGGTCCGACTTTGCCGTTGATGCGACGCGCGAAATATCCTTGAGAACTTTGCGGACCTTGGCGTTGCGTCCACTGTGGTTGGTCGGGCCGTCGTAATAGCCGTAGCCGGGCGCGTTCACCGAAACGCATCGGGAGGACATGCAGCCGTCCTGGACGTGAACGGTGACGCCGTCGACGCTGTAGGTACCGGCGTGCGCGGTAACGCTGATCAAAAGCAGGCCGGCTGCGAGCACGATCTTCTTCATGGAAGTCCCCTTTTCAAAAAGAGAAAGTCAGGCGCTGAAGGTTAAGGCCATCTGCCTGCCGCGATCACGGCAGGTGGAGCGAGGGCATTACTTCGACGCGGTCGTTATTTCGAGGCAGTCTTTATTTCGAGGCAGTTTTGGCTTCCATGTTGACGACCTCAACGCGGCGGTTGATCGGGTCGGCCGGATCGTTGGCGTCCTTCAGCTTGGTCTTGCCGTAACCGACGGTGACGAGGTCGCTGCCGGTGAGGCCGTAATTCTGCACCAGATAGCGCTTAATGGTGTCGGCGCGGCGCTCGGAGAGCTCCTGGTTGAAGGAGTCGCTGCCGATGCCATCGGTATTGCCGGCCACCACGAAGGTCGAACCGCGAAGGCTCGGATTGGAGAGCGCCTTGCCGAGCTCCTGGACGGCCTGCGTCGAGCTCTTGCTGATATCGGCCGAGTTGTAGTCGAACTGAATCTCCAGATCGATCTTCGGCCTGGTGGTTGCGATCTCCGCGATTTCCTCGCGCTCGCCGAGCGACAGCGACCGCGTCTTGCGGTTGCGGATGCTGGCAACGAAGCTCGCCTCCTTGGCCTGCACGACAGGATCGACCTGCGGGGCTCCGACCGAGAGACCGCGGGTCAACGGCTTCGGCCGTAGTTGATTGATGATCTGGTCGGCTGGGACGATGTTCTCGCCCGCCAGCGCCAGGCCGGCACTCATCGACAGCGCGGCGCAAATGCAACTGGTGATCGCCTTGAGTCCGGAAAGTCCATGAAGACGGGTCATCGTCGTATCCTCGTTGTTACGCTTGATAGCGTTTGGATGCTCGGAACATAGGGCGGGTTCAAAGCCTTGAATGTGAGAAAGGTCACAGGGCGGGAAGCCCCGAAAATGAGCGCTTCCCGCAAGATGTTCCGCCAACGCTCGGCCAGGGCGCCCGGTCGCTGCCGTCTTGGAATCGGTTCGATCGTGCGGGAATCGTGAGTGACCCATGTCACAGTCCGCCCACGCGTTCCCCATCACATTGGTCGCAACGGACGGCCCAAGGCAATCGCTCAAGGGAATCGGCAGGGCCATCAACGGATGGTTGGATCAGGGGAGATTGGATCATGCGCCTCTGGATTGCAGCACTATCAGTCGCCGCACTTCTCTGCAGTGGCAACGCCGCGCTTGCCGACAAGCGGGTCGCCTTCGTGGTTGGCAACAGCGCCTACCGCAACGTGCCGCAGCTCCCCAACCCCGCGGTCGACGCCCAGACGATGGCCAGGGTTTTGCGCAATGTCGGCTTCGACGTCGTCGAGGGTACCAACCTTAACCGCGACAAGATGACGGAAAAGCTGCTCGACTTCGGCAAGCGGGCTGAGGGCGCCGATGTCGCCGTGTTCTTCTATGCCGGCCACGGCATCGCCGTGAACGGCACCAACTATTTGTTGCCGGTCGATGCCGACCTCAAATCCGAGATGGACGTCAAGCTCGGGGCCGCCATCAATGTCGACCTGACGCTGGAGCAGACCATGGCGGACGCCAAGGTCAAGCTGGTGTTCCTCGATGCCTGCCGCGACAATCCTTTCGCGGCAAAAATCCGTTCCGCCAAGGCGACCCGCAGCGTCGCGGTGGATTCCGGCCTTGCCGAGATGAAATCCGGCGAAGGCACGCTGATCGCGTTTGCCACCGGTCCCGGACAGACCGCGCTCGACGGCGAGACCGGCACCAACAGCCCGTTCACCCGCGCCCTCGTCGCCCACATCACCCAGCCCGGCGTCGAGATCCAGCAGGCGATGACCGAGGTCCGCGCCCAGGTCAACGAAGAGACCGGCAAGAACCAGCTTCCCTGGGGCCACACCAACCTGATCGGGTCAGTCTATCTGAACCCAGCAGCGGCCCCGGCAGGCAAGACTGGCGAGGCCAGTGCGCCGGCCGTTCCCGCGGCGCCGGTCTCGGATGTCGAGCTCGAGTTCTGGCGCTCGGTGAAGGACACCAACAAGCCGGAAGAGCTCAACGCCTATCTCACCAGCTATCCGAACGGGAACTTCAGGTCCTTGGCGCTCGCCCGCATCGCCGCGCTGCAGGACGGCCCGTCGACCACCACCCGCAACCTGACGACCGCCATCGACCCCGCGACCTTTTCCCAGGAAGCCGACCAGACCTCCGAGGACCAGATCGGACTGGATAGGCGCCAGCGCCGCGACGTGCAGCACCGTCTGACCGGGCTCGGCTTCGACACCAAGGCTAACGGCAGGTTCGACGATGAGACCCGCGCCGTGATCAAGCGCTGGCAGGCCGCGCGCGGTTATCCCGCCACCGGCTATCTCAACACCTTGCAGCACAAGGCGCTGGTGGGCGAGATCGTCTCGACCCGCGTCGCTTCCACCGACAACTCCGACGACGAGTCCGCGCATCATTCGCGTTACCGCGGCGGCGGCCGGCGCTATTCTCGCGGCGGCGGCCCCGGCGCGTTCTTCGGCCACGTGATGGGTGGATTGTTCCGCTGATGAGAATACGGTTCCACAATGGAAACTAAAAGGCGGCCTTCCGGCCGCCTCTTGCGCGAATTCAAGCTCCTTGGTTTCGCCGTAGCGATCCCGTCGCAATGCCGTCGCTGCACCGCCGAGGTGCGAACAAGAAATTGGCCAGATGCAGGCCTACGCAAGGCACTCGTCGACAAAAACAACAACTACACCAATAAGAAAATTCAAGACAGCGAAGCAGGGGCCGTGTTTCCTTCCGTCAAGCGACAAAATGAATATCTGGGGTATCGCGCGGGCACACCGGACCGGATGGTTTTGATGAGCTCGATGCCGGTATTGGTCGGCGCAGCCATGATTGCGGCGGCGATCCTGCTCTCCACCTTGGTCGCCGCGCTCGGCAACCGCTATGTCGGGATCGAAGGTCCGACCGAGGACTCGGCCTGGTTGATCGACCGCCTGACCGGCAGCGTCTATCGCTGCGAGGCGCAGGCGCGCGGCAAGGCCTCCTGCGACCTCGATATCGCGACCGGCAGCATCGCCGCGCGGCCGAAGCCTTAGCGCGTGAGTTGATTCGACAATGCGTCAACTCGGCTCACCTCTCCCTGCTCTTCGTGGGGAGAGGTCGAAATTCGGGCAAGCGAATTTCGGGTGAGGGGCTCTCTCCACGAGCACAGTGCGTGGATAGAGCCCTCACCTCAACCCTCTCCCCGCGGAAGAGCGGGGCGAGCGAGCGCACTTCCGTCGCCGCGACAACTCAATCATCGAACCTCAGCTCGCCGGCAGGATCCTCGTCGCCTGCATGCCAACGAGGGCAACGGCAAGATCGTCATCCGGCTGCGAACGTGGCGCCGCACTCGCTCTCTGTCGCTGCGCCGCAACACAACTCATAAAAATGTCGTCTTGTGGAAACGTTGCCGGTGGAAAATACGTATCGCGTTAGCCAGCAATTCGCTGGCTTGATTCTCAGCGAGGTTCAGATGAGGACATTGATCGCCGCCGCCATGCTTTCGGCTTTCGCCTTCACGCCGGCTTCGGCCGCCATGATGGCCTGCACGGCCGACAACATGATGAAGTCCACCATGACCATGGCTCCCGGTCAGAACGATGCCAACAAGGAAATGGCCATGGCCAACTCGGACATGAGCAACGGCAAGATGAAGAGCGCCTGCCTGCACTATATGAAGGCGCAGAAGGTGAGCATGGCGAAGTAGAACGATCGCCGGATTTTGTTTTTCCCGGCCGCGTTGCGTTCAGCAGCGCGGCCCCTTTCTTTGGCCTCTCGGTCGCTCACGCGAATCCCACTACACTGGTCGAGTGATGTCCGGCGCGATCAAACTCCATCCTGTGACCCAAACCGAAGCCAGGCGCATCTGGCTGCGCGCGCAGCGGCTCGACGCGCGCGCGCCGTTCGGCGATGGGCCGCAGGCCGTGGCGGATGCGGTCGCCCATCTCGGCTATGTCCAGATCGACACCATCAACGTCATCGAGCGCTGTCATCACCATATCCTGTGGAGCCGCATTCCCGACTACCGGCGCGCCGATCTGCGCCAGGCGCAGAGCGTCGACAAAAGCGTGTTCGAATATTGGACCCATGCGCTGTCTTACGTGCCGGCGGCGGATTTTCGCTTTTTTATCCCCGAGATGCGGCTGCACAAGCGCGAGGGCCACAAATGGTTCGCTTCGGTCAAGCCTGCCGACACCCGCAAGGTGATGCGGCTGTTGCGCGAGGGCGCGTTGACCATCCGCGACATCGAGGACGACGTGCTGACGGAAAAGGAGCATTTGTGGGCGAGCCGCAAGCCGTCGAAGCGCGCGCTGCAGCTTGCGTTCTATTCGGGTACGGTCACGGTCTCCGAGCGCAACGGCATGCTCAAGACCTATGATCTGATGCAGCGGCATTTCGGGTGGAACCAGCCGCCGAGGGCAGCCTCCACCGCCGAGATCGGCGCCTATCTGCTCGACCGCGGCTTGCGTTCGCAAGGCGTTGTGTCTCTCGATTCGATCTGTCATCTCGACGCGCCGAGCAAGGCGAGGGTGCGGCGGCTGATCGAGGCGAGGGTGCGGCTTGGGGAGCTGGTTCCGGTCGCGCTCGAAAGCGCCGGCAAACAGGAGCATTGGGCGGCCCCGGCGACGCTGGCGAATGCAGGCGAGGGCGGTCTCGAGCTCACGCACATCCTCTCGCCCTTCGATCCCCTGATCATCCAGCGCAAGCGGACGCATCTCATGTTCGGCTATGAGCACCGCTTCGAGGCCTATGTGCCGAAGGACAAACGCAAGTTCGGCTACTTCGCGCTGCCGGTCCTGGTCGGCGAGGACATCGTCGCCGCGCTTGATCTCAAGACCGACCGGGCGAACAAGAAGCTGCTGCTGCAGAAATGGAATTGGGTCGGCAAGGGCAAGAGCGCGAAGGGAGATGCGCGCAAGGAATTGAAGCGCCGCATCGAGAAGGAGTTGCATCGGTTCGAGCGGTTTCAGTTGGCGGAGTGAATTTCGGCGGCGAGGCGGACTATTCTTCCTACGGCGTCGTGACCGGCTTCATCCCATCGTCCTGAGGGGCTTGCCCTTGCAAGCGTCTCGAAGGATGAGGCCCGGGAAACCGGCACCAGGGCCTCATGGTTCTCCAAGCGATGCGAAGCCTCGTCCAGAGACGGCGCATTCGCGCCTCCTCACCATGAGGATTTGAAGACGCTGTCGGATTACTGCGCCCCGCGCATTGCGCTCCGCCCTTCGCGAATGCGCTTTTGCGACAAATCCATTTGGCTCCCCTCGCGCGATGCTCAAAACCCCGCCCCAAGATCAATAAGCGCTGGGAAGCAAACTCATGAGCCAGTCCGCCACCATTCCTTCCGCAAGCGGCGCGAAAAGCGACATCGAAACCTCGACCATCCGCGCGATCTCGTGGCGGCTGATTCCGTTCCTGGTGCTGGCCTATTTCTTCTCCTATCTCGATCGCGTCCATCTCGGTTTTGCCGCGCTGACCATGAACGCGGAGTTGAAATTCACGCCGCTGATCTTCTTCTCCTGGGGCGCCGGCATCTTCTTCATCGGCTATTTCCTGTTCGAGGCGCCGAGCAACCTGGCGCTGGAAAAGTTCGGTGCCAGCCGATGGATCGCGCGCATCATGGTGACCTGGGGCATCATCTCAGGCCTGATGGCGCTGGTCAGCGGCGAGTGAAGCTTTTACGTCCTACGCTTCCTGCTCGGCGGCGCCGAAGCCGGGTTCTTTCCCGGCATCGCCCTTTATCTTACCTACTGGTATCCGGCCGAATACCGTGCACGCTTCCTTGCCGCGTTCGCCGCGCCCGTTTCCACCGTGATCGGCGCGCCGGTCTCAGGCCTCCTGCTCGGGCTCGACAGCGTGATGGGCTTGAAAGGGTGGCAATGGCTGTTCATCGTCGAGGGCGTGCCATCGGTGCTGCTCGGCCTCGTCACCTGGCTCTATCTCACTGACAAGCCTGAACACGCGACCTGGCTGACCTCGAAGCAGAAGGCGTGGCTGGCTTCAAAGCTCAAGGCCGAGACCGCCGCCAAACAGGCCGCGACGCATTGGACGCTCGGCGAGGCGCTGTCATCGCCAAAAGTGATCGCGCTCTCGCTGGCCTATTTCGGCTTCGTCGGCGCGCTCTATGGCATGCAGTTCTGGCTGCCACAGATCGTCAAGGCCTTCGGCCTCACCAACGCGCAGACCGGCTTCGTCACCGCGATCCCCTACCTGTTCGGCACCATCGCGATGATCCTGTGGGCGCGGCATTCAGACAAGTACGCGCGAACGCGTGATGCATTTAGGCCTCCCGCTGCTGCTCACCGCGGTCGCACTCGCGGTCAGCGATTCCACAGCGACCATGGTGGTGCTGACGGTCGCTGCGATCGGGGTGTTCTGCACGTTTGCGGTGTTATGGACGCTGCCGACCGCCTGGCCGGCGCGATCGCGCTGATCAATTCGATCGGCAACCTCGCGGGCTTCGGCGGGCCGTATTTGATCGGCTGGGTCAAGGAAGCGACTGGCTCGACCTCGACCGGCCTCTTGCTGCTGGCCGCGCTGCCGCTGATCAGCGGCCTGCTCGTTTTCGTCGGCGGGCACGAGAGCAAGGCGGAATTTTCGGGAGCGAAGTGCGGCCCGGCGCCGACGACGTCGTCCCAGACAAGCGAGCGTCAGCGAGCGCGATCCGGGACCCATACTCCGCGGCTGCTCGTTAAGGCACGGTGGCGGCGCCTTTGCAAAATCGGGATTGGTGGTTATGGGCCCCGGCCTTCGTCGGGGCGACGAAGGATGTTGGCCAATATCCCGCTCGGCTTGGGCGTAGTGATACTCGTTAACACTCACGAAATGATGATGACTGACGATTATTGACTTTCATCATTAAACATTCGACACTCAGCTGTAAGTTCAGTCGAGGGAGTGTCTGATGTTGGTTCGGTCGATTTTAGATAGCTATTCCAGACTGTTAGCAGGCGCTGCGCTCGCGGTGCTGGCGATTTCTCTGGCCGGCTGCAATGACACCGTTGCCCAGAAGGCCGAGCCGCCGCGGCCGGTTCTGGTTGCTACGGCCCATTATGAGGCGGAGACGCCAGAGCGCAGCTTTGTCGGCACCATCCGCCCCCGGATCGAGGCCGATATGGGCTTTCGGGTGCCTGGCAAGGTGGCCAAGCGCCTGGTCGAGGTCGGCCAGACCGTCGAAATCGGCCAACCCCTGGCGACGCTCGATGAGATCGATCTCAAGCTGCAGGCCGAGCAGGCGGTTGCCGAATTCACTGCCGCGACCGGCGTGCTGGCGCAGGCTGCCGCGGCCGAAGTCCGCGCCAAGGACCTGCGCGCCAAGGGCTGGGCGACCGATGCGCAGCTAGATCAGGCCAAGGCCACGGCGGATGAGGCCCGCGCGCGGCTCAATCGCGCCGAGCGGTCGGTCGATCTGACCAAGAATTCGCTGTCCTATGCGACGTTAGAGGCCGACACCCGCGGCGTCGTCACCGCGACCCTGATCGAGCCGGGTCAGGTCGTGGCCTCGGGCCAGACCGCGATCCGCGTTGCGCGTTTCGGCGAGAAGGAAGCCGTGGTCGCGATCCCCGAAACGCTGGTCGGGCGCGCCAAGACCGGCACGGCGACCGTGACGCTGTGGTCCGAGACCAACAAGAAATACGCGGCAAAGCTGCGCGAGATCTCGCCCAGCGCCGATCCGGCCACACGCACTTATCTCGCAAAGTTCTCACTGCCCGGCGCCGGCGACCATGTCGAGCTCGGCATGACCGCAACGCTCACGCTCGCCGATCCCGCAACGACCCGCGTCGCGCGGCTGCCGCTGTCGGCGCTGTTCAACGAAGGCACCGGACCCTCGCTCTATGTCGTCGACGACAAGGGCGAGGTGACGCTGAAGCCGGTCCAGGTCAAGGCTTACGAGAGCAACGACGTCGTCATCACGGCCGGCGTCGACGAGGGCGCCAAGATCGTCACGCTCGGCGTGCAAAAGATCGACCCGAGCCAGAGGGTCCGGGTGGTCTCGTCGCTGTCGTTCTGAGTGCAGTCAACGACCTCATGGTTCGAGAGGCGCGGCGTCGCCGCGCTCCTCACCGCGAGGGTCTAGAACCTCATCCTGAGGAGGCGCGAAGCGCCATCTCGAAGGATGAGGCCACCGCGGTAGAAAACGACTTAGGTCATCAACGGAGGGTGCGATGAAACGGTTCAATCTTTCCGCCTGGGCGGTCAGCCATCCTGCGCTCATCCTGTTCCTGATGGTGGCGCTCGGTGTCGCCGGCTTCTTCTCCTATCAGAAGCTCGGCCGCGCTGAAGATCCGTTCTTCACGGTGAAGGTGGTCAACGTCTCGGCGATCTGGCCGGGCGCGACCGCAGCCGAGATGCAGACCCAGGTCGCCGACCCCATCGAGAAGAAGCTGCAGGAATTGCCGTACTTCGAGAAGGTGCAGACCTATTCGAAACCGGCCTTCACGGCGATGCAGGTCACCTTCCGCGACTCGACGCCGGCAAAGGACGTGCCCTACCTGTTTTATCTCTTGCGCAAGAAACTCGTCGACGTGCAGGGCGACTTGCCCGCAGGCCTGCTCGGCCCTGTCGTTAACGACGAGTTCTCCGACGTCGATTCCATTCTCTATATGATGACCGGCAGCGGCGCCGACTACGCGCAGTTGAAGAAGGCCGCCGAAGGCCTGCGCCAGCGGCTGTTGAAGGTCACCGGCGTCACCAAGGTCGACGTCTACGGCACCCAGGACGAGCGCATCTTTGTCGAGTTCTCGCATGCCAAGCTTGCGACGCTGGGCATCACCCCGCAGGCGCTGTTCGATTCGCTTGCGAAGCAGAACAATGTCGTGCCGGCCGGAACGGTGGAAACCACCTCGCAGCGCGTGCCGCTGCGCGTCACCGGCGCGCTCGATGGCGTCAAGGCGGTCGCGGAAACCCCGGTTGAAAGCAACGGCCGCGTATTCCGGCTTGGCGATATCGCAACCGTCACCCACGGCTTCGTCGATCCGCCGACCTTCAAGGTGCGCCAGGAAGGCAAGCCCGCGATCGGCATCGGCGTGGTCACCGCCAAGGGCGCCAACATCCTCGAGCTCGGCAAGGATGTCGCCGCCGCCACGGACGAATTCATGAAGGCGGTGCCGCAGGGCATCAATGTCGACCTGATCGCCGACCAGCCCAAGGTGGTCGAGCACGCCGTCGGCGAGTTCGTGCACTCCTTCATTGAGGCCTTGGCGATCGTGCTGTTCGTCTCGTTCCTGGCGCTTGGCTGGCGCACCGGCATCGTGGTCGCCGCCTCCGTGCCGCTGGTGCTCGCGATCGTCTTCATCGTCATGAACGCGATGTCGCTCGATCTGCATCGCATTACGCTGGGTGCGCTGATCATAGCGCTTGGACTCTTGGTCGACGACGCTATCATCGCGGTCGAGATGATGGTGGTGAAGATGGAGCAGGGCTGGGACCGCGTTAAGGCGGCGTCCTTTGCCTGGGAATCCACCGCGTTTCCGATGCTGACGGGTACGCTGGTCACCGCGGCGGGATTCCTCCCCATCGGCTTTGCCAATTCGGCGGTCGGCGAATATGCTGGCGGCATCTTCTGGATCGTCGCGATCTCGCTGGTCGCCTCCTGGTTCGTCGCGGTGATCTTCACGCCCTATATCGGCGTCAAGCTGTTGCCCAACATCACGGTCCATCACAACCACGACCCGCACGCGGTCTACGAGACCCGCATGTATCGCGGCCTTCGCGCCGTGATCCAGTGGTGTGTCGACCACCGTATCACCGTCGTGGTTGCGACGGTGGGCATTTTCGTGACGTCGATCGTGGCGTTCGGCCATGTCCAGCAGCAGTTCTTCCCGCTCTCCGAGCGGCCCGAGCTGTTCTTCCAGCTGCGGCTTCCGGAAGGCACCGCCTTCAACGTCACAGAAAAGGCGGTGAAGGAGGCCGAAACGCTGCTCAAGGACGACAACGACATCGCGACCTACACCTCCTATGTCGGACAGGGGTCACCGCGCTTCTGGCTCGGCCTCAACCCGCAATTGCCGAACGAAGCCTTCGCCGAAATCGTGATCGTTGCGAAAGACGCGAAGGCGCGCGAGCGGATCAAGGCGAAGATCGAGAACGCGGCCGCCGACGGCTTTCTGTCGGAGGCGCGCGTGCGCGTCGACCGCTTCAATTTCGGCCCGCCGGTCGGCTTCCCCGTGCAATTCCGCGTGATCGGTCCCGATACGCAGAAGGTGCGCGAGATCGCCTATCAGGTGCGCGACATCGTCAAGGCTAATCCCAACGTCAAGGACCCGCAGCTCGACTGGAACGAGCAGTCGCCTTATCTCAAGCTCGTGGTCGACCAGGATCGCGCCCGCGCGTTGGGCTTGACCCCGCAGGACGTCTCGCAGGCACTCGCGATGCTGATCTCGGGCGCCCCGGTTACCACCGTGCGCGACGGCATCGAGAAGGTCGGCGTCGTCGCCCGCGCGGTGCCCTCGGAGCGGCTCGACCTCGCCCATGTCGGCGATCTCACGGTGACCTCGCGCAATGGCGTCGCGGTGCCGCTGCAGCAGATCGCGAACATCGAGTATTCCCACGAGGAGCCGATCCTGTGGCGGCGCAACCGCGACATGGCGATCACGGTGCGCGCCGACGTCAATGACGGCGTGCAGGCGCCCGACGTTACCAACCAGATCTGGCCGAAACTGCAGAACATCCGCGACCACCTCGAGCCGGCGTACCGGATCGAGGCGGGCGGGGCATTCGAGGAGTCCGCCAAGGGCAACGCCTCGATCTTCGTGCTGTTTCCGGTTATGGTCATCGTCATGCTGACGCTGCTCATGATCCAGCTGCAGAACTTCTCGCGGCTGATCCTGGTGTTCCTGACGGCGCCGCTCGGCATCGTCGGCGCCTCGCTGGGGCTCAACGTCGCCAACCAGCCGTTCGGCTTCGTGGCGCTGCTCGGCCTGATCGCGCTCGCCGGCATGATCATGCGCAATGCCGTGATCCTGGTCGACCAGATCGAGACCGACGTCGCCCACGGCCTGACCCGGAAGGAGGCCATTGTGGAAGCCACCGTGCGGCGCGCCCGCCCGGTGGTGCTAACCGCAATGGCAGCGATCCTCGCCATGATACCGCTGTCGCGCTCGGCGTTCTGGGGGCCGATGGCGATCACCATCATGGGCGGTTTGTTTGTTGCAACCTTCCTGACCTTGCTGTACCTGCCGGGTCTCTACGCCCTCTGGTTCCGCAAGAGCCTTGAGGAAAGCGGCGCCGGCGGAGAGGTCGATCTTGCGCCGCAACATCAGCCGCAACCCGCATTTCCGCTTGCTGAGGCCGCGGAATAATTGAACATTGAGTGCCGCCCATGACGCTGGTTTCTGAACATGTCGAGCCGGACACGCGAGAACGGATTCTCGTGGTGGCGGAGCGTCTGTTCCGCCAAATCGGCTACCAGAAGACCACTGTCGCCGACATCGCCAAAGAACTGCGCATGAGCCCGGCCAACGTCTATCGCTTCTTCGAGTCGAAGAAGGCGATCCACGAGAGCGTCGCGCGCAGCCTGATGGGCGAGGTCGAGGAGGTGGCCAAGGCCATTGTTACCAAGCCCGGCCCGGCGGCCACCCGCTTGAGGGAGCTCCTGACCACCATCCATCGCATGAACTCGGAGCGTTATGTCGGTGATTCCAAGCTGCACGAGATGGTCGAGATCGCGATGGAGGAAAGTTGGGAAGTCTGCGTCGCGCATATGCAGACCGTCACCGAGAGCATCGCCGGCGTGATCGCGCAAGGGGTTGCGTCGGGCGAATTCGTGGCCCCGGACGTGCCGCTCGCAGCGCTATGCGTCTGCACCGGCATGATGCGATTTTTCCATCCGCAGATGATCGCCCAGGCTATGAACAAACCCGGTCCGTCGATCGACCAGATGATCGACTTTGTCCTTGCGGGGCTAGGTGCGGGCAAAGGCGTGAATTAAGCCGAGCGTCATTCCGGGGCGATGACATCGGGTCCGGCCTGTTGGCCGGAGCCGAGGGCATCGGACCAGGAATCTCGAGATTCCGGGTCTGGTCCGGCGGACCATCCCGGAATGACAGCGGTAGTTGCCGAAGTTGGGCGGCCAATCGAACGGAAGGAAAATACCGGCGTGGCGGAAAAAAACCTGCACTACTACGAACCCTCCCAGGGCCACGGCCTCAAGCACGATCCCTTCAATGCCATCATCGCGCCGCGGCCGATCGGCTGGATTTCGTCGCGCGACGCTAAGGGCCACATCAATCTCGCGCCCTATAGTTTCTTCAACGGCTTCTGTTACAAGCCGCCGATCATCGGCTTCTCGTCGACGTCCTGGAAGGACAGCGTCGGCAATATCCAGGAGACCGGCGAGTTCGTCTGGAATCTCGCCACCATGGATCTGGCGAAGCAGATGAACGCGACGGCCGCGCATGTCGCCCACGATGTCAGCGAGTTCAAGATCGCGGGGCTCACCGCCGCACCCAGCAGGATCATCAACGTGCCGCGGGTTGCCGAAAGCCCGGTGTCGTTCGAATGCAAGCTGACGCAGATCATGCAGTTGCAGGGCGCCGACGGCAACAAGGCCGAGGCCTGGCTGACGCTGGGCGAAGTCGTCGCCGTCCATATCGACAAGGCCATGATCAAGGATGGCGTCTACCAGACGGCCCTGGCGCGCCCGATCGTGCGGGCCGGCCGTCGCGGCGATTATTTCGAAATCCGCTCCGACGCCATGTTCGAAATGGTGCGGCCGGACTGATCTCGC
The DNA here is from genome assembly GCA_963822795.1 of uncultured Alphaproteobacteria bacterium. GTDB lineage: Bacteria > Pseudomonadota > Alphaproteobacteria > Rhizobiales > Xanthobacteraceae > Bradyrhizobium. Next base: position 161,592 of record CAWGJM010000040.1, read on the forward strand.
TTCTCTTCTCCCTCGCCCCGCCCTTTCTTCTCCCTCGCCCCGCTGTTCCGCGGGTCAGGGGCTCTATCCATGTACTGTGCTCACGGAGAGAGCCCCTCACCCGAAATTCGCTCGCGCGAATCTTGACCTCTCCCCGCCATGAGCGGGGAGAGGTGAAAAGCCCACGTATTCTCAAGCTCATTCAGATGCTAAATCAGGCATCCGCTGCCGTCTTCCGGAACCCGCGCGGCATTTTGCCGTTATCGGGTTGCGATCAAATTCGTCCTATTTTCAATGATAAGCGCCGTCTGAATCTTTACGCTCTCCGCTAAGGTTTAAGTCGCCTTTTGGCGGCGCGAAGCGCATGTATCGCGCCGATGCTCGCAACCCTGTGAAGGAAATCGCCAAAGGAAACCACCATGAGCACGTTTCGCCGCGACTTCGTCACCAAGCCGATCTTTTCCTGGGCGCGTTCCGTGCTGCCGCCGATGTCGGATACCGAGCGCGAGGCGCTGGAAGCCGGCGACGTCTGGTGGGACGCCGACCTTTTCACCGGCAATCCCGACTGGGGAAAGCTCTTGGCCTATCCGCAGGCGACGCTGACGGCGGAAGAAAAGGCCTTCCTCAACGGCCCGGTCGATGAGCTCTGCGCCATGCTCGATGAATGGAAGATCAATTGGGAATGGCGCGACCTGCCGCCGGAAGTGTGGGACTTCATCAAGCGCCACAAATTCTTCGGCATGATCATCCCGAAGCAATATGGCGGGCTCGGCTTCTCGCCTTATGCGCATTCCGAAGTGGTGCGCAAGCTGTCCTCGCGCTCGCTCACGGCGGCCGTGACCGTGATGGTGCCCAATTCGCTCGGGCCGGGCGAATTGTTGATGCGCTTCGGCACCCAGGAGCAGCAGCAAAGATGGTTGCCGCGGTTGGCGGACGGGCGTGACATTCCCTGCTTCGGCCTGACCAGCCCGGAAGCGGGCTCCGATGCCGCCTCGATGATCGATAGCGGCATCATCAGCAAGGGCAATTTCGAGGGGTGCGAGGTGCTGGGCCTCAGACTGAACTGGCACAAGCGCTACATCACGCTAGGTCCGGTCGCGACGCTGCTTGGCCTGGCCTTCAAGGCGTACGATCCCGATCACCTCGTCGGAAGCGAGGAAGAACTCGGCATCACCGTTGCGCTGATCCCGACCGACCTGCCGGGCGTTGGGATCGGCCGTCGCCATCTGCCGGCGATGCAGGTGTTCCAGAACGGCCCGAACTGGGGCCACGACGTTTTCATCCCGCTCGACTATATCATCGGAGGCCAGGAGCGGATCGGCCAGGGCTGGAAGATGCTGATGACGGCGCTCGCCGCGGGCCGCGGCATCTCGCTGCCGTCGCTGTCGGCCGCCGGCGCCGCCTACGCCGCGCGCACCACCGGCGCCTACGCCCGCATCCGCGAGCAGTTCGGCACTTCCATCGGTAAATTCGAAGGCATCGAGGAGCCGCTCGCCCGGATCGCGGCGACGGCCTATCTGCTCGACGCCGCGCGCAGGCTCACCTGCGCCGCGCTCAACCAGGGGCATCATCCCGCGGTCATCTCCGGCATCATGAAATTGCAGGCGACCGAGCGGATGCGGATCGCGATCGACGATGCCATGGATATCCATGGCGGCAAGGCCGTGATCGACGGCCCGCAGAATTACCTGGGAAACCTCTATCGCTCGGTGCCGGTCGGCATCACGGTGGAGGGCGCCAACATCCTCACCCGCAACCTGATCGTGTTCGGGCAGGGCGCGATCCGCGCGCATCCGTATCTCTTGGAAGAGATGAACGCGCTTCGCGACGGTGATCGCGCCAGTGGCCTCGACGCTTTCGACAAGGCATTCTGGAAACATGTCGGCCACAGCGTCGCCACGCTGTTCCGTGCCTGGGGCCGGAGCTGGAGCTTTGGTCTGCTCGCGCCCGCGCCCGACGCCGGCGCGGCGACGCGGTTCTATCGCCAGCTTTCGCGCTACTCGTCGGCGTTTGCGCTCTGCGCCGACATGGCGCTGCTCACGCTCGGTGGCGCCTTGAAGCGCAAGGAGATGCTGTCGGCGCGGTTCGGCGACGTCCTCTCCGAACTGTACTTGCTGTCCGCCGCGCTAAAACGCTGGCAGGACGAGGGGCGGCAAAATGAAGACTTTGCCGCGCTGGAATGGTGCATGGCAAGCGGCTTCCGCACCATCGAGAACCGCTTCGCTGAGATTCTTGCGAACCTGCCGAACCGCTTTGTCGGCGTGATTCTAAAGTTCCTGATCCAGCCATTCGGCGCTCGCGTGCTCGGGCCTTCCGATCGGGTGGCGCACGCATGCGCCCAACTCGTGCTGGAGCCATCAACTGCGCGCGATCGGTTGACGCCGGATCTGTCGCATGTCGAGGACGACGGCGGGCTGGCTCGCCTGGAAAAGGCATTCCGGCTCGTGACTGGCGCCGAGGACGTGGCGCGGAAGATGCACGCCGCGCGCCTTCATGACTGGAAGGAGGCGGTCGCGAAGGGCGTCATCACGCAAGGCGAGGCGGGTGGGATTGCGGCCGCGCAAGAGGCGGTCGCGAAGGTGATCGAGGTCGACGATTTCGCACCGGAAGCGCTGTCGCCGATTTACAAAAAGGCCGCCGACGTGCATCAGTTTTTCCAGGAATTGGGTGAGCAGAGGGCGGCGAGCTGATGGCGCGACCGGTCTATATTATCGACGGCAGCCGGACGCCGTTCCTGAAGGCGCGCTCCGGTCCCGGCCCGTTCACCCCCGTCGATCTCGCCGTGCAATGCGGAAGGCCGCTGCTCGCGCGCCAGCCCTTTGCCGCAACTGCCTTCGATCAGGTGATCCTGGGCTGCGTCAACGTGATCGCCGACGAGATGAACCCGGCCCGCGTCGCGGCGCTGCGGCTCGGCATGGGCGAATCCATGGTCGCCTTCACCGTGCAGATCAACTGCGGCTCCGGCATGCAGTCGATCGACACCGCTTACCGCTATATCCGCGAAGGCGTCTCGAACCTGATCCTGGCCGGCGGCACCGAGGCGCTGAGCTACGCGCCGCTGGTATGGCCGGCGGGCGGCGTGCGCTGGTTTGCCGGATTAGCGAGTGCGAAAGGCATCGCCGCAAAAATCATGACGGCGCTGAAGGCGCGGCCGAACTATTTCAAGCCGATCATCGGGCTTGAGCGCGGGCTGACGGATCCGATCACCGAATTGAATATGGGTCAGACCGCCGAAGTGGTCGGCCATCTCTTCGGCATCACGCGCGCGCAATCCGATGCCTATGCGGCCGAAAGCCACAAGCGGCTCGCCAATGCGCAGTCGCAGGGTTTTCTCAAAGGCGAGGTCGAGACCGCGTTCGCCCGCGACGGCAAGTTCTATGATCACGACGACGGCGTGCGGCCAAACTCGACGCCGGAGACGCTGGCGAAACTGAGGCCGGCGTTCGAGCGCCCGTGGGGCCAGGTTACCGCCGGCAATTCTTCCCAGATCACCGACGGCGCATCCTGGGTGATCCTGGCTTCCGAAGACGCCGTCGCCATGCACGGCCTGACGCCAAGGGCCGTGATCCTCGACAGCCAGTGGTCCGCGCTCGATCCCTCCATCATGGGCCTCGGCCCGGTGCTGTCGGCGACCGCGCTTCTCAAGCGCAACAATCTGACCTTGCAGGACATCGAGACCTGGGAATTGAACGAGGCGTTTGCGACGCAGGTGCTCGGCTGTCTCGCGGCGTGGAAGGACGAGAAATTCTGCCGCGAAATTTTGGGTTTCGACGGCGCCGCCGGTGAGATCGATCAGACAAAGCTCAATGTCGATGGTGGCGCGATCAGCCTCGGCCATCCCGTCGGCACCTCGGGCAATCGCATCGTTCTGCACCTCGTCAACGCGATGAAGCGGCTGGGCACCCGGCGCGGCGTTGCCACCGAATGCATCGGCGGCGGGCAGGGCGGCGCGATGCTGATAGAGACGGTGTGATCATGGAATCGAGGATCATCGACGTGCTCGGCGATCGTGTGCTCGCGCTCGGCCCGAAGTGGGAGGCGACTAGCTCCTATCGGCATTTCAAATTGACGCGCGACGCCGACGGCATCGCCTGGCTGTTGTTCGACCGCGAGGGCTCTAGCGCCAATACGCTGTCGGCCGACGTGCTGGAAGAATTCGACCAGGTGCTGGCGGCGCTGGAAAGCCAGAGGCCGGCGGGGCTGGTCATCCGTTCCGCGAAAAAATCCGGCTTCATTGCCGGCGCCGACGTCAACGAATTTCGCGGCGCGACCGATCCGAGCGTGGTTGAGACGGCGATCAGCCGCGCGCATGCGGTGATCGACCGGCTCGAAGCGTTGCGCGTTCCAAGCGTCGCCGTGATCCACGGCTTCTGCCTCGGTGGAGGGCTCGAGGTCGCGCTCGCCTGCCAGTCGCGGATCGCGATCGACGGCGCGCGCTTCGGTTTTCCCGAGGTGATGTTGGGATTGCATCCGGGTCTCGGCGGCACTGCGCGCTTCACGCGTTTAATCAATCCGACGCAAGCGATGACGTTGATGTTGACCGGCAGAACCATCGATGCGCGCCGGGCAAAATCGCTTGGGCTGGTCGATGCCGTGGCGCAGGAACGCCATGTCCAGAACGCGGTGAAGGATGCCGTGTTCGGCAGGCTCAAGCGCGCGCAGCCGGGTCTTTTGAACACGGTGCTCAATTCCGGTCCTGCGCGCGGCTTTCTCGCCTCGCGCATGCGCCGCGAGGCGGCCAAGGCAGCCTCGCCCGAACATTACCCCGCGCCTTATGGATTGATCGATCTCTGGGAAAAGCACGGCGGCGACAAGGCCGCGATGCTATCAGCCGAAAAGAGCTCGTTCGCGCATCTGATGGTGACGCCGACGGCGCAGAACCTGATCCGGGTGTTCTTCCTGCGAGAGCAGATCAAGAGGCTGGCTGGAAGCGGCAACAAGATCGGCCATGTTCACGTCATCGGCGCCGGTGCCATGGGCGGCGATATCGCGGCCTGGTGCGCCAACGAGGGGATGCGGGTCACGCTCGCCGACATGAAGCCGGAGCCAATCGCGGGCGCGATCAAGCGCGCCGCCGATCTGTTCGGCAAGATTATCCGCAAACCCACCGATGTCAGGGACGCGCTCGACCGACTGATGCCGGACATGGAAGGCGAGGGCGTGCGCAACGCCGACCTCATCATCGAGGCGGTGCCGGAAAAGCTGGAATTGAAGCAGAAGGTCTATGCTTCGCTCGAGCCTAAGCTGAAGCAAGGCGCGATCCTTGCCACCAACACCTCCAGCATCCCGCTACAGGATCTGCGCACCACGTTGCAGAAGCCCGAGCGGCTGTTAGGCCTGCATTTCTTCAATCCCGTCTCGCGATTGCAATTGGTCGAGGTCGTCAGCCATGACGGCACGGACGCTCAGCTTCTGAAAGAGGCGCTCGCCTTCGTCGGTGCCATCGACCGATTGCCGTTGCCGGTGAAGAGCTCTCCGGGCTTTCTCGTCAACCGCGCGCTGACGCCCTACATGCTGGAAGCGATGGTGATGCTGGACGAGAAGATCGACAAGTCCTTGGTCGACGCCGCCGCGGAAAAATTCGGCATGCCGATCGGGCCGATCGAGCTTGCCGACCAGGTCGGGCTCGACATCTGCCTCGACGTCGGCGACATGCTGCGTTCGAAATTCGGCGATTCTCTGCCGCCGACGCCGGCCTGGCTGCGCGACATGGTCAACAGGGGCGAACTCGGCCGCAAGAGCGGCAAGGGTTTTTACGCGTGGCGCGACGGCAAGGCCGACAAGACCGCAATCTTGCATTCGATCGCGCAGCCGACGGACGAAATGATCGACCGGCTGATCCTGCCGATGTCGAACGTCTGCGTCGCGGCTTTGCGCGAAGGCATCGTCGACAATGCGGAAACCGTCGACGGCGCCATGATCTTCGGCACTGGCTACGCGCCGTTCCGCGGCGGTCCGCTGAATTATGCGCGCACGCGCGGCGCTGCGAACGTCGCGTCCACCTTGCGCACGCTTGCCGCGAAGTTTGGGGACAGGTTTACCCCCGATGCGGGCTGGGAGAATTTCAAGTGACTGACACGCAAACGGTTCACGCTCCCCCGAATACCGAGACCGAGCCGTGCGGCGACCTCTGCACCCGCACGCTGGCGATGCCGGCCGACACCAACGGCAACGGCGATATTTTTGGCGGCTGGCTGCTCAGCCAGATGGATATCGGCGGCGGCGTCTTCGCCTCCAAGATCGCGAAATCGCGCACGGTGACGGTCGCAATCGATGCGATCAATTTTCGCAAACCGGTTTACGTCGGCGATCTCCTTTCCGTGCATGCCACCCTGGTGCGCATCGGACGGACCTCGGTGACGGTCCATCTCGAAGCCTGGGTGCTCCGGCGCAAGGAGATGCGGTCGATCCTGGTGACCGACGGCAATTTCACCTACGTCTCGATCGACGAGCAGGGTCGTCCGCAGGCGATCAAGCAGGACGATCCGCCGATTGCAACGTGAGGCGTCCCGGTGATGCTAACTAAGGCGCACTTGCGCCGTGCCCACCTCTCTTGTCACCTGCTGGTGGGCACGCTGCGCTTTGCCGACCCCACGCAGCTGCGCAGCGCAAATTGAGGAACCTTTTCCCGCCCGCCCCGTTATTTGCCCGCACTTAGGAATTCGGGACTGGCTATGTCGGACGCTTATATCATCGAAGTCGCCTCGCAGGCGGCGGGAATCGTTGTGCGGACTGAGGGCCGCTATCGCTTTTTCGCAGCGACGCATCGGTTCGATTCGCTCGAAGGTCAGCTGTTTCGCAATCCGCGGCAGGCCGAACGCGCGGCGATCCGCCTCCTCAATGGCGCTGTGAAGCTGGCGGCGCAATTGCCACGGCCGGAATTTCGACCGGTTCATCTCGCCTTGCCAACATAGTCAAATCAGACGTTGTGTGTCATTCTGCGTGGCGTGAAGCGCCGGTATCCGGTACTCGGAGCTTCTGGGGCTAATATTGTCGAGCTTGCGCCAGGAGCTTCTTGCATGTGCTGCGCCTCACCACGCGCTTCGTTCGTGGCGTATTTTTTCGCCTGATGTCAGCAGCAGCTCGGCTCGCTCGGCAATGCACCCGTCGGCAGCAAGGCAAGCGAAGCACAGGCCTATATCGACGCTGAAAGCAAGCGTTGGCACAAGATCGTCAGTGCCGCCGGCATCCGGCAAGAGCGAGGGGCGTTCACGGCATGAGTTTTGACCTCGTGTTGCGCGGCGGCACGCTCTACGACGGCAGCGGCATGCTCGGGACACGTGGCGATCTGGCCATTGATAACGACCGGATCGCAGCCGTCGGAGACGTTTCCGGTTCCGCCAAGCGCGAGATCGACTTGTCGGGCCTCGCGGTAGCGCCCGGCTTCATCGACATCAAGACGCACTCCGATTTCACCTTGCCAATCAACCCGAAGGCTGAAAGCAAGGTGCGCCAGGGCGTCACCACCGAGATGATCGGCCATTGCGGCTTTTCAGTCGCGCCTGTGCTGCCGGGGAAGGTGGAGCTATTACGTGACTATCTTTCGCCGAGTGCGCCATGGTTGCCGTTCCGTGAGCAGAGTTTTGCGGAATATCTCGACAGTTTCCCAGCCACCGCGGTGAATGCCGGGATGCTGGTCGGTCACAATACCCTGCGTTTGATGGTGATGGGCATGGAGAATCGTGCGCCCACGGCCGTCGAACTCAGGGCCATGTGCGAGCTCTTGGAAGATGGCCTTCGCGCAGGCGCACTCGGCCTGTCCTCGGGATTGTTCACCGCCCCCGGTTCCTACGCCGAGCCGGAAGAGATGATTGCGCTTTGCCAGGTGGTGAAGCGACATCGAGCCGGCTACTTCACGCACATTCGCGACGAGTCGAACAACGTGCTGGAGGCGCTAGCGGAAGCGATCCGGATCGCCGAGCTGTGCGACATCCACGTCGAGGTGGTGCACTTCAAGTGCTCGGGCGTCGATAATTGGGGCAAAGCGGTGCGTGGCCTTGCGATGATCGGCGAGGCCAAGGCGCGGGGCATCGACGTCGACTGCGATGCGTATCCCTACACGGCAGGCAGCAATCCGCTCAAGAACTTAATGCCGCAATGGGTGCAGGCCGGAGGCGTGCCGGCAATGCTGGAACGGTTGCGGCTGCCCGAGACCCGCGCGCGTATTCGGGACGAGATCGCAAGCGATGGCCTCAACAATTGGGGCCGCATCCCGGATTGGGATTGCGTGCAGGTTTCGATTTCGCCACACATTCCGCAGTTCGCCGGCCGTACGGTCGCGGCGCTGGCACGGGAACGCCAGGCTGATCCGATCGACGTCGTCTGCGACTGCCTGATCGATGACGGGACCGCCACACGCGTGCTGGTGACGTCGATTTCGGAGGACGATGTGCGCGACATTCTGCGCTCGCCGCTAACGCTGGTCGGGTCGGACGGCAACTGTGTGGCCGACTATGGCGTCACCAGCCAGGGCAAGCCACACCCGCGCTTCTATGGGACGTTCCCGCGGATTCTAGGCCATTATGTCGGCAGGCTCTCGCTGATCCCGCTCGAATTCGCCATCCACAAGATGACCGGAGCCGTCGCGCGTGCGCTCAAGCTAGCCGATCGTGGCCTGCTGAAGGTCGGGCACCGTGCCGACGTGGCGATTTTCGACCCCGCGGATTTCAAGGATCTGGCAACTTACGACAATCCGCATCAATATCCTTCCGGCAATCGCACGACAGTACTCGTCAATGGGGCCGTGGTCGTTGAAAACGCGTCTCATACCGGCGCGCTCCCCGGAAAGGTCCTGAAGCGCGATGCAATGGGCGATGTCTATTGACGGATTTGTCGATCTGGGCCCTCTACCGAACATGGCTCGTTCAGCCCGAGCGTAACTCACGTCGGCATTCTCGTCCCGTGGAACTTCGGCGGGGTCGCTCGCGCAATCATCCCTGGCTCCAATTTGTCAATATTCCAGAACACCGGCGTTGCCAGGCCTTCATGAGGCGCGCGGTGGCTTTTTCACTTACCCGGCCAACGCGTGCGCCAGCCGGATAGGAGGCTATCATGAAAATCGTGCTCGATCTCTCCAGGCTTCTGGAGCAAGGAAAGCTGACGCCGGAAGAGGCGGAGCGGTTGCGCGGTTTGGCCGCCGCTGATACCGGCGCGTTCGCAATCAGCCTCCTCGTTGGCTTAGGAGTTATCGCGGTGAGCGCAGGCGCCGTGGCGCTGGTGCCGAGGCCCGAGACCGCGCTCATGCTTGGCGTTGCGATGTTCGCGATTGGGCATGGATTCACTCTGCAGGGAAAAGAGCGATGGAGCCTGCTCGCGCAAATCTTCGTCGTGGTCGGCGCGCTGATGTTTTCCGCCGGTGTGCTCACAATCGGCAAAGGCGCGCTAGCCGCGATGCTGATCGTCGCGGCCGCGCTCGCGGGAGCTTCCATCGTCGCACGGTCGAGCTTGCTTATGGCTGCGGCGGTGCTTGGGCTCGGCGCCTGTCTCGGCGCTCGCTCTGGCTACTGGCACGCCACCTATATGCTCGCCATCTACGAGCCGCTGGTCACGATCGTGCTTTTCAGTCTTCTCGGGCTCGGCACGTATTATCTCTCGCGATCGCTCTCTTCAGACTACGAGCGCCTGGCGCTGATTGCGGCGCGGACATCGGTGTTCATGGTCAATTTCGGCTTCTGGATCGGCTCGCTCTGGGGCGATCGTTTGCTGTTGATCCGCGCGTTGCTGCGAGGCGATCCGGGCACATTGACCAGCTACTCGGTCAGTTTGCAAGTAATTCCGCCGCTGGCGTTCGTCATCGGCTGGGCGGTGGCGCTGCTCGGCGCCGGCGTCTGGGCCGCGCAGGTGAACCGACGTTGGATGGTCAATGTCGTCGCGGTGTTTGCGGCGATCCATTTCTACACGCAATGGTTCGAGCGGCTGGGGCTGGAGCCGATCTCGGTCGTGATCGGCGGTCTCCTGATGCTCGGCCTCGCGCTGGGACTGTGGATGTTCAACCGCCGCTTTGCCGGGCGCCCAGTATCCCTGGCGTGACGACTGCTCCCAAGTCCGGAATCCGGATGGGCCATCACCCGCGACGATAGCGCCGGAAATCATCCTTCATTCCGACTTGTCGGTATTCCAGAACACCGGCGTGGCCGGGCCGCCGAGCACGCCGGTCAGCGATTTTCGCCACGCGGCGGCGGTGCGATACTGACCGAGCGGGACATAGAGAACCTGGTCATAGACTTCCTTCTGGATGTCGGCGGCGATCTTCTTCTGCTCGTCGATGGAGGACGAACGCGCGAAAGCCTCGCGCAACGCCTCGATCCTGGCGTCTTCCGGCCAGCCGAACCAGCCGCCCTTGGTGCCCTTGCCGCTCACGGCAGAACTGACGACGGGGTTTACGGCGTCGGCGCTGGTGAAATTGGTGAAGAACATGTTCCAGCCGCCTTCGTTCGGCGGCTTCTGGCTGGCGCGGCGGCTCACCACCGTCTGCCAGTCGGTCGCCTGCACATCGACCTTGAAGCCCGCCTCGCGCAACAACTGTGCCGCGACGATCGGCTGCGCCTTCAATGTGACGACATCGCCGGGCGCCAGGATCACCACCGCCGTGCCGTCATAGCCGGATTCGGCGAGCAGCTTTTTCGCTTCCGCCATGCCGTTGCCCTTCACCAGCGTTTCCGAGCCGATATCGGCCGCCAGCGGCGTGCCGCAGATGAAGATCGCGCCGCAGACCTCGTAGTAGTCGGGGTTGCCGACGAGCGCGTCGAGCACGTCCTTCTGGTTGATGGCCGTGAAGGCCGCGCGGCGAACTTTCACATTGTCGAACGGCGGATAAAGGAAGTTCATTCGCCCAACCGTCTGGAAGCCGTATTTGTCCAGCGTCTCGATCTGGATGTCCTTGTCCGCGGCCAGCACCGGCAAGATATCGAACGGCGGATTTTCCATGAAATCGATGTCGCCGGACTGCAGCGCGTTCACTGCGGTCTGCGCGTCCGGCATGGTGATCCATTCGACGCGGTCGACCTTCACCACCTTGCCGCCGGAGGTCCAGCTCGGCGGCTCCTTGCGCGGCATGTAGTCGGTGTTCTTCTCGTAGACCGCCTTCACGCCGGGCTGGAATTCGGCAGCCACGAACTTGAACGGACCGGAGCCGATCTGCTCGGGAATCTGCTTGCCGGGCGGCGTGTCCGCGAGTCGCTTCGGCATCATGAACGGCACCAGCGACGAAGGTTTACCAATCAACTCCAGCACCAGGCCATAGGGCTCCTTCAATTTCAGCGTGATGGTCCGGGTATCGGTGGCCTCGATGCTGGCGGTGAAATCCATCAGCTTCTGGCCCATGCCGTCGTTCTTGCCCCAGCGCTTCAGCGAGGCGACACAATCTTCCGCCGTGACCGGTGTGCCATCATGCCATTTGAGGCCGCCGCGCAGCGTGAAGGTGTAAGTGAGCTTGTCGTCGGAGACTTTCCAGTCGGCCATCTGCGGCTGGATCTTGAAATCGGCGTCTTCCGCCAGCAGCGTGTCGTAAACCATGTAGCCATGGTCGCGGGTGATATAGGCGGTGGTGAAACCGGGGTCGATGATGCGCAGGTCCGAATGCATCACCGCGATGATCGTCTTGCCGGCGGCGAGCGCCGGCAGCGTCAGCGCCGCCGAAAGCGCAAGCGCGGCCAAAGCGAGGTCCGATGCGAACACGAGGCATTTCCAATGCGAGATTTGGAAGCTAGTCATCCGGATCACCCTCGACGGCACTATTTGAACCAATGAATCCAGCTGGTCTGAAGCCAATCAAGCCATGCGCTCATGTTAGCATTGCGGGCGTAGTTAAGCCATATGAAGGCCAGATGGTCGCCCGGCATCAGTTGATTGATGACATCGGGCATGATCGCCATTCCGTTGTAGCCGTTGGTGAAGACAACGACGGCGGAACGATCCGCCAGCGAGCCTGCCACGAACGCCTTGAACTGCCCGTTGTCGCCCCAGTGGAAGAATGACCCTGCATCGGGTTCGAGCCCCCAACCCAGGCCCCATGCGACGTGCTGATCGGCGTCCTGTCCATCGTTAGAGAGGCATTCAATGCAGTGCTGTCGAAGCCGGACCTGCGGATCAAGCCACTGTTTCGCAGTCTCTGGTTTGAGACGCGCGCCGGACAAGACCGCTAGCAAGAAGCGAGCGTAGTCCGCCGCGGTCGTATGCAGGGTCGCAGCGCTTCTGGGCCTTGTAGGCCGCCTTTTATCGCTTGGCGCGAGCTGGGCGTCGTGCGGGCGAGCGTAATCTGCCTCAAAATCTGCCCGCCAGACATAACTGGACCGCCTCATTTCCAGGGGATCGAAGACCAGGCGCGCCATGACGCTGTTGAAGGATTCGGCCGTAACCGCTTCCACTACCTGCTGGAGCCAGAGGAATCCTTCACCCGAATAGCTAAATCGTTCGCCCGGTTGGAAATACGTCCTGAGAGGGTTCGCCTTGCTGCGCCAGTTCGGCAAGCCGGATGCTTGGCTAAGAACATGGCGTACAGTGATTGAAGCGGCGCGGGGATCGTCCTTGACGTAATCGGGTACGTACTTCGATAGCGGAGTATCGAGCGACAGCACCCCCGCATCGACGAGTTGCAACACGGCGTACGCGAAAACCGGTTTTGATAATGAAGCGGCCTCGAAGATCGTGTTGTCATCGACCGGAATGGCCGTTGACGCGTCGCGCACGCCGAGGGCCTTGGTTTCGACAATCTTGCCGTCGCGTATGATTGCAAATGAGAGCCCGGGTACGCGGCCGTCCTTCAGAAGCTGTTCGAGGTCTGCAGCGTAACTTTGGCTCGATCCGATTGCGCATAGCCAAACGCAAACCGAGGCTGTGGCGGCGCAAAGAAAACGCATATGAAGACACCAATTGCAGCGATTTCGCTTAAGTGTTTAGCATATCGACCGGCGCGCGCGTGGAATTTCCGAGCTCGGCGCGTTTTGGATTGCCTATCCTTCCGACGAAGGTCGGCTATGGATCACGTCTCGCAGGGTGGCCAAAGACGCGCTTGCACGGACGGCTGTGAATGCGCGTGAAATAGCGTCAGGCGCAAAGGGAACGCCGTGAGTGCAATCAAGAAATGTCTGTTGGTCTTGCTGTTCATCGTTTTCAGCGCCGCTTCGGCAAGTCCCGCTGCGGCGCAGATCGTTGCCCTTGGCGCCAGCAATACCCAGGGAAAGGGCGTCGATCCTTCCGAAGCGTGGCCCGCAATTCTGGAGGGCATGCTGCACGCGAGAGGCCGGAATACCCATGTCGTGAATGCCGGGATCAGCGGGGACACAACCGGCGGAATGCTGGCGCGTCTCGATAGTTCGGTGCCGGAGGGAACCAGGCTCGTTATCTTGAATTTTGGCGGCAACGATTTCAGCCGCGGCAGGCGCGGTGGCCGGCTCATCAGCCCCGAAGCAAGACAAGCCAATATTGTCAAGATTCTCGGCGAGCTGCATCGGCGCCGCATTCGGACCATCGAAGCGGATGGGATCATCAACTCCGCACGAGCGGCGGGGATGGTTTAGGTCGACGGCATTCACCTGACGGTAGTGGGTCATCGCAGGGTCGCCAGTCAGTTGATCCGGCTCGTCAGGTGAGCTGCTGCCTTTGCTGGTGACGAGACCGCCACCCCGGGGTCGCGCACCGGCTCTTACGGTGTTAAGGTCGTCGGATTAGGTCAAGTTTATTTCGTCCGCGGATGGACAACACCGGAGGTTCAGATGCAGAAATTTTATCGCGTTGCGGCAGTCGCTGGGCTTTTCCTGTGGATGCCGGCAGGCGCGTTGCTGGCGCAAAACACACCGACCACGACAACACCGGATACCGGAGCAGGTGCTGCTCCGGCGCCCGCACCGGCAGCGGCGCCCGCCGTAACGGCGCCGGCGACGACACCGGCGACCACAACGACTGCGCCCGCGACCACTGCGCCTGCCACCGCCACGACCGAGCACGCGACCGGGACCAAGAAAAAGAAGTCGGCCAGGATGACCCGGCAGCAGGAGATCGACAGGTCGATCGACAACGGCACGGTGCCTTCGCGTTATCGCAAGTCGGTGCCGAAAGAGTACCAGCAGTACATTCCGTTCGAGAAATAGCGGGTACCGGCGAACCGCGCTCTAGCAGGGTGGGCAAAGGTGCGCTCACCGCCAACATAACTCCGGCGACTATTTTTCGATGTGCCACGCCCCGTCCCAATCCGGAGACGGCGGATTGGCCTTGAGGCTTTCGACGCGCCTCAGCAGGGTCATTGACGGCCCGTCGCCGGGTACCGCCTCAAGCGAGGCGTTGAGCGCCCGTAGCGCGTCATCCCATCGCCGCTCGCGGTAGGCCGCAAGCCCTTCCAGGTAGCTATCGCGCGACGACAATTGCTGCGGCGTCGGTTCGCCCTTGCGTCCGAGGATCTCAAAAATGACTTCGGAATGGGTGTGGCCGGCGACGACAACCCGATCGACCTCGCGAACCTCGACGCAATCTCCCGCCCCGGCGATTGTCCTGTCGGAGACCAGATTGCGGGTGCCATATGCCTTGTTGGCGCCCTCCAGGCGCGAGGCAAGATTTACCACGTCGCCCATCACGGTATAGCTCATCATGACATCGGAGCCGATACTGCCGACCAGGGCTTCGCCGGTCGCAACGCCGATCCGCAACTCGCATTTTTCCATGGCAGTGCCGCGCACGCCAAGCAGTTCGGGAATTTCCTGACGCAGGGTCGCGATACGCTCGACCATTTCGAGCGCGGCGAGACAGGCAAAGCGGGCATGATCGGCCTCGTCAATGAACGGAGGGCCCCAATAGGCCATGATGCCGTCGCCGACATACTTGTCGATGATCCCGCGGTTGGTCCGAATCGGTTCGGACATGATCGAAAGGTAGCGGTTCATGACCTTGACCAGGCCTTGTGGGGTCATACCCTCGCTCAGGCTGGCGAACCCCTGCATGTCGCAGAACAGCACCGTCATGACCCGGTGCTGACCCTCTGCCGCGGTCAAGGCCGGGCGATCGATCAAGCCTTCCACGACGCGGGGGTCGATATATTTGCCGAACGTCTCCCTGACGCGCTGGTTCTGGCGTAGTTGCACGACCATCCGGTTGAATGCCGCGGCCAGTTGCCCGATCTCGTCGCCCGTCGCCACGTCGATGGGTTGATCGAGATGGCCTGCCTCGACCGCGCGCGTGCCCTCCAGCAACCGGCGGACCGAGCGGATGATGCCGCCGCTGACGAGGTTGGCGAAAATCAATCCGACGATCGCGGCAAGCAGCGTCACGATCGCCGAGATCACGACCGCCCTGGTCTGTTCCGAGCGGATCGTAGCGATGGCGTCATAGCTGACGTTAAGCATCTCGTTGCGAACAGCGTCGAGCCGTTGATCGAATTCGTCGCGAAGAACATCGGTTCGCGTCATGCTGCGTCTCGCTGCCGCGAAGTCTCCTGCCTCGAGTGATGCAAGCAGGTCCTCCGACTCCTCTTTCAGATGAAGGCGAGATTCGCTCATCAGGCTATCGATCCGGCTATCGATCCGCGCCAGCGCGACATTGTCCGAAGGCGTCGTCGTGTCCGCAATGATGGCATTGATCTCTTTACGCGCAGCCTGCGCCTCGCTGTCTATGTTAGCGTCGGTCGTGTCGTATTGCTGCTTGCGAAGCTTGTAGCCTGCCTCATCGGGCGGGGACTGCATCTTTGCGATCGCCATGCGGCGCAGCGCGAGAGCCCGTTCAAGCGACAGATTGCCGACCCGCGTCAGGTGTGCGTTGGCGGGCGTGTACCTCGCCGTTAGTTCATCGAGCAGGTGGCCCACCCGCCCGACCATCACCATGGAGAGGGCGGATGTCGCCACCATGAGGATGATCAATCCCAACACAATGGAAGCGATTCTCCTTCGGATCGACCGCTTGATGATCGATAATCCGGAGAATTTCATTAAATTCTGGAACGTCAGGGTATTGGAGATGGCTCTTCCTCCAGGGAGAGCCTGTCGATGCCGCACAGGCCCCTCAATTCAAAATCTCGGCCAACTGGTATCATCCGGCAGCAACCGTCGTCCAGTTTGATCCGCCCAAACTGGCGGTCACGACCCGGGTAGGTCAACCGGAGGGCGCGCCCAATCACGCCCCTTCGCGTCTCACAACGCCTCCACCTCGCCCTTGGTCCAGGCCTCGCGCAGCTTGAACTTCTGGATCTTGCCCGATCCGGTCAGCGGAAAGGCCTCGACCACAAACCAGTGTTTCGGCGTCTTGTGCGGGGCGAGCGAGGCGCGCATGTAGGCGGACAATTCTTCCTTGTCGATGGTGGCGCCGGGCGCGGCGCGGATGAAGGCTGCGATCTCTTCGCCCCATTTTTCGTGCGGCAGGCCGACCACCGCGACCTCGCCGACCTTGGGGTGGCGGAACAGCAATTCCTCGAGCTCGCGCGGATAGATGTTCTCGCCGCCGCGGATGATCATGTCCTTCAGCCGGCCCTCGACCGTGCAATAGCCGCGCGCGTCCATCGCGCAGAGATCGCCGGTATGGAGCCAGCCGTCGGCATCGATCGCGGCCGCCGTCGCCTCCGGCATTTCGAAATAGCCGAGCATGATGTGATAGCCGCGGGTGCAGAACTCGCCGATTTCACCGATCGCGCAGGTTTCTCCGGTGTTGGGATTGACGATCCTGGTTTCCATGTTCGGCAGCGGCAGGCCGATGGTGCGAGCCTTGTCCGCGATCGTATCGGTGGTCATGGTCTGGGCCGCCACCGGCGAGCACTCGGTCTGCCCGAACACGATGGTGAAGGGCGCGCCCAATTTCTGCTCGAACAGGGTGACGAGCGCGGCCGGCACGGTCGAGCCGCCCGAGCAGATCGCCTTGACCGAAGAAAGATCTGATGAGGCAAAGGAGGGATGCTCCAGCATCGCGACCAGCATGGTCGGCACGCCGACCATGGCATTGCCGCGATAGGTCGCGAACAGTTCGAGCACGAGGCCCGGCTCGAACGCCTCCAACAGCACCTGGGTCGCGGCCTTGGAGACCGCGCCGAGCACGCAGCAGACGCAGCCTCCGGTGTGGAACAACGGCATGGTGGTGATGAACACACAGCCCGGGTCGATCCCCATTCGCTCGGCGGTGTCGGCGCCGTTGTTGGCTAGGCCGCGATGATGCAACAGCGCGCCTTTCGGAAAGCCTGTCGTGCCCGAGGTATACTGGATCATCACCGGATCGGTCGGTTTGACGGCCGGCAGCGCAATGCTCTTGTGGTCGCCGGCGGTGATGAAGGAAGGCCAGTCATCGAAGCAGATGATCTCGCGCAATTCCGGGCAGTGCGGCGCCACTTCGTGCACCGTCTCCAGCATCGGATTGCCGCGGAAGCAATCGACCGCGAACACGCCGGCCGAGCGGGATTGCTTCAGCACATATTCCAGCTCTCTCGCCCTGAAGCCGGGATTGACGGTGACCAGCACCATGCCCGCCAGCGCGGTGCCGAACTCCAGCATGACCCATTCGGGCAGGTTCTGCGCCCAGACCGCGATCCGCTCGCCCGGCTTGAAACGAGTGAGCAGGGCGCGCGCCGTGCGCTCGGCTTCGGCGTAGAGTTCGGAATAGGTCCACTGGCGGCGAAGCGCAGGCTCCGGATGGCCTGCGATCAGCGCGATCCGGTCCGGCGCCGACCGCGCGGCCTGTCCGAGCAACTGGCCGAGCGTCACGTCGCGCAGGGCGGGCGTCCTCGGTCCCGCGACACAGGATTCCGTCAAAGCCATCAACCCCTCCCTTTGCTGGCGTCCGACAAAATGAAGAGGGCCTGGACAGGTCCAAGCCCTCTTATCGAAGTTAGAAGTAAATGTCAGGCATCATACTCGTTGGAGATGTCCTTGCCGGTGTAGTCGGGCATGAACGCCGCCGCCACCAGGCTTATGACCGCGCAAACGGCGATGTAGATCGAAATCGCGTAGCCGGATTGATAAGTGGCGAACAGGGCCGTTGCGATGAGGGGCGCTGGCCCGCCGGCAATCACGGAGGCGAGCTGATAGCCGAGCGAGGCGCCGCTATAGCGCAATCGCGGCGTGAAGGCTTCCGCGATTAAGGCTGCCTGCGGCCCATACTGCATGTCATGCGGGATCAGCGACAGCACGATGGCGATGAACACGGCGGACGGCACCGCGGTATCCACCATTCCAAAGTACAGGAAGCCGAACAGGCCCACCGTCGCAGCACCAATCAGATACATCTTCCTGCGCCCGATGAGGTCAGAGATGTGGCCCGACAGCGGGATGGTGATGAAGGAGACGCAGGCGGCCACCAGCACCGCGGTCAGGATCAGATTACGCGACATATGCAAGGTGCCGACCGCGTAGGCGAAGATGAAGGCGGTGAAGATATAGAACGGCGCCTGCTCGGACATCCGCAGCAAGGCCGACAAGAGGATTTCCTTCGGATGCTGCCTGAAGACCTCGATGATGGGGGCCTTCTCGATCTTCTTTTCATCCAGGAGTTGCTGGAACACCGGTGTCTCGAGAATGCCTAAGCGAATCCAAAGGCCGACGCCGACGAGGACGATCGAAAGCGCGAACGGGATTCGCCAGCCCCAGGTGAGGAACTCGCTGCCCGTCCATTGGCTGACTCCGAGAATGACAAGGTTTGACAGAAACAGGCCGCACGGCACGCCGAATTGCGGCCAGGAAGCCACCAGACCCCGTTGGCCGTGGGTGCGCGACCACTCCATCGCCAGCAGCACCGATCCGCCCCATTCGCCGCCGACGCCGATGCCCTGCAGCATCCGCAACACCGTCAGGATGACCGCGCCCCAGATGCCGATTTCCGCGTAGGTCGGCACGAACGCGATCAGGAAGGTCGCGATGCCCATGCACAGCAGCGTAGCGATCAGCGTCGCCTTGCGGCCGATGCGGTCACCGTAATGGCCGAATATCGCGGCCCCGATCGGGCGGCCGACGAAGCCGATGAAATAGGTGCCGAAGGCGGCAAGCGTCGCCGTCAGTGCTTCTTCGTTGGGAAAGTAGAGCTTGCCGAAGATAAGCCCGGCGGCGGTGCCGTAGAGGAAAAAGTCGTACCACTCGATCGCGGTACCGATGGTCGATGCGATGACAGCCTTGCGCAACTGCGCGCTGTGATCGGATTCGGATAAGTTCGCATGTGTAACGAGCGTAGCCATTGAACTGTCCCCTTGGTCGGTGGTTATTCTCCCTGCGCGAACCGATTCTCCACGGTTCGTTCGCTTGCATGCTACAATCAGCGCGCCGCAATCGAAAGGCGCATCTCGCCCGCCGTCACCACATTGTTGCGCCATTGTTGCACCGCAGGAGAATGCTGCCGGGGGTTTGGTTACGGCGCCTTCCGAACTTCGCCCTGATGGTCGGCGACATCTGATCCCTCAGTCGACGCGAACATGATCGCGCTGCGCGGCACTTCCGGAAATGATCCAGTGCCGCACCAACAGCGCACTACCCGCGGTGACCGGGTTTCGGCTTGGCGTCCGTCGAGTGTGGATGCCACCCGTCTGGAAACCACCAGCGCGACGGTGTGCACCGTAGTCGGCCCCACGAATCCAAGCGCACAGGACGAAATTCAGAGTAGCTATCGTACGGTTTCATCGCGATGGAGGTCACGGGCAGCTCGATTCCCCGTGCCCATAGAACGCCGTGCCACAGCAACTGCATCACGAGCAGCGCTGCCCCGAGCCCGCCCAGAAGAAAGGGTCGAGCCTTCATCGAAGGCAGTCTAGCGCGCACGATGTTCCCAAGCGCAAGCAACGCGCTGCCGACGAGCACCACATCGAGTAGATAGCCATGCGGCGCGAAGAGAATTGTGACGGAGGTAACCGGGCTCATCCGCATGAAGGGCAGCGGGAATCCGAATACTGCGGTCGCTGGACCATCGGCTTGGCTGCTGCAGTAAGGGAAAGACCACTCGATCCCCCCGAAGCTGACGAGCCACGACGCTGCACCCAAACATGGCAGGACATCCCCGCCGCGTGCCAACACGCCGACCGGTCGCCGAGGACTGGGCGATTCAGTGAGAGAAGACATTTCCGGTGAAGCCTCATGGCTCTTCACGGCTTACGCGATAGGACCCGCGCGCGACGCGGCGTGCCCTTGCAGCTGACGCTGCGCCGCGGGCCCAGGATACCCTTGGCATTCGATGAAATCGAGCCATCGCCGCCGACGCCGTCACAGGCCGCCTCAGTTGGCCTTTTCCATTTTCGAAGGTCACCTGTTGTGCTGGTTTTTGGACGCTGGGATGACGACACTATCCACGTGCTCTTGCGGCCGGCGTCCAAAAAGCGCCAAGACACGAAATCGCGGGAAGTGGGGCACCGGCGGTGCCGCGGGCACTTGGAGATTTAGCCGCGGTACGTGATTTGAGTGCCGGGTAATTTTTCGAAGGGTGTATTGGCCTCGGAGGCATGCACAACTTTGGCGTTATGGCACAAGGATTGCTAGATGGAGAAAATAGGTTTCTCTCCCCACGTGGTTTCAAATAGTTAGGTGTTGCAAAGCGGTCACGTTCGACAACTTCTGCGCGATCAGCCTTGCGACAGCCTTGCAGCATCATAGGGCGAACCAATATTTTGAAGGCCGCAACAAACCTCAATTTTGTCCAACCGAAACCGTTTCAAGCTACTCGTCAAGATGATCTCCGCTTCTCCGATTGCACGGTGTCCGTCATTCAAATTCTTGACGATGCAGATGTAGCCTTCCGCATCTCGGGCGCGGAATGCGGACCGTTCTATTCCGCGACCATGCTCGCAGACAGGCCGCATCGCCTCAATGTTTTGACGATCTTGCCTCCGGTTACCGCGCTCGCGGTGGGCTAACCGCGCAGAGAGCTGAGCAACCTCGTGCTCGATGAACTCGACCAGGAGCTAGAGCGCTGCGACCCGGTGGGCGCGAGGTAACTCGCTTCCCTACCGCGAAAGTGGCCGGCCAACGGTCAAAACGGCGCTTTTGGCACAAAACGTACATGGCGCAATGTCTGATTTGCGTCCGCAAACCTCCGCGTCGCGCTTTAGCTTCCAAACAATTCCAAGAGTTGTTATTACTCGCACCAGCACGGGAGCAACCAAGAATCCCGGCATATCGTAAGGGGACGAATTGCATGGCAAAATCTGCTCTTTGGATTGCGGCGCTTGGCGTCAGCGTGCTCGGTTCGGGTGCGGCAATTGCGCAAAACATGACCTTGACTAGCTCTGACCTCAAAGAGGGCGACACCATCGTCAACGAACAGGTATTCAAGGGCTTCGGTTGCGCCGGCAGCAACGTCTCTCCGGCTTTGAGTTGGAGTGGCGCGCCGAGCGGGACCAAAAGCTTCGCCGTCAGCGTCTATGATCCGGACGCGCCGACCGGCAGCGGCTGGTGGCACTGGGTTGTGTTCAATATTCCGCCGGGCACGACGTCGTTGCCCAAGGGTGCCGGCGACGTGAAGAAGAGATTGATGCCCAAGGGCGCTGTTCAGAGCCGTACCGACTTCGGAGCCGACGGATATGGTGGCCCTTGCCCGCCGGCCGGCGACAAGCCGCATCATTACCAAATCACGGTTTTTGCTGTTGACGTCGACAAGCTGCCAGACGCCAAGAACGATGCCGCCTCGGCTGCACTAGTCGGATTCGACCTGCATTTCCATACCTTGGCTAAGGCGACATTGACCGGTTTGTACGGCCGCTGAGCACCTGTCGTTCGCAGGATGGATAAGCGTGAGCGCAATCCGTCCTCGTGCAATCAATGTGCTTCCCCTCGCGAATGCGAGAGGAAGTGTAGCCACAGACACGGGTGGGCAACGGTAGGACAACATCCGCTTTGGCGCATCACCGCCGCCTCAGTCCTGAATTAGACCGCCCAACGCCCCAAGCAACAAGATCGTGGCGGCGTGGAGACGCCTCATAGGACGAACAGATGCGCTCCCTCCGTCAATGGCGTGACGCACACCCTCGCTGATTACTCCAGTGGCCTCAGTTGTTTAAGAAACTCCTGCAATGTTAAATCAGGCTGGTTGAGGCATCATCGAGGCAGTCGCGACGTGTTAGCGACCGCCTCGGCCAACATCGCGTAAAGCTGATCCTTCGTGAATTCGATCGGCTGCAGCATTGGTCCCGTGTCACCAAACCGGCGCGGGGCTGGTTTTGACACTGGGCGGGCCGGGGGCGGCGCCGATGCCGGACTAACAGCGACGGGCGCACCTGCGGGCCAGCGCTTCGGCACCGACACGATCTTGGGCTTGGCGGTCGGCGGCTTGTGCCCGCGCTTTAGGCCCATGCGCTGCAACTTGCCGCATACGGCATTGCGGCCGTGCCCTAGCCGAGTTGCGATCTGCCCGGCACTGCGGCCCTTAGTCCAAAGCGCTTTAAGCAGCGCAACGTCGGAAGCGTTCCACTCCATGGGTGATTGCTTATACACCAAACGCGCGGGGACTACGAAGGAAGATTGGCGGCGCTGGGGTTTTCAAGCTGACCAAGCAGGGCTTTTTTTGATTGCCCTATTCCGGAAATGGACGAGCGTGCGGAACGCAGTTTCTTCGGAGGGCGCGCGCGTGAACTCCGCCCCTAAAATTCAGACACCTGATGCAATAACCCTGATTGAAAAAATCAAGGCCGAACTCAAAAAGCGTGCGGAGTTAAAGGCCAAACGAATGTTGCTGAAAGTGCCCAAATGGCGGGCGAAACATTGAGGGCTAGTCGATCAGCTCATCGGTGTCGCCGGTCTCTTTGAAAAGCGTCCTCAGCAACCGCCACAGCTCGCGGTACCCAGCAGTTTGACCGCCTTGCTTGAGATAATCCGAAATATCAATTGTCGCTGTTTGATAGTCGACCACGCCCCAACGTTGGCCTCTAAATGCGCCATCTCACGTTCGACGTACAAATGTTTGCTCTCTGTATCGAAGATCAGGGTGCAGCGATCCACATGGGTGACCTCGGGGCCTTTTACCTGACGACATAATTCGCGTTTTAGGAGAGCCAGTTTGCGGCCATAGGCAATCGCCGATTCGAGGTCCTCGACGGCTTGCGCGACGCCTGCCGAAACGTCAATAAGGCTGCCGTCGTGAGCTCGCCCAAAGTCTTCCTCGCCGTTGATTCCCTCGGACTTGCCACGTCCGCGGCGCATCAACGCAAGTACGGCAAAACCGTTATTGTGAAGCCAATGCGCCTCGGTCGAGAATGACCAAGTCCTTAACTGATTGCGGCCGACGTCGGACCCGTGGTTGAAAATCGCGAGCGGCGCCGGACCAGGACCGGCAGGCGGATAGAACGTTGCTTCCAGCATGATCGGCCGGGTGCCATCGGGAGTCCGAACGGTGAGATGCGGAATCCAGACGCGCTCGCCTGGCCACGGCCATTCGATCGGTCCATCACCCGCAGCAAGGCGTGTCGCATCGGTGCGGACCAACGTTGCGGAGGTGACGCCGCCCGATTTGAGGGTCGCCGTCATGTACAGCCGGTCCGGACCATCAAGGGCATATCGGAAGGTGCGAAATCCCGTCATGGTCAGAACGCCGTCGGCGATCGTTGCTTGGTCCCGCCACCATTCTCGATTCATGCCGTATATCGCGGAGTCCGATTGTACGAAAACCACGTTCGCATGCCCATCGGGTTTGACGCGCTCGACCACGAGGATATGCCTGTCGTCGTGCCAGGTCCCGATCCATGCGCCTTGAAAGCGGGCAATGTCGGGCGACACATCAGGCTCCGGCATCTCCATGTCAAACTTGTCCGGCAGCGGAACGATGGACTCCGGATCGACAGTTGTCGACTGAGCGTTGTGCATCCAACTCATGGATACCCCCACAATTACCATCAGCACGTTGTGCATGTTCCACCCGAGGCCCAGCCGAAATCCCGCTCCGCGATGGCCTCGTGGAGGCAGACACATCGAGATCATGCACTATAAGGAAGCTTCCCTTGTACGCCAGTGTGCACTGCCAGTGATCTCCGGCACTTCATGGTAAAGCCGTATAGCGCTCCCAATACGCGAAGCAATCCGCGTTTTGCGATGCCGCGACGTCGGTGTCACTTCCGCAATGTCACCTTTGCGCGTGCCGACTTCCCCCCGAGAATGTCCGTTGATCGAGGAAGATCAGAAGTGATTGACCGACTGTCAAAACGGCGTTTTTGACCCATTGAGACGTGCGCGATTTCAAATGGGTCAAGCGGCTCGTGATCGAGGATTGGGCAGGCGACACTTCGCAACCCGCCCCAGTGCCGTTGATCAGGCGATAGGCATCACGCCGCGACCGCCTGGCCTGTCGAGTTGGTTTAGGCGACGACCCTCCAGGATATCGAGCGTTTCGATCTGTGCGTTTCGGCCGTGGTCACTGGGCGCCTCGTCACGTGAGAATCCCGAACCATGGATTCGTCCCAGGCTCGCATCCAAAGGCCGAGGGGCAGCTATGCCACCGGAAGCGATTGATGGCAGCGACTGCCATAAAGAGCTCCAGCAATCCTCCCCCCGAAATCCGTAACGATGAACGGAGGAGAGTCACTGCTGCGCTCCCGGGCCCAACAATCCCAGTAGCGGCATCAAGGGTCCGACCGGAATATATTCGTGATCCACCAATTGTCCTTTTGAGAGCGGCAGGGTTTCCATGACCGCTCGCGCCTCGTCCTGGGTCTTCGCGTCGATCAAAAAGATGACGCCCTTACCATCGCCCCGCGAATACCACTGGCGGATTTTTCCATCGAGATAGAGCTTCATTGTTTCCCGAATCTCGGATGGCATGACGGCCATGATTTGCTGGCGGGTGACCGCCTGCTTAGGAGTCAGAAGGACCATCACTTCGGTGGTTTTAGGCAGCGCCACGCCAGATGCGCCTGGGGCCTGCCCGGACTGTGATTGCGCAAGGGCTGCTACCGGAAGCGCTGAAACGAGAAATGGGATTATGAATTTCATCGGCTCACCGTTCAGTCTGGTTAGGTTGTGGTTCTTTTGAAATGACTGCGCGAACTGGCGAAGCCAGTTGCCGAGGGTTCGCTGGTCACGGGGCAGCGCTGCATAACGACGAGCGATCGTCTCGAAGTCCCCCGGCGTGCCGGCCGTTCGCATAGGAACAGGCGCGAGCCTACAACTGCCGAAGGAAGTCGATTATGGCGGCGCTTACCTCCGGAGCACGTTCCTGCTGGGTCCAATGACCACAGCCCGGCAGCATTATCGGGGGCCGGAGCTTGGGGACCAGTGCCGACTGCTTCGAGATGTCCTGGGAGAAAACGGTGGCGACAAAATCCCGGTCGCCCGCCATGTACAGCGCGGGAACGGTCACCGCCGCTCCGGAGAAGGGAGCCATCAACTCCCAGCCGCGATCGATGTTGCGCCACCAGGCGAGGGGACCATGGAATCCGCTCCGCGCGTATTCCTTGACGTAAACATCGATGTCGGACTCCGTGACCCAAGCCGGCAAGGACGGCGGATCGGTCATGAAGCCGCCCTTCCGAGGCATCATCCCGGGCGGAAGCCCTCCAACGCCCGCGGACGGTGGCCTGTCGCCCGACAACGTGTAGAATTGGTAACGGAAGGTGAGACGCAGGTCGCGCCCGAGCCCCGCCTCCGCCGCGGGATTCTGGAGGAAGAGCTGGTAGAACACCGCATTCTCGGTCCGCGGCATCAGCGTCGTCGGTGGCCCCGACTCGCCAAACCCCCGCGAGCGGAACGGCGGGCTGAGCGCGACAACAGCGCGGAAGCGGTCGGGGCGCAGAAGCGCCGTTTGCCATGCTATCGCGGCGCCGATGTCGTGGCCGGCGATCACCGCTTGCTTAGCACCCAGAGCATCGACGAGACCCATGATGTCGCCGATGTCATCGAGAATCGTATACTTCTCCACGCCCTCCGGACGGTCGCTTAGCCCATAGCCACGCAAGTCGGGAGCCACCGCACGGAACCCAGCCTTCGCCAGCGCCGGGAGTTGATAGCGCCAGGAATACCAGCATTCGGGAAAGCCGTGGCAGAGGATGACGAGCGGGCCTTCACCCTGCTCGGCCACATGCAAACGGATGCCGTTCGTCTCGATCATCCGATGCGTCACGTCGGGCATCGCCAAATCCACCCAAGATGTCGGTTCTGGTCCAGCCCCGCTGGGCTCGGCGGCAGCGGCCTTAAGCGGCTCCGCGAAAGCCGCGCCGACGGTGAGCGCGCCCCCCGCCCAGAGCATGTCGCGTCGGGAAAACGTCGCGTCTCGCATTGTGTTGCTCCCTTGATTGTCGCGCATCCGGGGCCTCGACGTCGGCGTGACTCCCGATTTGCAAGTCGAGTATACGACTGCTTCCCGCGAGCGACTATTCGTGATAATATTAACGGGCTATGAAGCAGAACTTCACAGTCAGGCAAGGCGCGCTCGACGGAGTGGAGGCGTTCCTGAGCGTTGCCCAGCACCGCAGTTTTCGGAGAGCAGCCGCGGAACTCGGGGTGACTCCGTCGGCGATCAGCCAGGCCGTACGTGCACTTGAGGCGCGCGTCGGCGCGGCGCTCTTCATGCGCACGACTCGCAGTGTCGGGTTGACCGAAGCCGGCGAACGATTTCTCTTGCGCGCAAAGCCCGCTTTCGAGGAGCTTGTCGCCGCAAGCGAGGTTGCGCGTGACCTTGGGCAGCGGCCTGCCGGACTGTTGCGCCTCACGGTGCCGCGGGCGGTGGTGCCGCACCTGCTGGAGTCGCTGATCGCGTCGTTCTGCCAAGCCTATCCCGATGTCGAGGTGGAGATCGCCGCAAGCGCGGATCTGGTCGATATCGCTGCCGAAGGATTTGACGCCGGCATCCGGCTCGGCCAGTTCATTGAGGCAGATATGATCGCGGTGCGTCTGGCGCCGTCGCACCCGCTGACTGTGGTCGGCAGCCCCGACTATCTGCGTCGGCGGCAGCGGCCGGAACTCATCGACGATCTGCGCCGGCACGCCTGCCTGCGCATGCGCCGCTCGAACGGGTCGATCGCGCCCTGGTCCTTTGTCAACGGCAACGAGGCAGTCGAAGTCATCGTTTCAGGACCTTTTATCGCTAACGACATGCCCACAATGCTTGGCGCGGCCGTCGAAGGATTGGGCCTTGCGCAGGTGCCCGATCCGATCGCTGCCGGCGCGGTGAAAGCGGGGAAACTCGTGCACGTGCTGGAACCCTTCGCGCCCATGGCGCCGGGTGTGTTTCTCTACTATCCCGGCGGCCGGCAAATGATGCCGAAGCTGCGTGCCTTCATCGATCACGTGAAGAGCCGCTCGGACTCCGCCAACAAAATCGGAATTGACATTGATGACAAGCGAACCAGACGGCGCGGAAGAGTCTGAAGTGGCGGGCGCCGGCGGTGTTTCTCCTGCTGCGAAGTATTCGGGCAGCGAGGTGATAGAATAACGGTGTTGTTGCTGCAGTTCGGCCCGATCAACGGTGCGTCGCATCCAACTTTCTGCGCCCGGACATCCATACGTTGGCGATTGCATCCCACGGAGGGGTGATGAGGGCGGGCGATGACGTCGATAAATTGGGATGGTTTTCGCTCGGAGCGGACTTGCCGAAATTTGCGTTTCCGGCCGATCGTCACGTGGTCGAGCGCTACTTTGCGACGCGCTTCTCGGGAGCGCCGGTCGATCTCGCTTTCGCAGGGCGACCGTGAGCGGTGTCAAAAAAACCTGAGAACACAACTGTTCCGGGGGGAGGGGTTATTCATGAGCCATGCGATTGTTCGCCTCGCTACCTCGGCCGATGAGCCGAAGATTTTTGCGTTGTTGACTGCGCTTATGCAAGGGGAGTTGGTCGGGGACACCCCGATCGAACAATCAAGCGCAGCGCGCAACGTCTTTCATGATCTCCTGATAAGTGAGCGTGATTGTCTTCGAAGTCGACGCAGAGGTTCTCGACGTGGTCACCTCGTCCTACGTGCCGGCCATACGCTACGGTGGTATCTACGCGCGAATGGAAGGACTCATTGTTGACGACAAGGCACCGGGACCGGCGTGGGCATGACGCTCGTGAAGGCGGCGATCGAGGAGGCGAAACGTCGTGGTTGCAACCTCATCACGCTGTACTCCCGTGAGCACACGCGCGCCTTCTATGAGAAGGCGGGTTTTCGATACATCGGGCCAGAACTTCACCGCGCCATCGACTGAAGCCACGGGGCTTGTTCTGAGCCTCAAGGCATCGGTCGCGGTTCCCGGAAATGTCCGGAGTTGTGATATCGCGCCCGCCTCCATCCGCTACCTCAACCGGTCCAAACGAAGTCGTTGGCGCTCGTCGGTCAGGCGCCACACCGTCAGATACGACACCGCCAAGGCGGACAGTCCGCTGCCGCCGGACAACAGGAACATCAGCAGGATCTGGTATTTCACCGCCTCCAATGGATCGAGGCCGGCAAGGATCTGCCCTGTCATGATGCCCGGCAAGGTCACGATCCCCGCGGCCGACATCTGATTGATGATCGGCAACAGGCCGCGCCGGATAGCGTCGCGCACCAGCGGCGCGATCGCTTCGCGATAGGTTCCGCCGAGCGAAAGCCGTGCCTCGATCGCCTGCCGCTCGCGCTTGACCGACCCCAACAAGCTGTCCAGCGATAGGCTCGCGGAATTCAGGACGTTGCCGAGAATGATGCCGGCGAGCGGGATCGCATAATGCGGATCGAACCAGGGCTGCGGCCGGATCGCCGTCGTCAACGCAAGGACCGCCGTGACGAAGGTGGCAAAGCCGACGCTGACAAATCCGATCGCAAGCGTCGATTGTCCCTTGAACCGGGTCTCCGGCCGGGTCGCCACCTCGCGGGCGGCAACCAGCACCATGACCAGAACGAGCAGCAATGTTGCTGCCGGGTTGTTCAGCGAAAAGATGAAGCGCAGCACATAGCCGATCGCGACCAGTTGCACCACCATTCTGGCCGCGGCGATGGCGATTTGCCGATGCAGCCGGAGTTTTAGCAGGATCGAAAGCGCCGCATCGAGAATGATCAGGGAGGCCGCGATCGAGATGTCGAGCGGCGTCAGCAGGATCGGATTCATAGCGCTTCCAGCCGTCTCGCCGCCATGCGATAGCGCCGATCGCCCAGGCGCTCGGCCTGTTTGGGATCGTGCGTCACCAGCAGGATCGATGTGCCGGTTGCCATCCGCTGCCGCAGCAGCGCCTCGACCCGAACCACCAACTCTTCGTCCAGTGGACCGGTCGGTTCATCCAGAAGCAGGACCGGCGGAGCGGGCAGCAGGGCCCTGACCAGCGCGAGGCGCTGCTTCTCGCCGGTCGATAGCTGGGCGACCGGTGCATCCAGAAGCTCGGCGCGAAGGCCGAGCGAGGACGCCAGCGTCGCAATCTCATCGCGCCTGTCGAGCGGAAAATGTCGCATCACGATTTCGGCCCACCACCCGGATTCCGCGGCCACATAGGTGACCTGCTTTCGCCAGGCCGGCGCAGGCATGGCAGCGCGCGCTTGTTCGTTTAGCCAGACCTCGCCCTCGTTGGGGTCGAGGTCGGCGACCATGCGAAGAAACAGACTTTTTCCGGATCCCGACGCCCCGGTGATCGCGGCGCACGTCCCCCTGCCGAGGCTCAGCTCGAACGGGCCGGCGAGTTCGCTGCGCAGCTGTTTGACCGTCAACGCCGGTTGCATCGCATCTCTCTTTCTCCCGTGCTGGGCAGGGTAAGCAGAGATTAGCTGAAGCTGGCGGGGATTGTCATCGGTCCGGGTTCACGATCGACAATCAGATGACGTATGGTCATCCGCGACTAGCCGGCCGGCGCTGCGAACCGAAGCCTGAACTTGAGACCCGGCGCGTTATCGAGCATTTCGATCTGCGCGCCGTGCAGATGCGCAACGGCGGCGACCAGGCTCAGCCCAAGACCGTTGCCCGGCGTATAGCGGCTATGTTCGAGCCGGTAGAATCGCTTGAACACCTGTTGGTGCTCGTGCGCCGGAATCCCGCGGCCGTCGTCGGCGATGGAGATCACCGGCCTGCCGTCGATGGTTTCGTTGGCGACCACGACCTGACCTCCGGCGCGGCCGTGCTTGATCGCGTTGTCCACCAGATTGGCGATGGCATCGAAGATCAGGTCGCGGTCTCCGGTCACGACGACCTCACGCTCGCCGGTGACGGTGAGGCGCGTGCCGTCCTGTTCAGCCGCGGCATCGTACAACTCGACAACCTCGCTCGCGATCTCGACCAGGTTCACGCTGCGGAACGCGTCGGTGCGCGCCTGGGTCTCGATCTGCGCGATCCGCGTGATCGACGAGAATATCCGCAGCACGGAATCGAGATCGGCGATGGTGTCGCCGATCAGCGATTGATCGACCTCGGCGACTCGCTTCGCATGATAGGCCTTCTCCAGCCGGCCGCGCATTCGCGTCAACGGCGTCCGCAGGTCGTGCGCGACATTGTCGCTCACCTGCTTGACCTCGCCCATCAATGTCTCGATGCGGTCGAGCATCAGGTTGAGGTTCTCCGCGACCCGGTCCCATTCGTCATTTGTGCCGCGCAGCGGAATGCGCTGGTCGAGGCCGCTCTGCATGATGGCCCGGCTGGTCGCATTGATCTGTTCGATCCGGCCCACGCTTCGGCGCGTCACCAGGATGCCCGCGACCGCGGCGAGCACGAAGATCAAGAAGAGGCTCAAGATCACGGCGGTCTTGATCTGATCGGTAAAGCCGTCGAGCTCGCCGATGTCGCGTCCGACCAGCAGGCGGTTGCCGTCCGGCAATGTCTCGATCATAGCCCGCAGCAGCGGCGGCTTGGTCGCGTTGGGCAACGGTTCCGCTGCGCGAAACTCCGCCCATCCCAGCGCGGCCGTAGCCGTCGATGGCCAGGCCTTGAGGTTGCCGGCAAGCGGCGTCAGCTTGGGATCGGCGAGGAGATAGACGCTGCCGGCAAAATTCTTGTCTGCGACGCGCTGGTCAATCAGGGCGATCAGCCCGTCGCGCCCCGATTGTTGATAGGCGCCTTGCAGGCTCAGATTCTCGGTCATGATGGAGCGGTCGGAGCGGCTGCGCACATAGGCGGAGGTGGAGAGATAGACGTAGCTGAAAATGACCGTCACGATCACGCCGAAGGTTGCGATCGCGATCAGCGCCAGCTTGAACGTCGATGACGTTAGGGTCTTAAGCAGGAGCACGGAGACAGTACCCGACGCCGCGCAGCGTGTGGATCAGCGGATAGGCCTGCTGGCCGTCGACCTTGCGGCGCACACGACCGACATAGACGTCAATGATGTTGGTGGAGGGATCGAAATGAAGGTCCCAGACGTGCTGCAGCAGCATGGCGCGGGATACGATGCGGCCTTCGTTGCGCACCAGATATTCCAGAAGCTGGAATTCCCGCGGCAGCAGGAAAATATCCTTGCCGCCCCGGCTCGCCGTGCGCGACACCAGGTCGATCGCGAGATCGCCGACCCGCAGGATGGTCTGCTTGACGACGGTGTCGCTGCGCCGGCCCAGCGCCTCGACGCGCGCCAATAGCTCGATGAAGGAAAATGGCTTCACCAGATAGTCGTCGCCGCCGGCGCGCAGGCCCCGCACCCTGTCATCGACCTCGCCGAGCGCGCTGATGATCAGGACGGGTGCGGCGACGCCGTCATTGCGCAGTTGCTGCATCACCGCGATGCCGTCGATGTCGGGAAGCATGCGGTCCATCGTGATCACGGCATAGTCGCAGGAAGCACCGCGGCTCAGCGCCTCGGTGCCGTTGGTGGCCAAGTCCACCTCGTATCCGCTGGTCGTGAGCTGTTCCACGAGCTGACCTGCGGTTTCCGCATCGTCCTCGACAACCAGAATGCGGTGGTGACCTCCGGTCATGGTGCTTAAGTCCCCGAACGAGTGGGCAAATGCTCAAATCCATCCTAGCAAAATCGGAGACCGGAAACCTAACATATATGTCAGAAACCAACTCGCCGGTAATTCAAGGGGCTCGGTCAAGGTGGCTTGCAATCGAGCGTAATGGCCGTCACCTGCGGGCCGGCTGGAATAAGCCCGTGTGACGGCCATCACCCGCTCGCGCGTTGCGCCGACGCGATGGGAGGCAGTATGGCGCTGAGTACGCTAGTAACCGTAATCGTAGTCGCCGCAGACGTTCACCCACTGCAGTCCAACGGGCGACCACACCCTGCGATAGCAACTGTCGTAGGAGGCGTAGGCATAGGGCACGCCGACGAACACAAAGCGATGGAGACGGCGATCGAAGACGCGGTGACGGAAGCCGCCGTGGTCGTGGAATGCGAACCGCGAAAATCCGCCATGGGCAAAATGGGCGCCTGCGAAATGTCCACCGCCCATGCCGCCGAAATGGCCACCGCCCATGCCGCCGCCGAAATGGCTACCGCCACCCATGCCGCCGCCGCCACCGCCGCCTCCGCGGCCGAACGCCGGTGATGCCAGCGCGAGCGTCACGCCGAGCGCGACTGTGACGAGGTAACTCAGGAACTTGTTGCTCATCCCAATTGCTCCAAGGTTGAATTGCGGCGACGGATGCCGTCGCAACAAGAAGATGCCCAAGGAGACCCGAACGAGCCGGCGATTTCAAATGACTAAGGAGACAGTTTCTGACACGAAAGTTAGTTTCATCGCCTGCCGTAGCGATGTCTTTTTTGAGGCCGCGAGAATTTCTGCTGTCAACTCGACATGCTCAGGCCTCAACCGGGCGTCGCAAGCTTCGCAAAGCCGTCGTCGCACCAGCCTTCGCTTCCGACCCCATGGCGGACGAAGAAGACGCAAGCTGGATCGTATTTTCGCTTCAGCTCCGAGAGCCTCGCGTAGTTGCCGCCCCAATAGGAAGCCTGCCAGTGCGGCTCGAAGTAGTTGCTTTCCGCGACATAGGAGCCTGCGTCGGGAACGAGCATCTTGAGCGTGAGCGTCGCGCTATCGATTTGGGCTGCTTCCTTGCGCGCGTTGATGAGGTCCGGCTCGTGGCCGGCAACTCCGAGATAGGCCGGCTGGCCCTCGCCGGCGACGATCGCGAGCACGAAGGCATCGAGGACGTCGGGATTGGTCGCGGTGTTTCGTGTCGCGGCGATGACCTCGTCGGAAGCCCCGGACAAACCTTTTTGAAAGTGAAGCTCGATCGGATGAAGCTTGGCCGCGGCATGCAGCGTATCGGCGAGGGCTTCCTGCCGGCTTGCTTCCAGTAACGATGCCGGCAGCCACACCGATTGAAAGCCGTACAGGACGTGTCCAGCTTCGGCCAGATTGCCCGACCAGAATACGTTGTCGGGCGAAGCGCCGGGCCGGTCGTCCGACAGGATCGCTCGCGGCGCTTTGGCCTTGAGAAAATCCGGATCCCAGAGATGCCGGGCAGGGACGGCGACAATCTGCGGCTCGGACGTGATCGTGAAATCTGACGGCTGCGACCTCAGCCAATCGAAGAACGGCTGCCAGACGGCCTCGGCGTCGTGTTGGGTGATCCCCTGGAAGGCCATGCTGATGTTAAACGTGCGCTGCCGGCGCAGATTGACGATCTCACCCCAATGCGCGTTGTGCAGTCTATCCACATAGAACTGCACAAAGCGGCCGATCAATCGCCGGAATGCAGCGTCGTTGGTCGCCTGCACGGTTGCGAACACCCCGCCGAAAAATTCCGGAAGCTCGTGGGTGCGCAGCGTCAGGCGGGTGACGACGCCGAACGTTCCGCCGCCGCCGCCCTTCAAGGCCCAGAACAGATCGGCATTTTGAGAGGCGTTGGCGATCAGTAAGCTGCCGTCGGCGGTCACGATCTCGGCCTCCAACAGGCTCGCTGCGGCGGTGCCGTAGTTCTTCGAGAAGCTGCCGAAGCCGCCGCCTTGAACAAGGCCGGCGACGCCGACCGTGCCGCAACCACCGCCTTGCACGTAGCGGCCGCCCTTGGTCGTCACCGCGTTGTAGGTGTGCATCCAGATCGCGCCGGCGCCGACCGTGACGGCCGGTTGTGGCGCATCTTTGCTCCCTTGCGCGACGAAATCGTCGTGCAGGGTGATGTCGTCCATGAAGCGGGTCCAGATCATCAGCGAATCCGGCGCGTTCGAGGTGCCGAGATAGCTGTGGCCGCCGCCCCTGACGACCAGGCGCAGATTGTTGTCGCGCGCGAAATTGACCGCGGCGATCACGTCGCTGGTTTGTCGGGCTGCGACCGCGTAGGCGCTGGGCTTGAAGGTCCAGCCGTCGACCCAGCCGAGCGTTTGCGTGACACCGACCTGGTCACGAATGAAGTAGGGGTTTTTCAGCTCCTTGAAGAGATCCGTGCAGGCCTGCGCGTCCGAAGGCCCGCCGCACAGCGAAAGCGGTGTCTCGACCTTGGTCAGTCTGCCGCCGACCGCGCGGTTCAGCGTCTCCCATGCATCCGCCGATGGCCATCGCGGATCGGAGGGCCGCAGGCGCTGGACCAGCAGTTCCGCGGCAAGAGCGGGCACCGGGAAGGGTGAAATCGGCCAGAGCAATGGAACCAGGGCGCATCCGGTCGAGAACTGTCTTCTATTCATTTTTGAACTCCGAGGCTTCGCGGTCGATCCCGATTTGTCTATGCTTGGCGGACCAGTGGATAGGTTCGTAACCCGCCATGACGATCTCCGAGGGCAATAGACCCGCCTCGACCGAATCCGTCGAGCCGCCGTGGGACGATCGATTGCGCCCAAGGGACGAGCGATCCTCGCCAGTGACGAGCGGAGGCTGGCGAGGGACGGTCGGCAGGTTCGCGAGCCGCTATGGCTGGGTCGCGCTGCTGATTGTCGCGAACTGCTTCGTCAACGTGCTGACCGCGATCCAGCACTCGGCCTCCGGAGCCACCAATCTGCGCGGTCCGATCGTGGATGAGAGCACCAGCGCGTTGGTGCTGATCATGCTGCTACCGATCCTGAGACGGAGCGTCGACGCATTTTCGTCGGTCCACGACCGCCGCATGGCTTTCATCTTCGTGACGATGGCGGTCATAGCCTACGCGCTGTTGCACATCGTCCTGATCGTCCTGCTCCGTCAGATGGCTTACCCGGCTTTCGGCGGGACTTATGAATTTCGCTGGCGGGCGGAATTCCCGACCGAGTTTCGCAAGGACCTCATCTCGGCCTTCATGATCGTCGTGGTGTTCTGGCTGATCGACCGCAGGCCGGGCCCGCGGTCGGTCGCGACCGCCGATGAGTTGCCGGCTTCACCGCTGCGCGCTTCGCTAAGCCTGCGTCCGGAAATCTGGCTGAGGGACGGATCGGCCAGCATTCGGGTCGACCCGACCGAGGTGATTTCCGTCACCTCCGCCGGCAACTATGTCGAGTTTGTGCTGCCCGCCCGCCGCCATCTGATCCGCGGCACGCTGGCAGCCGAGGAGACCAGGCTGAAGCCGTTCGGATTCAGCCGGGTCCACCGCACCAAGCTTGTCAATACCTACCGCATCGCCATCATCGAGCCGCGCCCGAACGGCGACTTCGCCCTGCGCATGGACAATGGCGAAGTGATTGCCGGCAGCCGCCGCTACAAGGATGCCGTCGTCGCGATCAGGGCCGCGGATCGGCAAAAAGAATAGGTGCTTACAGTTGCAACCGAACAAGCGCCGGGAAGTTTGGCGGACCAAAAGCGAGGCTTCGTAGAATGCTCGCTCTGCGACCATCGCAGCGCCTCTGCGTTCTTGCACGGCCAAGATTCTTCTCGGACATCAGATTGACACTCCCAGCCAAAGAATGGATTCGTTCACGACCAATCCGGCGAGGAGAAAATGCCGCACAGTTCCATCCTAGCTCCGGTTATCGCGCTTGTGCTGTGGTCGTTCGTGATGTGGGCCTGGCTTTATGCGACGCGCATTTCGGCGGTAACAAGGGGCAAGATAGTCTACGATCCCCAGCGTCCGGCCGAAGAATTTCACGCGCAGTTACCGGCCGAGGTGCGTTGGAAGGCTGATAACTACAACAACCTCATGGAACAACCGACGCTGTTCTACGCCGTGTCGCTTTCATTGGCGTTGTTGGGGGCGGACGAAGGTTTGAACACCGGCTTGGCCTGGATCTACGTCGGACTGCGCGTGTTGCATAGCCTCGTTCAGGCCATTGCCAATATCATCATGCT
This sequence comes from uncultured Alphaproteobacteria bacterium, assembly GCA_963822795.1. Lineage (GTDB taxonomy): Bacteria > Pseudomonadota > Alphaproteobacteria > Rhizobiales > Xanthobacteraceae > Bradyrhizobium. Next base: position 197,488 of record CAWGJM010000040.1, read on the forward strand.
CCGCTTTGCCGTCTTCATGGCTGCGTCGCTGGTATTGCTGGCGATGTCGGTCCGTGCGGCGCTCGTTGTGTTCTAGATCACGTCATCCATGGGCACCGCCTGCGGTGGATCGGGAGACATCGTTGGTTTTCCGAGGCAAGATGAGATTGCCACGGGTGAAAAGCGGAAGAACACAATGCGGGAAAACAGCAAGGTCGCGATCTTCGACGGCCATAATGACGCGGTCCAGCAGCTCGCTGAATATCGCGAAGGCGGGCGCGACTTTCTCATGCGCTCGCAGGAGGGCCACCTTGATCTGCCGCGTGCCCAGGAAGGAGGCATGATTGGCGGTCTGTTTGCCCTGTTCGCCAAGGCGGAACGTCCAACGGAAGGTAACCTTGCACGAACCGCCGATGGATACGAGGTGCGTCTTGCGGACCCGCTCGATGCGGCTTACGCGCGCGCTCGAATAAATTCCCAATTGAGCGCTTTGAAACACCTGGTGGCCCGCGCCGACGAGAAGATCCGATGGGCCACAACCGTGGATGAGATCGAGGCAGGACGGCGAGACGGAACGTTCGTGATGGTGCTCCACTTGGAGGGGGCCGAAGCGATCGACGCTGATCTGGACGGGCTGGAACAACTTTATTCCAGTGGTCTGCGCTCTCTCGGTCCGGTTTGGAGCCGCCCGAACATTTATGGCCATGGCGTCCCGTTCGCTTATCCACGTTTGCCCGACATTGGTCCAGGATTGACGGATGCAGGAAAGGCGCTGGTAAAAGCCTGTAATCGGCTGGGGATCATGCTCGACGTGTCACACCTCAATGAGCGCGGATTCTGGGATATTGCGGTGATCAGCACTGCCCCGATCGTGGCCACCCACGCTTGCGCACATACCATTTGCCGCTCGACCCGCAACTTGACTGATAGGCAACTCGATGCCGTCAGGGAATCGGATGGCGTCGTGGGCTTCAATTTCAGTGTGTGTGACGTGCGACCGGACGCACATCTTGATCCGGACATCCCCATCAATGCCGTTACTGAGCACCTCAGCTACCTCGTGGAGCGGATGGGAGAGGATCACGTCGCGCTGGGGTCCGATTTCGACGGCGCGATCATGCCCCTTCCGATCAAGGATGCAAGCCATCTCCCAAACCTGATCCAGTCATTGCGTGCGCACGGCTTCGATGATGCCACGGTGCGCAAAATCGCCTTTGACAATTGGATGAGGGTGTTCCGCCTCATCTGGCGGTGAACGCTTCCCCGCCAATGCGCTACGGCAAAGGTCGGCAAGAATTGGTCCTCGCGGCCCATCTGCCGCGTTGACCGCGCCCGCGAACCGCCGCACCATGGAGGACGTTTCGCATCCCCAGGTGCCGTCGTGACCGGACTGACCCATCGCCAATCCGAGATCCTCAACATCGCCCGCGCCTCGGGCCGGGTGACCGTGGAAGATCTGGCGCGGCGCTTCGAGGTTTCGTCGCAGACCATCCGCAAGGATTTGAACGATCTCTGCGAGCAGCGCGCGATGACCCGCATCCACGGCGGCGCCATCATCGCCTCGGGCGTGGAAAACCTCGCCTATGAGGCGCGCCGCTTCGTCGCGGCCGAGGAGAAGAAGGCGATCGGAGCCGCGGCCGCGGCCTTGATCCCGAACGGCTGCTCGCTGTTCATCAACATCGGCACCACCACGGAAGAGGTCGCAAGCGCGCTGACCTCGCATGAGGACCTGCTCGTCATCACCAACAACCTCAACGTCGCGATGCTGTTGTATCGCCATCCGCGCATCGAGGTGATCGTGGCGGGCGGCGCGGTGCGTCGCGCCGACGGCGCCGTGGTTGGCTCGACCGCGACGCAGTTGATCGGCCAGTTCAAGGTCGATTACGCCATCATCGGGGCGTCCGCGATCGACGAGGAGGGCGCGCTGCTCGACTTCGACTATCGCGAGGTGCAGGCGGCGCAGGCGATCATCGCCAACGCGCGCAGCGTCATGCTGGTCGCCGACTCCACAAAACTCCGCCGCAGCGCGCCGGTCCGCATCGCCCATATCAGCCAGATCCAGACTTTCGTCACCGACGCCGCACTGCCGGCGGGCCTTGCCAACATCTGCCACACCCGCGGCATCGAGGTGATCGAAGCCATGCCGAAGGCGGCAGTGGATGTGGACGTAGACGAGGCCGGTTCCGAGCCGATTTCGACGGTTACGCGACTGCGCTGAAAATTGCCATGGCCTCATGGTTCGAGACGCGCGGCGTTGCCGCGCTCCTCGCCATGAGGGTTAGCGCTCATTTTGATCTCAGCGAGATTGAAAGACCTCATTCTGAGGAGCGGCCCTTAGGCCGGGTCTCAAAGGATGAAAGCCCGCTATCTTTCCAAACAGCAACTAACCGCTGGGGGGCTCTCCAGCTTCTGCTGAACTGCTGCGTCGAAAGCTTCACGTCTTCGTCGGTTTGTGCAGCCGAGCCGTTCGAACACGAAGAGTTGGCGCCGGGAATAAAGCCGACATAGCGCAGGTCTCCCTGGAGCGAATTTCGCATCAAGGCAATTTCGCACCAAGACCTGGAGCAGGCATGACCAAAGATATAGACGCGTTGGAAGGGCCATCCGAAAGCGTACGTTTCGATCACGTGAGCATTGCATTGCATTGGCTCACGGTACTTCTCATCGCCGGTCAGTTTGCCAGCGCATGGCTGCACGAAGCCGTCGAACGCGAGAGCGATCTTGCCGTGGCAATTCTGGCGGCACACCGGACGATGGGCGTGCTGACATGGATCGTCGTGTTGGCGCGTCTCGTCTGGCGGCGCAATTTCGCCTATTTGCCGCCGTTTCCGGAGACTATGTCGAAGCTGCAGCAATCGTTCACAAAGGCCAATGGATTTGGCCTTTACGCCTTGATTTTGCTGCAGCCGACGACAGGTTTCTTGCGGGGCTTGTTTGGCAGTCGGCCCTTTGAATTGTTCATCTGGCAGGTACCGGCGTTGTTGAGGCCAAACCCTGAAATCCACCGCCTGTTCGCGCAGGCTCACGAGTTCGGCGCGAAGGCGCTCGTTGCCCTCATCGGTCTGCATGCGGGCGCCGCGCTTTTCCACGGACTGGTCTTGCGCGACGGCGTGCTGCAACGGATGTTGCCATCGACCTCGCGGCCAACTCGAGCAGACGAACTCGGTACTGAGCCAATTACACACGACGTGGAATAGAACCGCCACTCTGGTTGTCTTGCATGCGTGTGGGGCACAGTCACATTTGAAGGAGCGATCATGTGCAGGATGTCGAGATTAGTTAGCAACGCTTTGGCGGCTTCTGTTTTTCTATTCAGCATGCTCGTGGTGGCCGTCCCGGCGGCACACGCGGACGATAAGGATATCGCGCAGGCCTTGCGCGCGGGCGATCTTGTCATCGTCGTCCGCCACGGCGCCACTTTCCCGGATCAGGCCGATACCGATCCGCTCAACTTCGACAACATCGGAGCGCAACGCAATCTCAACGACAAGGGCAAGGCGCTGGCAAAGGCATTTGGCGAGGCGCTTCGCCAGGCCGAGGTGCCGATCGGCAAGGTCTACACCAGCAAGTACAACCGTGCCTATGAGACCGCGGTCCTTGCTGGCTTCAAGGATATCGAGAAGACGCCAGATCTGACCGAGGGCGGCCTGATCGTATCGCCGAACGAGAACAGCCGGCGCGCCGAGGCATTTCGAAAGATGCTTGCCACCGCACCTAACCTCCACACCAACACAATACTCATCACGCATCAGCCGAACATCGTCGCAGCCCTCGGCAAGGACTGGTTCGACGTCAAGGAAGGTGAAGCCTCGATCTTCCGCCCGGTCGATGGCAGCTACAAGCTGGTCGCCCGTGTGCAGATGGACGAATGGCCGCGTATCGCAGCGGCGGCCAAGTAAATCTCAAGTGAAGCTCTAGTAGACCCGCGCGGTATCTGCCGGCTGGACGAGCACCTTGGTGCTCATTCCGGCTGGCTCAAGGTTGGCAGCTAATGCCTGCGATCGATTTCGCGGACACTCGCCCGGCGTCGTGCGTGCCGGCAGCAGGCTTTCAAACGGCCGTTCGCCCAATTCGTTCGGCGCGGAGCGCCGTTCGATCTCAAGCCAGTTTGTTCACGGATGAGCTCGCCGATGACGAAGCGGTATTGGGTGTGAACTTGGTCACGTGCAGGGTCAGCGTGCTGTGGCCGACCGGAAATGTCATCGTTCCCTGCACCCCGTCGTCGGATGAGACCTGAACTTTGCCCAAGTTGACGGTGTTCTTGTAGAGATCTCCGACTCCCGTCACCGTTTGCCCGTTGACGGTATATTGGACCTGCGCGTCCCGCCCGTTGATCGATACGACCCGGAAGGTCGCGCTCTGCGTCGCCGAGCTGCCGATCCAGTTTCCAACCAGCTTGTTCTGGTCCACCGGCGTCGCCGTCTTGGTCAGAGCAGCCGTCATCTTCGCCGTGCCGAACGAGAATTCGAGCGCGGCGCTGGTTCCGTTGCGAGTTCCGATCGTGATGTTGCCAAAGCTGATCGTGCTGCCGTCGACGGTTCCCGTGCCTCTTTCCGTGTGCCCGTTATGGGTATACTCGACCTGCGCGGACTCGCCGTTGATGCTCACGACCTTCAGTTCGACGGGTTGATGATTTTTCGAAAATGAGCCCTTCCAATCGCCAAGCAGATTGCTTTGGTGGTAGACGCGCTCGTTGGCCGGCGAAATCTGGCTGCGCGCTTGAGTGGCGCCAATTGAAGTCATGGCCGGTATCCGCTCCGGGTGAGCCGCTGTTGGGACCTGTTGGTTTGGCGCAGATGATAGGAGCCCCTGAGCCGGTAAACAAACGGTTAACCCCGGCAACCTGCATGGTCGATGGACCGCGACGTATCGCAGCGGCGGCCGACCGATGTCCATTCGCCGCGCCTGATCCGTTTCCACCGCCAGCTCGCCAGCCGCACACGGTTTCGTTTCTCACAGGTCCGTTACCATTTTCACTTGCTTTCGTATTCGGTTGTGATTTAGTCAAAATCGAAAGCGAAATCGCCAAAATGAACTGGCGAGCGCCAGGGGAAGCGTCGTTTGGACCGGATTTACGACCTCGCGATCATCGGAGGCGGCGTCAATGGGTGCGGCGTCGCGCGCGATGCGGCCGGGCGCGGAAATTCCGTTTTCCTTTGTGAAATGAATGATTTGGCGAGCGGGACCTCGTCCTGGTCGACCAAGCTCGTGCATGGCGGTCTGCGCTATCTCGAATATTACGAGTTTCGCTTGGTGCGCGAGGCGCTGATCGAGCGCGAAATTCTCTGGCAGATCGCGCCCCACATCATTCGCCCGCTTCGTTTCGTGCTGCCGCACCATGCGGGCCTGCGCCCGGCCTGGCTGCTGCGGCTTGGGCTCTTCCTCTACGACCATATCGGCGGCCGCCATCTGCTGCCCGCCACGCGCTCGGTCGATCTGACCCGCGACGAGGTCGGCAAGCCGCTGATCGCGGGGCGCTACACCAAAGGCTTCGAATATTCGGACTGCTTCGTCGACGACGCGCGGCTTGTGGTGCTCACCGCGCGCGACGCGGCCGACCGCGGCGCGGTCATCCGCACCCGCACCCGTGCGATCGAAATCCGCCAGGCGGACGGCCTGTGGCAGCTCACGGTCGAAAACACCTTGAGCCGCGAGCGCTCTACCATCCGCGCCCGTGCGCTGGTCAATGCCGGCGGCCCGTGGGTCGAGAACGTGCTGGCCTCCGGCGCCGGCGTTAACGCGCGCGCCAAGGTGCGGCTGGTGCAGGGCTCGCACATCGTAGTGCGCAAGCTCTACGCGCACGACCGCGCCTACATGTTCCAGAACTCGGACGGCCGCATCGTCTTCGTCATTCCCTATCAAGACGACTTCACGCTGATCGGCACCACCGACCGCGACTATGACGACGACCCGGCGAAGGTGAAGGCCACGCCGGAGGAGATCCAATATCTCTGCGCCGCCGTGAGCGAGTATCTGGCAAATCCCGTGCAGCCGCAGGACGTGGTCTGGACCTATTCCGGTGTCCGCCCGCTCTATGACGACGGCGCCAGCGAAGCCAAAGCCGCGACCCGCGACTATGTGTTCGAATTGGATACGCCCGGCGGCGTGCCGCTGCTGTCGATCTATGGCGGCAAGATCACGACCTATCGAAGGCTCGCCGAGGAAGCGCTGGAACGGCTGTCGCCCTATTTGCGCAGTGCCAAGGCGCGGGAAGGGTGGACCGGAAAATCGCCGCTGCCCGGCGGCGACATGGACGTCTCGGCGGTCGCAGCCCTCGCTGCCGAACTCGAGCGCACCTATCCTTTCCTCAGGCCCGCGCATGCCAACCGGCTTGCGCACGCTTACGGCACACGCGCCACCAAGCTGCTCGGCAGCGCAAAATCGGCTGCCGATCTCGGCCAATCCTTCGGCGCCACCTTGACGGAGAGCGAGGTCAGATACCTGATGGCATCGGAATGGGCGCTGACGGCCGAAGACATCGTCTGGCGGCGATCGAAACTCGGCTTGCGTCTCTCGGCGGACCAGATCGCCGCGATCGACGGCTGGATCGCTTCAAACCGGGTCCCGCTCGGAAGTCCTTTACGTGAAGCGGGAGCACGGACATGAGCGTCGCGCTCGACCATGTCACGCGTATCGTCGATGGCGTGCCGACCATCCGCGATGTGTCGCTGACGCTTGAAAAGGGCACGCTCAGCGTGCTGCTCGGGCCGACCCTTTCGGGCAAGACCTCGATCATGCGGCTGCTCGCCGGCCTCGACCGGGCGAGCAGCGGCTGCGTGCTGGTCGACGGCAAGGACGTCAACGGCTTCGATGTGCGGCAGCGCTCGGTGGCGATGGTCTATCAGCAATTCATCAATTATCCCTCGCTCTCCGTCTACGAGAACATCGCCTCGCCGTTGCGGGTGCAGGGCAAGCCGCGCGCGGAAATCGAGAAGCGCGTTGGCGAGGCCGCAAAGCTTCTGCGGCTGGAACCCTATTTGACCCGCACGCCGCTGCAGCTCTCCGGCGGCCAGCAGCAGCGCACCGCGATTGCGCGGGCGCTGGTGAAGGGTGCCGATCTGGTGCTGCTCGACGAGCCGCTCGCCAACCTCGACTACAAGCTGCGCGAGGAACTGCGCACCGAACTGCCGCGCATCTTCGAGGCTTCCGGCGCGATCTTCGTCTATGCCACGACCGAGCCGTCGGAAGCCCTGTTGCTGGGCGGCCGCACGCTGTGCATGTGGGAAGGCGAAGTTTTGCAGGCCGGCGATACCGCAAAAGTCTACCGGCACCCGGACACCTTGCGCGTCGCGCAGGTGTTTTCCGATCCGCCGCTCAACACGGTAGCGATCGAAAAGCGCTACGGTTCGGTCGAGTATGGCGGCGGCGTACAGGCACCGGCCACGGGGCTTTACGCCTCGCTCGGCGACGGCGCCTATCGCGTCGGCTTCCGTGCCCATCAGTTGGAGATCGCCAACGGAATTGCCGGCCGCCACGCCTTTCCCGCGACCGTCACCGTGACCGAGATCACCGGCTCGGAAAGTTTCGTGCATCTTCATCGCGACACGTCGAACTGGGTCGCCGTGCTGCATGGCGTGCACGAGTACGAGCCCGGGCAGAAGCTCGACGCGGTGCTCGATCCCGACAATGTCTTTGTGTTCGACGCGGCCGGCCGCCTCGTCGCGTCTCCAGGTTCGGCGTGAGGGAGATGCCTGATGGCCCGCATTGATCTCGTCGATCTCGCGCATTCCTACACCGGCGGCGATGCCGATCCCGAAAGCTTTGCGCTGAAGCCGATCTCGATGACCTGGCGGCAGGGCGGCGCCTACGCGCTGCTCGGGCCGTCCGGCTGCGGCAAGACCACGCTGCTCAATTTGATTTCCGGCATCGTCGCCCCGACCCGCGGCGAGATCCTGTTCGACGGCACAGACATCACGCCGCTGTCGACGCAGAAGCGCAACATCGCGCAGGTGTTCCAGTTCCCGGTGATCTACGACACCATGACGGTCGGGCAGAACCTGGCGTTCCCGCTGAAGAACCGCGGCGTGCCCAAAAGCGAGATCGACGCACGGGTCAGGGAGATTGCGCGATTGCTCGACCTCACCCCCGATCTCAACCGCAAGGCGACGCGGCTCACCGCCGACGCCAAGCAGAAGATCTCGCTCGGGCGCGGCCTGGTGCGCTCCGACGTCGCGGCGGTGCTGTTCGACGAGCCGCTGACGGTGATCGATCCCGAGCTGAAATGGCAGCTGCGTTCCAAACTGAAGGCGCTGCATCGCGATCTCGATCTGACCATGATCTATGTGACCCACGACCAGACCGAGGCGCTGACGTTTGCCGATACGGTCGTCGTCATGCATGACGGCCGCGTGGTGCAGAGCGGCACGCCGGCGGAGCTGTTCGAGAAGCCGGCGCATACCTTTGTCGGCTATTTCATCGGCTCGCCCGGCATGAACATCGTGCCCGCCGAAGTCAAAGGCCGCGAGGCGCGGATCGACGGCCACACCATCGCGCTCGATCGCAGTTACGACGCGCTGCCGTTGGCTGCGAAAATCGAGATCGGCGTGCGTCCGGAATTCGTCGACGTCGTGCCGCCCGCGCCCGGCTTCCTCTCGGCCAGGATCGAGCGGATCGATGATCTCGGCCGCGTCCAATTCGCGCGTGTCCGCGTAGGCGACGCGAAATTCGCAGCCCGCGTGCCGCCGGGCTTCTCGGCCACCGACGGCGCTGCGGCACTGAAGTTCGATCCGGCGCATGTGCATGTCTATGCCGACAGCCGTCTGGTGGAGGGAACGGCGTAATGGACAAGACGGTCAACCAAAAAGCCTGGTTGCTGGTGCTGCCGGTGTTCCTGGTGGTGGCGTTCTCGGCGATCCTGCCGCTGATGACGGTCGTGAACTATTCGATGCAGGACACCTTTGGCAACAACCAGTTCTTCTGGAACGGCGTCGGCTGGTTCAAGGAATTGCTCGATCCCTCGACCGATCTCGGCGGCCGCTTCCTCGCCTCGCTCTGGCGCAATCTGTTCTTCTCGGCGGTGATCCTTGCGATCGAGGTGCCGCTCGGAATCCTGGTCGCACTGTCGATGCCGCGCTCGGGCTGGCAGGTCGCGGCCTGCCTGGTGATCCTGGCGCTGCCGCTGCTCATTCCGTGGAACGTGGTCGGCACCATCTGGCAGATTTTCGGCCGGCCCGACATCGGCCTGCTCGGCTATGTGCTGAACCACACGGGGATCGATTACAACTACGTCTCCAACGAGTTCGACGCCTGGGCTACCGTGATCGTGATGGATGTCTGGCACTGGACCAGCCTGGTCGCGCTGCTCTGCTACGCCGGATTGAAATCGATCCCCGACGCCTACTACCAGGCAGCGCAGATCGACGGTGCCTCGCGCTGGGCGGTGTTCACCGCGATCCAGTTGCCGAAGATGCATCGCGTGTTGCTGATCGCAGTTCTGTTGCGCTTCATGGACAGTTTCATGATCTACACCGAGCCGTTCGTCCTGACCGGCGGCGGCCCCGGCAACTCGACGACCTTCGTCTCCATCGAGCTCGTCAAGATCGCGCTCGGACAGTTCGACCTCGGCAAGGCAGCTGCGCTGTCGCTCTGCTACAACCTGATCATCCTGATCGTGTGCTGGGTGTTCTACACCGTGATGACCAACGCCGGCGCCCAGCGCCCGCGCCAAGAGGGAGCGGCGTGATGCAATCGATCCCCGGCCGGCGCCTCATCATCTCGCTGTTTTTGATCTTCCTGTTGTTGCCGATCTACTGGCTCGTCAACATGAGCTTCAAGACCAACAACGAGATCGTCACCACCATGACGCTGTGGCCGCACCATCCGACCATTGCGCATTACATGCGGATCTTCACCGACGAGAGCTGGTATTCCGGCTACATCAACTCGCTGAAATACGTCATCATCAACACGATCATCTCGATCTCGGTGGCGCTGCCGGCGGCCTACGCGTTCTCGCGCTACCGCTTCCTCGGCGACAAGCATCTGTTCTTCTGGCTGTTGTCGAACCGCATGGCGCCGGCCGCGGTCTACGCGCTGCCGTTCTTCAATCTCTATTCGGCGATCAACCTGTTCGACACGCCGTGGGCGGTCGCGCTGGCGCATTGCATCTTCAATGTGCCGCTCGCGGTCTGGATCCTGGAAGGTTTTGTTTCCGGCGTGCCGCGTGAGATCGACGAGACCGCGTTCCTCGACGGCTACTCGTTCCCGCGCTTTTTCGTGAAGATCCTGGTGCCCTTGATCGCGAGCGGCATCGGCGTCGCCGCGTTCTTCTGCTTCATGTTCTCCTGGGTCGAATTGCTGCTCGCGCGCACGCTGACGTCGGTCAACGCTAAACCGATTTCGGCTGTGATGACGCGTACGGTTTCCGCAGCCGGCATGGACTGGGGACTGCTCGCCGCCGCCGGCGTGCTTACCATCATCCCAGGCGCCTTGGTGATCTGGTTCGTCCGCAACTATATCGCGCGCGGCTTCGCGCTCGGTCGGGTTTGAGGAGGTCACATGGATAGTATCGCATGGATGGCCTGGACGCCGCCGACCGCGATCTTCTTCGCGCTGCTCGCGACCACGCTTCTGGCGATGACGTGGCTCGGCGTTGCCTATCCGGAAGTCGAGCGCGTCGGGGTGTTGCGCATTCCGACCACGCGCGGCGACCGCCTGTTTGTCTCGCTGATTCTCGCCGCCGTCATCCATCTGCTGTGGGTCGGCTTCGTCGGCACCGACACGATCGCCACGCTGCCGATCGGCGAGGAGGGATTTGAACTTTCGAGCCTGTGGCTCGCAACCGCAATTTCGCTGCTCATGGCCGTGATCATTTTCCGCACGGTCTGAGGGGCGAAAAAGAGCAGATCCGGGACCAACCCGGGCCTGATTATGTGTGTCGCTGCAACGGAGGAACCAACATGCGACAATTACGAGGAAGTTACGGGCCCGCGACCAAGGCCCGGGTCTTGATGATGACGAGCGCGTTCGCGCTGATCGCTGCCTCGGCCGCGGTCACCGCACCTGTCTTTGCCGACGAAGCCGCGGCAAAGAAATGGATCGACAGCGAATTCCAGCCGTCGACCCTGTCGAAAGACGACCAGATGAAGGAGATGCAGTGGTTCATCAAGGCCGCTGAACCCTTCAAGGGCATGGAAATCAACGCGGTCTCCGAAACCCTGACGGTGCACGAATACGAATCGCGCACGCTTGCCAAAGCGTTCGAGGAAATCACCGGCATCAAGGTCAAGCACGACATCATCCAGGAAGGCGACGTCGTCGAGAAGATTCAGACCCAGATGCAGTCCGGCAAGAATGTCTACGATGCCTGGATCAACGACTCCGACTTCATCGGAACCCATTTCCGGTATGGCCAGGCCGTCGACCTGACGGAGTGGATGGCCAGCGAAGGCAAGGATGTGACCAATCCCGGGCTGGACGTGAATGACTTCATCGGCAAGTCGTTCACCACGGCGCCGAGCGGCCACCTCTATCAGCTGCCGGACCAGCAGTTCGCGAACCTCTATTGGTTCCGCTACGACTGGTTCTCCAATCCCGATTACAAGGCCAAGTTCAAGGCCAAGTACGGCTACGATCTCGGCGTCCCCGTGAACTGGTCGGCCTATGAAGATATCGCCGAGTTCTTCACCAACGACATCAAGGAGATCAACGGCACCCGGATCTATGGCCACATGGATTACGGCAAGAAGGATCCGTCACTGGGATGGCGCTTTACTGACGCGTGGTTGTCGATGGCCGGCAATGGCGACAAGGGCATTCCGAACGGACTCCCCGTGGACGAATGGGGCATCCGCATGGAAGGCTGCCGTCCGGTCGGCTCATCCGTCGAGCGTGGCGGCGATGTCAACGGTCCGGCGGCGGTCTATTCGATCGTCAAATACCTCGACTGGATGAAGAAATATGCCCCGCCGCAGGCGCAAGGCATGACCTTCTCCGAATCGGGACCAGTGCCGTCGCAGGGCAATATCGCCCAGCAGATCTTCTGGTATACCGCCTTCACCGCCGACATGGTGAAGCCCGGTCTGCCGGTCATGAATGCGGATGGTACGCCGAAGTGGCGCATGGCTCCGTCGCCGCATGGCGCCTACTGGAAGGACGGCATGAAGCTCGGCTACCAGGACGTGGGCTCAGCGACGCTTCTGAAGTCGACTCCGATCGATCGCCGCAAGGCAGCCTGGCTCTATCAACAGTTCATCGTCTCCAAGACGGTGTCCCTGAAGAAGAGCCATGTCGGTCTCACCTTCATCCGTGAATCCGACATCTGGGACAAGTCGTTCACCGAGCGCGCGCCGAAACTCGGCGGCCTGATCGAGTTCTACCGCTCACCGGCCCGCGTGCAGTGGACCCCGACCGGCAACAACGTGCCGGATTATCCGAAGCTTGCGCAATTGTGGTGGCAGAACATCGGCGATGCGTCGTCCGGTGCGAAGACGCCGCAAGCGGCGATGGACTCGCTCGCAGCGGCGCAGGACTCGGTGATGGAACGTCTCGAGAAGTCGGGCGTCCAGGGTGCCTGCGGACCGAAGCTCAACAAGAAGGAGTTGGCCGAGTACTGGTTCAACAAGTCGGCCAAGGACGGCAACATCGCGCCGCAGCGCAAGCTGGCGAACGAGAAGCCGAAGGGCGAGACCATCGACTACGACACCCTGATCAAGTCGTGGCCGGCCACCCCGCCCAAGCGCGCCTCGCTGAACTGAAGACCCACCGCTGTCATCGTCCGCGAAGGCGGACGATCCAGTACGCCGCGGCTTCTCGATCTGAACGCGGACGTCACGGATTACTGGATGCCCCGCTTTCACAGGGCATGACCGGAGAAAAGAGGGCCGGGAGCGATCCCGGCCTTTTGCTTGTCGTCATTGCCGAGGGGCGACGCGACGAAGCAATCCAGCTTCTTGCGCGGCTCTGGATTGCCTCGCTTCGCTCGCAATGACGTCTAAAATGCGCTCTGTTGTCCGCCGAAGGGAGCTTCACCATGCGCATGATCTTCCGTTGCGATCCCGCGCTTGCCGATCGTTTGCCGCGGCCGGTGCCCGCGCGCACCGCGCTGCCCGACTGGCTGCGCGCGATGCCGGCGAAAGCGCATTCGGAAATCCACGGCCGCGAGATCCGCACCGTCAAGCAATGTCCGCCCTTTGTCGACGCCATGGCCTATGGCGTGATGATCCTGCTTCCCTGCGACGTTGCGGTCAATCGCGGCGCGTTCTCGTGGGACTGGGATATTCCGGACCCCGCAACGGCGGGGCATCCGCGCGCGCCGTTGAGCTTTCATGTCGCCGCCCAATTTGCGGACGCGCCGTTTGCGAAGGGCAGGCAGGCCGCGATCAAGTTCAACAGCTTCTGGACCATCGAGCTCGAAGCGGGCTGGTCGCTGTTTGCCACGCACCCGGTCAACCGTGACGACCTGCCGTTTCGGCTGGTGTCTGGGCTGGTCGATGCCGACCGCTTCCATGACGGCGGCATCAATTTCCCCGCGATCTGGCGAGATGCGAATTTTTCCGGCGTGGTGCCGAAGGGCACGCCGGTGGCGCAGTGCTTCGCCGTGCCGCGCACCGCGCCACAGCTCGTGTTCGAGAGTTTTAATGAGGCGCACCAACAGGCCTATTCAAAGACCGTCTCCGAAGTGCTCGGCGCGCCCAATGTCTATCGCAAGCATTTTCGCGCACGACGCGGGCGCTTGGAGCAGGAGCGAAGCCGAAACAATTGCGGCGATCTCGATTGATCACCCTCCCCCCCGCTCTTTCGCGGGGAGAGGGGCTCTCACCGCGAACTGAGCTCGTGGAGAGTCCCCGTCACCCGCCCGACTTCGCTGCACTTCGCCGGGCGACCTCTCCCCGCAGGCGGGGCGAGGTGTACCGAGTTCGCGCAAGCGCCGCTTCACCGACGGTTACTAGCCTCGCCAGCGAGCGATTTTCGCAGCGCCGCCTCGTCGAGCCACAGCCTTCCATGCGAGGCCGACGTCAGCGCCATTGCGATTGAGCCGAACAGTTGCGGGCGCAGCCAATAGGCTTGCGCGTAGGCGCGCATTGCGCCGTCGGGATCGCCCGATTCCTGCAGCACGATGCCGAGGTTGAGCGCGGCCTCGGCATGGTCGGGCTTTGTCTCGATCGCCTTGCGGTAGGCGATCGCCGCTGCGGCATGATCGCGCTGGTCCTGGCGGACGACGCCGAGATCGAACCAGGACGAGGCGGGCGAATCGCGCGCTGTCGCGCGTTCGAGATAAGAGGCGGCGAGCGCAAGATCGCCGTTCTCGAAAGCCAGCCGCCCGAGCCTTGCCGCCGCCTCCTGGTGCTGCGGGATCGCTTCAAGGATCGCCTTCCACGCCTCGCGCGCCTGCGGTTTCAGCCCGGCCTGGTCGAGCGTGCGCGCTTTCTCGAAAAAGGCTTCCCGCTGTGGTGCGATCGCGATGGTCCGATCAAGATGCGCCAGCGCGCTGTCGCAGTCGCCGGCGGCGCGCGCGATCCGCGCGGCGAGAAGTTGTGCGGGAGCACTGCTTGGCCGGCTCGCGAGGCTGGCCTCGATATGGCCGCGCGCCGCTTCAACTTCGTTCTTGGAAAACAGCACCGCCGCCAACAGATGGCTCAGCATCGGTTCGCCGGGCTGCCGGCGCAAGCCTTGTTCGCAAAGCTTTTGGGCCTCGTCAGGCCGCCCCGCATTGAACGCGGTGGTGGCGTGGCGAACGATGTCCTCGGCGGCGTGCTGGGTCATGGCCGCACATTAGAACAGAACAATGGGTCTGCAAGGACTGGCTTACCTCGCCCGCTTGCGCGGAGAGGTCGCCCGGCGAAGCGCAAGCGAAGTCGGGCGGGGGAGGGGAACTCCACGAATTGCGCTCGCGGTGAGAGCCCCTCACCCCAACCCTCTCCCCCGCAAAGCGGCGGGGAGAGGGAGCGGAAAGAGCACGCCCTACTGTGCCGCCTGAAGAATATCGCCCAGGACCGGATAATCCGTGTACCCCTTGGCGCCGCCGCCGTAGAACGTCGCCTTGTCCCACTCGTTGAGCGGCGCGCCGCCTCGCAGCCGTTCGACCAGATCGGGATTCGAAATGAATGGCTTGCCGAACGCGATCAGGTCGGCGCTACCTGCCGCGAGCACCTTGTTCGCGAGCTCGAAATCATAGCCGTTGTTGGCCACATAGGCGCCGCGGAAACGCTTGCGCAAGGACGCGTAGTCGAACGGCGCGATGTCGCGCGGGCCGCCGGTCGCGCCTTCGATGACGTGGATATAGATCAGCCTCAAGGCGTCGAGGCCGTCGACGATATGATCGAACAGCGGCTGCGGATTGGAATCGGAGATGTCGTTTGCGGGCGTCACCGGCGAGATGCGGATGCCGGTCCGTTCGGCGCCTGCTTCGGCCGTCACGACCTTCGCGATTTCGAGCATCAGTCTGGCGCGGTTCTCTATCGATCCGCCATAGGCATCGGTACGCTTGTTGGTGCCGTCCTTGGCGAACTGGTCGAGCAGATAGCCGTTGGCGCCATGGATTTCGACGCCGTCGAATCCCGCCTCGTTGGCATTCGCCGCCGCGAGCCTGAAACTTTCGATGATGCCGGGGATTTCGGAAAGCTCCAGCGCGCGCGGCTCGGAGATATCGGTGAAGGTGCCTTTGACAAAAGTCTTGCCCTTGGCGCGAATTGCGGAGGGCGCGACCGGTGCGCCGCCGCCCACCTGCAGCGAGGCGTGCGAGATTCGGCCGACATGCCAGAGCTGGATGAAGATGCGCCCACCGCGCTCGTGCACGCGGTCGGTCACCTTGCGCCAGCCCGCGATCTGCTCCTTCGAATAGATGCCGGGTGTGTCCTGGTAGCCCTGGCCCTGCTGCGAGACCTGGCTCGCCTCGGTGATCAAAAGTCCCGCGGAAGCGCGCTGGCCGTAATAATCCACCGCGAGCGGGCTCGGCACCATACCAGGAGGCACCGCGCGATTGCGCGTCAACGGCGCCATCACCAGGCGATTCGGCAGCGTGATCGGGCCAAGCTTATACGGCTCGAGGAGTTTGGTCGGCGTGCTCATGTGACCTTCCGGGAAATGTTTCTGATCGCTAACAATTGTGCATTGCGGCCGCGGGTGCAATGGCCGGAGGTATTCCGATTTCGCGGGTTACCCGCGCGCGATAAGGGCGCGGAAGCCATGCATGTGTACCGCAGAGAATAACCTATTCGAGATCACAGACGGTGCAGCATAGTCGCCTCGCCCCGCTTGCGGGGCGAGGTCGAAATTCGCGCAGCGAATTTCGGGTGACGGGGACTCTCCACGCATTCAGTGTTTGTGGAGAGAGCCCCTCACCATAGCCGATGCTTCACATCGGCGTTCTTCTATCAAGCACGGCGGCCGCAGGCCTCCTACGCCTCTCCCGGCGAAACAGGCTGTGTGAAAAGTCGCTTGAGCCAGAGACGTACAGAATTGTTTTCTCAATTGTCGTCACTGGACAGAAGTTAGCAATGCAATTGGTTTCTGCATCGACGAAATTGAGCCAGATATTCTATGTGCAAATCGTGCAACCGACTTTTCACACAGCCTGGAAAGAGCGGGGAGAGGGAGAACATCAAGCCACCCCGAGAAAATCGCGCTTGCCTATTTCGACGCCATTGTGGCGCAGGATGCCGTGGGCGGTCGCGGCGTGAAAGTAGAAATTCGGGAAGGCGGCGCGGTTGATGAACTCCTGGCCCTTCAGCGTGATGGAGGTGTTCGGTCCCGCCGGGAAGGTCACGTCCTTCGCGTCGGCTCCTTCGAACTGCGCGGGCTTGAACGTTTTCACATAGGCAATGGTCTTCGCAAGCCGCTGCCGCAATTCCTCGAACGTCTTTTCGGTATCCGGTGTGGAGGGCACTTCGCTTCCCGTCAGCCGCGCGCAGCCCTTGCCCGCGAAATCGCAGGCAAGCTGGATCTGTTTCGTCAGCGGCAGCATGTCCGGATAAAGCCGCGCGTTGAGCAGCACCTCGGGCTGGATTTTCTTCGCCTCGCAATGGGCCTCGGCCTTGGTGAGCAGGCCGGAAAGGCTGCCGAGGATCTGCAGAAAGGCGGGAACGGTCGCGTCGTAGAAGGACATGTGATGCTTTCTGTTGCTGTGAAATAGCGAAGTGTTCTCGAAATGGGGCCGGGGGCAGGGAAATACAACTCCGATGAGCGGTCGATCGTTGTCAAATCTTTTGAATGACGGTTCGGCAGAAGCGCCGCTTGCGCGGCTTGCTTACCTCGCCCCGCTTGCGGTCGCTTGCGGGGAGAGGTCGGATCGCATCGCAGATGCCATCCCGGTGAGGGGGACGCGCTCGCGGTGAGAGCCCCTCACCCCACCCTCTCCCCGCCAAAAAAGCGGGGCGAGGGAGCGAGAGCGCGTGCTTGCAAACTATCGCACCGCCGGCAACGCCGCCGGCCCAGCTTGCGCACGCGGCCCGCCGCGCATCCGTGCCAGCAGCTCCGCGGTCGGCCAGGAATCCGCCGGCAGGCCGTATTTGACTTGCATCGCTTTCACCGCCGTGCGGCTCTGTTGCCCGAGCACGCCGTCGACCTTGCCGACGTCGAAGCCTGAACGCACCAGAAGCTGCTGCAATTCCTTGATCTCGTTGAACGGCAGTTGCGCCACGGCTGCCGTCGGCCGGCGCATCGGCGCAGCACCCGCGATACGGGCGGCGAGATAGGCAGCGGTGGTGGAATAGATCAGCGAATTGTTCCATTCGGTATAGGCCGCGAAATTCGCATAAGTCAGGAAGGCCGGCCCAGTCCTGCCCATCGGCAACAACAGCGACGCCGGCAGATCGTCATTCGGCAGCGTGCGGCCGTCCGGATAGGTGATCCCCAGCTGCGCCCATTTCGAACGCGGCAATTGGACGGTGAGATCGGCCTGGTCCCACGGTGTCGTCGGCGGCGCGCGCACCTCTTCCAGCCACGGCTCGCCGCGCCGCCATTTCAATCCAGTCGCGATATAGTTCGCAGTCGAGCCGATCACGTCGGGCGCGCTGCGCAACAGATTGCGGCGGCCGTCGCCGTCATAGTCGACGGCATAGGTGACGTAATGCGTCGGCAGAAATTGCGTCTGCCCCAACTCGCCGGCCCAAGAGCCGACCATCTCCTCAGGCACCAGATCGCCGCGATCGATGACCTTCAGCGCCGCGATGGTCTCGTTCTGGAATCGCTCAGTGCGGCGGCAGTCATAGGCCAGCGACACCAGCGAGCGCAGCGTCGGCAGGTTGCCCGTGTTGGCGCCGAAGTCGCTTTCCAGTCCCCAGAACGCGGCGATCACCGCCGGCGGCACCCCATATTCCTTCTCCGCGCGCGCGAACGCCGCGGCATAGGTCCTGATATGCGCCTGCCCCTGCTGCATCCGGTAGGTCGCGGCCATGCGGCCTGCGAACTCGGTAAAAATCTGCCCGAACACGCGCTGGCCGCGGTCGCGGTTGACGATGCCTTGGTCGTAGACGAGGTAGGGCGAGGCTTCGGCTATCGCGCGCTGCGACACGCCGGCGGCAACCGCCTGCTGCTTCAGATCAGCGAGGAAGCGATCGAAATTTTCGCCGTTGTGGCAGGAGGCCGCGCGCGGCGAGGGGGCTGTCGCGGGTCTCGGCGACGTGGCGATGGGTCGTGAGGGCGGGGGAAACGGTTGTTGGGCGGACGCCGACGGCGGTCCGCACAGAAGCGCTAATAAGGCCGTGCCAAGAAAAAATAGTTTCGCTGAAAAAAATCGCATGCGGGGACCGGGCGGGAGGGAACTTGACCGAGATGATGCTGTCTAGCATCACCGCGGGACATCGTCACCCATCCAGATCGTCGTCCTGGCGAAAGCCACCGTGCCATTGGTTTTGAGAGGTGCTATCCAACGACTTGCGCGCAATGGCTGACGCCTGTGGTTATGGTCCTGGCTTCGCCAGGACGACCATGATGTTAGAGCGGATTAGCCGTGGGCAAAGGCGCGCTTGCTTCCGTGCCCACCAGACGATCGAGGCCGGTTCCCTTGCAATGTTGGGCACGCTGGCGCTTTGCCCACCCTACAAATTCCCAGCAGAATCGATCCGCTTCAGTTGGCGGAAGCCACCGGCGTGGCGGCGGCAGGCGGGTCCGGGTCAAATCCGAACAGCTCGACGAGGTACTTGTAATAGTCGGGCATCTTTTCCTTCAGGCTGGCGCGCGTCTTCGGATCGTGAATCAACTCCTTGCCGGCCAGGAAAATGCTGGCGGTCACCGCAAAGAATTCCCGGTCGTTCTTCAGCGCGTAGGTTTCCTTCGGCAGCAGGTTCTTTGCCTTCGCGTAGCTGTAGAACCCCTTGATGCCCATGTTGTCGTAGCCGTTCGGCATCAGCTTGGCATGAAAGGCGTGCAGGAATTCGTGAAGCACGATCGGATCTTCCGCATAGCGCGTCATGTTCGGGGCCAGCATGATGACGCCGGTTCCGGAATCGGCGGCGAGCTGGACCATGTCCGGGTTGGTCCATTGCTGCTTGTCGTGATCCCAGGTCGTCAGCCCACGCGATCCGCGGCGCTCCCTGTCAGGCACGAGAAAGCCGTAACATGCCGCTCCCGCGCCTTCTTCCATGCATGTCATCTCGCTCGCGATGATCGGCACGGAACGAAAGAATTTCATCACCCTCGGGCTAAATCCCGCGTTCTCGACCATGTCGAGCTGGTGCTTGAGATTGTCTTCGAGCGCGACGACATCCTTGCGGTCCGCGTACTCCGACAGGTCGTAGGCAAAACCACGATAGGTCTTGAAGCCCGCCGGCGCTGGCTGTGCCGTGGCGCTATCGGAAGGCTCGACCTGCAACACGCGCGGTCCGGCGCTCGCGGCACTCGAGCCGAGCGCGAAAGCTAGGATCACCGAAAAGGCCAATGTAGCGCGCATGAACTATTCCCCCTGTCGAGCGCCCACATTACGTCACCGACGTTGCGGCACGGTTAATCTTCGACCGTGAGCGGCACGTCGGCTGTTATGGCAGAATTAACCAAGCGCGCGCCGATCGGCGGCAGAGGGTGATGCGCTGCTTCGGCACAGGCGGCCCGCCGCGGAAATCAGGAACCCGATTGCTCCGGACGTGTTGGTTCTAGCGGCTTGCAACGGCCGCCTGCGATCTTTGTGAGATTGAACGTGGAACGACTATTCCTGATCGCGATGATCATTCTTGCCAGCTCCGCGGCGGCTCGCGCCCAAGCCAATTCTGATGTTCAAGTGAGTTCGCAAATCCAGGGGAGTTCGGAACTCAACGGCCAGATGAACGCGCAGGCGAACCCCAGTACGAGCGCTCAAGTGAACGCCGGTACCAAGACGCAGGCGAGCCCTGGAGGAACTGGTACGAAGCTGTGCTGGACATCGAACTCGCTGGCCAGCAGCGGTCCGACGACGCTTGCCTGCGGCTTCGACCCGTTAAGCGTACCGACCGCGACGATTGGAGCGGGCGCCGGATCGAGCCAGCTTGGCGCGTCTGCATCGGTCAACCCTCAGGCGCCCCGGCAATTGCCGGGCGAAGCGCCGAACACCAGCTCACAAGTTCCGAGCACCACGACGTCGCCACCCGCCGCTGCCTCGACTACTCTCTGCTCGCCTGCGATCACTTCGGCCGCGGGGACATCGAGTCCGGCCGATCTGTTCGGCGGTGCATCGCTCAACGGGTGTTGATGTGGCATCCGGTCGCTCACCCGATGCGCGGATCCGTTGGTGAGTCGGCGCTTACCTCATCAGGCCGCCGGCTTCGGCGAGCTCGCGACCCAAGACTTCGCGACCCAAGACTTCGCGGCCCAAAACTTGGCGAACTTCAGAATCGCGACACCAGGTCCCACTCACTGGCTGTGGTGCCGCCGGTGGTGACGATGCCAATGATGTTCCAGGGTCGCGTTGCTGCTTTGAAAAGCGAGTCAAACCCCATCGTCGTCCCGGACAAGCGAGCGCCGATCCGGAACCCATAACCACAAATGTCTGTGGCGTGCGAAGCTGGAGCCGCTATTCGTCCCCACAGCGGACGCCTGTGGTTATGGGTTATGGGTCCCGGCTTTCGCCGGGACGACGAAAGGAAGTGTTTCCGGCCACTGCCGGCAACGTTGGACCCATACGCACCGATGGCATAGCGGCGTGGCATGGCGTACGATCGCGCGGGGCGCGCGCGCGCGCACACACACACACACGCGAGCACCCGATTTGTTCAGCCGGAAGGAGGATCTCATGTATGCCGCCATTCGTCAGGCCAAGGCAAAGACTGGAACGGCCGAGGAACTGGCACGCCGGATCAAGGAAGGCGCCATTCCGATCGTCAGCGATGTCGAGGGTTTTATGGCTTACTACGTGGTCTATGCGCCCGACGATACCGTGACCGCGATCAGCATCTTCAACAAATATGAAGAGGCGGAGGAGGCAAACCGCCGCATGATCGCCTGGATCGAGCAGGATCTTAGTCCGCTGCTGACTGGACCAGCTTCCGCGGTGGCGGGACCTGTGATCGTACATACGTTGGCGTAGCGAGCCGGTCCAAGAAACAGGAGAGAAAAACTCCATGGTCGACAGACGAATGTGTTGGTCGCGGCGAAAGGTGATGGGTGCGGTTAGCAAGGCCGCATCGGCCGGGCTTTTGCTCCGGATTGCGCCCGCTGACGCATCGGACAAGATGACGCGCCAGCAGGCCGAATATCAGGACGCGCCGAACGGCATTTATAGCTGCGCGGTGTGCACGCTGTTCGAGGCGCCGAACATCTGCAAGGTGGTTGAAGGCGAAGTCAGCAAGGACGGCTGGTGCAAGGCGTTCGCAATGGCGGATTAGCGGGTGTGAGGGGCGCGTGCACGAACGTGCCACGCCCTTAGACGTTATCGTCCGCGAAAGCAGGCGATCCAGTACTCCGAGGCGTCAGTGACGAAACGGAGAGGCCGCGACGTACTGGATACCCCGCATGCGCGGGGTATGACGGTCTTTGCGAGGCGACAGGTTACGCGAGCGCCTCTCACAACTCCCGCGCATTGGAAAACGCAAACGACGACACCCGCCGCGTGTTCTCGTCCAGGATCAAGGTCCGGGTGATCGGCGGCTCGGCGCGCTGGCCGCAGTTTTCGCGCTCGCAAAGCCTGCAGTTGACACCGATCGGCGTGCCGTCGGTCTTTTCCAGATCCATGCCCGCGGCATAGACGAGTTTTGCGGCGTGGCGGATCTCGCAGCCCAGGCCGATCGCAAAACGCGGCTGCGGCAAGGGATGCGGCGCCACCGGCCTTCGCACCATCTGCGCGATGGAGAAATAGCGCGTGCCGTCGGGAAGTTCGATCACCTGCTTCAAGAGCCGGTCGGGCGTGTCGAAGGTCGAATGCACGTTCCACAACGGACAGGTGCCGCCGAATTTCGAGAACGGGAAGGTGCCGGAAGAAAACCGCTTGGAGACGTTGCCGGCGTTGTCGACGCGCAGCAGGAAGAAGGGAATGCCGCGCGCGTTCGGCCGCTGCAGTGTGGTGAGCCGATGACAGACCTGCTCGAAGCCGGCGTTGAAACGTTGCGCCAGCAGGTGCACGTCGTAGCTCAAGGCTTCCGCGGCGCTCAGGAAGGAGGCATAGGGCATCATCGCGCCGGCTGCGAAATAATTCGCAAGCGTGATGCGGTAGAGCCGTCGCGCCGCATCGTCGAGCGGGCCGGCGCGCCCGACGATAGTCTCGAAATGCGCCCCGCATTCGGCCAGCGCAATCTGGAACGCAAGCTGGAACGTGCGGCCCGGTCCGTCCACGAGTTCCGAGATCAGGAGTTGCCTTCGATGGCGGTCGAAGCGGCGCAGCGTCTCGCGCATGACGTCGACCGGCATGATGCGGGTGACGACGGAATGCTTTTCGCGCAGGCGTGCGGCGAGCGCCGCATACAACCCTTCGGCCGGCACGTTCAGCTCGTCGCGCAGGACTTCCGCGGTTTGCTCGAGCTCTCCGAAATAATTGCGGTTGGCCTCGATCAGGTCGCGCACCCGCTCGATCGGATTGGCTTCGAAGCGGCTTCCCTCGTCGCGATCGGCCATCTGCGCCGCGACCAGGGTCTCGCCGCGACGCGCCTCGGCGTAGGCGGCGTAGAGCCGCTGCAGGGCGTGGGTGACGCCGGGGCAGAGCTCGGCGAGGTCGCGCAACTCCTGCTTCGGCAAGTCGATCTGCCGGAACAGCGGATCGGAGAAGATCTCGTTCAATTCGGCGAAGAAGCGGTCCTCGTCGGCGGTGGCGAGATCGCGCAGATCGAGGTCGTAGGCCTCCGCCAGCCGCAGCAGGATCTGCGCGGTCACCGGACGCTGGTTGCGCTCGATCAGGTTGATGTAGGAGGGCGAAATCCCCAAGCCCTCGGCGATCTGGGTCTGCGACAGTCCCAGTTGCTGGCGCATGCGCCGGAAACGGGGGCCGACGAACAGCTTTTTTCCGGGCTCAGACATGGCAGCTTTATTGACCTTGTTTGTGACAAAAATTACAAGATAACAACTATGACATGTTTATATGTTACATGACATCACCATTAGAATACAAGCGGTCTATACGAATTAAGAAGTTTGGCGTTTAGCTCTCGCCACACGTTTTGCAATGCACTGTCACGAATGTTGAGATTGGAGATTACGATGGCGAAGACCTTTGAGCAGCTGGTTCCGGCGCCCGCAGGGCGTTTCGACGGCATCACCCGTCCCTATAGCCCGACGGGGGTCGAGCGGCTGCGCGGCTCGGTGCCGATCGCCTATACGCTCGCCGAGAAGGGCGCCAACCGGCTGTGGCAGTCTCTGAAGACCGAGCCTTACGTCAACTCGCTCGGCGCCGTCACAGGCAACCAGGCGATGCAGCAGGCGCGCGCGGGCCTGCCCGCGATCTATCTCTCAGGCTGGCAGGTCGCCGCCGACGCCAACACGGCGGGTGCGATGTATCCGGACCAGAGCCTCTATCCGGCCAACGCGGGACCTGAACTATGCCGCCGCATCAACCGCACCTTCCAGCGCGCCGACCAGATCGAGCACTCCGAAGGCGGCGCCAAGATCGACTGGTTCGTACCGATCGTGGCGGATGCTGAAGCGGGCTTTGGCGGTCCCTTGAACGCATTCGAGATCATGAAGGCCTACATCGAGGCGGGCGCGGCCGGCGTTCACTTCGAGGACCAGCTCGCCTCGGAAAAGAAGTGCGGCCACATGGGCGGCAAGGTGCTGATCCCGACCGCGGCGCACGAGCGTAACCTGATCGCGGCGCGGTTGGCGGCCGACGTCTGCGGCGTGCCGAGCTTTGTGCTGGCGCGCACGGACGCGGAGAGCGCGAAACTGATCACCGCCGATGTCGACGAGCGCGACCGCGAGTTCATCACCGGCGAACGCACTGCGGAAGGCTTCTTCCGTCTCAAGCCGGGCACCGGTCTCGCCCATTGCATCAAGCGCGGCATCGCGTTCGCGAAGTATGCGGATCTTCTGTGGTGGGAAACCTCGACACCGAACCTGCAAGAGGCGAAACAGTTCGCCGATGCCGTGCACAAGGTCTATCCGAACAAGATGCTGGCTTATAACTGTTCGCCCTCGTTCAATTGGGAAGCCAATATCGACAAGGCGACGATCGCGAAATTCCAGCGCGAGATCGGCGCGATGGGGTATAAGTTCCAGTTCGTGACGCTGGCGGGCTTCCACTCGCTCAACCACGGCATGTTTGAGCTGGCGCGCGGCTACAAGACCGAGGGCATGGCGGCGTATTCCCGCCTGCAGCAGGCCGAGTTCGCGTCCGAAAAGTTCGGCTATTCGGCGACGCGCCACCAGCGCGAAGTCGGCACCGGCTATTTCGACCTGGTCTCGACCACGATCACCGGCGGCACCTCGTCGACGACGGCGCTTCACGACTCGACCGAAGCCGCGCAGTTCAAGTCGCACGGCTCGGAAGTCACGATTCAAGCAGCCGAATAACAGGAGAACAGGATGACCACAGGCAGCAATTTCTGGGTGATTGGCGGCGAGTTCGGCTCGATGAACTTCCACAAGCTCGTGGAAGGCTCCGCCCAGGTCAAAGGTCCGTTCAAGACCCGTCAAGAGGCCGAGGATTGCTGGCGCGAAGTCTCGGAAGAGAACCGCCACAAGGCCGGCGTGCGCTTCTCGATCGTGGAGGAGCCCGCGCGCGTCTCGGCCTGATCGGCTCATTGCCGGCTCAAACAATAAACGGCCCAAGGACGGGCGGCCCCATCCGGTTTCGACCGGGTGGGGCCGTCTGTCCTCATCTCTCCTCTCCCTCGCACTCCTCTTGCGGGGAGAGGGTAGGGTGAGGGGGCGAGGTGAGAAAAGAATAACAACCAAATACGTAAGCCATTGAGAATAAACGACCTTTGCACAGGTTATGGTTACCGCTAGGTCAATGGCAATGGTTACTGCTAGGTTAATGGCGTTGGAACGTCAGGACAAAGGCAGCCAGATGTCAGAGGCGCAGAACACCCAGGCCGCCGGCGAGCCCCGGCCGATACGCTTGCGCGATGCGCTGCAGCGGGCGCGGATCGAGGCTGCCGATCGCACCGGCGTCGTGGTCGATCTGCGCGACGCGGAAGTGGCGCGGCTCGAAATCCTGAACGAGGCGCTCGATCCCTTGTTCGCGCAGGTGCCCGAACAGATCGACCTGTTCGATCGCGGCATCAGCCAGGGCGAAACGCCGCGGCTGTGGATCGACGTCGTCGCCCATGTGATGATGGGGCGTGACAAGCGCGTCTATCGCTTCGTGCAGGACACCCGCTTCGGCCGCACCGTGATCGCCGAGTCCCACGATATCGCGGCCATCATCGACGCGGTGACCGACTATGTCGCCCGCCGCATGATCGAGCGCGAGCACGCGCTGGCCGCGACCTCGGTGCCGGCGCCGATTGCGGAGAAGAAACCGCGCCGCCGCGGCCGCTTCTGGCCGTTCGTGCTCGGCTTCATCCTCGGCGCGCTGGCGCTATTCGGGCTGGCACTGTTTGCGAGCTTGCAGAATCTCTAGTCGCCCGAGTCATTCGAACTGAGGGTACAGTCTCTTCAGCTTGACGCGGGCGTCGGCGGTTTTGAATTGCCAGTTGGCCTTGGCATGGTGCCTGTTTCGGTGGTCCTGCCATGCGTTGACTTCGCGGGCGAGGATTTTCTTGTCGGCGATGCGGCGGTTCTGACATTGGGACGCGAGAACGCCGAGCTCGGATTCGGCCATATCGAGCCAGCTGCCGTGCTTGGGCGTGTAATGCCATTGTGTGCTGCAGAAAACTATGGAGGGAGGAGCAATGACCTAACAACATAGGGAAGCTGTTTGAAAGATGGTGGTCGGCCCACCGGCATCGGCTTTCAGAGGCGGGTGTCAAACCGCTCCAAGCGGCGATGATTAAGTGTCATGGTCGTGAGCGTTGGAGGAAAAGTACGGAGTAAACCGTGCAGGTGAGTGTCAAAGAGATGAGCGCAAGCAAACCCTCCGATCACGCGTCGTAAACACAACAATGCCGTCAAAATCAGAGGCGAATGGTACTTCTGAGAAAAGTCTGCCGGATATCTGGTTACTGGGCAGGCGGCGGTCGGCGTAGAGGGGGCATGAATTTGACACAGGCTTTCAAACGGAACTGCAGGAACCAGTCGTTCTAATGCAAAGGGAAAAGCACAAGTGGTCGCAGCCACGAGGCGAAAGTACCGATGTAGAGCACTGGGGCGGAACGATCCGTACGAGCGCTGAAGGTTCTGTAATGGAACTGGAGCAAAGGGATCGTGTCAGGTGTTGCATCTAACGTGCAACTGGAAACAGGATGAAACGATGGATGCAACAAAGACGAAGCCGTTTAATATCGACAAGAAGTTAGTGTACGACGCCTACAAAGCGGTCAAAGCCAATGCGGGCGCGGCCGGGGTGGATGGGCAGTCACTCGAGATGTTCGACAAAGATCTTATGCGGAATCTGTATAAGATCTGGAACCGAATGAGCTCAGGTAGCTACTTTCCGCCACCGGTGCGCGCTGTTTCCATTCCGAAAAAGACTGGCGGACAACGCATTTTGGGGGTGCCCACAGTGGCAGATCGTGTGGCGCAGATGGTGGTCAAGAAGATCGTGGAAAGAGAAGTCGAGCCTATCTTTCTGCCGGATTCCTATGGGTATCGGCCGAATAAATCGGCCATAGATGCCGTAGGGGTAACGCGCAAGCGGTGCTGGCAGTACGACTTTGTGCTTGAATTTGATATCCGCGGCCTTTTCGACAACATCGACCACACACTGTTATTACGTGCCGTTCGCAAACACGTGAAGTGCAAATGGAGTTTGCTGTACATCGAAAGATGGCTGACAGCGCCGATGGAAATGGAGGATGGCACGCGGATCGAGAGGTCCAAAGGCACTCCGCAAGGCGGTGTTGTCAGTCCTGTACTCGCGAATCTTTTTCTGCACTACGCGTTTGATGCATGGATGGCACGAGAGTACCCAGACCTCCCTTGGTGCCGGTATGCGGATGACGGGTTGGTACATTGTCGAACAGAAGCTGAAGCCACAGCCGTAAAGGCAAAGCTTGCAGCTCGGTTCGCCGAATGCCACCTTGAAATGCATCCGGACAAAACCAAGATCGTCTACTGCAAAGATGCGAAACGCAAAGGTAAATATCCGAATACGATGTTTGACTTCCTCGGATATCGCTTTGGACCAAAGGCTGTGAAAAACAAGAAAACCAAAGAAGTTTTCACAAACTTCATACCACAGGTCAGTGCGTCGTCTCTCAAGTCGATGCGGAAGACGATCAAGGAGCTACAACTTCGCAGACGCACGCATGTAGAGCTGGCGGATATAGCTCAGGAGATCAATCCAGTCGTTCTAGGCTGGTTGAACTACTATGGAGCCTATACCCCGTCAGCTTTGCGACCGATATGGCATTACGTCAACGCCACATTGGTCGCGTGGGTCATGCGAAAGTATAAGAGCTATAGAGGCGCGAAAATACAGGCCGGTCGGTTGATTGAGTCCATTGCTGTCAAACGACGCAGACTGTTCGTACATTGGAAGCTCGGTATAACCGGCATGTTTGCCTGATGGGAGCTGGATGACGCGAGAGTGTCACGTCCAGTTCTGCGAGAGGCCGAGGTTGCAATCTCTCGGCCTACTCTCCCGAAGCGCTCGACGAGCCGGCGGGCCTCAGGAGCGGGGAAGGCTTCGTAGAGCGAGGCTGGCCTGTGGGTGTTGAGATTGTCCTGCACCAGCACGATCTTCGCCGCGTCAGGAAAATGCACGTCCGACAGATCCCTGAGCGCATGAGCATAATCGATGGCGGTGTGCCGGTCGCTCACTTTCACATGCCGCCAGCCTTCCAGCGGCGCGAACACCATGAATAGATTGGCGACGCCATCGTTGGTATTCGTAATCGTGACGCGCCTTGCGTCCCTGCTTCGCAGGGAATCGGCGCGCGCGTCTCAACGATCAGCTGCTTGGAGGTCTCGTCGAGACACACGAGCGGACGCTGCGGATCGTGCGACCTCTGATAGACCTCCAGCACGTCTTCCATGTTGGCGACAAAGGCCGCGCTGGCGTCCGGCGGAATCACCCATTGCTGCTTGAGGTGCGGTTTGAGAATGTTTTTTTTAGCGTTCGCCCGATCGTGTTGTCGCTGGCGCGCTCGACAATGTGCAGTTCGACGACCTTCTCCTCGAGCAGGCGCAGGCTCCAACGGGCGAAACCCTCCGGGGCCGGAGAGAGTGTCAGTGCGATCAGCTTTGCTTCCGCCGCGCCGTCGAAAATGCGTGGACGGGCGGAATTGGGATTGTATTTACGGGTCAACACCGCCTCGAACCCTTCCTCGACCAGCTGGCGCCTGGTCCGCTCGACATTGGCGATGCTGGTGTCCAGCGCCCGCGGCAATCCGGCTGTCGCTCCACCCTTCGCCCGCATTCGACACGTCCGCCTTCAAGAGAATGCGCGCCTTCGTCAGCAGCCGCGCAGAACGCTTACCTTTGCTGATCAACTCATCGAGTTGGGGCACGTTCCTCCGCGGTCAACCGCACTACGTACTTCTTGACGGCGATCTCTTTCCCGGCCACCAATCACCTCCATCGCTGGCTTGCGGCGACAGAGATTCAGAAGTTGCCGTCATTTTCAATGACGGAGGCGACTAGATCAATCGCGTCCGCCGGATTTCACGGACCCGCAATTTTTCGTCGATGCCGCGCACCGCCTGGTCGCAGCGCCAGCTGTCGGCGTCGCGCCTGATCGAAAATAGATTGTAGGCGGCATCCGGATAGTGGCCGTGCGCGCGGGCGGAAGCCGAGGGTACGCCGACCACAGGGATGGCGCGGTCCGGTCCGTCGATCCGGATCGTGGAGTGGACGTGATCGTGCCCGTGCAGCACAAGGTCCACGCCGTGCCGCTTCAGAAGCGCGAGCAGGTCCGATGCGTCGGTCAGCCGCTTGATCTTCGAATCCGACCGCAGCGGGTGATGCACCAGCAATACCCGGAATGCCGGCTCGGCGGAAGTTGTCGTCAATAGCCGCTCCAGCGCCTCGAGCTGGCCGCTGCCGAGCGTGCCGGTTGCCATGAAGGGCGGCGTCGGCACCGCCGATGATAGGCCGATCAGCAGCAGCGGCCCGCGTCGGCGCAACGAAGGAAACGTCACGGCCCCGTCGTCGCCCTTAAGAAAATCCGCCCAGTCTTCCGCAAAGCGATGGCAGGTCGAACGGACATACGCATCGTGATTGCCCGGAATGGCCGTCACTTGCTCCGGCGCGCCGACGCGTCTCAGCCAGGCCAGCGCGGGTGCAAACTCCGCCTCGAGCGCGAGATTGACGAGATCGCCGGTCACGGCGACCTGGTTCGGCACCTGCGCCCGCAGGTCCGAGACCAGCGTGTCGAGCACGTCGCGGCGATGATATATCTGGCGATTGCGCGTCCAGTTGAGGTAGCCGAGCGCGCGCTTTCCCAACAGCTCGGAAAGTTTCGGTTCAGGCAAGGGGGGCAGGTGCGGATCCGACAAGTGCGCGAGCGTGAAGGCAGCCATCAGGTTAGTCCCACCGGATTTGCCGATACCAGGGATCGCCAGGTGATATCTTGCGAAAACTCTGCCATCTATTGGCAAGCGGATGGCGCCGGCGCAAGGATCTCGCGAGGCTAGAGATTTGGATGACGGGCATACGAACGCGATTTGAGCCCGTCCTGCGCCGGGCCTTTCATCTGTATTGGCGCTTCGCCCGCGGCATGACGCTCGGGGTCCGCGCCGTGGTGCTCGACGCCGACGGCCGCGTGTTCCTCGTCAAGCATAGCTATGTTGCCGGCTGGCACCTGCCCGGCGGCGGCGTCGAAGTCGGCGAGAGCGTCATGGAAGCGCTCAAGCGCGAGCTGGTCGAGGAGGGACGCATCGAGCTCGTGGGCGAGCCGGCCCTGCACGGAGTTTTCTTCAACGGTCACGTTTCCCGACGCGACCATGTCGCCGTCTTCGTCGTCAGGCATTTCCGGCAGGACCGCGTTCCCGAACCCAATCGCGAGATCGTGGCCACCGGCTTCTTCGCGACGGCCGCATTGCCGGATGGCACGACCGAGGGCACGCGCTTGCGAATATCCGAGGTGCTCGAAGCGCGAACGCCGATCGCAACGTGGCGTTGAGCCTCGCCTGTGCTAGGAAGTTCTGTGCCACGAACGCGGCTCGATCCCATACGATGAAATTATTGAAAATCCTCTGCGGCCTGGTCTGCCTGCTCCTTCTCGGCAGCAATGTGCGATCGATGTCGCATTGGAACGAAGCCCGCGGCGTCTATGACGATGTCTGCTATTTGCGGCAGGCCCACTTGTTCCAGCGTTTCGGGCTTGGCGGCTTCGACACCGATATTTCCCGGGATGATGACCACTATCTGGCGTTGAAACTGAAAGAGGCGGGCTTTCCCACCTGGAACGATGTGACGACGGTGCCTTGCCATACCCCGATGCCGGCGACCAAGAAGCTGGTGCTGCAATATCTGCCGGGCACGGGAATGGTGCTGGCGCTGTTTCCGCCGGGGTATCAGGTGATACCGCTCTACGTGACCGCGACGTTGATCGTGTTCGGCTTTGCGTTGTTCGGAATCATCTCCGCCCGCTCGGTCGCGTCGGTTCTGTTCGCCGGCGCGTTCGGCTGCCTTGCCGTCTACCTCATGATCAATCCGTCGAAAGCGAGCTATTCGATGGCGCCGACCATGGTGGCCTGCGCGGCCGCCGGCTATCTGACCGCGCGCTTGTTCACGGCAACGCCGCGCCATCGCCTGTGGTTGACGATCCTGCTCGGCCTGTTGCTGGGCGTGTCGGTCGATTTCCGCCTGCCCAACCTGTTCCTGTCGTCGGGATATTTCCTGTTCTTGCTGTTCGGGTGCGTCGACCGCGTTTATGCTGCGCACGCGCGGAGATAACGGCGTCCGGCGGGTCGCGCTGGTCACCGCCGCAAATCTCGCGTTGAACCTGGCCTTTTTCCTGAGCCATCCTGTCTTTACGCCCTATTACACCATCCCTATCGCAATGCTCTCGTTGTGGAGTCTTCTGTTTGGCTCGCTCATGCAACCATCGACGGAAGTTGCCGAAAGATCCGACCTCGCCGTGATTTCGTAGTCACGCGTGGCTGCGGGGCGATGCGACGCGCTAGGTTTTGATCGAGCATGATCTTTTCGGAAAACCGACATCCACTTTTCCGAATCGTGCTCTAAAACGAGTGGCCGATCCTGAGCTTCATGGCGAGCCCGTTGCAGGATTTCGTCAGCCCGTAACCGCCCCCCGCATTGACGTTGAAGGTACCAAGCTTGAAATCGGTGATGCCGTAGACGATGTGGGCCCGCTGGCTTGCCGTCGCGATCGATCCGATCTGGCCGAGCGTGCCGCCGTATTCGACCCCGAGATCGAACGTCTCGGTGAACCTGCGGGTCAGGCGCGCAGCCGCCAAGGTGAGCCATGATGGCCCTGATCATTTGACGATCCGGGCATATGCAAGTTCCCTGAATCGTGTGGTGATCAACCTGGTCGAAAATGCGATTCGCTATGGCGGCGGTGGGCTGGTGCGCCTGGTCGTGGCGCCCGATTCGGTTGTCATTGCGGTCGAGGATGAAGGCCCGGGAATCCCGGATGGCCGGAAGGAGGCCATGATCGAGCCGTTCGTGTGCGGTGACGTTGCGCGCGGCATGGAAGGCCGTTCCGGCTTCGGCCTCGGGCTATCGATTGCCCGGGCCGTTGCGGTCATACATGGGGGATCGCTAACCCTGCTCGATCGAAAGCCTACAGGCTTGATCGCCAGAATCGAACTGCCAGCGGGCGCCACATCTAAACGCCAAGCCGCAGGCCGAGTGCACCGTGACCGGTCCGGCGGTCAACTTCGGATCGCCTAATCTGTTTGTTTCGACAGGACCGCGGGCATGTTGGGCGGGCAGCGGCAGCCCGATCATGATATGGAATGTTGAGTCGGACCGGCGTTCCACGGATGATGTCATCGATGCGGGTTGCTGTTCTGGTGCCATGCTTCAACGAGGAGGCGGCCGTTGCCACGGTCGTGGCCGACTTTCGCAAAGCCCTGCCGTCGGCCGATATCTACGTCTACGACAATAATTCGAAAGATCGCACCGCGGCAGTGGCGCGCGAGGCCGGCGCGGAGGTGCGCAGCGAACGCCGCCAGGGCAAGGGCCACGTGGTGCGGCGCATGTTCGCCGATGTCGACGCCGACATCTACGTGCTGGTCGATGGCGATGCGACCTACGACGCGCCGAGCGCCCCTCGAATGATCGAGATGCTGGTGAACGATCGCCTCGACATGGTGGTAGGCTTGCGCGCCGATCAGGTTCGCTCCGCCTACCGGCCCGGCCACCGCACCGGCAACTGGATGCTGACGAATTTCCTGTCGTCGGTGTTCGGCCAGGCCTTCAAGGATATCCTGTCCGGCTACCGCGTATTCTCGCGACGCTTCGTCAAATCCTTTCCGGTGCTCTCCGATGGTTTCGAGATCGAGACCGAGCTCACCGTTCACGCGCTGGAGCTGGCACTGCCGGTTGCCGAGGTCGAGACGCCCTATTACGCGCGCCCCGAAGGCTCGTTCAGCAAGCTCAACACCTGGCGCGACGGTTTCAGGATTCTGGGTACCATCTTGAAGCTCTATCGATCGGAAAAGCCGCTGCGCTTCTTTTCGGCGATCGGCGTCTTCCTGGCGCTGGTGTCGATCGGCCTCGCGCTTCCGATTCTGATCACCTATCTGGAACAGGGCATCGTCCCGCGCCTGCCGACCGCGGTATTGTCCATGGGCCTGATGATCGTGGCAATGCTGTCGGTGTCTTCGGGATTGGTGCTGGACACCGTGACGCGCGGGCGGCGCGAGATGAAGCTGCTGGCCTATTTGTCCCAGCCGCCGGTGAGCGGAAATTGAGCCGGCTAGAGCCTCCGTTCCGATTGGATCGGAACGGAGGCTCTAGTTTTTTGGTCTTGACGCGTTTTCTTGGACCGCGAACCGGTGCCCACTTCGCTGGAAAAGCGCTCCGGTCCGTGCCGCAAGAGGTCATGGACCGCGGCTGCGCTAGATGCTATCCGGCGCTTCGCCATGAGTGATTTGTCCCTCACCATCTTGCCGGAAACCATCAACGACGCGCAGGCGATCGAACGCCTGCACAAACGTACCTTCGGGCCCGGCCGGTTCGTGCTGAGCGCCTACCGGCTGCGCGAGCATGTCGATCATCTGCTCGATCTTTCCTTCACCGCCCACATCGGCACCCTGCTGGTGGGGTCGGTGCGGCAGTTGCCGATTTGCGTCGGCGAGACCCAGGCACTGCTGCTGGGCCCGCTGACGGTCGAGCCGCCGTTTCGCAAGCGCGGCGTCGGCGGTGCGCTGCTCGATCGCGCGCTGAACGACGCCAAGGCGAAAGGCCATCGCCTGGTTCTCCTGGTCGGCGATGAGGCCTATTACAGCCGCGCCGGCTTCAGGCAGGTCGCGAAGGGCAGGGCGACGATGCCGGGACCGGTCGATTATAACCGCCTCTTGGTCGCCGAGCTCGTCGACGGCGCTTTCGAGGGCGTCTCCGGCTCGATCCGTCCGGACTGGAGCATGGCGCGATAGCGGCGCCCGGCAGGAACTGTCAGGACGCGTGGTGGTGGGCGCGCGGCTGCGCCGCGACGCCTGCCGATTTCAAGTGAACGAACTCCGCATCGGTTGTCCGATAGAGGAACTCGACCGCCTCAGGGAGCATCATCAGTGGCGGTGTCGCAGAGAATAGCTGGTCCGCCAGCGTCACGAAGGTACAGACGGTGCAGCCTTTGGTGTCACGGGTGGTAGCCGAGGGCGCAGCTAAGGGTCGTGGTGCGGGCTGGATCGCCGACGCCGCTCGTGCCGTCGTCCCGTCGACATGTCCAACCCAGAGGGCAAACACAATGGCGAGCGCAACGAGCGCGAGCCCCTCTCCGAAATTCGATCGAAAGCGCTTCATGCGGGTATACGCCGGGTCGCGGGAACGAACTGGTTTGAGCTCGACACCGTGCCTAAATCTCGCAGGGATCGGCGTTCGCTGTCAACCGTCGCACGCGATCGTGTCGTCGAAATGGGCATACGCCATGTGTTTCACGCCACGCGTGCATGGTGAAGCAACGCCGAACCCTTTGATCAACGCCCCTCGCGCAGCCAGGTGGCGGCGAACGCGCCGAGCAACAGCAACAGGCCGATCAGGCCGGCGAAGATCGGCAGCACGCCGACGCCCCTGACGACGCTTGCGTCGCGCATCTTCACGCCCAACCAGCCGTCGCCGTGGAAGACGCTGGAAGCGCGCACCGGCACGATGCGGGGAAGATCGACACTGGAGCCGTCCACCACGCGGCGGGCGTCGCCGCCGGTCGTCTGGGCCAGCGGCTTCAGCATGTCGGTGGTGGAAGTGACTTCGGAAAACTCCTTGGGGTTGGTCGGGCCGACATTGATCAGCGCCTTCAGCGTGCCGTCGGTCGCCTGCCACAAGCCCAATTCGTTCGCCGCGATCGACGCGTGCCATTCGCCGGGCTCGCCGGCGCTCAACGTCAATTCGCGCGTCGCGCCGGAGGGCGACGTCGTCGTCACCGGCGTGACGCTGTCCGCCATGGTCTGGCGGACCACTTCGAGGTCGTGGCCCTGCACCTGCAAACGCAACGCTTCTTCGTCGAGATCGGGCTGCTTCATCAGCCAGTGCGAAACCCGCCGCAACAGATCGAGATGCGGCCCGCCGCCTTCATAGCCGCGCGCCCACAGCCAGATATGGTCGGACAACAACAGCGCGACGCGGCCTTCGCCGAACCGCGACAACAGCAGTAGCGGTTCGCCGTCGGCGCCGGTCATGACCGGCGGCGTGACCGCGTTGCGGGTGTCGACGGTGCGGAAGAAGCGGCTCCAGTGCGGCGGCTCGGTGTTCGAGCCTTCGAGCCCGCGCGTCACCGGGTGGCGTTTGCCGGCGTCGGAAAGATGCGCGTAAAACGGCTTCTCGGTCACGCCGACCGGTTCTGCCGGCAGCACCGCATCCAGCGGCGTGCGCCAGATGCTGGTGCTCGAGGCGTAGTCGGGACCCGCCGATACCAGGACGGCGCCGCCGGCGCGCACATAACGGGTGATATTGTCGAAATAGGCGATCGGCAGCACGCCCTGGCGCGCATAGCGGTCGAAGATGATCAGCTGGAATTCGTTGATCTTCTGCTGGAACAATTCGCGGGTCGGAAACGCGATCAGCGACAATTCATTGATCGGCGTGCCGTCCTGCTTCTCCGGCGGGCGCAGAATGGTGAAATGCACAAGGTCGACGCTGGCGTCGGATTTCAGAAGGTTGCGCCAGGTGCGTTCGCCGGAATGCGGTTCGCCGGAAACCAGCAGCACGCGCAACTTGTCGCGCACGCCGTCGATCGAGACCACGGCGCGGTTGTTGACCAGGGTCAGCTCGTTCTCGAGCGGGGAAGCCTCGATTTCGACGATGTTCGGTCCGGCGTGCTTGATGTCGATGTCGACACTGGAGGTCTGGCCGCTCGAGAGCGTGCGCTCGCTGATCACCTCGCCGTCGCGCCGCACCGTGATCTTGGCGCGCTGCCCGGTGACGCCCTGGTCGTCGAGCCGGTAGGTGATGGTCTGGGTCTGGCCGACGATGCCGAAACGCGGCGCGGCCGATATCGCGATGCGGCGGTCGCGCTCGCCCTGAGCCCCGGTGATCAGCGCATGCAACGGCGCCTGGAAACCGAGCGCGGTGGCATTGGCGGGGATGTCGTGTACCCGCCCGTCGGTAATCAGGAAGGCGCCGGCGACGCGATCGATCGGCACGTCCGACAGCGCCGAGGACAGCGCGCCGAACAGATGGGTGCCGTCGGTTTCGCCGTCGGCCTGTCCGGCGTCGACCACCCGCACTTCCAGCCCCTTGATCTTCTTCAGGCTGTTGACAAGCGCCTCTTGCGCCTGCGCGGTCTGCTTGGTGCGGTCGCCGAAATTCTGGCTCGGGCTCTTGTCGACTACGACCGCGACCACGGAGGAGAGCGGTTCGCGATCCTCGCGCGTGAAGGACGGATTGGCCAGCGCCAGGGCGATCAGCGCCAGCGCTGCGACTCGCACCGCCGCGCCGCGCGGGCGGGCGAGCAGCAACAGTCCGGCGATCACCGCGATCGAACCGATCGCGATCCAGAGCACGAGTAAAGGAACCAGCGGCGTGAATGCGATGCCGTATTGCATATGCTGTACCTATTGCCCTAGCCGCTCGATCAGCGCCGGCGCGTGCACCTGGTCGGCCTTGTAGTTGCCGGTCAGCGTGTACATCACGATGTTGACGCCGGAGCGGAACGCGAAGTCACGCTGCCTCGGCTCGCCCGGCGTGAGTGGCAGCATCGGCTGGCCGTCGGGGCGGATCGCCCAGGCGCCGGCCAGATCGTTCGAGGTGATGATGATCGGCGACACGCCGTCGCCACCGCGCGCCGGACGGGATACGGCTTCCTCCTCCTCCTCGTGCGGCAAGGCCTCGACCCAGGTCTGTCCCGTCACGAAGCGTCCGGGAAAATCGCGCAGCAGGTAGAAGGTCTTCGTCAAGACGTGGTCGCGCGGCACCGGCTCGAGTTCGGGCACGTCGAGCGAGGCGAGAAGGTCGCGCAGCGCCTGCATCCCCGGCGTCTGCGACGCGCCGTTGTCGCCAGGCTGAGCCTCGATCGCGTCGCGGGTGTCGAACAGCACGGTGCCGCCCTGTTTCATGTAGGCGTCGATCCGGTTCAGCGCGTCCTGCGGCGGCTTCGGCGCACCGGGCACGATCGGCCAATAGATCAGCGGAAAGAACGCAAGCTCGTCGTGCGCGGGATCGACGCCGATCGGATCACCGGCTTCCAGCGCCGTGCGTTGCGCCAGATACAGGGTCAGTCCCGCCATGCCGGCCTTGACGATTGAATCGACGTCGGCATTGCCGGTGACGACATAGGCGAGGCGGGTTTGCGAAACCGCCCGCATGGCAAAGTCGTCCTTGGCTTCGTCGGCCCGCGCCGATGGCACCGCCAGCAGGCCCGCAAAGACCAACAAGAACGCCAGCACGGCGGGTGCCGCGCGCCGTCGCAGCAAGCCTGCAAGGCCGCCGCCGAGCAGGGCGACCACGATCGCATCGATCAGGAACAATGCGAGCGCAGCCGACAGCAATATGCCTCTGAGATCGCGCGGCTCGGCATTGGTATAGCTGGCGCGGCGTGCATGCAGGGGAGACGTATCGAGCGATGCGATCCGGTCGGCGGCGGCAAGCGTATTCACCGCGAGCGGCCCATCTGCCGGTCCATAGAATCCCGGCGGATGATCCGAGGTCGCGCGGTCGCGGTAGCTGGCCGGCAACGGCCTCGCGGTCGCTGGCGGCGGTCCGAACGCGCCGAATCCGTCGAGCGTATGCAACGGCGCCACGGTCTCCTTGCCCCCTTCGCTCGCGACACCCGCGCCGGGAGTGGACGTGTAGCCCGACATATCGACAATCCGCCTCAACATCTCGACGAAGGTGCCCGACATCGGCAGATCCGACCAGCGCATGTCGGCGCTGACATGGAACAGCGCAACCACGCCCTTGCCGCGTCGCTCGCCGGTAACCAGCGGAGTGCCATCCTCGAGCGAGGCCCAGCTCCGCGTCGCCAGCGTCGCGTCGGGTTCGGCGAGCACCTGGCGGTTGACGGTGACGTCCGGCGGCACGGCGAGGCCTGCGAACGGACCGTCGGCCGTGAAGGAAGCGAGGTGCTGCGGCTTCTCCCAGGTCAGGCTGCCACCGAGCGTACGGCCGCCGCGGCGCAGCTTGACCGGAACGAGATCGTCATCGCCTTGCGCCAGCCTGGGGCCGGCAAAACGCACCAGTACGCCGCCGTTCTCGATCCAGGTCGCGAGACGCTCGCGGATTTCCGACGACAGCGTCCCGACATCGGCCATCACGATCATCGGCAGCTTCTGGTCGAGGAATTGCGTGATCTCCTGCTGCGGCGCGCCACGGTCGGCACGCCGTACGTCGGCGAAGGGCGCGAGCGCGCGGGTGAGGTAGAAGGTCGGCGCCAAAAGCGGCTGCGCGGTGTCGCTGGTCGCGCCGCTGATGATGCCGACCGCGCGGCGGCGCCAGCGCTTGTCGAGCAGTTGC
Organism: uncultured Alphaproteobacteria bacterium; assembly: GCA_963822795.1. Classification (GTDB taxonomy): domain Bacteria; phylum Pseudomonadota; class Alphaproteobacteria; order Rhizobiales; family Xanthobacteraceae; genus Bradyrhizobium. Next base: position 235,921 of record CAWGJM010000040.1, read on the forward strand.
ACTGCGCCCGCGGATCGTTCGCCGGCGATCTCGAGCCGCGCGATATCGTTGCGCAGTTCGACCGGAAGATCGAAGGCGGCCTCGGTCTCGCGGTCCTGGGGGCCGAAAGCGAAGCGGGCTTCGCCGATCGGCGACCCCTTGGCGTCGAGCGCGCGGACGACGCCGGTGGCTATGCCGCTGTCGGCGCGCAGCACCTTCACCGTCATCTTCGCCGCGGCATTTTCGGCCGCTACGAGCGCCAGCGGCGACGGCGCGCCGCCTTCGAAAATCGTCAAGCTGCGGTCTCCGATGGTTTTGCCCAGGCCGTCGATGAATTCGACGCCGCGTCCGGTATCGACGCCATCCGACAGCCAGGCGATCTCGGCGTCGCCCGTGGCCTTGAGGAAATGTTCGATCGCGGGAAGGGTTTCCACCCGTTCGACCGCGTAGGGTTTCGGCGTCAATTGGCGCAGTGCGACCCGCGCCGCGCCCGCCGGCATGATGGTGATGTCGCGCGCAGGCTCCGACAGCGGCACCAGTGCTATGCCGCGGCGGTCGTTATCGGCATTGGCGATCAACTCATCGGCCGCCTTGATCCTGGAGTCCCAGCTCGAGGCCGAGCTCCAGCTATCGTCGAGCAGGATCACAACCGGCGCCTTGCTGCCGGCAAGCCCGGTTTGCGGATTCCAGATCGGTCCGGCGGCCGCCAGGATCACAAGAGCGGCGGCAAGCAGCCGCAGCGCCGTCAGCCACCAAGGCGTGCGCGAAGGCGTTTCCTCCTTCGGCGCGATATCGAACAACAGCCGTGTCGGTGGAAATTCGACGCGCTTCGGCCGCGGCGGCATCACCCGCAACAGCCACCACAACAGCGGCAGGCTCAGAAGACCCAAGAGCAACAGCGGTTCTGCGAAAGAAAGGGCGAGGCCTGCGATCATGCGCTGCGCCCCGCCTTGACGTTACTGTGTACGGCACCTTTGCTCGCTATCATGCCGCCGTGCAGGAACAGCAGGAGTTCGGCGGCGGAGCGGCTGGTGGTGTGGGTTGCAAACAGCCAGTCGAGCTTGTTGGTCTCGGCGCGGATCTGGTCGCGATGCAGCGCAAGCCGGGCGGCATAATCGCTGGCCCATCGTTCCGCGCGGCCCGCGGTGATGACGCCAAAACCTTCCGGCTCGACGAATTCGATGCGGCCGGAATAGGGAAAAGTTTCTTCCGCGGGGTCGACGATCTGCATCAAGGTGCCGTGCGCGCCGGAGGCCGACAGTCCCGCCAGCATGCTCCGGATGTCGGCGATCGGCGACCAGAAATCCGACAGCACCACGATCTCGGCGAGCGCTGACGGCACGAAGGACGGCGGCAGGCTCAGCCGCGCCGCATCGTCGTGCAGGATTGCCTGCGCCATCTTGTCGATCACGCTGCGGCTTGCGGTCGGGTTCATCAGGCCGGGAATGCCGACGCGTTCGCCGCCCGAAACCAGGAGCTCGGCGAGCGCGAAGGCCACGATCAAAGCGCGCTCGAGCTTGCTGTCGCGCGCCGCTTTCGACGCGAACGCCATCGACGGCGAACGGTCCGGCCAGATCCACACCGTGTGCGCGGCCTCCCACTCCTGTTCGCGGACGTAAAGGTGATCATCGCGCGCGGAGCGCCGCCAGTCGACGCGCTGCGACGGCTCGCCCGAGACGAAGCGACGGTATTGCCAGAAACTTTCGCCGGCGCCGGCGCGTCGCCGGCCGTGCATGCCGTGAATCACATTGGCGGCGATGCGGCGGGCCTCGAGCACGAGGCGGGGCAGCGAAGCGGCGAGCGTTCGGCTTTCGCCATCGGCGCGTCTGACTGCTGCGATCTCCTCGGCTTCGTGCTTGTTGGCTATCGCCATCAACCGATCCGCGTCTTCAATTGTCGGATCACGTCCGGAATGGTGCGTCCCTCGGCGCGCGCCGAAAAGGTCAACGCCATGCGGTGCTTCAGAATCGGTTCGGCCAGGTCGAGCACGTCGTCGATCGAAGGCGCAAGGCGCCCGTCAAGCAGCGCGCGGGCGCGAACCGCGAGCATCAGCGACTGGCTGGCGCGCGGACCCGGTCCCCAGGCGATCAGCTTGCCGGCCTCGCCGCCTTCCGGGCCGGGGCGTGCCGAGCGCACCAGCGACAGGATCGCTTCCACTACGGAATCGCCGACCGGCAGGCGCCGCACCAGCCGTTGCGCCGCGATCAATGCGTCGGCGGCCATCGCGCCCTTGGCAAGCGTCTCCTCGGCGCCGGTGGTCTCGAACAGGATGCGGCGCTCGGCGTCGCGATCGGGATAGTCGACATCGATTTCCATCAGGAAGCGGTCGAGCTGGGCTTCCGGTAGCGGATAGGTGCCTTCCTGCTCCAGCGGATTTTGCGTGGCGAGCACGTGGAACGGTTTCGGCAGATCGTGGCGCGCGCCGGCGACCGTGATGTGCTGCTCCTGCATCGCCTGCAGCAGCGCGGACTGGGTGCGCGGGCTGGCGCGGTTGATCTCGTCCGCCATCAGAAGCTGCGCGAACACGGGACCTGCGATGAAGCGGAACGAGCGCTTGCCGGAACTGCTCTCATCCAGCACCTCGGCGCCGAGAATGTCCGAGGGCATCAGGTCGGGGGTGAACTGAATGCGCTTGGCATCGAGCCCAAGCGTTATGCCTAAAGTTTCGACCAGCTTGGTCTTGGCGAGGCCGGGCACGCCGATCAGAAGCGCGTGACCGCCGGACAGAATCGTCACCAGGGTGTTTTCGACCACCCGGTCCTGGCCGAAAATCACGTTGGAAATCGCCTCTTTCACCGCACGGACCTGACCTGAGACCTGTTCGGCCGAGCGGACGATCACGTCCTCGAGCTTTTCGACACTGTCCGCCATCCGTCTCTCCTATGCGCCGCGGATTGCGACGTCACGCCACGAACCCATGCTAAACTCAGTGCAAAGGCCATGTATTTGTTGAATTAAAGTATCCCCACCTTACCGGCATTTCGGGGTATTAACGGCATCACGATGTGGCGACCCGGCCCGCGATCGACGCATGCGGAACTTTTCGGGGGACCACGCAAGACTTGAATAACAAGACTTGCACCACAAGACCTGCACCAATCGTGCCAACTGAGGCCGCCAGAGACGGGCAGAGTAGAGTCAAATCAAACAATGGCGAAGCAAGGGCAAACCAGCGATCCGGGTCTTGACGGATTGACAGCCGCAGCAAAAGACGCCGCCAAAGCAGGCGCTGCCGCAAAAGGGCTACCCCCGGTGCATCTCTGGAATCCGCCGTTCTGCGGCGATCTCGACATGCGAATCGGCAGCGATGGTACATGGTTCTACATGGGGACGCCAATCGGACGGCCGGCGCTGGTCCGGCTGTTTTCAACGATCCTCAAGCGCGAGGACGGCAAGCATTTTCTCGTCACGCCGGTGGAGAAGGTCGGCATCCGTGTTGACGATGCGCCGTTCCTTGCGGTCGAGATGCTGAAGGAGAATGACGCGCGAGGTCCGCTGTTGCGTTTCCGCACCAATGTCGACGATTGGGTCGTTTGCGATTCCGCGCACCGCCTGCGCTTCGAGAGCGCCGACGACGGCGGGCTCGCGCCCTATCTCCACGTCCGCGCCGACCTGTGGGCCAAGGTGACACGCGCGCTCTATTACGATCTGGTTGACATGGGCGAGGAGCGGGTGGTCGATGGTCGTCCGATGTTCGGGGTATCGTCCGCAGGGGAGTTTTTCCCGATGGCGGATGCGGAAGAAGTGAGGGCTGCGCTTTGAACGAGCCGATGTTGAAGACCGGGTCGGCCGCGATCAGCACCGCCGAATTTTTCGCCCGCGCCCGCACGCGGCTCAACTTCGACGTGCCGCCGGGCCTCGTCGACCCCAACATCATTCCGGAAAGCGGTGATCGCGGTACCGAGCGGATGCTCGAGATCATCGCTCACGAACGGCCGATCCGTCCCGCCGCGGTGTTGATTCCGGTGGTCGACCATCCGGAGCCGACCGTGCTGCTGACGCAGCGCTCCGCCCATCTCAACGATCATGCCGGCCAGATATCCTTTCCCGGCGGCAAGATCGATGCGACCGACGCTTCGCCGCGCGACACCGCCCTGCGCGAGGCCTGGGAGGAGATCGGGCTCGAGCGCAGCTTCGTCGATCCGATCGGCTATCTCGACCTCTACGGCACAAGCTTCGGGTTCCGCATCCTGCCGACGGTGGCCAAGGTCAGGCCCGGCTTTACGCTGCGTATCAGCCGCTCGGAAGTCGACGAGGCCTTCGAGGTGCCGCTCGCGTTCCTGATGAATCCGGCGAACCACCAGATCCACACCAGAGAATTCCGCGGCATGGAACGCGCCTATTACGCCATGCCATATGCGGAGCGCTACATCTGGGGCGCCACGGCCGGGATGCTGCGGGCGCTATATGAGCGGATCTACCTGCCATGATCCGCCCGGCGCTGACCGAGATCGGGATTTTCCTAATTCCCTTTGCGGTCTATGCGCTGTTCTTGATCGCGACCCGTTCCGGACTTCTGGTGCAGACGTCCTGGCCGATCCAGTCCGTCGCCAAGCTCGCGCTCGCATCGCTCGTGCTGATCGTGCTAAGCTTGATCTTGCTGGCGCATTTTTCCGGCGGCTCGCCGAATTCGACGTACATCCCCGCCCATATCGAGAACGGCAAGCTCGTTCCCGGAGTTGAAAAATGAACAATGCGCGCCTGCTCGACGCGCCCTGGCTCAAATCCAGCTCCGTCACCCGCGTGCTCGAACTGTTGAACGTCAACGGCGAGGAGGCGCGCGTGGTCGGCGGCGCGGTGCGCAACGCGCTTTTGAATATTCTGATCGGCGACATCGATATCGCGACCACCGCGCCGCCCGAAGAGGTGATCCGCCGCGCCAAGGCGGCCGGCATCAAGAGCGTGCCGACCGGGATCGAGCACGGTACGGTGACGCTGGTGATCGATGCGCATCCCTTCGAGGTCACGACCTTGCGCGAGGACACCGAAACCTTCGGCCGCAAGGCCAAGGTCGCGTTCGGCCGCGACTGGGTCGGCGATGCGCACCGGCGCGATTTCACCATCAATGCGCTCTCGGTCGGCGCTGATGGCATCGTGCATGACTATGTCGGCGGGTTGGATGATATCGCCGCGCGCCGCGTCCGCTTCATCGGCGAAGCCGAGCAACGCATCGCCGAGGATTATCTGCGCGTGCTCAGGTTTTTCCGCATTCACGCGGCCTTCGGCGCGGGCGAGGTGGATCGCGCCGGATACCTCGCGTGCCTAAGGGCGCGCGCGGGCCTTGCGACGCTTTCGGCCGAGCGGGTGCGGATGGAACTCTTGAAGCTATTGGTCGCTGACGGCGCGATCGGCGCGGTGGTTGCGATGGCGGAGGGGGGATTGCTGCTGTCGACGCTCGGCGGCGTCGCCTATACCGGGCCCTTCGCGGCGATGATCGCGGCCGAGCGCCTGCTCGGCCTGAAGCCCGATCCGATGCGCAGGCTCGCCGCGCTCGCGGTCGCCGTCACCGAGGATGCAAGACGCCTATCCTCGCGCCTGCGTCTGACCAACGCCGAGACCAAGGCGCTGGATTCGATGGGGCATCGCTGGTGGCGGCTTGCCGGAATGGACGAGGCGAGGGCGCGGCGAAGGCTCTATCGTCTGGGCGAGGATCGCTACCGCGACCGCCTGTTGCTGGCCTGGGCGCGGGCCGGCAGCGACGCCGATCCTGCACCCTGGCGCGAGCTCGCTCTGCTGCCGCAGCGCTGGAGCGCGCCGAAATTCCCGCTGAAGGCCGCGGATTTCATCGCGCGCGGCATCGCCGAAGGCCCGGCGCTTGGCCACGTGCTGACGCTTGCCGAAGACGCCTGGCTCGCCGCGGATTTTCCGCTCGACGACGCGAGGCTTTCTGCTATAGCCGACCAGACTGTCGCCCGTTTCACCCGTGACCATCGGCTTTGAATATCGTCTCCGGTTTTGCCGACATCTCGTTATTCCAACTCGCTTTGGTCGCGGCCGCGGCGCTGTTTGCTTCGGTGGTCGGCGGGCTCGCCGGTTACGGAACAGGCGCGCTGATGCCGCTGGTGCTGGTGCCCCTGATCGGCGCTGAACCGGTGGTGCCGATCATCGCGATCTCCGCCGTCTTCGCCAATCTCAGCCGCACTGCGGCCTATTTCCGCCACGCCGATCCCCGCCGCGCCCTGATCGTGGTCGCGGCCGCAGGCTTGACGACCGCGCTTGGCGCCTATGGCTATACGCGGCTGACCAATGGCGGCGCGGCGTTGGTGATCGGCACCGTGCTGATCCTGAGCGTGCCACTGCGCCGCATGCTGAGAAGCCGCGCGGTGCGGATCGGCGACACCGGCCTTGCCGCAGGGGCGGTGGGCTACGGCGTCGTGGTCGGCGGCACCTCCGGCTCGGGCGTGATACTGCTGTCGCTGTTGATGGCCGCGGGGCTGGAAGGGGCGGCGGTGATCGCCACCGACGCGGTGATCTCGGTTGCGACCAGCCTGATCAAGATTTCCGTGTTCAGGCTCGCCGGCGTCGTCAGCGCCCAGGTGATCGCCTTCGCCGTCCTGATCGGCGGCGTCGGATTGCCGGGCGCGTTTCTGGCGCGCGCCTTCGTCGAGCGCATGCCGGTGCACATTCACACCGCGATCCTCGATGTTGCCGTGATCGCTGGCGGCGCGGTGATGATCTCGACGGCGCTGCGGCAGTTGGTGTGAGCCCCGCCTCGCGCCGCAGAACGGCCGCTATCCGCGTTCGACAGGCACCAACTCGGTCAGCGAACGGATGATGCGATCGGGCCTGACAGTGGAGTCCGCGGGCAGGCCTTCGCCGTGCGAATCCATCCAGATGGCATAGATGCCAAGGCGCTGCGGCACCTCGACTTCCCATTCCAGATTGTCACCGACCATCCATGTCTGCGGTGCTGTGACCCCCAAGGCCTGCATGGCGTGCAGGTAGGCGCGCTCCTCCGGTTTGCCGAAGCCATGCTCGCCCTCGATCTGGATATGATCGAAGCGGTGCGTGAGCGCAAAGCGTTCGACCTTCGCACGCTGGATTCCGGCGGCGCCGTTGGTCACCAGCGCCAGTTTCACGCCGTGTGCCTTGAAGGCATCGATGGCCTCATGCGCGCCCGGGAAAACGAACATCTCTTCTTCGCGATAGGCCGTGAAGCGGTCGGCCAATCGTGACGCAAGCTCCAAGGACAGCGCAGCGTGGCCTGCGGCGGCCAACGCCGAGAATCCGTCTCTTACGACCTCATGCCGGGCTTCGGCGAGCTTAAGCCGCCACTCCGCGGCTGCGGACGCCCAAAACCGGCGTCCGGAATCGACGATCGCCGCGGCGACCTGTTGCGGCGACAACGGCGCAAATTCGCTGGCAAATTCCGTCGCCACGTTGTTCCAGGCGACATGGGGACGGCCATAGGCCGACAAAATGGTGTCATCCATATCGATCAGCATGGCGCGCGGGAGTTGCGTCATGATCTCACGGTCATTTCACTTCCGGCGATTGGGACAGTCACCCTGTAGGAAGATTGTACAAAAACTTTCTCTCGAATGCAGAAGCGATGCCGCTGGCACCGAAGTTTCGGCGGCATCGCAGGCGAAGGACTGGCGCGTTTTCTTTAGCTTTTCTTCGGCCCTTCTCTTTGGCTCTTCTCGTTGGCCTTGCTTTTCTTCGCTCTTATTCTCTTGGGCCGCTCTTCCTCGTCCTAGTCGTCCTCTTCTTCTTCCTCATCCTCGTCTTCTTCCTCGTCGTCTTCTTCGTCCGGATCCTCGGCATCGACAGCTTCAAGCACGGCTAATGGAAGCGTTTCACGAAACAGGTCGCCTTCTCCGCCCATCCACGCGCACACGATCGCGTCGCCCTTGATTTCCGCTACCGTCATCGGAAGACCTCCCGATTTCAGAATGACAACATCCCCTGGTTTCAGGTCCATAATTTCTTTCCCCACATTAAATTGACGCGATTTGCAGGCTATCGGCCTGTCGTGACAGGCCGATCACGGGCACTTCGCGTGGAGACGATGGCGTCTCTCTGTGTCCGCTCCATGTCCGGTCAGAATATTCTTTTCGGGCAGTGGCGCCGCGGTGGCGGCGCATGCTTGCGCCCGGCATGTGCGCCTCTCACGGCCATTTCACCTCGGGCGGCAGCGACGACAGGATCGTGTCGATGTTGCCGCCGGTCTTGAGACCGAATAGCGTGCCGCGATCGTGCAGCAGGTTGAATTCGACGTAGCGGCCGCGCCGGATCAGTTGTTCCTCGCGGTCATCAGCGGTCCATGCGGTGTCGAAATTCGCGCGCACCAATTGCGGATAAATCCTTTGCAAAGCGCGGCCGACGTCCTGGGTGAAGGCGAAATCGGCGTCCCAATCGCCGGAATTGTGGTGATCGTAGAAAATACCGCCGATGCCGCGCGGTTCCTTGCGATGTGGCAGGTAGAAATAGTCGTCGCACCATTTCTTGTATTTTTCGTAAGGTGCAATTGTCGCGTGTGCGTCACAGGCGGACCGCATGGCGGCGTGAAAGGCAATTGTATCAGGATCTTCCTGGGTCCGCCGCCGGTTGAGCACCGGCGTCAGGTCCGAGCCGCCCCCGAACCAGGTCTTGGTCGTGACCATGAAACGGGTGTTCATATGCACGGCAGGAACGTGAGGATTGCGCATATGCGCGATCAGCGAAATGCCCGAGCTCCAGAAGTGCGGATCTTCCGACGCCCCAAGGATTTGAGCGCGAAACTCCGGTGCAAATTCGCCGTGGACCGCGACCGTATGCACCCCGACCTTCTCGAACAGCCGCCCGTGCATCATCGACTTCACGCCGCCGCCGCCCGGGGCGCCCGTATGGTCGGTGCGCAGCCAGGGCGTGCGAACAAACCGCCCCGCCGGGCCCGGATAAAGCGCGGCCGGGGCGTCGTCCTCGAGCCGCTCGAAGGCTGCGCAGACGTCGTCGCGCAGGGTTTCGAACCAGGCCTTGGCGCGAGCTTTGCGGCCTTCGATCACGGACATGTCCATTTGAGACACCTAGTCCTTTCGTCCGTAGTAGGTACAGCTTTCGTCGCAACTGTCGCGATGGACGCTCACCCGCATGATTCGGCCTTCATGCTGAAGGCGGTCCCAGATGAAGCGCGAGATATTTTCCAGCGTCGGCGGTCCCAGCGCCTCGACCTTGTTGAGCAGCTTGTGGTCGAGCATTTTCTGCACTTCCGACATCCGACGCTGCAGCAGGCCGAGGTCCAGCACCATGCCGGTCGCGGGATCGGGCGTACCGCGCACCGTCACCTCCGCGCGAAACGAATGGCCGTGTATCTCCTCGCTGGCCGCGCCCAGCGTCGTTCCGGGCAGCGCATGGGCCGCCTCAAACCGGAACGATTTCGTCAATTCCCACATCCTGAACGGCTTTCTACCTGATACCAAGAGCCTTGTGCGTCTGCAGGCTCAGCCGCCATTTTGGATGGCGCAGACAATAGTCGACCGCACGTGCGGTGTTTTCGATGACGTCCGGCCCGTCCATCGGCTGCAGCGAGAAGCGCTCGAAGGCGAGATCGGCAAAGGCCTCCGGGACCGCGCCCGCCTGCGGGTAGACCAGCTTGAGTTCATGGCCGCGCTTGATCACGAGTTCCGCGCCGGCTTTTGGGCTGACGCAAATCCAGTCCATGCCGGCGGGCGGGTCGATGGAGCCGTTGGTTTCGACGCCGACCTCGAAGTCCCGCGCGTGCAGCGCTTCCACCAGCGCCGCATCCACCTGCAGCAACGGCTCGCCGCCGGTCAATACCGTGTAGCGGTTATCGGCCGTCCCGGTCCATTGCGCGGCGATGGTATCGGCAAGATGCCCGGCCGCGGCGTAGCGGCCGCCCAATGTTCCATCGGTCCCGACAAAATCGGTGTCACAAAACCGGCATGTCGCGGTGATGCGGTCCTGCTCCCGGCCGGTCCAGAGGTTGCAGCCCGAGAATCGACAAAACACCGCCGCGCGGCCGGCATGCGCGCCTTCGCCCTGCAAGGTCAGAAAGATCTCCTTGATCGCATAACTCACCGCGCTGCTTCCTCAATCCTGGAACCGGTCTGGCGCAGCGCCTCTCCCACCGCAAGCGCCGCGGCCATCGCAACGTTGAGCGAGCGCAGCGTCGGCTTGATCGGGATCTTCAGCCGCGCGTCGGCGGCGTCGGCGACGGCTTCCGGCACGCCAGCGGTTTCGCGCCCGAACAACAGGATGTCCGACGCATGATAGCGAAAATCAAGATAGGGCGTGGCGCCCTTGGTGGTGAACAGGAGGAGCCGGTAACCTGCTTCCTTGCGCCATTCTTCGAATTTCGTCCAGGAATTGTGACGCATCAAGGCAACCTGGTCGAGATAGTCCATTCCGGCCCGGCGGAAGTTGCGGTCGGATACCGGAAATCCCGCCGGCTCGATGATATGGGCAGCCACGTCCAGGCAGGCGCAGAGGCGCAGGATGGTGCCGGCGTTGGGGGGAATGTCGGGTTGAAACAGCGCGATCTGCATCCGGTGGTGCCCCGACGGGAATCCAAGAAAAATCGAACCATAAATCAGTGTCTAGTACGGAATGAGTGCATTGCACGCTTGTCGGCCGATACCGGGCTTGCGCTCTTTCGGCAAGGGTGCCAATAGAACGATTCTGGACTGTTCCTTTCACCGGTGGGGCCGGGAAAGGCGGTCTTCCTGCCGCCGCGGGGGACGCGGGCGCCGGCAGCCTCTTCCGGTCACGTTTGGGCGTCTCCGGGGCGGTTCCACCGGCTGCAGTTAAAGAAAGGGTTTGGAATTGTGACGACAGCGTCTTCGGCGGAGCATTCGACACGCCGTGATTTCCTCTTTGTTGCAACTGGAGCGGCCGCAACGGTCGGCGGACTGGCCACCCTATGGCCCTTCGTCTCGCAGATGAATCCGGACGCCTCGACGATTGCGGCCGGCGCGCCGATCGAAGTCGATCTGGCGCCGATCGCCGAGGGACAGGACATCAAGGTGTTCTGGCGTGGCAAACCGATCTACATCATGAACCGCACCAAGAAACAGATCGAGGAGGCCCGCGGCGTTCCGGTCGCGAGCCTGCCGGATCCCGCGACCGACCAGTCCCGGGTCAAGGATGGCCACGACCAGTGGCTGGTCGTGATCGGCATCTGCACCCACCTCGGCTGTATCCCGATTGCCCATGAGGGCAATTACGACGGCTTCTTCTGCCCCTGCCATGGATCGCAGTACGACTCCTCGGGCCGTATCCGCCAGGGGCCAGCGCCCGCAAATCTGGAGGTGCCGCCCTACCAGTTCGTTTCCGATACCAAAGTCCAGATCGGCTGAAGTCTCGGACCTCGTTCGAGACTTTGAGCCCTTCGCCTCGCCTTATTTCCTCAGGATCGCATCATGAGCGGACCATCCGACTACAAGCCGAACCATCCAGCCCTGCAATGGTTCGAGCGGCGACTGCCGCTCTTGGGTCTCATGCACTCCTCGTTCGTGGCCTATCCGACGCCGCGCAACCTGAACTACTGGTGGACCTTCGGGGCCATCCTGTCATTCATGCTCGGCATGCAGATCCTGACCGGCGTCATCCTGGCGATGCACTACACGCCGGAAGCCACCATGGCCTTCCGCTCGGTCGAAAGCATCGTGCGTGACGTCAATTACGGCTGGCTGTTGCGCAACATGCACGCGGCCGGCGCCTCGATGTTCTTCTTCGCCGTCTACATCCACATGTTCCGCGGCCTTTATTACGGGTCGTACAAGGAGCCGCGTGAGGTGCTCTGGATTCTCGGTGTCATCATCTATCTGTTGATGATGGCGACCGGTTTCATGGGCTATGTGCTGCCGTGGGGCCAGATGAGCTTCTGGGGCGCCACCGTCATCACCAACCTGTTCTCGGCGATTCCCTATATCGGCAAGAGCATCGTGACATTGCTCTGGGGCGGCTATTCCGTTGGCAATCCGACATTGAACCGCTTCTTCTCGCTGCACTATCTGTTGCCGTTCGTGATCGCGGGCGTCGTGGTGCTGCACGTCTGGGCGCTGCATGTCGCGGGCCAGAACAACCCGGCCGGTGTCGAAGCGAAGACCGAAAAGGACACCGTGCGGTTCACGCCTTACGCGACGATCAAGGATCTGTTCGGCGTCTCCTGCTTCCTGATCTTCTTCGCCTGGTTCATCTTCTACATGCCGAACTATCTCGGCGACGCCGACAACTACATCCCCGCCAATCCAGGCGTGACGCCGCAGCACATCGTGCCGGAATGGTATTACCTGCCGTTCTACGCGATGCTTCGCTCTATTCCGAACAAGCTCGCCGGCGTCATCGTGATGTTCTCCTCGATCATCATCCTGGTGTTCCTGCCCTGGCTCGACACTGCGAAAACCAGGTCCTGCAAATACCGCCCGCTGGCCAAGCAGTTCTTCTGGATCTTCGTCATCGTCGGCATTCTGCTCGGCTATCTCGGGGCGCAACCGCCGGAAGGCATCTACGTCATCGCAGGCCGCGTCCTGACTGCCTGCTACTTCGCCTATTTCCTGATCGTGCTGCCGCTGCTCAGCCGGATTGAGAAGCCGCGGCCGCTGCCGAACTCGATCGCCGATGACGTGCTGACGAAGTCCGGCAGCAAGATGCAGCCGATGGTCTCCACCGTGATTGCGCTTGTGGTCGCGGGCGGGCTGCTCGCCGGCACCACGCAAAACGCCCGCGCGGAAGAGGACACGACCCCGCCGTCGCTGAAATGGTCCTTCGCGGGGCCGGTCGGCACCTACGACCGCGGCGCGCTGCAGCGGGGACTAAAGGTCTACAAGGAAGTCTGCGCCAACTGCCACAGCCTGGATTATATCGCGTTCCGCAATCTCGCCGACCCCGGCGGCCCCGGCTATTCGGCAGCCCAGGTGGCGGGGTTGGCGGCCGAATACAAGATCAAGGATGGCCCGAACGACCAGGGCGAGATGTTCGAGCGGCCCGGCCGGCCGGCCGACTATTTTCCGGCGCCGTTTCCCAACGAGCAGGCGGCGCGTGCAGTCAATGGCGGCGGTCTGCCTCCGGATCTGTCGCTGATCACCAAGGCACGCTCCTATGAGCGCGGCTTTCCCTGGTTCATCTTCGACTTCTTCACCCAGTTCCAGGAGCAGGGCCCGAACTATGTCGACGCGATCCTGCAGGGTTTTGAGGACAAGCCCCCGGCTGGCGTGACGATCCCCAACGGTTCCTACTACAACAAGTATTTCCCCGGCCACACCATCAAGATGCCGCCGCCGCTCTCCGACGGTCAGGTCACCTTTGACGACGGCTCGCCGGCAACCGTGGCGCAGTATGCCAAGGACGTCACCACGTTCCTGATGTGGGCGGCCGAGCCCCATATGGAGGAGCGCAAGGCGCTGGGGTTAAAGGTCTTCGTTTTCCTGATCATCTTCGCCGGCCTGATGTATTTCACCAAGAAGAAGGTGTGGGCCGACGCGCACTGAGTTTTGTTAAAGTTGATGTGAATTGCGAAAAGCCCCTGCGGGGGCTTTTTTGTTGGCCGTCATTCCGGCGCGATGCGACAGTATCGAACTACGATGTGCAATTGCACATCGGAGAATCTCGAGAGTCCCGGTCTGGTCCTTCGGACCATCCCGGAATGACGGAGCATGATTGCTTCTCGGCCCTGCAGCAGACAAAATAGCCGCCAACCGTAGCCCCCACAAAAAATCCTCGGAGGAACCCATGGGCACCAGCATTACGTTCAAGCGTCCGGACGGCAAGGAGGCTTCCGGCTATCTCGCCAACGCCGCGCGCGGCAACGCGCCGGGTGTGGTGGTGATCCAGGAATGGTGGGGGCTTTCGGATCAGATCAAAGGCCTATGCGACCGCTTCGCGGTGGCCGGCTTCGATGCGCTGGCGCCCGACCTCTACAAGGGCAAGGTCGTGCCCTATCACGACACCGATGCGGCGGGTAAGGAAATGAACTCGCTGGATTTCATCGATGCCACCACGCAGACCGTGCGCGGGGCGGCGCAGTATCTAGCAAGGAACGGCGCCAAGGTGGGCCTGACCGGCTTCTGCCTCGGCGGCGCCGTGACCATCATCGGTGCCGCCAAAATTCCGGAGCTCGCCGCCGGCGTGGTGTTCTACGGCATTCCGCCGGAGCAGGCGGCAAAGCCCGCTGACATTAAGATTCCGCTGCAGGCGCATTTCGCCAACAAGGACGACTGGTGCACGCCTGAGCTGGTCGATAACTTCGAGAAGGCAATGAAGGCCGCCGGCAAGTCGCTGGAGCTTTACCGCTATGACGCCGAGCACGCTTTCGTCAACGAGCAGCGCATGTCGGTGCACGACCGCCACGCCGCCGAGCTCGCCTGGGGCCGCGCGACGGAGTTTTTCGGGAAGCATCTGGGGTGAGCTTGTCGCCGCAGCTCGCGCTCTACCGCAAATTTGTGATACGACGCGCCGATGATGAAGGTCCTGGAAGACGCCATCGAGAAGGTGCTGAAACTGCCGGAAGAGCGGCAGGCCTATGTCGCGGAGGTATTGGAACAGATCGCTGCCGCCGGTAGCGATCCGTTCAGCGTACCGGAGGAGCACCGCGCCGCTGTCCTTGAAGGCCTCGAACACGCCGAACGCGGCGAGTTCGTAAGTGATGACGAAATGGCCGCACTTTGGAAAAAGTGCGGTCTATGAAGCTGCGGTTCACCCCGCGTGCCCGTGCCGACATTGCCCAAATCCACGAATACATTGCACAGCACAATAAGGCGGCTGCGACCTCTGTCGTTCGGCGGATTCGTGACGAGCGGTCGGCTCGCGCAACATCCAGCGCTCGGCCGTGAGACCGATATTCCCGGCGTTCGCGTGTTTCCTACCGCCCGCTACCCTATCTTGTCTATCATCGGGTAGGCGCGGACGAGATAGTCATCATCCATGTCCGGAATGGACGCCGCGGTGTACCGAAGGAAGGCGAGATATAGGCCTGTCAGAGCTGGGTTGTTTGTCGCACCCCATCCCACCACGCGCACGTGCCCGACATCAGCTTGTAATTCCCTTCCATGACCTGCACCGGCGCGCGCAGGCCTAATTCGGCGGCACGCATCCGCATCTCGCGTGCCACTTCGCGATCCCCTGGCGGCAGCCAGACGCGTTCGTGTCCCCACAGGCTCGGGCCGTCATGCATTTCGACCGGTTGCCAGGTCTTCGGATCGATCTCGCGGCCGCCCCAGCCGCATTCGATCATGAATGAGGATGGCGACTTGCAATAGAACGAGGTCATGAGATCGTTGGTGTGACGGCCGAGCGTGACACTGACGCGCTCGGGCTCGCTCAGCGCGATATCGTAGGACTGGCCGACATCATCGAGCGAGAACTGTTCGACCATCAGGTGATGCATGCCGGATCTGCCGCTCTCGATCAAAGCGAGGCTGTGATGGCGGGCGTTGACGTGGAAGAAATAGGCACGAAACGGCTTTTGCATGTAGTCGGAAAGGCCGAAGCCGAGCACGTCGACATAGAACGCCATCATGGGGTCGATGTTCTCAACCGTCAGCACGACATGGCCGAGGCCGAGCGGGCCAGTGCGGAAGCCCGAAATCGAACGGCCGGGACAAAACGGGGTATCGTCGACTTCCGCGCCGTAAAACGCTTCCAGCCGATTGCCCGCGGGATCACGGAACGAGATCAACGCGCGAACGCGCCGTGCGTCGGCAAGCGTCTGCGGCTCGGCGGTGACCGAGACGTGCGCCCCCTCCAGCCTCGCCGCAAGCGTGTCCAGCGCCGCGGCGTCGGCCACCTCCCAGCCGAAGAAGCGCGCGCCGTCGCCCATCGCGCGGTCGATGACGACGCGCTGCTTGCGGTCGTCCATGCGGAAAGCGAGCATCTGTGGGCCGCGCTCGACCGCCTGAAACCCCACCAAATGGGTGCCGAATCGCCGCCAATCGTCGAGATTGCCCGAGCCGAAACCCGCATAGCCAAGAGCCTGCAGCATGGTGCGCCTCCTTCGTTAACGGGAACCCGGTCATTGCTTCAGCCGGGCTTGCCTGAAACTTACGCATATTTTGCGCTTTAGGCGAGCGGCCTAGCTAGTTGGGGATGGGGGAGGGGCCTACCCGAGCGCCGAAGCTGCCCTTGACGCCGTCCCTCCGCCATGGTGTTTACCCCGACCATGCGCACCGTCGTCCGCCCAGCCCGTCTCTGGTGGCCCACCTTCTAAAAGGTGGCCGGTGATTTTCGTCAATTCACATCGTCAGTGGCCGCCATTGCAGTGCGGCGGCCTTCCGTTTGTCCTGTGTGGCGTTCCCTCGGCAAGTTTCGTAAGAGGAACACAATGAACAGGACTGTCTTCTCCCTGCCAGAGCGTAGCGAATACCGCACCCGTGGCGGCCTTGCGGTGACGCGGGTGGTGGAGCAATTCACTGGCGGCGCCAGGAGGCTCGACGAGCTGATCGACTTGCTCGACCGCCGCCGCGGCGTGGTGCTGTCCTCGGGAACCACGGTACCGGGCCGCTACGACAGTTTTGATCTTGGCTTTGCCGATCCGCCGCTGGTGCTGGAAACGTCCGGCGTCAATTTCTCGCTTTCTGCGCTTAACCCGCGCGGCGAGGTGCTGATCGCCTTCCTCGCCGAGGCGCTGCGCGAGCCCTGCGTTGTGATGACCGAGAAAACCGCATCCCGCCTTGCAGGACACATCCTGCGCGGCGCAGCACCGATCGAAGAAGACCAGCGCACCCGCCGCGCCAGCCTGATGTCGCTGGTGCGCGACCTCGTCGCAACTTTCGCCGGCAACGACGATCCCCTGCTCGGTCTGTTCGGGGCGTTCGCCTACGATCTCGTGTTCCAGATCGAAGACCTCGTGCAGAAGAAAAAGCGCGAGGCCGACCAGCGCGATATCGTGCTCTATGTTCCGGATCGGCTGCTCGCCTATGACCGCGCCACCGGTCGCGGCGTGGTGCTGAGCTACGATTTTGCGTGGAAGGGCAAGTCCACCGAAGGCCTGCCGCGCGAGACCGCGGAAAGCGTCTATGCCAAGACGCCGCGGCAGGGGTTTGCCGATCACGCGCCCGGCGAATATCAAGCCACCGTCGAGACCGCGCGCGCCGCCTTTGCCCGCGGCGACCTGTTCGAGGCCGTGCCCGGGCAACTATTCGCCGAGCCCTGCGAACGAAGCCCTGCAGAGGTCTTCCAACGGCTGTGCCGCATCAATCCCTCGCCTTACGGCGCGCTGATGAATCTCGGCGACGGCGAGTTTCTGGTGTCGGCCTCGCCGGAAATGTTCGTGCGCTCCGACGGCAGGCGGGTCGAGACCTGTCCGATCTCCGGCACGATCGCGCGCGGCGTCGACGCGATCGGCGACGCCGAGCAGATCCGCCAGCTCCTGAACTCGGAGAAGGACGAGTTCGAGCTGAACATGTGCACCGACGTCGACCGCAACGACAAGGCGCGGGTTTGCGTGCCCGGCACCATCAAGGTTTTGGCGCGGCGGCAGATCGAGACCTATTCAAAGCTGTTTCACACCGTCGACCACGTCGAGGGCATGCTGCGGCCGGGCTTCGACTCGCTCGATGCCTTTCTCACCCACGCCTGGGCGGTGACGGTGACCGGCGCGCCGAAATTATGGGCGATGCAGTTCGTCGAGGACCATGAGCGCTCGCCGCGCCGCTGGTATGCCGGCGCGATCGGCTGCGTCAATTTCGACGGCAGCATCAATACGGGGCTCACGATCCGCACCATCCGCATGAAGGACGGCTTGGCTGAGGTGCGAGTCGGTGCCACCTGCCTGTTTGATTCCGATCCGGCGGCCGAGGACCGCGAATGCCAGGTCAAGGCGGCGGCGTTGTTCCAGGCGCTGCGCGGCGACCCGCCAAAACCGCTGTCGACCTTTGCGCCCGATGCCACCGGCAGCGGCAAGCAGGTGCTTCTGATCGACCATGACGACAGTTTCGTGCATATGCTGGCGGATTATTTCCGGCAGGTCGGCGCCAGCGTCACCGTGGTCCGCTATGTGCATGCGCTCGACATGCTGAAGCAGAAGAAGTGGGACCTGTTGGTGCTGTCGCCCGGTCCGGGGCGGCCTGAGGATTTCAAGATCGCCTCGACGATTGCCGCGGCGCTCGAGAAAAAAATGCCGATCTTCGGCGTCTGCCTCGGGGTACAGGCGATCGGCGAATATTTCGGCGGCGAACTCCGCCAGCTCGGCCAGCCCGCGCATGGCAGGCCCTCGCGCGTGCGGGTGAGGGGCGGACGGCTGATGCAGAGCCTGCCCAATGAGATCGTGATCGGCCGCTATCATTCGCTCTATGTCGAGCGCGACAGCATGCCCGAGGTGCTGCTTGTTACCGCGAGCACCGAGGATGGCGTGGCGATGGCGATCGAGCACAAGAGCTTGCCGGTCGGCGGGGTACAGTTTCACCCGGAATTGCTGATGTCGCTCGGCGGCGAGGTGGGCCTGCGTATCGTCGAGAATGCATTCCGGCTGGGTGTAGGATAAGTTGAATGCACAGTTTCACGCTCGTCATTCCGGGATGGTGCGCTAGCACCAGATCCGGAATCTCGAGATTCCGGGTGCGATGCGTCGCATCGCCTCGGAATGACAATTGAAAGAGACACCGATGACTTTTGATCTCGATTTGAAAGCCAGCATCCGCACCATTCCGGACTACCCGAAGCCGGGTATCCTGTTCCGCGACATCACAACCTTGCTCGCGGACGCGCGGGCCTTCCGCCGCGCGGTCGACGAACTAGTGCATCCCTGGGCCGGCAACAAGATCGACAAGGTCGCCGGCATCGAGGCCCGCGGCTTCATCCTCGGCGGCGCGGTGGCGCACCAGGTCTCCGCCGGCTTCGTGCCGATCCGCAAGAAGGGCAAGCTGCCGCATACCACCGTGCGCATCGCCTATTCGCTGGAATACGGCATCGACGAGATGGAGATGCACGCCGACGCCGTTCATCCCGGCGAGCGCGTGATCCTGGTCGACGATCTGATCGCGACCGGCGGTACCGCGGAAGGCGCGGTAAAACTGTTGCGCCAGATCGGCGCCAATGTGGTCGCGGCCTGCTTCATCATCGACCTGCCGGACCTGGGCGGTGCCGCGAAACTGCGGGCCATGGACGTGCCGGTACGCACGCTGATGGCGTTCGAGGGGCATTGAGGTTTGTCCACGAAACTCTCTCTCGTCGTCCTGGCGAACGCCAGGACCCCATAACCACCGGGTTTCGTTACTAAGAAAGACAGCCGCCCCAGCTTTGCCCAAAATGGGCATCGGTGGTTATAGGTCCCGGCTCGCGCTCGCAAGAGCTCGCTTGGCCGGGACGACGGCTAATTCTATTTGCGCGTTACGACCGCTGCAGGATCAAATTCAGCTCGATCTCGCGGAAGGCGAAATAGTTCTGACGGATCCATTGATGCAGCTCGGTCGATGAATCACTCTCCTGGCGCAGATAGTCGGTGAACGAGAAGTTCAGCCGGTCGATATAGGTCTTCAGAAACCTCGGCAGCGCCGGGATGGGCAGCACGCGGCCCTGCACGAAAGCGTCGGGCAGTTCGCCGCGCACCACATATTCATTGTCGATGATGATCAGGCTCTTCCGCGGAATCTGATGCCGCAGCATCTCGTGCCCGCGCGTCGAGACGCGGTCGTAATCGGCGGCGAACAGGATGATCGGGGCAACGTTTCGCCGCGCGGCCTCCTTCAGAAAACCGATTTCCTCCGACATCGTGAAGAATTCGTCGAAGGCGTGAAAGCCGAGGTCGATGACCTTGGCGATACCGTCATCGACGATGATGCGGTCCATCAGCAGCATCTTGCCGCGGGTGTCGATGACGTCGGCGGTCTCGGTGATCTCGGGCAGATAGTCGAGCAGCGTCGGCTCTTTCAGGTTGATGTCGAACGCAACGACGTTGCCATCCTTCAACAGCAGGAATTCGCTCAACAGCCGGGCGGCTAGTGTCTTGCCGACCTGCGGACGGGGCGAGCAAATGATGTAGATGGGGGTGGCGGGCATAGCAGGCTATATCAGGCTTAAAACAAGGCCTAATCCAGCCCGATCATATCGGCGCAAGCAATTATTTTTCGCCGCTACGCGCGCCAGCATTGGCCGAGCCGACGATGTCGGTGAGCTTGATCCGGTCGAACTCGCTCCAGACATTGGCCAGCCAATGGCGGACATAGCCGCGCAGCACGAACGAATAGTTCGCGGCGTCGTCGTGGATGCCCTTGTTGGCGACAAATTTGAGGAACGGGACGGAAGAGACCTCGACCTGCTCAAACGCCATTTCGTTGAGCTTCGGGATCGTGAGTTCGGTGGCATCCTTGATGCGATGGAAATAGGAGTTGTAGGTCGCCTGGTCCCACTCGAAAAAGCTCGTATTGTTGATGAAGTTCTTCACCAGGAAGTATTTCGCACCGATCATGAAATTCGCGGTCTCCGCGATCTCGTCCAGCGACGCGATCGAAGATCCCAGGATATGGAAGACGGCAAACGTGATCTGGCCGGACCTGGCGGCGTCGAGAAAGCCGATGTCGCGCAATGCCGCCAGCGTCGGCGACATCAGGCCGGCGCGGACGTCGATCACCGTGACTGACGGGCTTACCGTGTTGAGCGTATCGAAAATCTTCATCTGATCCGGCGTCGCCGTCATGTCGACGATCTCGGTGACGTCAGGATGAAAGCGTTTCAGCGTGCCGCGCGGGGACTCGGTATCGAAAGCGCGGGTCGGTACGTTGTTGGCGCTGAAATAATCGAGCAAGGTGCGCGAGACCGTGGTCTTGCCGACCCCGCCCTTGTCCGCGCCCACCACAATCACTGCCGGTTTAGCCATGTCTATCCCTTCAACCGCGCCCCCGACCGACAAGGGCGGTTGGCAAATCCCCATATCTGCTTTGGTGGGGAACATGGCAGAAAAAAGGGATAATTCAATTCATTAAAAGACGGTTTCCTCTGTCCGCAACGAATTCGTCAACCCGAGGGCGAAGGGCTCCGAAAGCTTCTGTTTTCGGGAGACTGGCGTCCACTTTGCGCTACCGTTGATCTACGGGGTTCAGAGCATGCTCTAGTTGCGGCCCCAGGGCCCCGGGGGATGATTTCCCCAGGGCCCTTCCGGCACGCTTTGCGAGGAGGCGCTGGCAGGATCGGCGGCACTGCCCCAAGGACCTGACACCGGGCCGGCCGGTGGTGGCGCTTGGCTGCCCTCCGGCTGATTCGACTGGTCCTCCGGCTCTCCCGACGGATGCATGGGCAACGCCAGCGGGCCGACGTAGTGCCCGCCGGCATATTTAACCAGCGCCTGCACCCGCGCTTCCACCGACGGGTGCGTCGCGAACAGGTCGGAAAAGCCCTCACGCGGATTGTCGAGGCATAGTTCCATCACCGCCGAGGTCGCGCCGGGAAGTTCGCCGCGACCCTCGATCTTGCGCAGCGCCGAGATCATGGCGTCGGGATTTTTCGTCAGTTCCACCGATCCGGCATCGGCCAGCAGTTCGCGCGAGCGCGATAGCGCGAGCCGTACCAGTTGCGACAAGGCCCAGGCGAGCGCAATCAGCACAACCGCCAGGATGATGATGAGGATCGCACCGCCGCCCGAGCTCTTCCGGTCGCCGCCGCCGCTATCGGAGGAAGAGGATTTTGACGAGGACGACGATGAAGTCGACCACGACGATCCGCCGCCGTAACCGCCTCCGCCCCAGCCGTAACCGAAGTTGAAGAAGCTCCGGAACAACAATTCGGCGAAGAAGCCGACGACACCGGCGATAATGACCGCGATCACCATCATCTGCACGTCGCCGTTGCGGATGTGGGTGAGCTCGTGGCCGAGCACCGCCTCGATCTCTTGGTCGTTGAGCGAATTTAAGAGACCCGTGGTGACGGTGACGGCATATTGCCTCTGGTTGAGCCCGGTCGCGTAGGCGTTCAGCGCGTCGCTGTCGACGATCTTCAGCTTCGGCATCGGAATGCCGCGCGAGATGCAGAGATTCTCCAAGAGATTATAAAGCCGCGGCTGCTCCTGCCGCGTCACGTCCTGCCCGCCGGTGACGGCGTCGATGATCGACTGGTGGAAGAAATAGGCGATCACGATCCATAGGGCCGCTGCTCCCGTCGAATAGGGCAGCGTGCGGATCACGTCGGTCAGCGCCACCATCAGGTAGTAGTCGGCCGGCGCGCCGCCATAGTTGAGCACCTCGATGATCAGCGCGCCGGCATAGACGACCACATAGACGAGCACGAACAGCTCGGCGAGTAGCAGCATCGAACGAAACTTGTTCGATGCGATGTGGGTGTAAAGACCGTAAGCGGCCATGGGGTGCTTCCGCTAGCCACCGTCATTCCGGGGCGATGCTGCGCATCGAACCCGGAATCTCGAGATTGGTGGGCGAGGCGAGATTGCGGCTTCGTCGCTTTGCGACGCCCCGGAATGACGGAGGAGAAAAGTGGCGCATGTCGATCAAAGTAGTCAGAACTTCACCGCCGGCGCCGCCTCGACCTCGGCGCGGCTCGTGCCGAGATCGAAGAAATCCTTGCGCGTGAAGCCGAACATGCCGGCGAACAGCGCGGCCGGCATCTGCTGGATGCCGGTGTTGTATTCTTGGACCGCGTTGTTGAAGAAACGGCGGCTTGCCGCGATCTTGTTTTCGAGGTCCGACAGTTCGCTCGCGAGCTGCTGGAAATTGACGTTGGCCTTGAGGTCCGGATAGGCTTCCGAGAGCGCGATCAGCCGGCCGAGCGCGCCGCTGAGCTGATTTTCCGCGGCTGAGACCTGCGCGGGTCCCTGCGCCGACATCGCGGAGTTGCGGGCCTTGATCACGTCGTCGAGCGTGCCACGCTCATGCGCGGCGTAGCCCTTCACGGTCTCGACCAGATTCGGAATCAAATCGTGGCGCTGCTTGAGCTGCACGTCGATGTCGGCAAAGGACTGGTTGACGCGCTGGCTGAGCGCGACCAGGCGATTATAGGCGCCGAAGGCAAAGAGGACGAGAATGACGATGATGCCGAGAACGATCCAGCCGGTCGACATGGCCTGAAACTCCTGATGGGACAAACGAATGCTGGCAGCTTAACGGAATTGAAGGCGTGCAGCAGCCGCCCCGAGGTGGGTATCTGCTTGGTCGGCCGCAAGGCGCGGAAGTTCAATGGTTAAGTGTTGGAATGGGTTAACCTTTATCCACTACCGCATCGCCCCAGCGCCAACGCCGGG
This sequence comes from uncultured Alphaproteobacteria bacterium, assembly GCA_963822795.1. Classification (GTDB taxonomy): domain Bacteria; phylum Pseudomonadota; class Alphaproteobacteria; order Rhizobiales; family Xanthobacteraceae; genus Bradyrhizobium. The sequence goes on from CAWGJM010000040.1 coordinate 259,019, forward strand.
TGCGCGCATAGGCCGTTTTGTCGCGGTGCGGCACTTTTTCGTTTCTGAGACCGTCAGGCGTGCAGAGCTTTGCCGTCACTTCGGCTTTGCCGAGGTGAGGCTGCGCCAGCACGCGCGAGCGGCGAAGCGCGACCGGCGTTCGCGTCAACGCGATATAGGAAAATTTCTCGTCCTCGAAGGGAAGCTCGACGCCCTTGACCTGCTTGTGCGCGCGCGAGCGCGCCAGGCGCTGGGTGAAGTGACACCAGTCCGGTGCGATGAGCGGACATGGACCGTCGTGCGGGCAGGGTGCTGCGGCATGCGCGCCTGAGGCGATCAGTTGCTGCCGCAGCGCGATGATGCGCGCATAGCCCGTGGGCGTGCCGGGCTCGACGACGAGCAGCGTGCCGCGAGTCTTGCTCCATAGTCGTTCGGCCAGCTTTGGTCGCTGCGCGTCATCGAGCTCGCCGATCATGTAGCTCGCAATGACGAGGTCGGCGGCTTCGGCATCGGCCAGTGCGGCAAGCGCCTCGCCTTTTCGGTATTTCAGATCGCCGAGCCGCGTGCTCTCTTTGGCGAGATCAAGCGCCAGCGCGCGCAAGGCATCATTAGCATCAAGCAGCGCAAAGCTTTGCAGCGGCGAAAACGTCTCGGCCGCGGCCCAGCTCGCCGTGCCCGGACCCGCGCCGACATCGAGCAGGCTCTGCGGGGCGAAATCGGGTGCGATCTCACAGAGCGCGTTGAGGCTCGCGACAACGGCGGCATAGGTCGCAGGCATCCGCGCCAGCGCATAAGCGAGCGCATCGGCTTCGCTTCCGATCGCGCCGGAGCCGCCGCCGTCGCGGTAGGTTTTTGAGATCAGCGCGGCGCGCGGCGCCGTGTCGTTGCGGGACAGGCCCTGGAGCTTTTGGTTCAGCGCGGCTTTTAGTTCGGCCGGGAGATCAGGCGACGTCATCGATCACTCGTCATGCCCCGCGACAGCGGGGCATCCAGTACTGCGAGGCGGTCGAGAGTTTTATAGACGGCGCGGCGTACTGGATCATCGGCTTTCGCGGATGACGACGTCGGCAATTGTGGCGAGGGGCGCGTAACCTCACGCCACGTTCTGGTCGAGAATCTTCACCGCCTCTTCCAGCGCGACCGAAACCAGTTGCGACACGCCGCGCTCGGCCATGGTGACGCCGAACAGCCGGTTCATCCGCGCCATCGTGATCGGATTGTGGGTGATGATGATGAAGCGCGTTTCGGTCGAGGCGGTCATCTCGTGCAACAGGTTACAGAAGCGCTCGACATTGTGGTCGTCGAGCGGCGCGTCGACCTCGTCGAGCACGCAGATCGGCGACGGGTTGGTGAGGAATACCGCAAAGATCAGCGCCAGCGCGGTGAGCGCCTGCTCGCCGCCCGAAAGCAGCGACAGCGTCTGCGGTTTCTTGCCGGGCGGCTTGGCGATGATCTCGAGTTCCGCCTCCAGCGGATCGTCGCTCTCGATCAGATGCAGCGCGGCCTCGCCGCCGCCGAACAACTCGACGAACAGCCGCTTGAAGTGGTTGTTGACTATCTCGAACGAGGTGAGTAGCCGCTCGCGCGCCTCGCGGTTGAGACTCTGGATGCCCTGGCGCAGCCGCTTGATGGCTTCGACGAGGTCGTCGCGCTCGGTGGTGAGGTTCGTGTGCTGGGCTTCAACCTCGCGCAGCTCTTCCTCAGCGCGCAGGTTCACCGCGCCCAACCGCTCGCGGTCGCGGCGCAGCTTCTCGAGATTTTCCTCGATCTCGGCCACCGGCGGCAGCTCCACACCCGGCTCGATTTCGGCGAGCGCCGCGACGCCCTGCGGTTCGATTTCCAACATATCGTGGATTTCGCGCTCGACGTCGGCAAGCCTTCGCCTCGCGCCGTCCATGCGCTCCTCGGCGCGGGCGGTCGCCTCGCGCGCGCTCGACAGCGCTTCCAGCGAAGCCTTGGCGGCGCGGTCGGTTTCCGCCATCGCGGTCTCGGCGGCCGCGAGCGCATCGGCGGCGACGCGACGATCGTTCTCGGCAAATTGGATCTCGCCGATCAGCGCGCTGCGCTTCTCCGCAAACACTGCCGGTGCATTTTCGAGTTCGGCACGCTCGGCCGTGACCTCGGTGATGCGGGCTTCGACGGTTGTGATCTGCGAGGCCGCGCTGGCCTTGCGGCTTTGCCAATCGTTGCGCTCGGCGGTGATCGCCTGCACGCGCCGGTCAGCCAATTCGGCCTCGCGCGCGAGCGCCTGCCCCTCGGCCCGCACTTGCGCGGCAACACGGCGGTGGCCTTCGATTTCGCCGCGAACGGCAGCGAGCCTGGTTTCGGTCTCGAGACCGGGCGGAAGCTCGGCGAGCGCCGCGCTCGCGTTCTGGTGGGCGCCCTCGACCTCGGTGCGGTCGATCGTGAGGCGGCTATAGGCTTCGAATAGCGCCGATTTCCGCGCCGAATGACGATTGACCTCGCGCTCGGTCGTGGCGTGGCGCTCGCGCGCGGCGTCGGCCTCGCGCTGGGCGGCGCGCCAGGCGTCGCGCGCGGCGCTTTCGGCGTTTGAAGCCGCCTTCGCTTCGGCTTCCGCCGTCTCCAGCGCCTGACGCTTGGCGTTGGCGTCGTCGCGCGCCTGCTCCAGCTCGTTTTCGATATCGACCAGCCGCGCGCGCTCGGCGAGCCGCCGCGCCGCGCCGGTTGGCGCATGCGCCGCCGCGACAAAACCGTCCCAGCGCCAGACGTCGCCTTCCGGCGACACCAGCCGCTGCCCGGTCTTGAGCTGCGACACGAACTCAGCCCCGCGCTCCTTCGGCACGACGCCGATCTGCTTGAGCCGCCGCGCCAGTTCGGACGGAGCCTGCACGTGCGCCGCGAGCGGTTCGACGCCTTCGGGCAGTGTCGGGTCCTCGGCGACCGCGTCGGCGTTGGTCCAGCGCATCGGCGCTGAGGGATCGACGGGCGCGTCGAGATCGTCGCCGAGCGCCGCACCCAGCGCCTTTTCATAGCCCTTGGCGACGGTGACGCCGTCGATGATCGGCGGCCACAGGTTCTTGGTCTCGCCGTTGACGATCTTGGAGATGGTACGCGCCTCGGTCTCGAGCCGCTGCACCCGCTTGTCGGCCTCGGTAAGCGGCGCGCGGGCCGCTTCCAGCTTCGCGCGCGCGGCGACATGCGCGGCTTCGCTGGTCTGCGCGCCCGTCTCCAACTCTGCGAGGTGCTCCTGCGCGGTCTCCGTCGCGGCGGAGAGCGCGGCCAGGTCGCCGAGCGCGGAAGTCTCCTGCGCGAGCTTCAGCTCTTCGGCCTGGACATTGGCGATGTCCTGATCGAGCCGGGTCAGCCGATCGCGATGGCCGCGTACGCCCAACTCAAGCTGGTTGCGCTTGGCGGTGAGGTCGGCGAGCGCCGTGGTCAGCTCAGCGAACAAGCCTTCGGAATCGGCAAGGGTCGCCTCCGCCGCCGACACGCGCTCGTCGACGCCGCTGCGCCGGTCGATGCGCGATTTGATCTCTTCCTTCAGCTCGGCGTCTTCGCTATCGAGCCGCTGCAGGGCAACATCGGCATCGGAGGCCTGCTGCTGCTCGCGGGCGATGTCGGCGGCAAATTGCGTCAGCCGGCGATCGAGCTCGGCGACGCGCTCCTTCGCCCGCGCTTCCTCGCGGTCGAGCATCTCGCGGGCGTTGGTGAGCCGCTGCAGGCCGGCGGCGGCGCGCGCCTCGGCCTCGCGCAAGCCCGGCAGTTCGGCGGCGCGGTTCGCCTGGATGCGCGCGGCTTCCGCCTGCTCGCGGGTGCGCTCGGCCATGTCGCGGACCGAGAGGTCGTGGACATGGGAAGCTTCCGCCACGTCGGCGTTCGCCTCGATCCAGCGCAGATGGTACAGCGTGGCCTCGGCCTTGCGAACCTTGGCCGCGACTTCGCGGAATCGGATGGCCTGGCGCGCCTGCTTCTTCAAGCCGTCCATCTGCCCGGCGAGCTGGCCGATCACGTCCTCGACGCGGGTCAGGTTGGTTTCGGCGGCCTTCAGCCGCAACTCGGCTTCATGGCGGCGAGCGTGCAAGCCGGCGACGCCGGCGGCATCTTCCAGCACGCGGCGGCGCTGTTCCGGCTTGGCCTGGATAATCTCGCCGATCTTGCCTTGGTGCACCAGGGCGGGCGACCGCGCGCCGGTCGCGGCATCCGCGAACAGAATCTGCACGTCGCGGGCGCGCACGTCACGGCCGTTGATGCGATAGACGGAACCCGCCTCGCGCTCGATTCGGCGCGAGATTTCCAGCATCTCGCGATCGTTGACCGCGGCCGGCGCGGTGCGGTCGGTGTTATCGATCGTCATCACAACTTCGGCGTGGTTGCGGGCCGGGCGATTGCCGGAGCCCGCGAAGATCACCGCATCCATGTCGGCGGCGCGCAGCGACTTGTGCGAGGTCTCGCCCATCGCCCAGCGCAACGCCTCGACCAGGTTCGATTTGCCGCAACCGTTCGGACCGACCACGCCGGTGAGGCCGGGTTCGATCACGAAATCAGTGGGTTCAACGAACGACTTGAAACCATGCAGGCGAAGACGCGTGAGCTTCATGGAGTTAGTTTCTCTGTTGGCAGGGAACGAATCTCCCTGCCGTGACAATACCATAGAAGGCAATGTCGGTGTGGATCGAGAAGCTTCAGGCGCTTCTGGTAGGGCGACAATGGCTGCGCCGGGGCGCAAGGGCAACCGGCCGGGCTGGCTTTTCCCAAGGCTTTTAAGGAGCGTTTTATGGAGCGTTTTGCTGGGGTTATCGGCGCAAACGAATCTTGACCGAGGGATAGCGAAGCATCAGCTCTTCAGCAACGACTTGATCTTGTTATCGAACTCCTCGAACGCAGCATCGCCCGCGATGGTCTCGCCATGGATGAAAAAGGTCGGGGTTCCCTCAACCTTCCATACGTCCTTCGCGAACTTACGATCGGCGTTGATCCTGTCCAAAAGCGCTTGGTCCTTCAGGCAGTCCTCGACCGCTTGCGCGCTCAGGCCCGCCTGCTTGCCGATCAGCTTCAGCGTGTCGGTGGTTTTCTCTATCAATTCATCCTGCTGCCTGAACATCATGTCGATGCCGGCAAAATATTTGTCCGAGTCGCCGTTGGGATGCGGCTTGCCAGCATCGTGCAGGCGGCATCCTGGATGTTACGCGGGAACTCGCGGAACACGTAGCGCACTTTGCCGGTATCGATGTAAGCCGCCTTGATCTTCGGAAAACACCTTCGCGTTGAAATCGGCGCAATGCGGGCAGGTCGGCGACGCATATTCCGTGATCGTCACTTTGGCATCGGCGGGGCCGAGCGCCATGTCGGGCGGTGACACCGGCCTGGTCGCATCCGCTGCATTTTGCACCATGACGTCCGTGATCGGCCGCAGCGGCGAGAAATGAGCCAACGCGGCAAGTCCTGTCAGCAACAACATGGCGATAACAACGCGGCGGCTGACGAGGATGGCAAGCCCCCAGTGCAAAATCGATCAACCGTTCAACAACGGGTTGATCTTCTTCTCGAATTCCTCGATCGAGGTCTCGCCCTTGATCCTTTCGCCATTGACGAAGAAGGTCGGCGTCGAATCCACCTTGAGCACCTCGCTTGCGTATTTCTGGTCGGCGGCGATCTTGTCGAGCAGCGCCTGATCCTTCAGGCAGGCTTCGACCTGCTGCTGGCTCAGGCCCGCCTGCTTGCCGATCCGGTTCAGCGCCTCCGTGGTGTTCTTCATTACCCAGTCGTTCTGCGACCGGAACAACAGATCGGTGACCGCGAAATATTTGGCGGCGTCACCATTAGCAATGCAGCGCGACAGCATCGAGCCGGCGGCGGCCTTGATGTCGAGCGGGAACTCGCGGAAGATGTAACGGATCTTGCCGGTGTCGATATATTCCGACTTGATCTTCGGAAACACCTCGGCGTTGAAGGCCGCGCAGTGCGGACAGGTCATCGACGCAAATTCGGTGATCGTGACCTTGGCGTCGGCCGGTCCGAGCCCCATGTCCGGCAGCGAAACCGGCTTGGCGACATCGGTGGCACTTTGCGCCATGGCGTCAGCGATCAGCCGCAGCGGGGAAAGGCCGGCAAGGGCGGCAAGCCCAGTCAGCGACAGGGCGGCGGTGAAGGCGCGGCGCGTGATAATCAACGGTCTACTCCCGCAATCGGCGCTTCAGCGCCAAAGGTCCCAAACAACAAGCCGTTCGCTAGCTTGAAACGGCGATTGTGGCAATGGCGGGCGCGGATCGCAGGTCCTGGGGAAAGCGTCAATTTCGCTTGATTGAGGCCCCAAGCCGCGCCAGCGCCGCCCGCAATTCCTCGTCCTCGACCGCGGTCAGGGTTTTCGCGATTGTTTCGACTGCCTTCGGGTCCGGCGCGTGCGCGGGCTTCGGTCGGTCCCGGCGCGACAGCGGTGCCTGCCGCAGCGCCAGCCGCCCGACCGCGCTCCAGCCGAAGAAGCGGTTGACGCGCTGCAGGATCACGTTGGAGGAATGCTGGATTTCCAGCGCCATCGGGCCTTCGACCCGCAGCACCAGCGTGGCCGGCTCCTGCGGCTGGCCTTCCACCGGCCGCGGCCATTGCATCTTCAAGGGCTCGGAATAGGCGGCGATCTCGGGCCCGGCGATCTCGGCCCAGCGCGTCACCAGTTCGCGTGCGGCAAAGCCCTGCTTGGCAAAGGCGTTGGAGAAGACGTCGCTGAGCAGGACGGAAAGCGGCTTCGCGCTGATCGGGCGGGGTTTTGACATCGGTTCTCTGTCTTCCAATTATGCCGCGCGCGGGCGAATAGATTTCAGATCCCGGTCGATCTCGCGTCGCCGCTGCATCAGATCATAGTCCATCTGCAGGCCAAGAAAGAATCCTTCCGACAGGCCAAAATAGCGTGCGAGAGCCGCAGGTCAGTATCGGCGGTGATATCGCGCTTTCCCAGCACAATCTCGTTGATGCGGCGGGGGTGACATGAACCGCCCGCGCCAGCCCGTTTTGGCTGAGGCCCATCGGCTTGAGAAACTCCTCAAGCAGGATTTCACCGGGATGCGGATTTCGAAGCAACCCGCCTTTGGCCGTGGTAGTCGACGATTTCGACATGCTTCGGTCCCCCCTCATCCCAAACAAAACATATTCGCCACTGGTCGTTGATCCGGATCGAATACCATGTCTTGATTCTTAAGCCAGGATGAGACGTGCCCTCGTTGAAAGCAATCAAGCAAAGGACCCAAGCCGCGGCGCCCGACGGCGGCGACCGACCGGCCTTGCTGCTCGCCTGGTACGACCGGCATCGGCGGAAACTGCTATGGCGGCCACAGGCCGGGGAGCGTGCCGACGCTTACCGGGTCTGGCTGTCGGAAATCATGCTGCAGCAGACCGGCGTCAAGACGGTCGGGCCCTATTTCGAGAAGTTCGTCGCGCGCTGGCCCGATGTCGGGGCGATGGCGCGCGCCTCGCTCGACGACGTCTTGCGGATGTGGGCCGGGCTCGGCTATTACTCGCGCGCGCGCAACCTTTATGCTTGCGCGGTAGCGGTGACGCGCGACCACGGCGGGGAGTTCCCGGATACCGAAGAGGGTTTGCGCGCGCTGCCGGGGATCGGGCCGTACACCGCATCCGCGATCGCCGCGATCGCCTTCGATCGGAAGACCATGCCGGTCGATGGCAATATCGAGCGGGTGGTGTCGCGGCTGTTCGCGGTCGAGGACGTCCTGCCACAGGCCAAGCCGAAGATGCAGCAATTGGCGACGATACTGCTGGGCCCATCTCGCGCCGGCGACAGCGCGCAGGCGCTGATGGATCTGGGTGCCTCGATCTGCACCCCGAAGAAACCGGCCTGCGCGCTATGCCCGCTGAATGACGGCTGCGCGGCGCGCGGGCGCCGCGATCAGGAAACCTTTCCGCGCAAGGCGCCGAAGAAAACCGGCGCGCTCCGCCGCGGCGCGGCGTTTGTTGTAACCCGCAGCGACGAGCTTCTGGTCCGCACGAGGCCGGAAAAAGGTCTGCTCGGCGGCATGACCGAGGTGCCGGGCTCCGACTGGCTTGTCGCGCCGAACGATCAAGCGGCGCTGAAGCAGGCGCCGTGCCTGAAGGGCATTGCGCGCTGGCACCGCAAGGCGGGCGTCGTTACCCATGTTTTCACGCATTTTCCGCTCGAGCTGGTCGTCTATACCGCAAAGGCGCCTGCGCGCACGCGCCCGCCAGCGGGCATGCGCTGGGTGCCGATCGCAACGCTCGCCGACGAGGCGTTCCCGAACCTCATGCGCAAGGTGATCGCGCACGGGTTGGACCGCTAGTCTCCTGACACCACGCTGGCAGCAGGCCTGCGCCAGGATAAGCCGTAACGGAGGCCAGCCATGATCGGCACTGCACTCGATCGCATCGAAGCCCCGCCATCTTCCAAATTGCTTGGCTGGCGCCTGCTTGATGCGCGGCCCCGCGACGGCTGGATCAGGATCGGCTTCGACGGCAAGAAGGAGTTCTGTAATCCGGCCGGTTTTGTGCAAGGCGGCATTCTTTCCGCCATGCTCGACGACACCATGGGACCCGCGGTTTTCGTCATGACCGAGGGCAGGCTCTACACCGCGACCATTTCCATGACCGTCAATTTCCTCTCACCAGCGAAGCCGGGCCCGATCACGGGCGAGGCGGAAGTGAAACAGCTTGGCAAGACGATCGCCTTCGTCGAGGGGCGGCTGACGGCCGAAGACGGCACCGTGCTCGCGACCGCCAGTGCGAGCGCGCGGTTGGTCGAGGCTGCCAAGGCCATCCGCTAGCTCGCCTTGGACCGCGACGCCTGGCCTGAAAGCTGCACGATCGGCGGCTTGGCGTTGAGCGCCTCGACCTGGAAACCGGCGACGCGCTTGTAGTTGGCGGCGATGTCTTCCAGCTCCTTCAGCGACAGAACGTCGGTGACGACCTTATAGCCGTCCGGCGCGCGCTCCTCGACCAGCTGCATCACCTGTTCCGGCCCGTTGCGGCGGTTGAGCATGACCAGGTCTGTGGTCGCCGACCGGCGTTCGGCCTCATAGGCGAGCAGCGCTGTGTTGGTCGGGCCGTGCGCGAGCATCCCGCGGGTCAGCACGCGCGCGTCGAGGATCGCCTGTGAGGCGCCGTTGGAGCCGACCGGATACATCGGGTGCGCGGCGTCGCCCAACAGTGTCACCTTGCCGAAGGTCCAGCGATCAAGCGGGTCGCGGTCGACCAGCGGATATTCATACGCATGCGCGCAGTTGCGGATCAGGCCGGGCACGTCGAGCCAGTCGAACTTCCAGCCCGTAAACCACGGCAGAAACTCTTCGAGCCGCGCGGTGCGGTTATAGTCTTCGCGGCGCCATTGGTAGGTCGGCGGCATGTGCCGCTCGGCCACCCAGTTGATCTGATATTTGCCGGACGCATCCGGCGCCTTCGAGATCGGATAGCAGACGAATTTCAGCACTTCGTGGCCGGCCATGATCATGGTGCGGCCGGTGAGGAACGCATCTGCGGCGGTGATCCCGCGCCAGAGAATGCGCCCGTTCCAGATCGGCGGGCCTTCCTGCGGGTAGAGCTTCTCGCGCACCGCCGAATGGATGCCGTCCGCGGCGATCAGGATATCGCCTTCGTAGCTGCCCACAGGTTGGCCGGTCGCCTTGTCGATGAAATCGGCGCGAACGCCGCCGGCCGTCTCGGTGAACCCTGTAAGATGATGGCTGGTGCGAATGTTTTCCGCGCCAAGCCGCATCGTCGCGGCGTCGAGCAGGATCTGCTGCAGCGCGCCGCGGTGGATCGAGAATTGCGGCCAGTTGTAGCCCGCCTCGAGGCCGCGCGGCTCGCTCCAGATCGGCTTGCCGTGCTTGGAGAAATAGGCGAGCTCGCACGTGCGCACGCTGGCCGCATCCAGCCGGTCGAGCAGGCCAAGTTCGATCAATTCGCGCACCGCATGCGGCAACACGTTGATGCCGACGCCAAGCGGCTTCAGCGCCGGGACGCTTTCGAACACCCGCGCGGGGATACCGATCTGGTGCAGGCTGAGCGCCAGCGTCAGTCCGCCGATGCCGCCCCCTGCGATGAGTACGGTCATGATATGCCCTCGACGCCCCTTATCGTCATGGCATGGGACCGCGGTTGTGGGCAACCGCGAAGGCCGGCCGGCCCTCACGGGGATGGACGGCAGAACGCCGCACCGCTAACCTCCGGCAGTCTCGAGCTTATTATTGAGCATGATCTTTTCGGAAAACCGGTATCCATCCAGCAACAGGTTTTTTCCGGATCATGCTCCAGAGGATAAGAAAAAATGTACAAGCTCTACTACGCCCCCGGCACCTGCGCGCTCGCTTCGCATATCGCGCTCGAGGAGGCCGGCGCCGCCTACACGGCCGAACGTCTCGATTTCAAAACTAACCAGCAGAACAGCCCGGGATATCTCGCGATCAATCCCAAGGGGCGGGTGCCGTCGCTGGTCACGGACCGCGGCATCCTGACCGAGACGCCGGCGATGCTCGCCTTCATCGCGCAGGCTTTCCCGCAGGCGAAGCTCGCGCCGCTCGACGATGCCTTCGCATTCGCGCAGGCACAGGCCTTTAACAGCTATCTGTGCTCCACGGTACATGTGGCGCACGCGCACAAGGGGCGCGGCTATCGTTGGGCCACGGAAGAATCCTCCTTCGCCGACATGAAGCGCATGGTGCCGAAAAGCGTCGGCGCGTGCTTCGCGTTGATCGAGCGCGGCATGCTCAGGGGGCCGTGGGTGATGGGCGACCACTACACGATCTGCGACCCCTATCTCTACACGATCGCGCTCTGGCTGGAGGGCGACAGCGTCGATCTGGCGACCCTGCCGAAGGTTGCGGAGCATGTTCAGCGCATGTCGGAACGTCCGGCCGTGAAGAAGGTCATGGCCGAGCAGAAGGCCTAGCTTAGCTTAGCTTAGCTATAGCTAAGCTAGGCGGCCTGCAGGCTGTAGGGTGGGCAAAGGCGCGTCTGCGCCGTGCCCACCATCCATACAAGTCCTCGTCTTGAAGGTGGGCACGCTTGCGCTTTACCCACCCTACGCAGCCTTGCGTCTATCTCGATCGAGTTCGCGCCCGGTTTGCAGCATCAGCCGCCGCAGCCAGATCGAGGCGGGGTCCATCTGCGCGCGCGTCGGATAGAACATGAATTGCTCGTCGATCCCGGGATCGAGCGGCGGCGCAATCGTTGCCAGCGATAATTGCCGCGACAGCGCCGAGATCAGGCGGCGCGGCACGAAGGCGACGAGATCGGTGCGCGCCGCCACGTGCAGCGCCTCGAGATAGCCGGGCACGACCAGCGCGATCTTCCGTTCAATTCCTTTGCTTCGCAGCCAGCCGTCGATCAGGTCCTCGTTCTGGCCGCGGATGATGACCGCGACGTGGCGCGCGTCCAGGAACGCGTCGCGGCGCTTCAACTTCACCCCGATATTGTGGCCGCGCCGCACCGCGAGCGCGTCGGAGTCGGTATAGAGCAGCTGGCGATGGAATCCCTTGAAGGCATTGCCGATCGAGATCACGAGGTCGATGGTGCGGGCGAATTCCGCCGTGAAGATCGAAGGACCCCGCCACGGCACCACGTCGATCCGGACGTTCGGCGCGGCTTGCGTGATCTTTTCCATCAAGGGCGGCATCAGAAGCTCGACCGCGAGATCTGGCATCATCAGCCGGAATTGCCGCTCGCTTCGCGCCGCATCGAACGCGTCCGATACGAACAGGGAGCGCACCTGATCGAGCGCCTGCGCCAGCGGCGCGCGCAAGCCCAGCGCGCGCGGCGTCGGCTCCATGCGCGCGCCGGTTCGTACCAGCAGGGGATCCCCGATCATCGCGGAGCCGCTGCAGCGCATGGCTCGCCGCCGGCTGCGACAGGCCGATCCGCATCGCGGCGCGGCTGACATTGGCTTCCTTCAGCAGCGCGTCGAGCGCGACCAGCAGATTGAGGTCAAGCGAATTCAAATTCATTGGATGAATATATATCATATCGACCATCGATTGGAAGAATGAAGGGAGAGGGGCAATAACAGGCAACCGCTTTGGAGGACCTTATGAGCGCAGCCGATAACAAGCAGCTGATGGAAAATATCTTCGCTCGCATCGAGGCCGGGGATCGAAGCCTGTTCGTCGCAAGCCTCGCCGACGACGTCACCGTGACCGTCACCGGCCAATACTCCTGGTCGCAGACGTTCCGCGGCAGGGAAGCCGTGTTGCGTGATCTGTTCGGCTATGTGCGCTCGTTGCTGGAGGAAGGAAGCCGGACGCTGCCGTTCCGCTTCATCGCCGACGACGACTGGGTGGTAGTCGAAGCGCGCGGCGACATGATGACCAAAGCGGGCGAGCGCTACGACAATCACTACTGCCTGATCTATCGGATCGAGCACGGAAAGATCCGCAAGATCAGGGAATACCAGGATTCGACGCTGTGCGAGCGTGTGCTGGGACCGTTCCCGGCTGCGCGGAAGCAGGCGGCGGGTTGAGGCACGGAAATGGAGATCGCCAGGAGGTCGCGATGAGCGCAGCCGACAACAAGAAAATCGTCCAGCACATCTTTGACGAAATGGCGCGGAGCAATTCGGCGCCCCTGCTGGAAAGCCTTGCCGACGACTTCCGCTTCGTCGTCATGGGTTCGAGCAAATGGTCGCGCAGCTATGACGGCAAGGCCGCGGTGCTTGCCGAATTGTTCGCGCCCTTGCGGGCGAAGATCGAGGGCAGGATTACCATCATTCCCCTCCGGCTGATCGAGGAGGGCGACACCCTCGTGGTCCAAGCCCGCGGGCGCAACACCACCGTGGAGGGCAAGGCGTACAATAACGTCTACCGCAATGTGCTCCGGCTCGAGCACGGCAGATTGAAGGAATGGATCGAGTATTGCGACACGGCGCTGGTCGATGCTGTATTGGGCGATCCGGCGGACGCCGTGGCGGCGACGGCCGGATCAGGGAGATCGACATGAGCACACCATCGAAAGAGTTTCTCAGCCCACCGACGCTGATCCCGCCGGCGGGCTATTCACATATCGCCAAGGTCAATCGCGGGACGATCGTCTATCTGGCGGGTCAGGTCGCGAGCGATGCGTCCGGCAAGCTGATCGGCGAGGGCAATTTCGAGGCGCAGGTCGGGCAGGTCTTCAGCAATCTCAAGGTCGCGCTCGATGCGGCCGGCGAACCATGATCGACATCGTCAAATTGAACATTTACCTCGTCGCCGAGGTCGAGCAGGCCGATGTGCCGAAGCTGCGGGCGATCCGCGACCGCTATGTCAATCTCGAGAAACCGCCGGCAAGCACGCTGGTCGTTGTCAGCCGCCTGGCGCGGCCGGGCCGGTTGGTCGAGATCGAGGCGGTCGCGGCGCTGGAGGCGTAATTGACCCTGTTGGAGCTAATTCCGCGGCGCGTGAGCGCGAAGTCGGAATCTCGCACCATTCCCGAATGATGGGGTAGGCTAGGCCGCCTTGGTCTTGAGGTGGCCGAACATGATGTGCCGCGCCTCGTCGTCCATCTCAGCCTTGAAGGTGAACTTGTCCTTCAGCGCTATCGCCCGCGCCGCCGCCGGCCGTGCGGCGACCTCGTCGACCAGCCGCTTCACGTTGGCATATTTCGCATAGGCCTCTTCGCCCAATACGAACGGCGCCATTCGCGCCCAGCCCCAGAACGCCATGTCAACGATGGTGTAGGTGTCGCCAACCATGTAGCGGCTTTTGGCGAGGTGGTCATCGAGGATCTTGTAGTGGCGGTTGGCTTCGAACTGGTAGCGGTTGTTGGCGTATTCCAGTTCCTTCGGCGCGAAGTGCTTGAAATGCACCGCTTGTCCGGAATAGGGGCCAAGCCCGGTCGCGATGAACATCAGCCAGGACAGCAACTGCGCGCGATTGGCCGGCGTGCTCGGCGGCAGAAAATTGCCGGTCTTTTCGGCGAGATAGAGCAGGATGGAGTTGCTGTCGAACACGAACACGCCGTCATCGTCGATCGCCGGCACCTTGCCGTTCGGATTTACTTTCAGGAATTCCGGCTTGAACTGCTCGCCCTTGCGGGTATCGACCGGCACCAATTCGTAAGGCAGGTTGGACTCTTCCAGGAACAGCGCGACCTTGTTGGGATTCGGCGCGCCGTTGAAGTAAAACTTGAGCATCAAATTCTCCCTTGTTTTTCGTTGATCTCAGAGAAGAGGGGACGCGGCGATGATGCCACGGATGTGTTCATGCTCAAATTTTGGCAAAACGCGCAAGCGACGAGTTCGTGAGGATGAAGCATCGCGCCGCGCTTCGCGCGGACCCGTTGGCGCTGCCCCGGAATGACCGGGGAAAAAGCTCAGCCCGCCGCCATTTCGGAGCGGATTTCGGCGCGCAGCTCGTCGATCAGTCTTAGCCCGTTCTTGGTCTCGACGTGCCAGAAGGTCCAGCCGTTGCAGGCCTCCGCACCTTGCGCCACCGCGCCGATGCGGTGGATCGAGCCGACCTTGTCGCCGAGCATGATGGCGCCGTCGGCACGCACCAGCGCACCGTGACGCTTCTTGGCATCGACCAGTTTGGTGCCGGGCATGATCATGCCGCGCTCGATCAATTCGGAGAACGCGACGCGGGGCGCATCGCGCGCGGTCATGAACGGCGCGAGCGTCGCTTCAGGCAAGGGCTCGACGGCGGCAATGCGTGCCGCGGCGGCTTTGGCGTAAGTTGCATCGCGCTCGAAGCCGATGTAGCGGCGGCCGAGGCGCTTTGCCACAGCGCCGGTGGTGCCGGTGCCGTTGAACGGGTCGATCACGAGATCGCCGGGCTTCGACGACGACAGCAACACGCGCGCGAGCAGGCCCTCCGGCTTCTGGGTCGGATGGACCTTCTTGCCGTCCTTGTCCTTCAGCCGTTCCTCGCCGGTGCAGAGCGGGATCAGCCAGTCGGAACGCGCCTGCACGTCTTCGTTCGCGGCCTTGAGGACTTCGTAGTTGAAGGTATAACCCTTGGCCTTCTCGTCGCGCGCGGCCCAGATCATGGTCTCGTGCGCATTGGTGAAGCGGCGGCCGCGGAAGTTCGGCATCGGATTGCTCTTGCGCCAGACGATGTCGTTGAGCACCCAGAAGCCGAGATCCTGCATGATCGCGCCGACGCGGAAAATATTGTGGTAGGAGCCTATCACCCACAATGTCGCCGACGGCTTCATGACGCGGCGGCAGGCCAGGAGCCAGGCGCGGGTGAAATCGTCGTAGGCCGCGAAGGAAGAAAACTTGTCCCAGTCGTTATTGACGGCATCGACGTGGGATTCGTCGGGGCGCTTGAGCTCGCCCTTGAGCTGCAGATTGTAGGGCGGGTCCGCAAACACCAGATCGACGGAAGCGGCCGGCAGTTTCGACATTTCGGCGACGCAGTCGCCAACAATGATGCGGGGTTCTGAAGCACACTCAAAATCTGTGCGGGGCGCCCTTGCAGACGCCCCGCGACGCGACACAACCATGACTCAAATACTCTGACTCAGGCGACGCTGTCGGCGACGCGGGACTAAACAACCGACTGGCGTTACATTGACCGGGCAAAGTAAAAATCGGCTTAAGAGAAAATCCCGCTGATGGATTTGGAAGCTGTTATCACTAGGCAATTTTTGCCGGGCGAGCTATTGATTAACGCGATGGAAATTTTACGTCTGTTGTGCGTTGAGCGTCCCGCGAACATGATGTTCCGAAACGATATCTCGATGAGATGTTGAAGTGAAATAAGGAAGGATCGCCATGCGTTACGATGATTTCCGCCGCAGCGACGACATCGAAGACCGCAGAGACGATAGCGGCGGGGGGATGGGCGGTGGCGGCGGCGTCGGTCTGCCGATGGGCGGCGGCGGGCTCGGCATCGGCACCATCATCGTGCTCGGCCTGATCGGCTACGCGTTCGGCATCGATCCGCGCATCCTGATCGGCGGCGCGGAAGTCCTGAGCGGCGGACGCCAGACCTCGACCTACCAGACCGATCGCCAGTCCGGGCAGGTCAAGACCGGCGCGCCGTCGGATGAGATGGGCAGCATGATCTCAGGCATTCTCGGCGAGATCGACGATCGTTGGAGCGAAATCTTTCAGGCCAGCGGGCAGTCCTATGTCGGGCCCAAAATCGTGCTGTTCCGCAACGTCACCAATGGCGGGCGCTGCGGCATGGCGCAGTCGGCGATGGGGCCGTTCTACTGCCCGCCGGACCGAAAGATTTTTCTCGACACCGGTTTCTTCCGGGAGGTCGAGACCCGCTTTCACGGCTGCTCGGGCAATGCCTGCAAGTTCACCGCCGCCTACATCATCGCCCATGAGGCCGGCCATCACATCCAGAACCTGCTCGGCATCATCCCGCGGGTGACGCAGCTGCAGCAGGCGGCCGGCAGCAAGGCCGACGCCAATGCGCTGCAGGTCAAGGTTGAACTGCAGGCGGATTGCCTGTCCGGCGTCTGGGTCAATCGCGAGGAGAAGAAGCGGCCGGGCTTCCTCGAGGCCGGCGATATCGATTCGGCGCTGACGACGGCATCCGCGATCGGCGACGACACGCTGCAGCGGCAGGCGACGGGACGCGTGGTGCCGGATTCGTTTACCCACGGCACCTCGGCGCAACGCAAGCAGTGGTTCATGAACGGCTATCAGCAGGGCACGATAAAGGCCTGCGATACCTTCAGAGCGGGAGCTTTGTAGCGATATGGATCGTGATCTCGATGCGGCGCAGCGTGAAGGACGCTGCACCGCGTCCGGGACAAGAGGGAAATCGAAAGCCATGTCCGCCATCGACGTATCGAAACAATTCATCCCGCTCAATATCGCGGTGCTGACGATTTCCGATACACGTTCGGCTGCCGATGACAAATCCGGCACCACGTTGGTCGACCGGCTCACCGCGGCGGGCCACAAGCTCGCCGCGCGCGAGATTGTCACCGACGACGTCGAGGCGATCCGCGCCGTCGTCCGGAAGTGGATCGCCGATTCCGGCGTCGACGTCATCATCACGACCGGCGGCACCGGCTTCACCGGCCGCGACGTCACACCGGAGGCGATCGAGGCGCTGTTCGAAAAGCGAATGGACGGCTTCTCCATCGCCTTTCACATGCTAAGCTACGCCAAGATCGGCACCTCGACCATCCAGAGCCGCGCCACCGCGGGCGTTGCCGGTGCGACCTTCATCTTCTGCTTACCCGGTTCGCCGGGCGCCTGTCGCGACGCCTGGGACGGCATTTTGGCGAGCCAACTCGATTACCGCACGCGCCCGTGCAATTTTGTGGAGATCATGCCGCGGTTGGACGAGCATCTGCGGCGGCCGAAGGCGAAGGGCGCGTCGGCTTGATCCATGACGGATCAGGCGCTCGACGTTACTGATTCAAAACAGCAGAGCGCGAAGCGTTTCGAGTCACCTCGCCCCACCTCGTCATGCCCCGCAAAGGCGGGGCATCCATACGCCGCCGCCTCTCGGGTCAATCACTGACGTCTCTGGAATACTGGTTCACCAGCCTTCGTAGGTGATGTCGGCTAGTGCGCAGTGCTAGGGTGGGCAAAAGCGAAGCGTGCCCACCATTCAGGATGAGACTGCCGATAGATGGTGGCCACGGCGCAAGAGCGCCTTTGCCAGCCCTACGGAGTCTCTTCAGATTTAATTTTCAAACAGCGGAGCGCGAAGCGTTTGAAGTCACCTCGCCCCGCTCTTGCGGCGAGAGGTCGGCCGGCGAAGCAACCGGGTCGCGCGAAGGCGCGCCCGCAGCCTCCGCGAAGCCGGGCGGGTGAGGGGCACTCTCCAAGAACACAGCGCGTGGAGGGAGCCCCACACCCCGCCCTCTCCCCCGTAAGAACGGGGCGAGGGAGAAGAGAAGACACAGCTTCGCGATCTCGCCGCAGGTTTGCGTGAGGTTTATCGTGAACTTCGGGCCTTCTGAAGATCAGGGCGCAGGGAATGCCGGGCGCCCGATGCGCCCGCAGCCGCGCGTGTAGTGTAGAAAGCACACGCATTAGTCACCACGGTCACACCGGAATCACCCGGCATTCCCCGCGCAATGGTTTTAACAGCCTATTTCGCGCTCTCCCCGGTGACCGGCCTCTTTTGCCACCATCACTTTCGCAGCAATTGCTTCCGCGAAAACTTAGCGCCAGCGTCGGGGCGCCAGGACCAAACGACTTCGCCGTCCGCTTCAAGCGCGTTCGTCTAACACGCCATCAGCATCCACCGCATCCCGCCTCACGTCGTGACGATCGCGAAACGCCCCTCAGATGGGACAGGATGATTTGCTCTATTGCTGTTTCTACCTGGCTGTCAAGTTAATTTCGGAAATTCAGAAACTGGACGGCGTAGCCGCCCAAGCCCGCATGAGCGCTGCGATATGCGGGATTGAGGGAAGTATGAGAATCCCGGATATCGGCGCGTCCGGGCTACGCTTGCTTCGTCGAGATTGAGCCTGAACTCACCGCCGGGCGACGAGCTTCGCCCACAACGACAGCCATATATTCCGGCAGGCTTCCCTACGCAGCCGGCTGGCGCGCCGCTTGTACAAGGCAATGAGGTCCGGCGTGACGCGGCGCGCGATATCCTGACGCGCGCGCGTCACAGTTCGTGCTCCCAGGTCTCGCCGATCAGGTTCTGGCCGAAACTGCGGTGCGGCTCGCTCTTAACCAGCACGAACCCGGCGTCCTGATAGATCTTGCGGGCGGCGATCAGGATGCTCTGGGTCCACAGCGTGATCCTGCGATAGCCGCAGGCCCGGGCGAATGCGATGCATTCGGCGACCAGGCGTTGGCCCAATCCCAGTCCGCGCCCCGCAGGCTCGACCAAAAGCAGGCGCAGTTTCGCGACATCGTCGCTGTCTCTCACCAGAAACACCGAGCCGACGGGATTGCCGCCGATATCGGCGATCCAGCAGCGCTCCCGCGACGCGTCAAAGGACGCCAGGAATTTGGCCGCGATGTCGGCAACCAGGCCTTCGAAGGTGGAATCAAAACCGTATTCGCTGGCGTAAAGCGCGCCGTGGCTCTGCACCACCCACCCCATGTCGCCGGGACGCGGATCGCGCACGATCGCGGGCGGCGCGCAGGCGCGCGCGGGGCCGAGCAATCCTTCGATCGTGGCCATCGCTTCGGTCAGGCGTCGGCGTTCACGTTGCGAGAGTGCGGCAAGCATCGCCGCGACCTCGTCGTGCGAACTGCGATCGAGTTTCGCGAACGCCTGACGGCCCTTGGTGGTCAGGCTGAGCTGGTACTGCCGCCGGTCGGATGCCAACGGCGTGCGGGTGATCAAGCCGTCTTCATCGAATTTCTGCATGATCCGGCTGAGATAGCCGGGATCGAGACCAAGCTCGGCGCCGATCTCTTTCGCCGCAAGCTCGCCGCGGTGCGCGAGCTCGTACATCACCCGCGCCTCGCTTAGCGAGTACGGGCTTTGCAGGAGTTGCTGGTCTAGCACGCCGAGCTTGCGCGTGTAGAAGCGGTTGAACGCGCGTGCCGCCAAGACCTCGTCGTCGGAAACCTGTCCGGACATGGCTCACCTCGATAGTTGCCATTGTCAAATAGTTATTTGACTTTGGCAAGTATATTTTTTTGGATGAGTATGTTTTGGGGTGCAGTTCAGACCATGATGATGCGGCTGCGCAAGAGCGTGCGCGAGGAGCGGCCGAGCTGGCGAAGCAGCCGTGCCTCGGAGCGGCGTGCATTCGGCGCATAGCCGCCGAGCCGGTTGTAATGGTCGCGCGCGATCAGAAGTCCCTGGTCGGCCAGCGGCCCGGCGATCATCCGCGCCATGAACCTGAAGCGATCGCGCAGCCGCACGTCGGCATAGGGCGAGCGGGCGTAACGGAAGATGCCGGCGCGGGGCCGGCCGCTATTCGCCACGCCTTGGATGAATTGGGTGGTCTCCTCGATCCAGCCGGTGTCGAGCACCGCGCCGGCGCGCAGGAACATCAGCCAGGGGCCGCGGGCCTGCGCGGCGCCGGCGGCGAGTGCCGCCGCGTGCGATCCGTCAAAGGCTAGGAAGCGGCAGCCCGCGACGTCAGCAACACGCTCGATCACGCCGTTGCTGGTCCGGTCGACCAAAAACACCTCGCGCACGACGCCGGCCGCGGCGCCGGACACCAATGCTGCAAGGGTCGCGACCGCGGGCTGTTCGATGCCTTCGGTGGGAATGATGACGCTCAGCATCGATGGTGTTTCAGAACCTCAAAACGCCGGGGAAACTGGCCGCTTGTTACCACCTTGTCACAATCAAAACAGCCCGCCGATTGCAGCTTTTTGCGGCAATTCGGGGTTTCGGGTTAATGCCGCGCCTGACCGCGCAAGGCGCCGCTAGCCGCCAGCCTAGGCCTCCCTGCCGTACGGCCAGGTCCAATCGCGGATCTGCGGCATGTCTTCGCCGTGCTGGCGGACGTAATGCGAATGCTCGATCAGGGCGTCGCGGAATTGCTGCTTGATAGGGGCTGCGGCGACGCCGAGGCCGGGCATGCGCTCGATCGCCTCGATCGCCAGGTGGAAGCGGTCGAGCTCGTTCAACACCACCATGTCGAACGGTGTCGTCGTCGTGCCTTCCTCCTTGAAACCGCGAACGTGCATTCCGGCGTGGTTGGTCCGGTTATAGGTCAAGCGATGGATCAGATAGGGATAGCCGTGATAGGCGAAGATCACCGGCCGGTCACAGGTGAATATGCCATCGAAATCACGATCGCTGAGGCCGTGCGGATGTTCCTCCTTCGGCTGCAGCGTCATCAGATCGACGACGTTGACGACGCGAATCTTCAAGTCCGGCAGGGCCTTTCGCAGCAGGTCCACCGCGGCCAGCGATTCTAGCGTCGGAACATCACCGGCGCAGGCCATCACGACGTCCGGCTCGGAACCGGCCACTTCAGTGCCCGCCCATGGCCAGATACCGATGCCGGCATCGCAATGCGTCGCGGCCTCGCGCATGCCGAGCCATTGCGGCGCCGGCTGCTTGCCGGCGACGATCACGTTGATGCGGTCGTATGTGCGCAGGCAATGATCGGCGATCCAGAGCAGGGTGTTGGCGTCGGGCGGAAAGTAGACGCGGACGATGTCGGCCCTCTTGTTGGTGACGAGATCGACGAAGCCGGGGTCCTGATGGCTGAAGCCGTTATGATCCTGGCGCCAGACATGCGAGGTCAGGAGATAGTTGAGCGAGGCAATCGGGCGGCGCCAGGGCAGCGCGCGCGAAACTTTCAACCATTTGGCGTGCTGGTTGAACATGGAATCGACGATGTGGATGAAGGCCTCGTAGCATGAGAAAAAGCCATGCCGTCCGGTGAGCAGATATCCTTCGAGCCAGCCCTGGCAGAGATGCTCGCTCAAGACCTCCATCACCCGTCCGTCCTGGGCGAGGTGAACGTCGTACGGTTCGATCCGCTCCATCCAGACCCGCTCGGTCGCCTCGAATACGGCATCGAGCCGGTTTGAAGCGGTCTCGTCAGGTCCCATGATGCGGAAATTCCGCGCGTCCGTGTTCAGCTTCACGATATCGCGCAGGAATTTTCCGAGCTCGCGCGTGGCCTCGGCCTCCACGCCGCCGGGCGTGGCGACATCGATGGCGTACTTACGAAAATCCGGCAATTTCAATTCGCGCTTCAACAGCCCGCCATTGGCGTGCGGATTAGCACCCATGCGCCGCTGGCCGGACGGCGCCAGCGCCTGCAATTCGGCCACGAGACGGCCGTTCCTGTCGAACAGCTTTTCGGGCTCGTAGCTGCGCATCCACGCTTCCAGCAGTTTCAAGTGCGCGGGGTTACCGCGCGGATTTGCGATCGGCACCTGATGCGCGCGCCAAAAGCCTTCGACCTTGAGGCCGTCGACTTCCTTAGGTCCCGTCCAGCCCTTAGGGCTGCGGAGCACGATCGTGGGCCATCTCGGGCGTTCGCAGCGCGTGCGCCCGTCGCGCGCATTCTGCTGGATGGAGCGGATACTGGCGAGCGCGACATCCAACGTCTCGGCCATCAACCGATGCATGATCCTGGGATCATCGCCTTCGACGAACAAAGGCTCGTGGCCGTAGCCGAGGAAGAGATTTCGGATCTCCTCGTCGCCCATGCGGCCGAGCACAGTCGGATTGGCAATCTTGTAGCCGTTCAAATGCAGGATCGGCAGCACCGCGCCATCATGCGCGGGGTTCAGGAATTTGTTGGAATGCCACGACGCCGCCAGCGGGCCGGTCTCCGCTTCGCCGTCACCGACGACGCAGGCGACAATCAGGTCGGGATTGTCGAACGCCGCGCCATAGGCGTGCACCAGCGCGTAGCCGAGCTCGCCGCCCTCGTGGACCGATCCCGGCGTCTCCGGCGCGGCATGGCTTGGAATGCCGCCGGGAAAGGAGAATTGCCGGAACAGCTTGCGCAGGCCCTCGGCATCGCGGGTTATCTCGGGGTAGATCTCGCTGTAGGTCCCTTCGAGATACGTATTGGCCACCATGCCGGGACCGCCATGGCCGGGGCCGCAGACATAGATAACGCTGAGTTCGGAGGCGCGGATCGCGCGATTGAGATGGGCGTAGATGAAGTTCAGTCCGGGCGTAGTTCCCCAATGACCGAGCAGGCGGGGCTTGATGTGATCGACCCGCAGCGGTTCGGCAAGCAGCGGATTATCCAGGAGATAAATCTGGCCGACCGACAAATAGTTCGCGGCGCGCCAATAGCGGTCAAGCAAATCGAGATCGGGGGCGCTTGTTCCAATTTCTGATGTCGTTGCTGTTTGCACGCGGACCGCTCCTGAACCATCGCTAAAGGGATCGAACGCCGATCCGTTCCAGTATCGCGGCAGGATAGAACGGCATTGTGATGGGACCCCTCTTGAGCAAGGTCAAAGCGCGCGGCCCGTGACCGCCACGATCGAAATGCAGCAACGCATTGTTTTGTTCTTGATTTGTTCTAGTGGCGTGCTATGTACAAACCATGAGCAGAGCATCCTCTCGTGCCCTCAAGCACCCGCCGGTCACGGCGCCCTCCGAGCCGGCGGGTGCGCCTTCTCCCTTTCCCGAACTGGCCGTTGCGATCGAGGGCGCGCGCCGCCGCGGGCGCGGCGCGCAATCAAACACCAGCGGCCGCTTTGAGGCCGAAGCCCGGGTCGCGTTCGACGACGGCTGGCAGAGCCTGGACGAATTGCCGCCGTTCAAGACCACGGTCGCGCTCGACACCGCACGCAAAGTGATCACGCGCAACAACTCGCCCGATATCGGCTTCGACCGTTCGATCAACCCTTACCGGGGCTGCGAGCATGGCTGCGTGTACTGCTTCGCGCGGCCGACTCACGCCTTTCTCGGCCTGTCGCCCGGACTCGATTTCGAATCAAAGCTGTTCGCCAAGCCCGATGCGCCGCATCTTCTGGAAAAGGAGCTGGCGGCGCCGGACTACGAGCCGCGGATGATCGCGATCGGCACCAATACCGATCCTTATCAACCGATCGAGCGCGAGCGGAAGATCATGCGCGGCATTCTCGAAGTGCTGGAGCGTGCTGGTCATCCGGTCGGCATCGTCACCAAGTCGGCGCTGGTGGTGCGCGACGCCGATATCTTGGCGCGGATGGCCAAGCGCAATCTCGCCAAGGTGGCGATTTCGGTGACGACGCTGGACCCTGTGCTCGCGCGCACCATGGAGCCGCGCGCCTCGACGCCGGCGCGGCGGCTGGAGGCGCTCAAGAAACTTTCGGAAGCGGGCATCCCGACCACGGTGATGGTAGCCCCGGTGATCCCGGCGCTGAACGATTCCGAAATCGAGCGCATCCTCGATGCCGCGGCGCATGCCGGTGTCAAGGAAGCTTCCTACGTGCTGCTGCGGCTGCCGCTGGAAGTGCGCGACCTGTTCCGCGAATGGCTGATGGCGAATTATCCCGACCGCTATCGCCATGTCTTCACCCTGATCCGCGACATGCGCGGCGGCCGCGACTACGACTCGCAATGGGGAACGCGGATGAAGGGCACTGGACCGATGGCCTGGATGATCGGCAGGCGGTTCGAGATCGCCTGCGAGAAGCTCGGGCTCAACAAGCGCCGCTCGAAACTGACCACCGATCATTTCGCCCGGCCGAAGGGCAGCGGCCAGCAGTTGAGTTTGT
>CAWGJM010000041.1:0-234473 GCA_963822795.1 uncultured Alphaproteobacteria bacterium
AGCCGGAGGTGCAATCCCTTCGGCTTACTCTCCCAATCTGCGCAAGACTGCACCACAGCGGCGATTTATGCCAAAGTTGCCAATTCGCCACCCACAGGTGTGACAGGCTGCGCGAGCGCACACTTTCTGCGTGCGCAGGCTCAATTGATCTCGTACTTTGCCAACCCAGTGACCCTGCGTTCGGGGAGCGCAGGCGCACGCTTAGGTTCGTCTCCTATATGCCTTTCGCACAGCCGGGCGCGGCCGAAGCGCCAGAGTTCGGTACCGCCGATGAAAATCTTGCTATTGCCGAAATGGTGCGGCAGGGCATTCGAAAGGCCCGCGAAAAGCTGATCGATTTGAGTCTTCGCAATGGCATGTTGAATTACCGCCATTCGGAGTCCTCCAGCCGCCATGTCCGCGTTGTCCATCAACTACCGAGTGCGGTTGTTGAATGCCTTGCCTCCGAGAAAAGCATCGATCTACTGCCGTTGCCCCCAGTGGAGACCGTCCCCCGTGACGAGGATAACGATGTTTTCCGCACGGCGCTCAAAGAAACCAAAGCCGTCGATCCCGAATGGCTTGCGGCGGAAGACGCGAAACGCGCTGCGGGCAATCGTCGTCGCAGCAAAGATAGAGCCGCTGAGCGTTCGCTGCGCGACCGCGTACGCAAGCAGCTTGGCATGCCCGAATGGCGAGCGGCGACGGACCCGAAAGTTCGCGCGCAGGAACTGGGTATCGATCCATCCTATGATCTCAAAGCCGATGCGAAGGGCGGGGATGTGGCCGCGGGACAACCGAAGATTCAAACACCGTTTTTTCCCGACCGGCTTGAGCCTAAGCTTTCCGCGATCCACGCGGCCGCGCGCACTTTGCAAGAAGACGCGGGCATTAGCGCGTTGTCGTGCGCGGTTGGCTTCCTCGAATGGTACGAAACCGACGACGGCCCGACGCCGGCCTACGCACCTCTGTTATTGTTGCCCATCAATATGGAGAAACGTGTCGCGGGCGGCGAATATGTCTTCTCCATCGTCGGTCGCGACGACGACGAAACCACGAACGTCGCCCTGCGCGAGAAACTGCGGCAGCACGGAATTGAACTGCCCGAATATGATCCAGAACAAGGCGCGGAGTATTACCTTGCATCCGTCACTGAGGCCGTGCGCAACCGTCCGCGCTGGCGCGTACGCCGTTGGGTCACTATCGGAATTTTCTCGTTTTCAGCCCAGGCGATGTGGACCGACCTCGACCCAGAGCGGTGGCCTGCCGCTGCGCGGCCTGATGGGCACGCGTTGCTTCAACAGATCTATGGTGACGCGCCGGTCGGTGAACTGAATACGCTCGCACGCGTGCACGACATAGATCACCCCGACGTTGAGCTGCAAGCGCCGGTGCTCGTGACCGACGCCGATGCCTCGCAGGTAAGCGCTGTGATTGATGCCGCCGGCGGCACAAGCCTTGTCATTCAAGGTCCGCCCGGCACCGGAAAGTCGCAGACCATTACCAACATCATTGCCAATGCAATGTGGCAGGGAAAATCGATCCTGTTCGTTTCGGAAAAAATGGCGGCTCTCGGGGTGGTGAAGGATCGTCTTGATCATATGGGGCTGGGCCTTTTCTGTCTTGAAGTTCATTCCGCAAAGGCGTCAAAGGCACAGGTGCTTCACGCTCTGAAAGCGCGCATGGATGCAAGCCGCATCCGCTCCAACGCCGAAGAGATCGAACGAGCGCGAATCGCGCTTCAGCAAGCGCGCCAGCGGCTAACCGACTATGCCGGCGCGATGAATGCCCCAGCAGGCGATACAGGCCTTACGACACATGATATTCTCTGGGGCGATGCCAGCCGCGCGGTCTTACCGAACGGCGTGCCGCCCGCTGCGGTGGAGTTTCGCTTCCCCGGTCCCGTCTCGATCGATCGCTTCAAGCTGCGTGAGCTCAAGAGTGCAGGGAAAGCCCTGGACGATCAGGCGGTCGCCATGGGCGCCTTCGCCGAACCCGCCCGGCAACCCTGGCGCGGCGTCGGCAACCTCAACATCACCCGTTTTGACCGGGCAAGCGCCATCGAGGCAGTGACCGAGTGGTCGGCCGCGCTGGATCAGTTGTTGCAGGCAGTCCGCGCCATTCGGGCCGCGACGCAATGGGAGGGAATCGAGAATCTCGAAGACGCGCGGCAAGCTTGCGAGTGTGTTAGATCGCTGCCGCCCCTCAAGGCGGAGATCGATCCCGCGTTGCTGTCCCTGACGCTTGAACCATCGTCCGCGCATGCTTTATCGCGTTGGGCGGAATTGGTGTTGTCCGCACTCCAGCTTGAAGCGTTGGTCGAGGAGACGTGCGAGCGCGAAAGATTGTCGTCCCAGTTGAGTGACGTGCGAGACCTGCTGCAGCGGGCGGAAGCCCTCGGCGTGCAAGACGCCACGTCGGCTGAGTTAAAAGCCCGTCACACTGAGTCGCAGGCCCGGGCCGATGAGTTGGCGCGTGCGGTTGGTTTGATACGGCAGGTCTTGAGTGTCACGGACCGTGATACCGAAGCCGACCTCGACATTCGGGCCGAGGCCTTAGCCGCTAGCTTCCTTCGCAACATTCAGACCTTTCCCCACGCGAAGGCTCATTTACGGTCAGCGCGCCTGGCGGAGGACGGTGTCCTTGAAGATATTGGCGTAGCCCGGGACCTCGCCATGGAAGCGGCCGCGGCTGCTTCCGAAGCGCAATTAGGCGAAGCCCCGACGCCGGCTCTTGCTGCGTCGCTACCGACCGCCCGGGACATGCGCGCGGCCGCCGTCATTATTAAGAATACCTCGTGGGTTGGAAAGCTCTTCAGCGGCGATTGGCGGCGCGCCAAGGCCACGTGGCGGCAAGCGTTCCCCGCCGAGAGGAATGTATCTGCATCAAGTGCCGCGCGGCTTGTCGCAGCAGCGCAGTGGAAGGAAGGACTGGACGCGCTTGAAGGCTGCGTCAACGCCAAGGATGCCATCGGACGAAATTGGCGCGGCATCGCCACCCCATTCGCGGATATTGGCGCACTAGCCGAATGGATGCGCGGCGTTCAGAAAGTAACCCCGCTCGCGGTCGCAGGCGCGCGCGCGTTGCGGCGGCTGCTCTTCGAGGGTGCATCCGAGGATATTTATAGTTTGGCCGATGCGGCGAACAGCGCCGACGCGATCGACCTTATTGGGATCTTCAGCGCGTGTTACACGAAGCAAAGCTCGGTCAGCCAGGAGGCGCGATCCGAATTCGAACGCGCCGGTCAGCTCGAAGCTTTAGTCCGAAAAGTACATGCAAGCGGATTGAGGCCAGGCATCGCCATTGGCAGATTAGACGAAGCGGCGACGAGCCTCCGCAAAGCCTTGGAATGCCGCGCTGCGCTTGCAACACCTACCGTCGTCACGCATGCCATCGGAGTGGTGTCCGCCGAGAACGAAGCAGCCCGGTCGCGCGCCATTCGCGCAACGCTCGACCGCGCAAAGGAGGTTGCCCGCGCCGGGCTGCCCACCAGCGTTGTCAAGTGGCTACTTCATGCGGACCACTCGTCGCGTATCGAGACGCTCTCCCAGATGGCCGTGACGGTCGAACGCGCCATCAAGGCCGAGACGCCGGTCCGCGAGCGAGCCGACGGGCTGCTGCATATTGATCCGGTCGCTTGGTGCGGCGGGGCTTTCACCGCCGTTCCCATCGAACGGCTCGTGGACAAAGCGCTGCGTGCGGCGCTGGCGCCGGATGACCTCGAAAAACAAATCGCCTTGCTCGCCACGGAGGACGAGGCGCACCGTCTTGGGCTCGGCGACCTGATCGTTGCCTGGAGCAAAGAAGGTCTGCGCTACCAAGGCGTCGCATGGACCGTCGAAGCCGCATTCTATCGGTCGGCGGCAGCGTACCTGATGCGTGAGCAGCCGGCTCTGATGCGGCATACTGGCAGCACACACGAACAGGTTCGCGAGCGGTTTCAGGAACTCGACAAGGAAATCCTTTCGTTGAACCGCCGCCTCGTCGCTGCGAAGCTTTTCGCCCGGCCCGTCCCCGTCGGCCAACGCGCGCAGTCGACGCGCGACTATACCGAGAACCAAATGCTCGATCATCAAACGAGCTTGCAGAAGCCGCGCATCGCGCTCCGTCGTCTGTTCGGCAACGCGGGCGCGGCCGTTCGCGCTTATAGCCCTGCATCATGATGAGCCCGATGTCTGTTGCGCAGTATCTCGAGCCCGGCAAACATCAATTCGACATGCTCATTATCGACGAAGCGTCGCAGATGCGCCCCGAAGACGCGCTTGGTGCGCTGATCCGCTGCACGCAGGCGGTCGTGGTGGGCGATCCCGAACAGTTGCCGCCGAGCGACTTCTTTGTGGCGGCGGAAAGCCGGGACGACGAAGAGATCGAAGACTCGCCGGAAGAATCAATTCTTGAACTGGGGAGGCGCTGTTGGCGGCCAATGCGAATGCTGGGGGTCCATTACCGTTCGCGTCATCAATCGCTGATCGCCTATTCCAATCGAGAGTTCTATGACAACCGCCTCCTGGTCTATCCAAGCCCGGTTCTCGAAGACCCCGATTTCGGAGTTACCTGCCAAAAGGTCGCCGATGGTGGCTACGAAGCGGGCCAAGGTCGCAATCCGGAAGAGGCGCGGGCGATTGTCGCGGAAGCCGCCGCGCTCATGAGAAAGCGGATCGATCGATCCATCGGCATTGTCGCCGTCAACAAAGCTCAAGGCGAGTTGATTGAGACGCTGATGGACGAATTGGGCGCGTCTGATCCCAGTATCCAGGCCTACCGTCAGCATTGGGATGGCACGCTTGAGGCCTTCTTTGTCAAGAATCTCGAAAACGTACAAGGCGATGAGCGTGACATCATCCTCGTCTCGACGGTATACGGCAAAACGGCCGAGGGGGTTTTTCATCAAAATTTTGGTCCCATCAATAAGGCCTACGGCCATCGCCGATTGAACGTGCTCTTCACTCGCGCCAAGCGAAGACTTGCGCTGTTTACTTCACTTGATCCCTCGCAAATCGTGGCCGAAGGCAAGCAACGCGGCGTCCGTGTGCTCAAAGAATTCCTCGAATACGCGGCCAGCGGCACCATCCAGCACGGGCGGCAAACTGGGCAGGAACCAGACAGCGATTTCGAACGATGGTTTCTCTCGCGCCTTAAATCGGTCGGCTACATCGCACATCCGCAGGTCGGCGTCGCCCAATACCGAATCGATATAGGTATCGTTCATCCAGACAAGCCCGGCAGCTACATCGTCGGCCTCGAATGCGACGGTGCGACGTATCATTCGTCAAAATCGGCTCGCGACCGGGATCGCTTGCGGCAGAGCGTTCTCGAGGAATTGAATTGGCAAATCCACCGCGTGTGGTCGACCGATTGGTATCGCGACCCTGAGCGAGAGTTCAATCGGCTTGTTCAGAAAATCGAAAGCTTGCGAGAAATAGCCGAACCCGACACGGCGGCGCGCGCCTCTAGATGACCGTGGTTATATGAAACGCCGCGTCATCGTTGTTGACGGCCCCTTTGCCTTTCGTATGAAGCGGGTGGAGGCCGCGCGGGCGTCCCGGCTTGGGCTTGAAGTACTGAGTCTGCCGTTACTGGCGGCTCGGTTGGCGGACGGCTTCCGTCGCTTTCAAGGTACTACCCGCTGGAGCGTTGCTACCTCGGGATGGTCGTGACGCAGCGCTTGCTCGCATCCAATTCGCATCCGAGTCGGCGAAAGAAAGGGCCCTATTACGGGGCCCTTGCATTTACTGGCCTAGCTTGATTGCGCTTAGCCATCATTGAGGCCTCCCAGATACAAAGCGAAGACGCCGAGTACATCGTCCCGAAGGAGGTAGCGGCCTCGTTGGTCGTCCCGGTAGATCCCGACGTGGTCGTCATTCCAACGGGGCAACCGTGCGATCTCCTCGCGAAGGTCTGTGAGCGCTTCTGCGATCTCATCCATTGCGATCTCCTATCACAAGGCGGAGCCGATCTCCGGCCTCGCTTGCTTGGATAACCGATATCGGTTATGGCAGTCAATAAACGATATCGGTTATAGGGCTTCGCCCGGGAGATGGATTGATGACAGTTTCGAATCGAGCTAGGTCGAGATGGATGGGAAGGCCACCACTCAACATCAAGCCCACACTGGTTCGGCTCTCAGGCGATGTCCGAGAGCGGATACGGAAGCTTGTCGGGGATAGTGGAATGGCGGGGTTTATCCGCGAGGCGATTGAGCACGAGCTAGAGCGAAGGGAGCGGCCCAAGCACAAGAGGCCAGCGAAGGATGATTGAGCCGTCACGCTTCGTCGTCGGCGAACGATCAACCCAACGGATCGGTTTAAATCCGCCTGATCGCCTTTGGCACCAAGGGCAGAGCCCTCTCAAGGCTGAAACAGGGGTTCGATTCCCCTAGGGAGCGCCAGAGCGTCCAGAAGCCCTGATATCTCAGAAACATAGCGCAATCATTAGCTTTTCCTGCTCTCAGGTGGTAGCAGCACCGAAGGGTAGCATTGATCCGGGCGCTGATGGGCTTAATCAAGGATCGGCACGGGACCTATTGCGCTCAGCAAAGGGTGCCCGCGCGCCTGCAGACCGCTGTCGCGCAAGTCCTCGGCAACGGCAAAGCCCGGCAGGTGTATCTCAAGAAATCCTTGGGCACCAAGGACCTCAAAGCGGCCAACGTCCGGGCCAAGCCAGTACAGGCCGGATTTGATCGGGTCATCCGGGACGCCACGGCCCTTGCATCACAAGCGACCGCCCCTCCAGCACCGCGTAGTAGCCTGAATGCCGCTGAGATAGCGCGCATGTCTGAAGCGCTCTACGGCAAGCTGCTAACTGATGACGAAGCATTCAGGTTCGGTGGTAGAGCGTTCGTTGCGGAAGGGGTCGAATGGATACGCCGCAACGAGAAGCCAGAGTTCCAACTTCCGTACCCAATAGAGAGCCTCCGCGAACACGGCTGGCATCCTGAGCAACTAGCGCGCCAGAAGGAACACATGGTGCATGAGCTGGCGACGATGCAGGAAGCGCTCGCGCTGGGCGACATCACGGCTGTTGAAGATGACGTTTCGCTTCTGTTGGCCGATTTTCAAATCAATCTTGATCGCAAGAGTGCGTCTTATCGCGAGCTTGGCATGCAGGCACTGCGAGCCTACGTGAGAAGCGCTGCAAGCGATTGACAAGCGCAACACCGGCGAGCCTATCGAGACACCAAAGTTCTTCTTAGGGCCATCAGCGGCGCGCCCGGAACGACTAGCACGCTACGAGAGGCGCTGGAGGACTGGAAGAAAGAACGAGAGCGGCCAGAAGATACCGTCAGCGAATACTCACGCGCCATAGAGATGTTTATCCAGCTACACGGAAACATCCCGGTGGCAGACACCAAGCGCTCACACGCTCGGGTCTTCCGCGACGAACTCAGGCTAGTACCCAAGACGCGCAAGGGGGCCCTTCTAAAGGCCGGACTGCAAGAGCTGAGCCAATGGGGCCGCGAGCACCCCAGCGCACCCAAGATCTCTGCAGGGACCGTGAACAAGCAGCTGGGGGCCGTGCAGGCCATCGCAGGCTTGGGGTTTCGTAACGGCCTCGTGCCCGATGACGTACCATGGTCCGACCCGTTCTAGGATTTGCGGCTGGAGGAGGAGCAGTCGGGCCGTACCTCCTTCACTACTAGCGAGTTGAAATCGCTATTTGATACACCGCTGTTCACCGCTCATGAGTGGCCCCAGGGTGCCAAGTGTGCTGCAGGTGTATGGCTGCCATTGCTGGCGCTGTTCTCGGGCGCACGGCAAGCAGAAATTGCCGGATTGCAGGTGACCAACGTACAGCACGAGACTGATACGCCGCTGCTATTCATCGTAGCTGACCGCAAGGCAGGCAAGACGCCGAAGACCAAGGTTTCAGAGCGCGTGATCCCTGTACACCCACAGCTCGTGAAGTTGGGCTTTCTAGAATACGTCGAAGCTCGGGCGCGTGAGGGCGTACACGCTTGGCTGTTCCCCGCCGTGGCCCCTGATCAGCACCGAGCGCTCGCCGCTTGGTCGAAATGGTTCAGCCGCTACATGCGCACAAAAGCGTGTGTGAAGGACACCAACAAGGTATTTCACAGCTTTAGGCACCGCTTCCAAGACGCGTTGAGACACGCCACCCCTGACGAAGAACTGCGTGACGCCATCCAAGGCCGCAGCAACCAGTCGGTTAGCCGAGGTTACGGCGCGAAGTACATGCTGGAGCGCTGGCGCATCGAGGTGCTCAAGGTGGTAATCGACAACGTTTCCTATCCCGGTCTTGATCTGTCGCGCGTCAAGCCACTGGGCACACCAACCACTTCTGGCAGCGAAAAGAGAAAATGACATCAATTTCTATCGACCAAGAAGAATTGCAGGCAGCGACCTACGCCAGCTTGCGGGCACATCCGACGTCCGAGGAAGCCAAGGCCCTAGTAAGCACCTTAGCTGCCACGGTTGAAGATCATGCGCTTGCGGCGGGAACACGGAAGAACAAGCGCAAGGGCACCGCCGAGAAGCTGGACTACGCGATGGGAGCTTTCCTCGCGGACCTCTTGCGAGCATATGGCGATGACGAGCCTACGCCTAATCCGTGGGTCTATCGGAGCATGCACGCGAAATCCTTCACGGGTGCCGCTGTTTCATTTCGCACCTTCGCGTCGCTTGTGGACGGACTGAAGCAGCTCGGGTTGCTTCAACACGTAGACGGCCACGAGGTCGACCCTGAGGACAGAGGTAAGTTCGCCGCTCGCTTCCGAGCTACACGAGCCCTCCTGAGCTTCTGCATTGAACGTGCAGTCGAACCCGAAAAGGTGCTTGATCACTTCGAGTTTGAGTACGACTTGCCCAAGGACGTTCTGGAGCTGCGGGCCACCAAGCAAGGTGACTACTGGGTGAAGACGAAGCCCGCGGGCAAGCCTATTGAGTTTGAGAGGGACGGGATCGCGAGGGCGATTGCAGATAATGTAAAAGAGCTGTACGAGTTTTTCGCTCGACACAAGCTGCGGGGTGGATCGCATCACGGCTATGTGCGCATCTACCACAACGGCGACGATCCCCGCTTCTTCTGGAACATGGGTGGTCGGTTATACAGCCAGCACTTCACAGATAGCTACCAAGTCATGAGTGCCGACAAGCGGCTCAAGATGACAATCGACGGCGTGCCGGTTGCCGAAGTAGACATCAGAGCGAGCTATCTCACAGTATTCTTGTCAATGCGCGGTGTGCAGCTTCCTGATGGAGACCCCTATGATCTTCCTGACCTCGGGCCTGAGCACCGCGGTGCTGTGAAGGCATGGACGGTTGCAACTTTCGGCAATTCAAAACCTATTAGGCGGTGGCCGCCTCGTATGCTCAAGAAATCACCATGAAGGATCACCGCGTCGCCGACATCACCAAAGCCGCGCTTACCAAATACCCGGCTCTAGGGACTTGGGGTCAGCCCTTGAGTCACGGAACCCATGGCTGGGCTGGCCTAATGTGGCACGAAGGCCGGGTGATGTTCTTGGCGATGCTGAAGCTGATGCGTGATCATGAAGTTCCCAGCTTAAGTGTTCATGACAGTCTGATTGTGCCCGTCTCAAAGGCGGAGGTGGCAAAAACGGTGCTCAGAGAAACCTTCCGGTCGAATCTAAATGTCACGCCCCAATTGAAGATCAACTGGCCAAAAATCTCTGGAGAATTGGCAGCAGACAGGAAGAGCCAAGAGGCTACCAAAGGGGACCAAGGGGACCAAGGGGGGGAATAGGAGGTAGGGGAGTGATGGTAGATGACAGAAGAGGAGAGATAGGGGGGAGGAGAGAGAACAGGGGCACACAGGTACACTGGAAACGTTTTTGTGTTGGACCAATTGCCCCCAGAGTGGTGTGGCCGTGGGGACTTCGATGGTTCCATGTGTGGCATAATGTAAAACAGCGGGTGGGGCGCTTCAGTCCCGTGCGTTCTCTCCGGCCCCGTGGAGGCCCCAGAGAAGCCCCGAGGGACTCGTAGGTCGGGCCTGAGGTCGCTCTCCCCCTATGCCCGAGGAAATCGCACCAGTGACTCCCGTAGAGTCTCCTGCGGGGCATCTCAGGGATCGCTTGTTTCACCTAGGTCTCGCTAGGCGGGGGAACCTCGGCGCTAGCGTGTCAACGGGAGCGTAGGGGCAAACCTATCCACACCCACGACGACGCCCTGTAGGCCCACAGGTCACCCGCTCAAACCCTAGCGGCTTCCCATTGGAGGCCTTCGGGGCGATCATGTCGGATGACCACCAAATCTCGCCAGTCGATTTACGGTGCATCAATTCGTGCGGCCACAGAGCGTGGCCAAGGAAGCCCGCAAGGAAGCTGATAGGCTCGCGTGTGACGCATGGAATAAGCGCATGTTGGGCTTCAAGGGACCTGCGCAACCTTCGCCGACCCTGGGTGACGCACTGAACGCTGGCTACCTCTATCTTGAGGTGCGATGCCTCGGGTGCAACACAAGCCAGACGGTTGCGCTCGACATTGTTCGGCGTCCAAAGACAACGCCGATACACGAGCTTGAACGTTACATGCGGTGCAAGGATTGCTCGAAGTTGCGCGGGTACCCTCGGAACCGCAATGAAGTCACCCACTGGCGCGCGCAACGCGACCGTTTTAGTTCGCGTAAAAGTCCAATCACTAGAAGATGACCGAAAAGTAGGGCTGCTTCTGGCCCGGTGCTGACCAGTGCGCCCATCATCGTAATGTCCGCTTAGAGCGGCAGAGCAGCTTTAGAGCCTCAAAAGCACACTGCTGCCGTAACCTCGGCGGCGGCGCGCAGCGAAAGCGCAAAATTTTGAAGTCGGGCGGGCGAGGTTACGCAGAACCGTAGGTCTCGCTCGGGAAGGACCCATTTTTCTTGCTGGTCCGCCGCTGTCTCAGCGCCGTGGCCCATGAGCCAAACGGCCACCGCAAGGAGCCCGCGCTGAACCTGGCGCCTCCAAGGACAACGCGATGAAGGCTAGCTGGTCAGCGTCGGATTGCGGGTTGGGTGCTGACGACATGTGGCGGCTCACGCGGAGTTTGGAGCCAAGGCGTTTAGCTCGCCAACTTTACGAGCGGCGAATTCAATCCTTCCTCGCGTGATGGCACTTTCGATATGAGCGACGGCGGCCCAAGTGTCGCCGTCTCGCTCTATTGTTATTGGCACTCTGGCATAATGACCATTTAGGCGGAGGCGCACCAACGCCACGAGTTCATCAGCTCTCCACTGTGTCTTCGTGACAACAACAGTTTGCAAAACCCGGTCCTCCCCAGAGGCCCTTTTCAGATGTAGGCCCGTTAAGGTTTCTGGTGGCACATCCGCTCGGAGCGTCACGGTTCGGCTCGGATATTCCCCAGAATGATGGCACCACGGTCTCATGGTCGGTCGAACGCCTCTTGGAGGGATTTGATAGTTCGAGGAGGCCTTTGCTTTTTTGTCGAGGCGCGATTCTGCGCGGTTGTCGTCTACAGGGCTCAATTGATGAGGCGATAAGTGATGCGTTGCGCCACGTAAGGGCGCGTCGACAATGGTCACGATCCAATCTTTTTGCGGGATTGATGCTGGTCGGTCGGCTTGGGCCGCCACCGTAGCAGCGGATGCCCTCGCAATCGGCAGCGTAGCTGACTGATGTCTGCTTTCGGGGGTAATACCGACGTCCCATTTCTAGGGCGTCAGGACCGTTTTTGACCCCAACCGGACATTGGCCCTAGCCCAAGAGCAACGCCCTGTGCTTTGATGTCTGGGACGGAATTTACCGATCTTGGGGGCCGTTGTGGCCGACAATCGTGTGGAACGGCGGCTTGCGGCAATTCTGGCGGCGGATGTCGCCGGATACAGCCGCCTGATGGGTGCGGATGAAGAAGGCGTATTGGCTCGTCTCAAAGCCGCCAGAAAGTCCCTGGTTGATCCCACCATCGCCGCGCATCGCGGGCGGATCGTCAAGACGACCGGGGACGGCATGCTGGTCGAGTTCGCCAGCGCTGTCGATGCCGGCAGATGCGCCGTCGAGGTGCAGCGCGGCATGGCTGAGCAGAATGCAGCTGTACCCGAGGTCAGGCGGCTCGAATATCGGATCGGCATCCACGTCGGCGACATCATTGTCGATGACAACGACATCTTTGGCGATGGCGTCAATATCGCCGCCCGCCTCGAAGGCATCGCGGACCCCGGCGGCGTCTGCATCTCCGACGACGCGCAACGTCAAATCCGCGGCAAGGTCGATGCCGCCTTCGAGGATATCGGCTCGCAGAACCTGAAAAACATTGCTGAGCCGATGCGCGCATGGCGGTTGCAGTTGAATGCCAGCAGTTGTGCGGCAGCGCCGATAGAGCCGCCCGTCGAGAGCACGCAAGCTCTGGCGCTGCCGGACAAACCTTCTATCGCCGTGCTGCCGTTTGAGAACATGTCCGACGACCCCGAGCAGGAGTATTTTGCGGACGGCATGGTTGAGGAAATCATCACCGCGTTGTCGCGTTTCAAATGGTTGTTCGTGATCGCTCGCAATTCGAGCTTTACGTTCAAAGGCAAAGCCGTCGATGTGAAGGAGGTCGGACGTAGGCTTGGCGTGCGCTATGTCCTTGAGGGGTCCGTGCGCAAGGCCGCAGGGAAAGTGCGCATCACGGGGCAGTTGGTTGATGCGGTGACCGGCGCACACATCTGGGCGGACAGATTCGAGCGTGACCTGACAGATGTTTTCGCTCTCCAGGACGAAGTAACGGTCGCCGTTGTCTCGGCCGTTCAGCCCAAGCTACTTCAAACAGAAATTGCAATGGCGACGCGGCGGCGACCGGAGAACCCCACCGCATATGATCTTTTTCTCCGTGCTATGCAGCAGTTTTACCTATCGACACGCGAAGGATTGGCCGAGGCGCTAAGGCTGACTAAACGCGCCTTGGAGCTGGACCCTCGATATGGCTTGGTCTCGGCGCTGGCAGGTGGCTGTTACCATCTCAACGTCCAGTTCGGCCATGCTGTCGATCCGCAATTCGAGCGCAAGGAAGCAGTTCGGCTTTCTCGCTTGGCGCTGAGTATCGACGATGGTGATCCAGACATCTTGGCATGGGCTGCCATAATCTCAGCGTTCGCAGTCGGAGATAGCGAGAGTGAGATCGAGATGGCCAACCGTGCGGTCGCGCTCAACCCAAATTCATTTCACGCATGGAACTGCAGAGGCCATGTCAATAGAGTTGCCGGACTGCTGGAGGAAGCGGTCCGGAGCTTTGAGTGCGCCATGCGCGTGAGCCCGGTAGACCCGAACCTACAGTATTCGTTTGCTGGGATGGGGTATGCCTCTATTGAGCTTCGCCGCTTCGACGACGCCATCGCCGCCGGGAAAAAAGCCCTGCGTCTGAACCGCTCTCATTCGGGAGCTTACCGTGTTCTCGCGTCCGCCTTCGCCCATCTGGGACGCGTCGGTGAGACGCGCGAAGCGGCGGCTCGTCTGCTTGAGGTCGATCCCACCTTTACAATATCTTCGTGGATCGCTCGCGGCGGGCAATCAAACACGAAGCTGATGATTGAGGGCCTTCGGAAAGCAGGGTTGCCAGAATGAGCCCGTGCCGATGAGTGATCGAGTGACGATGCTATTTGCTGCGATGCATGAGTCCGTTGTTGTGCAGGTTTTCGGACGCCGGCATGAGGAGGCTATCCACGCGCTGCGGCGGCCGGCGTCCGAAAAGCGCCAATGCACGAAGTCGCGGGAAGTTGGGCACTGGCTGGCAGCGAGTGCTATGGGGATTTAATGTTGGCGCCGATCTCGATGATGAGCGGCACGCCAGCACGACACCAGCTCGATGTCTGCACACGCGAGGTCGGGAGAGTGCAGTAGGCGTTTCGGCGCCCGCTCGGAGCGCATCAACGGGCGAACGGCGGACTGGGGGATGGGATTAGGTCGAGAGAGATCGCCGCCGGCGCGGAGCCAGCGCATCGGAACGGGAAAGCCGCAACGTCGACAGGAGGTCTGGCTCATGACGTGTCGATCCTAATCGGTGTCGGCCGCCAGCTCGGCTCGCAGCCGCGCGCGAAAGTCTCGATGACGATCATGCGAGCGCCACAGCGGGGGCATGGGCAGGGCAGCACGCGCGGGCTATCGGGCGCAACATCCGGCTGCTCTTGGGGATCGGCGGCAGGCGGGGCGACATTGAGGAGTGCGCGGGCCGTCGCGATGCTCTCGGCGCGATTGGCGGAGGCAAAGAGCCCGTAGTGGCGGATGCGGTGGAAGCCCTTGGGCAGCACGTGCAGTAGGAAGCGCCTGATGAACTCGTGCGGGTGAAGCCTCATCGTCTTCCAGCGGCCGGGGCCGTTGACGCGATAATCCTTCCAGCGGAACGCAATCGCGTCGTCGTCGGCTGCAACGAGGCGGCGGTTCGAGATGGCGACACGATGGGTGTAACGGGAGAGATAGCGCAGCACCTGCTCGGGCCCTGCGAACGGCGCCTTGCAATCGACCACCCACTTGATGCGCCGCAGCGGGGCGATGAAGCGCTTGAACGTTCTCTTGTCGGCGAGTCCGGCATGGGCGTTGAAGAACTTCAACTCGTCGGCGTTGTGCGCATGCATGAGCATCGCCAGCATCTTGCCCCGGAATAGGCGCGCCAGCACCTTGACATGCACGAGGAAGTTGGAGCGCGCGGCGACCCATCGCGCGCCGTCAAACGAGAGCCCTCCACCTGGCACGATCATATGCACGTGCGGATGATGGGTGAGTGCCGAGCCCCAGGTGTGCAGCACGGCGGTGACGCCGATCCGTGCGCCGAGGCGCTTGGGATCGCTTGCGATGGCGAGCGTTGTCTCGGCCGCCGCCTTCATCAGCAGGTTATAGACCACGCGCTTATTCTGGTAGGCGATGTCACGCAGCTCGCTCGGCAACGTGTATACGACGTGAAAGTACGGCACCGGCAACAGCTCCGCTTCGCGGTCGGTCAGCCATTGGCGTGACGCCGCAGCCTGACACTTAGGGCAATGCCTATTGCGGCAGGAGTTGAACGCGATCTCCGTATAGCCGCACGCCGCGTTCTCGCAGCGTGCGACATGCCCGCCGAGCGCCGCCGTGCGACAGCGCTCGATCGCACTCATCACCTTCAATTGCTCGAGGCTCACATGCCCGCGGTTGGCCTCGCGCCAAGCAGGACCGTGATCGCGGAGAATGTCCGCGACCTCCAGAGCTGGTCGAGCCATGGCCGGCGGCGCTACGGCGCCGGCGGCTCCTTATTGTCCCGCCTCGCACGCCTGCGGCGCGGCGCGCTCAGGCCCTCCAGGGGGCTCTCGATCTTGGCAATCATTCCGGTCGCCACGCGGGTGTAGCGGGCCGTCGTCTCCAACCTCTTGTGTCCGAGCAATGCCTGAATCACTCGAATATCCGTGCCGCGCTCGAGCAGATGAGTCGCAAAGCTATGACGCAGCGCATGGAGAGAGAGCGTCTTGCGCAGCCCCGCGGCTTTGGCGGCTTCCTTGAACAACCGTCCGAACTGGCGCGTAGTCAGCGGCCGATGATCACTGCGACCTGGAAACAGCCAGCGGTGTTCCGGCGCGACGCCGCCGTCATCATACGTGGTCGGCCGCGCCTTCCACCATTGCCGCAACAGCTCGAGGACCTCCGCCGGTAGCATCACGTGCCGGTCCTTGCGGCCCTTCGACTGCACGATGCGGATGATCATCTGCTCACTGTCGATGTCGCCCGCTCGCAGCCGCACCACCTCGCTGGCCCGCAGCCCGCAACCATAGGCCAGCGTTAGCATCGCTCGCGCCTTCAGGCTCGTCGCCATAGTCAGAACACGCTTGACCTCCCCGGGGCTCAGCACCGGCGGCAGCCTCTCGGGCTCCTTGAGGTGCCAGACCTCGGCCGCCAAATCATGGCGACGTAGCGTGACGCGGAACAAGAACCGCACCCCGGTCATGATCCGATTGCGGTTGCAGATGCTCGCGCCGCTTTCGATGAGGTGCAGCTGAAATCGGCGTACCTCGTCGGGCGTTGCCGTACCGGGCGAGCGTTTGAGCCAAGCGGCGAACCGCTTGCAACTGTGGATATAGCTGCGTTGCGTGTGTGGGTTGAGCTTGCGCGCAGCCATGTCTTCGATCATACGCTGACGCAGCGGACTGACAGTGTTAGTCTGGCTCATGGGGAGCTCCTTCCTGAGTGAGGTTGACAACACCTCGATTCTCAGGACGGGAGCTCTCCACCGCTATCACTATCCTCTCACCTGGCTACCGGTATCTCGGCTCTTGCTCCCGCGCAGCGGGCTGGAGCGCAGCGACTTCGTGCCATTGGCACTTTTCGGAAGTGTCATCCTCACTGAGCGATGTCCGCTCTTGAGCGTCTAAGAGACATCGGCGCAGCACCGCTGCTCCGCGGTCGGCTCTTAGCCTACTTAGGCCGCCTTGAGTGTCCCTTGGACCAACGCCTCCAATGCTGCGATGGTCGCCCTTATGTTCTCCCTTCGCACCCTCATGCTCCGCGCCAGCACCGGATAGGTCGGGTCCGACAGGTCGCGAACTCCAGCCCGTGTTTCCTCGTGTTCAATGTCGACCGTAAGCAACGCGACCGAGCGCGAGAGGCTCCCGATTAGTGTCGCGATTTGAAGCCTGTTGGTCGCTGCGGTTTCCCGGAGCGTCTCAAGTAGATACAAGTTTGCCATTGGTAGCCTCTGCGCTGGTCTGTTCTGGGACGCGCTCGCCGCGCACTCCGGTGCAGAGCAAGGGCGGTGCCAATCACACCACGAGAAGCTCCGTGGTTCTCCGGCCGTGAAAACCCGTTCCTTAATAGGCACACGGCTGCAGTGAGCTTGGCGGCGGCCGCAGACTTTAAGGTCGGATTTTGAAGCCGGTGGTGGCCGCGTCGGCCATTTTAGGGTCCGGTGCAATCGGAGAAGCTCATTTTCATCACGGGACCGCGTACGGCGTGACCCAACGCGCCTATGCGTACAAGCGGTCCCACTTGGTGGCCCTGCGGATCGGAAGATTTCCGCGAGTGACCCGGCTTCGATATGGTGGCCGGGGGAGCGGTGAAGCTCGGCGCTCAATGGAGCTTCACCGAGGCACCGCGCGATCCTCGATGGGCTCATTGCGGACCTCTAGCGGCCGCGTAGCGAACACGGCTGGCGACGAATTTACTTCCGCTTTCGGCAGCATACCGGACGTGGTCGGAATTGCTGGCGGCTTGGCTCGGTCGCGAATGACACATATGGGACATTAACTGCTACCAAGGCCTCCCAGGGTCCGGCCAAAGAAACCCATTTGGGGCAGCTCGCCAACCCGAGCGCAGAACGGCATTATCGTCTGAACGTAGCTACGGCATTGTGGTCTGAACGCAGCTAAGGTGCTAAAGAGATGTTCATTGAACCCACGGAGGGGCAGCACTCATGACCTCGATTAGCGCAATTGCTAACGATTTTTTTGTCGCCTGCGAGACCGGAAAAGGTTGGGAAGTCTGCAAGACCTATTGTGCTCCAAACGCGACATTCGCCGCTCAGGTCGAACCGCTGGCGGGAATTAAAACTCTCGCGGAATACGCGGATTGGATGAAGGGACTACTGACGATAATGCCGGATGGCACCTATGAAGTGAAATCCTTCGCCACCGATACCGAACGAAACAACATTGCGGCGTATGCAGTCTTTTCGGGCACTCATACCGGAGCTGGTGGTCCGTGTGCGCCGACCGGCAAGAAGACCAATTCGGACTACGTCTACGT
The DNA here is from genome assembly GCA_963822795.1 of uncultured Alphaproteobacteria bacterium. Classification (GTDB taxonomy): domain Bacteria; phylum Pseudomonadota; class Alphaproteobacteria; order Rhizobiales; family Xanthobacteraceae; genus Bradyrhizobium. The sequence goes on from CAWGJM010000041.1 coordinate 17,629, forward strand.
GATGCAATTCACTGACGACAAGATCAGCCACATGACGAAGATTTGGAATTCCGGTGTCGCGTTTAAGGAGCTGGGCTGGGCTTGAGTTGCAGCGCTCTACCGCGCCCATCCCTCGAGCCTACCCCACCGAGCGCGAGAGGCTCTCGATCAGTGTTACGATTTGTAGCCCGTTGACCGCTGCGGTCCTCCGGGGTGTCTCAAGTAGATACGAGTGAGCCATTGGTAGCCTTTGCGCTGGTCTGTTTTGGGACGCGCACGCCGCGCACTCCGGCTTAGAGCAAAGGCGGTGCCAATCACGCCACGAGAACCACCGTAGTTCTCTGGGTGCGAACGTCGTCTAGCAAGCGCACCGCAGCCGTGAGACCCATGGTTCCATTTGTTGACTAGGCCCGCTTCGAAGCCCAGACTGGCGGCATCAGGCAAGTATGATGACGCTGGGCAGCTTGGCCATGGAGCAAGAACATCCAGGCAGGGTCGAACGCAGGTTGGCCGCCATAGTCGCTGCGGACGTGGCGGGCTACTCACGGCTCATGCACCATAATGAAGAGGCCACACACGCTAAACTGACAAGACTTCTCGCCGACGGTGTAACGCCTGCAATCTCCGAACACGGTGGCCGCATCGTGAAGAACACCGGCGATGGGTTCTTGGCGGAGTTTCCGAGCGCGGTCCAAGCGGTTCGGGCCGCTGCGCAGTTTCAAACCCGCATCAAGGAACTTACAATCGGCGATGCGGAAGACGAGCGCATTGCTTTCCGCGTGGGCATCAATATCGGCGACGTAATCGTCGAGCCGCATGACATCTTTGGTGACGGCGTAAATATTGCGGCGCGGCTTGAAAGCATCGCAGAACCCGACGGCATCTGCATCTCGTCTTCGACCTACGATCAAGTCCGAGGCAAGGTCGGGATCGAGTTCGCTGATCTTGGCGAGCAGAACCTCAAGAACATCGACCGCCCGGTGCGGGCCTATGCCTTGGTCCGGGATGAACCCAGCCTGCCGACAAAGGGCAGTAGCACGACACCCAACCCACCTTCAGCGCCACACTTGTCCATGGTGGTGCTGCCGTTCGTAAACATCGGCGGCGATCCCGAGCAAGAGTATTTTGTGGACGGAGTGACTGATAGCTTGACCACGGACTTATCGCGCATCAGTGGCGCGTTTGTGATTGCGCGCAACACCGCGTTTACGTTCAAGGGCAAAGCTGTGGGCGTAAAGAAGCTGGGACATGAGCTGAACATCCGCTATGTGCTTGAAGGTTCGGTGCAGCGAAGTGGCAACCGCCTCCGCGTGAACGTGCAGTTGATTGCCGTCGAAACCGGCAACCACCTTTGGGCCGACCGCTTTGACAAGCCCATTGCCGACCTCTTTGACATGCAAGACGAAATCGTATCGAGGCTCGCCAACGCGCTCGATGCCGAACTCATTGCTGCCGAGGCACGGCGAGCGGAGCATTCGGTGCATCCAGACGCGATGGATTTGGTTTTCCAGGGTAGCAGTTGGATCAACAAGGGGCTAACTCCCGATTGCCTAGCACAAGCGCGCAGTTTTTTCGAGAAGGCCATTGCGCTCGATCCCGAAAATATCGAGGCCATGGTCGGTTTGGCGCGGGTCGATGCCGCACTGGGGGCCCTCATGACCGACGACTGGTCAGCGCGGTTTGCGGCGGCAGAGACAACCATAACCAAGGTATTATCCCTCGCGCCGAACCACGCTTCGGCTCACGGGATTTTGGGCCTCGTGCAGATATATACGAACCGCGCAACTCAGGGCATCGCGGAATGCGAGCAGGCATTGGCGCTGGATCGCAATTTGGCCCGCGCTCATGCTGTTATCGGCCTCGCGAAGCATTTTCTTGGTCGGGGCGCAGAAACTGAACCTCACATCAACGAGGCATTGCGTCTTTCTCCTCGCGATACCTTTGCCCCTCGATGGATGGTATATGTCGGCCTTGCCAAGGCGCAGCTCGGTGCCGATGCCGAGGCAGTCATCTGGATGCGCCGCGGCCTCGACGCAAACCGGAATATTTCCGTCGCGCATTTCCTGCTCGCCGCCGTACTCGCGCGGCTCGGAAAGCTGGACGAAGCGCGGGCTGCGGTGAACTCGGGGCTTACGCTCGATCCACGTTTCACCATACGCCGCTTCCGTGATGTTACCTACAGCGACAACCCGACATACCGTGCCGGACGCGAACGTCTCAGTGAGGGCATGCGATTGGCCGGGGTGCCGGAAGGGTAGCGTTCGTCATGTCAGAGCTTGTGGACGTCAGCCGACGCCTCGTCGCAGTCTTCGCAGCGGATGTCGAGGGCTACAGCCGCCTCATGGGCAGCGATGAGGTCGGCACGCTGAAAGGGCTGACCGAACGGCGCGCAATCCTCGACAGGCTCATTGGGGAACACAGGGGCCGCATAGCGAACACGGCGGGCGATAGTGTTCTTGCGGAGTTCGGGAGTGCTGTGGATGCCGTGCAGTGCGCGGTGGAGGCGCAGAAAGCCTTGGCAGAGGCGAACGCCAGTCTCGCACCTGATCGCCACATCAGCTTCCGCATTGGTATCCACATCGGCGACGTGATGGTGCGCGCCGGGGACCTCTTTGGCGACGGGGTGAACATTGCGGCGCGGCTGCAGTCCGTTGCGAATCCCGGAGCCGTTTGTATCTCGGGCGCGACGTACGATCAGGTACGCAAGGTCCTGCCGATGACCTTTGTGGACCTTGGTGCTCAACAGGTGAAGAACATCCAAGAGCCGATCAAAGCCTACCAAGTGGATGCAACAAGTGGAACGCGAGAGATTGCTTCTTCGCATGTAGCCAAGACTGAGAACGCCCCTCCGTTACCCGACAAGCCGTCCATCGCTGTTCTTCCGTTCCAGAACATGAGCGGTGATCCGGAGCAGGAATACTTTGCCGATGGAATGGTTGAAGAAATCACCACTGCGCTGTCGCGTTTCAAATGGTTGTTCGTAATCGCTCGCAATTCCAGCTTTACCTACAAGGGCAAGGCGGTGAGCGTGAAGCAGATCGGGCACGAGCTGGGCGTGCGCTATGTCCTTGAGGGATCCGTGCGCAAGGCATCAGGGAAAGTTCGCATCATCGGGCAGTTGATTGACGCGGTGACGGGCGCGCACATTTGGGCGGATCGTTTCGAGCGCGACTTGACAGACGTGTTCGCTCTCCAGGACGATGTCACGGTCGCCGTGGTCTCGGCCATTGAGCCAAAATTGCTTCAAACAGAAATTGCAATGGCGGCGCGACGGCGACCGGAGAACCTCACCGCCTATGATTATTATCTCCGCGCTTTACCGCAGTTCTATCCGATGACCCGCGAGAGTTTGGCCGAGGCGATCAGAATGGCTCATCGCGCTTTGGAGCTGGACCCTCGGTTCGGCGGTGTCGCGGCTCTGGCGGGTGGCTGCCACCAGCTCAACGTCACTTTGGGCTACGCTGTCGATCCTCAATTCGAACGCAAAGAAGCGGTTCGGCTTCTTCGTTTGGCAGTGAGTATCGACGATGGTGATCCAGATACGTTAGCACATGCTGCCGCAAGCTTGGCATTCATGGTCGAAGACTATGAAAGCGCGGTCGAAATGGTGGATCGGGCGGTCGCGCTCAACCCGAATTCATTTCACGCATGGTTTTGCAGAGGCCATGTCTACCGGACTGCGGGGCTGCCGGAGGAAGCAATCCGGAGCTTTGAACGTGCCATGCGCATGAGCCCGGTAGACCCGAGGCTACACCTCTTGTATGTGGGGATGGCGCAGGCCTTTATTGAGCTTCGTCGTTTTGATGAGGCCATCGTCGCCGGGAAAAAAAGCCCTGCGCCTGAATCCCTCCTTTCCACCAACCCACCGCCATCTCGCGTCCGCCTTCGCCCATCTCGGACGTGTCGCTGAGGCCCGTGAGGCGGCGGCGCGTATGCTCGAGGTCGATCCCGCCTTTACGGTATCTGCGTGGATCGCTCGGGGCGGAACATCAAACATGAAGCTGTTGATTGAGGGGTATCGGAAAGCGGGGTTGCCCGAATGAACCCGGTGTATCCCCTCGTTTCCTGCGGCGAACACGCGGCCCTGTGAACCTCGGCGGCGGCTTGCCCCTTGAAGTCGATCATTTTGAAATCTTAGATTTCAGCGAGGTCCGCGCACGGCGTGACCCAACGCGCCTACGCTCCGTGTCCTATCAGCCAAACCGCTACCGCGCCGAACACCGCTGCTGCGACAGGACACTCAAACGCCACTGAGACCACCGCGAGGCCGCCGAGGAGCGTGCTGATTACGAACGCTCACACTTGGTGGCCCTGTGGCACCGGAAGATTTCCGCGAGCGATCCGGCTTCGACATGGTGGCCCGGGGGAACGGTGAGCGTCGAGAGCGGACCAGGTTGGCGCACAATGGGGCTCACCGAGGCGCCGAGCGATCCTCGATGGGCTCTTTGCGGACCTTAGGGGGCCGCATAGCGAACACGGCTAGCGACGTATATCTCCTGAATTTACTTCTGCTTTCGGCGGCATAGCGGACGTGACCGGAATTGTTGCTGGCTCGGCTCGGTTGCGAATGACCCGAAGCGGACCTTACCGCCATCGCAATCGGACAGCAGCGTTCGCAGCCTGATCAATTCCAAACGAGAATTAGAGAGGTCGGCTTCGGGCGGTCTTTTTTGCTGGCGGGCATGTCGCTCTCCCTGAGGGAGCGCTGTGGCTTTAGCGACCATTCTGCTATTCTTTAGCTTTTGGCGGGGGAACGGCGAATGTCGGTCAGATCAGCGCTTCTGATGCACGGAGTGTGCGCACGCCTTCGTCAGGCACGCTGTCCCGCGGCTTCGAGGATCAGCCGCGTGATTTCGTCGGGATGGGAGATCAGCGAGAGATTGCTGGCCTTCACCTCGATGGTCTTGGCGCCCATCCGCTTGGCCATGAAGCGCTCAAGGTCCGGATTGATGGTGCGGTCTTCGGTCGAAACGGCATAATAGCTGGGCTTGGATCGCCAGGCCGCGTTGGTGGTTTTGCCTGATAGCAGCGCCTTTTGGAACGGCTGCTGGACGGCATAGAGCACTTTTGCATTTGCCTTCGGCAGGTCGCTCGCGAAATCGCGCAAAAATGCCTCTTCGCTGAGATGTCCTTCGTCGCCATCGAAGACAATACCGGCTGTCGCCGGCGGCGTCGGATAGGTCTTGGCCAGAGCGGTGTAGTCCTCGCCCGCGTCCGGCGCACGCGCAGCCACATAGACCAGAGCGGAGACGTTCGGATGCACACCAGCCTCGGTGACGATCATCCCGGCGAAGGAATGACCCACCAGCCCCGTCGGGCCATCTTGCCGCGCCAGCACACGTTCGGCCGAAGCCACCGCCTCAGGCAGCGTCGTCAGCGGATTTTGTACGGCCGTGGCATTGAGCCCCGCCGCCTGCAATCGCGCGATCACCTCCGACCAGCACGAGCCGTCGGCGAACAGCCCGTGCACGAGCACGACGTTCCTCGCCTTCACTGGAATTGAAGTTGCGGCCATGCCACGTGTGGAGATCAGCGAAGCCGCAGCACCGGTCAGGAGGGCGGCGGAAAAAGTGCGTCTGTTCATCATGATATCTCTTCCTTCACGGTTGGATGGGATGTCCGGTTCATGACGCAAGCGCGCCGAGAGAGTTTCAACCTTTGAGCATCGCTGCGACTTGCTCGGACCGATTACGATCTCGATGAGGCCATCTCTCTTCAGCGGAAGAACATTCCGACCAAGGGTTGTCCGATCCATGACCATAAACGGTTGGCGAACAGCATATCGTTCGCTATCGATGGTGTTTGGACCTTTTCATCGCTCCGAGAATCGGCACGCGCGGCGAGGCGGTGGCATGAGCACGACCAGCGGTTAGTCGGTCAGCTGCGTGAAGACGGACCCGGGCGCGTTGCGTTCGGTGCGTAAGAATGTGAGGCCCTCAGTGCCATACAAGAATTGAGACCTGGCGCGCCTAGCCCTTCGCGGCGGGTGCCGGCGGCACCGGCAGAATAATTTCGGAAGCGACCTTCCAGTCCTTCCCGACGCGAAGCCAATTGATGATCATCAGAAACGGCCTGGCTGTTCCATCTTGTCCCGCATATGAGACCGTGATGTTCATCGGAACGTAGGACTCCGCTACGTCGCGCGTGAGGCCGACGACCTTGAGCTTCGGATAATCTGGCTCGAGCACGACAGGACCGGAGCTGCCGATGTCATGCAGCTTTTCGTCAACTGCCTCGTTGCCCCAAAAGCCGGCCCAATTCCCCTCGGACGGGATCGCGCTCTTCGCCACCAATAGGGTCGAGGGCGATTGCCAGAACATCCCATGCAGAGCCTTGAAATCGTGGTTGTTGGCCAATTCCATGAGCCTGCCGAACTGCGATTTAATCGTCTTAAGGGTCGCGGCATCCAGCGGCTCTGCCCTGACGGCGGGAGCAGCCTCGACAGCCACGGTGGAAAGAGCCGTGGCGGTGAGGGTGGCAAGAAGTGTCTTGTACATGTCGGAATTCCCTATCAGGTTTAATGGCCATTCGTCTGGCTCGCGTCACGACGTTGCCTTTCCGCGTTGCGCGATTGCCGCTTTGAGACGCTCACTTCGATCGGCCGAAAACGTCATCAGGACGTTTTAGCATGCACATTCGCGCAGCAAGGTTGTGATTTTAGCATCGAGATTTCGGGCGACGGCGAGTGCTTCCGAGCTGCCATAAGGCAGCAGATAGCTCTCCATTTTGTTATAGGAGACACGCACGCCATCGGGACGTTCATCAATGAGAACTGTGACTGGAGCGTAAGATCCAGCATCGGGAATGTGCTTGACCATTTCTTTCATGATGAGCGGATTGCCCACCACAAGCCGTATGATCTTAGGCGTCTTGGATCCAGTTTCGCGACGCAGAATGTCCCCCAAGTCGAATTCCGCGAAGAGCATAAGGCCGGTTCGGCCGAGGCCGCTTTGCACAACGCGCTCCAGATCCGGGAAGGAATTTGTTGCCCTCGTCGCTTTGAAAAATTCTACCATGTTGGGTTGCCCGACCGCCGACTTGAGCGCGGCCACAACAGCGTCGAATGGTTTTGAACTCGTGAGGCTGAAACGTTCCACCTCGACTTTTGCGATTGTCATTCTGTTCTCCATAACAACTCTGATCGATAGAGTGCGTCCAAACGCGCCGGAATCATGCAGCCGCTGGCTATGCTTCCAGGAAGGTCTGGACGTGGCTGACGAACGTCGCGTGGTGCTGAAACAGGGCGCCGTGCCCTGAATCGGGATAGAGGACCAGCTGAGCGTTGCTGAGTTCCTTGAACATGGCGTAGGCGTTTTTTGCGGGCAGCATGGTGTCGCGGCTACCGCTGGCCACCAGAGTGGGCTGGCGGATGGCGCGCAGAATTGCGTGCTCGGGATCAGGTGTGGCGCACCAGGTAATCAGCGCCTTGGCCTGCGGGTCGGTTACCGCGCTGCCGTTATCGATGTCTCGATCGTTTTTACGCACCTGCGTCCGCTTCAAGAACGCCAGGCCGGACGACCGGCTGGCGGACGACTTCGTGAAGAACAGCGGCAGGCGGGGGTCCGGCGCACCGGTTTGGGAAAACGCCTCTTGGAGAACTGCTAACAAATGTTCCTCTCCGCCTTTGGGCGCAGTGCCGACGAGGATGAGCTTGCGAACCAGCCGTCCATGCTCGGCAGCGATCTGCTGAGCGACGCAGCCGCCGAGGGAAAAGCCCAGCAGGTCGACTTCGGAGAGGCCGAGCACGTTGATGAAATCGACCGCGTCTCGTGCCATCGTCGCGACATTGTCGGGTGTTTGACCGGTCGAGAGGCCGACCCCGGCGTTGTCGAAGGCGATTACAGGGCGATCGGCGGCGAGGGCGTTGACGACGGCGGGATCCCACGCATCGATGTTGCCCGAGAAGTGCTGCAGAAGAATCAACGGCGTTCCGGTCGATGGCCCGAGGCGGCGATAGGCGAAGCGGATTCCGTGGCCTTCGACGTAATGCGTCGGCGCCGTCTCGAGCGTGGCGACGTCTTCGTTCGCGATGGCGAGTTGAGTCATGTTATCCTCCGGATGCTTGGCATGAAATAATCGAGTGGGGGAAATGCGTTCTGCATTCCTCTGAGCGAGCCGGTGCGCTCCCGGCGCGAAAGCGCCGGGAGCAGTACCGTCACTTCACGAGTGCTGCCTTTTCGGTGACCTCAGCGACTTGCTTCGCATGGACGACGAGCGAGGCATGGCTGCCGGCGACTTCCGTTATCTGCGCCTTCATCCTCGCTGCGAACAACTTCTGGGCCTCGGGCGCGAGCAACTTGTCCTTGGTGCTGATCACATCGAATGTCGGCTTGTCGCGCCAAGCCGCAATGGTGACCGGAGCCTCGAACGCAACGTGATTTAACGGAAGTTGCGAGGCAGCCAGGTGCGCGGCGATCTCCGGGGGAAGATCAGCCGCGACCGCGGAAGGAAACACCTTCGGGTCGATGTAGAGGTTGCCCTTGTCGTCGGGATGAATAGCGTTGCCGCCTTCGGTCGGCGGGCCGGCTTTGGACAGCGACGCCAGAGACTCTCCGACGTTGGGCGCGAACGCGGAGACATAAACCAGCGCCGAAACCTTGGGATCGTCCCCTGCTTGCGTGATGACGATCCCACCCCATGAGTGGCCGACCAGAACGGTCCTGCCGTCCTGCTTCGCGAGCGCCTGTTTGGTGGCATCAACGTCTGCGGCGAGCGAAGTGAGCGGATTTTCGACGAGCGTGACGTTGTAGCCTTTCTTCGTGAGAATATCGGCAACCGGCTGCCAGCTCGTCTGGTCCACGAAAGCACCGTGCACGAGCACGATGTTGTGGGCTGCTCCCTTAGGCAGTTCGGCGGAATGGGCGGGGCCGACCATTGTCGATCCGGCCAGGAGTACGGTGGCTGCTGAAAGTAGGAAATTTAGCATTGATTGTTCCTGTTGGTATGTCGGACGGAATAATGTCCGGGGGGAATGGACAGGCGTTTCCAGTGAGATCGCGGTTCTTCCATCTGCCGGCGGCGAAATGGTTTCCGAACGTGGCGTCGGCCCGTTGCGATCTGAGTTAGTGCGGAGGGATATCGGACGGTAGGCTTCGATCGTCCAAGTATTGTGTCTGATCGTCCGCCGGACTAACATCGCCGACATGGATATCCTCGCGGAAGTGCTTGATCGCGTCCGCCTTGGCGGGACGCTGCTGTTTCACTTCGAGCTAGGCCATCCCTGGGGTCTGGCGTTGCCGGCGCGCCCTTACGCCTTGTTCCATTATCTCAGTCGCGGCTCGGCGACCCTCGTGTTCGAAGAGGGGCGGGAGCTCCACATGACCGAGGGTGATTTTGTCGTCGTTACGCGCGGCGAGCCCCACGTGTTCTATTCGGACCGGCGGGCGAAGCCATTGCCGATTCTGGACCTCGATCGGGCGCCCTCACAGATCGGCGTCGTTCGACACGGCGGCGACGGGCCGCCGCTTACGACAATGATCTGCGGCAATTTCACGGTGGCGCGGCCCTTGCGCGGCAGCGTGCTGGAATTGCTTCCATCCGTGCTTCTCCTGAAACCGACCGCGGACGGGGGTTGGTTCGAGGCTGTTCTGCGACGCATGGTGAGCGAGTTGGCGGTTGAACGTCCCGGCCAACGCGTCGCGCTCTCGCGAATGACGGAGGTGCTCTTCGTGGAGGTGTTGCGCAGCTGGATCAAGTCGCTCGGCCCTGGAGAAGGCGGGTGGCTGGGGGCGATGGCGGACCCGCATATCGGACCGGCGCTTCAGTTGATCCACGAGCAACCGCATCGGCCTTGGACCCTCAGCGAGCTCGGGCACCGCGTCGGGCTCGGTCGCTCGGCATTCTCGGCGCGCTTCACCAAGCTCGTCGGCCAGTCCATGCAACGCTATCTGATCGGACGCCGGATGGCGGAGGCTGCCTTTCTACTCGAAACGAGCGACGAGGGGATTGCACGGATCGCAAGCCGGGTGGGCTACGAGACCACCGCCGCGTTTTCGAAACTGTTCCATCGACATCACGGCCTATCGCCTGGCCGTTACCGAGCAACTCGACGCTCTGACGGCGGCCGAAGGCAAGTAGACGTTCTGGAAGCAGAAGTCGCCGATCGACTTTGACCAAGCTGAAGTTCGTGCCGTTTTGTCTTCATGCCTGATCTGGACGGACGCTTCGGAATTGCAGCCACTGACGATAACGGTACTTAGGGCGGATGATGGTCGGTGATGGCGTAAATGACGCGCCGGCTCTCGCCGCGGCTGACATCGGGGTCGCCATGGGCACGCGAGGGACTGCGGCTTCCGCCGAGGCGGCCGATATGGTCCTTCTAGTCGATCACCTTGATCGTATCGTGCCTGCAATTCAGATCGCGCGATGCTCGCGGCTGATTGCCCTCGAAAGCGTCATTGCTGGGATTGGACTTTCACTGCTCGGCATGATCGCCGCAGCGCTCGGCTATATCATGCCCGTTCAGGGCGCTTTGCTTCAGGAGGCGATCGACGTCGCGGTTATACTCAACGCGTTGCAGGCGCTGGGTGAAAGCGAGACCTACGATACGGTTGCGAAGCAAGGCGCCTCGATACTGTGAGGAGCAAACTCGACCAGCGACCGCTTCTGGCGCAAAGCGGCCATTCGTACGCAAACAGGTTCCCGTGATTGATTCTATCACTTTGGAATCAGGCTCGGGGAAGGGCGCCTAGCCGTTCACAATGGGAAGCCGCGACACAAATGCTTCGGTGGCGCGTGCAACATCGGGGCCTTCGTATTTGTCCCGTGCCAGTTCTGGTCGTGCGCGGACAGGTAGGTCAATACGGGGCATTCGAAGTGAAGCTATCTTTCGTCCGCTAAAATGTAGACTGGAGAAAAACGGATACCGATCTTACAATAGCAGATAGCGCGAACGCGAAGGCTTGTTCAGTGAGAATTCTGATTGTCGAGGATGATGCCGCCATGGCGCGGGGCCTTGCCGAGCGGCTCAAGCTGTCCGGGTTCGCCGTCGATATTGAGTCTGACGGGGCTTCGGCGGCGCAGACTGCGTTGCTGGAACCCTACAGCCTCATCATCCTGGACATCAACCTGCCGAACGTGTCGGGTTTCGAAGTCCTGCACAAGATACGGCAGGAAAGATCGACCGTTCCGGTCATGATTCTGACTGCCCGTTATGCGGTCGGCGACAAGGTCAGCGGCCTCGATCTCGGCGCCGACGATTATCTCTCTAAGCCGTTCGATATCGCCGAATTTGATGCCCGCGTCCGTGCGCTCGTGAGAAGGGGGCAGGGGCTGCCTAATCCGACCTTGATCTGTGGCCCGCTCGCATTCGACCGCGCCGCAGGCACGATCACGCTGAGCGGCCGGCCGCTTGAATTGCGACGGCGCGAGTTTGCCGTGCTTGAAGTGCTGATGACGCGCGCCGGCAGGCTCGTGTCCAAGGAGCGCCTGATCGCGGAGGTGTTTGGCTTCGACGAGGCCGTAGCGCCGAACGCGGCGGAACTCTATGTTGGTCGCGTTCGTCAGAAACTTGGTCCCGGCGGGCCGCGGATCCGAACCGTTCGTGGGCTGGGCTATCTGCTGGAGGTCTAGTGATCGCCACCTGGCGGCCGTCGTTGAGGCGAACGCTCCTCACCAATCTGGTGGCGCCCGCCATTGTACTGGCGATGGTGCTTGGAATCGGCGGTATGTTGCTGATCCAGCGAGTTGTCCAGACAGTCCATGACCGGTTGCTGGATGGGTCGGTTCTCGCCATAGCCGAACGCGTCGGCGTGGAAGATGGCGAGCTAACCGTCGACTTGCCGCAGGTTGCGCTCGGTATGCTGGAAAGCCAGTCGCACGACAGCATTTATTACAGCGTGACTTACCTTGGCGAATTGATCACCGGTTACAAGGATCTTCCGCTGTCCGGGTTTGATCGATTGAAGGCCGGCGAAACCGGCCATCGCGACGGCGCGTACCGCGGCAAACCGGTTCGTATCGGTGCGCAGGCGCGGCAGGTTTTCGGCCGGCCGGGGCTGGTCCTCGTCGCCGTCGCTGAAACGGTGCAAGCGCGCCGCGCGGTCGAACGTGAAATGCTGATCGGACTGGCGGTGCTCGAGGCCGGATTGATTGGCCTCATCGCTTGCCTCGGCTGGTACGCGGTCGATCGAGGCCTGAGGCCGCTTGGCGAACTCAAGCAAGAAATCGATGCGCGCGGTATTCAGGGCGGTCCAAATCTCAGTCCACTGGATCTTTCCCGGGTGCCGCAGGAAGCTTTAGCGCCGGCGCTCGCGGTAAATTCCCTGCTAAAGCGGCTGGATCTGGCCATTGAACTGGTGCGCCGATTCACTGCTGATGCCTCGCATCAGATGCGAACGCCATTGGCGATATTGCGGACGCATCTCGATCTGGTGCGACGCCTGGGGTCGGAGACTCCGGCGGGCCAATCTGCCCTTAACGAGGTCGATAATGCGATCAACCGCCTTGAACGGCTGCTCAAGCAGCTCGTGACACTGGCTCGGGCCGATGAGCAGAACATTGCGCAATCGCCCGCGGAGAACGTTGACCTGAACGACCTCGCCTTCAATGTCCTATCGGAGCGTGCGCCACAGGCTTTCGCGCGCGATATCGACGTCCAGTTCGATCGATTTGACGGGCCCGCGGTCGTCGCGGGCAATAGCGTCCTGATTGGCGAATTGCTGGCAAACCTGATCGACAATGCCATCCGCTACAACCGCCCCGGGGGGATGGTCCTGGTTCGCGCGGTGGTTGACGTCACCGCCGCGCGAATTGAAGTCGAGGATACCGGTCCGGGAATTCCGGAGGCCCATGTGGCCCGCGTCTTCGAGCGTTTTTATCGGATTCCGATGGCGAACGGCCCTGAGGGCAGCGGCCTCGGACTGGCCATTGTGAAAGCGTTGTCGGACCGTCTCGGGGCTCAAATCGTGCTTGCGCCCGGCCCGGAAGGCCGGGGCTTGCGGGTTTCGGTAAGCTTTCCTCTTGCCAAGCGCAACAGTGAAAGCTCAAGTTGAGGCCGGATTGTGCGCTGCCGTAGAAGTGGCTGCAGTCCCGACAAACTGAAGGCCGTACAGCGGCTCCTGGATGAGGAAACGTCTCGATGAAGGCTACGAAAGCCTTGGCCCTGTGCGTTGGAATCTTGCTGGCATGGCCTGCCATGTCGGAGCAGGCGCAGGTAAGCCCTCCCGACGGGCAAGCGTCCGCCACCGCCGGAGCCCGAGAGCAACTCAACATCGTATCGACTACCCAGGACGCGGACGTCGCCGACCTGCTTGCCGATTTCCGGGCACGTCATCCGGAAATTGAAACTGTCCATACAAAGATCAATTCGAATGACATCTACAACCAAATCGTTGACCCCTCGACCTCCAGCTCAGCACCCGGAGACATTATCTGGAGCTCCGCGATGGATCTGCAGATCAAGCTCGTCAATGACGGCTATGCTCAAACCTATGTGTCGAAGGAAATTGCGCATATCCCGGATTGGGCAATCTGGAAGGACGAAGCCTATGCGGTCACGGCAGAGCCGATTGTCATAGTTTACAACAAGAAGCTCGTTGCGGAGTTTGATGTTCCGCGAACCCGCGCGGATCTGAAGAGCCTTCTAAGCCGAAAGCCTGACACGTACCGAGGCAAGATCGCATCCTATGATCCGGAGCAGAGCGGGACCGGATTCTTGTTCATCACGCGCGATGCCCAAATCACCAGGACGACATGGGATATGATCCGTGCGTTTGGCGGCGCTGGTATTAAGCTCTACTCGACCACCGGAACGGTGCTTGATCGGATTTCATCCGGCGAACATCTGATCGCCTACAATATGATAGGGTCTTACGCGATCGAACGGGCCAAGGAAGATGCTTCTATCGGAATAGTGTTTCCTGCCGACTACATCACCTTGATGTCGCGGATCGCCTTCATACCCGTCACGGCGCCGCATCCTGACTCCGCGAAACTGTTTCTTGATTACTTGCTTTCAGAACGCGGCCAGAGGTTCCTCCTGGCCCGGTCGGTCGGTCCTGTGCGCCTCGGTCTCGGCGCAGACGGCGTCATACCGGCGGATCGCCTCGATGCAGTCAAGCCGATCCATATTGGCCCGGAATTGCTCACCTATCTCGATCAATCGAAACGAGCGAGCTTTCTAAAAGAATGGCGCCGCGCATTGCAAGATCGATAGAAATCCAGGGATTTGGATTTCAAACGGAATAACGTCCAAGAGAAACCCTCAATATCTGCCGGCTCGCCAACCACTCGATTGATGAGTGGAGCGGTCGTGCGGTCATCCGTGTGATACCAGGTCAACCGCGAACCGCTCCGTCCTCAACCCGGTTTCGATCGGATTTGCTTGCAGGGTACAGCAGCGACAGGTTGGTGACAGGCAGCTGATATACGGTGAGGCAGCAATCGTATCTTGAACGATAGCGCCACGCGTCCGGTTAATCCGGCTGCGATCAAGTTTGAAACACCTGCCAGACGGGTGAGCAAGACAAAAAATCATAATGACAAAGGGAGAAGGTCATGACGGCTGCCACCGGACAATCGAAGCTTGGGATGGTGCTCCGCGTCACCAGCGGCAACTTTCTTGAGATGTTCGACTTCTTTCTATCGGGCGTCTATGCATCGTACATCGCCAAGGCATTCTTCCCGCTTGAAAATGAATACGCATCATTGCTGCTGACCTTTGTCGCGTTTGGTGCGGGCTTTCTGATGCGTCCGCTTGGTGCGATCATTCTCGGCGCTTACGTCGATCGCATTGGCCGACGGAAGGGCTTGATCGTTACGTTGTCAATCATGGCGGCCGGCACGGTTCTCATCGCGTTCGTGCCAAGCTACGCGACCATCGGCCTGTTTGCCCCTTTCCTTGTTTTGATCGGGCGGCTGCTGCAGGGATTTTCGGCGGGCGTCGAGCTCGGTGGCGTTTCTGTATACCTTTCGGAAATGGCGACACCGGGAAATAAGGGCTTTTACGCGAGCTGGCAATCGGCAAGCCAGCAGGCGGCGATCATCGTTTCGGCGGCGCTGGGTTTTGCCCTGAACGCATGGCTCACACCGGCGCAACTTGACGACTGGGGCTGGCGCATCCCGTTCTTCATCGGCTGCCTGATCGTTCCTTTCGTGTTTTTCATTCGACGCTCGCTGCAGGAAACCGATGAATTCCTGGCCCGCAAGCATCATCCGACCCCGCGTGAGATCTATCGCTCCATCCTCGCAAACTGGAGCATCGTGCTTGCGGGAATGATGATGGTGATTATGACCACCGTGTCGTTCTACCTGATCACGGTCTACACGCCGACCTTCGGCAAGACAGTCCTCAAACTTACCGCGGCCGACAGCCTTATCGTGACGATTTGCGTGGGTGTGTCCAACTTCATTTGGCTGCCTATCATGGGCGCATTGTCCGACCGGATCGGCCGCCGTCCGATCCTGATCGCATTCGCGACGTTGGCGTTTGTCACCGCCTATCCCGCGCTTTCCTGGTTGGCCGAAGGCCCGACCTTCACGAAAATGCTGATGGTCTTGCTCTGGCTATCATTCATCTACGCCAGCTACAACGGCGCGATGATCGTTGCATTGACTGAAGTCATGCCGATCGGCGTGCGAACCTCGGGGTTCTCGCTCGCTTATAGCCTCGCAACGGCCTTCGGCGGCTTTACCGCGGCAATCTGTACTTGGTTGATCGCCACCACCGGAGACAATGCATCACCCGGGTACTGGATGAGTGCGGCGGCGCTCTGCGGTCTGGCCGGCACCTACTTAGTTTACAGGTCGCAGGAACGCCTCGCGCTCTCCGACGTCAACTCGGCGGAGACGGCGATAGGGGCATGAACACCCGCCCGAAACTGACCGATGACGTCGATCGTCGTCGAGCCAACGCAGTCCCGGAATTATCACATTGAGGAAGTTACCATGAGTATGACGGCCATCGTGCGTAGGCTAATTGCGCTAAGCTTGCTCATTCTCTTTTCGGCCGCTGCCGGTATCGCCAAGGCGTCCGAAGTCAGGGTCATGATCTCAGGCGGCTTGGCGACGCCTTATAAGGAACTCGTACCGCAATTCGAACGCGCGACGGGAAACACGGTCATCACGGCTTACGGCCCTTCGATGGGAACGACGGAGAACGCCATTCCTGTGCGACTGGCGCGGGGGGAGGCGGCGGATGTGCTGATCATGGTCGGCGATGCGCTTGGCGAGATGATTGAGCAAGGCAAGGCGGTCAGAACCAGCCGTGTCGACCTGGTACGCTCGCCGATCGGGATTGCAGTACGCGCCGGGACGTCAAAGCCTGACATCCGAACGCCTGACGCATTAAAAGAGGCACTGTTGAATGCGAAGTCAGTTGCGTACTCAGATAGCGCCAGCGGCGTTTATGTGGGCACTGAACTGTTCAAGCGTCTCGGGATTGCTGCCGAGATGAAGGACAAAGCCAAAATGATTCCGGCTGAGCCGGTCGCGAGTGTTGTTGCGCGCGGTGACGCCGAACTCGGCTTTCAGCAGATCAGTGAACTTCTGCCGATCGCTGGAGCCGACCTTGTCGGGCCGCTCCCGCCCGAAGTACAAAAAATCACGATCTTTTCTGCAGGCATAACCTCCAGTGCCAGTCAGCCGGAAGCCGGAAGGGCTCTCATTGCCTTCCTCGCTTCAGCTGCAGCTGCTCCGGCACTGAAAAGAGCGGGTCTCGATCCCTTTGCAGCATCGGAGAAATAGACCGGCTTCAGATCGGTGAGACGCGGACGATTCCAGCGAAGGGGAAATTGAATGAAGCACTATCTCAACAGCTTCGACGCTCGCCAGACACTTGTCGTCGGTGCAAAGAGCTACGACTACTATTCGCTTCCCGCGGCGGAAAAGAATGGCCTTCCCAGCGTCTGCCAGCTGCCATTCTCCCTGAAAGTCATCATCGAGAACATGCTGCGCAGCGAAGACGGACGCAGCACGAGCAAGGCTGACATCGAGCAAGCGGCGCAGTGGGCCCGGGACAAGGGCTCGGCCGAGAACGAAATCGCCTTCAGGCCGGCCCGGGTGCTGATGCAGGATTTCACCGGGGTTCCAGCCGTCGTCGATCTCGCCGCGATGCGCGACGCCATGAAATCCCTCGGCGGTGATCCACAAAAGATCAATCCGCTGGTGCCTGTGGATCTCGTTATCGATCACTCCGTCATCGTCGATGCTTTCGGCAATGGTCAGGCGTTGGCCAAGAACGTCGAGCTCGAATACCAGCGCAACGGAGAGCGATACCGCTTCCTGAAATGGGGGCAGGGCGCATTTTCGAATTTCCGGGTGGTCCCTCCGGGGACCGGTATCTGCCATCAGGTCAATCTGGAGTTCCTGGCTCAGACGATCTGGACCGGCTCGGCGGAAGGCGGCGGGAATGAACTGGCCTATCCCGATACGCTGGTCGGCACGGATTCGCACACCACGATGGTCAACGGCCTGGCCGTACTCGGATGGGGCGTCGGCGGTATCGAGGCCGAGGCCGTCATGCTGGGCCAACAAATTTCGATGCTGCTGCCGCAAGTCGTCGGTTTCAAGCTCACCGGCCGGCTGAAGGAGGGCGTCACGGCAACCGACCTAGTGCTGACCGTGACGCAGATGTTGCGCAAGCGGGGCGTGGTCGGAAAATTCGTCGAGTTCTACGGCCCTGGGCTCGATGACATGACCGTCGCGGACCGGGCCACCATTGCCAACATGGCGCCGGAATAT
The DNA here is from genome assembly GCA_963822795.1 of uncultured Alphaproteobacteria bacterium. Taxonomy (GTDB): domain Bacteria; phylum Pseudomonadota; class Alphaproteobacteria; order Rhizobiales; family Xanthobacteraceae; genus Bradyrhizobium. Next base: position 35,287 of record CAWGJM010000041.1, read on the forward strand.
GGCGCGACGTGCGGCTTTTTCCCAATCGACCAACGAACCATCGACTACCTGACGACCACGGGCCGCGATCCCGGACGCATCGCCCTCGTCAAGGCCTACGCCGAAGCCCAGGGAATGTGGCGCACCGCTGATACGCCGGATCCTGTGTTCACGGACAGCTTGCAACTCGACATGACCGATGTCGTGCCCTCGATCGCAGGGCCGAAGCGGCCGCAGGATCGCGTCACGCTCGATACGGCGAAGACGGCCTTCCTGGGCGCGATGGACCAGGAGTTCCGCCAGGCCTCGCAGATCGGCAAGCGGCATCGCGTCGAAGGTGAGGCGTTCGATCTCGGCCACGGCGACGTCGTCATCGCGGCGATTACATCGTGCACCAATACGTCCAATCCTAGCGTGATGCTGGCGGCCGGCCTGCTGGCGCGCAACGCGGTCGCCAAGGGGCTAAGCACGAAGCCGTGGGTCAAGACGTCTCTCGCACCTGGCTCGCAGATCGTCGAAGAATATTTCAAGAAGTCCGGTCTCCAGACCGATCTCGACAGACTCGGCTTCAATCTCGTCGGCTTCGGCTGCACCACCTGCATCGGAAATTCCGGTCCGTTGCAGGAAGCGATCTCGGAAACCATCTCCGCCAACAATCTTGTTGCGGTTGCGGTGCTGTCCGGCAACCGCAACTTCGAGGGACGGGTCAATCCGGATGTGCGGGCGAACTATCTCGCCTCGCCGCCACTCGTCGTTGCCTACGCGCTAGCGGGTTCCATGGCACTGGATTTGGTGAAGGAGCCGCTCGGATTGGGGAGCGACGGCAAGCCCGTCTATCTGAGGGATATCTGGCCTTCAGGCAGGGAGGTGCAGGATTGCATCGATCGCACGATCGGCAGTGAGTTGTTCAAGGCGCGCTATTCGGATGTCTTCAGCGGCGATGCGAACTGGAAGAATATCGGCGTTACCAGGGGGCAGACCTACGAGTGGGACGAAGTTTCGACCTATGTGCAGAACCCGCCTTATTTCGCCGGGATGACAAGGGAGCCGATACCTCCCACCGACGTCATCAATGCGCGCATTCTCGGCATGTTCCTGGATTCAATCACCACGGATCACATCTCACCTGCGGGGTCGATCAAGGAAAGCAGTCCTGCGGGCCATTATCTGCGCGACCATCAGATCCGCGTCGTCGACTTCAACCAGTACGGCACCCGGCGCGGCAACCACCAAGTGATGATGCGGGGAACCTTCGCCAATATCCGTATCAAGAACCAGGTGGTGAAAGACGGCGATGGCAAGGTCGTGGAGGGTGGCTACGCCATTCATCAGCCGAGCGGCGAAAGGATGTCGATTTACGACGCCGCCATGCGCTATCAGGCGGAGAAGGTGCCGCTGGTCGTTTTCGCCGGCAAGGAATACGGCACGGGTTCGTCGCGCGATTGGGCCGCCAAGGGCACTAACCTTCTCGGTATCCGCGCCGTGATCGCCGAGAGCTTTGAGCGCATTCACCGTTCAAATCTCGTCGGCATGGGCGTGATGCCGCTTGTCTTCGAGGAGGGCACCTCCTGGCAGTCGCTGGGATTGAAGGGCGACGAGATCATTACCTTGCGCGGAATTGAGAGCGGTCTGGCTCCTCGCCAGAAGCTTTCAGTCGAGATCAGTCGGCCCGACGGCGTCCGCAAGGCAGTCGTTCCGTTGAACTGCCGCATCGATACGCTCGATGAGCTGGAGTATTTCCGCAACGGCGGAATCCTCCAATATGTTCTGCGCCAGCTAGCCGCTTGACGATCACCCGATCATTTCACCGAGAGAGCATCCATGACCAAAACATCCGGCAAGCTTCCCGCGACACTCATTCCCGGCGACGGCATCGGTCCGGAGATCGTGAAATCGGCAGTCGATATTCTCGAAGCGCTTGGCTCCCCGTTCGAATGGGAGACTCGCCAGGGCGGCCTCGCGGCCATCGAGGAAAGTCACGATCCGTTGCCGCAGGCGACGCTCGACAGCATCCGGCGCACGCGACTGGCGTTGAAGGGTCCACTGACGACACCCGTCGGGGGCGGGTTTCGATCGATCAATGTTCGTCTGCGCGAGGAATTCGGACTTTACGCCAATGTGCGTCCGGTTCGCAGCATGGTCCCCGGCGGACGATTCGACGATATCGATATCGTGCTGGTGCGAGAAAATCTCGGCGGTCTTTATGTCGCCTTCGAACACTACATCCCGATTGGCGATGATCCGCACGCGGTTGCCATTTCGACCGGCGTCAACACCCGCGAGGGATCGCGCAGGATCATCGAATTTGCGTTCGACTACGCGCTCAAGAACGGACGCAAGAAGGTTACCGTCGTTCACAAGGCTAACGTCCTTAAAGCGCTAACCGGTGTGTTTCTTGAGGTCGGCCACGAAGTCGCAAAAAAATACGAGGGCAAGGTCAAGATGGACGATCGCATCGTCGATGCGACCGCGATGCAGCTTGTCATGAATCCCTGGCAGTTCGACGTCATCGTCACCACCAACCTGTTCGGCGACATTTTGTCCGATCAGCTCGCCGGACTGGTGGGCGGTCTTGGCATGGCTCCCGGAGCCAATATCGGCCCGGATGCTGCGATATTCGAAGCCGTGCACGGATCGGCTCCGGATATTGCGGGCAAGGGCATCGCCAATCCGCTCGCTTTGCTGCTGGCTGTCGGCTTGATGCTGGAGCATATTGATCGGCCGGAACTCGCCAACCGGCTCAGAGCGGCCATCGACCAGGTGTTACGCAAAGACGAGATCCGCACGCCGGATCTCGGCGGCAAGGCATCCACCACCGACTTCACGCGAAGCATTATTCGCCGAATCAATCAGTAGGCGGCAGGCGCGGATCGCGAGGGGAGGGACGTATTGTCCGAGGCAGATATTCAATTGCTGCTGACCGCGCTCGGCGGTGTGGCGTTGCTGGTGGCGCTTATCGTCACCCGCATCCGGCTGCATCCATTGATCGCATTGCTGGTAGTCTCCCTTGCTGTCGGCATCGCCGCCGGGATGGATATCGGCTCGATCGCAGGCGCGACTGTGGCTGGCGCCGGCCACACTTTGGGTGTCGTCGGAATCGTCATCGCCCTCGGCGCCATGCTCGGCAAGATCCTGGCGGATTCCGGGGTCACCGAGACGATCGCGGACTCTATCCTCAGCCGGTCGTCCGACAAAAGGTTGCCTTGGGCCATGGCCTTTGCGGCATTTGTCGTTGGCATCCCGATGTTTTTCGAGGTCGGTCTGGTGGTGCTGCTGCCGTTGATCTTCAGCGTGGCGCGCAAGCTGGAAGGCAAAGGCACGTTCAAAGGTTCGCCTTACGTGCTGATAGGCGTTCCGGTGATCGCGGCTCTGGCATCGTTGCACGGTATGGTGCCGCCGCATCCGGGTCCGCTCACCGCGATCGCCACCTTGAAGACGAGCGTCGGGCCGACCATGGTCTACGGCTTTATTGCCGCGATCCCTGCCGTCATCCTCGCCGGCCCAGTCTATGCGCGTTTCATTGCGCCGAGAATGTCGGTGCGTCCCGACCAGGCGTTGCTCGACCAGTTCACGGCTTCCGGGGCGCAAACCTCCGCGGGCGCCGCAACGGCGGCGGCGACAAACGCCCCGATTGGGATTGGCGTCCTCGCCGTGCTGATGCCGGCAATCCTGATGTTGGCCAATACTCTCGGCGAGACGCTCCTTCCCAAGAAGTCCTGGGGCGCCAAGCTCACCGCGTTTCTTGGCGATCCCCTGGTTGCCATGCTCGCCGGCGTCCTGTTCGCCTCGATTACTTTGGTCTATCTGCGTGGCGGCAGTACCGAAAAGCTGCGCGATGCTCTTGGCGCCAGTCTCAAGCCGATTGCAGGCATCCTGCTGATCATTGCGGGTGGCGGTGCGTTTCAGGAGATACTCGTGAAGGCCAAGGTCGGCGATGCCATCGTGCATCTCACGCAGCATTTCGCGCTGCCGCCGCTGCTACTCGGTTGGTTGATCGCCATGTTGCTGTCCGTCTCCACGGGGTCGGCGACCGTCGGCATCGTCGGAGCGGCTGGCTTGCTGGCGCCTCTGGCAACCGCCGATCCGTCGCTCAATCTGCCGTTGCTTGCGCTCGCCATCGGCTCGGGGTCGCTATTCTTCAACTACGCCAATCATGCGGGCTTCTGGCTGGTGAAGGAGTCCTTTGGCATGACGATGGGCGAAGCCACCAAGACGATATCCGTGATCCAGTCCATCGTCGCGCTTGTCGGGTTGGGCATGGTGCTACTCATGAACCTGTTTCCTGCGCTGCCGGCATGATCTCGCCACCAAAGAGATATGGCTGACGGCTTCAGCCGGAACAGCCGGAAACAGAGTTCGGTTATTGGACGCTTAAACGGAACATCAGGAGGAAGACATGCCGAAGGGATCAGATCTATTGGTTGCAGCTCTCGAGAACGAGGGCGTCGATCGAAATCTTCGGTGTTCCCGGCGAGGAGAATCTGGATGTCGTTGAGAGTCTGCGAAATTCATCGATCAAACTCATCCTCACCCGCCACGAACAGGGCGCGGCCTTCATGGCCGCGACTTACGGGCGGCTGACCGGCAAGCCCGGTGTGTGTATGACCACGCTCGGTCCGGGGGCCCTGAACCTTACGACGGCAGCCGCTTACGCGCTGCTCGGCGCGATGCCCATGGTGATGCTGACGGGACAGAAAGGCATCATGAGCAGCCGGCAAGCGAAGTTCCAGATTGTGGACGTCGTTAGCGCATTCAAGCCACTTACAAAGCTCTCGCTGCAAATCGTAAGCACCAGCAGCATCCCGACTTTGGTCCGTGATGCGTTTCGGATCGCCATGGAGGAGCGGCCAGGTCCTGTCTTGCTGGAGTTACCCGAAGACGTTGCTGGTGAAGAAGCTGAAGAAATCGCCATGATCCGGCAACATCCGATCGAGATTCCGGTGGCGCACCGTGCCGCGCTCGACCGTGCCGCCGAGATGATTCTGAAAGCCAAGCGACCGCTGATCATGCTCGGCGCTGCGGCATCTCGTCCGCGCAGCACGGCGGGGATCGGCGGTTTCGTGCGCCGAACGAAAATTCCCTACTTCACGACACAGATGGGCAAGGGAACCGTTCCTGGCGGCAGCAATCTATACATGGGCACAGCCGCACTCAGCGAGCGCGACTATGTGCATGAGGCTGTGGACCGCGCCGACCTGATCATCGCTATCGGGCACGATACCATCGAGAAGCCTCCCTTCATCATGGGCCCGAAGGGTCCCACCGTGATCCATGTCAGCTACACGCCCGCTAATGTCGAGCGGGTCTATTTCCCACAGTGCGAGGTGGTGGGAGATGTCGGGCCGAGCCTTGAACTGCTGGCCGACCGCGTCGAAGGACGGCTGCATGATGCCGCGGCATTGCTGAGCCTTCGCGAAGGTATTTTGACCCGCATCACGGATCGCGCCACGGAGGATCGCTGGCCGCCCACCCCCCAGCGCATCGTGCATGACGTGCGAAGGGTTATTCCCGAAGATGGCATCGTCGCGCTTGACAACGGGATGTACAAGATCTGGTTCGCGCGAAATTATCGAACCTACGTTGCGAACACGCTGCTGCTCGATAACGCGCTCGCGACAATGGGCGCCGGCCTGCCGTCCGCGATGACGGCGGCGATGCTGTATCCGGACCGCCGGGTATTGGCGGTGTGTGGCGACGGTGGCTTCATGATGAATTCGCAGGAAATGGAAACCGCCGTTCGTCTCAAGCTGAACCTTGTGGTGTTGATCCTGGAAGATTCGGCCTACGGCATGATCCGCTGGAAGCAGGCCGTGGATAATTTCCCGGATTTCGGGCTGACATTCGGCAATCCGGACTTCGTCAAGTATGCCGAGAGTTATGGCGCAAAGGGATCACGGGTCGAAAGCACCGGCGACCTGATCCCGACGCTCGAACGCGCATTCAAGAGCGGCGGGGTGCACCTGGTCGTTGTTCCGATCGACTACAGCGAGAACACCCGCGTGCTGATCGATGAACTCCGAGAGAAACTGAAGACGGTCGCCGAGCCGGCGGAGTGAACCTCGGCGCCAGCACGCAAGTATGACAATTACCCACTGTAACCGGGAGAGTGCAATGAGTGACAAACTGAACGAACAAGCCGACAAGATGCGCGAGATGGCACAGGCCACGCTCGATAAGGCAAAGGATGCCGTATCGAAGTACATGGCTGAGTCCCAGAAGATACGCGAAAAAGTCAACTCCAGCGTGCAGGCCTCGTACTCGAGCGCCAAGGACATGAATGAAAAGGCTGTGGCCTTTGCGGAAGAAAATGTAGTCGCGGGCTTCGAACTCGCGGAACGGCTGCTGCAGGCGAAAGATCCGCAGGAGATGGGGGCTGTTTATCAAAGCCATCTGAAAGAGCAGATGGAAAAGATGAATGCGCAGTTCCGGGAGCTCGGAAATCTGATGAGCAAGCCGGCACCCGTCGATCTGAACAAGTAGCGCATTGCGGGGAAAGCATTGGAAGTGCCTGTCTTTGGCATTTTTGAATGCTGTCTGCGTCCGGCCATTAGCACGCTGTGTTCGTGTTGATACCAGCTTGCATATTGCAGCGTTATGCCGAGAAGGGGAGGCTCTAGATGGAATCTTCAGAAGGCTCATTGGTCCATGCCGTGCCGGCGGGTTGGAGTGAGCGCGCGCATGCGAATGCGTCGAAGTACAAGCAGATGTACGCGCTCTCCGTCTCGGCACCTGAGGAGTTTTGGGGTTATCACGGCAAACGCATAGACTGGATCAAGCCGTTCACAAAGGTGAAGAACACCTGTTTCGACCCCGGTAAGGTCGCGATCAAATGGTTCGAGGACGGCACCACCAACGTGGCGATGAATTGTATCGATCGGCATCTGGCCACGCGCGGTGACCAGACGGCGATCATCTGGGAGGGTGACGATCCCAACGAATCCAGAAAAATCACTTACCAGCAGCTGCACGATCAGGTCTGTCGTTTCGCAAATGTCCTGAAAAGCCATGGCGTAGCCAAGGGCGACACGGTCACGATCTATCTGCCGATGATCCCGGAGGCGGCTTACGCCATGCTGGCCTGTGCGCGGATCGGGGCGGTCCATTCCATCGTGTTTGGCGGCTTTTCGCCGGATGCGCTCGCCGGACGCATCGAGGGCTGCAATTCGAAAGTCCTCATAACGGCGGATGAAGGTTTGCGCGGCGGCCGCAAGGTCCCGTTGAAGGTCAATGCCGACGAGGCGGCGAAGAAGACCGGCGGTATCGTGAAGACGATGATCGTGGTCAAACGCACCGGCGGTCCGATCGATTGGGTCGACGGCCGCGACGTCTGGTACGAAGACGAGACGGCGAAGGCTTCCACCGTATGCGCGCCTGCCGAGATGAACGCCGAGGATCCGCTGTTCATCCTCTATACGTCGGGCTCAACCGGGGCTCCGAAGGGTGTCGTTCACACGACAGGCGGCTATCTCGTTTTCGCGTCGATGACGCATCAATACGTCTTCGATTATCACGACGGCGACATTTACTGGTGTACCGCCGATGTCGGCTGGGTCACCGGCCATAGCTACATCGTCTACGGTCCGCTCGCCAATGGCGCAACCACCCTGATGTTCGAGGGCATTCCGAACTACCCGTCGATGTCGCGGTTCTGGGAGGTTATCGACAAGCACCAAGTGAATATTTTCTATACCGCCCCGACCGCGATCCGCTCGCTGATGGGCGCGGGTGAGGGGCCCGTCAAGCAGACCAGTCGCGCCTCGCTGCGGTTGCTCGGCTCGGTGGGCGAGCCGATCAATCCCGAAGCGTGGGAATGGTACCACCGCGTCGTCGGAGATCAGCGCTGCCCGATCGTCGACACATGGTGGCAGACCGAGACCGGTGGAATCCTGATCACGCCGCTTCCCGGTGCCACCGCCCTGAAGCCGGGTTCGGCAACCCTTCCGTTTTTTGGAGTTTTGCCGGAAGTGGTGGATGCAGCGGGAGCTGTACTGACCGGCGCATGCGAAGGCAATCTCGTCATTTCCGATTCCTGGCCGGGCCAGATGCGCACGGTCTATGGCGACCACGAACGCTTTATGCAGACCTATTTTGCGACCTATCCGGGAAAGTATTTCACCGGTGATGGCTGTCGCCGCGATGCCGACGGTTATTACTGGATCACCGGCCGCGTCGACGATGTTATCAATGTATCCGGCCATCGCATGGGGACGGCTGAGGTCGAAAGCGCACTCGTCGCGCACCAAAAAGTGTCTGAAGCCGCCGTCGTTGGCTTTCCTCACGACATCAAGGGGCAGGGCATCTACGCCTATGTCACCTTGATGGCGAATGCAGAGCCTTCCCCGGAATTGCGCAAGGAACTCGTCGCCTGGGTGCGCAAGGAAATCGGTCCGATCGCGGCACCCGATGTCATTCAGTTCGCGCCAGGCCTGCCCAAGACCCGCTCGGGCAAGATCATGCGCCGCATCCTGCGCAAGATCGCAGAAAATGAAGTCGGCGCGCTCGGCGACACCTCCACACTGGCTGATCCGGCTGTGGTCGATGATCTGATCAGGAACCGGCACGGTCAGAAGGCGGCGTCGAAATGAATATTGATGCGATTTCGATCGGGGACAATCCGCCCGAGGACATCAATGTGATCATTGAGGTTCCGATCGGAGGTGAGCCGATCAAATACGAAATGAACAAGAAAGCCGGAGCGCTGTTCGTCGATCGCTTCCTCTACACGCCGATGCGCTACCCCGGCAATTACGGCTTCGTGCCGCATACATTGTCGGATGACGGGGACCCGATCGATGTTCTGGTGGCGAATTCGCGGCCCATCGCGCCGGGTGCGGTGATCAACGTTCGGCCGATCGGCGTGCTCAAGATGGATGACGAGGGCGGCGGCGATGAGAAGATCATCGCCGTGCCGATGCCGAAACTGACGATGCGCTATGCCCATGTCACCGGCATCGCCGACATGCCGAAAATTACAATGGAGCAGATCCAGCATTTCTTCGAGCACTACAAGGATCTGGAGCCGGGTAAATGGGTGAAAGTGGTCGAATGGGGTGACCGCGCGGAAGCGCGACGGCTTATCGTTGAGGCGATTGCACGGGCGAAAAACTGAGAATTGCAAGCAGGCGGAGCAGGGTTGATGAGACTGGTTTTGTTAGGACCGCCGGGAGCGGGGAAGGGGACGCAGGCCACGAGGATCGTCAGCCGCTTCGCCATTCCGCAACTGTCGACCGGTGACATGCTGCGCGTAGCAGTCGCTGAAGGCACGGCGTCGGGGTTGCGCGTCAAACACATCATGGATCGTGGCGAACTCGTACCCGACGATGTCGTGGTTTCGGTGGTCGCCGGCCGTATCGATCATTCGGACGCGGCCAACGGTTTCATCCTCGATGGTTTCCCTCGCACGGTCTCGCAGGCCGAGGCGCTCGATAAGGAGCTTGCCGCCAGGGGTATCAAGCTTGACGCGGTCCTTGAGCTCGAGGTCGACGAAGACGCGCTTCTCGATCGCATTCGCGGCCGCGCTGAGGAAGCAGCCAGCAGAGGCGAGCCGGTGCGCCGCGACGACAATCCCGAGGTCTTCAAGACCCGACTGCACGTCTATCGCGAGCAAACCGCGCCGGTCACCGAATACTACCGTTCGCGGGGGTTGCTCAACATCGTAGACGGTCTGCAGCCGATCGACTCGGTAACCGAACAACTCGCTGCCGCCCTGGCAGCATTGCCGTCCCGTCAGATCAGGAGTGATGTCCAATGAAACCCTTCACCTTCCAGGCCCCGCCGAACATTCTGTTTGAGGCCGGCGCATCGAAGAAGCTGGCTGAGCTGGTTTCCGGGTATGGCGCCAGGCGAGTCCTGCTGGTCACCGACAAGGGCGTTCGCAACGCCGCCCTGACCGCGAATGCCGAGGCTGGCCTGGTCGCGGGCGGTTGCGAGCTCACGGTGTTCGATGACGTCGAGGCCGATCCGCCGTCGCATGTGATCGAGCGGGCGGTCGCTCTCTGTCGCGACAAGGGAATCGAATTGGTCGCCTCGATCGGAGGCGGCAGCGCGCTCGATACCGCAAAGCTCGTGGCCTATCTCGCCAAGACCCCCGACCGCCTCGACGATATCTACGGCGTCGGTCTCGCCAAGGGTGAGCGTCTTCCGCTGTTGCTGGCGCCGACGACCGCCGGGACTGGCTCGGAGGTGACGCCGATTGCGATCGTCACGACGCCGACGACGGAAAAGAAGGGTGTCGTTTCACCTCGGCTGTTGCCGGACTGGGCGATCCTCGATCCGGAGCTGACGCTCGGCTTGCCTGCCCACGTCACTGCCGCAACCGGCGTCGACGCCATGGTGCATGCGATCGAAGCCTATACCAGCCGGCACAGGAAGAATCCGATGTCGGATCAACTGGCGCGGCAAGCGCTCGCTCTATTGTCGGCGAATGTGCGCACGGTCTGTGCGGATGGCTCAAATCTCGAAGCGCGATCGCAGATGCTGCTGGGCTCGATGCTGGCCGGGATGGCATTCGCCAACTCGCCGGTCGCAGCAGTTCATGCGCTGGCCTATCCGATCGGCGCGCTGTTCCACGTGCCGCATGGATTGTCGAACGCCCTGGTTTTGACGCAGGTGCTGCGGTTCAACCTGCCGGAAGCGGAAGCGCTTTATGCCGAACTGGCGCCGATCGTCGATCCCAAATCGCAGGGAACGAGCGTCAGCCAGCGGGCGCGGCTCTTTGTGGATGCAGTCGCGGCGATCTGCAGCGACTGCAATGTGCCGGCGTCGCTCGCCGATGTTGGTATTGCGAGAACGGACCTGAAGAAGCTCGCTGAGGACGCGATGAAGCAGACTCGGCTTCTCGTCAACAATCCGCGCGAGGTGCATTTCGAGGACGCGCTAGCGATCTATACCGAAGCCTTCGGAAACAGGGCTGCCGCCTGATCGGGCGGCCGTCGATGTCGATATCCGCCGTTGTGAGGAATGCGATGAACGACGAAAGCGATCAGAATGCGGTCCCCTCCGATAAAGCTCCGGGCTGGGCTGACCTTTGGCAGTCGTTCTCGGATTCCTCCAAACAGATGGCTGAGGCGTGGTCGAGTTCAATGGCTCCGTTCATGCTTGCTCGTCTGCTGGAGCACCCGCAGGGGTTTGCCGCCGGCAACGAGATGTCGGAAGCCATTGAGAAAATGGCGCAGGGACCGCGATTGGCCGATGTGTGGGACATCGATCGAAAGATGGCACTGGTTTTCGGCGCATGGATGGACATGCGCCAGAAGCTGGCGAGCTACAACGCCGTGACGGCGGCGCCGTGGACGGAAGCCGCCAAGAGATTCATGCAAGCCATGTCGGCGGTCACCGACAATGGCAACAAGCCGCCTCCAGATTGGCGCGAGGCATTTGCGAAATGGAGTGAAATCTCTAACGAGGAATTGATCCGAAACCAGCGCAGCGACGGCTTTCTTCGAGCGCAAAAAGAACTGCTGCAATCGGGGCTGAAGCTGCGCGGCCGGCAGGACGACGTCGGCGAAGCCGCCGCTGCGATGTTCGGTATGCCGGGTCGCAAGGATTTTGACGAGGTGACACGACAACTGACCGAGCTTCAGCGAGAGGTTCGCGCGCTAAGCCATCAGGTCAATGCGCAACAGCGGGGGCACGCTCGACCCGTCCGAGAGCTAGCCACCCCGTCGCAAGCTCCGAGAACCAGCCGAACACGCAGTGAGAGACTGGTGATGACAGAGGACGATCGGGCCACGCGGTTCTTCCGCGACATGGTTGCCAACACCGAAAAGATGGTGAAGGCGACGCAGCTGTTCGGGCAGACCAGGGACGAAGACGTCGCCATCGGCACTACGCCGAAACACCTCGTCATGCGTCGCGACAAAGTGGAACTGTTCCACTACGAGCCAATGGCAGAAGCGACTGCCAGGACGCCGGTGCTTTTGGCCTACGGCTTGATCGGGCGATACACGATGGCTGACCTTCAGCCGGACCGTTCGCTGGTGCGCAGCTTGTTGTCGAAGGGGCTCGATCTCTGGCTGATCGATTGGGGACAACCGGGGCGAACCGAGCGTTGGCTCACCATCGACGACTACGTGGACGACTACATCGATGCTGCGGTCGACCGCATTGCGCAGGAGACCGGACACGACAGGGTGACGCTGCTCGGCATTTGCGAGGGCGGTGTCTTTACGACGTGCTACGCCGCTTTGCATCCGGAGAAAGTGAAGAATCTGGTCATTACGATCACGCCGATCGATTTTCACGCTGACGTCAAGGACAAGGCTGCCCATCACGGCTTTCTCAATATCTGGACCCGCAGTCTCGACCCCGAGGATATCGACAATCTGGTCAACACCTACGGTGTTGTGCCCGGCGAATTCATGAGCTCGGTGTTCTCGATGATGACGCCGATGCGCTCGTTGACGAAATACAATGTTGATCTCATCGACGTGGTCGATGACGAGGCGAAGTTCATGAATTTCCTGCGTATGGAGAAGTGGCTTGCGGACCGTCCACATCATCCCGGCGAGGCCGCGAAGCAGTGGCTAAAGGAGCTATACCAAGAGAATCGCCTGGCCAATGGCAACTTCGTTCTGTCGGGCCGGACAGTCGATCTGAAGTCCATCACGGCGCCCGTCCTCAATGTCTTCGCGCTGGACGACCACATCATCCCGCCGGACTGCTCGCGTGCGCTTGGCGCGAAGATCGGAAGTCAGGATTATACCGAAATCCCGCTGCCCGGCGGCCATGTCGGCCTCTTTGTCTCGAGCAAATCGCAAGGGAAACTCAGCCAGAGCATCACTGATTGGCTGGTCGCCCGCGACGCCGACCCTGTGGGTGAAGCCTGATGCGCAACAAGATCGTTGATGCCGCGGAGGCGGTTGCCATCATCCGGTCCGGCGACACCGTCGCCTCGTCCGGCTTTGTTGGCGTCGGAACGCCCGACGAAATTATCAAGGCGCTGGCGCGGCGTTTTATTCAGACCGGAGAGCCTCGGGATCTCTCACTTGTGTTTGCCGCGGCGCCGGGGGATGGCGCCGATCGTGGTCTCAATCGCCTGGCTCATCCGGGCCTCATCAAGCGTTTGGTCGGCGGACACTTTGGTCTGGTGCCGAAGCTGGCCCGGATGGCAGTCGACAATCATGTCGAGGCTTACAATCTGCCGCTCGGATGCGTGTCGCACCTGTTTCGCGAGATTGCGGGACGCAAGGCCGGTCTTCTCTCAAAAGTCGGCCTGGGAACCTTCGTCGACCCGGCCAACGGCGGTGGAAAGCTGAATGCCCGTACCACCGAAGAACTGGTGCGGCTGATCGAAATCGACGGCGAACCGTGGCTGTTCTACAAAGCATTTCCGATCAATGTGGCGATTATCCGCGGAACCACGGCCGACCACAGCGGCAACATCTCGATGGAAAAGGAGGCGTTGACCCTCGACAACCTGGCGCTCGCGACGGCTGCCAAGAACTGCAAGGGCTTTGTCATAGCGCAAGTCGAACGCATTGCTGCGTCCGGTTCGCTCAATCCACGACACGTCAAGATTCCCAGCGTGTTGATCGATTGCGTCGTCGTTGCCCAGCCGGAAAACCATGTGCAGACCTATGCCACCGGCTACAACGGGGCATTCTCGGGCGAGTTGCGCGCGCCGGCCGATCGCAATGTCCCGATGCCACTGGATAACCGAAAAATCATCGCGCGCCGATGCGCTCTGGAACTGCCAATGGGCGGCGTCGTCAATCTCGGTATCGGCATGCCCGAAGGGATTGCCTCAGTTGCCGCGGAAGAAAAGCTTTTTGATTTTGTGACGCTGACGGCCGAACCCGGCATCATCGGTGGCATTCCGCAAGGCGGGCTTGATTTCGGTGCTGCGATCAATGCGGAATTGATCATCGACCAGAACCAGATGTTCGATTTCTATGACGGCGGCGGACTGGATCTCGCCTGCCTCGGCATGGCGCAGGTCAACGCACACGGTGATGTAAACGTCAGCCTGTTCAATGGTCGCCTGGCGGGTGCAGGTGGCTTCATAAACATTTCACAGAATGCGCGCGAATTGATTTTCGCGGGAACGTTCACGACCGGTGGTCTCAAGACCGCTGTTGTAGACGGCCGGCTCGAAATACTTAACGAAGGAAAATCACCCAAATTCGTCGACAAGATTGATCAGATAACGTTTTCTGGACGTCTGGCCGCGAAGAACGGGCAGCCCGTCCTCTATGTGACCGAACGATGTGTCTTCAAGCTGACGTCGGAAGGGCTCGAACTGATTGAGGTCGCGCCCGGCATCGACATTGAGCGTGACATTCTCGCGCTGATGGGATTTCGGCCAATTGTCCGTTCGCCGAAAGCGATGGATGCCTCGATCTTCAGCCAAGCTTTGATGCAGCTCGACGACAGGCTTCTCAACCGTCCGCTGTCGGAACGATTGATGTTTGATGAGAACCGCGACACGCTCTTTCTGGGTCTCGACGGCTACCGCGTTCATAAGTCGGCCGATGTGGAAGCGATACGTGAGGCAGTATTCGCGGTCTTCGCACGGGTGGGGCACCGCTTCTCCGCGATCATCAACTATGACTTATCGGACATTGCGCCTGATATGGCCGACGAATGGTTTTCCATGGCCGCGGACGTCGAGCGAACATGCTACAACCATGTTTCGCGCTACACGACCAGTGCGTTTATGCGCCTGAAGCTCGGCGATGCTCTTGCACGCCGCAATGTAGCTCCACATATTTTCGAGACCTCCGCTGACGCTCACCAATTTGTGGTCAAATGAACAGATGCTCAATCGCTCTGAGCCGCAGCGAACGTCGACGGAATCGCCTCCGACAAAACATCCCGAACGGCGTTCGGTTGTGCCGGATCGGATGGGATCGGTTCGTGGGCTGACGCGGCGAAGCTTTCACCGGATCGCGTTTACCGATTGGGGATCGCCGACTGCTGATCGCGCGGTACTTTGCGTGCATGGCCTTACACGAAACGGCCGCGATTTTGACTATCTTGCTAGCGCTTGCGGCGATTCCCGGTAGTCCTATCCGTCGCTTGGTGATCAACGATATCGGACCGTATCTGCCGTGGGCCGGATTGCTTCGCCTTGGCGCCAACCTCAATGAGGCTCCAAAGAGCTTCGAAACGATCGGAGCGGCGGAGTTATACCTGCGTCGCGTACTGGCTCCGTTCGGAGAACTGGAAGATGAACATTGGCGGCATCTGACGGTTCACAGCGTGGAATGGAGACCCGGGCGGCTGCACTACGAATCACTGTGCGACCCTGGTATTGCCCACGCGTTCCGCAATCCCCGGCACTACAGCGTGGACCTGTGGAAATATTGGGACGCGATCGACATTCCTATCCTGGTGGTAAAGGGGGAGCGATCTGATCTTCTCACGGAAGACGTCCTCGCAGGAATGTTGCGTAGAAACCGTAACGCGACGGCGCACATCGTAAAAAATTGTGGCCATGCACCTCCCTTGATCGCGCGAGATCAGATTGAGGTTGTTGAAGCCTTTCTCAAAGGCGGTACTGCGCGCTGAAATCGTCATGCTATGAAAACGCAGCAAAGGCGGCTTGTTCGTCGATCGTCAGGTTCCCGAAGGAGAGAAGTGGCGAGCATCTCGATCTGGCGTCGATCCCGGGCCATCGGGCCTTTTTGCCTATCCTTGCTGTAGTTTTAGCTCTACCGTCCTAGAAAATAAAAAGAACATCTTGAGGGAGATTGTCGAATGACCGCCGTAATGATGGACGCAGTCGACTATGCTGATCGCCGCCGCCGAATTTGGGCAATATTCGGGAGCTCCTCCGGCAATCTCGTCGAATGGTACGATTTTTACGCGTATGCTTTTACCGCGCTATATTTTGCGCCTTCCTTTTTTCCGAACGGCAATCAGACAACCCAGCTTCTCCAAACCGCCGCCGTTTTCGCGATCGGCTTTTTCATGCGACCGATTGGCGGTTACGTTTTCGGTTTCATCGCCGACAAGTACGGTCGCAAAAATTCGATGATGATCTCCGTGCTGATGATGTGCGCGGGCTCGCTCGCCATCGCACTAATGCCGACCTACGCGACGATAGGAACTGCGGCGCCGATTCTGCTGCTTCTCGCCCGAATGGTTCAGGGCTTTTCGGTCGGTGGCGAGTACGGCACCAGCGCGACCTCGTATGGTCAAAAAATTGAGACTGCTCAAAGGCGGCAGCGTTCCAACATTTTTGGTCTTGGGCCGATGTTGCACAACAAGCTTGCCGTGGACGCTTGAGCAGGTACGACGGGGATCGCAAGCAATTCTTGGATACCGCAGGTTAGTGCAACAATTTCAGTGCTCCATGGCAGTGCTTGAACTTCTTGCCAGAGCCACAGAGGCATGGGTCGTTGCGGCCGGGAACGAGCACCTTGTGAATCGGTCGTCGCGTATCGTCGATGGTGTCTCTCGCAGGTGCACGGCGGGCAAGCCAGTACGCATGGATGTCGCGGGCGGCTGGCGCTATCAATTCCACGAACGCTTGATGTCTCGCATCGGCATCCTGGTAAGCCTCGACTAATTCCTTCAGCCTGTCCCAGCCGCTTTCGGTGCCGTAGAGATGGATGGCCTCGAACCAGTCGGGATGCGCTTCGAAGAGCGGTTGCCAACCCGAAGGGTCGAGTGCGATGCCCTTGACGTAGCCGCAGCACCACTCGTCGACAATCGACACAGTGCGTCCTTTGTGGTCGCGTGCTAAGAAAAGCGGCTCATAATACTGCGGGAACTGGGTCAACGTGATTGCAATATCGTTCGCGTGGCGCATCAGTAGGTCAAGGGTGCGTTGCGCTTGCTTCTCGCTCGTAAACTCCGGAGACTGCTTGCCTTCCCTAGAATCCCAAACCCACCGCATCCATTCCGACGGCATGATGACCTTCGGCCCCGATAGCACTGCGCAGAGAAAGCCGTCGAGGCCGGACACATCCATTGCATTTTCGAGGCCGTCGTCGGAAAGCAGAAACGCGTCAAGTTCCTCGATCTCCTGATCGATCAGCGGCCTGGATTTGATCGGTGTCATTGGTCAGCCCCATTTGATCACGAAGCTTAGCTTTGCGGACTGATGAGAAGCATCGGCCCACCGGCCATTGCCAAATGTTGATCCGGGACTCTTCCAGCTGCTCACGCCGCCTCTTGATGGTAATAGTTTAGGAGCCCACCCAGCCTCTCGCGACATTGTACCGGCTCCTCGTGACGCGTTTGCGTGACCCGACGGAATAACAGGACGTTGGACTTTCCTTGATGGTTCCGCTCGGCCTGGTAATGCGCCACATACTCACTCAGCGCTCGCCGCAGGGAGCGCTCACCAAAGACAATGATCTTCGACAAACACTCCTCCTTGACCGATCTCACCCAGCGTTCGGCATAGGCGTTCAAGTTCGGACTTCGCGCAGGCAGCGGGAGCGTCTTGACCCGGCCTGACTCGATGATCGCTCGGAAGGAGATGGTGTACTTCGTGTCGCGGTCATGTAGGAGATAGCGACAGTCTCGAAGGGTGCCGCATCCCTCCATAGTCACGTTCCGAGCCATTTGCTGCATCCATTGCTCGTTCGGGTGGATGGTGATCCCGGCGATTTCCACCTTGCGGCTCTCGAGATGGATAAAGAACAGCACGTAGTAGGTCACCAGTCCGCGCAGCGTGAGGACCTCCACTGTGAAAAAGTCGGTGCCTGCCAGAACCGCCAGGTGAACCCGAATGAATGCCGCCCAGGTCGTCGTGTGCTTGCGCGCCGGTGCGGACGGCAGGCCGTGACGGCGCAGAACATTGCCGACCGTTTGATCCGAGATCTCATGCCCCAGATTGGCTAGCGCCCCAACAATCCGATCATAACCCCAGGACCGGTTCTCGTCGGCCATGCGAACAATCAATTGCTCAACTTCTCCGTCAATTCGTGGGCTCGACGTGCCTGTGATCCATCGAACTTGCGAGCTATCGCCGAGCTTTGTACGTTCGACGTCCGAGAGCTTCAAGCGCCCTTTCAACTGGGACTTCAGGATTCGGTTTTCAGCAACCAAATACTCATTCCGTAGCAGCAGCTCTTGGTCCCGCACGGAGCGACTTGGCTTTTTTCCACCATCGCGTAAGTGCCAGACATCAATATCCGCTATCGAGGGCAATCCGGACAACATATGCTCGCACTGAGTTCGTCTCAGTTTGACCTAAGCGGAATTCGTCGGCGTCATCTCACGACCTCCGTGATAACCCTAAGCGCCATTTCCCGACCGCCGATTGATGCCCTGCCGGATCGGCGACGTCGGCCACGATTGCCGCGCCCAACTGCTTGATCTGTGGTACAATCAAATAGCGCTCAAAATATCCTTGGAACTGTTGCGACGGCCCAAGTGCTGGGCGCCGGTCGCACGGACCACGTGCACGACAAGGGAGCAGCCGATGATCGATGCGAGCCGACGCACCGTTCTTGCAAACGGTGCCGCCGCCGCGACGGCAAGCGCAGTACCGCAAGAGTTCGCCCAAGGAGAGCCGGCGGGGGCGGTTCCAGGATTGCCGGCCGGCGCCAAGGTCGGCTTCTACGAGAAGGGCAATGTCCGCATCCGCTACGCCGAGATCGGCTCAGGCTTCCCGCTGCTGGCGACGCCCGGCGGCGGCTTGAATTCTTGTATCGCCGTGTGGGCGCGTGCGGTGATCAACATTCCGGAGGAGTTCAAGAACGACTTCCGCGTGATCACCATGGACCAGCGCAACGCCACGGGCGGCGAGTCCACCGGCCCGGTGCCCGTCGACGATCCCTGGGGCGCGTTCGCCGACGACCAATTGGGCGTGATGGACCATCTCGGCATCAACAAGTTCTTCTTTTTCGGCAACTGCATCGGCGGCCCATTCGCGATGAAGTTGATGGAGCAGGCGTCGCAGCGCGTCGTCGCGGCGATATTGAGCCAGCCAGTCGGGCACAACCCGGCGAACCCGGATTACATGTACGACGCCGGCAAAACCGTCTGGGCCAAGGAGCTGCGCGAGCGCCGGCCCGACGTCTCGATGGAGATCATCGAGAAATATCTGCACAACCTTTACCGCGAGCGGCCCGATTTCGTGTACAGCGTATCGCGCGATTTCGCGAAATCGTGCCAGACGTCGATGCTGGTACTACCGGACGACGTCGCCGCGCATCCGCTGGTGGCTTCGATCGATGTTGCCTCGCTCTGCCCGAATGCCGAGATCACGGTGTTCCCCTGGAAGGAGCCGCCGGAGCTGAAGGCACGCACCATCAACCGTGCACGCACCTTCCTGAAGCGGCATCAGACGGCGTAGCGAAGTCGGAATCACCATTGTTGCGCTATCCATTCGACGTCGGTGATGAGCCGATAAATGGACCTTTTGCAAAACGCTTGATTTCGGGTCAGCGATGGCCCTTTTCGGACGGGCCCGCATCACGGTCCTTTGTCCACTGTCGGCGGGTGCGTTGGGCTCGCAGTGAGCTTTTCAGCTTCTGACCCAACGCGGACCTCGCTGTTGATTAACGATTGCGCGCCGAAGGTATCCACCGTGCGACGATGCTGATCATCATCACTGATCAGGTCCCGCGCGAAACGCTTTCGCCATGAACGGCAATAGGGCCTTTGGCCTCCTAAAACTTAAAGGTCGCAGGTCAGGCAAACGAACGTTGTCATCGGGGAACGCTTGAACAGCTTCTGGCCTCATTGGATGGCCTTCGGCACGAAGCGCGCCAAGCCTTTCAAGAAACTTCTCACTTGTCGCGTCTTCCATGTCCATGATGTAGTCGAAGACGAGATTATCGCCTTCTTCGTGGACCCATCCTGTACTATTTCCCAAATCGGATCCCGCCCAGGCCGCTACTCTCGAGGCCTCGAGAAATGCGGTGCTAAACGGCATGTAGCGCTCGACTAATGCGTATGTTGCGGACGCGAGCCGCGCCTCGACCTTTGTCACTCCAGGAACCAGCACAACGAACTTCGTAGGGAACACGGCGTTCACCACGACGTCGCCGGGGAGCGTCGATACGTGATTAAGCCCGGGCAGGATGTTTACGTCCGCGTGCTAAAGTCGCCTCCAAACGCGCCAACGCCTGCCGTCTATTCCGCCGCAGAAATCATTCAATTCGTTAGTCCTAGGGTTCAGCGGCCGAGCTGATTAAAACTGCCAAGCCCTCGCGGGCGGCTTTCGCGCGGTCTAGCCAACGCTGGCCATTTGGATTGAGATCGTATGTCTCGCGGGTGAAACCGGATATTGCGGCATTTTCGTCGGAAGAAATCGCGATCGTCGACGCCATCGCCGAAATCATCTGCGCGAAGCATTCCGCAACCTTCACTCCCAGCGCGATCGGCGGGATCAATTGCCGCAGTCACAGGAAGTGTGGGCATCCAACCACTGCCGGGTTTCTTCGTGTGTCCAACCCGGGACGGCAAAGCGCGCGGGGGCGGTCACGCCTTGGCTGGGGCGAACGATGACGTGATGGCGCGTGCGCAGGTGATGCACCGTTGCGGGCGTAGCAGTAGCACACAGGGTGATCAGCAGGCCCAAGGCCAAAACGGAACGCATCGCATTTGCTCCAATCGACCCACCACCGCTCTATCCTAGAGCGAGGCGAACGGCCCCAGCGTCGCACAGCAGGGGGCTGCGAAGGGGCGAGCTGGGACCGTTTCAGCGGGCGTCTCCTGGGTCTGAACGAAAATTTCCCGCTGCCGATGAGGTGTGTTCTGGTAGTTGTGGCCCCAAGCTTTAGCGGCTTCACGATCGGTCAAATCGGCGAGATGATCGGCGCATGCCCGCGCTCACCCGCCGCCGCAACCTCTAGCGGCTTCACTTCCAGCCCGATCGGCGGAATCATGGGGCATGTCCGCCCCCGAAACCCTAACACTGCGCCCGACCGTGATTGCCGGCCAGCGCTATGCCGACGACTATCAGGTGCGATGGCGCGGCTTGCCGGTTGGCCGCATCGTGCTCGGTTCCGGCGCACCGCACGACCGGCCGCCGTGGTCGTGGTCCTGCCATCTGCCCGGCCGCCCGCAGGGTAACGACGACCGGGGCAGCGCTACGGATCTCGCCGACGCCAAGGCGAAGTTCAAGGCGGCCTGGGCGCGCATCCGCTCGGACCTGACCGAGGCGGAGATCGCCCATGCGCGGCGGGTCGCCGAGATCAGCGCGGAGGCGGTGGCGAGATATGACCGCAAGGGCAGAGCGTGAAAACGCCCGATTGGTCCCGCCCCTTCGATGAGCCGATCGTGCTGCCGGACGGTGGCGAGCTTCGAACGCTCCTCGACGCCGGGCGTTATGTCGACGCGCTACCTCGCAAGCATGCACGAACGCGAGGAGTGGCAAACGGTGATGGAAGTTCTGCTATCGGCGGTTGAAGGCCGCGAGCCGGTGAGCTTGCTGCGAATTGCTCTCACGCTGGCCCTGCCCGCGCTGACGCCCGGCACCTTCTTCTTGACTATTCCAGATTGCTGCCACCAAAGCACGGCCCCACCCCTGGGGTAGATGTTGCAAAGGTAGAACCGTGCCCGAGCCACAGGGGCGACCACATGGCCCGATGATGATAACGGGGACAGGGCGAAGGTGGTTCCCGACTCACGAGGTGGGCCTTGGGGAATTGGCCCGCTTTCAGCATACTTCTTTTATAAACTTTTTGCCCGGTGCTGGCCTTCTTGTGTAAGTCCGGTGTCAGCGCGCGGTTGTAGTCTCACCGTCTCGTTGGGGACTTAGATGGGCAACTGGCTTGTGGGCCAAGTTACGATTTTCGGCTTCCAAGTTCAAAATTGGATGATGATCGCGCTCGCCATTATCGTGGTCTGGATCGTCTTTGCGTGGTGGTCAAACCGATAATTGTTAGGAATCCAAAGCACGGTCTTGCCTCTGGGCAAGGGGTAAGCTGTAAGGCAGGACCGTGCAGGGCCACAGTCCCTGGCACGGTTCGAAGTGGCCCAATCACGATAACGGGGACATGGCGAAGGTGGTTCCTGGCCTGCGATCAATCCTAAACTGGCGCTGGGCGGTGATAAGTCACCCTATTTCGGGTAAACGCGCAACGCCACCAAGCGCAATAATGCCTGGTGGCGTTGTTCTTTGCCCGGACAGTGCAATTCCCCGGTTACGATCAAAACAGCACATACGCACTGCAATCGTCTGTTCAAAATTGCTCACTTTCGTGGTGGTCAAGCCGTGAGACGGACATTTTTTATCTCGGCTGGAACCAAATCCGTAAGTTCATTTTTGAACAATTACTCAGGAACTAAATTTCCGCTCGCAAGTAGGTTGGTAGTGTCGCGTGCGCGGGGGAAGTCGTGTCCGAGTTGCCTACGATCCTGGTTGTTGAGGACGAGTACCCATTGCAGGGTATAGTAGAAGATATCTTAATCGACGGCGGTTTTGACGCAGACATCCTGTCTTCCGCTGAGGAAGCGCTTACTCTGTTCAGGAGCGGCATCAAGAGCTACAAGGCTCTCGTCGCCGACGTAAACTTGAAGGGGCGGCTGAACGGTTGGGAGATCGCCAGACGCATCAGGGAAATCGATCACGCATTTCCCGTCGTCTACATGACGGGAGCCGCTGCGGATCAGTGGCCATCACAAGGCGTTCCCAGCAGTATCCTCCTTCAAAAACCGTTTGCGCCAGCG
This sequence comes from uncultured Alphaproteobacteria bacterium, assembly GCA_963822795.1. Classification (GTDB taxonomy): domain Bacteria; phylum Pseudomonadota; class Alphaproteobacteria; order Rhizobiales; family Xanthobacteraceae; genus Bradyrhizobium. The sequence continues at coordinate 57,844 of CAWGJM010000041.1, forward strand.
CAGCTAATCACTGCCGTTTCCCAACTTCTCAACGCTTGTTAGCGGCTGTGAGAATCCGCATAAATCTGGCGGAGATGGACGAAGGACGGCGCCGCAGAGATATCATGGGAAAGGTCTGTCGGGACGGATTCCGGTCGCGGATTGTGGGCGTGGTGGACGACTGCTGCGACAGCCTGTCGAGCGCCATCAGGGTGAGCGGTCAAGTTGGCGCCCGTTGCCGTAGATCAGGTTCTTTCGGCCACGTTGACGTGCAGGACGAAGCGCCGACAGACGCAGAAATGCCGAGGCCGGGCGTCGGCAAAAATGGCAGATCGGAGGTTTCGGTCGCATTCGGTTGAACGACGGCGCACTCGAGACTGCGTCGACCTTCGATCGAGGTGACAAACCTTCGTTATCCGGTTTGGTCAGACCATGATGCGTCACGCGTTGCTGTCGAGCACGGTACCTGCGACTTCGATCGGCGTGCATCGCGCGCCCCCGAAGAGTTGCCTGATAGCGGCGCCGAGCTTCCCTTTGCCGGTCGCGACGGGCTTTTTGCGCGCATGTCCCGGCGCAGTAGAGCTGGCCTCGATCGCACCGTCGGCAGACAAGAACCTGGCAGCGGCAGCGCGCACACAAAAACACTCTACAAGGCGCTTGATCGACACATGCCGCGGTGCCTGTCGAGTTCGCACTCCATGCGTGCGCATTCTGGCAACATTCACCGCTCCGCCCGCTGGCACGGCTGCCAGGCCGGACAACGCGGGCATCCGCAACGACGGAATTCCGCATTCAGGCCATCGATCCTCGGTGCGAGGATGGCTGGGCGAAGAGCCGCTGTAAAGGCTGGCCTGCGGCCACCGCCTTCGGCGGCTGTCGGCCTTGACAGCGGCTCTCCGCCCAGCCGTCGTTAGCCACCATTGGCTCGAATGCGCCAGCGCGCCCGGATGCTGCCGCTCGACACGGCCCAACCACACCGCCAGAAAACTGCGGATTCTGATAGCCATCCACACCTTGTTGTTGTCGCGCAGTTGGAAGCGAAGGAAAGGGACGACCCAGATGACCTTTAAGGGCATCTCGGTGGTTGGACAGGATCAACATGTTCTGGACCCGCGCGCTGGGGATACCCTGTGCGTACCGAAAACCTTAAATCCGACTATAATGGTGATGAAGTCCGCCAAGAAAAGCGCGTGAACGAATGACACCAGTGCGCTGTACCGAGCGAGAGACTGGTGCGTCCTTGTTCAAAGACCGATGCGTTCTGACTCCGTTGTAGTAACGGGCGTAAGATTTCAGGATGCGACGCAGATGCGCCTCGCCCAGGACAATCATATGATCGACGCTCTCTCGCCGGATCGAGCCGATCAGCCGATCAGCAAAGCCATTCTGCCAGGGTGAGGCCGGTGCGGTAGGCTTGTCCCGGATGCCCATCGCGCGCAGTCGGCGTGTGACGACGGTGCCGAAGATCCGATCGCGGTCTCGGATCATGTAGCGCGGAGCCTCGTTCCAGGGGAATGCCTCCGCGATTTGTCGCGCGATCCAATCGGCAGTCGGATATGCTGTGACATTGATCCAGACAAGATCTCTGCGACCGAGCCGGACGATGACGAAAGCATAGAGCAGGTCGAAACCGATGGTCGGAACAACGAACAGGTCCATGGCGGCAATGTCCGGCGCGTGGTTATGCAAGAAGGTCCGCCATCCCTGGCTGGGCGGCCCTCGCCGTTTGACCATGTACTTGGCGACGCTCGACTGCGCGACCTCAAACCCAAGCTTGAGCAGTTCTCCGTGAATGCGTGGGCGCGCCCCAAAGCGGATTCTCGACGCTCATCCGGCGGACCAATCCGCGCAGCTCCGTGTCGATCTGCGGTCGCCCTCCCTGTGGGCGCGACTTCCAACGCCAGTAGCAGCGAAAGCCGGCTCTGTGCCAACGCACGAGGGTCTCGGGCCGGATGATTGTGAGAACCTGGCAGGATTGATGGAAACCAACGATACAGCTGGATAAAGAACAAGCGATCATGATTCGTGAGCCGGACGCGACCGTGCCGCTTGCGCCTCAAGACATTCAACTGGTGTCGAAGCACCGCGTTCTCAGCTTCAAGCCGCAACTTCGACTTGAATGGCAAGGCCAGGACGGCCAGAAGGAAACAGAGCAGCCCGATCATTCCGCCAGCTTAAGCGATTTCACCACGTCATCAACTCGGATAAGGTTTTCGGTACACACAGGCAAGCGGTGATGGAAGTCCTGCTATCGGCGGTTGAAGGCCGCGAGCCGGTGAGCTTGCTGCGAATTGCTCTCACGCTGGCCCTGCAGGAAAGCGGCCCGACGAGAGGGCCACGGGCGCTGATGTGACCCATTATCAACGCAGTTGAGTTCGCTCCCGCAGTCTCATATCGGCAGACCCAACAATTGAAATCGCCGCACCTTATTCCGATCCGGATTTGATCTACCGCAAAAGCTGATACCGCGTCAGAGATAATATTTGCTTTGCGTGTGACGTGGAGCGAAGCCGATGGCAGGGAAAAATGAACCCGCTAGTTTGACGTTGGAAGAATGCCGTGAACTAGCAGCTTACCTGTTTGAAGATGCCGCCGCGCTACCGCCCGGACCGAAGAAAGATGAAATATTGAAGTTGGCCGACGACTGTCAAATCCTTGCCGAAATGCAGAGTTGGCTGGCTAAACAGGCGCAATAGACCCTTCGTCATGTTCGGTCAGGGTCAATCGCGTCGGTTTGACGCTCAGCCCGCTACTTCCGGTCTTACCCCAATGAACGGACTTTGCGAGACCGACCCGGCTGGTCCGTTTTGTGCCAACAAGAGACGTCCCCATCGCTTCGCGTGTACGGCAAGATAGTCTATACTCCCGTCGGTCGTCTGCACTGTGGGGCTTGCACATGAAAAGCCGAACTGTTTTGCGTCTCCCTCTGCAAACGCTGCCGTTTTTCTCTCTCCGTCGCTCGCAACGGGCGGCGCAAGCTTGTGCTACACGTCCTGTGAACATTTTATCGGGCTTTGCGCCTCCTACGGAGGTCGCCTGAGCCATAAAGAAAGTTATGCCTATGGACCTTGAGAACCAGAAACGACTTCGTGACGCCCTGCATCGCAGAGGATCGTCGAAGGAAGACCCGAAGCCGCTCAATGAGGCGGCGCAACGCACGTCGTCCATGTTGGAGAAATGGAATCTCGTCTGGAAAGATATTAGCGACGTGGTGGCAGAGGTTGCGCCCCAGCTTGCTGGCAAAGAAGGAGTTACTCCGGACGATCAGTGCGAGAAAGTGGATCTATCACTGTTGCCACCGGAGGCTTGTACGCCGCCACTTTTTGTTGAGGCGCGCATTGCACTTACAAACTTGAGTGAAAGAAAAAAAACGGATGTCCGACCGTTCGCTTCATGCATTTCGAGGTGCAAACCAGTGGCGAGGTTCGCGTGCTTTTTTACACTTTGGACGAAGAGCACAAATACCAAGAACCCTTTGACTTTATGTCGTCCGCTCGTCGGCACTATGAAGATACAATCGTACGCTTTCTCGAAAAGGCTCTCAGGTCGGCCTCTGGAACTGCTGAGCGCGTCGCCCGATATCAGTTGAACGAACGTTTGCGGAACCTTCATACGTGATTGCGCTCGCGGCTCTCTGTCCACTGAGCGGCCCTGTCCAACCAACAGCTTCGTCGAGGCGCGGCGATCCTTCGGCCTCCGTTAAGCAATTTGTGAAGTTGGTCACTCGAATGGTGACTGCACCTTCCCGTCGACAGGACCCAAGTGCCGACGAACTTCTGCTAATGGGTCAAAAGGCGGCATCTTGGACGTCAATTACTTCCGCTCGCCCCCAATCAGCAGACCATTTCTGAGCTGTGCCGAACTTCGTTTGACGGCTAAGGGTTGGCTTCCCGCACCGCCGCGTACCTCAAACAACTGCCGACTTCAGGCCTCGCCAATGGTGCGAGTTGCCGGAACTCGTTGTTTCGGTGAACTAGTCGCTTTACGGATTTCGCGGTGTGGAGGTGAAGAACTGCGAGAAAAGACCAATCATCATCCGCAAGCCGATTACCATGATCACGAGCATCGCAAGCATCGACACCGTATCGAGTCCGGACGCTATGCTCGTCGGAAGGTCGAACTGGCGCAAAGCCATCCTGGGACCGATGGAAAGAACCGCCAGAGGCGCGACCATCCGGACGCGCGTGTGGAAAAGCGACCGCATCTCCACGGCTGCGGCTAAGTATTTGTAGAAGGCGATGCAGACAAACACCGCAAGGGTCAGGTAGCCAATCGCGTAGAAAAACGTCATGAGCTGTGATGTCTGGGACATGCGCGCAGCCTCCTCGACTTTCAATTGGTATCAGCGCCGAACACAATCACTGTGTGCCGGTCGGCGAGGATCATCAAATGATAATTCTGTGACGTTCTCACGCCCGAAATGAGATGCCGCGCCCGGACTGCAGACACTTCTTGTGTCCGCGAGAACTCGGGATTGGCCATAAGTAAGCGCCCAGGTCCGACTTGGGTCAACCGCGGCCCTCACGTCCCTGAAAGCCAGCTTCCGCTCTACCCCCGAAAGCGGACTCAAGTCGGACATTGCTGGTGGTCCGGTTCGTGCCAAAGCACGAAGTCGCTGCGCTCCAGCCCGCTGCGCGGGAGCAAGAGCCGAGAGGCCGGCGGCCAGGTGAGAGGATAATGATAGCGGTGGAGAGCTCCCGTCCTGAGAATCGAGGTGTCGTCAACCTCACTCAGGAAGGAGCTCCCCATGAGCGACACTAACACTGTCAGTCCGCTGCGTCAGCATATGATCGAAGACATGGCTGCGCGCAAGCTCAACCCACACACGCAACGCAGTTATATCCACAGTTGCAAGCGGTTCGCCGCTTGGCTCAAACGCTCGCCCGATACGGCAACGCCCGACGAGGTACGCCGATTTCAGCTGCACCTCATCGAGAGCGGTACCAGCATCTGCAACCGCAATCGGATTATGACCGGGGTACGGTTCTTGTTCCGCGTCACGCTACGTCGCCACGATTTGGCGGCCGAGGTCTGGCACCTCAAGTCCGGCCCGTGGATAAGTGACCGTGCTCCCTGCCGTTTCAGTTTTTTGACCTGTTGATCATCGTCAACGTCCCAGTCCCTGGTTGGAGCGGTCTGGCCAGCGATCGTCGGCGGCGTCACTGTGTTCTTCCTGCTCATCGTCGCCTCGATCGATCTGCTGTCCGTGGTACCGGCCAACGTCTACGGTTACGCTGCGCTTGTGGCGTACTCGCTGCACCAGCCATCCGCCGCGCTGGCCACCGGCCCATTGCAGAACCTGGTCTCGCCCTCCTTCGCCAACCCGCTGGTCTTGCTCATTGTCTCGATGGTGATCGGAGCCCTGTTCGGCTATGTCTCGGACCAGCTCGCGAAGGCGCTGCCCAAAAGACAGCCGAACAGGGCGTCCCCATAACCGAAGCACGGCGTTTTGTGCCCGGTCCCAATTCCGGCATCGACTCGAGAGGTGAGGGCGCCGTTCACGCCTCTGTTTTTTTTGTCCCTTTGCAACTAAGCACACGCACAAGCGTTATGCGATTGCTGGGTGGCGTTTCATAGGAGCACATCCATATGTGATTACAGCCTGCATGCGGTCGCGACGGGAGCCGCAGAGGTGGGAGAAACGTTGGTATCGACCAAATTTCGTCTCACGCCCACCCGCGGTTTTGCAGGGATAGACAGTCCAGACGTCGCAGTTTGCCTCCGTCCTGGCACCGAGCTCGCGTTCGACAAAGACGTCCGAACTGACGGCGTGTTGTTTCGCACGAACATTGGCGATCGATTGGCCAGGTTTCGCCAAATCGATCTAAGTAAGCCGACCAGGCATCATGACGCGCTCGAATTCTCGAACGGGACGATCGTGCTGCTGACAGATCTCGCGGTCGGGCAGAAGGCAACGGTCCTGCAATTGCCTGCGACCCCAACCAAAAAAGCTCGAGGCGCTGGAGCCTTCAGTTCCCGAAGAGGCGGCGTGGATTTAGTTGTTGAATTGCAGGGTGGATAGCCTGTTAGGACGACTTCATGGCGACCGACTTTTTTGGCAAAAAGAAACGCCCCAGCTCGGGGGCGGGCTGAGGCGTTGAAGGTCATCTGTGTGTCGCTAGTTTGGCAGCGACGCAAGATCAACAAGGATGACCAACCGCCGTTCCGATTTCTCGAGTAACGTTTCCGTGGCCTGTTTGGAAAGCGCGAGTGGCCTAATTCGGCCAGCAACCCGTCACCGTATGCTGGCAGGTGGTTCGGTTTCAGGTAGTTGGTCAGTTTGATTGTGGCGATCGAATTGGGGTTGATCCGGCCGACCGGAGGGACATACCCGCAAGATGGCCCAGAAGTATTGCGCTCTGATTCTTGAGGTCACCATCATCGACCACGGGCCCTATGGATGGACACGCAATTTTTGCTTGCGTCATGTTAGTAGTTAGTCTTTGCCTGCCTGATCAGGGAGAACAGCGATGACAGCCGAGTTGGATGAAGACCGCTTCAATATGGCTATCCGTAAATTTCTCAAGCATGTCGGAGTTACATCGCAGCGTGAAATTGAGAACCTGGTGCGCAGCGGAGAGGTGAAGGGTGGCAAGCTCAAACTGCGAATGACCCTGACCGCTGAGGGAACGCCGCTGAAACATGTAGTCGAGGAAACGGTCGCACTCTGACGATTATCCCGGCTGCCCCGGCAGGCTGCCCTGTTGGTGGAGGACTCATCCTGCTCATTTCCAATTTGGTCCTTGGTGTCAATTCGACAACGTCCGTGATAGGGTCTCCAGGGAGGACGGACTCTACTCAAAGCCGGGGGTGTTTTAGGGGAGTAGATCACAACTCAAGAGTGCCGAGTTCTCTTTCGTTTTTTTGAGGCCTTTGCCTTTCGGAGATGGTCGGCGACCCATCGCTCTGTGAGGCTGTCAAGCTCATCGAGTTGCGCCTGGGAATAGTTTTCCGGATCGTAGCCCATATCAATCCGGTTAAGCACGAACTCCTCGACCTCGTCGCGGGGAAGGTCCGGGTACAGTTTCTGGATGCGCTGAATAGATTGCTCAAGATCGAGCCGTTCTGCGTCAGGCCAGATCAGTTGGCGTTGCTTGGCGTCGAGCTGCACGTCCTCCAGCAAATCCCAGAGCACATCGCGTACCTCTATGCATTGCTGGCCCTCACGCGAACCCATCCTGTGTGTACCGAAAACCTTACCCGAGTTGATAACGTGACGGAACCGCTTAAACTGTCCTAATGATCGGGCTGCTTTGGTTCGCTCTGGCCATCCTGGCCTCGCCATTCAAGTCGAAGTTGCGGCTTGAAGCCGAGAACGCGGTGCTTCGACATCAGTTGATTGTCTTGAGGCGTAGGCCGCATGGTCGCGTCCAGCTGACCAGCCATGATCGATGGTTCTTTGTCCAGCTGTATCGCTGGTTTCCATCGATCCTGAAGGTGCTGATGATCGTTCGGCCCGAGACCCTCGTGCGTTGGCACAGAGCCGGCTTTCGCTGCTATTGGCGTTGGAAATCGCGTCGACGGGCAGGTCGACCGCAGATCGATGCGGAGCTGCGCGCACTGATCCGGCGGATGAGCATCGAGAACCTGCTTTGGGGTGCGCCCCGCATCCACGGCGAACTACTCAAGCTCGGGTTTGAGGTCGCGCAGTCGAGTGTCGCCAAATACATGGTCAAACGACGCGGGCCGCCCAGCCAGGGATGGCGGACCTTCCTGCATAACCACGCGCCGGACATTGCCGCCATGGACCTGTTCGTTGTTCCGACCATCGGTTTCGACCTGCTGTATGCTTTCGTCATCGTCCGGCTCGGTCGCAGAGATCTTGTCTGGATCAATGTCACAGCCTATCCAACCGCCGATTGGGTCGCGCGCCAGATCACAGAAGCATTCCCGTGGAACGAAGCTCCGCGCTACATGATCCGCGACCGGGATCGCATCTATGGTGCGGTCGTCACACGCCGACTGCGTGCCATGGGCATCCGGGACAAGCCTACCGCACCGGCCTCACCCTGGCAGAATGGCGTTGCTGAACGGCTGGTCGGCTCGATCCGGCGCGAGAGTGTCGATCATGTGATTGTCCTGGGCGAGGCGCATCTGCGTCGCATTCTGAAATCTTACGCCCGCTACTACAACGGTGTCAGAACGCATCGGTCTTTGAATAAGGATGCGCCAGTCTCTCGCTCGGTACAGCGCGACGGTGTCATTCGTTCACGCTCCATCCTTGGCGGACTTCATCACCACTATAGTCGGATTTGAGGTTTTCGGTACACACAGGGTGGATTTCATAGGCAAACTCCCTCGAAATGACTATTTCGAAGTTAGAACGGCCAACAGCCGCGCCACGCTCTTCAGAATGCCCGCATTGTCATGGACCACAATCACGTTGGTCGGCTGCGCCGCCATATCCGTGTCTAGCCGCGGTGCTGCCCCAAGAGTTTTGGCCTACCCTTGATCTGGATCAACGGATTCTAAGTCCGCCGTGAACACACCATGAAGGGTCGTCGGTCCTCCACTGGGAGTTATTTGTCAGTAACTCTGACCACCCCGAAAGTCACGAAAATCTGCTGCTTTGGAATGCGGGTGTTTCATTGTCGACTGTCTGAGGAAGGGAGGCGTCCGGGGGCAACAAAGCGAAGGCTATGCGTTTCCTGACGAGGCGACGACGTCTTCTGAAAGGACATTTCGGGACTAATGATCAAGGAGGCCCATGATGTCGGTTCGCGAACCCATTCTCAAGACCGTTGCGATCCCAGACCTGCGCCCGACCCAGATGACGGTCGGCATTCGGGAGGTCAAGGAGAAGCGCAAGCGCTGGCGTGACGAGAGCAAAGAGAAAGGAGATGAGTTTCTCGGTAAGCATATGATCCCGGTCGTGCTCGGGCCGAAGGACCGCCACTACGTCATCGATCATCACCACCTGGCGCGGGCGCTGCATGAGGAAGGCGTCAAAAATATACTGGTTACCGTGGTGAAAAACCTCAGGACGCTGGAGCCCGATTCGTTCTGGTTCGTCCTAGACAATCAGAGCTGGATGCATGCGTACGACGACGAGGGCCGCCTACACCCTTATAAGGATTTACCGAAGACCGTGACCGGGCTTATTGACGATCCGTTCCGCTCGTTGGCGGGCGAACTGCGACGCGCCGGAGGGTTCGCCAAGGACACGACGCCGTTCAGCGAATTCTTGTGGGCGGATTTTTTGCGCCGACGGGTCAAGCGCAAAACCGTTGAGACCCACTTCGAGGAAGCCCTCGAGCAAGCCCTGCAATTGGCCAAAAACGAGGAGGCGAGCTACCTGCCCGGCTGGTGTGGTCCCGTCCTGGAGAATTGAAGGCATGCCCATCCTGCGCGAGAAATCCGCAAGTGTGCCGAGGGCCCGACGAGCCGTGCTGGCCCGGTGCGAGAGGCTAACGGACAGCGGCATCGACTAGAGGAAAGAGCAGCTCATGGCGCATGCAGAGGCCGACGGAACACTGAGCCATCTGAATCACGAGCTCGTCGCGTCGCTGAACGACTTCCACGATCCGAGCCAAGAGTGGCGCCGCCTCTTCTCGGAGCTGCTCGGAACGTTCTTCCTCGTCCTCGTGGCCGCCGGTGGCGGCATGATGGGACAGGCCTTTCCCGGCACGATCAGCCGTGCCGCCGCGGTCGTCGCACCCGGTCTGATGGTGATGGCGATCATCCTCTTCATGGGCAAGGTGTCCGGCGCTCACCTCAATCCCGCGGTCAGTATGGCGTTCGCACTGCGTGGTGACTTCCCATGGCGTCGCGTGCCGGCATACATCGTCGTGCAGTTGATCGGCGCGACGCTCGCGGCACTGTTCCTGCACACGGTGATCAACGTGTCGGCCAGCTACGGGTCGAACTATCCCGCGTCGGGATACTCCGCCTCCGATGCGTTCTTGATGGAGGCCGTGCTGACCCTCGGTCTCGTCAGTGTCATTCTCGGCACGGCGTCCGGCGCCCAGAACATCGGGATCCTCGGCGCGATCGGCGTCGGCGCGTACATTGCGCTCGCCGGGCTGTGGGGGAGCCCTATCTCGGGAGCGTCGATGAACCCCGCGCGCACGTTCGGCCCGAACTTAATCGCAACCGACTTCACGAGCTACTGGGTATATGTCGCAGGCCCACTTGTTGGTGCAGTTCTCGCTGTGGGTGCAGCATGGGTGCTCCGCGGTGCCGGCGGCGGCCGCGCAGGCTCAGGTGCGGCACAGGGAAGCCTTTTCACCGAAGTCGAGCACCCGGAGAAGGGGTGAAGCGCAGGCTCAGAGCTAGCTAGTCGCTTGTGGCAATTAGGAATCTCACTTGGATCGCAGGACCGCCGGCAAACCAACGGGTTCAATATGACCTCATACCAAACCAACTCCAAGAAAGACACACGAACGCAATTCGAGCGAATCGTCCTGCTGCTCCAGGGAGGTGGAGCACTCGGCTCCTACCAGGCCGGGGTATATCAGGCCCTCGCTGAGGCCGATCTTCACCCGAATTGGGTCGCGGGGATCTCAATCGGCGCGATCAATGCGGCAATCATCGCCGGCAATGCCCTTGACAAGCGCGTGGATCGACTTCGTGAGTTCTGGGAGACCGCGAGCACGTCGCCTTTAGGCATCCCATATTTCAAATCCATTGAACTTCAAAATGCGTTTGTTCATCACCTTGTCAATCAGGGAAGAGCCGTGAATATCCTCCTGTTTGGCGCTCCGAATTTTTTTACTCTGCGTGTGCCACCGGCGACGCTGTGGCCCGCGGGTACACCGGACAAGGCCAGCTATTATGATACGGCGCCTCTGAAGGCTTCCCTCGAGCATCTGGTGGATTTCGACCTGATCAATGCTGGACACATGCGCTTCAGCGTCGGCGCCGTGAATGTTGGTACCGGAAACTTTGCTTATTTCGACAACGACCACCGATCGCATAAGGCCTGAGCACGTCATGGCCAGCGGTTCGCTGCCTCCCGGCTTTCCGGCCACCGAAGTCGACGGGGAGTATTACTGGGACGGTGGACTTGTTTCCACACTCCACTGCAATGGGTGCTCGACAGCCAACCGCGGAAGGACACGCTCGCGTTCCAAATCGATCTTTGGAGCGCCCACGGGGCGTTGCCACGTGATCTGACCGAGGTGGAAGTGCGTCACAAGGACATCGTGTATTCAAGCCGGACCCGGGCGGCAACCGATCAATACAAGGAGGCACAGAAGCTCCGTATCGCAATCGCCAATCTCCTGAAGCAGCTTCCCGATGAATTTCGGAACAGTGAGCATGCAAAAATGCTGCAGCAGAAGGCGGACGAGAAGGTATGTAATATTGTCCACCTCATTTATCGCGCCAAAAGCTACGAGGGCGTCGCCAAGGACTTCCTCTTTTCACGGCGAATGATGGAAGAGCACTGGAAGAGCGGCTACGACAATGCCCGCCGCGCGCTCGCGGATCCCGAGGTGATGCAGCTTCCAGATCCGATTGAAGGGGTTCGAGTTTTCGATGTTTGCAAAGACGATTCGGAATAGGGTCGATCAAAAGCCCTGACCGTCATCAGGGCGGCATCGACATGCTGCCAATGCATTAATGATGCAGATGCAGCGTTGAGGCTAGAGAGGAGGATTAACCGATGAGATTTTGGCTTCGCGCTCTCGTCGGCGCCATCGTTGTGGTCGGCATTGCCATGGCCGGTTTGTCCTATGCTTATTGGGACCAAACGGTTCAGATCGGGTCGACGGCGATAAATTATGTACGCTATTGGTCGGCTCCCGCCGGGACCCTTGAAACGGAAGTCGCCCCGACCGGAGCGGCGGGGCAGCCATCAACCTCGACGGCTTCGGCAGCGCCGCAGGCTGCTCCTGGCGGCACTGAGGGAGACTGGCCAAGCTACAACAAGACACTCACCTCGAACCGTTTCTCGGAGCTAAGTCAGATCAACAGAACAAACGCCGAGAAGCTCAAAGTCCTCTGCACTTATGATACCAGGCAATATACCAGCTTCAACTCCGGGCTTTTGGAGGTGAACGGCGCGCTGATCTTCGTGACCGCGTTCGACATCTACTCCATCGATCCTTCGACATGCCGCGAGAACTGGCGCACGCATGAGGATTATGTTCCGGCGACGCCCCAGGAGGTCAATCGCGGCGCGGCGTATCTAGACGGCATGCTTTTCCGCGGCACCCAAGACGCCCGTGTCCTCGCCTACGATTTCAAGACGGGCAAACGCATCTGGGAAACCGTGATCGGGGACCCGAAGAAGGGCGAGAGCGCCCCAGCGGCTCCAATCGCCTGGAACGGTTTGGTTTTCATCGGCAACGCAGGAGGCGACATCAAGGGAGTGAAGGGGCGCATGTATGCGCTTGACGCCAAAACCGGCAAGATCGTGTGGGAGTTCTACCTCGTGCCGAAGGCTGAAGGCGATCCGACGCGCGGACCGCTCGGTGCTTCACCCCTCAATGTGTCGACTTGGGGCAACTCGGAAGGCGTGCCGATAACCGGCGGCGCGACCTGGACGTCATACACCTTGGACCCGGATACCGGCTTGTTGTATGTGCCGGGCGGGAACCCCGCACCTGATTTTGCAACCGACGTGCGTGAAGGGTCGAACCTTTATTCCGGCTCGGTCGTCGTCCTCGACGCGATGACCGGGGCTTACAAGAACCACTTCAAGATCGTGCCGAAAGACTGGCACGATTGGGACGTTTCCGGCGCTCCAGCCATTATCAAGACCGCCGGCGGCAAGAAGGTTCTGTCGGCCGCCCCGAAGGACGGCCACCTTTACGGCTTCGATCTCGACACCAATGCCTTGCTCTACAGGCTGCCGGTCACCCGGATGGAGAACGAGGATGCGCCGTTTGTGGTCGGCAACCCCGTCCACTTCTGTCCCGGCTCGACTGGCGGCGCCGAGTGGAACGGTCCCGCTTACGATCCCAAGTTGAACCTCGTGTTCATCGGCGAGGTCGAATGGTGCACCACCGTTACCCTTATGCCGAGCGAGAAAATCGCCAGCGTGCCGCCCGGCCAACCGTGGTCCGGCGAAGCATCGATCAACCCGTTCTACACGTGGGGTAAGTCGGACCCGGCTTTCGACTGGGCAGGTTGGACCTACGCCGTTGACGCCGACACTGGCGCTTGGAGATGGAGAGCAAAGACGAATTATCCCATTCAAAGCGGCATGACGCCGACGGCGGGCGGCATCGTTTTCTTTGGGGACATGGGCGGAAATTTCTACGTGCTTGACACAGGAAACGGGCGCAAATTGTGGGGCCAAAAAATCGGCGGCGCGATCGGCGGCGGCGTCGTTACCTATTCAGTCAATGGGACACAAAAGATCGCCGTTGCAAAAGGTCTCACGGAAATTCTGTGGCCAACCGAAATCACAACTGCCAAGGTATCAATACTTGGATTGGAGTAAAGCATCGCCAACCGCCTGTGGGTGGCGAAATATAAGTCAGGCGGCGATCGGAGTCTGAAACAGACCGCGGCAGTGTGGCTGCCACGCGTGACGGTCAAGCGAGGCTGCAACAGCTGAGGATACGCCGGCGCGTAGCGCGGGTGTCGAGCCGCCGAGCGAACGATGAACTCGATGCGAGTTGTAATACATTTTGTATTCGTGCAGCTTGCGCGCCAAGTCCGCGGCGTTCCAAAAAAATACCACCGCTGTCCGGTTCGTTGAGGGTCATTTAGCAAGTTAGGCCTGCAATATAAGGGTTTCTGAGGTGTTATTTTTGGTGGCACCTTGAACTCGATTTGGGATTCTCGCGGTAACATCTTCCCCGATCTGGTTTTCCAGTCGGGGGCGCGATGTACGCAGGTCGAACACTTTTCTCGCAAATCATGGATTTTGTTCCATGGACGAGTTTCAATCGCATTGTTACGAAGTATCGTGGTGATGTCGGTGTCCGAACGCTTCGTTGCACGGAACATTTCCGGGTGATGGCCTTTGCGCAAGTCACGTATCGTGAGAGTTTGCGCGATATCGAAGCTTGTCTTGGGGCGCAACCCTCAAAATTGTGCAGCATGGGATTACGCGAGCCCGTGGCCAGGTCGACATTGGCCGATGCGAATGAGGTACGGGATTGGCGCATATGGTCAGATCTGGCAGCTGTTCTTATCAAACGAGCGCGCAAGCTCTATCTCAAAGATGATTTCGGTCTTGATCTGGCCAATACCGTCTATGCGCTCGACAGCACCACTATTGATTTGTGTCTTTCGCTGTTTCCGTGGGCGGATTTTCGTTCGACCAAGTCGGCGGTCAAAATGCACACGCTGCTTGATTTGCGTGGGCCGATACCCAGTTTTATCCATATTTCCGACGGTAAAATGGGTGATGCCCTGGCGCTCGACCTCATCACGCCGGAGGCCGGAGCCATCTATGTCATGGATCGCGGCTATGTCGATTTCCAAAGACTGTATGTCATTCATCAAGCTGGCGCGTTCTTTGTCACCCGCTCAAAAATCAACATGAAGTATCACCGCGTCTATTCCCATCCGGTCCCGGATAAAACAACTGGCGTCAGTTCCGATCAAAGCATTGCACTCGACGGCTTTTATACCAAGCAGGATTATCCCCAGCATTTACGGCGCGTCTCATTCTGTGATCCGGAGACCGGCAAGCGCCTTGTGTTCCTGACCAATAACTTCACTCTCACGGCAGAAATGATCGCCGCACTCTACAAAAAGAGATGGGCTGTGGAATTGTTTTTCAAATGGGTGAAGCAAAATTTACGCATCAAGCATTTCTACGGTACTTCCGAGAACGCCGTGAAGACGCAAATCTGGATTGCGGTCTGCGTTTATGTCCTCGCCGCCATCATAAAAATCGATTTGGCGCTCGACATATCGCTCTACACTTTTCTACAGATTTTATCAGTTCACTCTTTTGAGAAAGTCCCTCTGGCACAGGCACTTTTCGATGGCCACCCCACTTCGCCACTCTCAGCACCCTCCAACCAAATGAATTTGTTCGCTAATTAACCGGACACTAGTGAAAAAATACCCGATCAAAGTACTCCCGCCGGATTGTTCCGATGAGACGCTCGACGAACGGATGTGAAACCGGAGCGGACGGAACCGATTTAATTTCCTCGATCTCCAGCACGCGCAAGTTTGCGAGCCAGCGGTGAAAACGAAAGAGCGGATCGTGATCCGTACTGAGGTATTTCGGTTTCGGTTGCCCGGCAGTGGCGCAATTGAACATGCGGCACACCGACATGCCATCAATGGACGTGGGAGCGATGCCGAACCCAATGATTCGACGAGTGAAGACGTCCATGACCAGCATCACCCAATGGCTCCGCAGGAGGATCAATTCAACGCGGAACAAATCGACCGACCAGACGCTGTCCTTGGCGTGAGCGATGAGAGTTAGCCATGACGGACCATCGGCACCCGGCTCGGGTCGACAGTGTGTGGCAAGCACGCGACGCGCGACATCTTTGTCAATTTTGATACCAAAAGCGTAATTGATCTGCTGGGCGATGCGGACACAACCGAGTTGAAAATTATCATGCCGGCGTGTGCTGTAGAAAACTATGGAGGGAGGAGTAATGACCTAACAACATAGGGAAGCTGTTTGAAAGATGGTGGTCGGCCCACCGGCATCGGCTTTCAGAGGCGGGTGTCAAACCGCTCCAAGCGGCGATGATTAAGTGTCATGGTCGTGAGCGTTGGAGGAAAAGTACGGATTAAACCGTGCAGGTGAGTGTCATAGAGATGAGCGCAAGCAAACCTTCCGATCACGCGTCGTAAATATAACAATGCCGTCAAAATCAGAGGCGACCGGTACTTCTGAGATAAGTCTGCTGGATATCTGGTTACTGAGCAGGCGGCGGTCGGCGTAGAGGGGGCATGAATTTGACACAGGCTTTCAAACGGAACTGCAGGAACCAGTCGTTCCAATGCAAAGGGAAAAGCACAAGTGGTCACAGCCATGAGGCGAAAGTACCGATGTGGAGCACTGGGGCGGAACGATCCGTACGAGCAATGAAGGTTCTGTAATGGAGCTGGAGCAAAGGGATCGTGTCAGGTGTTGCATCTAACGTGCAACTGGAAACAGGATGAAACGATGGATGCAACAAAGACAAAGATGTCTGCCTGATGGGAGCAGTGTGAAGCGAGAGTTTCAAGCACTGTTCTGCGAGAAGCCGGAGGTGCAATCCCTTCGGCTTACTCTCCCAATCCGCGCAAGACTGCACCACAGCGGCGATTTATGCCAAAGTTGCCAATTCGCCACCCACAGCTTCAAAAAAGCAGCAAAACGCTTGCAGCCGTGGATGTGGCTTCTCTGCGAGTGCTTCCCAAGCTTGCGCGCATTCATGTCTTCGATCATGCGCTGGCGCAGCGGGGGGTTCGAATCCCTCCCTCTCCGCCATATCATATTGGTTCTAATAATATTTTTTTGGTTTTGCGCCCCGGATTAGCCCTCAATGTGTGCGCCATTTCCTTTGCTTCTTTATCCTCACGCCATGAGATACGGCGCGCAGATCAATTGGCACAGGTCGATCCGATGCGCGTCGTAAAATTGGATATCAGGGCGAGCAAAACGGACTCTCGGAGAGGGAGCGGCGTCAACCTGGAGCTGAAATCGTTTGTCCGACGAGGAGCAAGCGCTTAGCGACTTGCTGTGGGTCTATTGCGGAGAGGCCGCCGCGGTGGTTTGTGCGTCAGTTTATTGGCGGGCCAGCTAGGTCATTGACACGCGCGGCGTTAGCTTGCTGCAGAGCCGGAATGTTTGGGTCGGGGGCTCGAGCCGCTTTCCCGCTCGTTATGTGCTTTGAATAAATTGCTGAATTAAAGCGATAATCGTATCGGGCTCGTCTTCTTGGCTAAAGTGCCCTGCGTTCGGCATTTTGATGATCGGACGGCCCGGCCAAACGGCCCGAAAATCCGCGAGTTGTCTATCGGGTGCGATCGCCATGTCTTTCATTCCGAGGGTAAGCATCGCGGGCTTGGACTTCAGATTGTCGAGCAGCGGAAAACCCTCTTTGATGTATGGTGCGATACGCCCCAAAACTGCATCGAGCGGAAACTCAATAGCCCCCAAGCAATCGTCCTTCGTCGGGAAAGCTGCACTGTAAGCGGCGATCCAGTTCGAATCGACGGCTGCCGAGTTCTCAAAGCCCATGATCTTCATGACGCTGAGAGCGTTCGCATCAAGATTTCCTAATATTTCGTGCAGCGTTTTCGCGTCATGGTGCTTTTTTACAAACTGAAACCACGGGGTGAGACCGTCGAAGGGAATTTTGCCGTAGCCGGAAAGCGTGTTCAGCAGAAACAGCCGCTTGATCCTCTCGGGCTGACGCAACGTGTACGCGGCACCGATCAAGCCTCCCCAATCCTGAATCACGAAAGTGACGTTCTTCAAATCAAGAGCATCCACCAATCTCGCCAGATTTTCGACATGAGATTTGAGGGAATACTCACGGTCACGCGGAGTCGCACTTTTTCCGAACCCCATATGGTCGGGCACGATGACCCGATGACTTTGTGAGAGAGGCGGAATAAAGCGACGATAAAGGTAACCCCATGTCGGTTCGCCATGCAGGCAAACAATGGGATCGCCTTCGCCCTCGTCGATGTAATGCATCCGAAATCCGTTACCTTCGAAATAGCGAGGGGCGAACGGCCAGGTCCCACCGAACGTCTCGTTTGCGTCAATCATGTCAGCTCCAGGTTTTTGTGCAGGCCGGACGATAAAGGGGCGTGTTGGGTGTTTCGGGATAAGCCGTGGCATGCGGGACTTGCCCCAGCCTATGCGACTTGAAAGTTTGACATATCGAGGCGAACGAGCGGGAGGTCGGACTGCTCATCGTATTTCTTGTTGCACAGGAATGCGCGCCGCTTGGATGGCAGCTTCAGGCCGGTCACATCGAGGAATTCGGAAGCGTAGTTGGCAACTTTGAATCCACCAGCAATATCCAGGGTGTAGTCCTGTCGTCGCAAAAGCATATCGTCGCCGAAGTAAAATTCCTGCGCCCGGCTATGGGTCGCAAACCGTTCCGGCAAGACGGCACGAATTCCTCGCCATAGCTCGCCGTTCTTCTCCAGCGGCTCGATATCCCAGACCTGGGCCCCCTCGACGGCAAGCGAGAAGGGTGACGTCAGATAACTCCACATCGCGTATCCGCTGAAATAACCACGATGGAATGGGTCCCAAGGCGTGTTCAGATCGTGGCCGTGAAACGATTGGCGAGGATCAAGGCGCTCAGCAATCAATTTGCCTTCGATTGTTTCGACGGCAATACGATCTGCGCAAAATACCATTTGCTTGTCGGGCGCGCTCGTGGCGACGAATGAATTGATCTGCTCATGCATCTTCACAGCGAAATGGACTGTCCCTGACGATCGCACACCCTTGCGATCAAGCAATTCGCCGCCGCTAACAAGATCGACTTCAATTCCTGTAAATTGCTTCCATCGTTCAAGACCGCCGTGTGCCTCGATCGCATCGGCCAAAAGCCCGTTCATGCCTTTCTCCCATTGTTACGATGGAGTGCGGCAGGGTCTTTTGCCACCTGAAGAAGTGCCGGATTTGCTCCATGCACTTCCCATTCTGCGATATGATATTCGGCGATCGCATTTCCCAAGAAATACGGGTCCGCAGTCATCAACTGTTCCGCGGCCTCTCGGGATTCGACCTCATAGAGATAGAGTCCACCTGAGTTGTTCGGGAATGAGCCGGCAGCCACGACCTTTCCCTGATCGAGCAAGCCGAACATGTATTTCCGATGTTCTGGCCGAAGCTTTAGTATTCGAGCTTCCTCGCCGTATCGAACATAATTCGCGAATATCATCGTGACCTCGATTTTGGTGAGGAATGGTGCCTTGGTTGGGCGACCGTAGCCGTCACGCCCACGGCCTACGCGACCGCTTAGGGTTACGGCAACGCGATCCTGCCGTGGACATCAATGTGCTGCCGATCCATCTCGCCCTCCCGCTCGGTGAGAAGGCGCCAATTGGCCCGAAATTTAGTTCGAGACCGATTTCGCCTTGCGGACGAGCACGCTGTCGCCGTTCCGGCTGATTTCGAGCGCACCTGCCTGGTGTGGTGTTGAGAGAACCACACTCTGGCCCGGTGCAAGAACAGACACAACACGGATCGGCATTCCCGCCATGCCCTGCGCAAGGGTCGTGACAACATGGAATCCATCGCGCTCGACGGTGTAGTAGGCGACACCAGACACCTCACCGAGGTCGATGCTCTTGGCCTCAATCGGACGCAGGCCATCGGCGCGGGCGGCCTCCAGAGAGGCCAAGGCGAATGCTGCGGCAAAAAGCATGGTACGGATCGACATAGCGATCTCCTTTGGGTTGCGAGATAAAACCTGTAAAGCGCACGGCATCTAGGCGTTCGCGCCGCCGTCGACGGTCAGCGTCGAGCCGGTGATGTATTGAGCCTTCGCGCTCGCCAGGAACGCCACAGCGTTGGCGATGTCCTCCGGCGCGCCATATCGACCCAATGCCATGAACTGTTTGAGTGTCTCCGCGTACGGGCCGTTTGCCGGGTTCATGTCGGTGTCGATGGAACCCGGCTGCACGAGGTTGACCGTGACCTCCTTTGGGCCGAGCTCCCGCGCCAACGCCTTCGTGAACGCGACCAACGCCGACTTGGTTGCCGCGTACACGCCGAGGATCGGCGTAGGGACGCGGTCTGCGAAGTAGCTTCCGATGGTGATAATGCGACCGCCTTTGGTAAGGTGGGCCAGCGCGGCTTTGCTTGCGATGATCTGCGCACGCACGTTGACGTTCAGGAGCGCGTCGATGTCGGCGAGCGAAATGTCCTTGAGCTCACCCAATCGAAGAATCCCTGCATTGTTGACGAGGATGTCAAGCCCGCCCAGCTCGGCGACTGTCTTGTCGACCGAGGCCTGAACAGCGGCGACGTCCGCGCTGTCGGCCTGGATCGCTATCGCTCTACGCCCCTTTGCCTTTATGGCGCTGACGACCTCCGCTGCACTCTCCGCTGACTTTTCATATGTGATCGCCACATCCGCGCCTTCAGCGGCAAGCGCCTTTGCGATCACTGCGCCAATACCTCTGCTTGCCCCCGTCACCAGAGTCCGCTTACCCGTTAGCGTCATCGTAATCTCCATTTCTGTATTGATCGATACAGAACTATCTAGTTCCTTGATCGACGGCGTCAAGTGACTTATGTGTTATTCATTACAGAAAGGACTGCGATGGCGGCTATCGGGCGGCCAAGGGGATTTGATCGCGACGCGGCGCTCGAGGCCGCCATGCTCCTGTTTTGGCGCAAGGGCTTCGCGGCAACTTCGATGAGCGACCTGTGCGACGCCATGGGCATCAGCTCGCCAAGCCTCTATGCGGCCTTCGGCAGCAAGGAGGCGCTCTATCTCGAAGCGGTCGAATATTACGCCCGGACCATCGGACCCCCGGTCTGGGACAAGCTTGCGGAAGGAGCGACTGCTCGCGCCGGCATCGAGAACCTGCTGATCGCGTGGACCGAGAGCCTGCCAAAATCCCGGGCGACACCGGCAGGCTGTATGGCACTGCTTGCGGCCGTTGGCGACGAATGGCCGGCCACGATCGTCCGCGTGGTCAAGAAAGTCCGGCTCGAAATGCTGGGCACTTTGCGCTCACGGCTAGAAACCGCAGTGGCCAAAGGCGAACTGACCGCCTCGACGGACATCGACGGCCTGAGCCGGTTCTATTTGAGCGTCTTCCAGGGAATGGCCGTTCAGGCGAAGGACGGCGCCACCTCTGCGGAGTTGAGATCCGTAGCCGCAGCGGCAATGGCTGCTTGGCCGGTCGACGGCTAGAGGTAGTTCCTCCGAAGCACGCAAGCCTCAGCGGTTTCTCGCTGTCGCGCGACAAGACGCATCGGGCGGTCGCATGTCCGCTATGGATCCCAGCAGACATCGCAGCCACCTGCACCCCGAGATCCTTACGGAAAATCATACTCTACCGCCGGCTTAAGGTGATGCTTCGCTTTTCCAAGTCCCGGATCTTGTCCTCAGAGACCTGTAGCTCCTTTAGGATCTCCCCATTGTGTTCGCCCTGGTAAGCAGACGCACCGGGGCAGGGCAGCTCCGACTGGCTGAATATCCAGGGGTTGCCCGGCATACGCACCGAGCCCCCGCCCCGATCGTCGACTTCCACGACCGCGTTCCACTCTCTGACCCAATCGGACTTCGCAAATTCAGTCACAGTTCGAATGCGGCCAACGGCGAGTCCTGCTTCGCTCACCTGCACCTGCAACTGCTCGAAAGTGTCGAACGTCGCCAGCCAGGCGCGGACTTCGGCCAGCAGTGAGGCCAGATTTTCCCGGCGCAGCCGGGCCGTCGCGTAGCGTGGATCGGCAAGAAGATCACTCCGCCGCATCATCGCGCAATAGCGTGTGAACATCGGCGAATAGATCGGGCTTGAGGCGATCGTCAGCCGAGTGCCGTCCGCCATCTCGAAAATATGGAACTCGTTGGCCGATAACGCGATCGGCTCGCCGTCGGTGTCAATTTCGGACAGCATCGCGCCGGCGCGCTCGTTCACCGATAGCATCGTGGCGGCCATCGAGACATCGACGCGTTGGCCTTCGCCGGTACGATTGCGGTGTTGCAGGGCCGCGAGGACGGCAATGACTCCCTGCAATCCGGTGTAAACGTCTGCATGGCTGCTCGAGTCACCGCGCGGTTCCGACAACGCCTCGCCGAAATGATCCTGGACAATTGCGGTCAGACCGGTCTCGGCCTGCACGGTCGGAGCAAACGCCGGGCGATTCCGCCAGGAGGTCGATTGTCCAAATCCGCTCAAGGAAACATAGATGATCCCCGGGTTAGACACCTTGACGTCATCATAGCCGAAGCCGAAACGCGCGAGCGTACCGGGACGAAAATTTTCGACAATTATATCAGCGGAATTGCATAGCTGCCGAACGATCTCACGCGCTTCCGCAAAGTTTAAATCGAGGCTGAGATTTCTCTTTCCGGCATTCTGCTGCACGTAATAAAGGCCGATACCGTTGACGTAGGGCAAGCCGAAACGCCCGAGATCGCCCGCCGGCGGCTCGATCTTGGTCACGTGGGCGCCAAGGTCACGCAACGCCTTGGTGCAATGAGGGCCTGCCAGAACACGGGTGAAATCGACTACGCGAAGTCCTTCAAGTGGAGCGGCGGACATGATCAATCTCCCTGGAAGACCGCGGTCGCGGGACCGGAAGCGAAGAAGGCATCGGCGCCACGCTGCCGGTCATTTGCCTTCCAGATCATGTCGTTGATCTCGACCTGTCGCGCGTCAGCGGTCGCGATGCCGCCACGGGCCTCGAGATTGGCCTGCAGCTTGATGCCCTTGATCACCTGCGTGGGGCCCGCTGCGAGTTGCCGTGCCCAGGTCATCGACGCCGAACCGAGTTCGGATTCCGGCACGACCTGGTTGATGATGCCCCAACGTTCGAAAGCCTCGGGCGTGTGACGGCGCCCAAGCATCGCGATTTCCTTGGCCCGCGCAACGCCTGCGCGTTGCGCTAGGCGCTGCGTGCCTCCCAGCAGGGGCAGAAGGCCGACGGCGACTTCGACCTGCCCCAGGAACGCCGTGTCGGCGGCGACGATCATGTCGCAGGTGAGCGCGATCTCGAGACCACCGCCCAGCGCGCCGCCGTTGATGGCTGCCAGCGTCGGCACTGGCACGTCCTCGAGATTCTTCAGCATGGCTTCGAACTGCTGCTGGCTGGTGTGAATCTTCGTGCCCGTCCCCCATGACGCCATCTCGGCGCCCGCGCAGAAATGTCGCATTCCGCTCCGCAGCAGGATCGCGCGGCAACCACCCGCAACCACCGCCTGATAGGCGTCGACAAGATCGTTGATCAGCTGGTCGTCCAGCAGATTGTGCGGAGGCTTTGCAAGCGTAACGACGCCGACCTTGCCGTCGATTTCATGAGTAACGTTTGTCATTCTATCCTCCCCTTCGTCGATGGCCACCGGTCCGCCTCAATCGGCTCGATTCCGCGCCATGAACGCTTTGCCGCCGCCTTGCCCGGCTTCCGGCCCGTTTCAATATTTGGAATGTCTATCGTCATATGACGCGTGACAACGTCGAGCTACGCCAATTATGATGTCAAAAACTGCCAAAACGGCGGAAACAGCCGATCCAGGCACGTCAATCCGTGCCATGCAGCAGGGAGGAGCCATGAAGCCGATCAAGCTAGTAACACCGATTTCGGACGACCCCGATGCGCCGACGCAGAACCTCGTGGGGCTCGGCGCACTCGCCGCGGAGCTTGCCGCGGAAGGGGTTTCAGTCCGTGACCTCTTTGCGCGAACCGGCATCGACGCCGCGCAGCTCGAAGACGCGCGCGCACGCATCTCGCACCGGCAGCGGCTCGCCATCTACCGCAACGCCAAGCGGCTCGCCAAGCGATCCGATATCGCCCTGCTGGCCGGGGCGCGGCAACGCATCAGCGATTATGGTATCTACGGCTACGCGATGGTTTCCAGCCGGACGTTCGGCGATTCGCTTTTATTTTCGCTCGATCATGTCACCATGGCGGGTCCCGCGGTCCGCCAGATCAGCTTCCGGATCGAGGGAAAGACGGCGATTCTGCGTAGCCATGGCCTCGACGCGCTCGGTGACCTGCTGCCGTTCGCCGCCGAATTCTGGCGCAGTTCCATGACCGTGCTGTTCAGCCGTGTGCTGGAATCACCATTCCCGAGCAAGCGGATGGTCTTTCCCTTTCCGGCGCCTGTACATTGGCGCAATTACGAGCGGATGTTCAACTGCCCAATCGACTTCGATGCTGACCGTATGGAGTGGCATTTCGATGCCAAGGTGCTCGATATGCCCTGTCCGAACGCCAACCCCATTACGGCAGAAATCTGCCAGCAGGTTTGCGATGTGGTACTGACTGAAAGTCCCGGCGACTCCGAGCTTGTCAGGAGGATACGCGCCGCATGTCTCAACAGCCCGAACCGGTTTCCGGCCGCAGTTCGAATCGCTTCCGAACTCGGCCTTTCCTTGCGTACCTTCCACCGAAGACTGGCGCAGGAGGGGCTCTCCTATCAATCCATTGTCGACGGCATGCGCCGATCGCTGGCGACCGAGCTTCTCGAGAACACGCATATGGGGATAGATATGATCGCCGAACGCATCGGTTTCGCCGACGCGACCAGCTTTCGAAAGGCTTTCAAGAAATGGACGAGCCGTTCGCCTTCCGACTTCCGCCATCCGGAGCGGAGCGGCTAGAGCAACATCGTTGCCCAGAGCAGAAAACGTGTCACCAGCATGGCTGACACCGCGACCAACAGCGTTACCATCTCTCCAAGGCGGACCTCATCCGGATCAAGCCCTGGAAACGCCAGATGCGCATAGATAAGCGAGGCCCGGCAGTCCATTTTTGCACCTCAAAAGCGATCGAACAGTTTTTTCACGTATTTCAGATGTCGGCGGCTGCGATCCTGCCAACGCATGATCCAAAGCCGATGCTGACAAAACCCTGCCGGCTGCATTTGCCGCGGAACGTCACCTCGTCGTCATCGCTTAAAAAGCCACGCTGCTCGCGGTTAGGAAGAACGACCGGCTGCTTCCCGGCGGTGGTCAACTCCAGCATGCTGCTGAGTTCGGCACGCGTAGGTCCGGAAATGGTGCCGGTGCCGATCAGATCGCCCGGCTGCAGATTGCAGCCATTGACGGTATGATGGGCGACCATCTGCGCGGGCGTCCAGTAGAGATATTTTGCGTTCGACGTCAGAATTTCAGCGGCAGGCTCATGCTCGCCGCGCATTTGCGCGGTCGACAGATACACCTGAAGATGGACATCCAGTCCTCCGTCAGCCTGGTCCGCTTCGTCGAACAGGTAGGGAAGCGGGCGCGGATCGCCCTCCGGCCGTTGCAAGACTGCGACGCGGAAAGGCGCCAGCGCATCCGCGGTGACAACCCATGGCGAGACCGAAGTCGCAAAGCTTTTGCTGAGAAAGGGACCGAGCGGGAACATTTCCCAGCGCTGGATGTCGCGCGCCGACCAATCGTTCAACAGCGAGAAACCGACGATTTCCTGCGACGCTTGCGCGATCGGGATCGGCTTGCCGAGCCGGTTGCCGCCGCCGAGGTAAAAGCCCATTTCGAGTTCGAAATCCAGGCGTTCGCACGGGCCGAAACTCGGGTCCTCCCCGGCCACGGCCGGCGGACGCTGGCCAAGCGGCCGACGCACCGCGCCCCGCCCGACCTGCACGGACGATGCCCGTCCGTGATAGGCAATGGGCACCCATTTGTAATTTTGCGGAAGCGGATTTTCCGGCGTCAGCAACGCGCCGGCCGCGCGCGCGTGATAGATCCCGGCATAAAAATCCGTGTAATTCGCCACCCTGGTCGGAAGATGGAACGTGCACTCGTCCATGGGCGTGAGAAATTCCGATGCGTGCCGCCGGACCTGATTGCCGCTGCTTCCCTGATCGAGCATGGCGGCGGCCTTCCGGCGCAGATCGCGTAACGCCGGAGGCCCGAGGGCAAACAAGCGATTGAGCGAGGTTTCCCGCAACGCTTCCACAATCGGCCGCGTGAAGCTCTCGTTCGCGCCGCTGGCCTTTTTCAAATCGAACACCTGGTCGCCGATCGCCATGCCGACGCGAGGGCCCGGATCGGCCCTGGTGCTGAATATGCCGAGCGGCAGGTTCTGGATCGGGAAATCCGTAT
Source organism: uncultured Alphaproteobacteria bacterium (assembly GCA_963822795.1). Taxonomy (GTDB): domain Bacteria; phylum Pseudomonadota; class Alphaproteobacteria; order Rhizobiales; family Xanthobacteraceae; genus Bradyrhizobium. The sequence continues at coordinate 83,437 of CAWGJM010000041.1, forward strand.
CCGGGCCGTTGGCTGTTTCAACAAAGCTGCGGTGCGCCGCATCGTGGGTTTCGTCGAGCGTGTGAGTCATGATCCTACGTGCCCGCTTTCTTCAAGAAGGTGAGAAGCCGGTCATCGAGCGATTGCGCCACCGCGTCGATCTCCGCGCTCTTGAATTGGCCGAACATCGAGGTCGGCCGGTCATATTCCATGGTCGTGCCGCCCTGCGCGTTGGCATAGACCACCACCCGCAGCGGCGCGTAGAGGCCCGCGGCCGGATTGATCTTGGTCATCTCGGACGCCGACAATATGTTGCCGATATAATAGGCGATCAACGGACGGCGCTCGCCCCTGAGTGCGAGCAAATCGCCGTGAAGCGCGACGTAATGGATCGCGAGGCCATCCGCTCCCGCGATACGCTGGGCGGCTTCGCGCAGCCCATCGATGTCGTTTCTTGCCAGCATGGCGCGCATCCCTTCATCGAAGCGACCAAGTTTCTCGATCCGCGCCTTGACCTCCGGATAGGGCTTCATGGTCTTGATGACGATATGTTCGACGGCGAGCGGCGTCGAAGTCACCTCCACGTCTTCCTTTGTCGAAGCGCCAAAAGAACCGTTCGTTGAAGCGACTGCCATCAAAAATCCTCCGAGCATCGCGTACCCAAGCCACCGAATATGCCTTTTCATTGTCTTCCTTTCGTTGCTCATGGCGTCGCCTCCGCCAACACGCGGCCCTCCGTCGCGAGCACTATTCCGATCTCGGACTGGACGAACTGCGCGTCGAAGGCCTTGCGTTCACGGGCGGCGCGCGCGCTGCGATCCGTTACCGAGAACAGCCAGATGAAGAGAAACGCGAGCGGCATCGAGAACAGCGCAGGATTCTCATACGGGAAAAGCGCCGACTTGAAATTGAAAACGGCGACCCACACCGTCTTGCTGAACACGACAAGGACGACGGAGCTGATGAGCCCGGCAAGGGCACCGGTCACCGCGCCGCGCGTGGTGGTGCCGCGCCAGAAAATCGCCGTCGCGAGCACCGGAAAGTTGCAACTGGCGGCCACCGAAAGTGCTAGACCCGCCATGAACGCCACGTTCTGGTTTTCGAAGGAATAAGCGAGCAGCACCGCGGCGACACCGATGCCAACGGCGGCCACCTTTGAAACCCAGACTTCGCGTGCGTCCGATCCCCGTCCTTTGGCGATCACCTGGCCGTAGATGTCGTGGCCGATCGCGGAGCACCCGGCGAGCGTCAACCCGGCGACGACCGCGAGGATCGTCGCAAAGGCGACGGCCGAAATGAAGCCGAGCAGAACAGGCCCGCCGACCGCGTGCGCAAGATGGATCGACGCCATGTTCGGGCCGCCAATCAGGTCCGTAATCTTGTTGAATTGCCCCGACGCATCGACGTGAAAATAGCTCGGATCGGACATAAGGATCGGCACGGCTCCGAACCCAAGTATGGGAATGACCAGGCAAAAGTAGGCAACGCAGCTCGTGGCGTAGAAAACCGATTTGCGCGCAGCCGCTGCGTCCTTCACTGTAAAAAAACGCATCAGGATGTGCGGAAGGCCGGCCGTTCCGAATACGAGCGCAAGGCCGAGCGAAATGGCGGAGATCGGCTCGGCGAAGAGTCCACCCGGCGCGAGGATCGCCGCTCCCTTGGGATGAATGCTGCTGGCCGCAGCAAACAGCTCTGCAACGCTGAAATCGAAGTGCCAGAGCACGGCGAAAGCCAATAGCGTTCCGCCGCACAACAGCAATGCTGCCTTGGTGATCTGAACCCACGTCGTCGCCTGCATGCCGCCGACAGTGACGTAAAGAATCATCAGGACGCCGACGCTGGTCACGGCGATCAGATAATTGACCCCGAACAGGAGCTCGATAACCTTGCCCGCGCCAATCATCTGCGCGACCAGATAGAACAGCACGACGACGAGGCTGCCGATCGCGGCGACCAGCCTGATCGGCGTGCGATCGAGCCGGAAAGCCGCGGCATCGGCGAACGTGTAGCTGCCCAGATTGCGCAGCCGCTCCGACATCAGGAACAGAACGATCGGCCAGCCGGTGAGAAAGCCGAGCGCATAGAGAAAGCCGTCAAAGCCGTTGGAGTAGACCAGTGCGGAGATTCCCAGGAACGCAGCCGCCGAGAGGAAATCACCGGCGATCGCAAGACCGTTCTGCAGCGGCGTGATCGCGTGCCCGGCAGTGTAGAAACCCACCCTGGATTTCGTTCTGCCGGCCGAGCGGTAGGTAATGACGAGTGTGGTGAGGGCAATCGCCACGAACATGCCGATGGCGATCCAGTCGGTACCGCGACCGTCGGCAGCAACCGCGGCTTGAGCGGACGCGGCGAGTGGAAATGCCACGAACTGCGCAGCCAATAGAAATCTCATTGGCCGAACTCCCGATTGAGGTCGCGGGAAAGTTCGTCGAAGTGCGAATTGGACCGGTATACGTAGAAACCGGTCAGGATCACGACGGCCACGATCATGGACACCGCCAACAGAAGTCCGAGCGGGATGGCACTCCCCGCGACCGCGACGCCGAGCGCGCTTTTGGCGCTCGAGATCAGCGCGATGAAGCCGAAGAACATGATCAACGTCACGATCGAAAGGCTCCAGCGGAGTTTGGCCCGCGCCGAAGCCAGATTCCGGAACCTTGGATCCGTGATGATTTCGTGGGTCCGGTCCCGCGTGAGTTGCAGCATGTGATCCTCCTTTTGCGTCCACTCTGCTGCAGCAAATGATGCCAGTGCAGAATTTTAGGGAGGCTTTTGCCAGCCCCTCAAACGCTCGTTTCCCCGCGGCAAACATCAGATGTCCCGGCGCACCTCACAAGGTTATTTGCTGCCAAAGTGCAGGTCATTTCATGCCAACGGCAAGCGAGCCCGCTGATCGCACGGTGTTCTCTCGAATCTATCGCTTGGACCGACCTATCCACTCGTTCGACCTGCCGGCGGAGCGCGACGAGACCTGGTACGAGCAGCGCCTACCTATCGTCGAGGATCGCATTCGTGACCGGCTGAGCGAACTTTCCGGTCGCCTGGGCGATACCGACTGGCTCGATGGTCCGTGCAGCGCCGGTGACCTTCTGATGGTGGCCATGCTGCGCAGCTTGAACGGATCGGATATACTGCACGAATGTCTCAACCTCTCCGCCTATGTAGCCCGCGGCGAAGGCCGGCCGGCCTTCAGGCGGGCTTTCGAAGCCCAATTGGCGGTTTTCACCTCCGCATCGACCGGCTGATGAGAGCCGCTCTGGGTCAATTGGCCACATTGGAGAGCGAACGCCGCGTTTTAGGGGGCAAAGCAGTCATTGAGGTGTGGATGTTAGATCTCGCTAGCTCTCGCTAACTGGACCTGATCCAAATTTCATTGGATTGGACCGACCAGCATTCCGAGCGTCAATAGCGAGATTCCGATCGACACATCGGTTACCAAGCTACCTGCATGAGCCGACGATTTCCCCCAATTGCTTACTCGCGCGAATGAAGCAGAACTGAAGTCTCAGGCTGGGCCAGCATATCGCGTCGTAAACAAGAAAAACTGGCGCACCCGACATACGCCAGATTTGAAACACAAAAGTCGTGCGTCCACAGGCAATTAACTGACAGAATTGATATTTTCGAACTGAGCGCCCAAGGTGAACGTCCAACAAAACGTCCAACATTTGGTAGTCCATGCCCGAATATTTGACCCAAAGAAACGGCCATTGGCAGTTCGTGCGGCGCGTACCGCTGGAGTTTTCCAAGCTCGATAAACGCGTCATCATCAAGCATTCGACCGGCGTGTCTGTGGCCAAGGATCGTCGAGGACTCAAAGCCGGCAAAGTCGCCGACACCATGAATCGCGACTTGGAATCGTATTGGTTCGGGTTGGTCGAGGGCAAAGCGCAGCAGGCCGCCGATATCTACGTAGAGGCCAGGCGCCGCGCCAAAGTCCTTGGGTTCGATTACGTCGAGATTGGTCAACTCACCAGCCGCTCGACCCTGGAGGTCCTGCAGCGGCTGGAGAAACTCGTCGACAACGGTCTTGTCGAGGACAAGGGCGCACGGGCCGCACTGCTGGGCACAGAAAAGAAACCGTCGGTTAAGCTCAGCGAGGTGTTCCCCAAGTTCGAACACCAGACCCGCCTTGATGTCCGGGACATGTCGCCTAACCAGCTCAAACGCTGGAAGAACGGCTACATCCTCGCGATCACAGACTTCATCGACGTGGTCGGCGACAAGGGACTCGATGACCTCATGCACTCGGACATCCGGGACTATGTTGAATGGCTGGAGGGCCGTGTCGAGGAGGGCGAACTTGTTGCTAAGAGCGCCAACAAGCTCATCGGTCAAAATTCCAAAATGCTGAAAGCCATCAATCTCAAGCTCCGATTGGGCCTGCCGGACTTCTTTGCCGGGCAGCGCCTGCAGGGCGGCAAGTATGTACAGCGGCCGTCTTTCCCTATCGACTTTGTCTAGAACAACATCCTGGCCGACGGCGCCCTGATGGATCTGAACGAGGAGGCCCGGCGCGTCCTCCTGCTGATGGCCGATACCGGGCTTAGACTGACGGAGGCCGCCAATCTCAATAAAGGGACCATCCACCTCGACTGCGACATTCCCTATATCGAGGTCCTGCCGGATGGCCGGCGCGCGAAGACCGAAGACTCGATCAGACAGATACCGCTGGTCGGGACGGCGCTGGCGGCGATGAAGTTGCAGCCGCAAGGATTCCCGCGCTACGTCGACAAGGGCGCGAGCCTGTCCGCATTGGTGAACAAATATCTGTTGGAGAAAGGCTTGCGCCCAACCCTCAAACACAGCGCGTATTCGTTGAGACACACATTCAAAGATCGGCTGACCGCAGCCAAGTGCCAGGACAGCATGATCGAGTCGTTGATGGGGCACAGCGACGATCATCCAAAATACGGCGCTGGCCCCGCTCTCGATCTCAAGCTCGAAGTACTTCAAGCCATTTCCTTCACACCGCCGGCAACCTTGTAGGTCGCTGCCAGCTTCATCGCGCGGTTGGCCGCATCTTGCTTGCCGCGCATTATCTCAAGATCCCGCTCTAGCTTCTCGAACAGCGGTAGGAGGACTTCTCCGTCCAGTGTGACGAGGTGGGCCAGCAGTGCCAGACCTCGTTCAAGTCGATCGAGCGTCACCGGCTGATCGAGCCTGTTTCTGGCGGTCGTCATTCAGACATGGTCACGTCTCCTTGCCGCCCGGTGTTGGTTAAAGTTCCGGAACTGCCTTGGGCCGATAGAGTCCGCCGCGGAGGTAGCCCCGCAAGCGCCAACTCGTGACGCGATGGTGCGGTCTCGGATGCAAATTGTCTACGCATCGGCCACCGTTTCCGGCCGTCATCCGGCTTTTCCCCAGCAGCAAATCTATGGAAACCGCTGCGCTGCAGTCAGTCCGTTGATCAAAGAGCCAGAAATGCCTGCACCGCAACGATTTCTCAACCGCGCAATACGTCAGGTTGGCGTGTGTTGTGTAGAAGTCACAACCTGAAGAAACCCGCGATGTTCTCGATGGATTCTCGATCGATCCGGCCAGGACGCTCACGCCCCGGTAGGGAGGGTGGCAAAGGACTCGCATCGCCGGCACCGTCGACTATCTTCAAGGATAGTGGAGTGGAGCAGCGTAATGCCTCATGCAAACTGGACTCCCTCCGATCGTTCCCGGTGGCGACGACCAAGATGTCTGCCTGGTAGTGGACGATTACGGCCGGCAGGGCCGCGCCTGGCGCGAGACCGATGTCGAAGCCACGGACCTGAGACCATCATTCTAGATTTGCTCGCAACACTCGAATTGAACTCCGCAATTGCAACTCGCGTTCGCTTCCGCCCCACGCGCGGGTGAGTCAATTTGAGTCGGGGCCCATCCGAGTGCCGATCTGTTGAGAATGCCGCATTTCCGCCGAGGGCCGATCATGCTGGTGTTCCAATCCGTGTCCGACGATCCCCAACCCGTGCCGCCTTTCCTGCGTGTGAGCCGAGTGATCGCGCTCCCGATCTATATGCTCTCCCTAATCCTCGACTACGCGAGCACCACGCTCGGCAGCCTTGCCGCCCTGGTCGCCGGCGACGATTGGCGTGGATAGCCGTTTGCCGGGCTTCCCGAGTCCGCTGGTGCGGGTTTGGCCGGAGGGATCGGAGTGCCAAGCCGCCCGTCGCGGCGAAGGGCTATCGCAGTGCCCGTGGTCCGCTCGCTTCACTGATCCAAACCTGAATTTTGTTGACTCCACTTCCGTGGGGCGTAGCGTTTTGGACGGATCGCGAGTGTGGTTTCCCACGCCAGCAGAGCCAGTGCGGGTCGCTCCCGTCAGCGCCAGTCGAAGTGGGCCGATTCCACGTGTTTGGTGCACCAGAACGGCGCTGGCAACAGCGCCGTTTCTTATTGGACATTCCAGCAGAGGCGCTCAGCCTGTGGCACCCCGATGCTCTATGAGCGCGCAACTCGCAAAGAGCCGCCATGGTCGCCGGCGACGACTGACCGGGATAGTTTGCCTCTATCGACTTGAGAGCCATGCAAAGACGAGTGCGGCGCCTGTGAGGGCGAGCATGATCAGCATCCAATTCTGAAGTTGGCCGCCGAAAATCGTAACATGGCCCATAAGCCAGTTGCCCATGAGAGATCCCGCAAAGCGCTAGGCTACAACCGGGCGCCGGCGAGAAAAAGCGGGTACCGGTTTTTTTGGGAATGGCCCTTTGCCGAGTCCAGGAAGGCCGCTGGTGAGCCCCGGCCTCCGATCGCCGGATGGAGAGCCGCCGCGCCCGCGTCCCGGGACCGCTTTGGCTGAATCTTCGTCTTGCGAGGCCCCGCCCAGCTCGACTATCCTCCTCGTCACGGCGCAAAATCCCCCGCGCCGTGCGGTCCGCTAAGCTTCTCCCCGCCCTTGATCTCCATCGGGCGGGGTTTTTTATTTATTCGACTGTTCGAGGTTTTTCGAAGGGGCCAGATAGCCCTTTGCCGAGTCTAGGAAGGGCCCGGTGATCGGCGCTAGTCACGCCGAATCGTCTTGAGTGTGATCAAGGCTAGGAGGAACCTGGCGGCTATGTCCCTCGTCATCGCCATTATTGTGCTCGCAGCTGTCTACTTGCTGATGCGTCGGAAAAGAAGCTGAGATGACCCCCAAACGCGGGACCGAAGCCCTGGCCGTGACTTTAGGAGTTGAGTGCGGGCAGGCTCCTGAAACAAATCCGGGCGCCCCTGCAAACCGACCAAGGCAGGTTCCAGTGCTACGTACTGGGCAGACGCGCGCGGCGGTAGCCTCTTTGATTGGCCCATTGCTTTGACCCGGCCATCGTACCGGCCAGATAGCGGCAGGGCGTTGCCAATGAGCTACTATCGATTTGCCGAGATGGTGGTCGCTCTCTGCTTTGGTCTCACCTTTGCGCTCGTCGGTTGGTGGGAAATAGCAGGACCGATTTGGCGCGAAGAGTTCTCAGGCCCCGCCGAAGAGTGGCTGGATGTCACTTCGGCAACGCTTCTCGGCTGTGCAATTCTCACAGGGGGAGCAGGCGCTCTTTATGAATTGCTGCGCAGAGTGTGAATTGCGGCGGTCGTTCTATACCGCGGCTGGCGTCCAACGAAACCATTTTTCGGCCCCGAAGAAATCGGCCTGAAACCAGGATCGGTTAGACGTACCGATAGTAAGGGTGCGTCATGATGATTGAAGCGGTCGCAATAAGCCTCGGTCTGCTTTGCGCTGCCATCTTTGCAGCTCATGCGATCGACGCCTACCTCGCACACTAAGAGGCCCCAGCGATTGGGTGCCCCTGCACGGTCTAGGACGGCCGCCGGTGCGGGTTTGGCTAGCGGTCTCCGGACAGTGCGGTCCGGCTGCGAAAAGCTGAATCGGGCGGGCCCAGCGGAGCGCAGGACAGGGACCATAGCCAGCCGGGAATTTTTGACTGATCTCTTTTCTGCACCGGGCCCAATTGCTGTTGCGGGATTGAGCACCGGGCCACCGGGCGCCCCATCCTGGCGGCCCCCCAGGCCCGGCGACGGGCCGTGATCCGATGGTATCCTCCAGAATCCCCGAGGCTACCGTCGCCGCGATCGACGAATGGGCTACTCGCAACGACACGACGCGATCCGATGCCATCGCCCGCCTGGTCGAGCTCGGGCTGTATGTCAGGACCAGACCGAAGCAAGCCGCCAAGCGCGCTGACCGTGCGAAAGAACTGGCAGCAAAGGCGATCGATAGCCTGACGGTTGAGGCACCGGATGATGAAAAGGCCAGCCGGAAGCGCCGCTTGATCAAGGGCCCTGAAGAATTTCGGGAAGTGCGGGTCGATCGACCGAAGGGCAAATAGCGCGATTTATCTGGCTATCGCTGCCCAAAAAGCGCAGCTTTTGCTAGGGGCCTGGATAGGAGGTCGGTCGTGAGCGCCTATATTTTCAATAGCGATGGCATCCAGGTTGGCGTGGTGCGCGGTCCGGACATGTTCGACCTCACGGGCAAAAAACTCTACACTCTGAAAGGGGTCAATATCTATCGCCCGTCCGGCGAACTGGTCGGGCATTTGAGCGACGCGAAGGGCTCTGAGAAGCGTCTTGATCGCTGCACCGACAGGCTGTTTCCCGCCAAACGCAACTCCTAAACTCGGCCGCCTAGTCAAACTCGGGGCTGAAGGCAAAGCCAAATGAGTGTTGCCGGTTCTATCGAAGCCACGCGCGAACTCTGCGCTGACTTGGACAACTTGATCGTGATCACCAGAGAAAGTCGCGCACCAATTCACGCCCTCTCGTTGATTGAGCGGGCCCGCGCAGATTGGGTCGCCCTTCAATACGTCCCAATGCACTTGCACTAAATCGTGCGATGGTGAAGGAAGCCAAATTTTTTCGGAAGCAGGCGGTTAAGGCCGAACGCATGGCGCTTACCGTCTCAGACGCCGAAATTTCCGAACGCTTCCTGAGTATGGCGAAGGCCTATCGCAGTCAGGCGGATGTGCTGAAGTCTAAAAAGCTGAAGACTAAGAAAAAGTCCGGCAAAAGGCGGCGCTGATACGGGCTGCGGTCGACGCGTGGGCGAGGACTGAAGCCAACAAACCCGGCCGCTCCGAAGCCATCCGGATTGCCTACGGCATCTGCACGCCCTTCTAGGTGATGACCCGCCAGCCACCAGCAGCATTCAAGTTGGGGTTTCTCTCCGGCATATCGCCGCGGCGGTAGGCCACAGCCCCAATCCCTAGCGGCTTCACTCGCAGCCCGATCGGCGGAATCATGGGGGCATGTCCGACCCCGAAACCCTAACACTGCGCCCGACTGTGATTGCCGGCCAGCGCTATGCCGACGACTATCAGGTGCGATGGCGCGGCTTGCCGGTTGGCCGCATCGTGCTCGGTTCCGGCGCACCGCACGACCGGCCGCCGTGGTCGTGGTCCTGCCATCTGCCCGGCCGCCCACAGGGCGCCGACGACCGGGGCAGCGCTACCGATCTCGCCGACGCCAAGGCGAAGTTCAAGGCGGCCTGGGCGCGCATCCGCTCGGGCCTGACCGAGGCGGAGATCGCCCATGCGCGGCGGGTCGCCGAGATCAGCGCGGAGGCGGTGGCGAGATATGACCGCAAGGGCAGAGCGTGAAAACGCCGATTGGTCCCGCCCGTTCGACGAACCGATCCCGCTGCCGGACGGTGGCGAGCTTCGAACGCTGCTGGATGCCGGGCGTTATGTCGACAAACGACCTCGCAGCATGCAAGAACGCGAGGAGTGGCAAACGGTGATGGAAGTCCTGCTATCGGCGGTCGAAGGCCGTGAGCCGGTGAGACTGGTACAAGTCGCCCTGACTCTAGCCTTGCAGGAGAGCAAACGATGAGGGGAATCGATGCGGACAAAAATGGCTGGAGCTATTGACGACTGAAACGTGGCGGCCGTTCGATGATCCAATCCCGCTAGCCCGCGGCCGCGAGCTCGTCACCCTCAAAGATGCCGGCACCTACATCACGAAGCTGCCGAAGGCCGAGCCATCAAGGACAATCTCCTGACCTATCGACGGCCGAACGGCAAAAAGACTGGCGCGAGCGGAACGAAATACACTTATTACGTTTACCCACGCGGAACTTCTGTAACTCCCATCGATGGGAATTACGTGTACGCAAAGCTAGACAATCAAAACCAATGGGTACCGGTGTACTTTGGCGAGGGAGACCTTTCCAAACGAGCCGGTAGCGAGGGTAGCAACCATCATCGTAAAAAATGCATCGATAGTAAGGGCGCAACGCACGTCCACATGCATGGGAACGGCGACAAAGACAGTCGTCGCGCGAAGAGATGGATTTGTTAGCGCGCTACCTCAATGCACTTGAGGCTAACGGCGGCTGCATATCAGTCCGACCGGTTAACTCGCCCAAAAGCAGATTAGGAGAGTCCGAAATCCACGACGTTGCTGATCGTCTGCGCGACGCTATCGAGTACGTTCGGGCCGTCGCGGATAGCAAGGTGACTTTGCTAAACTGATAATAGACAAATCGTAGCACGATGCTAGAAGGGCGCTTTGACAAATCAGGAGCATGTTGTGGCTAAGAAAGCAAAGAAACGCGTTCGCCGTGAATACACCAAAGCTGAAGAGAAAGAATTGCGCGCGCATTCGAAAGTGCGGACGCCGGTGAAGAAAATCGCCAAGCTTACGAAGCGCACCGAGACCGCACTGCGCTCGAAGGCCAGCAGCATGGGTATGCGGCTGGGCCATAAGCGGTAAGGCTTCCGCTAGCCCTGCCGAGGATGTCCGTTCTTCGCAGAAGAGCGGAAAATATCTGCTCGCAGTGAGTATTTCGCATTGTGACCCAAGTCGGAAGTCGAGCACCCCATTTGCTGTGACCTACGAGGCCGCCACTCTGCCATCAGGCCGTGCTAAATTGCTCTCCTCGGGCTGAAAGGTGGCTCGATGAAGCGACGGCCCGCATGACACTGCCAGCACGAAATTTCCAGCCGAGCTGCGAGCGCGCTACGGGAACTTATCGTTGCGGATGTGCCCTGGGAAACTTGGGGTGAAATGTGACCAAGGATCTCGATTTCTTACTTGCTGATCGCAAGGCCGAGCTTCTGCGCTGGCTAAGCGAGGACGGACGTTTTGCGCCCGATACCGCTGGGCTTCTTGAGATGCTCTGCGAGAAGCTCACCGTGCTCGGGGCGCCGATAGCCCGCGCCACAGTGCATGTCCGTACGCTGCATCCAGAATTCCGGGGAATATCGCGTATCTGGCGCCGTGGACAGAGTACCGAGTTCCGAACGTCGCGACACGGTATCGAGTCTACGTCGGATTACCAGAATAGCCCCCTTCAGTACGTTATCGAAACCGGACAGTGGCTTGATACTGTCCTTAGCGAAGCCACCGACCGGCGCTTCCCGATCCTCGCAACGCTGCGGGCGCAAGGCATTACCCATTACGTGATGGCGCCCCTTATCTTTTCGAATCGGATCGTTAACGCGATATCGTGGGGAAGCGACGCTCCCAGCGGGTTTAGGGAAGCGGACGTTGAACTCTTTCGCTATCTAGTGCCGACCTTTGCCCCAGTTCTCGAAGTGACGGCGGGCCGGCGGATCTATGGTGAACTTCTTGCCACCTATGTAGGTCGAGATCCGTGCGCGCGGATTATGGCGGGCGCCGTCCAGCGCGGAAACGTCCACCACATCAAGGCGGCAATGCTGCTCGCCGACTTGCGTGGTTTCAGCCGACTGACAGATGAGCTTCCGGAGCAAAGAATCATTGAACTCCTAAATGTCTTCTTCGATCTGGTCGTCCCTGGCGTCATCGGCAGCGGAGGTGACATCCTGAAGTATATCGGTGATGCGGTCATCGCGATCTTTCCAGTCACCGGCGATGATCCGGCGCTGGCCTGTGAGTCGGCCCTGGTTGCAGCGCAGACAACGCTGGCTGCGCTCCAGGCTTCACCGCCCGAGGTCCAGCAGCATATTTCCATCGATATTGCTCTGCACTATGGTGATGCCGCATACGGCAATATTGGCTCTGGCAATCGCCTCGACTTCACCGCCGTCGGGCGCGACGTCAACATCCTCAGCCGGCTGGAACTCCTCTGCAAGGATGTTGGCCGGCCACTGCTCATGACTGGTGCTTTTGCCGCAGAAGTTGCGGCACCGGTCTTTGAAATCGGCCATTTCGAATTGCGCGGCTTCCGTCAGCATCAGTCCTTGTACGGGTTGTGCCAAGACGGCGAGGTGCCTGCTGCGCCCACGTGGACGGATGGCGCGTAGCAGGCTGTACGGACTGTTGGTGGTAAACTTCGTGCTTTAGCCCCCGAGCGGACGTTGACCTTCGATAATTTTAGGGTGTGATGACTGGCCAGTAAGGAACTTCACTTTTGTCCGGGACGATCTGGGCGCCAGTCAATTGAGGTCGTCGCCGACTATATGAGGCTGAGAGCCGTCAGATTTAGGCAGAATATCGAGCTGGTGTTGACGAATGCAAAGGAGACAGTCGTGCCACATGCGAGAGGGAGCCCGGAACGACTCAGCATGTTCTCTGACGGCGTATTTGCTGTCCTTATAACCGTTCTGGTCTTGGAGCTGCGACCGCCGGAACTCCCCACCTTTAGAGCGCTATTTTTGCTTTGGCCTACCTGGCTTAGCTATGCGGTGAGCTATCTTTTCATCGCCATTGTTTGGATCAATCACCACCATCTTCTGCGCTACGCTACTGAGGCCACCCCTCGTTTAATGTGGTTCAATTTCGCGCACCTGTTTTCCGTGTCGCTGATTCCGCTTTCTACTGCCTGGATGGCCGTAAGCAAATTGGCGCCGCAGCCCGTTGCCTTTTACGCTGCAGTCTTCTTTTTCGTGAACGCAACTTACATGGCTTTGATTTGGGAGCTTTTAGAGCGCTCCCCCGTCAAAGAAGTCTCGCCGAAGAAGCGCTGGGTCATGCGCTTTCGGTCGATTGCGACTTTAAGTGTTTTCGGCATCGCTGCGGTCGTGGCGTTAAAATATCCGCTGGTCGGACTCGGAATGTGTATTTTTTGTCTAATTGTTTATCTGAAGCCCGAAGACATCGTGCCTTGATAGTGCGGATTACGTTGACAGCTTGAAGGGCTTTTACAAAGACCTCGGCATTATTGGAGGCGTCTTGCTGTTGTGCACTTCTGGCGCAGAAAAATATTCGATTGAGGCATTGCTAGGCATCGCCCCACATAGCCTGTCGCGGTGGCCGACGATGCAACGTCACGTCGCGCTTGTCCGGTGCCGGACATGTGATGGACGATCTCATCGACAGCCATACCAACGAAGCGTAACGTCGGCTTGAATGGTCAAGCCGTTCGCTTGACTTGGGTGCCAAAAAAATCGAATCCTTCATTGCTGCCGGTAAGCCAATCGGCATTGTGTGCCATTCCACAGGGGCGCTTCATCACGTCAAGACGACGGACGGCAAGTTTCTGGTTCAAGGCGAGGAAGTTACCGGCTTCACCAACGGCGAGGAGGAAGAGATGGGGCTCACTGAAGTTGTGCCATTCCTTGTCGAAGATGAGATGTTGAGACTGGGTGCCGTCTTCTCGAAGGTGGCGGACTGGGGGGGTCACGTGGTCAGCGACGGCCTGCTCATCACGGGACAAAATCCGGCTTCCTCCGGCCCTGCCGCGAAGACGCTGATGGCAGCGGTAAAGCTAAAGGCCACACCGGCTCCCAGCGCTCGGGCGTCGTAGAGATGGGCTGGCAAGTAGCCACATTTTCCAGAATCCCCGCGTAGGGTTTCAGCATTCGAGGCGATCGGCCAACGAACGCAATGCCCTAGTGCGTATTTAGGTTTCCAACCGGAGGCTCGGATATGTCGCTGGACAGCACCCTGACTGCAACCGCTGACTTGAGGCTGCCGGACGCGACCGCGGCTGGCTTTGCCGATAAACTCTATCGGCTGGACGGCGGTCACTCCCTCGCGAACGACGAGTCGGTCTGGACCCCCGGCCAAAATGTCGGACGGAGCATCGAATTCTCGTCGACTTGCTGGCTGATACAGCGGGGAAAAGAATGGTTACTCTGGGATACGGGCGTTCCTGAATCCGCGTTGAACGACCCCAAAGGCTGGTCAACCCTGCCTAAATTGATTGTGTACCATTTAGAAGACAATTACTGATCAACTCGCTGCGATCGGCCTTAAGACAATCGACATTACCAATGTCGCGCTGTCCCATACTCACGGCGACCACATTGGCAATGTTCGCTTGTTCCCGAATTCAACGATACTGATACAGCGTGCTGAGTATGCGTGGATCAGCTCTCCCGATGGCCCGAACGACAACGTAAATCAGCTGAAGGCTCTCGCACGCGAGCTTTTGGGTACTCCAAAGCATCTCAAACTGCTCGATGGTGATACAGACGTGTTTGGCGATGGTAGTGTCACCTTAGTTTCCACACCGGGACATACTCCCGGCAGCCAATCATTGTTGGTGCATCTGAAGAATTCGGGCTTCATCATTTTGTCCGGTGATGTGGTTCATCTGGAGGAGAATTTTGAAAAAGACACGGTGCCGTCCTTGAACACGGATAAGGCCGCGTCAATCGCCTCCATGGATAGGATTAAGCGGATGATCGCGACATACAAAGCCAAGCTGTTTATTAATCATGACGAGACACAATCCGACGCACTAAAGCTGCTCCCCGCGTTCTACGACTGATGTCTCCATCGGCGCTCGAGCCCCTGCGCTGACGCCGGCGAGCGCCCGGCCGACACGGAGGAAATTGTGGTAACAGCAACTTCTCTGACAGCCGCGGAGACGTCGATCGTTGATCATCGTGTGGAAGCTACTTCGCTAGAGTCGACATCCGCGACAACGACCTATCATCGCATGACGGTTGACGGCGTCGGAGTTTTCTATCGCGAGGCTGGTCAGAAGAACGCGCCGGCGATCGTGCTCCTGCATGGCTTCCCTTCTTCCTCGTGCGAGTTCGATACGCTTATCCCCTTGCTGGCAACGCGCTATCATCTGATAGCGCCGGATTTTCCAGGTTTCGGTCAGAGTGACGCCCTGCCACCGTCGTCGTATGAGTACACCTTTGACAATTTGGCTAGAACGATCAACCGACTTCTCGAGCAACTCAAGATTAACAAATACACCTTCTACCTTCATGACTACGGCGGGCCGGTCGGCTTTCGCATAATCTCGGCGCATCCGGATCGGCTTCGAGCACTTATCATCCAGAATGCCAATGCCTATAAGGAAGGCCTGGGCGCCAAATGGGCCGGCATTGCGCAATATTGGGCCGATCCGAAAGCGCATCCCGAGGTGTTCGACGCGTTCGTGTCGCTCACAGCGACCGAACAGCGTCATACCCTCGGCACCTCGCATCCCGAACGTTATAACCCGGACACCTGGACTGACGAGTACGCTCACCTGTCGAGACCCGGCCAGCGCGAGATACAAGCCGATCTACTGTACGACTACCGGACAAACGTCGCTTCGTACTCGGTGTGGCAAGCATGGTTGCGTGAACATAAGCCACCGACTTTGGTAGTCTGGGGGCGGAACGATCCCTCGTTCATCGCTCCCGGTGCGGAGGCGTTCGAGCGCGATCTTCCGGATGCCGAAATCCACCTACTCGACGCTGGCCATTTCGCGTTAGACGAGAAGAATGACGAAATCGCGTGTCTCATTCTTGCGTTCTTGGCCAAACATTCGGTCCGACTGACCGGTTGATTATTCCACGTACCTTATAGCTTTATATCTCCCGAGTACAAATAGGAGCCGTCCATGAGCCAAGTACAAGTCGAGCAGAAAACCTATCAAATGCCGCCGCAGGATGGAATTACCATCGCACACTTTCTCACCGTCGCCGACGTCGAACGATCGCTTCGATTTTACGAAACGGTCTTCGGAGGTCGCGTTCTGAGCAGGGGGGACAGCAAAGGCGCGCCGGGGTACATCCAGATCGCGAACACGTGGCTCCTTGTCAACCCCGGGGGCGGTCCGACACCTGATAAACCGTCGGTAACGCTCAGCGTCCCCGCCAATCCCGATTTAGTCAGCAGCTTCATGAATATCCGCGTTGCAGATATTCAAGCGTGTTACAAGCTTTGGCGAAGTCGAGGAGCCGAGTTCATCACGGAGCCGAAGCCCAAGTACGGCGAGACGCGCTGCTACATTCGCGATCCTGATGGCTATATTATAGAAGTTGGGCAAAGCAACCCGGGCGTCGCTTACGGCTAAACGGCACAACGCATCGCCGTGATCCGGAACGCTCCATTTCCCCGAGACTTCTCGTGCCCATCTGAGCAAAGCATGTTGCCAGATACGTGTCAGAATGGAGTCGTCTATGAACCAAGTGCAAGTCGAGCAGAAAACCTATGAGATGCCCCCGCAGGAGGGGTTTACCGTCGCATACTTTCTCACCGTCGCCGACATCGAACGATCAGCTCGATTTTACGAAACGGTCTTCGGAGGTCGCATTCTGAGCAGAGGCCCGCCGGGGTACATCCAGATCGCGAACACCTGGCTCATTGTCAACGTCGGCGGCGGTCCGACACCTGACAAACCAACTGTAACGCTCAGCGTTCCCGCTGACCCGGATTCAGTTAGTGGCTTTATGAATATCCGCGTCGCAGATATTCAAGCGTGCTATAAACTATGGCGCAGTCGAGGAGCCGTGTTCATCACAGAGCCAAAGGAACAGTACGGCGAGACGTGCTGCTACATTCGCGATCCTGATGGCTACATTATAGAGGTCGGCCAAAGCAAGCCGGGCTTCGCTTACGGCTAAACGGTACGATACATAAGGAATGGTTTATTCCGACCATGATGGATAAGCTCACGCCGGTGCAATGATTGCGAAGGCTGAGCTGAAGCAAGCGGAAATCAGCGAGGAACCTATGAGGTCCGCGGGGGATGGTATCAGCCCAGCAGTCGAGCCGAGCGGAACAGGTTGCGTCGAATGCTTGGCTCTGGGCGGATGGGGGTTCCATCTTCGCAGATGCGCCGAATGCGGGCACATCGGCTGCTGTGATAGCTCACCAAATCAACATGCATCGAAACATCACGCCGCTACGGGTCATCCGATAATCACGAGCTTCGAGCCGGGCGAACGGCGGTTTTACGATTATCGTACAGGGCAATTCGTCACCGACCCGCAGCTTTCCGCTCCTCACTCGCATCCGTTGGATCAATCGGCGCCCGGACCGGCGGGAGCGGTGCCTTCGAATTGGCAAACGCTGCTTCACGAATAGGATGCCCCGAAACCCATTCCTCGGCGCGATGAAGCTCGGAGTTCGCGGGGGCACATTCGCGGCAAGCTGGTGTTATCCGTTCAATCGAGATAGGACTGAAACGCAGCGAGAGATTCGTTCCATGACCCTAACTTTGGCACAAACAAATAAAATCGTTGCGCTGCTATCGCACAGGCCACGGCAACTCAACATTATCGTAAACGTGGCTGTATGCGACAACCAAGGCCAACTGATCGCGTTTAATCGCATGGACAGAGCCTATGCGGAGGGCGACCTGTGGGTGGCGAAATATAAGTCAGGCGGCGATCGGAGTCTGAAACAGACCGCGGCATTGTTGCCGCCACGCGTGACGGTCAAGCGAGGCTGCAACAACTGAGGATACGCCGGCGCGTAGCGCGGGGGTCGAGCCGCCGAGCGAACGATGGACTCGATGCGAGTTGTAATACATTTTGTAATCGTGCAGCTTGCGCGCCAAGTCCGCGGCGTTCCAAAAAAATACCCGATCAAAGTACTCCCGCCGGATTGTTCCGATGAGACGCTCGACGAACGGATATGAAACCGGAGCGGACGGAACCGATTTGATTTCCTCGATCTCCAGCACGCGCAAGTTTGCGAGCCAGCGGTGAAAGCGAAAGAGTGGATCGTGATCCGTACTGAGGTATTTCGGTTTCGGTTGCCCAGCAGTGGCGCAATTGAACATGCGGCACACCGACATGCCATCAATGGACGTGGGAGCGATGCCGAACCCAATGATTCGACGAGTGAAGACGTCCATGACCAGCATCACCCAATGGCTCCGCAGGAGGATCGATTCAACGCGGAACAAATCGACCGACCAGACGCTGTCTTTGGCGTGAGCGATGAGAGTTAGCCATGACGGACCATCGGCACCCGGCTCGGGTCGACAGTGTGTGGCAAGCACGCGACGCACGACATCTTTGTCAATTTTGATACCAAAAGCGTAATTGATCTGCTGGGCGATGCGGACACAACCGAACTTTGGATTGCGGCGCTTCATCTCGACGATGGCCGCGATGAGTTGGTCCGGGCTTTCGTTTCCGGCGGGAAGGGGAGAACAGCAGACGGTATTTTCGATGGACCAGCGCCTTGTGGAATTCGAATAGCGTGGCCGGCTTGAGAATCGCGGATAGCTTCGGAATGCGATGTGGGCTCACAAAGAGGGTAGTCAGCCCGAGCACAAGGCGATCGAGCATGGTGAGATTCGGCGCACGCTGTCGGGAGCGATTGCTGATCAGGAGTTGATGTTTGAGCAAGAGCGATTCAGCTGCGACCTGGCGCGTGCCGCCCGGGCCGAGGAGTTTCGCGAGGGTCACGAGCAGATGGATCGCCAGGAGGAGCAGATCGCGCATGAGTTGAAAATTATCATGCCGGCGTGTGCTGTAGAAAGCTATGGAGGGAGGAGTAATGACCTAACAACATAGGGAAGCTGTTTGAAAGATGGTGGTCGGCCCACCGGCATCGGCTTTCAGAGGCGGGTGTCAAACCGCTCCAAGCGGCGATGATTAAGTGTCATGGTCGTGAGCGTTGGAGGAAAAGTACGGATTAAACCGTGCAGGTGAGTGTCATAGAGATGAGCGCAAGCAAACCTTCCGATCACGCGTCGTAAATATAACAATGCCGTCAAAATCAGAGGCGACCGGTACTTCTGAGATAAGTCTGCTGGATATCTGGTTACTGAGCAGGCGGCGGTCGGCGTAGAGGGGGCATGAATTTGACACAGGCTTTCAAACGGAACTGCAGGAACCAGTCGTTCCAATGCAAAGGGAAAAGCACAAGTGGTCACAGCCATGAGGCGAAAGTACCGATGTGGAGCACTGAGGCGGAACGATCCGTACGAGCAATGAAGGTTCTGTAATGGAGCTGGAGCAAAGGGATCGTGTCAGGTGTTGCATCTAACGTGCAACTGGAAACAGGATGAAACAATGGATGCAACAAAGACAAAGCCTTACCGGCATGTCTGCCTGATGGGAGCAGTGTGAAGCGAGAGTTTCAAGCACTGTTCTGCGAGAAGCCGGAGGTGCAATCCCTTCGGCTTACTCTCCCAATCTGCGCAAGACTGCACCACAGCGGCGATTTATGCCAAAGTTGCCAATTCGCCACCCACAGGCTAAAAAGGCGACCGCAACGCCCGAACTGCCCCCGAGTTGGCGGAGTGCCAGATAGCAGGCAGTCGTACGTTCTCCAGGTCAGGCGTACTGTGCGCTCCGATATCATAGGGCTACGGCGAAGCAGTATTGCTCATCATCGTCGTTCGTGGCCCGCCAAATCTGCGCTGCGCCCGCCGCGCTATCCGGCAGCCTTCGGCCATTCGATGCCCCGCTTGTGCCAGGCGTCTGTCAGGCGCGTTCATACCAATTCGACTCTTGCATGATGGCCAGCCGCAGCGGCGAGACGTTGGTCGCGCGTAAGCAACGGAGCGCCGAGGGCTTCGGCAAGGGCGACGTAGACGGCATCATAGGCCGTGAGATTGTTCCGCAAATCCCAGACACGCGGCAAAAGGAAATCATGCGGGTATCGGCGGAAGGGAAAGTCAGCGAGGTCGGCGAGAGCCGCGCGGCCGCGTTCGCCGTCGATCTCGCCCTTTGCCGCATACCGGCGGATGACCTGCGCAACTTCGATATCGAGCAGATGAGGCGCATGCAACGTCTGTTGAGGTTCGAATAGCCGTTCTTCCACCGCCCGTGCCGCCGGTGTGCGGAGGAGCGCCTCGAGCAAGGCCGAGGCGTCGACGACGATCATTGGCGATCACGCTCAGCGCGGATTGCCTGAACTGGCGACACGGAAGGGGTCATTCCGGGGCGGCGCTCCAAGCGCGCGCGCAATTCATCGAGCGTCGGCCGCTCGGCGACTTGGCGAATCTCACTGAGCAGGTAATCGGAGAGCGACATGCCCGCCAGCGCCGCGCGCGATTTGAGCCGACGGTGCAGCGCATCCGGAACATTACGAATTTGGATCATCGCGGTCATGTGGTGAACATAAACACATGTGGTTCACATGTCAAGGTGACATTGCTGTCGCGCTACTGCGCCGCTAGCGGGTCGGCACCATCATAGGACTGTAGCGTAGACATAATGCTCATCATCGTCGCTCGTGGCCCCCGGCTGTGGACGCGAACTGTCCACGTGTGGGTGGCGAAATATAAGTCAGGCGGCGATCGGAGTCTGAAACAGACCGCGGCAATGTGGCCGCCACGCGTGACGGTCAAGCGATGCTGCAACAGCTGAGGATACGCCGGCGCGTAGCGCGGGGGTCGAGCCGCCGAGCGAACGATGGACTCGATGCGAGTTGTAATACATTTTGTAATAATCGTGCAGCTTGCGCGCCAAGTCCACGGCGTTCCAAAAAAATACCCGATCAAAGTACTCCCGCCGGATTGTTCCGATGAGACGCTCGACGAACGGATGTGAAACCGGAGCGGACGGAACCGATTTGATTTCCTCGATCTCCAGCACGCGCAAGTTTGCGAGCCAGCGGTGAAAGCGAAAGAGTGGATCGTGATCCGTACTGAGGTATTTCGGTTTCGGTTGCCCAGCAGTGGCGCAATTGAACATGCGGCACACCGACATGCTGTGGGTGGCGAATTGGCAACTTTGGCATAAATCGCCGCTGTGGTGCAGTCTTGCGCAGATTGGCCGGCATGATAATTTTCAACTCATGCGCGATCTGCTCCTCTTGGCGATCCATCTGTTCGTGACCCTCGCGAAACTCCTCGGCCCGGGCGGCACGCGCCAGGTCGCAGCTGAATCGCTCTTGCTCAAACATCAACTCCTGATCAGCAATCGCTCCCGACAGCGTGCGCCGAATCTCACTATGCTCGATCGCCTTGTGCTCGGGCTGACTACCCTCTTTGTGAACCCACATCGCATTCCGAAGCTATCCGCGATTCTCAAGCCGGCCACGTTATTCAAATTCCACAAGGCGCTGGTCCATCGAAAATACCGTCTGCTGTTCTCCTCTTCCCGCCGGAAACGAAAGCCCGGACCGAAAGGCCCTTCCACACAACTCATCGCGGCCATCGTCGAGATGAAGCGCCGCAATCCAAAGTTCGGTTGTGTCCGCATCGCCCAGCAGATCAATTACGCTTTTGGTATCAAAATTGACAAAGATGTCGTGCGTCGCGTGCTTGCCACACACTGTCGACCCGAGCCGGGTGCCGATGGTCCGTCATGGCTAACTCTCATCGCTCACGCCAAAGACAGCGTCTGGTCGGTCGATTTGTTCCGCGTTGAATTGATCCTCCTGCGGAGCCATTGGGTGATGCTGGTCATGGACGTCTTCACTCGTCGAATCATTGGGTTCGGCATCGCTCCCACGTCCATTGATGGCATGTCGGTGTGCCGCATGTTCAATTGCGCCACTGCTGGGCAACCGAAACCGAAATACCTCAGTACGGATCACGATCCACTCTTTCGTTTTCACCGCTGGCTCGCAAACTTGCGCGTGCTGGAGATCGAGGAAATCAAATCGGTTCCGTCCGCTCCGGTTTCATATCCGTTCGTCGAGCGTCTCATCGGAACAATCCGGCGGGAGTACTTTGATCGGGTATTTTTTTGGAACGCCGTGGACTTGGCGCGCAAGCTGCACGATTACAAAATGTATTACAACTCGCATCGAGTCCATCGTTCGCTCGGCGGCTCGACCCCCGCGCTACGCGCCGGCGTATCCTCAGCTGTTGCAGCATCGCTTGACCGTCACGCGTGGCGGCCACATTGCCGCGGTCTGTTTCAGACTCCGATCGCCGCCTGACTTATATTTCGCCACCCACAGGTTCGCTTAGCCCGGGTACCAGAAGGTGTCGCTGGCGCAATAGCAGTAGGTGGTACGGCTGGCATCCTAAATGCAGGGAAATGGGCTCAGACACAACGAAGCAAAGTTGAAGTCAAACTGCCTTTCGATGTATTTGATCCGGCAGCTCGCAAACCGCGCATCGATTGTGAAGCACGAAAAGTGGTATCATTGCCAAGCACCGTCTTTCATTGTGCCTGACCCCATTTCTCAGACAATGTTGTTTCGTGAGACCAGGCGCGGCCGACAACTGGGCGGAATCCAATTGCCTCCCAAAACCGGGCCGCGTCATCATTTCCTGCATGTACAGTCACAATGGAAACGTACCACGCCGCTTCTTGCAGCAAGGCGTTCGCAATGGCGCGCGCAACGTTGCAACGTCTGAATTTGCGATGCACGTAAAGCCGCCGCATCCGCCATGACGGCTGCAACGTCGGGCAAGGTTCGTCCGTAATCGCGCCGATCCCCGCCAATCTGCCGACGAGATGGCACGCGAATATTGCGTGGAAAATAGCTGGACTCTGCGCGAACTCCGCGGCTAACCGGTTCAAATGGTCTTGGCCATCAGCTTTGGCATCTGCCTCTAACCCAGCGAAGCCGATAGGCAATGTATCGATGATTCGTTCAAGCGAAAGGGTCATCACGACATCTTAGCGTGGGGAAATGGGGGTCAGGCACCACAATGGTAGCTGATAGTCACTTTGACATGACCACGCCAATCAGGCGATAAGGGAGCCACTGGGATTATTGGCGCAGCAGGCTGGAAAGGCCCCGAGAGGACGCCGGTTCAACTTTAGGCCATGCTTGCCGAGCCAGCGGAAGGCACAGGCACGCAATCGTGATCGGGGCAATGTGACGTAGTTCACTTAATTCCGTCCGCCGCCTCCTGCTAAGATTGTTCTATTATGCGTTGGCAACCGGCGGAGTTCGGCCGTGGCGCAACTGCATTTGCTTTGGCTAAAGCTTAAAACATACTCTCAAACAGCCGGCGGCTGGATCGCAAAAAACGCGACAATCGGCAAGATCGTCGTCCTGAGCCTCCTTTGGCTCGTTGCGTGCGATCTAAAGCGCGACGGCGTTAGGATCGAATCGATCGAGGTCCCGAGAGCATTATCCGACAATGGATATACGTCCGGTGTGGCTGGTCACCGCCTGCACGACGCGCTGAATGCCTACGCCGACCAGGCAACTTCCGTGGGAGACAACAACGGCACCAGCTTCGATTTGAGTGTGGGTTTTATTACTGCCGACGATGCCAATCTCAATTCAAATCTGGATTTGAATATCGCGGCGCACGACGAGCGGCCGGATATTGTAGTACCGCAGATCGGCCTTTCACTTGGAGTGATTGAATCGTCGATTCGTAGCGTCTTGCCCACGCCGGGGCATGCGATATCAGGCGAACTGACGCTTCGAGACAGCAAATACGCGTTACGCCTGCGCATCGACAACCGGCAGGTATTTAGCAGCGAATACGAGTCGGAAAATCCCGACGATCTCATGACCAAGGCTGCACCTGCGCTCATGGATAACATAATGCCGTTCGTCAACGCGATGGCGCAGTACAACGTCCAGAAGGAGGAGGGCCTTCTAAAAGCCGATAAGATCATCGCCGACCGCGATGAGTCGGACATCAACGTGCAGCAGGCCTACATATTGAAGGGAAACCACGCGCTCAAGAACCACAATTACGGCGAAGCCCAGGATATGTTTTCGAAGGCGAACAGAATCGACCCGAAATCGGCAATAGCCTACAACAATATTGGCGTTGCGCTGACAGCTATGGCAAACCAGGAGAACTTGGAGCGCGAAAGCGCAAAGGTTCACGAGGCCATATCGCAGTATAAGAATGCCATCGCGGCTAACCACCGCTACGCGCTTCCATACAATAATCTTGGTCTCCTACAAGTGCGTTTTAATCGCATCAACGATGCGATCGCCAGTTATCACTTTGCCATCCAGGTCGCCCCGAAATATATGTTCGCGCACTGGAATTTGGCCTACGCTTTCCAAAAGCAAGGCAGCTTCGATGACGCGCTCAACGAGTACCGTACCGCGATCCGCTACACGAAAGACGAGAAGCAACTCGCGATGCTGCACACCTATATTGGTGAACTCTTTCGGAAACAGGCTAGCGAGAATGACCACCTAGAAAAGGCCATTGCGGAATATCGGCGTGCCATCGAGATAAAGAAGGATTACAGCTGGGCGCACCACAATCTTGGCCTCGTCTGGCGCGAGCAGGGTAAGATCGACGACGCTATTGCCGAATTTCGCATCGCCGCGGACTTGGACGGAAATAACGAGACGATCAAGGAAAGTCTACAGAATGCCCTGCAGGCGAAGGACGAGGGCGCGATGTAAGCCGCCAGGGGAAATGAGGTCAGGCACCACGAGGCATCGCTGAAATCAATTGCCTAGGTTGACGGGGCGAAACGAACGCGCCTTCAGTCGTTCGCTCCGCCTATGTCACCCCCGCAAGCTGGGCGAGTTCAGAGCTCCGCAGCGTTCGCGCACTGAAGGGCAAACTCGGCATCCCATCGATCAGTAGCTTCAGATAGATGCGATAGTTCTCAAGATTTATCACGTCCTCCTGCTCGAACTCCGACTGGAACTCGCGAACAACATACGCAGCATCCTCTGGGCCAACCCGGAAGGAGATAAAGGTGCCGACGTTGCCGAGAACAGCGTGCCTGATTTCCGGCGTCAGCTGATGCAGATACTGGTGCGTAATCACAAATCCGACGCGGTACTTTCGGTTATCCGAGAGCATGTTGGCGAGCGCCAATGTAGTAAAGCTCTGAAATTCGTCGATATGGACGAAGAAGTCGCGTCGCTTTTCAGGCGGAGTGTCTACGCGCGTGTACGCCGCAAGACCTATGGTAGTCACGAGAAGACCGCCTAAGAGCGACGAACTATCTTCGCCGACACGACCCTTAGCCAAATTTACGATCAGTATCTTGCCTTCATCCATCGCCTGGCGAATACGCACCTCCCTGTGTGTACCGAAAACCTTATCCGAGTTGATAACGTGACGGAACCGCTTAAACTGTCCTAATGATCGGGCTGCTTTGGTTCGCTCTGGCCATCCTGGCCTCGCCATTCAAGTTGAAGTTGCGGCTTGAAGCCGAGAACGCGGTGCTTCGACATCAGTTGATTGTCTTGAGGCGTAGGCCGCATGGTCGCGTCCAGCTGACCAGCCATGATCGATGGTTCTTTGTCCAGCTGTATCGCTGGTTTCCATCGATCCTGAAGGTGCTGATGATCGTTCGGCGAGTCCGTGAGATCGTTCAGCGCTGCTTGGTCCGGCACCGCGTAACCTCTTTCGGCGACAGAGACTTGCGGCGACCACGGAGGACAGCCACGTGCGTTTGTTGTCCAATCTGCTTCGACGCTTCATCCGCCACGGCACCCTGCGGGTCCGTGATGCCGACGGCAAGGTCCATGTCTTCGGCGAACGCCTGCCCGGGCCGGACGTCGCCATTCACCTGCACGATCGCAAACTCTACACCACGCTGTTCATCAATCCGGAGCTATACGCCGCCGAAGCCTATATGGACGGCAAATTGACGCTGGAGGGCGGCGCCGCAATTCATGATTTTCTGCTGCTTTTCTCGGTCAACCGCGCCGGGCTTTATTCGTACGGCTCCCAGAAGCTGATGCGGCGGGTATGGCGTGGCTTGCGCCGCTGGCATCAGGCCAACCCGATCGGGCTTGCCGCCGCTCATGCCCGCCACCACTACGACATCTCGACCGAACTTTACCGTCTGTTCCTCGACGACCAGATGCAATATTCCTGCGCCTATTTTCGAAACCCCGAGCATGAAACGCTCGAACAGGCGCAGCTCAACAAGCTGATCCACGCCACCAGCAAGTTGCAATTAAAGCCCGGCATGGCCGTCGCAGAGATCGGCTCCGGCTGGGGCGGCTTCGCCATTCATCTGGCGCGTGAAACCGGCGCCCATGTCACCGCGGTCAATGTTTCGCCCGAGCAGATCAAGGCAGCACGGGTTCATGCCGAGGCCGCCGGCGTTTCCGATCGCGTCACGTTTTGCGAGTTGGACTATCGCCAGCTCACCGGCCAGTTTGACCGGGTGGTTTCGGTCGGCATGATGGAGCATGTCGGCATCGGACATTTTGACGAGTATTTCCTCAAGAGCCGCGAACTCCTGACACCTGACGGCTATGCCTTCATCCATTGCATCGGCCGGATGTCGCAACCCGGGACCACCGGCCCCTTCATCCGCAAATACATCTTTCCTGGCGCCTATGTGCCCGCGCTATCCGAGACCTTCGCTGCCACGGAGCGTTGCGGTCTGTGGTGCGACGACATGGAAGTGCTGCGGCTTCATTATCGCTACACGGTGAAACACTGGCGCGAGCGTTTCGCTAAAAATCGCGCCCGGGCTGCCGCGATCTACGACGAACGGTTCTGCCGGATGTGGGAATTCTATCTCGCCGCCGTCGAACTCGAATTCCTGCATGGCTCTCACATGGTGTTTCAAATTCTGCTGTCGACCAAACGTGATGCGGTGCCGATCACGCGCGATTTTATGATCGACTTCGAGCGGGCAGCCTGGGCGCGCGCAGACGGCCGGCTGAATGACGCCAACTCGACATTCTACCGACCTTGCTGACACGCGTCGAGGTGATCGAATAGGTCGGCCGATCACTTCCGGTAATGGCACCTTTCGGACCTCCAGCGACGTCCGCTCTATGGTCGCTATTAGGGCAAAAGTGGACATTTAGCGCCTTGATCCTGAAATGGTGCCGCGCAGGCGCACGTTGAGGTGAGGACGGAGCCCACCGCTTTTTCCAGCGCAACTCGTCAACGTTCATTGACGAACTTGATTCCGCGGGCTGCCCGGGGTCTTTCAAGGCCTTGGCAGACGCTCCGGACAATGAATACGCCATCATCGACGCGACGATCGTGAGAGCCCACCAGCTTAGCGCCGGCGGGCTTAAAAAAAGGGGTCTCGACCAAGCCATAGGCCGCTCACGCGGTGGGCTCACGACGAAAATCCGCGTGATCGTCGATGCCCTTGGCAATCCTCTGAGGCTCATGCTGACCGGCGGCCAGGTTCACGATATCACGCAAGCTGAGGCGCTGCTGACGTTGATCGAGCCCGGAACTTTGCTCGCAGACAAGAGCTATGACGCCGATCACTTCGCTGACAGCTTGACCGCGCGTGCGATCAAGGTCGTCATTCCGCCGAAATCAAATCGGAAAGTGAAACCCGATTGCGACTTCGCGCTCTATTGCGAGCGCAATCTCGTCGGACGAGTCTTCTGTATAATCAAGCATTTTCGGGCCGTCGCGACGCGCGACGGGAAGACCGCGCGAAACTTCCTGGCCGGATTACATTTGGTCTGCGCGCTCGTTTGGCTTAAATGACGACTGACCCGAGCTAGCAGACTGCCCCGATTTTTCGTTCCCCGGAGGAGAAGCGATGCGCTTGCTGAAATGGGCGGCATTGGGCGCGTTGGCGCTCGGCGGCTGCAATGTCACGGCTCCGGAAACATCGAAGGTCCCGGGCCGCTTCGTACTCAATGACACCCAACTGGCGCTGATGCAGACGCGGGTCCGGACCGCGCTGAAGGATGACAGCGCGCAGTTCGGTGCCTACGCCGCCGCTACCGACGAGGAAGGCACGGTAGAGGTCTGCGGCCTCGTCAACGCCAAAAGCGGCTCCGGTGGTCATATTGGCATGAGTCCGTTTACGGGCACCTTCGACGGCGGCACCTTCGTGGTCGACGGCATCGCCGACGATCGCGACAGCGTCGGTTCGCGCTATGCGGTGTGCGAGGCTCGAGGCCTAGCGCTGCAGAGATGAGATCATTCGTCCTCAATCCTTTCGCAGTGCTATTGGTAACATCGCCCCCAAAGGCTGACTGCTCTCGGCAACCAGGCAAACGTCGTCCCGATCGTCGCTGCTGGGCACGATCGAAGGTGTCCAATTCGAGCTACCCATCACGCTACTCCAACGAACCCTCAGGCGAACAGCTCGGCGCCGCTAGGGGTGAATTTCACATAGGTCCCGGATTCGTGCCGCATCATCCAGCCTTTGTCGACCGCCCTCTGGATACCGGCTCGGAACTGCTCTGCCGTGCCGCCGGCCTTTAAGAAGGCGGCGTTGACTAGCTCGATATAGATGCGGCCATCCTGGGCTGGCTCGGTGGCGTTGCCGATCTCGAATAGCTTGCGCGCTGCGGCATCGGGATCAGTGAAGTGGCTCGGCTCGACGAATTTCATTGGCTGCGCGCCCTTGAGAGGGTGGGGAAAGTGGATCAGGCTCTCTCGAGCCGGTGGCTGTCAAACGACCCGTCATTTCTTGACGAGCTTGCGTCGCGCTCCCCTCATCGTTTGCTCTCCTGCAAGGCCAGAGTCAGAGCGATGTGTACCAATCTCACCGGCTCACGGCCCTCAACCGCCGATAACAGGACTTCCATCACCATCTGCCACTCCTCGCGTTCGTGCATGCTGTGAGGAAGCGCGGCGACATAGCGCCCGGCGTCGAGAAGCGTTCGAAGCTCGCCACCGTCCGGCAGCGGGATCGGTTCGTCGAAGGCTCGTTTCCAGTCGCGATCAGGCATGGCTTCAACGTCCATGCCGCCGATCATACCGCCCGGGCGCTTCCGCGCTGGCCGCCGCGATCTGTTGCGCGTCGGCGATATCCTGATCGGTCAGGCCGCGCGGATGCGCGCCCATGCTTCCTTGAACTTCGCCTTAGCATCAACGAGGTCGCCGGCGCTGCCCCGGTCGTCACTGCCCTGCGGGCGGCCGTGGACGTGGCAGGACCATATCCATTGCGCCCGGTCGTGCGGTGCCCCGTTGCCGAGCATGATCCGGCCGACTGACATGCCGCGCCAGATCACGGCGTAATCGTCGGCGTAGCGTTGGCCGGCGATTGCGGTGGCGCGGAGGGTTAGGGTTTCGGGGGCGGACATGCCCCATGATTCCGCGGATCACGGCCGCCGTGAAGCCGCTAGATTTGGTGGCCGCCGGGTGCAGACCACCATACCCCACGCTCTCGCCATTGCCGGTTTGCGGTCCGGCACCTCGATCGGGTCGACGTCGATCCCGTGACACTGAGTTTATCCCGCTACGCAAACAGGTTCGGCGCGCTCACGGATACACTGCCACCATGTCCGAGATTGCGATCCAACCGGACATGTCGCTGACATGTCAAAATCGACGCTAATGACCCAAGGTGGACATGGGCCATCAGGGTGCGTCCACAAGTCGATTAGTATAACCCCTTCATGGCACGGTCCGGTGGGTCTGCTGCTCGCTATCGTCAAGGGCTTAACGCAGCTCGCTCACGCACCGCGTCACGGATTCGTCGGTCACAACGGCGTGAGGCCAGACTGCCTTGATCACGGCCGCGCCACAGATCGAGCGCAGACTGGTCAAAACCGTAAGCCTTACAATCGGATTCTGGCATCGCGCACCTCCTGGTCGGAGGCATCGTTGCCCGGCCAAATCTCAGAATTTTTCGAGGGTTCTTGTAGGGGGTTTTCACAATGTGCGGGTCGGGTGTACGGTCGCACAGCGAGCTCGGTACAATGCGCGATGCCACGTCGGGTTTCCTCAAGCCGGGGTTCCGCAAGCCGGGGTTCCGCAAGCCATGGCGAAGAGCACGATCTCGGAGAGCATGCCGACGACAGCGTTGCGCGATCCGGGCGTGCCCGACATGCTGCTCGCGGAAAGGCCGTTCGTCCCCAAATCGCGTGTAGCGAGAATGAACGAGGGCCGAAACCTGCGCCGGCGACTCCAATTCGATCGTATCGCGCTGCTGCTGCAGGGAGGTGGCGCGCTCGGCGCCTATCAAGCCGGCGTCTATCAGGCGCTGGCTGAAACCGGGCTTCATCCCGACTGGGTCGTCGGCATCTCGATCGGTGCCATCAACGCCGCGATCATCGCCGGCAACGCGCCCGAGAGACGCATCGACAAGCTGCGCGCGTTCTGGGAGGAAATCACCGCTCCCGCCATGGGATTCCACGCCGACGTCTTTGGCCTCTTTGAGAGAGGCGAGCCGCGAACGCTCGCCAATCAAGTGAGCGCTGCCATGGTTGCGTATGTCGGGACATCAGGCTTCTTCAGACCGCGCATCACCACTCCGTGGTTTCATCCCCCCGGCACCATCGAGGCGACCAGCTACTACGACACGCAGCCGCTGAGAACCACGCTCGAGCGCTTCATCGATTTCGACCGCCTAAACTCCGGCGAGAAGGAAACGCGTCTCAGCCTCGGTGCCGTCAATGTGCGCACCGGCAACTTAGCCTATTTCGACACTGCAAAGCAGGTGATCAGGCCTGAGTATGTGATGGCTAGCCGCGCATTGCCGCCTGGCTTCCCCGCCGTCGAGATCGAGGGCGAGCATTATTGGGATGGCGGCCTCGTCTCGAACACGCCGCTTCAGTGGCTTGTGACGAACACACGCGTGACCGGCGAGCGGCTGCCCGACGCGCTTGTGTTTCAGGTCGATCTCTGGAGCGCGCGCGGAGAGTTTCCGCGCAACCTCGCAGAAGTCGCAACCCGGCAGAAGGAGATCCAATATTCGAGCCGCACGCGCGCCTTCACGGATTTCATCAAACGGCTGCACAAGGTGGAATACTCCGTCGCCGTGCTCCTCGACCAGCTGCCGGACGAGTTCAAGCAAAGTGACGAAGCCAGGTTCCTCGCCTCGATCGCGGAACGCCACGCCTATAACCTCGTGCATCTCATCTATCGCCCAAGAGGCTACGAAGGCGACTCGAAAGACTATGAGTTCTCCCGGTTGTCCATGGCAGAGCATTGGCGTTCGGGCTACGACGACGCCATGCGCACATTACTCCATCCCGAGGTGCTCGAACGCGCAGGCAACGGCGACGAGGTCACCATCTTCGACTTCGCCGCTGACGGCGATTGAGCCGCCGGTCGCGAGGCGCGCTGCCCATATCAGGAGCTTCGTCGACGGGAGACTGAACCTGATGAGAGACTGAAGCTCATGGTCCGCGAGGGCAGGGTTGCGGTCGATCCGACCAGGACGGTTAGAAATAGGTGCCGGCGATCAGCACGACCTAATTGCTGAGAGACAATCGTTAGGAGTGGATCATCCAATGTCTGCCGAGATGACTGAGCATAGCAGAGAGTCAAGTTCGGTCGATGCACCCGCGACTGCCAAAGCGGATGCCGCGATCCATCGTGACGACGAATTGCCGCAAGCAGATCCTGCTTCCGGGCCGGTTCCACCGATGGGGCAGAGCTCCGCGGTCAGACGAAGATGGCTGATGGGCGGACTGGGTGTTCTGGTCCTGGTGATCGCCTTGGTGTTCGGCATTCCCTGGATCCGGTTCGTGCTCAGCACGGTTTCGACCGACGATGCCTTCGTGAACGGCCACGTGACGTTCGTCGCTCCGCGAGTCCATGGCGAGGTTGCCCGGGTTCTGGTTGATGACAACAACCGCGTGCACAAGGGAGACCTTCTTGTCGAATTGGACAAGGAACCGTTTCGGGACGCAGTCGCCGTGAAGAAGGCGGCCGTCGATACCGCGCAGGCGGATCTGGAGGCAGCCAAGGCCACGGTGCGCGGCATCGAAGCACAGGCCAGGAGTCGGCGCTGGCAATTGCAACAAGCTGTCGAGAATGTCGAAAACCAGATAGCCCTCCTGCATGCTCGGGTCGCCGCGCTCAAGAAGGCGAAGGCCACACTTACTCTGGCGCAGAAGGAGTTCGACCGGACGGCGCAGCTGGTCGTATCGGAGACGGCAAGCCGCGAGCTCTACGATGAACGTCAGGCATCGTTGTCAATTGCCCAAGCGGGTGTCGTCCAAGCATTGGCCGACGCGAATCAGATCCGTGTCTCCTTGGGCCTGCAGGCTCAGCCTGAAGACAACGGGGATCTCGACCAGGTACCGCCCAATCTCGATCAGACGTTTTCTTCGGTCCTGCAGGCGCAAGCGGACCTGATTCAGGCCGCGGCCGAACTGGGCGTTGTCCATTCCTACAACCAGTCGCCGAAGCAGATGCTCAAAGAGTTCGAAAAGCTCGACGAAGGCGACATCAACCGCACGTTCGATCGGCTGGCGGCGGAAGCGCCGGCCGTCAAGCAAGCCGAGGCTAAACTTGAAGCCGCCCAGCGTGACCTCGCTCTGGCTGAACTCGACATTCGCTATTGTGACGTCGTCGCGGAGATCGACGGCGTCGTCACGCGCCGAAATGTCAATCCTGGCAATGACGTTCAGGTCGGACAGAGCTTGATGGCGATCCGCTCGCTCAGCGAGATCTGGGTGGATGCTAATTTCAAGGAGACGCAACTGCGCGACTTGCGCATCGGTCAGGCTGCCGACCTCTATGTCGACATGTATGGCGACAAACAGGTATTCAGTGGTCGGATCACCGGGTTTACGATAGGGACGGGATCAACGCTCGCGTTGCTGCCGCCGCAGAATGCCACGGGCAACTTCATCAAGATCGTCCAGCGGCTGCCGGTCCGGATCGAGCTTGAGGGTTACGATCCGGAGAAGAAACCGCTGTTCATCGGCGCCTCGGTTGTCCCCTACGTCTATCTCAATAAACCGCTGAGCGGACCCAATGCTGGGAAGTTTCTTCAAGGCTTCGAGCAGCAATCGCCGGCCACCGCTTCGGCTGCGAGCCCACGGGGTGTCGACAAATGACCGAGTTGGCGCTTTCACCCTCCGGATCCCGGGCGGACGTGAACCCGTGGCTTGTGGCCGGCATCGTCATCATACCGACCTTCATGGAGGTCCTCGACACCACCATTGCTGTGGTCGCGCTGCGATACATTGCCGGCGGCCTTTCGGCCACAGTCGACGACGGCGAATGGGTCATCACCAGTTACCTCGCCGCCAATGCCGTCATCCTGCCGATCAGTGGCTGGCTTTCGGCGCATCTCGGGCGCCGCAACTACTTCCTGCTGTCGATAGCCGTCTTTACTCTCGCGTCCGGACTTTGCGGGATGGCCACAAGTCTCGGTCAGCTGATTGCGTTTCGCGTCTTGCAGGGTCTCGCGGGCGGCGGCCTGCAGCCTTCCAGTCAAGGCGTGCTGCTGGACGCCTTTCCGGTGGAGAAGCAAGGCATTGCGATGACGCTGTTTGGCCTGGCTGCCCTGTTGGCGCCGGTCGTCGGTCCGACCCTCGGCGGCTGGATCACGGACAGCTATTCGTGGCGATGGGTGTTCTACATCAACGTCCCGGTTGGTCTCGTAGCGTTTGCTGCGTGTTATGCTCTGCTGCGGGACCCGGAATATCTCACGAAGCAGCGTAGCGAGCTGAGGAGCCAGCCATTGCGCTTTGACTCGATCGGCCTGTCACTTCTGGTGATCGTCATGGTCTCCTGGGAAGTAGTGCTCAGCAAGGGACAGGAGTGGGACTGGCTAGGCGATCCATTCTGGCGTGTGCAGACGCTGACGATTTTTTTCGTTTTGGGTCTGATCGCGCTGATCTTTTGGGAGTTGCGCCATCCCAACCCCGTGGTCAATTTCCGCCCGCTTCAGGAGCGAAATTTCGCTGCATGCTGCTTCATCATCTTTTGCGCTTTCGCAGTCCTGTACGCCGCGAGCACATCGTTGCCAGCTCTGCTTCAATCTCTGTTCGGCTATGATGCTCTCAGCGCGGGGTTGGTCATGTCGCCGGCTGGGTTCGCTGCGCTTCTGGCAATGCCGTTTGTCGGCCGGGCCCTTGGCCGAGGAACTGATGCCCGGTGGTTGATCGCTGCCGGCCTCTTGGCCATGGCGTTCGCAAACTATTGGATGTCGCAAATGAACCTCGAGATCAGCCCGGGCCAGGTCGTCTGGCCGCGGGTGATGCTGGTTTTCGGACTCTCGATGTGCTTTGCCCCTGCGAATGTCGCGGCCTACCTCTATACGCCGCCGCTACTGCGTGGCGCGGCTGTCGGCTTGCTCAGTCTGCTGCGCAACGAAGGCGGCAGTGTGGGGACGTCGATGGCGCAGACAATTCAGGAGCGGCGTGACCAATTTCACACCTTGCGGCTGGGCGAGTCCCTCGATTCCTTCAACGCTAATGTCGTTTCCTTCCTCCATCAGGCCCAGGCAGTTTTCCTGCAACAGACCAGCGATCCGTCCGCCGCACAGCAGTTCGCGTGGCAGTCGCTCGACAATTTGCGCCAACAGCAGGCATCGTCACTTGCCTATTTCGATGTTTTTTTCTTGTTGGCCGTGGTGACGTTAGCGCCAGTACTTGTGGTGCTGCTGATGAAGCGTTCGGTAGCTGAAAAAGGCGCCCACATCGGTCACGAATAGGGTGCGCATGCAGGATCCCGCGCGCCGACGATTTATACCCTCGTGTGAGTGCGTCATCCCTTCGGAATCCCGCGTCTAAGGTCGCCTATTGGCTGTGCGCCCCGAAGACGCGAACCATCAGTGGAGGAGGATTCTACCCGGAAAGTTGTCGATTGGTCCGGTAGCTAGCGAGCGGCTTGGTCGGGTAGCGGAAGTCGAGGGTGGGCAGGATCGACGGGACTGGTCGCGTTTGCGCTTGAGCCGACCTCACCCTTTCAGCGCAACCGTCCCGTGCACAATCAACGCTTCTGCCGGAGTTGCGTAGCGCGCAGAGCGGATCGGAATATTTTCCAATTTTCTGGCCTTTAGCGACAAGATCGAACGTTCGTCAAAAGTAGGCTATGAGGGGTATCCGCGATCGGCCCTACAGTCCCAATTGGGAACGGAATCTGGACAGGAGCGCGTCTGATGACTGTGACACTTCCTCCAAAGGGTAGGGACCTGCGGCTCGACTTGATTCGTGGAATTGCAAACTGGCAAATTTTCATCAACCACATTCCAAACAACATATTCAATTGGGTTACCACCGAGAATTACGGATTTAGTGACGCGGCGGATCTGTTCATCTTTATCTCTGGCTATACAGCGTGCTTTGTTTACGCAAGAATCATGCTTGAGCGGAGCTCCCTAGGAGCAAGCACACGGATCTTCAAGCGCGCGTGGCAGATCTACGTTGCTCAAGTGATGCTGTTTTGCGTCTACGCGGCAGGAATAGGATATTTGGCTTTAAAATATCACGATCCTAATCTGGATAACGTCTACAACATTCACTTATTCTTTGAACATCCGGTTGAGATGCTCGGTGCGATGCTCACGCTCAAATACAAGCCTCTCAACATGGATGTGCTTCCCCTCTACGTCCTGCTTATGCTGGTGTTTCCCGCCATCCTCTGGGGACTGGTGCGCAAACCTAACTGGGTGTTAGCCGCCTCGATAATTTTGTACGTCCTTGCGCGTCATTTCGATTGGAATCTTCCGTCCTACCCCTACGGTGTCTGGTACTTCAACCCGTTCTGCTGGCAGTTGCTGTTCGTATTGGGCGCATGGTTTGCGCTCGGCGGCTGGTCCGAATTGATGCCGCTGATCAGGTCTCGGACCTTTCTGCTCCTGGGAATAGCTTACCTGATATTCGCTCTCATCATGACCTTGGCGGCTTGGATCCCGCAACTCCGAGCCGTGCTTCCCGATTGGCTCTATAGCGCCTTCAATCCGAACGACAAAACGAATGTCGCCCCCTACCGCGTTGTTCATTTGGCAATCATCGTCATGCTAGTAACCAGGTTTCTGCCCCGCGATTGGCCCGGTCTTGAATGGCGTATCTTTAGACCCGCCATTCTTTGTGGCCAACAATCGCTTCAAACCTTCTGCACCGGAATCTTTCTTTCATTCGGCGCCTACTTCGTTCTGGTCGAGACCACCAGTGCAATCTGGATGCAAATCTTGGTCAACATTTCCGGAATTGCAATCTTGTGCCTCTTTGCCTGGTACAAATCATGGACGACGAGCTTGGATAAGCCGATCTTACGACCAGAAGCACTGGCATCGCCGCACCCCTAGAGTTCGAGCGCAAAGGGGTAAGCTCACTGGTCACCAGCGCACTCGACGCCAGCGCGGACCGCAACAAGAACGATGGCGAGCGGAGTGCCTGGTGAAAAGCGCCTAACCGCACCGATCATCGAAGGCGATGACGCTGAAGGCCGTGTTGACCTCTCCGCCATCGACTTCGACAAGCTCGCCAAGCTGCTTGCCTCCCGACCTCGCACAGCTGCCGAACAGCTGCGCTCGGAGGTCGAGGCGAAAGCTCATGAGTTGGTAGCTCGCAATCCGACGCGGATTGGTCTTTGTCGAGAGAGCTGGAGAAGCTCGTCGAAGCTTACAATCTAGGCACAGTCGATGTGGAGGCTTTCGACAATTGCGGATAAGAGACTTCACTGTTGACGAAGCCAAAACCTTCGTAAGGCGATTTTTTCCCATCGCCGCAGAAGAGGCAGTTCGTGGTGCAGAGATGACGGTTGATCCTGTTTGGGCTGCGCGCCGCACTGCAGAGTTAACCAGTGAGAAGCGCCTAGTGAGCCTGGAGCGGCGACCTGTTCGGCCGAAAGCGGACCAACTATGCTTACTTGAGTTTTGTCGGTCGTGACCTCAAGCAGACCTTCTTCTATTTCTAGCGCGCAGCCATGAGGGGAGCTATGACACGCGACCTCCCGTCGACATTTTTTACATCTGCCCGCGGGCGCTGTTTCGCTGTTCCTAACCAGACGGCGGTTTCTCGGGCCTTCCGCGCGATGGCCGGCTTGCTTTCTAGTGTCCCGGAATTGGTCGTGAGTGACGTCGGCTCAATC
Source organism: uncultured Alphaproteobacteria bacterium (assembly GCA_963822795.1). Taxonomy (GTDB): domain Bacteria; phylum Pseudomonadota; class Alphaproteobacteria; order Rhizobiales; family Xanthobacteraceae; genus Bradyrhizobium. The sequence goes on from CAWGJM010000041.1 coordinate 120,026, forward strand.
GACACGCGAACAGATATCCAACAAGCCAACGGGTTTCTACTAGCGCAAGAGTCCGCGGCCGTCTGCGCTTACGGCGGTTGATGGCTAGGCTCGCGAACCGACAAATCAGCTATCATAGAGCGTTCCGCCTGCCGTGGCTTCATCGAACCGTGCTTACCGTCCAAGGTGGCGCGGCCACCTTCCGGCCCGCTCTGGGTTCACGAAATCAAGCATGACGGCTACCGGCTGATGGTGCGCCGGGATAAAGCCGCCGCTCAAGGTTGGTAAGCGAGGGCTAAATCTCGCTGCGAGCTTACTTCAGCTTGTACGTGCCGGTCTGATGATTGCAGCTCTGAAACGTTCCGTCCTTGATGACCGGAAACGGACCCAGCGGTTCAAGCGTGCCCGTCGTGATCATGCCTTCGTATTTTCCAGTTCCTGCAACGAACGTCCTAGTTACCTTTCCATCGGCAGTCGAAAAATATGTAAGTCGCTTGTCGCCGTCCACATCGATTGCCTCGCATATGGTGGACGCTGTGATCTTCCCGTCAAGCGAGGCATTCATCCCTACGCAGCGAAAGGTGCTATTATCAAACATGCCTCCGGGAGGATTGCTGCGGTTAGTGCCCGTCGATTCATAACTGGATGCGGTGTGGGTCTTGGAGAACGTGATCACGTTGTTAACGCTGGAACTGCAGGACGTGAAGTCGTAGCTGCCCTCCTTTGGCATTTCGCCCGCTAGCGCAGAAAACGGAGAAGCAATGATGAGCAAGGCTAATACATACCTATGCATGGCACTCTCCTCATAAAACCGTTTTAAATGACTGCCCCGCTTTAGCGGGACAGCGAAGTGGTAGCATAACGATCAGAGATTTAGTGAGCGTCGTGCACCTTTACGTTGCGGCAATGGTGTTGACCAATCCATCCGGCATAATGGTGAAGTCGCAGCGGGCAGTTGCCGCTCTACGGTTGCGGATGTTCGTGACCGGCGGGACGGCCAGTGCGCGGCGGTGGTGGCATGCCCCACCGCACCAGTACCACGTCGCCTGTAACGGCGATCAACGGCCTTGTGATCGTCGCGGTTCGGTTGGGCCGAGATGCCTGCGCCAGCGAGCACCCCGGCCCTCGCGCCGACCGGGTCAGGACTGCCGCTACCGTCGCGGTTTTGATATTGGTGCGCGGGGAGGGCCAAGGATCAGACCTTCCCCGCGCGGCGCGCCACCCGCGATCGGCCACTAACCGCCGCTGCGCAAATAGATGTGCTCGTTGCCGTCGATCTCGTCCATGTGTTCCCCGATCTTGGCAAAGCCGAGACGGGCGATTAGCGCGAGCGACGGCGTGTTGTTCGGTGAAACACACACAATGAACCGGCTGATGCCAAATGCCGCGTGCGCCCAATCCATCGCCGCGCCCGCGGCTTCGATGGCATAGCCGTGTCGTCGATAGTCCGAGAAGACGTAGTAGCCAAATTCAACTGCGTCGCGCGCGAAGGGGCGCAGATAGTCGGGATCGGGCCGGCTATGAAAACCAATATGGCCGACCACCATTCGCGCGGCCGGTAAGATGATCGCTCGAACGGACCAAGGCCGGTATAGCGGATCGGCATCCAACTGGGCCTGCGCGTACTTGAGGGCGGTGGGCTCGTCCAGTAATTCGGTTGGAATCCCAATACCCAGCAAATGCTCCGCGCACTGGAGGTTGCCGACCAAGCAAGCGTCGACCACTTCGCGTTCCATGAGACGCAGGACTAGTCGCGGGGTCCGGAATGTCGTCCGGATGAGCGAACATAGAAGGAGCAGCCCATTCGGGCACGAGCCCGCCAATCATACGGCATGCGTTCGCCTCGATCGAAGCGCCGATATTTCTCCGCGGTCCAGTCTCGCCGTTCCTGAAAATCAACCTCGGTTCGGTTCGACAGAAGCACGCGCCAGGCGGCGAGAAAAGGCCGAGCGCGCCGCCTCATAGCTGGCTGCGGTGCCGTTCTTGCATTCCCCGGGCTCGGATCCCGGACAACAGCCGTCGATGGCTCGTGACCTTCCGACATGCCCGATGCTCGGGATGCAGTTGGGTGGGTACTGCCAGCGCCCGACTTCAGCCTTGATAAACCTCGCGAATTTGCCCGCGAGTGATCCGCTTTTGTATCACATTTTGTATTTGAGGAAACCTTCGCTCTCATCAATTCCGGGGCTTTCCGTCTTCAGCCGCAGCGGCGTATCTCAACGCGAGGTCGGCCATTTCGTCAGTGCTAAGAACGCCGCCTTCCATGTCGAAAGTTGCGTGTAGGAGCGGCTCAATGTCCGGGATGGGGACTTCGATGTTCCTGCAAAATGCAATCCGCAATCGCGTCCCCGGTTGGACTTGGCGCACCAGTATCTGGAAATCGTGGCCAGCCGGTATCGGTTCAGCTGAAGAAGGAAGCCCCTCAAGCTCTCCGGCAAATGCCGGTCGAAGGCGGTGTGAGCGTGTCCAATTCGCTGCAAACCACCGAGCGTCGTCATCCTTCCACGGACTGTCTAAGGTATTTAACCTGACGTTCTTTGCCGCTATCCCGCCTTTAGCTTTGATGGTGTCGGTCGCCTGATCAATGCTCTGAAAGGACCGTTGCATCGCATCAATCGCCTGCGCGCCCCCTCCGTGCCAATGATCATGAGACATCTGAGTCCGAAGAGTTTAACCTCGGGGCGTAGGACAGAGATCACATGGTTATGCCAATCAAAGACAAGAAGTTGGATGGTGCCGCTGGGGCTGGCGCGGTGGGAGGCCGGAGGCCGACCGCCGTGCCAGCCCCAGCGGCGGCGGCTCCTGAGCTGTCGGATCGGCCGCGCCGGCGGACGTTCACCGTCGGGGACAAGCTGCGGGTTCTGGCCGAGATCGATCGCGCCCCCGCCGGAGGCACCGGCGCCATCCTGCGCCGGGAGGGCCTGTACTCGTCGACCCTGAGCGAATGGCGCCGGCTGCGCGAGGCTGGCGCGCTCGGTGCAAGGACGCCGGTCAAACGAGGGCCGAAGCCGGCGGTACGCAATCCGTTGACGGCCGAACTGGCGCAGGCCAACCGGGAGAATGCGCGGCTGGTGCGCCGGCTGGAGCATGCCGAGACCATCATCGCCATCCAAAAAAAGTAGCAGCCTTGCTGGGTCTCCCGCTGGCGACATCCGACAGCGACGACGCATCATGATCGATGCCGTCGTCGCGCTGGCGCCAACGCCTGGTCTCACCGCCGGTGCGTGCGCGGCTCTGAACCTGTCGCGTGCCAGCGTCTATCGCCAGCGTGGGCATTTGGCGAGGCCACAGGCCGTGCCTCGCCCCCGGTCGAAGCCGCACCGCGCCCTTTGTGCCGCCGAACGTCAAACCGTGCTGGACCGTCTGCACGAGCCGCGCTTCGCCGATCAGGCCCCCGCCGAGATCTACGCTTGCCTGCTCGACGAGGGCATCTACCACTGCTCGATCCGCACCATGTGCCGCATCCTGGCAGGAAGTCAGGAAGTCCGAGAGCGGCGCAAGCAGCTGCGGCATCCAGTCTATAAAAAGCCGGAGCTGTTGGCGCAAGCGCCCAACGAAGTCTGGTCTTGGGACATCACCAAGCTAATGGGACCGGCCAAATGGTCCTACTTCTATCTCTACGTCATCATCGACATTTTCAGCCGGCGCGTCGTCGGCTGGTGTGTCGCCGACCGGGAAAGCGCCACCCTGTTCGCCGCGTTGTTCGAGGACGCCACCGCCAAACATCCTGCGCCGAAGGGCCAGCTCACTTTGCACGCCGATCGTGGTGGTCCGATGCGGGCCAAGGCCACGGCACTGCTGCTCGCCGATCTCGGCGTCACCAAATCCCACAGCCGGCCGCACACCTCCAATGACAATCCTTTCTCGGAAAGCCACTTCAAAACCATGAAATACCAGCCGCAGTTTCCGCAACGTTTCGGTTGTATTCAGGATGCCAAGAGGTTCTGCCGCGGCTTCTTTAATTGGTACAATCAGGATCATCACCATGCCGGCATCGGCCTGATGACGCCCGACCAGGTGCACTACGGTCAAGCCGACCAAGTCCACGCCGCCCGCCAAATCACACTCGACGGCGCATTCAGCAGAAACCCCGAACGCTTCGTCAGAAAGGAGCCCGAACCGCCCGCAAAGCCGATCGCGACTTGGATCAATCCACCGAGCCGCCAGCCAACCATTCTAGCGACTTGCGCAAAGATCGAGGGGCCATTTCGGCGTCGATGGTGAGGGGCGGAGGCCGGATCCCGCCATCGATCCGTTGGTGGCAAACGAAGGCCTCGTGGCAAGCCCCTGTCAAGGCCGATAGCCGCCGGAGGCGGGGGCCGAAGGCCCGCCTTTACAGGGCTTGCCACGAGGCCATACTCGGGCCGCCAGGTCGAAGGAGGGGCGCCCGTCGGTGGGTCGCCGACTTCCGCTTCCCGTCAACTCTATAGCTCGCGGGAAGCGGAAGTGGGCAACGCATCAAATAGCTCGCTCGCAATGCCCATCAAAAAGCGTGCTCCTGCTCACCATTCCAGCCTAAATACCAAACAGGACTGTCTCAAAATCGTTGACACGTTCCGGACTTCAGATGGGGAGCACGGCTGCGATCCTTGTCCCGATTGCCCAAGCGAAGTGTTCTGATAGCGTTGATCTACATACAGACCCGAAAGGATGGTCTCCCTCAATTTGCCTCGGCAGCACTCCCCGACCAATGCAGCATCCCCACCGACCGTGACGCCGCCAAAAGTCCGGCTGTTGTGCGGAAACGGTGCCTTTGCAGCTTGAACACCTATCGCCGTCGCGCCGCATCAGCTTGGTAATTTGGCGTTCAACTCTTTTTCGCGCGGAGGGCTTCATCTGTCTTTTCCTCTCCTGAGGCTCGTCCTTCTGCCTCAATCACCCTTGTCCGTTTTGTCCTTGTTTGGAGCAAAGGCCTTGATTGCCTCCCAGATGCTCTGCCCAGACATAGCGGCCACTGTGACCGGAAAGGACATCACGGGTGGAACACCAGCGAAGTAACTGAGCGTCCCTGAGATAACACCAGCGAGACCGAGTTCAGCCATAACCCTGCCAGCTCTGTTTCCGTGCTCTTCGAACCAATCAACAAAGCCTTCGCGAATAGCCCTTGCTGTATGCACGACCTTTCTAAATAGGTTTGTCTGCTCGGCCGCGTCCGCCACCTCCCTTGCTTCCCCCACGGACTGCGCAAGGTTCTCAAATCCAGTCTGAAGCCTCTGTAGAGCAGCTCTAACCTCGCGGTAGCCCTCAAGAGCGCCGGGTTCGTTAGGAATCCTTGTCGCCAAAGTCTCCAATTCGCGCTCTATCGTCCGAGCGGCGAAGCGAGCAGCATCTTCGAACACCTGCGGGTTACTCTTAATTTGTAGAGCCACTGCTTCGATTGCGCGATTTGGTATAAGCTCCGCTGTTGCTGAAATTCCAATTGAGCCAAGCGCTATCCCTGCCCGAGCTTCCAATTGCACCGCGTCTGCCGAGCTAGTTACCAGTGGCCTGATTGTGCCCGCCACTCCTACGCCTTGTACGCCTTGGATTCCTGGCTGGCTCCGCGGGACCTCGTTCTCATCAAGCAGCTCTTGGATACGTGTGTTCAAGACGCGGGGCTCTTGGTGCCAAAGTTCATCAGAGATCAAGGCGCGAGATACTTCGAGCTGTTCTTGGATCACATGTCCAAATAGCCGAATTTCGTACCAGAGCGACCAAACATGCCAACCTTCGTTCTCAGCGATGAGTGCTTGCTTTAGCTCCTCCCAGCTCTCTAGTACCCAATCAGGAGGCCGATTACGCCAAAGCTGCGAGGTGGCTATCGTTACAGAACTGAACCGCTCACGGAGCAGATTTGCGTCAGTCTCAATGGTATCCAACATGCCATCGAGGGCTAGTTGCCCTAGTTCCCCCGCCATGTCCAAAGCATAGCCGATGGCAGTTGATGCACGCGCGGGAACATCCGTATTCGAAGCCAGCAAAGCTGCTAAAGCATACGCCGCTGCACGCTCGGCTGGAGTTGCCTGCAGATCACCCATTCCTGACAGCGCTTTTCTCGCAACATTCGTTAGAGCATCTCGCCGTCCCGGAAATGCTGATACGGCCCATGCAGCATCAACCGCTCGAAAGACACGCAAGATCATCCTACGTCTCGTCAGGCGGCTACCGGTCGAGCCTCGGGCTAACGAAAGGCCGGGCACCGCTCTCAGCGCCGCGCGTGCGGCGATCACCATCCCGACTTCAACGGGTTGCGTCCGTAGCCATCGTTCGCGCTCGTCAGAATTGCCAAAGTCGATTTCGGAACCCGAGATGCCGACTTGAAAGGGCGCCTCGAACCCACCGGGGCTCGGTGTTTGATCGCCTTCAGCAGCCATGGCCAACCTCGCCCACGAGTAATTCATTGCTTCCTAGATGGACTACTACCTCAGCGCGAGCCATGCAAAACGGAATCGCTGGGATTCCAAAAGGCCGTTTGTATAAAATCTAAATGGGCGACTGGGTTTTAGGACGGCGTTCCTAGCGGAGGGTGCGGGCGACCCGGTAAGCTGCTGTAAAACAATCGCAAATCAGCTTCTCTGCTTCGGCTTTGCTACTACGTGCTGCTACTATCGACAAGACTTAGTGGAGCTAGGCGTCCGCCCTTGCACAGCTTAGCCTTTTCGTGTTCGAGGATATCGTTCGTGTTGGGGGGCTCGGCTTTGAGTTGGGGTAGAGGATTCTTTCGTGGATGGGTCGTCATTTCGGCCCTTTGGGTAGCGGCTACGGTGCTTGTGGGTGGCGAAATATAAATCAGGCGGCGATCGGAGTCTGAAACAGACCGCGGCAATGTTGCCGCCACGCGTGACGGTCAAGCGAGGCTGCAACAGCTGAGGATACGCCGGCGCGTAGCGCGGGGGTCGAGCCGCCGAGCGAACGATGGACTCTATGCGAGTTGTAATACATTTTGTAATCGTGCAGCTTGCGCGCCAAGTCCGCGGCGTTCCAAAAAAATACCCGATCAAAGTACTCCCGCCGGATTGTTCCGATGAGACGCTCGACGAACGGATGTGAAACCGGAGCGGACGGAACCGATTTAATTTCCTCGATCTCCAGCACGCGCAAGTTTGCGAGCCAGCGGTGAAAACGAAAGAGTGGATCGTGATCCGTACTGAGGTATTTCGGTTTCGGTTGCCCAGCAGTGGCGCAATTGAACATGCGGCACACCGACATGCCATCAATGGACGTGGGAGCGATGCCGAACCCAATGATTCGACGAGTGAAGACGTCCATGACCAGCATCACCCAATGGCTCCGCAGGAGGATCAATTCAACGCGGAACAAATCGACCGACCAGACGCTGTCCTTGGCGTGAGCGATGAGAGTTAACCATGACGGACCATCGGCACCCGGCTCGGGTCGACAGTGTGTGGCAAGCACGCGACGCACGACATCTTTGTCAATTTTGATACCAAAAGCGTAATTGATCTGCTGGGCGATGCGGACACAACCGAACTTTGGATTGCGGCGCTTCATCTCGACGATGGCCGCGATGAGTTGTGTGGAAGGGCCTTTCGGTCCAGGCTTTCGTTTCCGGCGGGAAGAGGAGAACAGCAGACGGTATTTTCGATGGACCAGCGCCTTGTGGAATTTGAATAGCGTGGCCGGCTTGAGAATCGCGGATAGCTTCGGAATGCGATGTGGGTTCACAAAGAGGGTAGTCAGCCCGAGCACAAGGCGATCGAGCATAGTGAGATTCGGCGCACGCTGTCGGGAGCGATTGCTGATCAGGAGTTGATGTTTGAGCAAGAGCAATTCAGCTGCGACCTGGCGCGTGCCGCCCGGGCCGAGGAGTTTCGCGAGGGTCACGAGCAGATGGATCGCCAGGAGGAGCAGATCGCGCATGAGTTAAAAATTATCATGCCGGCGTGTGCTGTAGAAAACTATGGAGGGAGGAGTAATGACCTAACAACATAGGGAAGCTGTTTGAAAGATGGTGGTCGGCCCACCGGCATCGGCTTTCAGAGGCGGGTGTCAAACCGCTCCAAGCGGCGATGATTAAGTGTCATGGTCGTGAGCGTTGGAGGAAAAGTACGGATTAAACCGTGCAGGTGAGTGTCATAGAGATGAGCGCAAGCAAACCTTCCGATCACGCGTCGTAAATATAACAATGCCGTCAAAATCAGAGGCGACCGGTACTTCTGAGATAAGTCTGCTGGATATCTGGTTACTGAGCAGGCGGCGGTCGGCGTAGAGGGGGCATGAATTTGACACAGGCTTTCAAACGGAACTGCAGGAACCAGTCGTTCTAATGCAAAGGGAAAAGCACAAGTGGTCACAGCCATGAGGCGAAAGTACCGATGTGGAGCACTGGGGCGGAACGATCCGTACGAGCGTTGAAGGTTCTGTAATGGAGCTGGAGCAAAGGGATCGTGTCAGGTGTTGCATCTAACGTGCAACTGGAAACAGGATGAAACGATGGATGCAACAAAGACGAAGCCGTTTAATATCGACAAGAAGTTAGTGTACGACGCCTACAAAGCGGTCAAAGCCAATGCGGGCGCGGCCGGGGTGGATGGGCAGTCGCTCGAGACGTTCGACAAAGATCTTATGCGGAATCTTTATAAGATCTGGAATCGGATGAGCTCGGGCAGCTACTTTCCGCCTCCGGTGCGCGCTGTTCCCATTCCGAAAAAGACTGGCGGACAACGCATTTTGGGGGTGCCCACAGTGGCAGATCGTGTGGCGCAGATGGTGGTCAAGAAGATTGTGGAAAGAGAAGTCGAGCCTATCTTCCTGCCGGATTCCTATGGGTATCGGCCGAATAAATCGGCCATAGATGCCATAGGTGTAACGCGCAAGCGCTGCTGGCAGTATGACTGGGTTCTCGAGTTCGACATCCGCGGCCTTTTCGACAACATCGACCACACGCTGTTACTGCGCGCTGTTCGCAAACATGTGAAGTGTAAATGGAGCCTGCTCTACATCGAAAGATGGCTGACAGCGCCGATGGAAATGGAGGATGGCACGCGGGTCGCAAGATCCAAGGGCACTCCGCAAGGCGGTGTTATCAGTCCGGTGTTGGCGAATCTTTTCCTGCACTACACGTTCGATGCATGGATGGCACGAGAGTACCCAGACCTCCCTTGGTGCCGGTATGCGGATGATGGATTGGTGCACTGCCGGACAGAGGCTGAAGCCGTAGCCGTAAAGGCAAAGCTTGCAGCTCGTTTTGCGGAATGCCATCTGGAAATGCATCCGGAGAAAACCAAGATCGTCTACTGCAAAGATGCGAAACGCAAAGGTAAATATCCGAACACGATGTTTGACTTCCTCGGATATTGCTTTGGACCAAAGACTGTGAAGAACAAGAAAACCAAAGAAGTTTTCACAAGCTTCAAACCACAGGTCAGTGCGTTGTCTCTCAAGTCGATGCGGAAGACGATCAGGGAGCTACAACTTCGTAGACGCACACATGTAGAGCTGGCAGATATAGCTCAGGAGATCAATCCAATCCTTCTAGGCTGGTTGAACTACTATGGAGCCTATACCCCGTCGGCTTTGCAACCGATATGGCATTACGTCAACGCCACATTGGTCGCGTGGGTCATGCGAAAGTACAAGCGCTACCGGGGCGCGAAGATACAGGCTGGTCGATTGATTGAGGTCATTGCGGTCAAAAGACGCAGACTGTTCGTACATTGGAAGCTCGGTGTTACCGGCATGTCTGCCTGATGGGAGCAGTGTGAAGCGAGAGTTTCAAGCACTGTTCTGCGAGAAGCCGGAGGTGCAATCCCTTCGGCTTACTCTCCCAATCTGCGCAAGACTGCACCACAGCGGCGATTTATGCCAAAGTTGCCAATTCGCCACCCACAGGCATATTCCGATCCGCCCCGGCACCGATGCGGCGCTGGCGCTGGCGATGATTCACATCATCATCAAGGAGAACCTGATCGACCGCGACTACATCGACAAGCACACCGTCGGCTACGACGAACTGGCGGAGCGGGCGTCGACCTACACCCCCGAGTTCGCCGCCCAGGAGACCTGCATTCCGGTCGAGGACATCGTCAAGCTGGCACGGGAATACGCCACCACGCCGCCGGCGGTGGTGCGCATCGGCGTCGCCGTGGAGCGCCACGCCGGTGGCGGTCAGACCGTGCGCGCGATCGCCTGTCTCCCGGGACTGATAGGCGCCTGGAAGCATGTGGGCGGTGGCCTGCTGCAACTGCCGATCTGGGCCTTTCCGGTGAAATGGGAGGTGCTGATGCGGCCCGACCTGCAGCCGGAAAAGATGCGGGTGCTGAATTCATGGCGGCTTGGGCCGGCACTGACCGGCGAACTCGGCTTCGATCCGCCGATCAAGGCCCTGTTCGTCTACAACGCCAACCCCATGGCCATGGTGACCGAGCAGGCCAAACTCGAACAGGGTCTCGAACGCGAGGACCTGTTCACGGTGGTCAGCGAACACTTCCTGACCGACACGGCCAGATACGCCGACATCGTTTTGCCGGCGACCACCCAGCTGGAACAGAAAGACATCATGTTCTCGTGGGGGCATCTCTATCTGTCCTACAACAACCCGGCGATCGAGCCGCTCGGCGAAGCGGTGTCAAACACCGAGCTATTCCGTCGCCTGGCGAAAGCCATGGGCGTCGAGGACCCGTCCTTTTACCGGACCGATGACGAGATCATCGAGGCGTCGCTCGATTGGACCAACCCTGTCCTTCAGGGAATCACCCTTGAGGACGTCAAGGCCAAGGGCTATGCGCGGCTCACTGTGCCATCGGCCGACGACTGGGCGCCGCACCGCGAGGGTAATTTTCCGACGCCCACGGGCAAGTGCGAATTCAAGTCGACCATCACCGGCGGCGGCAACTTCGTCGTGCCGCTGTTCCGGCAGGGCTACAACGGCGACCAGGACGGCACGCCGGTGGATGCTTTGCCACACTACATCCCGCCGAACGAGAACCCGCAGACGACGCCTGCGCTGGCCAAGCGCTATCCGCTCAACCTGATCACGCCCAAGAGCCACGCGTTCCTGAACTCGAACTACGGCAATCTGCCCGCGCAAACCGCCCAGGCGGGCGAGGAGCAGTCGGTGTTCCTTCACCCCGAAGACGCCGAGCAGCGCGGCATCGTGGCCGGAGCGCCGATTCGGGTATTCAACGACCGCGGTGCGTTCGAGGCCTTCGCCAGCATTTCGCCGGACGTCATGCCGGGCGTGGTCATGGCGCCGTCGGGATACTGGCACCGGTCTAACCGCAAGGGAGCGACCGTTCACGCGCTCACGCCACCCGCTTACGCTGACCTTGGCCGGGCGCCGACCTTCTCGGACGTGCTTGTCCAGGTCGGCAAGCTCTGAACGGCTGACCCGAGACATCGCGATGGCATATGTGGTCACCGACAACTGCCGAGGCTGCCGATACACGGAATGCGTCACCGTGTGTCCGGTCGAGTGCTTTCATGTCGATGAGAAGATGACGTACATCGATCCGGAGAACTGCATCGACTGCGGCGGCTGTGTCCCGGTCTGCCCGGTCGGCGCCATCGAACCTGACTACCGTCTGGCCGCCGACAAGAAGCTCTGGATCGACGTCAACCGCAAGCGCGCGGCCGAGACACCTGTCCTCACCGCGCGCCTACCGCCACTGCCCGGCGCCGATGCGCGCCGGCAAGAACTCGGACGATGACTAAATCCGATCTTGACCGAGCCGATGCGGACTGCTTTCGCGTCGCGGTGATCGGCAGTGGCCCAAGCGGCTTCTACGCGACGGAAGCGTTGCTTCGCTCGGGCACGCTGCTCGCCGTCGACATGTTCGAGCAGCTTCCGGTGCCTTACGGACTCGTTCGATTTGGAGTGGCTCCCGATCACCCAAAGCTCAAGCTGGTTACGACAGCCTTCGACAGAATCGCGAAGGCGCCGGGGTTTCGTTTCATCGGTGGGGTCGCGGTCGGACGCGATGTGTCGATCGACGAGCTGCGCGACAGCTATGACGCGGTGGTTCTCGCCACCGGCGCCGATATCAACCGATCGCTGGGTATCCCCGGCGAAGGCCTTCCCGGCAGCCATCACGCCGGCGATTTTGTCGCCTGGTACAACGGCCATCCCGACTACCGTGACTGCCATTTCGATCTCGGCTGCGGAGCCGCGACCGTGATCGGCCATGGCAATGTGGCGCTCGACGTGGCGCGCATCCTTGCCAAAACCGCCGACGAGCTGCGCCGGACAGACATCGCCGCGCATGCGCTCGAGGCTCTCGCGGAAAGCCGCATTCGCGAAATTCGCGTGGTCGGGCGCGGCCGACCGCCACAGGCGAAGTTCAGCGCCAAGGAGCTGCGCGATTTCCTCGACCTTGAGACCTGCGACACGACCATCGACAGCCGGGACGTCGTGCCCGATGACTTTACGCCGGACAATCCACAAGATCCGGAACTGACTGAAAAGCTGGCGCTGCTCCGCACATTTTCGCAGCAGGCTTTGACCAAGCCGCGCCGGTGCACTTTCCGGTTCGGCCTGTCGCCCGTTGCCATCAGGGGACAGGGCCGGGTGGAGACGATCGACTTCGCCCAACGATCAAGTGCGGTCGAGAACATCGACTGTGGCCTGGTGTTTCGCAGCGTCGGCCGCCACACCGCGCCGCTCAACGGCGTTCCCTATGACGACGTTCGGGGCGTGCACGCCAACATCGACGGGCGCGTGGCGATTGGCTCCTCGGTCGTTGCAGGTCTCTATGTCTGGGGATGGAGCAAGCGTGGCCCGAGCGGCACAATCGGCACCAACCGCGGCTGCGGCATGGCCACCGCCGAGGCCATCCTTGCTGATCTGCCGACGCGGGCGGGGCAGCGTACAGGCGACCCCGGTGCGCTGCTGGCGCGGCTCAACACGCGCGTTGCGCGCGTCGTGAGTTTTGGCGATTGGGCAACCATCGACGCGGCCGAGAAACGTAGGGGCGCGCTCAGCGGCAAGCCGCGGGAAAAATTCGTGTCGGTGACCGACATGCTGGCGGCGGCGGATGCGTGATCGCGTGGTGATCGGAACTTGATAACAGCCGGGGAAAGGGAGGCAAGCGATGTCGGTTCCGTTTGTTGATGGGTTTGGCAGGCGCGTGAAATACCTGCGGCTGTCGGTGACGGATCGTTGCGATCTGCGATGCCGATACTGCATGTCCGAGGCGATGACGTTTCAAAATCCCGATCTTCCTCGCCGGCCCTCGATCCGCAACGGCGACGCTCGTGCAAATCTGCCTTTGCGACGTCAACGTCGCCATCGATCTTCCTGGCTTACCGCAGATTCCCGCACCTGCGACCGACCAATCATGCGCCGCAACGTCGTCAGCCAACACACTCATCGACCTCGGTTGCCCTCACGCAGCGCCGTCGTGCGCAAACCTCCATAGCGCTCGGCGCTCGCAGCGCCACCGCCTGCCATTTCCCGCGGGTTCCTTCATTGAAGGCTTTCGGACGCCGGCCACGGTGCAAGCCGCAGCGCTGCGATCAGCCGGCATCCGAAACCCTCAACATCACCGGAAGTCAGCTGATTTCTCGATCACTTCGTCGGTGCATTCTTCCTTGCCCAACCATCTCGGCTCTATAAGCAAGAGGCCCGCGAGGTTCTCGTCTAGCCACAATATGGCAGCGATCGCATTTTTGGGTGCCTGTTTTTGGGTTGACGGGCAAAAGCAAACGTAACCTAATCAATGCCTTAAAGTAGTCCTCCTGCCAGGAGGCCTTCATGAACGAGCTTTCGGGCTACGTATTCTCGTCGCTGCGGGAGGGCGACATCGCTCTATACCGGGGCTCTGGCAACGGCTTGACGCCGATCCTGCTTGTTGCCACGGAAGAAACCTCGCCCGGTTGCGTCGAGCGACTTGAACACGAATATGCGCTCAAGTCCGAACTTGACGCCGACTGGGCGGCGCGACCCGTCGCGCTTACGCACGATAACGGCCGTATGACGCTGGTGCTTGAGGATCCCGGCGGTACGCCGCTCGATCGACTGCTTGGCCGGCCACTGGACGTATCGCATTTCCTGCGCATCGCGATCCCGCTCGCGGGCGCGCTCCGCCATGTGCATGAGCGTGGCCTCATCCATAAGGACATCAAGCCGGCAAATATCCTGGTGGATGAGGCAAGCGGCGGCGTGTGGCTGACGGGGTTCGGCATTGCCTCGCGTCTGCCGCGCGAGCGCCAAGCCTCCGCCCCGCTAGAGGTGATCGCGGGCACGCTCGCCTATATGGCGCCGGAACAAACCGGCCGGATGAACCGCTCGGTGGACTCCCGGAGCGATCTCTACGCACTGGGTGTCACCTTCTACGAAATGTTGACGGGGGCGCTGCCCTTCACGGCTGCCGATCCGATGGAGTGGGTGCACTGCCACATCGCGCGGCGACCGGTGCCGCCCAGCGAGCGGGTTGCCGGCGTCCCCGAGCCGCTCTCGGCAATCGTGATGAAGCTCCTCGCCAAGATTGCCGACGAACGCTACCAGACCGCTGCGGGCGTTGAGGCCGATCTGCGGCACTGCCTGACGGAATGGGAGTTGCACGGCCGTATCGACTCGTTCTCGCTTGGTGCTTCCGATTTATCGGATCGGCTTTTGATTCCTGAGAAACTTTACGGCCGGGAGCGCGAGATCGACACTCTGCTCGCCTCCTTCGACCGGGTCGTAGCGAATGGCACGCCGGAGTTCGTGCTCGTGTCCGGCTATTCCGGAATCGGCAAGTCCTCGGTGGTGAACGAGTTGCACAAGGCGCTCGTCCCGCAGCGTGGCCTGTTCGCGTCCGGCAAGTTCGATCAGTACAAGCGCGACATCCCATACGCGACGGTGGGCCAGGCCTTCCAGAGCCTGGTCCGCTCGCTGCTCAGCCAGAGCGAGGCCGTACTTGGCCGCTGGCGAGCCTCCCTCATCGATGCGCTGGGCCCGAATGGTCAGCTCATAGTCAACCTCGTTCCCGAACTGGAGCTTGTAATTGGCAAACAGCCACTGGTCGCGGACCTGCCGCCGCAGGAAGCGCAGAACCGCTTTCAAACGGTGTTCCGGCACTTCCTTGGGGTATTCGCGCGCGAAGAGCACCCGCTCGCGCTGTTCCTCGATGACTTGCAATGGCTGGATACAGCGACGCTTGACCTCCTCGAGCATCTTGCCACGCACCCGGAAGTGCGGCACCTGCTGCTGGTCGGCGCCTACCGGGACGACGAGGTCAGTCCCTCTCACCCGCTGCTGCGCACACTCGATGCCATCCGCAAGGCGGGAGCGTGCGTAGAGATTAGTCTAGCGCCGCTCTCCCATGAAGACCTGGAGCGGCTCATTGCGGATACGCTTGCCTGCGCGCCGGACGATGCCACCCCGCTGGCGCGACTGGTGCACGAGAAAACCGGTGGCAGTCCGTTTTTCGCCATTCAGTTCATGTCAGCTCTCGCCGAAGAGGAATTGCTCCGCTTCGATCATGACGCAACACGCTGGTGCTGGGAACTCGATCGCCTTCACGCCAAGGGGTACACCGACAATGTAGTCGACCTCATGGTTGAAAAGCTGACCCGCTTGCCCCTCGAGACCCAGGCTGCTTTGCAGCAGCTCGCCTGCCTCGGCAGTGTCGCCGAGATCACGATGCTTTCGATCGTTCTCGGGAAATCGAACGAGGAGGTGCGTTCCGATCTCTGGGACGCCGTTCGTCTCGAACTGGTCGAACATTTGGAGGGCTCGTACAAGTTCATCCACGACCGTGTCCAGGAGGCTGCCTATTCACTCATACCGGAACGGTCGCGCGCAGAGGCGCACCTCCGCATCGGAAGGCTGCTTGCGGCGCACACCCCTGAAGAAAAACGCGAAGAGGCAATCTTCGAGATCGTCAACCAGTTCAACCGCGGCGCCGCCTTGATCACGTTACGGGACGAGCGTGAGCAGCTGGCCGAGTTCAACCTGCTCGCCGGCCGACGTGCCAAGGCCACTACCGCTTACGCCTCGGCGCTCACCTATCTCGCCGCCGGTGCGGCCCTGTTGCCGAACAACTCTTGGGAGCGCCGGCAAGAACTCAGCTTTGCGTTGGAGCTGCACCGGGCTGAATGCGAGTTTCTCACCGGCGCGCTGGTGGAAGCAGAGCAACGGCTGAATGCGCTTTCGACCCGCGCCGCAAGTACGCTGGAACGAGCTAACATTGTGTGCTTGTACATCGACCTGTACACGACCGTCGGTCGGAACGCGCGCGCCATTGCCGTCGGTTTGGACTACCTCCGGCACTTGGGCATCCACTGGTCGCCGCATCCAACAGAAGTAGAAGCGCGGCGAGAATACGATCGGATATGGTCGCAACTTGGGAGCCGGCCGATCGAGGAACTCGTTGATCTGCCCATGATGACGGACCCGGCCTCGCTGGCGACTCTGGATGTTCTCGCTAAGGTGTTCGCTGCAGCTATGTACACAGAGGCCAACCTGGCTTGCCTGGTCATTTGTAGAGCAGTCAATCTCAGCATCGAGCGCGGCAACTGCGACGGCTCGACCTTCGCATACGTCATGCTTGGCGCCATCGCAGGCGCGCGTTTTGGCGATTATAGGGGCGGTTTTCGCCTCGGCCAGCTCGGTTATGAGCTGGTCGAACAGCGCCAACTGACGGGGTCCCAAGCCAGAGTCTATAACCAGTTTGGAACTCATGTCCTGCCTTGGACGAGACATTTCAAAGCCGGCCGCGATCTGCTGCGTCGGGCGTTCGAGGTTGCGAACAAGAACGGCGACCCGACCTTCAGCGCGTACAGTTGTCACGCTTTGAGCACGAACCTTCTCGCGGTGGGTGACCCGCTTCCTGAGGTGCAGCGCCAAGCGGAGCACGGTCTCGCATTTGCAGAGAGGACACGGTTCAGGGTAGCTATTGATCTCATCAGCATCCAGCTTGGGCTGATCCGGACCCTCCGGGGACTTACGCCGAAGTTCGACTCCTTTAACGATGCGCAGTTTGACGAGGTTCAGATCGAACGCCGTCTGACTGGTGACCCGGGTCTGGCACGTGCCGAGTTCTCCTATTGGACTCGCAAGTTGCAGGCGCGCTTTCTCGCGGGCGACTATGCCTCAGCCGTGCATGCCGCATCGAGGGCGCAATCGCTGCTCTGGATAGCGAGCTACGCTGTGGAAGCGGCGGAGTATCAGTTCTACGCGGCGCTTTGCCACGCTGCAGTCTGCGACACCGCTGCGCCCGGCCAATGCCAGCAGCACGTCGCGGCTCTGGATGCTCATCACCGGCAGCTCGAAGTCTGGGCGGAGAATTGCCCGGAGAATTTCGACAATCGCTCCGCGCTGGTTGGCGCCGAGATTGCTCGCATCGACGGCCGCGACGTTGACGCGATGCGCCTCTACGAACAGGCCGTCCGTTCGGCTCGCGCAAACGGGTTTGTTCACAATGAGGCGCTCGCCAATGAACTTGCTTCCCGCTTTTACGCGGCGCGTGGCTTCGAGAGGATTGCCCGCGTGTATTTGCAGGACGCCCGCCACGGCTATCTGCGCTGGGGAGCCGATGGCAAGGTGCGCCAACTCGAACAGCTTCATCCGCATCTCCGCGACGCACCAGTGCCTGCATCTCCCATCACTACCGTTGGCGCACCCATCGAGCGGCTGGACGTCGGGACTGTGCTCAAGGCCGCGCAGGCGGTATCCGGCGAGATCGTCCTCGGTGAGCTCATCAAGAAGCTGCTGCGGATCGCGATCGAGCATGCGGGCGCCGAGCGGGGCCTGCTCATCCTGTTCCCGGGCGACGAGCCACGGATCGCGGCGGAAGCGACAACCGGCCCCAGCCGGGTTGAGGTCACGCTGCGCCAGACGGCGGCCGTGTCAGCGGCGGAGCTTCCCGAAACCGTGCTCCACACCGTGATCCGGACGCGGGAAAGCGTGATCCTTGATGACGCCTCGGCGCAGAATCCGTTCTCGGCGGATGAGTACATCCGTCAGAAGCGCGCCCGGTCGGTCCTCTGCCTGCCTCTGGTGAAGCAGGCCAAGCTGATCGGGGCGCTCTATCTCGAGAACAAGCTGGCATCGCACGTATTCACGCCCGCGCGGATCTCTGTACTGGAACTGCTGGCGTCGCAAGCGGCGATCTCTCTGGAAAACGCCCGTCTATACAACGCTCTCGGGGAACGGGAGGCCAGGATCCGCCGCCTGGTCGACTCGAACATCATCGGAATCATGATCGGGGATTCTCACGGCCGGATCATCGAAGCCAATGAGGCCTTTCTCGACTTGTTGGGCTACGGCCGGGAAGACCTTGTCTCGGGTCGGATACGGTGGACGAAGCTGACGCCTGCCGAGTGGGCCGCCGTCGACCAGGATGCAATAGCCCAGCTGAGCGCGACCGGGACCTGCAAGCCGTACGAGAAGGAATATTTCCGCAAGGATGGCAGCCGCGTGCCGGTTCTGGTCGGAGCAGCCTTTTTCGAGCAGAAACGAGATGAGGGCGTTGTCTTTGTCATCGACATGACGGAGCGCAAGCGGGCCGAAGAAGCGCTCCGCGAAAGCAAGGAGCGCTTTCGCGATTATGCCGAAACGGCCTCAGACTGGCTCTGGGAAACCGGACCGGATCACCGGACCATCAGCATATCGGAGCACATCGAAGCGGTTGGCATCGTGCCCTCACGGATACCTGGGGTCATTCGGTGGGAAATTGCAATTGATGTAGAATCCGAACCCGAAAAATGGCGACTGCATCGGGAGATGCTCGACACACATCAGCCATTTCGCGATTTCGTGTATAGCACCTTAAACGAGAACGGATCTCCAGTATATGTCCGAGTAAGCGGCAAGCCGGTTTTCGATGCAAAGCGAAACTTTCTCGGCTATCGGGGCACCGGCGCCGACATTACTCCAATAATCCGTGCAGATCACGCCGAAGAGGCACTGCGCAAAGCGCAGATGGAACTCGCACACGCTAATCGCGTCACCACGATGGGTCAGCTCACGGCCTCGATCGCTCATGAAGTGAAGCAACCGATCGGCGCCACCGTCACCAACGCGCAAGCCGGGTTGCGCTTTCTCGGCGCTGAGGTGGTGGATACAAATGAATTGCGGGAAATCCTTCACGACATCGTCAAGGATGGCAATCGCGCCGGCGAGGTGATCAGCCGGATCAGCGATCTCACT
Organism: uncultured Alphaproteobacteria bacterium; assembly: GCA_963822795.1. Taxonomy (GTDB): domain Bacteria; phylum Pseudomonadota; class Alphaproteobacteria; order Rhizobiales; family Xanthobacteraceae; genus Bradyrhizobium. Next base: position 139,077 of record CAWGJM010000041.1, read on the forward strand.
AAGAAAACGCCACCGCGCAGGGACAATCTGGAAATCAACGGAGCGATCCGGGAGGTGGTCGAATTCACCCGCGGCGAAGCAGAGAAGAACCGCGTCTCGGTGCACGCCGAACTCGCGGACAGCCTGCCGACCGTTCGGGGAGATCGGGTCGAACTGCAGCAGGTGATTCTCAACCTGGTGATGAACGGCATTGAAGCGATGCAATCGGTTGAGGATCGGCCGCGCGAACTCGTGATCCGATCCCGCCAGGACGAGAAGCAGCTAGTGCTCGTAAGTGTGACGGATTGCGGCGTCGGGATCTCCGCCGAGAATGCGGACCGGCTGTTCAACGCCTTCTTCACCACCAAATCTAGCGGCATGGGAATGGGACTTTCGATCTGCCGTTCGATCATGGAAGCTCACAGTGGCCGGCTCTGGGCCACGGCAAACATGCCCCACGGTGCTACGTTTCAATTCACCCTGCCGGTGAACGCAGACACAGACACTGCGTCGTGAGGTTGCGCCCATTAGCCGTCCAAAGACGGGTGGCCCGACCGCGAGTTCAGCCCTGGGTCAAAAGCGCCGTTTTGGCAATCGGCCCGTCACTTCCGGTCCACCCCGATAAACGGACATTCGTAGCGTCCGTCGACATGTCTCAAAGGTGCCAATGCACGAAGTCGCTGCGCTCCAGCCCGCTGCGCGGGAGCAAGAGCCGAGAGGCCGGCGGCCAGGTGAGAGGATAGTGATAGCGGTGGAGAGCTCCCGTCCTGAGAATCGAGGTGTCGTCAACCTCACTCAGGAAGGAGCTCCCCATGAGCCAGACTAACACTGTCAGTCCGCTGCGTCAGCATATGATCGAAGACATGGCTGCGCGCAAGCTCAACCCACACACGCAACGCAGTTATATCCACAGTTGCAAGCGGTTCGCCGCTTGGCTCAAACGCTCGCCCGATACGGCAACGCCCGACGAGGTACGCCGATTTCAGCTGCACCTCATCGAGAGCGGTACCAGCATCTGCAACCGCAATCGGATTATGACCGGGGTACGGTTCTTGTTCCGCGTCACGCTACGTCGCCACGATTTGGCGGCCGAGGTCTGGCACCTCAAGGAGCCGGAGAAGCTGCCGCCAGTGCTGAGCACCGGGGAGGTCAAGCGTGTTCTGACTATGGTGACGAGCCTGAAGGCGCGAGCGATGCTAACGCTGGCCTATGGTTGCGGGCTGCGGGCCAGCGAGGTGGTGCGGCTGCGAGCAGGCGACATCGACAGTGAGCAGATGATCATCCGCATCGTGCAGTCGAAGGGCCGCAAGGACCGGCACGTGATGCTACCGGCGGAGGTCCTCGAGCTGTTGCGGCAATGGTGGAAGGCGCGGCCGACCACGTATGATGACGGCGGCGTCGCGCCGGAACAAAGCTGGCTGTTTCCAGGTCGCAGCAAGCATCGGCCGCTGACCACGCGCCAGTTCGGACGACTGTTCAAGGAGGCCGCGAAAGCCGCGGGGCCGGCTTCAACCAGCCTTTGGATGGTGTGGTGGCTGACGCCGCATATTCGCGCAGCTTCGCTCAAACTCACTCTCTCCGGATCGTGCAGAGCTCGTTTTTGACCGGCAATCGAATGGTTTCGCCGGGCTGTCGCTACACGGGTCTGATTCCACCGCTTCCCTTTGCCCGTGGAATAGCCGCGTCGGTTCAACACAGAGGCAATCTGGTCGTCGCCGTATCGAACAGCCATGCGACGAATGATCTCCAGCGCCTCCATGGGCGTGGCCGTTTCAGTTGCGGAACGTGGTCGTTCCATCGCGAGTTGCGTATGCGCACCTCCCTTCCAGTGAATCAGCAACTCAAGGTTTTTTTTATCCTGGTCAGTGCGCACAATGATCTCTTCGATGGCGGTGCGGAAGATCATCTTCTTAAGTGTCGGGGGACAGTGGTTGCTCTGCCAGACTCCAGCAAAATGATCACCCATCGAACGTATTCTGATTTCCTGTGGGTGGCGAATTGGCAACTTTGGCATAAATCGCCGCTGTGGTGCAGTCTTGCGCAGATTGGCCGGCATGATAATTTCAACTCATGCGCGATCTGCTCCTCCTGGCGATCCATCTGCTCGTGACCCTTGCGAAATTCCTCGGCCCCGGCGGCACGCGCCAGGTCGCAGCTGAATCGCTCTTGCTCAAACATCAACTCCTGATCAGCAATCGCTCCCGACAGCGCGCGCCGAATCTCACCATGCTCGATCGCCTTGTGCTCGGGCTGACTACCCTCATTGTGAGCCCACATCGCATTCCGAAGCTATCCGCGATTCTCAAGCCGGCCACGCTATTCGAATTCCACAAGGCGCTGGTCCATCGAAAATACCGTCTGCTGTTCTCCCCTTCCCGCCGGAAACGAAAGCCCGGACCGAAAGGCCCTTCCACACAACTCATCGCGGCCATCGTCGAGATGAAGCGCCGCAATCCAAAGTTCGGTTGTGTCCGCATCGCCCAGCAGATCAATTACGCTTTTGGTATCAAAATTGACAAAGATGTCGTGCGTCGCGTGCTTGCCACACACTGTCGACCCGAGCCGGGTGCCGATGGTCCGTCATGGCTAACTCTCATCGCTCACGCCAAAGACAGCGTCTGGTCGGTCGATTTGTTCCGCGTTGAATCGATCCTCCTGCGGAGCCATTGGCTGATGCTGGTCATGGACGTCTTCACTCGTCGAATCATTGGGTTCGGCATCGCTCCCACGTCCATTGATGGCACGTCGGTGTGCCGCATGTTCAATTGCGCCACTGCTGGGCAACCGAAACCGAAATAATACCTCAGTACGGATCACGATCCACTCTTTCGTTTTCACCGCTGGCTCGCAAACTTGCGCGTGCTGGAGATCGAGGAAATTAAATCGGTTCCGTCCGCTCCGGTTTCACATCCGTTCGTCGAGCGTCTCATCGGAACAATCCGGCGGGAGTACTTTGATCGGGTATTTTTTTGGAACGCCGCGGACTTGGCGCGCAAGCTGCACGATTACAAAATGTATTACAACTCGCATCGAGTCCATCGTTCGCTCGGCGGCTCGACCCCCGCGCTACGCGCCGGCGTATCCTCAGCTGTTCCAGCCTCGCTTGACCGTCACGCGTGGCAGCCACATTGCCGCGGTCTGTTTCAAACTCCGATCGCCGCCTGACTTATATTTCGCCACCCACAGGCAAGCACTCTATACAAGCATTGGTTGGCTTAAAGACAAGGGCGGCCTGCATCACGGCGGCCGCCTTCTTCTTGACTACTCCGGATTGCTGCCACCAAAGCACGGCCCCACCCCTGGGGTAGGTGTTGCAAGGTAGAACCGTGCCCGGGCCACAGGGGCGACCACATGGCCCGATAAGGGTAACGGGGATATGGCGCAGATGGTTCCGGGCTTCGAGGCGCAGATGGTTCCGGGCTTTGACCTGAATCAATGCTTCGACAAATCACAGGCGCACTATTTTTGTATCACCGCCCCGATCCCTTGGGCCTGCTATCGGTGACTGAGAGTGTTGCGCTCCCGGCCTACAAAGGGGGTGTGTCATGTCCGAGCTTCAAACACCTACATTGTCGCTGCGCCGAACCACGCATCATCGCTGCTTGTTGTGCCAATCGCCAATGGAGGTCCAGCGCATTGCCCAGGCCCGCGCGGGCTTTGAGCACTGGACGCTCCGCTGCACAAGGTGCGATCACATCGAACAAGCGCAGGTGAGCACTGACCCGTTGAAATCCGAGGCGCTGGGCTGGACCGAAGGCGAGCTAAGGCCACCGCATTAGACCCCGGTCACAATGACCGAACCGGTAGCGCCTCGCACTAATTGCGCTTGACGGATTCAAAGCACGGGCCCGCCTCTGAGCAGGGGGTAAGCTGTAAGGCAGGACCGTGCCGGGCCACGGGGCTATGCATGGCCCAATGACGATGACGGGGATATCGCGAAGGTGGTTCCGGCTGCGCATATGGGGTCTGCACCCCTAAACAGACATGCTCGTCATGGCCTGATATGGAAGAGGCCGCCATGAGGCGGCCTTAACTTGCCCGATGTCGCTGTCGCCATCGGCGCAAAACCAGCGCGCCCGCGTCCCACATGGCAATGACCACGACCGCGCTAGCCGCCGCTCCGACGAGGACTAGAATAACAGCGAGCGTGTAAATCATGGCGCACTCTCCAAACGCGCAAGCGTGTGAATGTCTTGCGCATCCCAATTCATCGGCTACTCCACACCGCCACCACGGCGAATGACACGAGACGACACAGGATCAAGAGCAGGATTCCGATATCGTATATCGTCACTTCATCCAACCATCTTGCCGAGATATCATGCTTGTCAGGGCAAATTTAAATTCTCTTGCCATCTGGTGAGTATCGCGCGCTTCCATTCTGTAACACGTATCTTTGGGCACGCGCTGCTATACGGACGTATGCTGAATTGCCGAATATCTATACGGCGCGCAAGAATGGACCATGGAGCGGATCGCTGATGCCAGCAAAGACGCTATATTGCGGGACCCCCGATCGGCGGCATGCAGCCAAGGCCGATCATTGTCTGGCAAGCATCGAGGCTCGATGCTGTGCAGTCGCGCTTGTTACTTTTGGAGATGACCGAATGTCCAAGCTTCAGCTTTTGCGCTGGATGCGGGCGAATCATTTTCCGGCGGTCGCCTGCTGGAAGCTTTGGGTCGAAATTCATACCGACCTGAAATTTCAAGAATGAAGGGCGGGCTCGCATTCATGGCGGGCCGCCTTTTCTGTTTTGCTGACTTTGATTGACTTAACTGTCCGGCACGTGTATTTCGCCATCCGAACAACTTGGAGGGGAGCGCCATGCCCGATCAAATCCTACTCGATATCATTGACAACCATCTGCCCTACGAAATCGACATGCTTCGCGGCCTGTTTCGTCAATTCGATAACGCCAATCGTGACCTAAGTGAGCCCGAGCAAAAGATCAAATACTTCGCGCAGATTGAATCCTTTTGTGTACACGCTCGCTCATTGCTCTTCTTCTTCTCAAACAAGAAGAGCGGCCCCAAAGACTGCGACGACTCAATAGCAAGCGACTTCACAATAGACGACAGCTACAAACCATCGTTTGATCCATATGATGGATACCTGGATGTCATTCGGAGAAAGCTGAACAAGCAGATATTCCATCTGACCAAAGACAGGAAGATTGCGCCAAACGAGAAATTTGATCTCAGCAAAGACGCTGCGTGTGTGTTGCGGACTATCGAGGATGCCATCACCAGTTTCAGCGCCTGTCTGAAAGACGAGTTCAAGCACTTCAACCGCAAATCGAAAACAGTCCCAGGCTATTCCATACCCGCACTAGGCAATGCCTCCACGACAGGGACTATCTACTCAACGTCGCTCAGCATTCCGCCAAAGTAGTTTGCCGCCCTTCTTGACTACTCTACGCGATCGGCGGAATCATGGGGGCATGTCCGATCCAATTCCCGGCAACGATCCGAGCGCAGCCTATGACGTGGTGCCGTCAACGCGATGGCCAAAAGAATGGTGCACTGTGACGTGCAACGGGATTCCGGTTTGGGGTAGTGTCTCAGTTTGAAAATAATCCTGGTTGATGCTCGGTCTGTAGTATGCTTGGCGCAAAGCAGGAGGATGGAATGGACTCGGAACCAAATCTGCGTGCTGTCGCCATCGTCTGTGGGTTTGGGATGGCCGGTGTTTGCTTGCTCATCGGAGTGAATTGGCTGCCGGTGTGGGCAATGTTCGTCTTCGTCTGCCCGCTGGCCTACTATCATTCGTCAGTCGAGAGGCTTAGATTAGGGAGAAGAGGAAAGTAAGTGATGCCCCGGGGCCGCCCTAACAGATTTCAAACTGAGACACTACCCGATTTGGTATTGCGCAACCCGAGCTTTGGCCGAGCACTACGCGACCGATCCGGAACACCGCGCCAGTCTGATCGTGACGAAGTATCATGACCGCTAAGGGCTGGCAGCGCGCATTCGATGAGCCGATCGTGCTGCCGGACGGTGGCGAGCTTCGAACACTGCTGGATGCCGGGCGTTATGTCGACGCGCTACCTCGCAGCATACACGAACGCGAGGAGTGGCAAGCGGTGATGGAAGTCCTGCTATTGGGCGGTTGAAGGCCGCGAGCCGGTGAGCTTGCTGCGAATTGCTCTCACGCTGCCTTGCAGGAAAGCAAACGATGAGGGGAGCGCGACGCAAGCTCGTCAAGAAATGACGCTGCAAGCGCCCGCGCGGGCACCAAACGTCGGCGGCGCGTTCAGGTTGGGTTCAGCCACCGTGGGCGTAAGCTGAGACCATGAAGCTCGATCCCCATTGGCTTGTGATCTCGTTGCTATGGACCGTTGCCGTGGCTGGGCCGCTGGCATTCCTGATCTTCGCGCACTAAAGCCGCTATCCCCTCATGATGGTGCCAGCGCTCCAAAGCACGTCAGAATTGCTGCCCTATCGGGCAGGCTGACATCTTTGATCTAGCGCAATGGTCCGCACCGACGGACGAGTAGCCCTTATGAAGGGGACGAGGCAGTATTGGAGGAAAATTATGAGGCAGATGGCTTTGAGGAAATTTGCAATTGCAATCTCGACTGTTGCCTTTGCGGCACTGTTCACCGTTGGTTGGTCTGAGCAGCGCGGCATTTCGGTGTCAGTTGAGAGTGCTCAGGCGAGGCGGCTCTATGTGAGCCCCCATTACTACTATAATCCCTACAGAGCCGACCTCTCCGGTGTCTCTTGGAACGCAGTGCGGGCCTACTACGCTGGCGGCCCCTGGTGTGGGATCGGCAGCGCGGCCGGGTACGGCACGGTCGGGTACAGCACGGTCGGGTACGGCGCGGCCGGTGGGCTCAATAACTGGACCTGCTACAGCGGCTGGGATGATTATGCGCATCGCAACGGCATTGGTTGCACGCCCGGCTCCTTGGTCAAGGGCGGAGACGGGATAGATTACGTCTGCCAGTAAGCATGCGAGCAATAGCCGAGAGGCGGCCTTTGAGGCCGCCTCTTTTCGCAAGGGCGTACCGGATCGTGCGTTAGGGCGGCCTGCAGCACGCGGGCCGCTTTCTTCTTGACTACTTCAGATTGCTTCCACCAAAGCACGGTCCCACCTCTGGAGTAGATGAAGCAAGGTAGAACCGTGCCCGGGCCACGGGACTAGGCATGGCCCAATAGGGATAACGGGGATGTGGCGAAGGTGGTTCCGGCGAATCACCTACACGGTTTTTCTCTACAGCAGCAACAAATGGCTAATGCCGAGCAAAGTAACCTGTACAAATGTCAAAACGGCAGGGATTCCCAACAGGGTTAGTCCGGCCGCAAACAAGCCGAAAGTAAATATCCGTAGCCTAGGCCGCTGCATATTCCGTATCATATATTGATGGATGAGAAAGGTCGAAATGACGTCCTCCCTATTGCTAGCAAAGCTAGCTTCATCTCGGTCGAGAGTCTGCGGCTTCGACGGTGCTAGCAGCTGTTCCCAGCCGGACAACCGGGCGTACATATCTTTCGCTTGCTGCTGAACAATTCGAAATTGGTTAAGGTTAGCTTGATGCTTCGTCCGCCATCTGCCATTTCGAATGCCGAAGCATAGCGCTTCACTTCGTCCGGACAGAAATAGCTGTAGACTATTGTTGCTAACGCAAGAAGAAAGCTGCCGTAAAACAGCATCCAGATGCGCCAAACGCTGGGCACGTGGAGATGAGAAAGCACCCAACCGTCGTATTTCACCGTAAGGTATTGATGGATGTTTACATTTAGCAAGAGCATGTAGCCAAAAGCAGGCATCAAAACTGATGCCCTGACGAGGTTAGAGCTTCCAAGCTCGCGGAGTTGGTTCCACCTTGAATGCGATTCAAGCCAGTCAGCTATCTTCACGCTCTCAGCCATCTCCATTGCCCACGATAGGTATACAGCATGTTCATCAACCGTGTGACCGATACTGGCCAATCGGACGATGAACTTGTTCGACTAGCTATCGTGAAATGCGTAACACCACCGTGCTAGCTGCACGGTAGGGCGGCTCGCATCAACGGCGCGCCGCCTTCTTCTTCACTATTCCAGATTGCTTGCTGCCACCAAAAGCATTCACCAAGGAGCAAACCCCTCACGGGCCGTTTGGCAAAGTGGGGCTACCACCAGTTGCTACCAATCCGAAACAGATGTACCGTTCGAAAATACTGCGGTGAGTCGAGGCTAAGGCTTCTGCAGGGCAACGTCCGTTGATGGCCCGCTGAGCCTATCCCAACGGACCACTTTCCGCGTCCCTAGGCGACCTGGGGTGACGAGAACAACTGAAACCGCAGCCTTGCGGTGGAGGTTGGTTCCGTCGCCTCTCCGCAGGACCGAAACCAAACTCAAATCGCAAGGCCTCCGCAACAAGGAGCACGCCGTTGCGTATATTGGTCGTCTATGTATCCCTAAGCGTCCGTAAGTTTTTCCGCTTCCGCATCCGTCTGAGACGAGAAGGTTGACGACGTTTTCGGAATGATCATTGCCCGCCGGACGGCTTGTGTTTGCGCACCTTGCTGACCGGCGGTTTGCGCGGCGGCGAGCCACGCCGCCAGGCTGCTCGCCGGCTTCAACGGCATCCTGCAGGTCGACGGCTACGCAGCCTACAAGAAGCTGGCCGCGCCGACACGGCCTGGTGGGCCGGTGACGCTTGCCTACTGTTGGAGCCACCTGCGGCGACAGTTCTACGAGGTCTATGTCGGCGGCAACGCGCCGATCGCGACCGAGGCGCTTGCACGCATCAAGCTGCTCTACGACATCGAGGCGGAGGTCCGTGGCTCGCCGCCCGAAGTCCGGCGCGCGGCACGGCAGCAGCGGTCAAAACCCGTTATCGAAGCCTTGAAGCCCTGGTTCGAGGACAGTCTCGCCAAGATGTCGAAGGGCAGCAAGCTCGCCGAAGCGCTCGCCTACGGTCTCAACCACTGGGACGGCTTGTGCCGCTTCCTCGAAGATGGCCGCATCGAGATCGATTCCAACACCGTCGAGCGTTCGATCCGCGGGTTGGCCCTGACAAGGAAAAACGCACTGTTCGCCGGCCACGATCGCGGCGCGGCAGGATGGGCCATGATTGCTTCGCTTCTCGAAACCTGCAAACTCAATGCCGTCGATCCCTTCCGCTTGGATTTCTAACAGGCTTGAGACGAAGCCGACGCAGGCACCGCGCCAGAGACGCGCGAAGGCTTACCGGATCGTGCGTTAGTGGCGCTGGATTTAGGTTTGCCGCTCTAGCGTGAGCCGATCACGATCGCCACCACAAGAAGGCAAGCACAATGATCACTGCAGCACTGATGGCGAGCGATCAGAAAACCATTTATTAGTTCCGCTCTCGAGGCCACGCGTCGAAGGTTCGATGCCGGTGCCCATGCGCGCCCAGTGCGCGCAGACGCTTCCAGAGAAGCGTCAAAGTTGCCCGAGCCTGCAATCTCGCGGGCCGGATTACTTTTGGGCAAGCTCAAATGTCGAAAAACAAAACACGGAGCACAGTGGCCTATCATGAAGCTGGGCATGCGGTGATCGCCCGCGTGCAGGGTATTGAATGCCACGGCGTGCTGATGTTCCCACCACTTGGAACTGCCGGTGCCGCCGGTACGATGACCAAACGCGCTACGACTACTCTGGCGCGCGATGCAGAACGAGCGACAGTACTCGCCGCGATCCGGAAAGACATTATAGTGAATCTCGCTGGCCCATGCAGCGAGGCGAAGTACCATAAGCCGAGGCAGAAATACCCGGATCAGTGGAAGCACGACCACAAAAGCGCTGAGGCACGTGCAATTTGGGCTGCCCTTGTTGCGACTGGGGTCGACCTTGATTCGCTCACGCGGAACCCCGATGGGCACATCAACCTGAGCGCCGAACAGGCCGCATTCGTGACCGACTTGCTCCAACAGTGCCGAGACGCGGTAAGCAATCTCGTCGACGAGCACTGGCCGCCATCGAGCGCGTGGCGCAAGCTCTGATGATCTGTGATCTGCTGGATCAGTCAGAGCTTGACCGCTTAATCGCCGGGAAGGCCGAGCGCAAGTAAGCTCAAGGGCGGCTCGCATCGCGCGGGCCGCCCTTTCATCTTGCACGGACGCACGGGCAGCAACGGCCTTGTTAGCCCGTATTCCTGACCGCTTCCGCCAGCATCGCGTAAAGCTGGCCTTTGGTGAATTCCTTGGGCTGCGTCACGACTGGCTTGCGCGTCGACACTACCCTATCCACCGGACGGGCACAGGCGGCCAACTGCGCCGGCTTTCGCTTCGGCACCGACACGAAGGGTCGCTGGAGTCTATTACTTGATCGAGAGAGTATCTTGGGCTTGGCGGTTGGCGGCTTGCGACCGCGCCTCACGCCCATCAGCTTCAACTTTGCTGACACGGCGCTACGGCTATGGGCTAACCGAGTGCGATCTGGCCGGCACTCTGACCAGTGGCTGCTTTCAAAGCATGGCAGCATCATGGCGCACACAAAGGTTCAAATTGCCGACCTCAGGCCGACGCAGCTCACCCTCGGATTGTTGGATGTCAAGGAACGGGCGGTGAAGCTTGAGAAGCAGTCGTCCGCGGACCGTAAGAGCCTATCTCGAGAAAAAAGCTATTCCTTATGTTCTTGGGCCCGGAAAGCACATCTATATCGTCGACCACCACCATCTCGCGCGCGCGCTTTGGTCGATCGACATCCGGGAGGCCCTGCTCGGCGAAAAGGTCGCGGACTGGTCGGAGCTGGCGGAGCGGCCGTTCTGGCGCAAAATAGAGAAGAATGGCTATTGCTGGCCGATTGACGCCGATGGCAACCGCAGGCCTTTCGCCGCCATTCCCCATCACATCAGCGAGCTCACTGACAACGTCTGGCGTTCGCTGGCTCGGCGGGTGCGTGGTGAGGCGTTTGAGGATCAGGATACGCCGTTCCAGGAATTCATCTGGGGCGATTATTTCCGTACGTTCATGAGCCGCCGGCTGATCGAGTTGCAGTTCGATCTCGCAGTCGATCTGGCAACAAAGCTTGCGCGTCTGGCGGAAGGCGAGGACCTTCCAGGCTTCTTTCACATAAAGCCGCGCTCAAAGTGAGCCCGTAGGCTCCTCGCGACAAGACTATTGTTCGGCATCGCCAAACCACTTTGCCTGAATGCGCTGATACAACGAGCCTGCTCGGCATGTCGACCGCTGAGCGCACTGATCGATCACCATAGAGCCTGCCCAAACTGACCGATCTTCGTTTTGGTCTGCAGCAGGTCTGTCCCCGGCTTTGCGCTCGGATAACCAGAGGAACGGCGCGGGTATGAGCTGATCTGTCGATTAAAGCCTAGGTTTGCTCATGGCACAAATGCGAAGTGCCGACCGCGTCGAGCAATGTCCGAGTTCAGAGGCAAAGCGGAAGATATCTACTCGGGATGAGTATTTCGCATTTTGACCTCAAAATGGACTCCCTGCGCAGCGGCGGAACTTAAACATCATTCGACACTGATGGTACGGCGATTAAGTACGAACCGAGTCCACATCGTAAGCAAGAACTCACCGATGCTGGCAACCAGCATCGTTGTGAGAACATTGATTTGAAACGGCGATAATGCGAGCCGGCCGAGGCCCCACTCGATGCCTGTCACAATGGCGGCAACAACTGGAACAATTGCAACAATTGTGTCCACCACTCCAAGAGCTCGTATCTGCGTGGCCGAAACCAGCAAACAAGCCATCTGGAGCAGCACGTATGCCAGCGCCAACCAGCCGGGAACTACCCAGGCCAAGTCGCCGGAAGGCCGAAAGTCCGGTACCTGCCACAGGAAGAAGGTAGTTGCTCCGGCGCCCACAAGAGCCGCTAGAATGCTCCACCATTCTTCTATGTGGGCCGATCTTGCTCTTCTCTCGGGCTGCTCCGCTGACGTCATGGGGCGTCTCCATTTGACGGATTTCGCCCGAAACCAGAGCAGATTCCGGTGCGGGCATTAGGAACGAGCAGAACATCGAAATTCCAAACCATCTGCGTGCCGCCGAGGAGATCTACGTGACCGACCGAAACCGCCCGTTCCTGGACGCCCCTTAATCGCCCGAACCCACAGCAGGTTCCGCAGGAGCCCCGATTTTCCTGCCGTAACCTGAGTCTTGATCTTGTGGCCGCCCCAGGCGGCTTTTCTTTTTTGCGCTACTTGAAAGATGCCCATGTCCGACACGGCACCAACCAGACGTGCCGGGCGGTCTGACGATGTCCGTTGATCGGGGTAGACCGGAAGGGGGCCGGCCCACGGTCAGAGTGACGCGATTGACCCAAATCGGACGTCAGCTCGCCTGGGACTAATGCGCGCTCCCCGCGCGGGCGATCTTCTCCACCGTGCGCATCCAGTCGTCGATGTCGCGATCTTCGGGCTGGACCATGATGTGATCGGCGCCGGCGTCGCGATAGGCGCCGAGCCTTGCGCCCAGCTCGGCAGGGTCCTTACCATCGAAGCTCGTGCGCAGCGAGATGGTGAAGGTCTTGTCCGGCCGCACCGTGCGCAATCGCTTGATCACCGGCGCCGCCGCCTCGGCGGTGAGCCGCGAGCCGTGCCAGCCGTCGCAGAGGTTCACGGCGCGTTCCAGGGCCTTCTCGGAACTGCCGCCGACCCACAGCGGAATGGGCTTTGAAGGGGGAGGCTGCATGCGCATCTCCTCGATCTGCGTCGCCCAGTAGCGCGGTTTGAAGGTCACTGGGTCCTGGCTCCACAGCGCGCGCAGCAGCGCGATGCTCTCGTCGGTGCGCCGGCCGCGCTCGCGGAACGGCACGCCGAGCGCGGAGAATTCCGCTTCGAGCCAGCCGACCCCGATGCCGAAGATGACGCGCCCGTTGCTCAGCGTCTGCAACGTGGCGAGCTGCTTGGCGATCGGCACCGGATGATGCATCGGCAGCACGATCACGCTGGTGCCGAGCCGGACGCGCTTGGTCGCCGCGGCCGCCCAGGCAAGGGTGAGGATCGGCTCCAGGAAGGCGGGCGAGGGCGGATAAGGCGCGTCCTTCGGCAGGATGACGTGCTCGCTCACCCACACGTCGGCAAGCCCGAGCTCCTCGGCCTGAACCGCGGCGCGCGTGACCACCTCGGGCGTGGCCTTGCGGCCGATATGCGGCAGATGAACACCGATTTGCATGATGCTCCCCGTGTTTCACATATGAAGCAGGGCGCAGATGGCCCGGTCAGCACATGCTGCCGCGGCGACGGGGCGCCCGCAAGAGCCGTGACGTTGGACGCTTGGCGAGCCTGCCTTCACATACTCCGCGTAGCCCGCCGGGTCCCGAACTTCCGTGTCCAAAATGAAGTAAGCTGCCAGACCCCGCGTAACCAGACTTCTGAACGGCAACTCTCGCGGATGTCCGGAGGCTGTCTAGGTTTTCGGACGCCGGCATGACGAGGCTATCCACGCGCTGCGGCGACCGGCGTCCGAAAAGCGCCAATGCACGAAGTCGCGGGAGTGTGGCACCCGGCAGTGCAGCGAGTGCTATGGGGATCGTATGTTGGTGGCGATCTCGATGGTGGACGCGGCGCGAGCAAAATGCTTCCACAACTTTCGCGTTTTGGCATGAATGTTGCAAACGAGGATTTTTAATGTTCTTGGCTCGTGTAATTTCAAATGGTTGCGCGTGGCAGAAACAGCACATCCCACAACCATTGCGCGATTGATCGGTCGATCGGTGTTCGGTGGCATGGTGCGGATCAATTTCTTGCGAGGAGAAATATCCACGGCACATTCAAGCAAACTGGTTTGCACTATTCGTCAAGACAACTTTGTCATTGCGTTATGGCGGGGTCGAGCGTTGCACGCCGACAATACATGAGCTGATCGTGTTGACCTTGCCACCCCGCCATCGCTGTCCTCTCGATCGGCCGCCGGCCTCTCGGCTCTTGCTCCCGCGCAGCGGGCTGGAGCGCAGCGACTTCGTGCTGTGGCACTTCTGAGACGTGTGGACGGACTTTGGGTATGTCCATTGATCGGGGTAGGCCGGAAGCGGCCGACCGACGACTAACGTGACGCGATTGACCCCAAGCGGCCCTCGGCGCGCATGCATTGCGGACGGCCCTTCCTGGCGTCTCAGATGGACCGACGATCACTCCCGTGTTACCAATTTTCAAAAAGCGCCAGGCGTCGTTCCGGGCTCATTGAAATCGGATTTCCATGACACAGAAGCCTCCGCCAGAGGCGGCAAGCCCTGAGCACCTCACTGGCGCACTTCGCAAATTCAGTTCGTTGGCCAACGTTCGAGTTTGCGATGTCGTTGTGGAAAGCTCTCGTGTAACGATACTCTCGGAAATCACTCGTCTTCGTCTAACCTACGATGGCGAAGCTTCCGACGCACCTCGTACGATTATACTCAAGACCGGCCTTCCCGACCGTCTGGGTGACGCCAATTGGGACGCTGGCCGACAGGAAGTTGCCTTTTACAATGAGGTGGCCGCCGTCAAGCCAGGTCAGCACGTGTTGCGCTGCTTTGAGGCCGCTTGGGACGCCGACACAAGAGCATGGCACCTCTTGTTGGAAGACCTTACCGATACGCATGTCATTGCTACCGCCTGGCCACTACCGCCCACAATGGAACAGTGCGAAAATATCATCCGCGCCCGCGCCCGTTTTCATGCCGAGTGGTGGGATGAGCCTCGTCTTGGCAATTCTGTGGGGATTTGGCAGGACGAAGCCACAATGAGCGAGAACCTGAAACGGTTCGAGGAGAAACTGTCACTTTTCACTGATCGCTTCGGAGATCGCCTCCTATTAGAGCGGCGCGGTCTTTACCGACGTTTGATCGATGCAGGGCTTCGACTGCACACGCACTACAGATCGCATCAGAATATGACGGTCATTCAGGGAGACTCTCACGTCTGGAACAACTTCCTGCCCCGCGATGGCGGGAATGATGTTCGCATATTCGATTGGGATTGCTGGCGTGTCGATGTGGCGGCTGACGATCTTGCCTATATGCTCGCGTTGCACTGGTATCCCGACCGCCGCCGCAGGATGGAGCAGCCCTTGTTAGATTGCTACCACTCGGCGCTTCTGGAGGGCGGCGTAAAAGGCTACGATCGGGCGGCACTGACCGAAGACTATCGGTTGGCAGTTCTTTGGCAAACAACCACACCCATTTGGCAAGCAATGTCGAATATTCCACCTCTCATCTGGCGGAATAATCTCGAGCGTATATTCTTGGCAGTAGATGATCTCAATTGCCAAGAGTTGCTTGATTGAAGGTGCCAGCAAACCGTTATCATCAGGGGTAGATCGAGCCCCACAATCCGGAACTTCCGGTTATGTGCTCTGGCACCAACCCGACATGCCGGGGCGGTCTGACGATGTCCGTTGATTGGGGTAAACCGGAAGGGGCCGCCCCACGGTCAAAGTGACGCGATTGACCCTGAGCGGAAATCGTCTTGTCAGTATTTCCCGTGGGCTTGTGCGTACTTTGGCCCACCAAGCGCACCTGCACTTACGCCGAACGAGACGCGAAACAAGGCTCCCGACAAGTAGGGTCAGCCATCTTGACTGATCACATGAGTTGACGACGAAAGCGCGCGTGCGTTCGCGGCGATCGACATCGCAGCACGACGGGTGTTCACTATCGGAGAAGAGACCCGCGAGAGGGTCTCGAATACAGCTAGACACATTCATTGATCCAATAGGGAGAACCCACATCACTGCATCGAGCTGACGAAGTCATCGACTTGGCCAGAACGAGTCCATGGCCCTGAGGCAGGTGTCGGTACTCCACTAAAGGAGAAACCTGTGCGCATTGTCCATTTCGAGAAGGGCGGCGTCCCCGGAATTGCGGCGGATGATGGCTCGGGCTGGCATGGCCTTACCAAGCGTGAAAGCGGTTTTCCAGGCACTCTGCCCGAACTGATTGCGCAGGGTGCAGATCTGTTGCACAGGGGCAAAGCCCTTTTGCCCATGCCGGCAATCGACCTGAACGCAGTTCGGATACTGCCGCCGGTGCCCAAGCCGCCGAAAATCCTCTGTGTCGGTCTCAACTACGATGACCACCTCGAGGAAAGCGAACTCAAGAAGCCGGTCTATCCGGAAATTTTCGCCCGCTACGCGACAAGTCTTATCGCTCACCGTGAACCGATCCGGCGGCCACGCGAATCGTCCGCGCTCGACTATGAGGCCGAGCTCGCCGTGGTGATCGGCCGGAGAGGGCGCCGCATCCACCGCGACAGAGCCCTTGATCACGTTGCCGGCTACTCCCTGTTCAACGATGCGACGATACGCGATTTTCAACTGCGCACGCCGCAATGGACGATGGGCAAGAATTTCGATGGCACAGGGGCATTCGGTCCCTGGCTCGTGACGCCCGATGCCATGCCGCCGGGGGCCCAGAGCCTGCGCATTCAGGGCCGCTTGAATGGCCGAGTGATGCAGGAGTCGCGTACCGACCAACTCATCTTCAGCGTCCCCATGCTGATCGAATTAATCAGCGTCGCGATCACCCTGGAGCCCGGTGATGTGATCATCACCGGAACACCCGGCGGCGTTGGAGCAGCGCGCAAGCCAGCTGTTTACATGCAGCCGGGCGATGTCTTCGAAGTGGAGATCGAGGGGATTGGTATCTTGAGCAACCCCGTTCAGGACGAGTGAAAAGAGGCGCTGCGTCGATGAGAAAGCTTTTTTCCCCGAACCCTGCGCGCATGGGACGGTTCGACGGGCCGCCCGTGTGCGACGCGGTCCCCGCCTCGATGATCGAGGGCAGTCCAGGCGGCTTGAAGGCCGATCTGATCGACCTTCTGGGAAAAGCGAACGTCTTCCACAGGGCAATCGATCTCGTGCGGTATGCCTCCGATGCGAGCCCGTATCGCCTCATCCCTCAAGTTGTCGTGCTGCCTCGAACGACCGACGACATCGTCAAGCTCTTCCGCTACTGCCGCGAGAACGGAAGGCATGCGACGTTTCGTGCGGGGGGCACGAGCCTCAACGGTCAATCGCTATCCGATGATATTCTGATCGATGTGCGCCGTCATTGGTACGGCGCCAAAGTGGAGGACGACGGCCGCCGGGTGTGCGCGCGTCCAGGAATGATCCTGGGCCACGTCAACGCGATGCTCGGGCGATACGGCCGACGGATCGGGCCGGATCCGGCAAGCTCGCACGCATGCACCATCGGGGGCGTGATCGCCAACAACTCCGGCGGCATGCGCTGCACCGTCAGAAACGACGCCTACCAGACCGTCTCGGCGATGACGTTCGTGACGCCATCCGGTGCCGTCATCGACACCTCGGCCACCGACGCGGAAGCGGCGTTCGAACGAGCCGAACCTGACCTCGCGATCGGGTTGCTGGAGCTACGCGGAGAACTGCTCGCCGATCGGGAACTGGTCGACCGCGTGCGACGAAAGTACGCGATACGGAACACCCATGGCTATCGGCTCTGCGCCCTGCTCGACGGTGAGACGCCGCTCGAAATCTTTCGCCGTCTCCTCGTGGCTTCCGAGGGAACGCTGGCGTTCGTCTCCGAGGCGGTGATTGACACCGTTCCTCTCCCCAGCGTAACCAGTGTCGCCTGGATACCGGTCCCGACAATCGACGAAGCGGTCGGTCTTGTCTCGGGCCTCGTCGGTCTCGGAGCCACTGCGGTCGAACTGATGGTCGCGCCTGCTCTCGTCGCCGCCGGCCAAGCCTTCGCGCAAACCCCTGCTTATTGGCGAACACTCGATCCAAAGGCCGCGGCGCTTCTCGTGGAGTTCGGCGCCGAAGACATGCGAGCGCTCGAGGTTTTGCAGAACAAGGTCATCGAGTTTACCTCGAAAGCGAATCTGATCCATCCTGTAGAGTTCACGAGCGTGGCGGAAGCCATCGAGCTGGCGTGGCACGTACGCGAAGGACTGCTTGGACTCATCGGCAAACACCGTCCGGAGGGCTCGACGCTCATAACCGAGGACGTGTGCTTTCCGCCGGAACGCCTGGCGCAAGGAGCCAAGGACCTCCAGGAACTGCTCAGCAAGCACGGTTTCATCCCCGGAGTTGCCGGCCACGCAGCCCACGGAAATCTTCACTTCACGCTGGTCGCCGACTTTGGCGATCCAGATAGCAAAAAACGATACGCGGCTTTCATGGAAGAACTCGTCGATCTCGTCGTCTGCAAGTACAACGGCTCGCTTAAGGCCGAGCACGGTACCGGTCTCAACATGGCTCCTTTCGTCGAGTCGGAATGGGGCGCGAAGGCCACCGGCATGATGTGGCGGATCAAGGAGCTTACAGACCCTAAAGGCATTCTCGGACCGAACGTGATCCTGACCCGCAACGCAAAAATCCATTTGGAGAATTTGAAATCGGTGCCTCAGATCGAAGGCGTCACGGGTTCTTCGCAATGTATCGAGTGCGGATTCTGCGAACCGGTCTGTCCCAGCCGTAACGTCACCATGACGCCAAGGCAGCGGATCGTGCTGAGGCGTGAAATGGCTCGGCAATCGCCAGGATCGCCGATGTTGGCCCGGCTGCAGCAGGAGTACCAGTACGACGGAATAGAGACGTGCGCCGGCGATGGCACTTGCGCGATTCCCTGCCCGATCGGAATCAACACCGGTGCTCTGATCCGCGAATTCCGCGCGATGGAGACCAGTTCGACGGCCGACAAGGTCGCACTACGAGTTGCCGAGAACTGGAGCACGGTCGAGAAAGTATCCCGAGCGAGCCTGTCGGCTGCGCACGCCTTCTCTGCTCTCTTCGGAGCGAAGCCGCTGACGGCCTTGACCGGGGTTGCACGAGCAGTCGCCAATCCCGATCTGATACCCAGCGTGCCGGGTCCGATGCCTCGGGCAGCTCAGGCTCCGCGGTCGACCCAAAAGGATGGTGCTGCAGCCGTCTACTTCCCCGCCTGTATCAACCGGATGTTTGGCCGCGACCCGGACGGTCCGGCTTCGCCGTCCTTGCCGGAAGCGTTCGTCACGCTCTCCGAACGGGCCGGAAAGCCGTTGTGGATCCCGCCTGACATCGCCGGTCTATGCTGCTCCACCCCTTGGAAGTCGAAAGGCTATCCCCAAGGACACGAGTTCATGGCCAAGTCCATGGCCGAAGCCATGCTGCGGTGGAGCGACGGCGGTAAGATTCCGATCGTCGTCGATGCGGCATCGTGCACTCTCGCTCTCAGCCAGGACATTGCACCATTACTCGATGCCGAGACCAGGACCAGGTACGAGAGCCTGTCGATAATCGACTCGATCGCATGGTGTCGCGACCTGCTTCCGAAGTTGACGATCCGGCGGAAGCTCGGTCGGATCGCCATGCACCCAACCTGCTCAATCACGCATCTGCAATTGGCCGGGACGCTTAAGCAGATCGGGGCGCGTTTGGCCGAGGAGGTCGAAGTGCCTATCGGCACGACCTGCTGTGGCACGGCCGGGGACAGAGGCCTCCTGCATCCTGAGCTCGTCGTCTCGGCGACTCGCGAGGTCAAAGCCGTTCTCGATGCTCATCCGGCCGAAGCCTACGTGTCCGCGAACCGAACCTGCGAGATGGGTCTTCGGCACGCGACGGGGCGGCCGTATGAGTTGTTCGTTTTCTTGCTCGAGGAATTGAGCCGTCCGGAGGACGGCTGACGGATAACCCGATGTCATCAGAAGTCTTCTCGCGGAGAGATTGGCCATCTGGAACGGTCACGGAAATGGAGCCACGGCCATGCGATATTCTGACTACAAATGTCTCCGGTTAGCGTTCGATTCCGGGGTTGCATTCGTCAGCATTGATCACCCGCCGATAAATCTTCTCGATGAGGTACTTTCGCTGGAGTTCGACGAACTCGGCAGGGAGCTCGAAGCCGATGAGAGCGTCCGTGTCGTAATCTTGCAGAGCGCACTTCCTGATTTTTTCATAGCCCACTCTGGTTTGGGCCGGGTTGCGGCGGCATCCAAGACGGTGTCTCAGACGCGCGGCTTTCGTCTCACGCAGATGATCGGCGAGCGGTTCAGGAACATGCCCAAGGTAACCATTGCCAAGATCGAGGGACGGGCGCGGGGCGGCGGGAATGAGATCGCACTGGCCGTGGACATGTGCTTTGCTGCCGCCGGCAAAGCCGTCTTCAGCAATCCGGAGGTGGCGATTGGGCTTGTTCCAGGCGGCGGCGCCACGCAAAGATTGCCACGGCTTGTCGGGCGCGGACGCGCCCTTGAGGTGCTTCTGGGCTGCGATGATTTCTCGGCGGAGCTGGCAGAGCGTTACGGCTATATCAATCGAGCGTTGCCGCCGGACGAGCTGACGCCCTTTGTCGAGAAACTGGCTCGCCGCATCGCCTCATTTCCCGCTCATGCCATCGCTCACGTCAAGACAGCTGTAGATAGTGGAGCATTTCGTTCCCTAGCAGAGGGGCTTCTGGTGGAAGCCCATGAGTTCGATTTGAGTGTCGCCAGCGAGGTGACGCAAGCGCGCGTGACGGAAGTATTGAAGCTCGGCGCCGAAACCTATGAAGGCGAGTTGGAGATGGATTACTTGTCCAGACTCTCCCCGATAGGATAGCCCCGCGAAGGCGCGACGTGATCGAAAGTGACGCTGTTTGCTGCACCGCATGAGTCAGCTGTTGGCACCTTTGAGACATGCCGACGAGCACTGAGAATGTCTGCTGACAGGGGTATACCGGAAGTGATCGCCGCACGATCAGAGCGACGCGAATGACCCTCAACCGACATTCGGCAGAACGTTGACCTCTGAGAGCACCGATGATATTTTGCGAAACATGTTGAAAGACACATCCAATATCGCTTCGGTCTTCTTCCTTAGCCGCTAACGGCGTTGCCCGCGTCACGCGGGCGGGAGCCGACAGTGTGCCTCGCAACCATGCGGCTTGCACATTGTCATAGACTGAATTTGCCGACAAACCTGCTTTGAGCAGGTGATCATTGTTGGCCAAGCGATATGAGGATTTCATGCCTGCCAGTGAACCAACGCGCGTGCTCAGCAGCGCGCAGATAAAACAATTCATTCAAGATGGTTTTGTTAGAATTGACCGCGCCTTTCCCCGACAACTAGCCGATGAAGGCCGCGCTATCCTGTGGCGCGATCTACCATGCGATCCTGTGGGTGGCGAAATATAAGTCAGGCGGCGATCGGAGTCTGAAACAGACCGCGGCAATGTTGCCGCCACGCGTGACGGTAGCTGAGGATACGCCGGCGCGTAGCGCGGGGGTCGAGCCGCCGAGCGAACGATGGACTCGATGCGAGTTGTAATACATTTTGTAATCGTGCAGCTTGCGCTCCAAGTCCGCGGCGTTCCAAAAAAATACCCGATCAAAGTACTCCCGCCGGATTGTTCCGATGAGACGCTCGACGAACGGATGTGAAACCGGAGCGTACGGAACCGATTTAATTTCCTCGATCTCCAGCACGCGCAAGTTTGCGAGCCAGCGGTGAAAACGAAAGAGTGGATCGTGATCCGTACTGAGGTATTTCGGTCTCGGTTGCCCAGCAGTGGCGCAATTGAACATGCGGCACACCGACATGCCATCAATGGACGTAGGAGCGATGCCGAACCCAATGATTCGACGAGTGAAGACGTCCATGACCAGCATCACCCAATGGCTCCGCAGGAGAATCGATTCAACGCGGAACAAATCGACCGACCAGACGCTGTCCTTGGCGTGAGCGATGAGAGTTAGCCATGACGGACCATCGGCACCCGGCTCGGGTCGACAGTGTGTGGCAAGCACGCGACGCACGACATCTTTGTCAATTTTGGTACCAAAAGTGTAATTGATCTGCTGGGCGATGCGGACACAACCGAACTTTGGATTGCGGCGCTTCATCTCGACGATGGCCGCGATGAGTTCTGTGGAAGGGCCATTCGGTCCGTGCTTTCGTTTCCGGCGGGAAGAGGAGAACAGCAGACGGTATTTTCGATGGACCAGCGCCTTGTGGAATTTGAATAGCGTGGCCGGCTTGATAATCGCGGATAGCTTCGGAATGCGATGTGGGTTCACAAAGAGGGTAGTCAGCCCGAGCACAAGGCGATCGAGCATGGTGAGATTCGGCGCACGCTGTCGGGAGCGATTGCTGATCAGGAGTTGATGTTTGAGCAAGAGCGATTCAGCTGCGACCTGGCGCGTGCCGCCCGGGCCGAGGAGTTTCGCGAGGGTCACGAGCAGATGGATCGCCAGGAGGAGCAGATCGCGCATGAGTTGAAAATTATCATGCCGGCGTGTGCTGTAGAAAACTATGGAGGGAGGAGTAATGACCTAACAACATAGGGAAGCTGTTTGAAAGATGGTGGTCGGCCCACCGGCATCGGCTTTCAGAGGCGGGTGTCAAACCGCTCCAAGCGGCGATGATTAAGTGTCATGGTCGTGAGCGTTGGAGGAAAAGTACGGATTAAACCGTGCAGGTGAGTGTCATAGAGATGAGCGCAAGCAAACCTTCCGATCACGCGTCGTAAATATAACAATGCCGTCAAAATCAGAGGCGACCGGTACTTCTGAGATAAGTCTGCTGGATATCTGGTTACTGAGCAGGCGGCGGTCGGCGTAGAGGGGGCATGAATTTGACACAGGCTTTCAAACGGAACTGCAGGAACCAGTCGTTCTAATGCAAAGGGAAAAGCACAAGTGGTCACAGCCATGAGGCGAAAGTACCGATGTGGAGCACTGGGGCGGAACGATCCGTACGAGCGTTGAAGGTTCTGTAATGGAGCTGGAGCAAAGGGATCGTGTCAGGTGTTGCATCTAACGTGCAACTGGAAACAGGATGAAACGATGGATGCAACAAAGACGAAGCCGTTTAATATCGACAAGAAGTTAGTGTACGACGCCTACAAAGCGGTCAAAGCCAATGCGGGCGCGGCCGGGGTGGATGGGCAGTCGCTCGAGACGTTCGACAAAGATCTTATGCGGAATCTTTATAAGATCTGGAATCGGATGAGCTCGGGCAGCTACTTTCCGCCTCCGGTGCGCGCTGTTCCCATTCCGAAAAAGACTGGCGGACAACGCATTTTGGGGGTGCCCACAGTGGCAGATCGTGTGGCGCAGATGGTGGTCAAGAAGATTGTGGAAAGAGAAGTCGAGCCTATCTTCCTGCCGGATTCCTATGGGTATCGGCCGAATAAATCGGCCATAGATGCCATAGGTGTAACGCGCAAGCGCTGCTGGCAGTATGACTGGGTTCTCGAGTTCGACATCCGCGGCCTTTTCGACAACATCGACCACACACTGTTATTACGTGCCGTTCGCAAACACGTGAAGTGCAAATGGAGTTTGCTGTACATCGAAAGATGGCTGACAGCGCCGATGGAAATGGAGGATGGCACGCGGATCGAGAGGTCCAAAGGCACTCCGCAAGGCGGTGTTGTCAGTCCTGTACTCGCGAATCTTTTTCTGCACTACGCGTTTGATGCATGGATGGCACGAGAGTACCCAGACCTCCCTTGGTGCCGGTATGCGGATGACGGGTTGGTACATTGTCGAACAGAAGCTGAAGCCACAGCCGTAAAGGCAAAGCTTGCAGCTCGGTTCGCCGAATGCCACCTTGAAATGCATCCGGACAAAACCAAGATCGTCTACTGCAAAGATGCGAAACGCAAAGGTAAATATCCGAATACGATGTTTGACTTCCTCGGATATCGCTTTGGACCAAAGGCTGTGAAAAACAAGAAAACCAAAGAAGTTTTCACAAACTTCATACCACAGGTCAGTGCGTCGTCTCTCAAGTCGATGCGGAAGACGATCAAGGAGCTACAACTTCGCAGACGCACGCATGTAGAGCTGGCAGATATAGCTCAGGAGATCAATCCAATCCTTCTAGGCTGGTTGAACTACTATGGAGCCTATACCCCGTCGGCTTTGCAACCGATATGGCATTACGTCAACGCCACATTGGTCGCGTGGGTCATGCGAAAGTACAAGCGCTACCGGGGCGCGAAGATACAGGCTGGTCGATTGATTGAGGTCATTGCGGTCAAAAGACGCAGACTGTTCGTACATTGGAAGCTCGGTGTTACCGGCATGTCTGCCTGATGGGAGCAGTGTGAAGCGAGAGTTTCAAGCACTGTTCTGCGAGAAGCCGGAGGTGCAATCCCTTCGGCTTACTCTCCCAATCTGCGCAAGACTGCACCACAGCGGCGATTTATGCCAAAGTTGCCAATTCGCCACCCACACCCGGCAGTGGTCATGCTGCACGCTACGGCACAACCGGCCGACATGTGGCGTCATCTGGCGAGCGCGCTCATCGAAGACCACACGATCAGTGCCCGACCTCCGTGGGCTGGGCCTCTCGTCGAAGCCTGATGGCGGCTACGACAAGAAGAATCAGGCGGCGGACGTGGTGGGCGTCCTGGATGCCCTGGGTGTGCGCAAGTTCGAATTGGTGACGCACGATATCGGCATCATGGTCGGCTTCGCAGTTGCCGCCAGGCGGCGCGGGAGGTAATAGCGTCGTACGGAAGGTGATCTAGGCGGCCATCTCGGTCGGCGGCGCCATCGCGCCTGTCATCATCGCCACCGCCTCCGACATTGATTGCTTCTTTGGACCGATCACCGTCAGCCGCCGCCCCAAACGGTGAATATGGATCCGATCGCAGACTTCGAAGACGTGCGGCATATTGTGCGAAATCAGCACGATTGGTAGGCCGCGCTTGCGCACGTCGAGGATGAGCTCCAGCACGCGGCGCGATTCTTTCACGCCGAGCGCTGCCGTTGGCTCATCCATGATCACCACCCGGCTGCCGAAGGCCGCGGCGCGCGCCACCGCAACGCCCTGCCTTTGGCCGCCAGACAGCGTTTCGACCGGCTGGTTGATATTTTGAATAGTCATCAATCCGAGGTCGGACAGCTTTTCGCGGGCAATGCGCTGCATCCTGCGGCGATCGAGCGTGCGAAAAAATCGCCCGCGTGCATTCGACATGCGCATCTCTCGCCCTAAGAACATATTGTCGGCGATGGATAGCGCCGGCGACAAAGCGAGATCCTGATAGACGGTCTCGATGCCGGCCTGGCGCGCCTCGAGTGGCGTTTGGAAATTGACGACGTTGCCGGCAAGCTTGATCTCGCCGGCGTCCGGGATCACCGCTCCGCACAGCGCCTTGATCAAGGTCGATTTGCCGGCGCCGTTGTCGCCGATCACCCCAAGGATCTCGCCGGGGTAGAGGTCGAAATCGGCGTTGTCGAGCGCAATAACGCGACCGTAACGCTTGACGAGGCCCCGCGCCTGCAGAATGGGCTCCGTGCTCATGCCGACACCCTCCGGATCCATTGATCGAGCGCGACCGCTATGATGATCAGCACGCCGATGGCGAATTCCTGCCAAAGCACGTCGAGGCCAGCCAGCGAGACGGCGGAGCGGAACACGCCGACGATCAACGCGCCGATTAACGTGCCGACGATCGAACCGCGACCTCCGAACAGGCTGGTGCCGCCGATCACCACGGCGGTAATGGAATCGAGGTTGGCGTTGTCGCCCGCCGTGGGGCTGATCGCGCCGACGCGGCCGATGATGGCCCAGCCGGCTATCGCCGCAATGAGGCCGGCTAGGACATAGACGCTGCGCAGGACGCGTTCGGTGTTGATGCCGGCGAGCCGCGCCGCTTCTGGATCATCGCCGGTCGCGTAGATGTGGCGGCCATAAGGGGTGCGGTTGAGCACGTACCAGGAGAGGATCGAAAGCGCGATCAGGAGGAACGTCCCCAGCATGATGCGCGCTCCGCCGACGTCGAACGTCACGCCCATCGATTGCAGGAACGGCGCGGAGTTGTCGAGGTCGTACGAGCGAATGGTTTCGCTCTGCGAGTAGAACGTGTTCAGGGCGCCGATGATGCTCCAGGTGCCGAGCGTCACGATGAAGGGAGGCATTTTCAGCCGCGTGACGAGGGCGCCGTTGAGATAGCCGCAGGCGACGCCCGTCAACAGGCCGGCGGGAAACGCCACGATGAGGGGCAATCCGTCGATGACCGCAAGGCGGCCCATGACGACCGACGAAATTACCATGGTTACGCCGACGGAGAGATCAATGCCCGCGGTCAAGATGACGAAGGTCTGTCCGATGGCGAGAATGCCGACGATCGTCACCTGGGTCAGCACGGTCGAGAAATTGGTCGCGGTGACGAAGTGCGAGTAATTGACCGAGGCGCCGAGCAGCACGCCGAGCAGCAGTACGAGGAAGGGGACGATGGTCGGGTACAAATGCAGGAAGCGCTGGACGCGCTGAATGGACGAAAGCGTCTCCTCGAAGGAGACCTGCGCCGTCGACGCGCCGGCGAGCGTCTGCTCGTACTCCTGCGCCGCGAGCTGCTCCTGCGTGGCCTCGCTCATAGCGCCCTCCCTGGTCTCGTTGTTTAAGCGAAATCGGCGCGCGCAAGACCGTCCTTACGCGCGCCGATCTCTCACTCAGATTAGGCGATCAAAGCTGGCGGAAATCAACCCCAGCAAAGCTTCGTGCCCTCTTCCGTATTGATCGAGGGAACGCCGGGAACCGGATGATCGGTCACCAGCTGTTCGCCGGTATCGATGCTCTGCGGCTTCTTGCCGGTCTTGATGAATTCGGCGACGGCCTCGACGCCCTTCGAGGCCATCAGCAGCGGATATTGCTGCGAGGTGGCGCCGATGATGCCGTCCTTGACCATCTTGACTCCCGGGCAGCCGCCGTCGACCGCGACCACCAACACGCCCTTCTCCTTGCCTGCCGCCTTGAGCGCAGCATAGCCGCCATACGCGGCGGGCTCGTTGATCGCGTACATCAAGTTGATCTCGGACGCCTTCTGGAGAATGTTCTCCATCGCCTTGCGGCCGCCCGCCTCGTCACCATGGGTGATGTCGGAGCCGACGATCTGCGGGCTGTCGCTCTGCGCGTAGTGCTTGGGGTCCTTGACCGGTATTCCGAAGCCGGTCAGGAAGCCGTTGTGACGCAGATAGTCGACGGTCGGCTGGTTCGGCGTCAGATCGAGCGTGGCGATCTTGGCCGACGAGGCCTTGTCGCCGAGCGTCGCCTTGGCCCACTTGCCGATCAGTTCGCCGGCCTTGAAATTGTCGGTGGCGAAATTGGCGTCGGCTGCGGTGACAGGGTCGAGCGGCGTGTCGAGCGTGATCACGAGAACGCCGGCCTTGCGCGCCTTCTCGACGGTGGGGACCATCGCCGTCGAATCGCTTGGCACGAGCAGGATTCCCTTGGCGCCGGCGTTCACCAACGTTTCAATCGCGGCAACCTGACTGTCATTGTCGCCGTCATACTTGCCGGCATAGGCCTGCGGCGTGAGGCCGAGTTCTTTGGCTTTTGCGTCAAAACCCTGCTTCATCTTGACGAAGAAAGGATTGGTGTTGGTCTTGGTAATCAGACCAACAATGTCGGCGGCCGAAGCCGGCGCGCTGGCCAGCGCCAGCGCCGTTATGACGCCGGACAGCAGAAAGAGCTTCTTGGTCACTGAGATGTCCTCCCCGATAAGGTCTCGCGCGACGTTAGTTTAATGCGCGGCCGGACGATCTTTGAGCAAGAAGGAGCCGTCGAGAACCGCCCCACTCGCGCTGTCGCGGCCCCAATTGGCACAAAAACCGATCGCCGAGTCAAGATAAATCAGCCAGCCTGAATTATTGACAGGGAACGGCGGCGGCGCACATTGTCGGATGGCCCGGCGGGTCTTGGCGCTGGGTCGAGAGAAATCGGACAGGGCGTTGGGCGAGCCGGACATCCTTGAACCACGGCTATCGGCGCGGGCCGCAAGCGGCGCCGATCAAACGGGCGTGCGCGTCTACAACGAGAGACTGATTCTCTCGCTGATGCGTCGTCACGGCCATCTCTCGAAAATCGAAGCCGCGCGGCAGACTGGCCTTTCCGTCCAGACCGCCTCGGCGATCATGAACCATCTCCAGGCCGACGGACTTCTCAAGCGCGAAACGCCGCAGCGCGGCAGGGTCGGGCAACCGACCGTGCCCTTCTCGCTCGACCCCGAGGGCGCGTTTTCGCTCGGTCTGAAGATCGGCCGGCGCAGCTGCGACCTTGTGCTGATCGATTTTGTCGGCGCAATCCGCGAGCGCGCGCATGAGACCTTTCCCTATCCGCAACCGGGAGCAACGCTCGATTTCGTCGCGCGCGCCCTGCCGAAACTGGCTGGGAGCCTCACCTCGCGCCAGCGCCACCGTCTCGTCGGCCTCGGCGTCGCAACGCCGTTCTATCTGTGGAACTGGGGCGCCGAGGTCGGCGCGCCACCCGGGGCGATGGATGTCTGGCGCAATGTCGACGTCCGGAGCGAAATCGCGACGCTTTGCCCGGTGCCTGTCACCTTGTGCAACGACATGTCTTCCGCCTGCGCCGCCGAATTCTTCTTCGGCGAAGGCTGGCGGCATCACGATTTTCTGTATTTCTTCCTCGGTTCGTTCATCGGCGGCGGTGTGGTCGTCGACGGCGCCCTCTTTACCGGCCGCACCGGCACGGCCGGCGCGCTCGGGACGATTCCGATCATGCGTATCGAGAACGGGGTGCTGGCTGCCCGCCAATTGCACCATTGCGCATCGATCTACAAGCTCGAGGAGAGACTGCGCGGCGCCGGGCTCGATCCGTCATCGATCTGGCGCACGCCTGACGCATGGGACGATTACTCGATCCATCTCAACGCATGGATCGAAGAAACTGCCGAGGCTCTGGCTTATGCAGCTCTGGCCGCAATTTCGGTGATTGATTTCGAAGCAGTGGTCATCGACGGCGCAATGCCGACAGCGGTGCGCGGCCGCTTGGTTGCGCGTGTCGCCGAAATCTACGAGACGCTCGATCGCCGCGGCCTTATCGACCCCATCATCAAGACGGGCTCGATCGGCCCCGACGCGCGCGCGCTGGGCGGCGCTGCGCTGCCGCTGGTCGCCAACTTTGCGCATGACAGGGAAGTGCTATTCAAGGAGACGCCCAACGGCTTCGCCTCGCCAAATCTTCCATATTGACGACGCAACAACTTACTCCAAAACCCGCCCCCGCATCGCCGCATCCGGCATAAAACACGACTCGCACTTCCCGAAAATCCCGGTAGCTGTCGCTCTCGGAAACCTAATCCGGCTGGCAGGTGAGGCCGAATTGCGCAATGCTTCAGCCTTATGAGAGAAGCTTACAGCATTGTCTGGTCGGTACTGGTCTTATTGTTTCGGTCGCCGGGTCTCGTTGGAAGCTGAGATCCTGATCCTTCGTCATCAACTTAACGTCCAGCGACGGCACCAGCCGAAGAGACTGGCCTTCAGTGTCATGGAGCGCCTGATCTTTGTTGGGCTGTATCGTTTGGCGCCGAATACCATCAAGGCGTTGACGATTGTGAAGCCGGACACCGTGATCCGTTGGCGTCGTGCCGGTTTCAGATTGTATTGGCGCTGGAAATCGCGGCACCGCTGCGGTCGACTGACGGTACCGTGGGAAATTCGCCGGCTGATCGCGAGATGAGCATCGCCAACCCGTTTTTGGGGAGCGCCGCGCCTCCATGGAGAGCTTCTCAAGCTCGGCATCAACATCGGCCAGACCGGCGTGGCCAAGTATATGGCGCGGAGGAGGGGCCCTTCCACGCAGGGATGGAAGACGTTCCTTCGCAACCATGCTGAGGGCATTGCCGCGATGACCTCTTCGTCGTGCCGACGATCTCGTTCCGGCTGCTCTATGGAAATGGGCGCCAGAGAGAACGCCATCAGGCGGTTTTTCTTTCCCTCCGGATGACGATGAAGAGTTCCGAGGGGGGAGGGGGAAACGCGTGAATCGCCCCCCCCGCTACCACCTTTCCCCATGTAATTGACAGTTAAAGTATATTTTTGTCGGCCAGTCGTCGTGCGTACAATTCAGTGCGCAAGTTAGTGGGCGACAGGAAGACGCTCCGCCGTTTCTGCAAATCAGGCTCGTAACGTGAAGGTTGCAAGTTCAATCCTGCAACCAAGCCGTTATTTCCTATGCCATTGCTGACCGGGAGTAGCAGCGCGCCGTTGGCCGCAGCCGTGTTGCGGGCCAGAATGAATCCCCTGCGTCGCCGGATTTGGGTCGCATTGCGACCTAGGTCGGCGCCAAAGGTCGTGCGCGGGCGGGGCGCAAACCGGGGGATTCCATGTCCGGTCATTTGCGGTTCGCGTTCGCCGCGTTTTTTCTTGTCGCAGGATTCTCGACCCCAGCGGCTTCGAATGTCCTTACCGACCTCTTCTCGCCCAAGCCGGCGCCCGAGGCAGCTGCGGCGCCCGCTCCCGTTCCAGAGGAATGCTTGCGGCAACCGGGAACGTCGACAGCTCCCGGCCAGCGCTGGGTCTATCGTTACGATGGCCACCGCAAATGCTGGTTCCAGGCCGAGGAGAACACTGCGCTCGCGAGGAAGCCTGTTCGTCGTCAGGCCGCGAGGCAGCGCGTCGCCGCACCGGAGGAAAACGAGTCCGCGCCGCGCAGGCAGGAGCCGGTCGAGGATGCGCGTGCGGAGATGCTGAGCTCCCCGCCGGCGGAAGCACCGCAGCCAACTCCGCCCGAGCCCCCGCTCAAGATGGTCCGCACCGTTCGGGTGACGGATGCCGCGGCGATGGTCCCGCCGATGACCGCCCTCGACAGGCTCGCCTCCGATCAGCCCACGCCCGACCAGCCAACGCCGCGCCGGGTTGATGTGGAAAGGCTTCTAGAGGATTCGCCTGCTGCGAGCGACGAGGTTGCCTCCACACCTTCGGCAACGCTGATCGCCGGTCCCGGCGCAACGATGGAAGTCTGGGTGACACCACGGTTCGGCGTGCTGCTGATGATGTTGGGGGGCGTCTCCCTCTTGAGCGCGAGTCGTAAACTTCGGCGGGCGCTGTGGCCCGTGCGGTCTCGAGACACCGGAACAGAGCTCCTGGACATCGTGTACGACGGCCGGAACGATCTCTCCTTCGCTCGGATCGCGGCCCATCGACCAGCGCCGTGCGAGACAGAGTTTCCAGGCGACTGGGTCGAAGGCCTGCGCGGACTGGAGTCGCTATCCGGAGTGGAGCAGCCCGGTAGCTTTGTCAGGCTCATAACCTGAAGGTCGCTAGTTCAAATCTTGCCCCCGCAACGAGATTAGTCCTTCTAAGTCAATGGCTTGGAAGGACTTTTCGTAACCGGGGCAAATTTCCGGGCGAACTGGGTGGCGTTAGGAAGGGGCGGGTCGGATAAGTTCGGCAAGTGGCGGGATTTGGGTGCCGATCATGCCGAGGCGAGAACCCAGGTATTCATAGAATGACAGTTTGAGCTTGCTGCAAGTTTTCGCCAGTCCGAGCATGGTGTCACGGGCGTCGCGGCCGTTGTGGCTGACGGTACCGCCGGAGATTTTCCGTTTCGTCACCAAGGTGCGAATGTCGTTTTCGGAAGCGTTGGTGTTGAGGGGAATTTCCGGGCGATCGAGGACGCGCAGCAATTCATCCTTGTTGCGAAACAGTCGTCTGAGCAGCCGGTCGAGCATCACGTAGCCAGTTGCGCTGCGCTTGAAGACGCGGTCGAAGCGGGCGCGCAGGACCTGGGCCTGTTGCGGGCTGGGCGCCAGCTTGTATTGCTTCAAGGAACCATAGAACCACCAGATCATCCGCTTGGCGATCTCGATGGCATTGCGCTGCTTATCGTTGGAGGGAACCAGCTTGTGGACGAGGCGTTCGGCGTGAACCCAGCACAACGCATGGAGGCCGACGCGGAACTGGCCGGCGTCATCGGAAACGATGACCGTGTCCAGCAATCGCCCTTGATGGCGGATCGCGCCCCATAGCGCGCCTTCGCTGGCGATCATGACCGGATCGGGGGCGACGTTGAGGTCAGTCAACCCCAGTGCCTGCAAATGCCGCGCCCAGTCCTCCGGGCGGGAGAAAATTCGCTCCTCATGATCCGCCAATTTGTCGATGACAGCCTGCGGCAGGTTGCGGTTCTGCATATAGCCGAGCGCTGCGTCGTTGATCACGTAGAGCGCCGTGCCGCCACACAGCCACGACAGAAACGCCTGGCGCGACTTGCTCGGACCGGTACGAAACACCGTGAAGGTATCGGAGCCGATCTGCGTGGTATAGCCGTTCTTGCCGGCGTGGCGCGCGCCGGTGTCGTCGACCGTCACATAGGCGCCGCTGAGGCCGGCTTTCAAAACCGCTTCGTCCTCGGCCCGGAAAGTCTCGAGCTTGGCCGTCAGCAAGCGGACGACTTGCCGCTTTGAAATCATCACCCCCATGCCATTGAGAAGCGCGACGATCCGCTCGCAGGTAACTTGGCCAGAGAAATGCAGCACCAGGACAAAGCGATGCAGATTGGGGCCATATCCCCCGACAATCCCGGAATCGAGTTCGGCGATGATCGTCTTGCCGTCCGAAGTTTGCCAACGCTCCCGCCGATAGCGCGTCACCCGCGGGCTCAGGTTCAGGTCCTGAACCACAATCTCCTCGTAGCCCTTGTGGCGCGAGCCGGCCGGCGCCTTTGTCCTCACCACCACGGTCGCGTCAATCGTCAGCTTGTCCAGTTGGCTGCCGCGTCGACGGCTCGACTTCTCGCCCTTGGGGCGCGGTCCGTCGTCGCCTTCCAATCCGCTGCGGTCCGTCGCCTTGTCCATTCCGGAAGGCTTGTGCGGCGGGCGCGGCGGAAGGTTCTTCAACCGCGCAAGCTCGTCCTTGACCGCCTGATGTTCCGCCTTCAGCTGCGTCAACGCGAAGTTGACCTTCTCATTCTCCGCCCGCAGACGCCCAACCTCGCCAATCAAATCGCGAACCACGCCAATCAGGTCTGCGTGCGATAAACGTTCCAGCGAATCAGGGACGCCCGAGGTCATCCTCAGCTTGAATCACATTTTCGACTCCGTGACTCCCCCTCCGCCCGGAAATTTGCCCCGGTCACGACTTTTCTTTTTATGTCGGCTAGATTGTCTCAAGCGTGTCAACGCTATGTCAACAAAATCGCTCACTCGCGGCCTCCTAGATTTCGACGCTTCTGAGAAGCAACCGCGGGTTGGAGGCGCCCTGTTGGGCCGAGCCAGGCCTCCTTCGTGCTAAGGCAAACCCGCCTAGCGATAACTGTACCGCGCGTTTGAATCCTCCTCGCTCCGTCGACAGTGGGGATGACACCAGGATAAAAAAAGGATTCTGATGTTTATCCGCAACGCAATCGAAATCGCCTGCGCGAGTTTTGAACGAGGGGCGCTTATGCGGGTATCGAAGGTTATGGAATAGCCGGAAGCTCGAAGGTGGCATTCTAGACATCTGGAACAGCGCGGCACAAGCTATGCCTTGCACTATAGAGGTTTCGTAATCTCACTTTATGCGAGCCCGGCTTTGGTCCCACCGTGGCGTTGGATGCACGTCCGCTCTTGAGCGCATTACGGACTGAAGTCAGACATCGTGTTATGTTCGAGAAGTGCCAAGAACAAAACACACGGCCCGTGCCTTGAAGCGTCCACATTGCCGATGGAGAAGCGGCCGGGCATAGCGCTGGTTTCGTGAGCAATGGACTCCTGGGGGGCGAATGACACGTTGTGCAATCGGCGGAGTGATCGCAGGCTTTCTGCTGCTGGCCGCGCCCGTGATGGCCGCCGAGTCGCTGGCCGAACTGATCTCCAGCTTCCGCCTCAAGCATGGCGAGGTCCGCGTCGTGCGCGATGCAACCCTCGATCGCATCGCGCTGGAGCAGGCGCGAGCGATGGCGGCGAAGGACAATCTCAGTCATGAGGTGCTCGGCTCGTTCACCAGGCGGATCGCGCCGGCGCGTGCGGGGCGCGCCGCCGAGAACATTGCCTACGGCTACGAGAGTTTCGAGAAGACGCTCGGCCAGTGGATCGACTCCTCGGGGCACCGCAAGAACCTGCTGTTGCACAATGCCTCCCGCGTCGGGATTGCGAGCGCCAAGGATGCAAGCGGCAAGCGCACCTACTGGGCCATGGTGATCGCCGGCGATTACGAGCCGAAGCCGGGCAAGAGAGACATGGAGCCGCTTGTTGCTGTGAAGCGTGAGGCCGCTCCCTCAGGCCGACCCAAATCCAGCGACTGCCACATCAAGGTGCTCAGCCTTTGCATTTGAGGCGGAGCGCGAAGTCGGAAGCGCTGTAGGGTGAGCAATTTGCTGAGTGTCCGCCTTGGGACATTCTCGACCGAATTCGGCTTTTCTCCTGATGTCCGGTTTACCCCCGATAGCGACCGAACTGCGGACATCGCTGGAGGTCCGTTTCGTGCCAGAGCACGAAATCGCTTCGCGATAGGCTCGCGGAAGGTATCCCTCATCTCCGAGAGCGGTAAGTAGGATATAGATCGTCGATAGCAGCCGGGGCGACCTGTCCCGCGAGGATAGAGGTGTTTTGAACCTCATCCAAGACAGGAGTTGCCCATGGGTAAAGAAGTTGTCAGCCCGCTGCGCCAGCGCATGATCGAAGACATGAATGCGCGCGAGCTTGGGAAGCACTCGCAGAGAAGCCACATCCACAGCTGCCAGCGTTTTGCTGCTTTTTTGAAGCGCTCGCCCGAGACCGCCACGCCGGATGACATCCGCCGGTTCCAGCTGCACTTGATCGAGAGCGGCCTCAGCATCTGCAATCGCAACCGCATCGTGACCGGGGTGAAGTTCTTGGTGCGCGTGACGCTGCGGCGGCTGGATCTTGCGGCCGAGATCTATCACCTGCGCGAGCCGCAGAAGATCCCGCAGGTGATGAGCCCGGACGAGACACGTCGCCTGTTGGCCGTCGCCAGTAGCCTCAAGGTTCGCGTGTTGCTCAGTCTCGGCTATGGCTGTGGCCTGCGCGCCGGCGAGGTGGTGCGGTTGAAGGTCAAGCACATCGACAGGGCGCAGAACATCATTCGCGTCGAGCAGTCGAAGGGCAAGGATCGCAACGTCATGCTGTCGCCCGAGATGCTCATTCTCTTGCGGCAGTGGTGGAAGGTTCGTCCAACGCGTTGGGATGCGAGCGTGCCACCGCAGGAACGCTGGCTGTTTCCTGGCCGTAAGCCCGGCCAGCCGATGACGACCCGCCAGCTCAACCGGCTGTTCCACGAGACAGCCGATGTGGCTAGGATCAGGAAGGGGGTGTGTCCGCATTCGCTGCGGCATGGTTTTGCGACGCACCTGCTGGAACGTGGTGCCGATATAAGAATCATCCAAGCGCTTTTAGGACACGAGAAATTGGACACGACGGCGCGCTATACCCGCGTCGCCACGGGCATGATCGCAAACATCAAGAGCCCGCTAGACCTGCTGTCGCAGCCTCGCAAGAAGCTCAAGAAGAACCCTGGCAAGAAGCCCGATATAGGCGAGAACGACCAGCCGCCGGCGTAACGGCCGCGGCGATGTCCCGTACCAAGTTGGAGGTCGCGGATATTTTCCGCGGCCAGGGACCGGCATGGCGTCAAGCCAATGCCGGCCATGTCAGCCTCGAGCAACTCAAGGTGATGTCGGCGATCGAGAACTGCCGCACGGCAGAGCTCGGCGGCCATGTCGTACGCTGCGAGAACGAGACGTGCGGTCACACGGAGATCGCTACAACTCCTGTCTTATGGGTAAATTCTGTAATGGGGAGTTGGCGGCTTTATGGTCAGCCGCCAAGCCAAAGACCCGT
The DNA here is from genome assembly GCA_963822795.1 of uncultured Alphaproteobacteria bacterium. Taxonomy (GTDB): domain Bacteria; phylum Pseudomonadota; class Alphaproteobacteria; order Rhizobiales; family Xanthobacteraceae; genus Bradyrhizobium. The sequence goes on from CAWGJM010000041.1 coordinate 174,462, forward strand.
GCTTTTGCTCCCCATTACGGTCTTGCTTTGAGCAAAGCGATGAGCCTGTCTGGCGGCCGGAAGAAGCCTTTGCGCAGATGTGGTGGAACGATTGCCTCGATGGCTTCGAGCTTTTCTGTGGGGTCGCCACGCGTGTAGATTTCGGTGGTCTCCAGATTACTGTGCCCGAGCCACAAGCACCGCCGCAAAGCGGTCGATGTATGGTCCGCTGGGACCAAAGCGCAGACGCCTCAGCGTCATCCGTGCCGTGAAGTATCTCTCCAACATCGTGTCCTCCTGTCTTCCTGGGCCACCTGATTGGCCCGGGACGACCGGGGACGGCATTGTGTTAATGGGGAGTGGGATCTCGACGAGTCCCCGGAATCCACAGCTGAATATGCGAAAAACAGGGAGGTCAGCCGCTCAACGGGCCCACCAACTCCCCATTACAGAATTTGCCCATAACGCAGAGCGTTTTTAGCCCGGCGGCGCGGCCATTGGCAGCGCGGTTGAGCGCAGGATTCTGATCCATGCCGGTAGGCTAAAGACGTGTTGGACAGAACCGCGGGGCACAGAAATCGCCCCAGCTATGGGCATTGCAACTCGGCGAGAAGTTGGGGATGGGCGAAACTGCTATCGCCAAGCGAGGGTCCAAGAGTGTCGTTCGGGAGTTGTGGGGAGTGAGACAAATGAGTGAAGTACGAGACGACCCAAAATTGCCTTCGGAAATTGATATCAAACTGCATGCGGCAATGTCGTCTCGTTCGCGTGATAGCGCAAGGTCGGTCGATATATATTGGTGAGATCCGAGCGACGGTCATGAGGTATCCATTCGTGGCGCGCGACTTGCGGTGCATTCGAACGTTTCAATGACAATCATGGTGCCGTGGCGACACAGGGGACAGGTCTTTAGGGACACGCCTGTGATCTCTTCGTACCGGTCACGGTAGTCTTTTTTGACTTCCACCTTGGGAGTGGGTGGCCGGGTTTGGAGGAGCTGCCGGCATAGCGCAAGCTTCTCAGCCCGGTAGCGATTAGCGAGGAAGCCGTAGTAGCGAATACGCTGAAATCCTTCAGGGAGAACGTGAAGCAGGAACCGACGGATGAACTCCTCGGCGACGAGTGTCATGGTTTTGTGACGGCTGTTGTCGCGATAGTCCTTCCAGCGGAACTGAACCTTCCCGTCGTCTAGCCCGAGCACCCGATCGTTCGAGATAGCAACCCGATGGGTGTACCGTGCGACGTATTTGAGGACTTGCTCCGGTCCGCCGAAAGGTGGCTTGGCATAGACCTTCCAATTTATTTTCCTAGTGGGAGCGATGTGGCGCATGAAGGCGTGTCGATTGCGAAGTGGCTCCAGGGAGGAAAAGAACTGCAGCTCTCCGGCATCGAAGGCTCCAGATAATTGAGGAACAGTCGACGGAAAAGAAGCCTCAACACAGGAACCGGAAGGACGTAATCCGGCCGGCAGGAAATCCACCGCGTGCCGTCCGGTGAAATGCCCCCACCGGGAAGGACGCAATGCAGGTGGGGGTGGTGGCACCCACGCCCACAATACCCTGAGTGCCGATAATACAGATGTTCAGGTCTTCTACCCCTTTCACCCACTTCATGGTGTTACCCTGCGGATTCTTCGCAGACCGAAGCGAGGAGATGGGGCGGTCTGTGTCATAGATCCAGCCGGGAGGCGATTGAAGATTCCTATCTGGATGCTGTTGCCGGAGTGTGCCGAGATCACGATCTCGCAACGACCGCACCTCGGTAAGCAAGCCCTCCTATCTCTCGCTTCATTGATCACGCCACAACTCGACTCACCCGGTCCACTATAACCTTCGGCGACCGCGCGTTAGCGGAAGCCCGAGGGAGGTCGTCGTGGTGCAACTTGAACTTTTAGATTTGATGATCTCAAGGGAATGCGGCGCCGTGCCAATGGACGCAGCGACACGCGCCGATCTGATCGATCTCATGGCCCGCGCTATAGCAGCGGTGTTTCACGAAGAGGGGAGAAGAGGAAATGACAGAGCTCTTGCACAATCCAAAAATCAAACCGCAGCATCTGGCTCGCAAGGCGATCGTCTACCTTCGGCAATCCAGCGAAAGGCAAGTATGGCAGAATAAGGAAAGTCAACTCCTCCAGTATGCAATGGCCGAACGGGTGCGTGCGCTGGGCTGGCAGCAGGTCGAGATCATCAATAGTGACCTGGGATCGAGCGCGAGTCTTGCCGCCGCCCAGCGGGAAGGCTTTGAGCGCGTCCTCAGCTCGGTAGCACTGGGAGAGGTCGGAATCGTCGGCAGCCGAGAGGTATCACGGCTATCCCGAACGGACAAAGATTGGTGTCGGCTGTTGGAGGTATGCCAGATCTTTGGAACGCTAATCGCTGACGAGCAACAGGTCTACGATTTGAATAATCTAGACGATCAGTTGGGACGAGGTGAGCGGTGCACGGGCAGCATCGCCTAGTTAACGCGTGCGCCGAAGCCGAGACGCCGTTGAGAGTGCGAGGTGCAATTCTGCGAACTTCCAGATGCGCATTGCACCAGGTCCACAGGGAACGGATGACGGGCTCAAGCGAGCGTCCGAGCTGCGTCAACTAGTATTCTACGCGCGGCGGAACCTCCTCATAGACCTCGCGATGAATGAGGCCCGCAGCTTCAAGCTCGCGAAGCTGACGCGTCAGCATGCGCTGCGTAATCCGCGATAGCCGCCGCCCGAGCTCATTGAAGTGGATGGTATATACGAGGAGATGATAGAGGATAACGGCTTTCCACGAGGGGATTGTGGGAGCGCAATTCGCCTTTCTAGTTTCGAATTGCGCGCCTGACCGACTGAGGTGGCTGTCCGTAGATGCGAATGAATGCTCGCCGCATGTTTTCCGCGTCACCGAAGCCGACCGCCTCCGCGATGCGTTCGACAGGTTCGGCGGTCGTCTCTATGCGGCCTCGGGCCATGTCGGCGCGGAGGCGTTCCACCACACGCGCGGGTGTGGTGCCGGTCTGCGCTCGGAATGCCCGGCTGAATTGGCGCCGGCTCATGCCGGCCGCCTCCGCCAGATGCTCGAGTGTCAGTGCTTCGGCGATGTGATCGCGGGCATAGCCAAGGGCGGTGGAAATACGATCGTTCTTCGGTGCCAGATCGACGGAGGCGGCGAATTGCGATTGGCCGCCATGGCGACGATGGTAGACGACGAGGTGCTGTGCGACGCCCTTGGCGATGACGAAACCCTGGTCCTCCTCGATCAAAGCCAAGGAGAGATCGATTCCCGCGGTAATGCCCGCCGAAGTCCATATGTTTCCGTCCCGGCAGTAGATGCGATCTGCCTCGACCCGGATGGATGGATAGTCCCGCTGAAGGCGAGCTGCGAATCGCCAGTGCGTCGTCGCTCGACACCCGTCCAACAGCCCAGCCGCCGCGAGCGTGAAGGCGCCCGTGCAGACGCTCGCCACGCGCCGGCACCGGTTCGAAGCGTCAACGATACGGCTGAGTGTGACGGTGGAAAGGTGTGGATCGATTGGTCCGCCGATAACGACGAGCGTATCGAGCACGGCATCATCGAGAGACGCAGCGGCAGTAGCCATGCCAAGGCTGTTCGTTACGGCACCCGCATCGGCTGCGAGGATTTGGATCCGATAGGCCGGACTTCCGAGCTCACCATTTGCCGCTTCGAACGCGGCAGCCGGACCCGCGAGGTCGAGCATCTGAAACCCAGGGGAAACGTAAAAGCCGATCGTGTGCATGGCCGGATCATAGGGAAGTTTGACCTTCCGGTCATATAGCCCCGGCTGTAGAGCTTGTCCACCAGGAGGATACAGCGATGACCCAGCCAATCAGCGTAGTGATACCCGTGTACGACGGCGTCACCCAACTCGACTTCACTGGTCCGCACCAGTTTCTCTCGCGCGCGCCCGATCTGCACGTTCGAGTCGCTTCCTTGGGCGGCGAAGCGGTCACGGCGGACCGCCTTACCTTCTCAAACCTGGAAGACCTGACGGTCATCAAATCGTGTGACGTGCTCTTGGTGCCTGGCGGTGGCGGCTGCATCAATGCCATCGAGAATGATCGATTCGTCAAAGAGATTGCCCGGCTCGGAGCGACCGCGCGTTACCTGACTTCGGTCTGTACGGGATCGCTTATTTTGGGCGCTGCCGGACTTATTACCGGACGCCGCGCGGCCTGCCACTGGGCATGGCGTCAGTTTCTTCCAGTCTTCGGCGCCGTCGTCGACGAGGGCCGCATCGTGAAGGACGGCAATATCCTGTCCGGCGGTGGCGTCACCGCAGGCATCGATTTCGTGTTGGCACTGATCGCGGAGTTGCGTGGATCACGCGTGGCCGAGATGGTTCAACTCGGCTTGGAATATTCGCCTCAACCGCCCTTCGACTCCGGGCGCCCGGACACGGCATCGGCAGAAGTGCTGGAAGCGGTGAACGCTCGCACGGCGGCGGCCTTCGCTGAACGACGTGTGCGTATCGACGCCTGGGCCGCGGCCCATCGCGTGGGCCAGCATGCATGAGGTCTTCCAAAGCGTGCGCGCCCATCCGGGCCTCTCTGGCTTCCGTAGACGCGTTTCGCTGCATGGTTGGTCCGCGGCTTCTGCCATGCAGACACCATTCCATTCCGCGAAGGTGGACAAACCAAGCCTTTCCTATGACCAATGGAGCGAGACGTGAGCCAAAACGAAAAGCCCGATTTCAGCAAGGCACTGGCGGTCGGCCAAGAGTTGGATTTGAAGCTACCCGACAGTCGGACGGTTCGGGATGCCTATGCTGAGGCAGAAACCGTATCGCAGCCTTGGCTTTTCAACCACGTGGCGCGCTCGTGGCTGTATGGAGCCAAGCTGACCCAACATCGTGGACTTGCTCCGGATGCCGAACTGGTTGCTGTGTCGGTGCTCCTGCATGATCTTGGCCTTGCGCGCGGTGGCGCTTCCGATCGTCGCTTTGAGGTTCTGGGAGCGGACCTCGGCCGCGCCTTCGCTCTCTCGCACGATATGGGGGAGCGCCGTGCAGAGACAGTTTGGGACTCGATCGCGCTCCATACCATCCCATCAATCGCGCAGCATAAGGGCTCAAACGTAGGCTGCTGCCAGATCGGCATCGCCTGTGACTACGGCGGACTCGGTTACAACGAGCTGAGCGACGACAACAAGAACGCTATCTTGTCGACTTTTCCCCGTCTTGGCATGAAGAACGAACTGACGACGTGCCTTTGCGGCATCGCCAAGAATCACCCGAATACGACGATGGACAATTTCATCGCAGACTTCGGCTTGAAGTACGTCCCAGGATATATGCGGGCGTCTTCGGTTGACTTTCTGCATAAGTCGCCTTTTGCCGAGTAGCATTCATGCCCGCCACCGAAGAATGATCTCGTTCAGCATCTAGCAAAGTCACGTCATGCAACAAGTCTTTATCGAGCTTTACAACTACCGTCCCGCCTGGGCCGAATGCCCGGAAAGCGAGAGGACCGATTTCTCGAAGAAAGTAGTCGAAGCGGTCAAAGGTCTGCGATCCGCCGGTGTCGATGTCGTTGCCTATGGCATGAACTCTCCCGAGACCGATCGCCGTGCTCCATACGATTTCTTTTGCGTCTATCGTGTGCCGAACGTCGAGCTTCAGCGCGAATTTGAACGGCAGGTCGTCGCCTCGGGTTGGTACGATTACTTCGAGCAGGTGAATGTCAGCGGTGATGCGCAAGACTTTGAAGCCGTGTTGCTCGGTAATGCCAGGATGGCTCGACCGGCGTCGTCCTGACGGTTTGGTAAGCTCCGCCGCTTGCGCCAGGTACAGCGTCGACGAGGCTCAGCTCGAAAACAAGAGCAGTCATGTCAGACAACGCAAAGATAGTACGTGTACAGGGGTTGGACTTCCAGGTCCGCGATACCGGGGACCAGCAACCCGCGCTGGTCTTTCTGCACTACTGGGGCGGCACCGGACGGACGTGGGGGCTCGTCATCCGAGAACTGGCGGACCGCCACCGCTGCGTTGCGCCCGATCTTCGCGGCTGGGGCGGGTCGGACAAGAAAGCGGATGACTACGGTCTGCACACCCAGGCTGACGACGTCGCCGCGATCATCGCCTCGTTGGGGTTGTCGCAGTACATCCTCGTCGGGCAGTCGATGGGCGGGAAGATCGCCCAGATACTCGGCGCACGCCGACCCGAGGGGCTGAAAAGGCTCGTGCTGGTCGCGCCTGCTCCTCCCACGCCGATCGCCGCACCGAAGGAGCAACGCGACGCCATGCTCGAAAGCTATCAGACCCCGGCCGGTGTCGAGTTCGCTCTCTCAATCCTGACGTCAAGGCAGCTTTCTCCAACACTCCGGCAGCAGGTGATCGACGATACGCTGGGCGGGGCTCCGGCGGCCAAAGCCGCATGGACACAAGCTGGCATGACGCTGGACATCACCGAGATCGTCGAGGACATCAATGTCCCTACCACCGTCATCGTCGGGAATGCCGACAAAGTCGAGACCGAGCCACTCCTGAGGCGAGAGTTGGCCAGTCGTATCAGCGGAACAGAATTCATCGTGCTCCCCGGCGTGGGGCATCTGTCCCCGTTGGAGGCTCCGGGCGAGCTGGCTGCCGCCATCACAACGGCGATATCGAAAATTCGTTAGGCCAGCTATCGCGGCCTCACAGGAGGGACGAGCCATGGGCATCACTCATGCGAAGTACAAGGCGGCAGTCGTGCAGGCGGCGCCTGTCTGGATCGACCTGGAAGGCACGGTCGCCAAGACCATCCGATATATCGAGGAAGCGGCGAAAGAGGGCGCGAAACTGATCGCTTTCTCCGAAACCTGGATCCCGGGTTATCCCTGGTACATTTGGGTGGGAACGCCGGCGTGGGCGATCGCGAAAGGGTTCGTCCAGTCGCTACTTCGACAATTCCCTGAGCTACGACAGTCCGCTCGCCAAGCAAATCGCCGACGCGGCGCGAGACAACAAGATCACCGTGGTGCTCGGTCTTTCGGAGCGCGATGGCGGCAGTCTCTACATCTCCCAATGGCTGATTGGTCCCGACGGGGAAACCATCGCCAAACGTCGCAAGCTTCGGCCCACCCATGTCGAACGAACGGTGTTCGGCGAGGGAGACGGCAGTCACATCACCGTTCACGACCGCGCCGACCTGGGGCGATTAGGCGCGCTGTGTTGCTGGGAGCACCTTCAGCCTCTGACCAAATACGCCATGTATGCCCAGAACGAGCAGGTACATGTGGGAGCGTGGCCGAGCTTCTCCATGTACGAGCCCTTTGCGCACGCGCTTGGCTGGGAAACCAACAATGCCGTCAGCAAGGTCTATGCGGTCGAAGGATCCTGTTTCGTCCTGGCGCCTTGCGCCGTTATCTCCCGGGAGATGGTCGAGGAGATGTGCGACACGGAGGACAAGCGCAACCTGGTCCATGAGGGTGGCGGACATGCCGTAATCTACGGGCCTGACGGCAGTCCGCTCGCGGAGAAGCTGCCTGAAACCAGCAAAGGGATCGTCTATGCCGCCATCGATCTCGCCGCGATCGGCGTAGCGAAGAACGCGGCTGACCCTGCGGGGCATTACTCCCGCCCCGACGTCGTTCGATTGCTGTTCAATAACAAGCCGGCGAAGAGGATGGAGTACTTCTCGCTTCCGCACGATGTTCTTGCGCCTGACTTGAACGGTGCGGAGTGAAGCGACGACCGCAAGTCGCGCCTCGGATTAGGACATCTAGACCTCGATGCCGGCGCGGAGCATTGAAAGCATCTGCTTTGCTATCGCGGCAGGAGTGTCGCGCTCCTTCTTGAACCAGAACAGCGACCCGACAGCACAGGTGCGGGTATCGGACAAAAATCGCGCGGAATTTCATAATTAATCAATTGGATATGGGGTAAGTCGTGATTCCGCCCCGGGCACCATTAATTCGCGTCGAAACAATCGTAACGCGTGGGGTACCGGCGCGATCAGACGGATGAATTCGATCAGGACCGCAGGATGATCCCTTACGCGCGTTTTCCCATCGGCACCACGTTTCCATCACTCCGCGGCACCAGGGAGACGACTGCCGCCCTCGCGAGGTCTTCCAAGGCGGTCGCAATGTATTTCGCGTAGTGCCGCTCGATCATTTTGACTGAGGTGTTGTGGAGTTTGGCAACCTGTTGAATGGGCAAGCCCTTTCGGAGGCCGCGCACGATGCTGGAGTGCCGCAAAGCATAGGGAATCGCCTCCGGCATACCGGTGCGCTCGCGAATGGCCATCCAGGGACGTGCAAGTTCGCCCCTTTTCCACGGGGCGCGTTCAGATGCGGGTCCGATCCATCACCTGCTTCTGCACGTCAGACCTTGCCATGCCCCGGAAATTCGCGGCGATGAACTCGCGCACCAGGGTATCGCGCCCATTGTCCTGATCGCTGGCGATGGTCGCCTGGATCAGCCGGTTGAACCGGGCCAGATCGTGCCAGTGCGCCGAACTAAGATCGCCCGATACCCACTTGAACCAAGCCGGATTGCCGGTGGTCGCCTTGGTCACCTGCTTGCCGTCAAAGCGCAGCGAGATCGTCAGATGCGGATTGAGCACTGAGTAATGATCGACAATCTGGTCGATGCGCGGGCGGGCCTGCCTCAGAACTTCGCTGGCGAAATTTACCGTGATCGCGGTGCCGAATTGTACAAATCCGCCCTTCGCCTGCGTGGTCGAAAGCTTCGGCGTCAACCGGATCGGATCAACCTCGAACTCGATCGTATGCTTGACGCCGCGACTCTCGATGATGGTCTCGCTATGCTTGCCGTCGAGCACGAACGGCATCGCCAGCACGGTCTGGATCGCGTTGCCCTGGCGGCCACGCGTCGGACTGGCATGGGCCTCGTTGCTCGATACCCGTTGCGTGTAGTCGAGCATGCGCGCCACATCATCCGGCGCTTCGTGTGCAAGGCCTGCGGCAAGAAGGGTGCCGACGTTCGACCGAATTTTCATTGGGCGCGCGCCCCGGCTCTGGCGATGGGCACTAAGGCGGACGGATACTTCAGCGATAGCCGTGAGCAGGATCGCGGATGCGCTGTTTGCACGGAGGTTCGCCGACAGAGCGCGCATCGAAGGCGACGAGCTGGCTGTGCTGCTCGCAGGAGCTGGATCAGCTTAAGAGCGGGCCGCGCGGCCTTGGGTTCACCATGCCGCACTCGGCGGCCATCGCGGCGACGCGGCCGACAAGAGGATGACACAATGGCCTAAAACGGTGAAAGAACACCGCGAAATGTTGCGCGACGGAAAGCACCTTCGCGTTCGCATTGTTGGGCAGCTAGGCCCGGGCCTTGCGATGTTCTGGGAACCGCAATCGGCGCGCTCAAATCGTTGACAATGCGATCGAGCACTTTCCGGAGGAATAGCTCGCGCGGAAGCTTTAGGTCGTCCACTTGGACGTATCGAGCGAGCGATGAAACGAGGCTCTCTTGCGTCAGATATTGCGTATTGCGGACCGCCTCGGCCAGCATCTCTTGGCGCACGGCCCGGTTGACCTTCTCGCGGTCGTGCCAATCCTCTGGCGAAAGGTCCATCACCGGATATCGCCGCTGATCGTTTGCGAGCTTTCAACTGGCTTGTTTGCCCACTCCCACCAAGCGCGCATCAGGCCGGTCCGATGCCAGCCTGTCCCACTGACCGGCTAGGCCCGGCGCGTATTCGACGGGGACGCCGCGACCGGGCCAACAATCGTTGCGCTTGCCTGACCTGGTCGCGCAATCTGTTCAATTCGGATAACTGAAGATGGAGATCGGCTGCGTCGCGGAAGAGGATTGAAAGAAGCGTCTCAGGGTCGGCGGTCATAAACCGCTGCTGAGAGGTGCTCATTTTGATGCCCCTAACAAACCTACAATGGACGCTACACTAGACGGACAGCGAATTGCCTTCCGGCAATGTCAAGCTGAACTGTTTCGGTATTAATACGGTGCTGTCAAGATTCCTCCGCCAAAAGATCGCGATTATCTCATTTTAGACATCGCGGTGCCACGCCATCACGTTCGCCGGACCGGGCACTAACGGTATCAAGCAATACCTCAGGTGATGCTGCGCTTGGCGGTGCACCTATCCAACAGATTTCGAAATGCGGCGACGCGACTTCGCCGCGCCGTGGCGGCCCAACTTGATATTGCCGGAAATGCTCCGGCGACACGGAGATGGCTTCATCTCGACGCCAAGAGAACTCGCAATAAAGGGCGCTACAAATCTTGCCAGCGACGTACGCGGTCCATGGCGTCCTCCTTTGCAGCAGGAGCCGAATTAATTTGCTGCTCAGGCTCGGTGTCAATTGCAACTGACAATTGAGCCGGTGATGAAAATTAATACCGGACCCCTTGGTCCCGATTGAAATTGAACAATGAAAACAAGTGCATACCCCACCAAAAGAGGTTGGCGAAGAAGTGCCTGAGGATCGGCAGGTTCGTTCTTCGTCCGAATAAGCCCGTTGCGAAGGTGTCCTATACTTGGAGGGGAGATCGTCCAAGGGAGGAAGCATGATGCGGAAAACGATTATAGCCTTGTTCGCAGTGGCGGTTGTCGGTCTGGTTCAGCCGACTGCGGCATTCGCTCAGCGCGGTGGTGGCGGCGGCGGCGGCGGCGGTGGTGGTGGTGGTCACGGAGGTGGCGGCGGAGGCGGCTTTGGCGGCGGCGGCGGTGGTCACGGAGGTGGCCTTGGTGGAGGCGGCTTTGGCGGCGGCGGCGGCGGTGGCGGTGGTCACGGAGGTAGCCTTGGTGGAGGCGGCTTTGGCGGCGGCGGCGGCGGTGGTCACGGAGGTGGCCTTGGTGGAGGCGGCTTTGGCGGCGGCGGCGGCGGCGGTGGTCACGGAGGTGGCCTTGGTGGAGGCGGCTTTGGCGGCGGCGGTGGTCGCGGAGGTGGCCTCGCTGGAGCCGGCTTTGGCGGCGGCGGTGGTGGTGGTCACGGAGGTGGCCTTGGTGGCGGCGGCTTTGGCGGCGGCGGTGGTCACGGAGGTGGCCTCGGTGGAGGCGGCTTCCACGGCGGCGGCTTTCATGGACGCTTCGCTGGGGGTGGATTCCACGGTGGAAGATTTCACGGCGGATTTCACAGGCGTGCGTTTGTAGGGGTTGGCTCTGATTCCTACTACGATGGATACTATCCCTACGCGTACAACGACGACTACTACTACGACGATGGCGGCTGCTACGTCGTCCGTCGCCGCGTGCATACCCGCTACGGCTGGAGGATTCGTCACGTCCAAGTCTGCGGATGAACATTGCTCACCGAAAAGACCCACCGGCGTGACCGGCGGGTCTTGCTATTAACAGTCGAGGCAAGCTGTTCGCATGAATCACAAACTACCGGGGATGTGGTCTCCCGGGAACATGCCGGAACCGCGCGGTCAGCTTCATTCCGTACTTCCTCGACGTCCGCGAAGTCCTGACCGTCTACCCCCGGTGCGCCCTTGTTAGAGCGGCAGCGAGCCCGACGTCAGAGCAGCCGCAACGTAAGCTGTCGCGGCGAGGCAGCTTCATACCGCTCGATAAAATCTAGGATATTGGAAGGGATGTCGCGCATCTGCAGATCGCACCGGCGACGCAGCTCCCCGGCGACATTGGCTGAAATATCCCGCGAGTATACCGCTCCTCTTTGAACCGGTCTTACAGGGTGCCTTGTGCTCACCATGCTCGGCCGCGAAGCAAATTGTTCGTGCCCAGGCACTCAACCGCATGCGTCCGGATCGCCAGGGACGGTCACGGAAGCCCGTTTTAGCCGGGAGCCGCCCGAGGAGATGCAACTCTTGTCACACAGAGACGAAGGCTTGAACAGCCCGCCGGTCAGGCCTTCAACTGCGCTAGGACTCCGGCGATTTCGCCCATGCCCCAATGCTCGACAATCAGGCCGTCTTGAACCCTGAAAATATCGCAGGATGTAAATCGGAGCGCGCGACCGGTGGGCGCAACTCCCGAGAGCGGGCCATTATGGGTGCCGCTATAGACGAAGCTTGCGGCCGCACGATTGCCGGACGCGACCGTGGCCTCGATCTCCACTTTGAGGTCCGGTATTCCCGCCAGCCGTGCAGTGAAAACTGCCACCGTCCCCTGCTTCGGCGACTTGCCCTGTGGTGGCGGAGGCGCGGCCGCGCTGAGCTGGTGGTTGACGTAATTATCCGAGAACAGCGCCGCGAATGCCGTGAGGTCGTGCGAGCTCAAGGTCGCCGCGAACTTTTCGATCAACGGTGCGGCTGCGTTCTTCTCGTCCGCCAGGGTCGGCGCGACAAGGGCCGGCACGGCAAGAGCTGATCCCGCCAACGTAACCACCTTCAAAAGATTCCCGGCGGTGGTTTACCCGTGGGACGCTCCAGTTTGTCGGCGCCACAGATCCCGCTTTCGGGGCGAAGCGGACGTTATCCGGCTGGCAAAACCGGCTGAACTGGTCGAAAATGACCCTCAACGGACGTTCAGTCGGTGTCTGCTGAGTTCAGGAAGCGTTTCAAGTCGCCAACAAAATTTGGTAGTGTCTCAACTTCAGGACTGGCGAGTGAGGCACATGGGCAAACTGGCAGTCGTGGCAACCATCAAGACCGTTGCGGGGCAAGCGAGATGAGTACCTGAAGCATCTGAGGGCCCACTCAGAACGCTACCTCGCAACAGAACCATGGCGGCCTGAGACGGTTGTAGCAACGATCATCTGGGAGATTGCGCACCATTTTGCAGTTGTGAGCAAGGAGACTGCGCCTTGAACCTTCTTTGCAAGCTCCTCCTCTCGAGCGCTGGCCTGCTAATGGCAACGCTCGTCCATGCGCAGGAAGGTGAGCAGAACCAGGCCGCTCATCGCCACCATCCCGCTCAGGATCGGCCTCTGCATGAGAGGTTTTATTCGACGTGGCACATGCCTGATAATCCGGCGTTCAGCTGTTGCAACAATGCGGACTGCTACCCGACCGAAATCAAATCTGTCGACGGCAAGATCTATGCGAAGCGCCGGGAGGACGGGAAATACATTCTCATTCCGTCCCAGAAAATAGAGCGGAACAGGGATAATCCCGATGGCCGCAATCACCTTTGCGCTCCACCGCCGGGCTTCGCGAAGAACCCCGTCGATACCGTCTACTGCTTCGCGTTGGGAGGCGCCACGTGAAATTAGGCGAAGCGGAAAACATCTGCTCTCACAGAGTATTTCGCATCTTGACCCAAATGCGACATCGACCCGTCGTGGTCTTTCGCATCCAGCGTATGATGGTCATTTCGATTTAGCACCTTTCGGATCAGGCTGCGTTATCTCGTCGAGGATCGGCATGGGCATTTCGGTGGCAGGGCCTGGCGCGGCGAACGGTAGTCACAACCCATAGCGGAATGCCGAGCTGCACTCCGGGGAAGCTCCCTTCGAGGGCGTGATCGCGGCCTCGTGGGAGGGCCACCACAGGTCACCTCCGCGGCCGAAGTCTCTCCGCCAGATCAAGGAAAGCAATGAGCGCAACTGGCCACTGGTAAGTCGTGCGACATGCGGATCTTTCTTTACAGGCGTCTCTGGTTGCTCAAATATCTCCAGCGGTGGATGAGGGTATCCACCCTGGAGCCCCTCCAGATCTGTCACAGATAGGGAGGCTCTTCTATGATCCTATTCAAGATAGTCTTCGCAGTAACCGCTATCTTGCTAACCAGGGATGCATTTGCCGAGCCAGGGATGTGGCTCGGGACAGCCCCATTTTGCTTTGGGTCGCCAGCAGACTGCACTGATCTGGGAATGACATACGTGAAGAGTGATTTAAAAGGGGACGGTGGCAAATGCTGGACTGGAACGAAAGTGTATTGTTCAGGTTATCCCGCCCCTGAAATTGCATTCACGGGCTATGATGCTTGTGACGGTTTTCAATGTCATCGAACGATGTGCGGTAGCAATCCCAGTCCGGGTCCCAGGGTAATCGCAAGTGAGTCTTGGTACTTCTGTCCTGTCTGCGGCAGTGCAAATATTAGAAGGATCATGAGATTGAACAAAGTTCCTAACGCACAGATTGCGCGTGCTTGCCCGTGGCGATATTTCTAAGCCTGCCATGTATGGATTGAAAACAATTCCCGCACGGCACTCTTGAGATGCCAATTTGGAGGGGACGATTCAACCCCAGGAATGGCTCCATAGCCAATTCGCGTCCATACGCTACAGGCGGCAGTACGCAAATGCCAAACATAACGACTTCCTGGCGCGCTACGCCACGCCGAAGTGCTTGAAGATGCTCTGCCAGCTGTAGGCACCCGTTATTGCAATTCCCGCCAGCGTTGCGCCGACCGCATTCAGCGCCACTTTATTCTGCACGAGCCGATAACGGCCGAGAGCGTACAGCAGCAGCCGGCTAGCCAACGGCCAAACGATACGGTGTAGCAGCATTATGCTCGCGATGGCCGCCAACAGACCCCACAGAGCCGTCGACACGAGGCACATCGCGATCGTCGCGCACGCCCATATCATTAGGATGTTTGATGGTGTGACGACGTAGACTGAACCTGGCGAAGTGTTCCCGACTCCGATGGCTCGGAACAAATTTACGAGGAACAACGCGAGCGCGATTCCAAACGGAGTGGAGGCGAGGACCAGTCCCAAGACGATCGGCCACTCGGATCTTGATGCGATGGTCGACCGCATGGCGTAGCGCGCGACGGCGACTTGAAACAACGTCAAGGCAATGCCCGCCGAAACCGCGACAATGACCAAAAGATTTTGCGGTCGGGGATCCCAGAAGGATGAATAGTCCTTGAGATGCGTTCCAATGTGAAGCACCGGGCTTACGAGGACAAAAGCGGCGAACATCCACATGACGGCTCGTGGCAACGGTCGCAGTCTAGGCGATACGAGCGGAGCTGCGGCACAAGTGTATATCAGAATTCCGGCCGCCGCATACCCCAAGCCATTAGCGCCGACGCCCAGCATGATTGCGTTCACCACGGCCGGCCAAAGATAATAGCCGCCTAAGGTCAGGCACACGGCTTCGGCGATCGGATCTTTCGCGAGCAGGGCTTCGCCGAACATGCGGTCCAATACACCGTTCGCTCGTTGCGCGACGACGACCACGAATGCGGCCTGGCGAGAAACTACCTTGCTGCGGATGTCGTCGAACTGGAGCCACCAGGTCTCGATCTTGTTTTGCAGCCTTCTCTCCTCGTCCTCGTACACGAACCAGGCGACATAAAATGCCGCGAGGGCCGCAAAGGCCGATGCAAGACGAACCGCCACATGGATCCAGATCACGGGCGTTCTTCCATCCAGACGAGACCGATCCGACGCCGGCCGGGTTAGGATTGCCGACGGCAGCACGGCTGGGGGCGCCGCCCAGGGTGTATTCTACAACGGGTTGTCCCTTTGCAATACCGGAATGTCTGTCCAACTGGCGAGACGCCCTGGCACTTCCCGTCATCTCGCTCCTGCGCAGCAATATGATCGTTTTCTAAGCGAAGCGGACATCGACCCAACTTACCGAGCATGATTTAGGGCATGTTAGAATTGCGAGATGACCGCCGCCGTCGGCGCTCCAAACTTCTTTAACTTCGATGCAGGTGTTGTCCACGCTTTGATGGAGGCGCGATATCAAAGTTCGTCGCGCGGGCAGTTCATCTCGGAAGACCCTCTCTTCCTGGGTGATCCGAAGAGACAAGCACTTATAGATCCCCAGAGCTTGAACAGCTATTCCTACGCGAACGATAATCCCATCACGAAGAGCGACCCTAGTGGAAGATGCCTTGAAGATGGGTGCATTATCGAGGGTGCGGCCGCGTTCGGCTTTGCCGGCGGAATTGCTGCTCAGGCTTTTCATGACTACACGACCGGAGATTTCTCAAGGCGGTCCATCGGCCAAAACATCTTGCTGTGGGTGGCGAATTGGCAACTTTGGCATAAATCGCCGCTGTGGTGCAGTCTTGCGCAGATTGGCCGGCATGATAATTTCAACTCATGCGCGATCTGCTCCTCCTGGCGATCCATCTGCTCGTGACCCTCGCGAAACTCCTCGGCCCGGGCGGCACGCGCCAGGTCGCAGCTGAATCGCTCTTGCTCAAACATCAACTCCTGATCAGCAATCGCTCCCGACAGCGCGCGCCGAATCTCACCATGCTCGATCGCCTTGTGCTCGGGCTGACTACCCTCATTGTGAGCCCACATCGCATTCCGAAGCTATCCGCGATTCTCAAGCCGGCCACGCTATTCGAATTCCACAAGGCGCTGGTCCATCGATCCACTCTTTCGTTTTCACCGCTGGCTCGCAAACTTGCGCGTGCTGGAGATCGAGGAAATTAAATCGGTTCCGTCCGCTCCGGTTTCGCATCCGTTCGTCGAGCGTCTCATCGGAACAATCCGGCGGGAGTACTTTGATCGGGTATTTTTTGGAACGCCGCGGACTTGGCGCGCAAGCTGCACGATTACAAAATGTATTACAACTCGCATCGAGTCCATCGTTCGCTCGGCGGCTCGACCCCCTCGCTACGCGCCGGCATATCCTCAGCTGTTCCAGCCTCGCTTGACCGTCACGCGTGGCAGCCACATTGCCGCGGTCTGTTTCAGAACTCCGATCGCCGCCTGACTTATATTTCGCCACCCACAGGTAGGTGTTAACCGGATGCCCCGCGGTTTACGCCACGTCGCCTTATCCATTTCCTTCTTGTCGCCGATGGCGAGATGACCGAAGGCAATATAGCATCGCTCATCTTCCGTCCTGATTTGGGGTTCTTTGCCTTGACCTCTCCAAAGCTTCAAGCGGCGGCCGAATGGATTGCGGGCCTGCGTGCGGAGCCTGTCATCGGGCGGCGCTGCGCGCCGACCCGTTGGCGCATCCCGGAATGACAAACAAGAGCGCCGCGTCTCGCGCCTGCGAGACGCCTGCATCGTTTGGCTAACACGACCACTCCTCAGGGAACGCCTGTTTCGCTACGGCGTTCCAACTCATGAGGAGGAACTTGCCATGAAACTGAGAGGATTGTTTATCGCAGCAGCCGTGTTGCTGATGCCGACCGCCGCACTGGCGGCGCCGGGCATCGCCACCACCACGGTCAGCCTGAGGGCAGGGCCCAGTGAAGGCTTTCCAACGGTCGACCGCATTCCCGGTGGTGCCCGTGTCAACATCCATGGGTGTCTCAGAGGCACCGCCTGGTGCGATGTGAGCTGGTCGGACGATCGTGGCTGGGTATCGTCGCAATATCTCGAATATCTCTTCCGCAACCGCTACGTCTATCTGCCCGACTATGTCGACGAGATCGACGTTCCCGTCGTGCCGTTCGTGCTGACCTCGTACTGGTCGAGCTACTATGCGGGACGTCCCTGGTATCACCGCCGCGCCTACTGGAGCGGCTACTGGCAATCGCATGAGCGTTTCGCGACGCGGTTGACGATCGACCGCGCGGCGGCCCGGATCGGCCGCGCGGCGGCAGCGCGCGACGCTGCGCTCCCCGAGGCAAAGGCGCGTATCGGTGTCGAGGAGAGGTCGCCTGCCCGTGTCGAGGAACGGACGCGCGCCGGTGTGACGGAACGCGCGACGAGGGAGAAAGACATTGCTACGCGTAGCGCGCGCGAAGGGCACGAACGCGCGGCGGTGCAGACCCGCATGACGCGCGAGAACGCGCCGATGACGCGTGAGAACGCAAGAGCGGCCGTGCGCGAGCAGCCGATGGCCCGCGCCCGCACGCCGACGCCGCCGATCATGGCCCGCAGTCATGACGAGCCGCGCGCGGCTGCGCCGCGGATCGAGCGTGCCTCGCCCCACATGACGCAGCCCAATGCGGCGCGCGGCGGCGGTGGCCCACCGATGAACGCGCGCGCGCAGATGCCGGCCCCGGCCGCCCCGCGCGCAGCAGCGCCCGCGATGCCGCAGGGCGGCGGCGGCGCGCCGCACATCAACGCCGCACCGCGCGGTGGCGGCGGACCGGGCGGTGGCGGAGGCCACGGTCAGGACAAGCGCCAATGAACGAAAAGCCCGGCCTTGAGCCGGGCTTTTTTTTGCTCGACGAGCTGCTGGCGGCTTGACTGGCTACGCGTTGCTCCCGGTGCCGAGGAAATGCTTGTCGTGCCACTTCGGGGTTGGTTTAGCGAGGGCTTGGAAACGAGCGATCTCCTGGAAGCTCGCACATTATTGGCGGACTTATAGTGAGCACAAGTAACCGCCATGACTGCGCGATCTGACGTCCTCTTCATTACCGACAAAACAAAGCTCTTGAAGTCGGCATTGGGTCAAAGCACGAAATCGCTTCGCGATAAACTCGCGGAACGACCCACTCGGCCGGCTCTCTCTATGAGGCATTCCCGCTTGCCGAAGCCCGACGAATTTTGAGCCGCCTGGAGTTCCACTACACCCCCAAGCATGCCAGTTGGCTCGACATGGTCGAGATCGAGATCGGCGTGCTGCGCGGCCAATGCCTGGATCGCAGGATCGACGACCCCAACCGCCTCATCAGCGAAGTCGCCGAATGGGAGAAGCAACGAAACGCCGCCGGCGCTCGCATCAAATGGATGTTCACAACCGACAAGGCCCGCGCCAAAATGGGCCGGGCCTATCCCGTCACACCCAAAGAGTCATAATCACTGTGCCGAGGTACTAGGGCGCTTCGCCACATTGTGATCGTCCCGCACAGCTAGCCGGTTGCGCTTCTTCATATCCGATCCCGCGTATTGAGCTTTCGTTCCGCGGTGGTGATCGGTATATTCTTTGCCATCGATCGGTGCGACGTGCGCCGGATCTTTGTCGAGATACGGTCGCCCGATTCCGAACTCCTTCCCATGTTCATCGATCCATTTCCAGAGGATTTCAGAGGAAGTCCATCGCTGGTCCCGTGTCCCGCCTTTGACGCTCACGACATCGGCCGCAAGCCCGTGGCCATAGCCGCCGCGGAAGCTCCCGCCATGGTACGACCTGTCAGTCGCCGCCCTCAGGCCGCTTGCAAGCGATTGACGGTAGTCATCGCGGAACGCGCTGGTTATGCCGGGCGACAGCCCGACCTCCTCCGCCGCATGAAGCGCGTGAAAGAGCTTCAGCCTGAAGCCTCGATCCATGCCTCCGATCACGTAATCCATCATCGGCATACCGACCTTCTCTGCCGCCTTAGGATCCTTCCACGAGAAATCCTCATCGACGAGCCTGGTGAAGCTTTTGGTAAGAGTCCTTGTTTTGCCCTTCTTCTTGACTGTCACTTTCATCTGCTCCTCCACCTTGATGGTGTCCTCCTTGGGAGCCCGCTGGTAGAGCGCCCACAGGTATCGGTCGATGCAGATGTTCACGACCAAGCATTCGTCGGCAATTTCGATGGAGCTCACATCCTCCCCGGCGTCGTTAGGCCTCATGTCAGGCGGGCGCGCTGTCGCTGCCTGCACGGGCGATGTTTCGGGCGGCAGCTTCTGCGGGGAATTGGTCGAGCCGGCCTCGCTGATCGATTGCTGCTCATCCGAGCCCGCCGTCTTCTCGGTGGCCGTCTCCGTCACCGGTTCGGCGGGCCTCGCCACTTCGGCTCTATCAATAGCGGCGTTGCCCATTGCGGTTGCCTGCGGTGCGTTCGCATGCTCGGCATCGGTAGTGAGAGATGATGCGGGGCGGTCCAGGATTGGCGCTGCGCCGGCGTTCTCGATGACGGCCGAACTGAAGCCCGCAAGCCAGGCGACAACCCAACCCGCGAGGACCACCGTTAACGCCGCCGCCACTGTCGCACATCGCTGCGGGTTCATGATCGTAACCTTCGAAGGCTCCACCTCAACCAGATTGCACAGCCAATCACGCGACGCCGCTGATCTTCGGATCACCATTCGAACGCGCAAGGCTGAAACTGCAGAACATCATTTTTCTTCAGTGAATGTTGCCCGAGTGCAACGCGCCACCGCAAGCAAATTGTTGTACGTTCTCCAATGGACGCGTGTAGGGGGAAGCTTCGGACACGCAATCACGGCGACGTTGAGTTACGACTTTAGCGATAGTTAGTGGCCGCAGGTCTTCTTGATGCTTGCAGTAGGCGACTGAAGCCGGGTCTCTGCACCCCAGCGGGCAGCCCACATGCGCTTTGCTCATCCAGACGACGCTTGTTCTTTCTACTCACTAGCAGGCGAGCTGCGACGAGGACGGCGAAGATGGTCGGGGTTGGGTCAAAAGGCGAAATGGTTGTTAGAAATCTCGTGCTCGATGCGCGAAGCCGAATCCTCTTGCCACGAGCAACGCCACGGCAGAAAGGTACCGTCGCCGACAAGCACTCCGATATGATCTACGCCGATTGCCGATATCGCCTCGGCTTCCGCAGGGGGCGCGATTTCGTAGATTTGCGTGAGCATCGTTCTCGACCAGCTTCCTGGACTCAGACGCCTTTACCGGACAAGACGGCCTGCTACTCAGTCAATGGCGGCTCAGGGTCAACAGAGCCCAGAAGGCCCATCGACAACCGCCCGACGACAAAGCCAGAAGGCGCTGGAGCAGGGCGCATCGTTGCGCATGTGTCCCATGTGGCGCTATACATAACCCATGTCCCGCGATTTTCGCCTTCATCGCACTCCCGTCGACGTTCTCGACTATGAGATCGCTCAGGAGCAGGCCGCTGCGCTCGGACGAATGGGGTGAGCGCTGGAAGAGGCTCTCGCAAGGCTGCGGGCGTTCGATGCCGCCCATCCGCGCTCGGGCGAGCCGGCATTGGCGCAGCAGGCACGGCGCACCCTGGTGACGGAGGCCGGTCACGCTCTCTGGATGTTCGTGGTGCAGCGAGAGGCCTGTGGCCTGCGCGACAGCCGCACTGTCATGCGCGACTATAATGTGCCGGGCGAGGTGCAGCAGTGCATGGGCTGGTCTCCGCCGCATCGACGCCGGCCGCAACATGACTTACTGAGTTTCACGCCCCATCGAGGTTCAAGATGGGTCATCGGCAACGATTTGGCCTCGCCTTCGCCCTTTCCGGTCTACTGGCTTTGTCAGTGACCTGCGTGGCGGTCTCATCCTTTGCCTTGCTGATGAGATCGGGTGAGAGCTTGCGAAGACCTTGATGCCGCTGCGCCAAGCGGGATTTGGTCGACGGAAGCTCCAGTACACTGCCCATCGCAATCAACCTTAGTAGTCGCCGCGCTCGCTGGCCGACGCACCATGTGACTAAATTATCGAACGCGCAAAATAAAGTTCGCCAGTGCAAGCAGTGCCCCTTACCCTCGCCGGGCGGCACATGGGCTGACATTGATCTATCCATCGCTCCGACCTAAAGCTCCAGAGCGGTGGAAAACATTCGAGCGCGGGCTCGCCAGCTGGCTTGGAGGGACCGCTTCGGGTCATTTTCGATCCGGTCAGCCGGCCTTATCTGCTAGCTCCCCTCCGCTTCACCCTGAGCAGCGACTCTATTTTTTTGAAAGATGTCTCGCCTGCGCGGCCGTAACGGCAGAAGAGTAGCCGACGTACAAACAGGTCGTTTTTTGTAGCCAGAGGCGCGCTTCGTACAGGGCTCGGCTTTATTCGTCCTTCCATTTGATCGAGCAGCCAATAGACGCCTTTTGGTCAGCCGGCGCCACACCGGTGGTTGCAATCGCCCGCATGGCCTCGACAAGCTCTCGGGGCGCCCCCGCGCGAGGCGGAGTTGTGCGGCCTTCGTCGAGCCGGCCGCGATACTTGAGCTTGCAGTCGGCATTGTAACTGAAGAAGTCCGGCGTACAGACCGCTCCATACGCTCGAGCGACTGTCTGGGTCTTGTCGTGGAGATATGGAAACGGGAAATCATGAGCTTTCGCGACACCCCAATGCTCGGTGATCTTGCCGTTCTGGACACGCATGGCATCGACCGTTTCGAACTGGATCTTCTTGCCCGTTGCCGGAATACCCAGGAATGCCCCTTTGTGAGTGCCGTGATACGTCTTGAATGTTGTGACCACATCGACGTCAGCGGTCTGCCAGTGGATGGTGGCATGAAAGTCGGGAAACGCCGCCCGTAACGCTTGATAAAGCTTGCGCGCTCCGCTCTTGTCCGGCGTTCCGCCGGGCTGCGGTGTATGATCGAGAAAGTCGTCGGCAAAGAGCTCTTCGAAAAGGTCGAAGTTGCCTTTGCTCTGGACCTCGTCTGTATTGCGACGAACGACCGCCTTTGCGGCCTCGCTGACGCCATTTCCTGACATGTGAGTAGCCTTTCCTTGCCGCTGAAGAATCTACATCGAGTGGCCGCCACCAAACCGGTGACGGCGCACGACGCGGTCGCCTGTTCTCAACCAAAAAGCTTGTTCGCCGTCTTGGCGACCAGCTCGCCCTGGTGACGGGCGCCCGCCAATTCGATCTCGGTGGGTTGGCGCGAGCCATCGCCGCCGGCGATGGTTGTCGCTCCATAAGGGGCGCCGCCGACGATTTCGCTCAAGGTCATCTGCCCTTGGTGGCTGTATGGAAGTCCGACGATGGTCATACCGAAGTGCAGCAAGTTGATGATGATCGAGAATAGAGTCGTTTCCTGGCCGCCGTGTTGAGTCGCGGTTGACGCAAAAGCCGCACCGACCTTGCCATGGAGAGCGCCGCGCGCCCACAGCCCGCCTGCCTGATCGAGGAAGGATGCCATTTGCGATGACATGCGTCCGAACCGCGTGCCGGTCCCGACAATGATCGCGTCGTAGTCGGCGAGTTCGGTCACGTCTGCAACGGGCGCTTTCTGGTCCAGTTTGAAGTGAGCGCTCTTGGCGATCGCTTCAGGGACTGTTTCGGGAACGCGCTTGATGTCGACCTGCGCGCCTCCGCTGCGCGCGCCGTCAGCGATTGCCTGAGCCATCTGCTCGACGTGGCCATACGAGGAGTAGTAGAGAACGAGCACTTTGCTCATTGTGAAGCTCCAATTGAATTGTTTGCGCGGCGAATGTCGATGGGAGTTGAGCGATCAGTCGTGGCTAGCCAGGTCGTGGACCATCAGCGCGCCACCGAATTGCGCGGATTTGCCGTCGTTGAGGGATCCAAGGACGATCGGCGCATACCCGAGTGCGTTCGCGAGAGCGGCGACTTCGGCATTGGCCGGCTGTTATTGCCGGAGAGGAATATGATGCGACGTCCATGATCGTCTGGAACTCGCGCAAGTGCGGCCGCCGGTAAGGTATTAAAGCCATTCACGACACGAGCGCCAGGCACAGCCTCAGCAACGACCTCAGTCGAGAGGCGGCCACCAAGGTCGGCCGTCAAGTCGGAAAGGGATTCACGGCCCCGCGTGTTCGCAATCTTGGCCCTGATGTTCTTGCGCGAGAACTGCTGCGCGAGCGCGGTGCCGATAGCGCCTGCGCCAATGATTGAATAGCTCGTCACCGTCGTTACTCCTCAGTTGATTGGTCGGCATACGACGAAAACTAAGGTGGCTTACCGTTCGAGAAAACTGGTGTAATGTCGATCGAAACGTTCGAAAGAATAGAAATGAGCTCCGAGCCAGGTACGCCGACATTGGAATCAACTGAGGGTCTTCCTTACTGTCGTCGACACAGGAAGCTTTGCTGCCGCAGCACGAAAGCTTAACCGAGCGACCTCGGTTGTCAGCTACTCGATCGCCAACCTCGAAGCGCAGCTAGGGGTGTCCTTATTCGATCGAGAGTTGACGCGAAAACCTCAGCTGACTGATTCCGGACGAACGGTTTTGGCCGAGGCCCGCACGATATATGGCGGAGTTGACGGTCTTAGAGCCAAGGTGAAAGGGCTCCTTCAAGGGTTAGAGTCGGAAGTTCACCTCGCGCTGGATGTCATGTTGCCGGCCTCGCGCGTCGTCGATGCGCTCAAGTCGTTTCGTGCAGAGTTCCCAACGGTCGGGCTGCGGCTCCAAATGGAAGCTCTGGGCGGGGTAACGCAACTCGTTCTTGATGGAACCGCTGGTATCGGCGTGAGCGGGCCGCTCCCGGGTGATGCGGGGGTTGCTGGCGTCGAGCGAATAGGCGTTGGCAACGTTGTGCTAATTCCCGTCGCGACGCCGGACCATCCGCTCGCAAGAGGACGCAACCGGCCCGGCGCCGGACGCGAACATATTCAATTGGTGCTGACGGATCGATCGCCGCTTACAGGCAAGATCGACTTTGCCGTGATCAGCCCCCGCACCTGGAGATTGGCGGACTTGGGGTCCAAGCACATGTTGCTGAAGGAAGGGATCGGCTGGGGCAACATGCCGGCGCCGATGGTTGAAGACGATATCAAAGCAGGCCGCCTTGTTCAGCTTGATCTGCCGGACACAAAAGGCGGGATCTACAGTCTCGAAGCAATCTATCGTTCCGATACGCCGCCAGGGCCGGCGGCAACATGGCTTATCGAGCGCTTCAAATCACAGGCCGAGAGTCGAAAGGGAGATGCGAAAGTCGCTTCGCGAGCGGCGAAGACCCGGCCCAGACGCAACTCGTGAGCGAATTGATCGCAGGTTCGAATCCTGACCAGTAATCATTGGGCTTTTTGTTTTGATCGTCGCCAGTTCCCAAGTCAACACCAGATTCAACACCAGAAACGTACCGGCTTTTTCGACCGATGGCCGCCACACCCTGCAGGCAGGTAGTCGGGATGATGGTGACCGTAGGTTCCTTGTAGAAACCTCTGGCGACATTCCCAGGAACCCCGCCGCCTCACTCGATTCCCGATGATACGGGCTTGCAGAATACGCTCGCTTCGTCATGGCATGCGTGAGGCAATCAAACGTGATCGGGTCCAAGTCGTGTTCGGCTTGGGGCGCCGCTTCTGGGAGTCGAACCGTGTTCGGTCTTGTCCGGCTGAAAAGTGCAGAAATGCGCCCATTTCGGAGACTGGCTAGCAAGAGCAGAAATGGAGTCAGTTGCGACTGATCATACGAAATGGAGTCAGTTCGTCGACTGATAAGGTTTCGGACAAAACGGATTCAGTTGAGCACTGATAAGCTTTTCGTCATCGCGGATTGGGCTGTAGCGTTCGTTGTGCAATATGCGACCGGCGTCGTGCTTCAGCATTGGACGCCTCAAGCCGGACATTATCCGGAAGTCGCTTACCAGACCGCCTTCGCTCTCAACCTCGCGCTTCAGGTCGTGGCATGGATTTGGTTCATGTTTCCGCGCGTCAAAATCGATTCGCGACAACAGCTCACGCGAGAGCCGTGCGCGAATTTAAGACCGGAAGGCGTTGATCCGATAATTTAATCACACACGACGATGTACATACGAGACCGGAGCGCTAGGAACTCCCATCAAGCGCCGGTACATTTGCAGGCCCAAATTACTAACTTCCCTCTTATGGAAGGCGAAGCGGTTCCTGGCCAAGCGACAAGATCAGTGGGTGCTGACAATCGTCTGTTCGCATCAGTTCGCTTGATAATGAACGCGATCGTGGTATCAAGCCGCGACGTATCAGTTGGAGATCGAAGTGGCCAAGAAAGCAGCAAAGAGGAAAATCACCCGCAAGGAATATGAGGCATCTGATATCAAACTATTGAAGATGCATTCGAAAGCCAGAACACCAGTATCGAAACTAGCGAAGTTGATGAAGCGCTCTGAGGGCTCATTGAGACAGAAGGCTCTGAAGCTCGGAATCGGTCTCGGTCATCAACGGTAGAACTGGCGCAAGGTTCCTGCTCGTCGACAGCTATGCAACGCGTCGTGGCATAGATCACGCATGCACATCGAGCGCGTTCGCCACCTTCGTCAGGCGCAGGCCGGATGCCTACGGGGCTCTCGCCTTCCTGGCGCGCCAAACCTTCGTCGATCCACAACGCGTGGCCGTGGTCGGCTTCTCGGCAGGCGCCAGGGTTACCCTCTCCGTGGCGGAGACCAATTCGTTCGAACAGTTGGTCCCTGAAGGCAACTTGCGGTTCCGGGCGGCGGCTGCGTTCTACCCTCCCTGCAAGCAGGCAGAGGGGCGTCCGGGGATCGCCACGCTCATCTTCATTGGGGCCCTCGACGATTGGACGCCGGCGGCAGACTGCTCCAATAAAATCGCCGGCTCGGGCGACGACGGGCCGCCTGTCGAGCTAATTGTCTATCCCGGCGCGCACCATGGATTCTATTACGCGTACCTCCAGCCCGGCAGGACGATGTTTGATCACTGGCTGGAATACAACGGCGAGGCAGCGGACAATGCAGATCACCGCCTGCACCAGTTTCTCGATCGCCACCTCAACTGAAGGCCGAGCTCGGAAATCCAGAGGTCTGCTGCCCGCATAAGCAGGTCCAGTTCGTGAAGAGTTCGTCTCAACGTGTAGATGAAACAACAACGCTCACGTCATCCCGAACTCACTTGTGGGCTTCCGCTCGGTCTTGAACAACCGTTGTGCGGCCTCGACGTTCGTGGCGCAGCGCTGGAGCCACCGAGCCACGAGAAAATCAACCCGCGCGGCAAATCGCAGTTGAATCGCTGCCAGCACAAGCCTCGCGTCCAGGCTCTGATCGGATGGTCTCTTGACGTCGTTGC
Organism: uncultured Alphaproteobacteria bacterium; assembly: GCA_963822795.1. GTDB lineage: Bacteria > Pseudomonadota > Alphaproteobacteria > Rhizobiales > Xanthobacteraceae > Bradyrhizobium. The sequence goes on from CAWGJM010000041.1 coordinate 200,721, forward strand.
GGGCGTTCATCTTGCCCTCCTGCCGGTTCGGCGGGAGGGAGCGGCCCTGCGCCGAGAGTTACACTCTTGCTTTGCGGATCAGCCCAGCTTCGAGCTGAAAATTCCGCATCATCACGGACACGCACGACCAATCGGCCAGCCGCATAAGCGGCCGGACGCGGGCGGCAATCTCTGCGATGTGTGTGCGTGCGTTGCGCATTACGGTCCTCAAGAGTGCGGGCAATTCACCCGCGACGAACGTCAGCATCTAAGCGCAGAGAAAGTTCACCACGTCAAACTTTTTTGTTCACGAGGTGCGAAATTGTTGCGTGCTAGCAATTTTCGAACGCTGGCGCGGTCGGCTAGGTTCGAAAATTTCAGGCTGTGATAATTGGCGGAAGTGGCGGTTTACTTCCCTAGGTCGGTCTCCCCCGGAAACAGTCCGTCCCTATGTCCGCTACGGGTGTGCGCCGTGAAAAGGCGGCGCTGTCCAGTGGGTGTAAGTCGCACCCGGCAACCGCTCCAGCCGGAAGCAGCCGGAGCAGCTATGGAGGTGACGAAATAGCTGAAGCCTTCGGAATGCGTGTCACGAATTGGTGACAGCGCGAGTGTGCAGGCCGTAACGCGAGTGAACGCCGAGCAAGCCTCGAAAAGGACAATGCGCAGGTCGACCCGACGACCCTTTCGGGGAAGGCTGATACGGCTGGGTGAAGTAGAGCAAGAGTACGCCCAGCCGCTGCGCCGGGGTAGTGGCGACAGCATGTACACAAGGAAAGCGTACGCAACAGGGGAGGCCCCAAGGCGTGGTCAGGGATGATCAACCGGACGCCCGCGAGGGACAGGCCGGGCGCCTTGGGGATGCGGAGAGGTTCGTAGTACCGCTGAAGCCGGGTAACGCCGGGGGAGGGAAGTGAGCAGCCGACAAGGCTGAGAGTCTGACACTGTACCGTCAATTACCTGTATTCGGACGGTTAGCATATCCGGTGCGTGTGGAGGCAACAAAGCACGATAGGCCCGGAAGTAAAATCCCAACAGCTGGCTCTGCCGACCTTCTGTGCCTTGCGAATTCGCCAGCACGCGCAACTCCATCCATATTCTGGAGACGCTGCAGGAACTCGGCTTTCTCTATCACATCGATGAGCCAAGCCACGACGAACCGTTCATCATTCCTTGCCCCCCTGAAACAATACTATTCGTTCAAGGGGAGCTCCACTCGCGGCAAGGTTTCACGAGGTGCGCGCCGACATCGTAATCGAAATCTACGAGCCGTCACCGTCATGAAACGTGCGGGCGTTTCGTGGCTTGTCCCGCGCGAGCCGGCTACGCCACACACGGCCGCAAGATTATCTCCCAAAAAAATGAAGAGCACCTCATGAACAAACTAGTCTTGAGCGCGCTGGTTGTCGTTACCTCAATAGCTGCGGCATCGGGCGCGTTGGCGCAGGACACGGCCGCCGGCAAGACCACGTTCAATATGCAAGGCCTGCCATTCGATCGGCGAAGGCGCCCCGAGCTCAACGCGCTCGACGGCCGCAAGTCGGGCTCCGCGCCGGATAGTCGGATTTGAGGTTTTCGGTACACACAACCCGTTCGATAGCGATCTGAAGGAGATTGCCAGCCGATTTGGCTCGCTGCTTCGCGAAATCGTCGAGACGATAGACGCGTACGGCCTTAAGGCGCGATATTTAGCCAAGCACAAGCAGTCGGCCATGGGGTTTATCGAGCACGTCGTTGGCATGAAATGCGCAACGGAAGCTGGACTGGCGCTCACGAAGCGAATTGAAAACAACAAGGATAAGCTGTTTACATTCCTCGACTACGACGGCGTACCCTGGAACAACAATAATGCAGAGCACGCCGTGCGCGCTTTTACACGCCTGCGGAACGTAATGAATACTAGCACGCCAAAGGGCACACGTGAATTCGCCACGCTGCTGAGCAGTCAGCAGACGTTACGTTACCGCGGGATGAGCTTTTTAGAATTCTTGAAATCGGGTAAAGTGGATATTGGTGGTGCTTTCGGCGACAGAGCCGGCGCGAGTGCAGCTACGGATCGGGCTTCTTTGACCTGAGACACGCCGATTCTCCTCCCGTGTGGTCAAAAAATTGGAACGGTGGACGAACCTGTAGGTCGTAGCGCGTCGGCAAACTTGCCAGGCGCGTGAGTTGGGACAACGGGTCGCAAAGGTCTTCGGCGGCTTCTCAGACGCGCATCTCCTCCTCCTTTTCGATCTTCGCGGTATCGAGCTCCATGTTGATGCCCGACGCGGTCGGAATTTGCAGCAGGCCCTTCACGGGCTTCAGCGGATTCTTCAGGAAGTGCTGATTCACGTCGTTCCACTTTGTCAGATATTCCTGATAGGGCGTATGGATCGGCGACTGCGCTGCCGAGAAGTGGATATTGAGCGGCGTCGAATGGCCGTGTGGAATAATGATTAGATCATGCACGGTGGCGTAGGCGGCGATCTTCATCGTTTCGCTCAGGCCGCCGCACCAATAGGGATCGGGCTGAAGGATATCGAGCGCGTCCTTCTCCACGAAGCGCTTGAATCCCCAGCGCGTGTATTCGTGCTCGGCGCCTGAGAGCGGGATGCGGGTCTTGGCCTTTAGTTTGACGTAGCTGTCGATACGATCGGGCATGAAGCACTCTTCGAGCCAGCGCGGCCGGTACTCTTCGATGCGCGACGCGAAATCGACGGCGTAGTCGAAATTCAGGCTCTGCCAGCAGTCGATCATGATGTCGTAATCATCGCCTAGGGATTCGCGCAGGGTGCGGACCATTCCGACATTGAGCTTCATGCCTTCGTTGCCGCTCGCCGGCCCGTGCCGGATGAACCATTTCTGCGCGGAGAAGCCCATTTCCTTGTAGCGCATGGCGCGCTCGCGCACCTTGCCGAGATCCTCGACCACGTAACCCAGCATGCTGACATAGGCGGGAATCTCGGTCCGCGTCGGTCCGCCAAGCAGGCGCCAGGCAGGCGCGTTCAGCGACAGGGCAAGGATGTCCCACAGCGCGCAATCAACCGCCGAGATGGCGATCATCGCATCGCCCTGGCGACCGTGCACCTGCAGACGATGCATCTGATCCCACAAGAGTTCGATGGCGCGCGGGTCCTTGCTGACGATGATCGGAGCCAGCTGAGTGAGCACCAGCCGTGCGGCATCGGCCCCTACCGGCCCGGCGCGGCCAACGATGCCTTCGTCGGTTTCGATATCGAGGAAATATTGCACCAAGCGCAGATGCTTGTCGTCGACTTGTTCGCCCCCCTCGGTGCGCCCAGCGCGTCGGTATTCCGGATAGATGTCAATCGGGCGCAGCAGCCGCTCTTCCCAGAACGGCCCGTTAGTTTCCATCGTGCCGGTCAGCCTCCGGAGACGAATCTTGGCAATCTTCATGGATCTCTTCTCCCTTGAGCGCCACGTGAAATGGGCTCTTTGTCGGAGCGTCCCGCCGGTCGGACGAAGTTACCGTCCCATGGTAGAGGAATGTCCGCCTCGGGAAACCCAGAATAGCTCGCGCTGAGCATAATGAGTCCGTGCTCGGGTCCGCATACCTCGCTGCGATGAGGGCCAATCAGAGCGCGCCGCAAACCCGACAGCGCAAACTCCGGTGGTGATTACCTCAGAAGCACATCAGAACGGCCAGAGCTGACGGTCGACCCGGTCAACAGCACGTCAACAGCAAATCCGCTTCGTTCTAGCTCCGTTCATGCTCGGATTTGCACTTCTACCGACCCCTTCGTTTTGATTTCACACGAGAATTGGTGTTCCGGACTACCTTGACATGGTGGGGATCATACGCCGATGTTTGTCGTGCGCACCACGAGCTTTCAGCCTTTGCGGAACATTTGCCGCTGATCGCCTGCCGAGGCTCGCTCGTCAACAATACCTCAACAGCAAACAGCAATCAGTCAATGCTGCCGGATCAGCGCGACTAGCGCATTCAGTCGGAGGAAGCGATCGAGCAGAAAGATTTTGGAGAACCCATTTCGCAGAGATTGGGTGCTGCACCTCCAGGACTTGAACTCGCTCGGCTACCGTTCGAATCGTAGTTCGATAGCGCAAAGAAGGCGGCTTTTGGACGACTATCAAAGCGCCGTTAGGCCAATTGCGCTGCTCGCCGATAAGAGAACAGGGCTTCCGAAATAGTGGGTTTAGCGATGTAGCGGACCCCCGCTAGCACCTGTCACCCCCCACTCGAACGTTTCAGCAACGGTCCTGGCAACGTCAATTCCGACAAGGATGCCTTGATCTCGATTGCGAGTTCGTCGGTCCCCGGCGGCGCATGAACGATGACGGCTTGGACCAGCTGGCGCAGCGTTGCGACGAGCTCGGGCTCGTCGATTTCCGCAGCCTCTGCGGCGACCTCGGCTAGGCGCCTGATGTCGGCGAGATAGCGCTCGATCGCCGCCGGGTGCACGGTGACGATCTCGGAAGCGGCCGCGATCTGTGCGAGCTCGGCCTTGACGCGCTTGCGTTCGGCCGCGAGCTCGTTGACCTTCGGGTTGTAGGTGTCGAAATCCGCGCCCTTCGCAATGTTCGTGATCAGGCGATCGATCTCGCGGTCGAGCTCGCCGTTGCGGCGCTGCAGATGCTTCTCGCGGTCGCCACTCTCCTTGGCTAAGCGCCGGCGCTCAGCGTTGTAGGTGCGGACATATTCGGCGATAGCCTTGGGATTGGCGAGCTCGTCGCGCAAGCCTTCAAACACCAGGGTCTCGATCGCCTGGCGCGAAACCTTGCGGCCGTTGCAGCAGACGCCGCTCTCGCGGAATGCCGAGCACTGCATGCGGTGAGGCTTCCCCTTCCTCTGCGCGCCGATCGCCGACATACCGGCGCCGCAGTATCCACAGCGCAGCAGGCCTGACAAGGGCCGGACAGCCCCTGCGAGATTGCGAGGCGCCCTGGTGACTGCGGCCGGCCTTGATCATCTGTGCGGCCTTGAACGTCGCGTCCTCAATGATCGCCAAGTGCGGCGCGTCGACGCTGCGATATTGGTCTTTGCGGTTCGGGCGTGGCACGCGCCTTCCGGTCGTAGGATCCTTGATCATGCGGACCTTGTTCCAGACGATGCGGCCCGCATAGAGCTCGTTGATCAGCATACCGTGGCCGCGTGCGACATTGCCGTTGATCGTCGACGCGTTCCAATTCTTGCCGCGGGGGTTTGATAGCGTCGGCATTGAGGCCCGCGGCGATCTCGCGCGGCGTCTTGCCCTCGACAAACTCGCAACCTCCGCACGATCTCGGCTTCGGCCTGGTCGATCTCGAGCTCGCCTGGTTTGCCTGCGATCGCCCGATAGCCGTAGGCGCGGCCCCCGGCGTGGCGACCGTCGCGGATCACGCTCTCGAGGCCGCGGCGGGTGTGGACGACCAGGTTCTCGAGAAACATCTCGCCCATGAGCGCGCGCAGGGCGCCATCGAGCTTGCCCACCTTGCCGCTCGCCGTGTGGATCGCGATGCCGAGGAAGTCGAGCCGCTTGCGTGCGGTATGCCAATCGCCCTGGTCGCGCGAAATGCGATCGACGTCCTTGGCGACGATGACGTCGAAGCGGAGCGCTTCGGCTGCTCGCATCAAGTCCTAGAAGCCGGGACGATTGACGGTCGAGGCGCCGGAGATCTCGCGATCGCAGAAGGTCAGCACGACCCCAAAGCCTTCGCGGGCGCAGAGCTCGCGGCAGGACGCGATCTGATCGTCGACGGATCTATCGTTCTGACGATCGGACGAGAAGCGGGCGTAAATGGCTGCGCGGATCATCTGCCGTTGCCTCCAGCTCGGACCGGCGGGCGAGCTCGGCCGCATGATCCTGCCTTGCGTGCAGCAATGCAAGGGCGCGCGCAACGGCCAAAGCGGCCGCGCCAGGCCTTTCCGGGGATAACTGGCGCGGCGAGTTGGTCATCGGGAGCCGGGCTCCTGCTCGATCATTTCAACATTGAGCGGTGCCGTGAGGCTTTCGTTGGCGAGCTCTGCAATGTCACCATAGCCGCAGCACACGCTCTTGTGCTGTTACCTATCGGGCAAATGCCGGAAGCGTTGATCATCCCGAGCATCATGCTCAGGCGAGGCCAAAATGGAATGAACGCTATCAGCTCATCGTACGATTGGATGCGACAGCGAAGGAAAAGAAGAGCAGCTTGCCGGTCGAATCTTCAACCCGCGTATTTGGGGCGAAAGGTCCATCGCGGTCCAAACGAGTCCTGTCTCGCCATTGATTTCGTCATTATCGGACGGCACTCGAAGCTGCGCCCAGACCGTTATGAGCAGCAGGATAACGGTCGACTTCGTTAGTCTTACGTGATTTTCGTTGGAGTTTGATCGCGTTCATTGCGTTTCGGTCAGTTTTTTTCTGGTACGACACTGGTGCCGTTCCGAGCGCTCTATTTCTTGCGCTTGCGTTTTTTGGCCTTTGTCGCCTTCGTTGGGCGCGTGCCTTCTTCACAGGTGATTTTGGAGCGACCTTCTTAGCGTGGACTTCTGGAGGAACTTTCTTCGGAGTACTAATTACTTGAGGGAGCGGAAGCTCTTCCGGTTTAGCAATTTCATCCGGTTTCCTCTTTTTCAAAATTTCGTCAGGCGAGGCGCAACCCGCGATTGCCTGACGAACGTCGCGGGACAAGCAGCCTCACGCATACGCAAAAACGGCGACTGTCCCCTTCATAGGAAAGCTATTGAGCCGCCGTCACTCGCAACGATTTCCTCAGAGCCCGTTTGGGGCTCGATTCCGGATCCGCGATCGGGCGGCGGTAGGTCGCGACGCGGCGCAGCCAGCCGACCTCGAAGACACGGTTGGATGGAAGGTTGCGAACCCTCTGCTGCAGGACGAACTGCGCCGCATCGGCGAATTCGGCGCGCACGGCCTTCTGATCGCTGGTATCGCCGTTCATCTTAAGCAGCACCTGCTTGAGACCCCAACCCTGCCTCCGCCCGGTCTCACTGTCCATGGCGGCTTCGTTCGGGTTGGTGCCCTCGCCCTTGAAGTTGATGTAGTCGATCAGCGGATAAAAATCCTCGGAGGCGCGAATGACGCGCGTGAACTGGATGACGATATGTTCGCGCTCCGTGCCGTCGGGCGTCGTCTTGAGGATCTTCTCCATCGCACCTTGCGCCCGCGCCACCATGAATTGCGTCTGCTCCGCCACGGTGTCGAGCAGAAACTGCCTCAACTCTTTCATCTGCGGTGAGTTGGAGTTCTTCCTGAACTCAGCCCGGCTTGTCCACGGGTTGGCCGGAATCTGCGTCTGGTCCAGCCAGGCGGGCAAATGCACGTTCTTCTTGCGCATGAATTCGAGCAGGGCCGGAAAGCTCTCCTCGAAAGGCAGCCACTTGCCGACAGGAAACCAGATGAAATGACCGATGCCTAGGGAAGCGAATTCCTCGTTCGCATTCCATGACGTGATCGCATCACTTTTTCCGCCCGTTTCATTCAGCCAGATCTTCTGGCCGATCTTCTTGGCCAGATCGCCCGGCAAGACGAGTTGTGGTACAGGCAAATCCTTGACCTCGTGGCTCGATTTCCGTGCTTCTGGCATTTGAACGGCAGCTTCCGGCGCTGGCTTCTGCACCTCAGGCTGTCGCAGGACTGTTTCGGGTTCCGACTTCTGCGTCTGGGATGGTTGCGCGACGCCAGGCTCTCCCTGCTGTTTTTCGTTATCAGCGACGCGTGTCGCGGCCGGCGCGGCTATTTCCGCCAATGCCGTTTGCGTCGCCATGCCAGCGACGATGACACACGAGAGCAGCAATGAGCCGCAAGCAAGCACCTTCGCGCTGTACCGTCCGGGTTTCTCTTGCCGTGCCGTTCTCCTGCCGCTACCCGCACGCCAGCGGCCAATGAAATCACCGCCCATATCTATGTTTCCGAAGGCTAGCCTGACGGGAAGGGTCGTGCGGACGAACAACACGATGCGTATGGCGAAATCGTGGGGTCATGGCGGCGGCCCGGTGCCGGCGCCACATGGGCGACAATCCTGCGCATCGCGCCGACGACGGGGGGCGAGAAAGCGGTCCCTGAGAACATCCCGAGAATGCTGATGCGCGTTCGACCGACACCCCCGCACATCCGTTCAGCCAGGGAATCAATGAAGAGCTTCGCTCGCACGGGGAGTTGGCGACCGAAGGCATGCACCGCGAAGACCGGCATTGTTGGAAATCTGAGATCCGGAAGGAGCTCGACCAGTCGTCCCTCGGCAAGATCCTTCGCGACCGTGACATGAAGCAGGTATGCAATTCCTGCGCCGCATATGACGGCTTCCCGGATCGAGCCGCTGTCGTCGGTCACGAAGCGTCCAGAGGTTGGAAGCTGTGTCCCATCGGCTCGCGTCGCAATTCATCGCGTGCCTGTTGAGCCTGCTGAGCGTTACGCTCGGCCATGCCTCTTTCTTGGGTGATCAGGTAGGCAAGGATGCCGAGGTAGGAGAATAGAACCAGCGCTATCACCCATAGCGCTCTACCCCAACCGGAGATGTCGTGACGCCTGAATAGGTCGCCGTAGATTACGACGAGAAGCCAGAACCATACGACAAATGCGAACACCGCAATCATATCCATCAGGAAATTTCGATAAGTGAAGCCCTCTTGAAAGAAGAACATCGCGATCCTCCCTGTGTAGCTGTCGTTCAGCCCTCGGAATAAGCCCCTGCCGAGTAGCTGAAAGTCTCGCAGATATGCCCACTTTGGCGACCGCCGGGGCCGAGCAACCGCGCGGTCTCTAAGCGGAACGCAAACCTGCTCCGGCGTCGGAAATTGGATTCCCAGATTGCCGACACACCTTCTCCCGATCAGACGATTTGTGGCACATGCGTGTGTGTGTCGGCAGTCGCAAACTGTTCCACCTCAAGCTTCCGGCCGCCGCAGCGATGGCGCTGTATAGCGGGCATAGAGCGTCTCGACGCGGTCCCGCCACATCGCTACGAACGCGCCCGACGTGAGGCGATCGACCGACTTCCATTCGCGTTTGACCGCCGGCAGCGTGTTGCCCCAGATGGCGCGCTTGCACCATCCCTCGCCCTTTGCCATGCCCTCGTGGGTCGCGCACATCGACTTCCAGGCAATCTGCTGCGGATGGCTGACGTGTTCGGCGGCTCCTTCCCAGCCCTGCTGGTGGATCAGATAGAGATTGGCGAACGTCAGCTTCTCGTGCGTCACTACTTCGAATAGCGCAGCCTCGGTGACGAACTTGTAGGCGGCAGCCATAGCATTGTCGCGAGAATTGAGGATGTCGCCCGACCCGTATTCACTAAACTCAGACTTGCTCAGCTGGAACAGACCTATGTAAGAGCCGGTCCGTTCCTTGGGATTAAAATCGGATTCGATTTTGGCAACCGCCTTCATGAAATTGGTATCGACACCGAATGCGTTGGCCGCGCGTTCGATCTCCTGGACCGGCGTTCCGAGCGGAACGTCGCTCAATGCCGCCAAGGCGATCTTCGCAGGCTTCTCCGGCGGGGGAGTTTCCGAGTAGACGTAGTACTTTAGATACGGCAGCTCGCCTTCGTCCTGATTGGGCGAAGCAGCGGGCGGACGGTCCTGCTGTGATGTTGCCTCGTTCTTGGGCGGCGCAGCGTCAAGGCTGGCGAGGGCCTGCAACATTAGCCCTTGCCGCAGCGAACTGGTCACATCGGACGGCAACACCGCGTCCGGCGCCGCGGCGCCGAACTCCGCCGCAACAATCGCATTAGCCGATGATCTTGTATCGAATTTCGCCTCGATGACCGGGGCCGGGAACGCCGCGCCGACGTTTGTCAGCACCGTCGTCACGTTTAGCGGGATGGCCCTGAATGCATCAACAACCCTCGCATTCGGCGTTGCGACGCTCGGCCGTGCAGCGGTGTCTTCGATGCCGGCCGAACCGAAGCCAGCAACCCAGACGACAACGCAACCCGCGAGAACTACGGTTAGCGCCAGCACCATCGCCAATCGCCGCGGGTTCATGACCGTAGCCTCCCAACGCTCCACCTGAGCCAGATTGAACTGCCAAGGATGCGACGCCGCTGAACCCTCGGATCACGATATGACCGTCCAAGGGCGGGAACTGCAGGTCATCGATTTTTTCAAACAGTGTTGCTCGAATGCAACTCGTGGCAAGACACCCCTCAACGGCCGCCTGGGCCAGAAGCGGTAGTTGGCTGATCCTTCATTCCGGACCTTTTGTCATGGGAAGCGGATATCGCTGCAGACCAATATAGTCGGATCCAAGCGCTGAGTTCCCCAGAGTGGAGCGGCGTGGAATTATTTCGCAGGCATCGTCGGATTGGTGAGTCTTCACACGTCATATGAGCGCGACGAACGGAGGCCAAAATGCAACATGAAGTCGTGTCCCGCGAGGAATGGCTCAAGCGGAGAGTTGTGCTGCTCAAGCAGGAAAAAGCCCTCACTAAGCATCGTGATCTTGTGTCCGCCGAGCGCTTGCGCCTGCCATGGGTTCGCGTCGAGAAAGAATATATCTTCGATGCTCCGGACGGAAAACTAAGTCTGTCCGATCTGTTCCAGGGTCGGAGCCAACTTTACATCAAGCATTTCATGATGGCGCCTGCTGCGCAGCATCAATGCGTAGGATGCTCGCTTCAGGTAGATCACATGACCGACCTACTACCGCACCTTGAAAACCACGACGTAACCTTCGCGGTCGTCGCTCGCGCTCCGATCAAAGAAATCGAAGCCGTTCGCGAACGAATGGGATGGAAATTCCTGTGGGTCTCTTCGTTCCACAGCGATTTCAACTATGAGTTCAATGTCTCGTTCCGGCCGGAGGATGTCGCAGCGGGGCGCGCGCAATACAACTTTCAGCAAGCTCCGGATTGGACGCGAGATATCCAAGACCTTTCGGGCCGAAGCGTTTTCTACAAGAATGACGCTGGTGACGTCTTCCACACGTATTCGGCCTATGGCCGGGGCGGTGAAGAAGTTATGGGAATTTATGGAGTTCTCGACACCATGCCGAAGGGCCGCAACGAGACCGGTCCCAATCATTCGCTGACCGACTGGGCGCGGCCACGCAACATGTACGGAAAAGGTGGCGAGGTCGAAGCCAATGGCCGGTATCACGCAAAGGGGCGCGCTTAGGGCCGAGCAAAATCGATATGGGTCCGCTATGGGTCACGAGCGTCGCCTCTGACCCGTTCGCCGCATGTCTGCTTATCCCCTGACAGCGGCGGAATAGCGGACATCCCTCGGCCGCCGCTTCGGGCCGCAAGCGGTCATTCGATCACCTCGTTAGCGCGGGTAACCAATGACTGCGGCACCGCAAGGCTGATCGCCTTCGCGGTTTTCAGGTTGATCACCAGTTCATACCTTGTTGGCGCCTGCACCGGCAGTTCGGCCGGCTTTTCGCCTCTCAAGATACGATCCACATACCCGGCAGCCCCGAGATATTCATCGTAGAGCGTTGGTCCGTAGGAAGAAAGCGCACTCTGCGCACTTCATCATTGCATCGGACGGGATGATCTCGGCTCCCGCCGGTTTACGGTTGACGTGCGGTGGTGGCCGAGGAGCGGGCTCAGATGTCGGGAATGGACGTTTTCAGGCATCCGCCCAGACGGATAGGGGCTTCGTAGACGGCCAATCCCGTGCGATCGTCTGTTTCAACGAATATGCCGCACAATGTGGCTTCACCGGACGCCGGCTCGAAGCGCCCCGTGCCGATTCCGGTGGTGAAGCGCCGTAGGGGCTCCGCCGTTACCATACCGACGATCGAATTATAGTCCCCGGTCATCCCGACGTCCGTGATGAAAGCAGTCCCGCCTGGGAGGATCCTGTCGTCGGCGCTCGGCGTATGAGTATGGGTACCAACGACCAGGCTGGCACGACCGTCGCAGAAATGGCCGGCCGCGTGTTTCTCGCCGGTGGCCTCGCAATGGTAGTCGACGATCACTGCAGCGACATCCCGGACGAGGGGATGGGCTTCCAGCTCGGTCGCGATGCGGCTGAAGGGGTCTTCGACCGGATCCATGAAGAGGCGTCCTAATGCGTTGATCACCAGCGCCTGCTGCCCGTTCTTCGTCTCGACGATGAGCGATCCGCGCCCTGGTGTGCCTTTCAGATAATTGATGGGCCGGACGAGACGAGGGCTGTCGCCGATGAATTGCAAGGCCTCCTTCCGATTCCAGGAATGGTTGCCTAGCGTTACGGCGTCCGCGCCAGACGCCAGCAGTTCTTCGTAGATGCCCTCGGTGATGCCGAAGCCCTGGTCGGCGGCATTCTCGCCGTTGACCACACACAGATCCACCTTCAGTTTAGTAACGCATTCCGGAAGATAGGTTCGGATGGCCTGACGGCCGGACTTTCCAACGACATCGCCGATGAAGAGGATGCGCAATCTCAGTCTCCCATCTGTTGCCGATCGAGAACCGCCTGGTGCCAGCGCAAGGCCCGCGCGTTGGCAGCAACGCCCCGGGGTACCACCACGACAGCCGCGTCGTGGCGTGTGAAGCGACCGACGGAGAGTACCGCGGCAAGTATCAAAAGCGTTGCAAATGGATGTTAGCGAATGTCGGGAGCCTACGCGAGGTCTGGACCGGGGCAATGCGCACATGTCTGTTGTGGGTTAAACTGAGAAGAACTCAGTGCGAGCATATGTGCTTTCCGCTTTGCCCTCGAACGCAGACATTCACCATGGTGGTCGGCAAGTCGCTGATGGGCCACCTCCGGACATCCGCGAGAGTTGCCATTCAGAAGTCTGGTTACGCGGGGTCAGGGGAAGCTGAGTATTGTCCGCGCAAAGTCTTTGGATGAACATAGAGCAGGTCGAGTGTCCAAAGGATCGTCCTTGGCGGGAGTTCTGCAATGGCAGCTTACTTCATTTTGGACACGGAAGTTCGGGACCCGGAGGGCTACGCGGAGTATGTGAAGGCAGGCTCGCCAAGCGTCCATCACGGCTCTTGCGGGCGCCCCGTCGCCGCGGCAGCATGTGCTGACCGGGCCATCTGCGCCCTGCTTCATATGTGAAACACGGGGAGCATCATGCAAATCGGTGTTCATCTGCCGCATATCGGCCGCAAGGCCACGCCCGAGGTGGTCACGCGCGCCGCGGTTCAGGCCGAGGAGCTCGGGCACGAGCGCGGTCAAAGTGACGCGATTGACCCAAATCGGACGTCAGCTCGCCTGGGACTAATGCGCGCTCCCCGCGCGGGCCGCAAAAGCGGAACGGGTCCGATCGGGCTCGGATTTCGCGCCCTCAAAGGCGGCGGCGTGGTGGTTGGCGTTGTCGTCGACGAGCGTGACCCTCGGGTCGTGTTGTCGACGTTTCTCCCGACGGCCGCCGACGGCGACCGCCTCGCCCTTGAGCCCTATCGCGTCGCATACGAGATGAAGCGCGGCCCGGACGGCGGAGCTGCGACAGAAGCCGCGGCCGCCGTCGCCGAGGGGCACAAACGCCAAGGCGAACTGGCGGCACAAGGTCTGGGCGATATCGTCCGTAAGCTACGGGACGCGGGATGCCAGCCGGTCATTGCGGCGCTGCTCGTCAATCGCGCCGGTTGGATCACCGACGCTCTGGCGTATAGTCTTTCCTGGCCGGAGCATGTGCCGATCGCCGAAGGACTCGCTGTGCGGGATGCCCTTCGGCTCGCGTGCGGCCGATGCGGCCTCGAAGTCGCCGAGATAGACGAGAAGTCGCTTCACGAGGTCGCGTCTGAGCAACTCCGCTTGTCGCCAAATGACATGGATGTCCGCTTGAAATCGCTCGGCGCGACAGTCGGCAGGCCCTGGCGGAGGGAGCAGAAGCTCGCATGTCTCTCGGCCTGGGTCACGGTCGCCGCGCTGCAGTGACGCTGAGATACGCCCGAAGGGCAGCGCGTGGATGCGAACGCCAAACGCCACCGAATGCCATCTCTCCCACGAATGCGACTTTGTTTCCGGTGGGTCCCGTGTGCCGGGTCGTAGAAGATCGTGGAATCGGCGGAGCTGGCGCGCCAGGGCCGACGAATATGGGCACTATTGCTTCGCCGTCGCGCTATGATGCTGCGGCCGACCGAGCGCTCCAATCGGCTAATTTGCGACGGCCTGCGATCTATCAGTACGCTTCCCAGGGGCTCCCAACCTGGCTGCTGGCCGTTAGTCCGTTTACCGCCGGAAGCCGGCTTATCTGGTGTGATCGCCTTGTTCGGCCGCGGGCATTGACCTGACTTCCCAATGACCGTCGGTTCGGGCGCAAACGTCTCTTCATGCGAATAACCTGAGGCGGTATAAGAGTGTACTGTCGGAGATTGAGTTGACCCTTAAGGGCAGGTGCGATGGCGTCGACGGCTCTTGATCTCGGCCTCCGCGGCGTGGCGGTCGGATTGTTTCTTGTCATCTGTGCCGTGATATTGCGGCACACGCCGTTCCGTCTGGCTGCAAGGTTGGGCGTTGCCATGGGCGTGGCCGGTGCCGCCTACGCGATTTCGACGGCGCCATTCTTTCCAATGGGGTCGTTCGGGTGGAATTCCCCGCTTGTCGTGCTTTCAATGGGCTTTCCCGTCATCTTCTGGTTGTGGGCGCACGCGATATTCGATGATGATTTCGCCTTGCGACCTTGGCACGGGGCCGTGTGGGCGCTTGTTGCCGGCCTCGGCCTCGTGGCCTACAACGGCTGGACAAGTTGGCCTGGTCTTGCGGTGACATGTGGCCGGTCGCTGGCACTGGCCTCAATCGGATTTGCTCTGCTGGCGGCTGCGCAGATTCCGAAAGCCCGGCGTGCGGGTCTCCTGACGGGTCGCGGCCGGCTGCTAATCGCTCTGGTCATCGGCATAACCGTCCACGTCGTCCTCAATGCAGCTTCTGCGCTTGCTACCGTTCCGTTCCGGTCCATCAGTCTAACCGACGCGTTAGCGCTTGGCGTCTCGGCGCTGCTTGCGACGTGGGTGGTCCTGTTTTACGCACTTGATAGCCAGCCGGTTATTGCAAGCCCAGGCGTCGGGAGGGGTGAAGCCGCTCAGGCGTCCGGGTCGTTCTGGCGCGCCGGTCCATCGACGCTGGACCGGGCTTCGCTCAATCGCCTGGAACGCCTGATGACGATCGAGCGGGCCTATAGGCGTGAGGGGCTGACTATCGGCTTGCTGGCGGTCAAGCTTGGGATGCCTGAACACCGGCTGCGAGTGCTCATCAATAATGGGCTTGGTCACCGGAACTTCAACGCCTTCGTGAATCGCTATCGCATCGAGGAGGCCAAGGCGGCGCTCGCCGATCCTGCCCAAATCGACGTGCCGGTGCTGACGATCGCCCTGGATGCCGGGTTCCAGTCGCTTGCGCCGTTCAACCGCGCATTCAAGGCCGACACCGGACTGACGCCGACTGAATTCCGCCGAAGGGCGGCTACCGAGGAGCAAAATAGGGATGGAGAGGCGGGAGTCACCCGATAGAGCTGACAATTCGATCAGCGATTTCAGAATTCGATAAGCCTGCACCCGAATGATCTGTTCACCTGTGCCATGACAACACCGCTTCGGGAGAGGGCAGGTGCATGTCGCGCTGCTAAGGGAGCGGAGTTCAACGTCAGATGAGAGATTTCCTCAAAGCGGCCAGACTCCTACTCCTCGACTTGGCCTCGACCGTTCTTTTTCTCGTTCTGTTTCTCGTGACGCACAACACGATCCTCTCGGTCAGCCTCGGTATGGCACTGGGCTTGACGCAGATCGGGATCCAGTTCGTCCGCCGAAAACCAATCGATACCATGGAGTGGCTCAGCCTCTTTCTGATCATCGCTGCAGGCACCGCGACGCTGCTTACCGACGACCCGCGCTTCGTGCTGTTCAAGCCGAGCGTGATCTATGTGATCGTCGGTGTCGTGCTGCTTAAGCCAGGCTGGATGAATCGCTATTTGCCAGCGATTGCAAGGGCGGTCGCGTCCGATGTCGGCGTGATTGTGGGTTTCGTCTGGGCCGGGCTGATGTTCGTCTCCGCCGCGGTGAATGCGTTCGTCGCCCTGGCTTGGAGCGTGCCGACGTGGGCCATGGTCATGCCGGTCTTCGGCATCGTGAGCAAAGTGGTCGTCTTCCTCTCTGGATTTGCCGCTATACGCCTCACCGCCGGACGCCGCATAGGCGCCATGCCGGCCCTCGAGCGTGACGCCCTGCTGGCCTCGACAGGATATCGGTGACAGTGGCGCACCCGACACGATTCGAACGTGTGACCTTTGCCTTCGGAGGGCAAAGGTCTGCGCTGGTATAATATCCGCTTTTCGCGATTTTGCTGGCTTTTTGCTCGACCCGGACGTTTGCGGCCTTTCAACACTCGCCTTTTAGAGCGAAAAGCTGAGCTTGCTCGCGGGTTCATGAACAGCGTCATGCTGAAGATTGGATAAGGTATCGAAGGTTTGGCTGGTGTGGGGAAAGGCGGTAGCGCTCCCCCGCTACCACCTGTCACCCCCCACCCGAACGTTTCAGCAACGGTCCCGGCAACGTCAATTCTGACAAGGATGCCTTGATCTCGATTGCGAGTTCGTCGGTCCCCGGCGGCGCATGAACGATGACGGCTTGGACCAGCTGGCGCAGCGTTGCGACGAGCTCGGGCTCGTCGATTTCCGCAGCCTCTGCGGCGACCTCGGCTAGGCGCCTGATGTCGGCGAGATAGCGCTCGATCGCCGCCGGGTGCACGGTGACGATCTCGGAAGCGGCCGCGATCTGTGCGAGCTCGGCCTTGACGCGCTTGCGTTCGGCCGCGAGCTCGTTGACCTTCGGGTTGTAGGTGTCGAAATCCGCGCCCTTCGCAATGTTCGTGATCAGGCGATCGATCTCGCGGTCGAGCTCGCCGTTGCGGCGCTGCAGATGCTTCTCGCGGTCGCCACTCTCCTTGGCCAAGCGTCGGCGCTCGGCGTTGTAGGTGCGGACATATTCGGCGATTGCCTCGGGATTGGCGAGCTCGTCGCGCAAGCCTTCAAACACCAGGGTCTCGATCGCCTGGCGCGAAACCTTGCGGCCGTTGCAGCAGGCGCCGCTCTCGCGGAATGCCGAGCACTGAATGCGGTGAGGCTTCCCCTTCCTCTGCGCGCCGATCGCCGACATACCGGCGCCGCAGTATCCACAGCGCAGCAGGCCTGACAAGGGCCGGACAGCCCTGCGAGATTGCGAGGCGCCCTGGTGACTGCGGCCGGCCTTGATCATCTGTGCGGCCTTGAACGTCGCGTCCTCAATGATCGCCAAGTGCGGCGCGTCGACGCTGCGATATTGGTCTTTGCGGTTCGGGCGTGGCACGCGCCTTCCGGTCGTAGGATCCTTGATCATGCGGACCTTGTTCCAGACGATGCGGCCCGCATAGAGCTCGTTGATCAGCATACCGTGGCCGCGTGCGACATTGCCGTTGATCGTCGACGCGTTCCAATTCTTGCCGCGGGCGGTTTGATAGCGTCGGCATTAAGGCCCGCGGCGATCTCGCGCGGCGTCTTGCCCTCGACAAACTCGCAACCTCCGCACGATCTCGGCTTCGGCCTGGTCGATCTCGAGCTCGCCTGGTTTGCCTGCGATCGCCCGATAGCCGTAGGCGCGGCCCCCGGCATGGCGGCCGTCGCGGATCACGCTCTCGAGGCCGCGGCGGGTGTGGACGACCAGGTTCTCGAGAAACATCTCGCCCATGAGCGCGCGCAGGGCGCCATCGAGCTTGCCCACCTTGCCGCTCGCCGTGTGGATCGCGATGCCGAGGAAGTCGAGCCGCTTGCGTGCGGTATGCCAATCGCCCTGGTCGCGCGAAATGCGATCGACGTCCTCGGCGACGATGACATCGAAGCGGAGCGCTTCGGCTGCTCGCATCAAGTCCTAGAAGCCGGGACGATTGACGGTCGAGGCGCCGGAGATCTCGCGATCGCAGAAGGTCAGCACGACCGCAAAGCCTTCGCGGGCGCAGAGCTCGCGGCAGGACGCGATCTGATCGCCGACGGATCTATCGTTCTGACGATCGGACGAGAAGCGGGCATAAATGGCTGCGCGGATCATTTGCCGTTGCCTCCAGCTCGGCCCGGCGGGCGAGCTCGGCCGCATGATCCTGCCTTGCGTGCAGCAATGCAAGGGCGCGCGCAACGGCCAAAGCGGCCGCGCCAGGCCTTTCCGGGGATAACTGGCGCGGCGAGTTGGTCATCGGGAGCCGGGCTCCTGCTCGATCATTTCAACATTGAGCGGTGCCGTGAGGCTTTCGTTGGCGAGCGCCGCTGTGTCGCCGACGACGCGGCGGATGATGGCTTCGCAGTCGGCGCGGCCGATCGAGAAGACACCGTGCTCCTGCAGCTCGCGATCAAGGATGGCGGCCATGATGGCGAACACCGTCACCTCATCGTCTCCATATTTGCGGCGACCAGCATGCGTTGCGCCTCGATCAGTGCTTCGCCGGCGAGCTCCGCAATGTCGCCACAGCCGCGGCACACGCTCTTGTGCTGTTACCTATCGGGCAAATGCCGGAAGCGTTGATCATCCCGAGCATCATGCTCAGGCAAGGCCAAAATGGAATGAACGCTATGAGCTCATCGTACGATTGGATACGACAGCGAAGGAAAAGGAGAGCAGCTTGCCGGTCGAGTCTTCAACCCGCGTATTTGGGGCGAAAGTCCATCGCGGCCCAAACGAGTCCCGCCATTGATTTCGTTATCATCGGACGGCACTCGAAGCTGCGCCCAGACCGTTATGAGCGGCAGAATATCGATCAGGTTCGTTGATTTTGCTGTCTTTTCGTTTGAATTCGATCGCGTTCGTTGCGCTTTGGCTGGGGCGTTTCTGGTGCGAAACTGGTGCGGTGACGCCTCGTTCATGTAGAGGAGCCAGGATTGGCATCCGTAGCTCTCGCTGCGCGGATAAGTCCGCCGGCGCAACGGGACGCCGCGGCTGCCGGGATATCAATGGACAATCCAACTTCAGCCTCGAACGAAGGGCCGCTTCTGGTGCAAAGCAGCCGTTCATGCCCAACGCGTCTCTTGGTCGATAAGCATGAGTTAGAAATGGAGTCAGTTTGTAAATAAGCGTTCAAGGTTGATTTCTGCATCGCCTGGCAGATCAATAGCTTGGCTCGCTGATGGGCGTCGTGACCCCACATCGATTAACATCCTTGGCGATGCGACCATTGATCGGAATTGCACGTACCGAAGGGGGCAATCTCCTGCAATCGATTGACGGTCGCGCGAGCGCCGATGGCGAAGAGCTGATCGAGTGCCGCTTCGACCCTCAATGTAAAGCGCGGATCAGCCGGCAAATCCGAGCCAAATACCTCGCGAACGGAAAACAGTGTCGGAGCGAGTCGCCCGGCAACCGGACCCGCCTCGTCGGCAAGCGCCCTCAAGCGGATCGCGAGCGGATCGCGAACGTCGATTGGCCGGCCCTTCTCGTCAATTCCCGTGACGTAGCGCATCCAGGCTGCGACGCCGAGCGCAAGCCGGTCGATCGGCTGTCCCTTTGCCATCCGGTCGCGGATGGTCCCGAGCAGGCGCTGCGGCAGTTTCTGCGATCCATCCATCGCAATCTGCCAAGTGCGGTGCTGCAGCGCCGGATTGCGGAAGCGATCGAGCAATGATTTGCAATAGGCTGCGACGTCAAAGCCTTGCAGCGGCGGCAACGTCGGCGTCACCTCGAGCCGCATCATCTCCTCGATGAGGCGCGCGATGCCGGGCTCCTGCATCGCGGCGGCAACCGTTTCGCGTCCCATCAGGTAACCGAGATAGGCGAGCGTCGAATGGGCGCCGTTCAGCAGACGCAGCTTCATCAATTCATACGGCGCGACATCGCCGACGAAGGTTGCACCGGCCTGGTCCCAGTCCGGGCGGCCAAGGCCGAAATCATCCTCGATCACCCATTGAGTGAAAGGCTCGGTCATGATCGGCCAGGCGTCCTCGAGTCCCAACGCGGCCGCGACGCTGGCGCGGTCATCGTCGGTCGTTGCCGGCACGATACGGTCGACCATGGTCGACGGAAAGTGCACTTCATCGCCAATCCATTTCGCCAGTTCCGGATCGGCGAGCTCTGCGAAGCGGATCGCGAGCCCCCGCAGCGTGTGTCCATTGCTCGGCAGGTTGTCGCAGGCGAGCACGGTGAAGGGCGGGATATTTGCGGCGCGCCGACGCTTCAAGCCGCCGACGATGGCGCCAAGCGTGGTGCGCGGCCGGTCGCCATGCAGGAGATCGTGGCGGATATCGACATCGTCCTCGCGCAACGCGCCGGTGGCGGGGTCGTGGCTGTAGCCTTTCTCGGTCACCGTGGTCGAGATGATGCGCACGGCGGGATCGGCCAGGCAGACGATCAACCCGGGCGGATCTTCGGGTGCGACCATGATGCCGGTCAACGCGCCGACGACGCGCCGCTCTATGTCGCGGCCGTCGGCCGCCGAGACGCTGTAAAGCGCATCCTGGGGCTGCAGCGCATCGCGCGTGTCGGCCGAGCGCAACGACACACCGAGGATGCCCCAACGCGGATCGTCCGCGAGCAATTTGTCGGTATAGGCGGCCTGATGCGCGCGGTGAAAGGCGCCGAGTCCGAGATGGACGATGCCGGTTGCAATCGCCGAGCGATCGTAACCGGGCTTTTGAATCGACTTGGGCAGGCGATCGAGCGTTGCGTTGGATAGACGGTCCATCAGGGTTCTCCGCGAAGCGCCAGTCAGCAGCGGACACGTTCCGTCAAAACGTCAACTGCACCTTGCAGCATTCGGTCTGATTGTGTTCGAAGGTGTGAAAGGCCGTGGCGTAATTGTCGATACCGTAGCGGTGGGTTATGAGCCGCTCGGGATGCAGTTTACCGGTCGCGAACCAATCGATCACCTTGGCAAACTTGCCGCAGTTCAGCCGCGACGAATGGATCGCGAGCTCCTTGCTGGTGATCTTCTGCTGGATGATGGTCGAGGGATCGCCCGAGAAGCCCATGATGCCGATGCGCGCCGCGGGTGAGGCGATCTCAATGGCTTCACCGAGGATGCTCGGATGGCAGGCAGCGTCGATCAGCAGCGTGGGCTGCGTCCCGCTCGCGGCGAGTTCTGCGGGCAAGGCGGTGCGAGCGGTGTTGATGACCCGATCGGCGCCGTTGGCACGCGCAGCCTCCAGCCGCGCATCGATACGATCGGTGACGATCAGCTCCCGCACGCCATAGACGTTCTTCAGCACCTGCACCACCGTGAGCCCGATCGGGCCGGCGCCGTAGACCAGCGCAACGTCGGAGGCGAAGACTTGCGTGTGGTCCGTGATGTTGGCGGCGACCGAGAACGGCTCTACCAGCGGGGCTTGGTCGTCGCTGATGCTGTCGGGCAGATGGTGAACGTTGCCAGTGGGCACGCAGACGAACTCGCAAAATCCCCCATCGCGATGAACGCCGAGCACTTGCAATTGGGCGCAGACATTGGGCCGGCCGACCGAGCAGGGATAGCAGCGGCCGCAGCCAATCACGGGATCGACCACCACGCGGGCGCCCATGCGCGCCGCGACGCCGTCGCCGATGGCATCGATCCGGCCGAAGAACTCGTGTCCGATGATGCGCGGATAGCGCGCGAATGGGTTGCTGCCGTGCAGGATGTGAACGTCGGAGCCGCAAATCCCGGCGCGCTCCACGCGGATGCGAACTTCGCCTGCAGATGGTTCGGGCAGCGGACGTTTCTCGATTGTCAGGCTGCCGGGTCGTTCGACCACGAGGCTCTTCACCGCTGTTCCTCCGATTTTCGATTTGGCTCATCGTCGCGATCGGGTGAGCGTGGTGAAATCTATCAAAGCGTAAATTGGGATACAAGTAAGATGCCGCGTAAATGCACAATTCTACGGATTTTTTCTACTATATACCTGATAATATTAAGATAAAAATAAATATCATGGTCTACTTGCTAAGCAAGCTTGGATACAATAATGTCATTTTTAACCTAACAAGAATCCAAGAATGCTCGAAAAGAGCGCATTAAACCCAGGGAGGTCATCCATGCAGATTTCTCGCCGCACATTCGTCGGCGGAACGCTCGCCACCGGTTTAGCGACGCTTCCGACCGCCAGAGCGCTTGCCCAATCCGCCAAATATCGCCTGCGTTACGGCACCGCCTTTCCCGCGAACCATCCAGGCGTGCTGCGCATCATCGAAGCCTCGGAGGCCATCAAGAAACAGACCAGCGGTCTTGTCGACCTGCAGGTCTATCCGAACAGTCAGCTCGGCAGCGAACCGGATATGTTTTCGCAGACCCGCTCCGGCGCGCTCGACTTCATGTCGACGTCGGGTGTGAACCAGACCGTCGTTCCGACCGGCGGCATCAACGCGGTGGCCTTCGCCTTCGAGAGCTATGACCAGGTCTGGTCGGCGATGGATGGCGATCTCGGCAACCATGTGCGCGGCCTGTTCGGCAAGGTCGGTCTCCATGTGCTGCCGAAATGTCTCGACAACGGCTATCGCAACATCACCGCAAGCGCGAAGCCGATCGTCACACCTGACGATCTCAAGGGCTTCAAGATCCGCGTGCCGGGCAATCCATTGTGGGTCAGCCTGTTCAAGACGCTCGGGGCTTCGCCGACCCCGATCAATTTCGGCGAACTCTATGCCGCGCTGCAGACTCATGTGGTCGACGGCCAGGAGAATCCGCTGGCGCTGATCCAGAGTGCAAAACTCTATGAAGTCCAGAAATACGTGTCGCTGTCCGGCCACATCTGGGACGGCCATTACATCTTCGCCAACGCCATCCGCTGGAACGCGCTGCCGGAGGACGTTCGCACCACCATTACCGCCGCACTTTCGGACGCGGCAACGAAGCAGCGTCAGGACATCCTGCGCTTCAACGAGCAGGCGGCCACCGAAATGCAGGCGGCGGGCGTCGTCTTCAACAAGGTTGACACCAAGCCGTTCCGCGACGCCCTGCGTGCCGGCGGTTTCTACGCGGACTGGAAGACGAAGTTTGGCAGCGAGGCCTGGGCGCTGCTGGAAAAATCCGTCGGCCAACTCTAGGCGATCGCCAGCGACCCCGATCGCAAATTCGATCGGGGCGAACGCGCAATGATATCGGCCAAGGGGATGAACGTCATGGACATCACTGCTGACACGTCGGCGCCGTCACATGGTTTGTTTGCGCGATTTGATAAGGGGCTCGGCTATGTGGTCGAGGCGGCCGCGGCCGTGATCGTCGTGGCCGAGCTCGTGCTGCTCGGTGCCGCGACGACGGCGCGCTATGTCTTCAATTCACCGTTCACCTGGTCTGACGAGCTGGCGACGATATTGTTCGTCTGGCTCGCGGTGCTGGGCGCCGTGGTTGCCCTGCGTCGCGGCGAACACATGCGCCTGACCGCGTTCGTGCGCAACCTTTCGCCGGCCTGGCGGGCCCGTGTCGATGCGTTGGCTTTGATGCTGGTGTGCACGGTGCTCGTCGCCCTGTTCATGCCGACCTGGGAGCACGTGGAAAGCCATCTGCCCAGCCAAATGCCGGTGCTCGAGATCAGCGAGGCCTTTCGCGAGGCCGCGATCCTTGTCGGCATCGTGCTGATGCTGATGACCGCCATCGACAAGCTGGTCCAGCATGCGACGCCATGGCAGATCTTCGGCTCCCTGGCGCTGGTCGCGGTGGTGGGCGCAGGGCTGTACGCCGCAGCGCCTGTGCTCGAAGATTTCGGCAACTACAATCTTTTGATCTTCTTTTTGGGGCTGGTCGCGGTGTCGATGGTGATCGGCATGCCGATCGCCTTCTCCTTTCTGCTGGCGACCGTTGCCTATCTGCAGTTCAGCACGACGGTTCCGGTCCTGATCGTGCCCGGCCGGGTCAGCGAGGGAATGTCGCACATGGTGCTGCTCGCCGTGCCAATGTTCGTGCTGCTCGGCGCGTTGATCGAAGTCGCTGGCCTGGCACGGGCAATGATCGCCTTTCTGGTTTCGCTGATCGGTCATTTGCGCGGCGGCCTGCAATATGTGCTGCTGGGCGCGATGTATCTGGTCTCCGGCATTTCGGGCGCGAAGGCCGCAGACATGGCCGCGATTGCGCCGGCACTGTTTCCCGAAATGAAGAAGCGCGGCAGTTCCGACGGCGATCTCGTGTCGCTGCTGTCGGCCTCGGCTGTCATGTCGGAGACGATCCCGCCATCGATCGTGCTGATCACCGTGGGTTCGGTGACAGGTGTGTCGATCGCAGCGCTGTTCACCGGCGGGCTGTTGCCGGCGGTGGTCGGCCTCATCGCGCTTGCCGTTGTGGTGTTCATGCAGACCCGTGGCGAAGACATGAGTTCGGCCAAGCGTTTTGACGCTGCCACGAAGTTCAAGCTGTTCGCGGTGGCGCTGCCCGGGCTTGGCCTGCCGATCGTGATCCGGTCGGCCGTGGTAGAGGGGGTCGCGACGGCGACGGAAGTCGCAACCATCGGCGTCGTCTATACCGTCATCGTCGGCGTGTTCTTTTACCGCTGTTTCGACTGGCGACGGGTCTATCCCATTCTGGTCGATACGGCCTCGCTCTCCGGTGCGATCCTGCTGGTGGTTGGCGCTGCGACCGCGATGGCGTGGGCCCTGACGCAATCCGGATTCTCCCAGCAACTGGTCGACCTGATGGTCGGCGTGCCGGGCGGACGATTGGGTTTTCTTGCAATCTCGGCGCTTGCCTTCGTGGTGCTCGGCAGTGTGCTCGAAGGCGTGCCGGCCATCGTGTTGTTCGGTCCGCTGCTGTTCCCGGTCGCGCGGGTGATGGGCGTCAACGAGGTGCATTACGCGATCGTCGCGGTGTTTTCGATGGGGCTTGGCCTGTTCACACCGCCGTTCGGCGTCGGTTTCTACCTCGCCTGCGCCATTGGACGGGCCTCGCCCGATGACGTGATCAAGTATGTCTGGCCTCATCTCGCCGCGCTCGTCGTGGCCTTGCTGCTGATCGTGCTGTTTCCCTGGATTTCAACCGGTTTCCTGTGATTCGGGGCCGGCGGCATGGTGCGCGATATCGACAAGCGGGCTGCCGGTGCGGCATGGAAGGATGAGTGAACAAAGGTGTGGTCCGCGGAACATGGGTGATGATGTGACGTCAGAACCTGAGAATATGAGAGCCGCTGCGGCCGACAGGCCTGGCGGGCGGCTGGCCGATCAAGTCTACGGACGATTGCTGGACGAGATCGTCAGCGGTGCGTTGCCGCCGGGGACGCCGATGGCCGAGCTCGATCTTTGCCGTCGTCTCGGCGTCAGCCGGACGCCGGTTCGCGAGGCGCTGATCAAGCTTGCCGACGCTGACCTCGTCCGCATCTATCCCCAAAGCGGCAGCTTCGTAGCCCCCATCTCGCGCGAGGCCTTCGGCCATGCCCAGTTCATCCGCGAGCACCTGGAATGCGCGCTGGTGGCCGAGGCGGTCCGCTTCATCGATGCGACCTCGTTGCGTGAATTGAGCGGCATCATCGAGCGGCAGGAACGTGCCACGACGCCCGCGGAGTTCTACGTCAGCGACGAAGAATTCCACCACGCGATCGCGAGGATCAGCCGGCATGAAGATGTCTGGCAGGTGATCCGCCAGACCAAGATCCATTTTGACCGCGTTCGGCACCTGACCTTGCAGGAAGACGCCGGTCACATTCCGCTCCTGATCGAGCAGCATCGTGAGATCCTCAGCGGCCTGGCCGATTGCAGCGAAGCCCAGGCGGTCGCGGCGATGCGCCGCCATCTGCGCGAGGTGTTTCGCCGCGCCGAAGGAATATTCGCCCGCCAGGAAGAAGCCATCACGCAGGTGGTGACGAAACGCCGGCCCCGCCGTGCGAGGTAAGGGTGCTATTTTCGGGAAAGAAGATCTTATGGAACAGACTTGGCGTTGGTTCGGCCCTGATGATCCCGTTCGCTTACCGCAGATACGGCAAGCGGGTGCTTCGGGGATCGTCACGGCCCTGCACCACATTCCCTATGGTGCGGTGTGGAGCGTAGATGAGATTTCGCGGCGGCGCGATGCGATCGCCGGCGACCCAGTGCTGGGATTGCGCTGGAGCGTGGTCGAAAGTCTGCCGGTCTCGGAGGCGATCAAGCTGGGCGAGGTCGATCTTGCGTCACTGTTCGAGAATTATCGGCAGTCGCTGCGCAATCTGGCGGCCTGCGGCGTCACCACCGTTTGCTACAATTTCATGGCGGTGATCGACTGGACGCGAACCGAGCTGGCGCATCGCCTGCCGGGTGGCGGCACGGCGCTGCGTTTTGACGCCGTCGTCTATGCCGCGTTCGACTGCTACATCCTCGAGCGCGCGGGAGCCGAGGCCGATTATCCCGACGACGTGCTCGATCGCGCCCGGCAATGGGTCGCGTGCGCGTCGGAAGGGGACAAGGGCAGCCTGCTCGCGACCATCATGGCCGGCCTGCCCGGCGCCTACGATCGCTACGACGTTCCCGGGCTGCGTCGCATGCTGGCGCGCTATCACGGAATTGGGCGCGAGGAACTCCGCGCCAATTACGCACGATTCTTGCGCGAAGTCGTCCCGGCGGCCGAAGAGTGCGGCGTCAGCCTCTGCGTTCATCCGGACGATCCGCCGCGCGATCTGTTCGGCCTGCCACGCGTCGTGTCGTCGGCGGACGATTTGCAATTCATCGTCGACGCCTGTCCATCGGTCGCCAACGGCATCACCTTCTGCACCGGCGCGCTCGGCGCGGGCCACCAGAACGACGTGCCAGCGATGGCGAAGCGCTTTGCACCGCACATCCGCTTCGCGCATCTGCGTAATGTCAGCATTGCTCCGGATGGCTCCTTCATGGAAGCGGATCACCTCGGCGGCGATGTCGACATGGTTGCGGTGGTGACGACCTTGTTGAAGGAACAGTCCCGCCGCAAGAACGCCGGCCATTTCAACTGGCGGATTCCTTTCCGGCCGGATCACGGCCATGAACTGCTAGACGACATCGGACGCGGCACCCATCCGGGCTACCCGCTGATCGGACGCCTCAAGGGGCTTGCCGAGATCCGCGGCGTGATGACGGCCGTTGCGGCAATTGGCGGTTTGCCGATGTGAAGGTTCACTCACCAAGGAAGATTCAATGAGAGTTGCCTCCATCGGTGAATGCATGGTTGAGTTTTCAGCCGCCACGGATGGTTTGTTTGCGCGCGGCTTTGGCGGCGACACGCTCAATACCGCGCTCTATCTCGCGCGGCTCGGCGTCAACACCTCTTATGTCACGGCCCTGGGCGACGATCCGCTCAGCGACGCCATGCTCGCGGCATGGAAGGCCGAAGGTATCAAGACCGACGAGGTCATGTGTTTGCCCGGGC
This sequence comes from uncultured Alphaproteobacteria bacterium, assembly GCA_963822795.1. Taxonomy (GTDB): domain Bacteria; phylum Pseudomonadota; class Alphaproteobacteria; order Rhizobiales; family Xanthobacteraceae; genus Bradyrhizobium. Next base: position 227,788 of record CAWGJM010000041.1, read on the forward strand.
GCCTTCCGGGCCTCTACATGATCGAGCGTGATGCGCGCGGCGAACGCAGCTTTCTGTACTGGCGCGACCGCGCGCCGGCGCGTGAATTTTTCGATCGCGCCGATGACGCCGCGCTTGAGCGGCTATCTCGGTTCGATTGGCTCTATCTCTCTGGCATCAGCCTGTCGCTCTATGGAGAAGCCGGTAGGGCGCGGCTCACGGAGCTTTTGGGGGCCGTGCGCCGCAACGGCGGGCGGGTGGCATTCGACGGCAATTACCGTCCCCGCGGGTGGGGCGATACGGCGATCGCGCGTCGCGCCTTCAACGACATCCTGCCCCTGGCTGACCTTGCGCTGCCTACGCTGGAGGATGAACAGGCCCTGTTTGCGGACGCTGACGCAGCTTGTTGTATCGCGCGTCTCAAGGACGCCGGAGTAAAAGAGATCGTCGTCAAGCGCGGCCCGCTTGGCTGCTTGATCGACTCCGAAGGTGGCTTCCTGGATGTCCCACCGCACAAAACCCTTCGTCCGGTGGACACCACGGCCGCGGGCGATTCCTTCAATGCGGGTTATTTGGCCGCCAGGATCGGTGGTGCATTGCCCATCGACGCCGCGCGCGCTGGCCATCGGCTTGCCGGCATCGTTATTATGACGCCTGGCGCCATCATTGCACGAGAAGCCATGCCAAAGAACATAGTCAAGACGGGAGCATATTCATGAGCAGCGGCAAGTTTGACGCCCGGTTGTCGGAAGTGTTCGCGCTGGCGCCCGTGATCCCTGTCATTACCATCGAGGATGCGGCCGCGGCAGTACCGCTGGCGCGGGCGCTCGTTGCTGGCGGATTGCGTGTCGTTGAAATTACGCTGCGCACAGATGCTGCGGTCGACGCCGCGCGCGCCGTTGTCGCGGAAGTACCGGAGGCTGTGGTCGGCGTCGGCACCGTGGTGACGTCCGCAGACCTTGAACGCGCCGCCAGAATAGGGGCCGCCTTCGCCATAAGCCCCGGCGTCTCACTCGATCTTCTGCAGGCCGCCGCATCAGGCGACTTGCCATTTGTACCGGGCATTCAGACGGCCTCGGATCTGATCAGCTGCGTCACGCGCGGTTATGAACTCGTGAAGTTCTTTCCGGCTGTCCCGGCTGGCGGCATCGCAATGCTCGATGCGCTTGGTGGTCCGTTCCCCGCTGTTCGCTTCTGTCCAACTGGCGGCATTGGAGAAGCCAACGCCGCGCAATGGTTGGCGCATCAGAAGGTGGTTGCCGTGGGAGGTTCCTGGGTTGCGCCGGCGGCCGACATCAAGGCCGGTGCGTGGGCTAAGATTGAGGTGCGTGCCCGTCACGCGTCGGTTCTGCAGCGTAGTCGAGCCGCGCCGGCATGACACGACGCAAGGATGGTCTAATCGGCCGGCGAACTGGTGGGCGAGGCATGCCGGCTTGCTCCGCGGTAAGCACAAGGGATTAAGCTACCGGGAAGGCCTCGTTGTACGACCGCCTATCGCGCGAAGCGGCCGTTTGGCCTTTTCTTGCGAAAAAGTAGCCAAATCTACGATGCAGGCGGAGAGACCATAGCCAGAGCAAGTGTGGAGCGGTAGTTTGCGGACTGCTGAAGTATGCAACGAGCAACGAAGTGAGGCGTTTCTGGTGCGGTGATCCAACGGCCGGCAAAATGAAAGTCCGATAAGTGATTGATTGACTGGTGGGCCCGGCAGCAGTCATATGAAACTGCTTTTCTAGAGAAATTTCTGAGTCTTAGTAAGATGTTGATTTACCGAGTACCAACAGAAATACCAACAAAGTAGCCGGGAGAAGAAGATTGGTCCGGCGCCCCCCGCACGCAGTCGGTGGCCGCGTTAGTTGGGGTCGTCTATCGCGGCGTCTCATCGAACTATGAAGTTAGCTCGATCGCGATCAATCGTGAAAATACTCTTGGGGTTAGCCTGAGCAAACTAGCTGGTCGATTGTCGGTGCGGTGACAGGCTCTAGCAGGCTGTTGAAAAATTGGCTGGCGACAGGAACCGCGGTGTGATTTTGTCTTTCCGTGTTTTGGCGGAGGCTGGCGGATGCGAGGCGAGGATGAGTGGTCCGGATCGCTTTTCAGTTATGTCGATCTTGAAGCTCGCGTTGGCCAAAGCCATCCACTGCGGGCTATCCGCGAGCTTGTGAATGAAGCTCTGGCGGCGCTGTATTCGCCGATTGGGCGGCCGTCGATCATGGCGGCGTCCGCATGAGAACGCCGATGAGCTGTAAACTCGTCGGTCGCTGGCGGATCGTCGAGGCCGACATCTGGGATCGCCAGTATCTCGATCTCTGCGGGCAGCGACGATAGTCATTCAAGCGAACGGGCGCGGCGAAATCGCCTTCGGCGCGCTGCAAGCCGGCCTCGACATCGAATACAGCCGAGCTTCGGTCGGATTCACCTGGGAAGGCTTCGACGAAATGGACGAAGTCTCCGGCGACGGATCAGCCGAATTGTTCGACGACGGCTCGATCGAGATCGAATTCGCATATCGCAACGGCGACGAAGCCGTTCTCAAAGCCAAGCGGAATACTTCTTCAACAGCCTGCTAGACCAATCCCGCATTGCCGCAATCATATCCGATAAATCGTCGCCTCAGCCTTGCTCCGTACCCTTGGATGCACCAGGCCCGTAACCGACCTGGCTCTCATCCAATTCGCTCAAGCGCCTGAGCCGTGCCAGAAACGCGGCAAGGTCGGCGGCGTAAAACAACGTCTTCTTGCCGAACTTGACGCGTTTGAGGTCACCTCGTTTGACCGCTGCGTAGAGCGCAGTGCGGCCGATACTGAGCAAGTCAAGTGTCTCGCCGACCGCGTACGCTACCTTCGTAAGACCGAAGGCACGAGGGTCGATCGGATCGTCTCTGGTGTTCTTGTCGTCGCCCACACTCGATACTGCGTCGTTCGTCGAAACGTGGTCGCGTGACTTGCGAGGGTGAGCCATGGCACGCATTGTGCTACGCGTCTTAGAGCAAATGAACAGCCCAAGTCTGCGCTGTACTACGCTGCGGCTTCCTTCCAGCGGACGTCGGCGGGAGGCCTCGGACGGCGTCGACCGCGATCTGCTGCGCCGCCGTCCCAGAACAAAGAGCCATACCGGGACGTGAACTCATAATCTTGCGGCTGCAGGCAATCCCGCTAGGATTTGAGGTCAGGAACGCCCTTAGAGCCCTACCGGTTCGGTCAGCACGCAATTCCTACAGCCTCACTACGAATTTGAGGGTCGGACGTTCGAATTGTTCCGGGCGCGCCAGTCAAATTCGAAATAAATGGTTTTTGGCGTCTTCTTGGAATCAGCCCAGACTAAAAATCTTGTTTAGTCGTTTAGTCTGGGTTTTAGTCTGGGGAAGTCTTTCCTACATCGCTGGATCCGGCGTCCGGAATAGCGAGGGTCGCGGTTCGATGTTTGCCGACTAATACGAATGGTTTCGAAAGCTTATGCCTCTATTGGAAACTATCAATCAAGCGTCACAACAACTGCGCAGCGCCTCGCAAGCGAGGCAGGAGCGTCACGTTGACCTTGCCCGTTCGGGACATCGGCCAGCGAAACGCGGTCCAGAACGCGCTCGACGGTTACATCTTCGCCTACGATATCGCCGAGACTTAGACCGGAACGCCGCGATGTCGTGGGGCCGGACGCCGCGCACCTCGCCGTCCGAACAAGGGGATTCGAATGGAGTTGACTGAGGAACGCGAGGCGCGACTCGAAACGAGCCGCGACATTCGCCATCAACCTCGAATCCTCCATCGACAATAGAGCATCTCCGCACCGCCAAAAAGCGCAGAGATAGACCCGTTTACGTGACCGAGCTTGGGTCCACTTGATTGCGGCGCGTCACGAAGGTAACGCCGTTACGATGGCGGACGCATGGGCCAGGGCTTGGTCGCGAATTAGGCGATGCGCCTTCCGGGAATCGCCGAATATCGGCAATCCGCTTTGCGTCTCGGCCCCGGTCGCTTCGTGCTGCAGCACATCCCAACTTCTTCGCGGTCGGGCGGAATTGCGCCTACAGAATTCGGGTAGATTGGGCGAACTCTAGGTTCGTCATGTTCGACGATCGAAAGACCTACCTGATGACACAACTGCGTTTGTCGGTGCCGGCCCAAGCTTCACATCATCAATCGGCGACGATGACACAAAGGGAATCTGCTGGTTTTGCGTTTTACGCGTAACTGTAAGCCGGGTGCCGTCAAAAATCTTTTCGACCGAACCTGTCGACAAATTCATCTCGTGAAGAAGGGCTGTGATTAGGACACTGTGCGATCCGTGGGAGTCATCTGCGACTTCGCCAGGCGGCATTGAGCTCAGGATGAGCGCGTTTTTACCTGCCTCGATGGGCGCAAGGCCATGCGAGTAACTTCTGAAACGTCTCTCGTAAGGATTGCGGCGCGAAGCGTCAATGACTGCGAGGCGGATATGCGCGCCGCAGTTCTTGAGCTCCGAAAGCAGTCGATCGATGCTAACGCCATTGCGCCGAACATCATCTTCGTACCAGATCTTCGCATCGACCGGTATCATGTAGCTTTGTCCGCCAGACTGAATACCGAAGCCTCCGAAGTAAATCATTACAATCGAATCGGGCCGTACGTTCGTTTTGAGACGTGCGATCGCGCGCGTCATGTCGTCGCGCGTAGCGTTCTGAACGAGGTAAATGTCGAAACCATCTTTACGAAGGGCGTTCGCCAACGCGCTTGCATCGTCGACGGTTTGCGCCAGAGGCGCATCGGCGTCGGGATAGCTGGAATTCCCGATCACGAGGGCAAGACGGTCAGCATCGCTATGCATCGATTGCTTCGATACTTCAGTCGCGCAACATGTGCTCGACGCGCGGGAATACAGCTTCTCTGCTCTTTGCGCTTCGCCCAGGCTAGTCGTGAAAATACCAGCGAGTGCCATAGCGGCCAATATCGTTTTCAAACCGGTCATGCGTGGCCTCATGGTGTTTTGCTTCGATCCGTCGAAGCTCCATGGATGCCGAATACGTGAACTCAGCGAACCGTCGCGAGATGGTCCTGCAGGTCACTTTACGTCGAATAAATAGGAGGTACATTTGGGCTGTCAATGGAATGACATACATCATTCAAAAGTATTAGTCGACACCAACGAAGACCAGCGTTGCCGGGGTCGCCTACAGATCCACCACGACGATGACTCGGCAGGGCATTACGAGGCCGCGCGCAATGAATTCGCCGCCGGCGGCTACGCCGCGACTAGCATTGAGGCGGTGGCGCGTCGCGCCGTCTCCACCAAAACCCTGTATCGTCTGATTCCGAACAAGGTCGCCTTGTTGAAAAGCATGGTGTCGGACCGCCTCTGCCACTACGCCGTTTATCCGATCGCTTCGGAGTCCAACCCAGCCTTGGTGGCTTTCCGCGGCTGGCTGGTCGAAGAGGCCGGTCGTACTTAGGAGAGGCCGAAGGGCCGCTTGTGTGCAGGTTTTCGGACGCCGGCATGACGAGGCTATCCACACGCTGCGGCGACCGGCGTCCGAAAAGCGCCAATGCACGAAGTCGCGGGAGTATGGCACCCGGCAGTGCAGCGAGTGCTATGGGGATCGTATGTTGGTGGCGATCTCGATGGTGGACGCGGCGCGAGCAGAATGCTTCCACAACTTTCGCGTTTTGGCATGGACGTTGCACAAGAGGATTTTTAATGTTCTTGGCTCGTGTAATTTCAAATGGTTGCGCGTGGCAGAAACAGCACATCCCACAACCATTGCGCGATTGATCGGTCGATCGGTGTTCGGTGGCATGGTGCGGATCAATTTCTTGCGAGTAGAAATATCCACGGCACATTCCAAAGCAAACTTGGTTTGCGCTATTCGTCAAGACAACTTTGTCATTGCGTTATGGCGGGGTCGATGTGACATTCGCCGCGTCAGGGTGCCGGCCTGCCAGATGATCCTTGCTGTTCTTGATCATGCGTTGCACGCCGACAATACATGAGCTGATCGTGTTGACCTTGCCACCTCGCCATCCCTGTCCTCTCGATCGGCTGCCGGTCTCTCGGCTCTTGCTCCCGCGCAGCGGGCTGGAGCGCAGCGACTTCGTGCTTTGGCGCAAAGCGGCCGTTCTTACGCAAACAGTATCCCGTGACTGATTGTTAATCGGCGCAGGGGCCCGATGCCGATCGGTACGCTAAGCTATTGATCTACCTGGCGGTAAAGGGGTCACTCTTGGGCGCTTATTCACACCTGTGGATCTTTTCAGCCTGCGATCGTCCTTAGCTTAAGCTAGCCGACTAGGCGGAAGCGGGAGTCAAGGGCGGCGTCGCGAATATCCAGCAGAGCTTGATAGGCCGGCGAATTGTACCAAGCCAAAGCGGTGTCCTTATCTGGAAAACGGATAATCATGCCGTTGTGATAGGCAGGCTCGCCAAAGAGCAATTGCCACGGTCCGAACGCAAGGATCTCTCCGCCGAATTGCTTCAGCACGGCGCCAATTTGCGAGCCGTAGCGATCACGAGCCTCTGGGTCACGAACGGTTGCTTCAACAACCACATATGCGCTCATAGTACTGTCCTTTCTGCCTCGTGGTCTAAGAGATTCGCTTGCGCGACTCAGTCAGACGGTGACGATTACTTTTCCAATATGTTCACCAGCTTCATCTGCGCGCTGTCGGTCATGGCCGTGCTTCCTCCACAAGCTTGATGATTGACGATGCTGGAAGAGAACTCTCGACGGCCTCAGCTCC
>CAWGJM010000042.1:0-35397 GCA_963822795.1 uncultured Alphaproteobacteria bacterium
TTGACCGAACTTAGGCGCGCAAGCCCCTAGTTTCAACTATGGGGTGAGCGCCTCTTTGCTATTAGACATCAGCTAGGTACATAATAGGCTATGGCGGACTTCAGATCGAACAGGAACGTTCTCTTCTCGTGCAAATACCACGTGGTGTTTTGCCCGAAATACCGGAAGCCAGTTCTTAATCCGCCTATCGACGCCAAACTTAAGAAACTAATTCAGCAAGTATGCGACGAGACGCAATCGGCGCTGATTGAAATGGAAGTCATGCCAGACCACGTCCATCTGCTTGTCGGCTGCGATCCGCAATACGGCATCCACCGGCTGGTGAAGGGCATCAAGCGCCGGTCTTCGCGTGTTCTCCGTCAGCAGTTCCGGGTGCTGCGCAGGCGCATTCCAACATTATGGACGAACAGTTATTTTGTGTCTTCGGTCGGCGGCGCTCCCCTCGCGCTCATCAAGCAATACATTGAAAATCAGAAGAGGGTGTGATGGAAAAGCCTCAAATGATTTCAATTGCCGGTCTTAAGGCGCGAGGATGGACACAAGCCCTCATCACGTTCCTTGGGGAACCGGATGTGGTAAGGCGCAATTCTCATTATGCGAAATCAGCGCCTATGCGCCTCTACGACACCCGCAAGAGTAGCTTCCTTCGAGGTGTCGTCAGAGTTTCTTGCTGCAAAAGCGAAAGCTGCTCGGCGTCATTGCGGAGCAAAGACTGCCGTGGAGACAAAGCGCGCGGTACTGATGCAGCAGGTTCTGGAAATGCACGTTTCTGTTGAAACGCGCCCGGAACATTGGGTGAGACGTGCAACGATTGAAGCGTATAACGAACGGCACGGGGATGGAGACGGGGCGGCGGAAGATGCACCCGCCAAGTTTCTCGAACGCATCACCGTAAACTTCATCCGGCATAATCTAACAGCGTACGACAGGGCATTAGAGGAAGTCGCTGGTCGGGTTGGCATCGCCTCTGCGGTACAGAGCAAAGATTTACTCAGCCATAGGAGAGCCATAGGAGAGAGCTATCCGGCTTTAGCAGATGAATGCAGTCGGCAATTGATGCGTAGAGGACTGTGATGCCGCGCGTTAAAACCATGTCCTTCGTCGCCGAGTTCCCGCTTCAGACGACTGCGGCGGATGAGAAGACATTGGATACGCGGCTGAACGCGGCCCGGCACCTCTATAATGCCTGTTTGCAGGAGTGCCTTCGCCGTCTCGATCTGATGAAGCAGTCGAAGGCATGGCAAGCCGCACGCGCCATGCCTGCGACAGTGGACAAGCGTCACAACAAAGCGCGCTCGCAAGCGTTCCGGGCCGAACTGGAGCGGTTCGGCTTCACCTCGCGCGAGATTGAAAAGCATGCGCTCTCCTGCCGCAATGCCTGCTGGATCGGCGATCACCTCGGCAGCCACGACACGCAAACCACGAGTTTGCGCGCGTTCCGGGCAGCCGAGCAGTATGCGTTTGGCAAGCGCGGCCGCCCACGGTTCAAATCGTTAAACCGGCTGAACAGCATCGAGGGCAAAGCGGACGCTGTGATCCGCTACCGCGCCGAGCCTGTTCCCGCCGTGCACTACAGCGGCCTTGTGCTGCCGCTTATGCTCGATCCAAAGGACAAACGCGATTGGCAAAGAGAAGCGCTCGCGGCCAGGACCAAGTATGTCCGCATTATCCGGCGCGAGATCAAGGGCCGCGTTCGCTGGTTTTGCCAGTTGGTGCAAGAGGGCTTGCCGCCCGCTACGCACACCACCAAGGACGGTACTGTCGGACTCGACATCGGGCCGTCCAGCATCGCGGCGGTATCAAGCGACGACGCTATTTTGGAGCAGTTATGCCCGAGCGTTGTCGAGCCGTGGAACGACTGCCGGCGTATCCAGCGCGCGATGGACCGCTCGCGACGTGCAACCAACCTGGACAACTTCGATGCCAAAGGGCGCGCGATCAAGGGTAAGAGAAGGTGGAACAGGTCGCAGCGCTATCAGGCGCTTGCCGCTTCGAAACGCGAGCGCGATCGAGTATTGGCTGGCGAGCGCGAGCGATCGCATGGCGAGTTGGCGAACCGCATTCTCGGTCAAGGGACAACCATCAAAACAGAGGAGTTGAGCTACAAGTCATTTCAGAAGAACTACGGTCGCAGCGTGAAAGTGCGTGCGCCAGGAATGTTGATCTCGATGCTTCAGCGCAAGGCTGCAAGTGCTGGCGGTGGAGTGATTGAGATCAAAACCCGGCATACACGGTTGAGCCAGCTCGATCATACCACGGGCGAATACATCAAGAAGCCGCTCTCGCAGCGGGTTCATGTGTTCGGCGATGGCAGGACAGAGCCGGTTCAACGTGATCTCTACAGCGCGTTTCTTGCGACATGCTGCGATACGAATTTGCTCGACATTCCCCAAGTCAAGATCGCTTGGGCCAGTGCGGAACCGCTCCTGAGGACGGCGATGTCGAGTGTACTTCAACCTGCAAGCGGGAAGGGCTTTGCCCAACCCCACGTCCGCAATGGCGTTAGAGCGGGTCGCCGGATCAAGAGTGTTGGGCCGGCCGTCGAGGCCGGGGATGATGTAGCGCCTCTGCAAACAGAGACCGCGAGAGCCCCGGAAAGACCGCCTTCTGCCTCTCTCAGAACCCCCTGGCTTTAGCCATGGGGAGGTTCAGAAGTTCTTTGACCACCCGCTTTGAAATCTCCGGCGGGTCTAGGATGCCGGTCTCCAATATCTTCTTCGCAACCATCAACCCCTGAAATTCGACGATGAGACAGATGTGGGAACCGTGCTGGATCACAGCCCCACAGACCCCAGCTGAAGCGACACAAGCTTCCAACCCTCGTCCATGTAATTCCGCAGCACCCGAAAGCCCCAGTATTCAAAGAACCTGGGGCTTTTCGTCATCAAATGGTTAGCGCGCCCGTCGGCCTTCAGCACTTCTTCGACCCGATGATTTGTCAGGGCCCTACCGATGCCCTGCCATTGGCACTCTTGGCGAATGTTGATCCAGATGAAATCCCAAACGCCTTTCATTATCCAGCTCGCCCGCCTCAAACTCGTCGGACGGCAAATTTAGGGCCGCAGCGAAATCGATTTGCTTCAGGCCAGGCTGATAGGCGCTCAATGAAATGAGCTGCACCAAAAGTGCGTCAGAGCCCTTATTCCACGCCGAAACACATCATCGCGTCGATTAGGGCGATCCGAAAAGAGTTCGGTCCAATTGCGAGCAAGCTCCGGCCGGATGGCGAGGCGTTGACGCAACGACTCCCCGAAGCCATCCTACAGCAACGGCACGATCTGCAGGTCGGGTGCGGTTTGACGAACACGACGATCCATTAAACTCATTCTCCGTTCGTATCCGTTAGATTTGGCCCGCTACTCCTTTCAAAAGCGGACTGCGCATCGGGGTGCGGTGTGAGACCGACAGCGGTGGTTCGCCTTGACTAGCAGACAAATTCGGCATTGTGCGGAGAGACAAGGGCACGGGACTAGCTCGTCAGCCCCTCTCATACGCAACAAGGCGCTCGGTCAGTCCTTCTGCATTCGACAACGCGACGAGATGGCCACCGGAAATTTCCTCCACCTCCTTTCCGAGCCTTTCACGCGCGACACGCCGTTGAAATTCGATCGGGAAAAAGCGGTCGTCTCTTCCCGCAAGAACATGAATGGGGATGTCAGGCCAGCGCTCGAAGCGACAGGGCTCGCCGAAAACAGTCTCGGCTTCCTCGCGTGGTTGTTCCGGGCCGGAGCGCAGGACGTCCTGCGGCACATCGTGCAGAAAGTACGTTCCCACATCAAATTCCGTCGCATAGCCGCGACGCGCTGCAGCTTGTTCCCGCGCTTCGGTCGCTCCTGTTGCAGCCCACCATGCACGAGCGGTCTCGTCCGGATTTGGGATCATCGCGTTGACGAACACGACCATCCGCACGGGCGCGCGCGCGCAAACAAGGGGTGCTGTGAAGCCCGCTAGCGACTGAGCGACGAGAATAACGTCGCTTCGTTCCGCGACCGCGCGGATGACGATGTCCGCATACGCTGCGAGACCGGCGTTCCTGTCGTCGCCCGGTAAATCGACCGCGATGGGTTGGTGCCCCGCCGCGCGAATAAGCGGGACCGTGCGGTGCCAATACCAAGCCATGCCGCCTGCCCCGGGGACAAGGACGAATGATGCCAAATGAGTTCTCCTCCGTTGCTGTCGGATTAGTTGCTCAACAAGCTTGGCCTGCTTGATCAGGATTGATCTTGCGATGATGTTGACTCGTTGTGAAACGAAACTCGAGGGGCCAGCTGATTGTCGACTTGGGGTCAAAAGCGCCAGTTTGACCGCGGGCTTGTCACTTCCGGCGTTCTTTAGTGAACGGACATTCTCTAGCTCTATCGGGATGTCGCAAACGTGCCAATAGCGACCAGCGCAAACAGCGAGACGTCGTGGCATCTCGGAAATCGCCGCTCTCTTTGATGCGATCGTTAGGGCAGCTCACACCCATCGCCGCACCCGCCCGACTTAGTCATCATACGTCGCTCCGAATTGGCGGGCCATTGGGGGAGTCTCCCTACCGCGAAGCGGGTCAGTGCACCGATCGTTCGTCTAAAGGCGCGACTTCCGGTCAGGGTCAAAAAGAGAAGAACTCAGTGCGAGAATATGTTTTCCGGGTTACCTTGCCGTCGCCACCCTTGGCGTGAACGAGTGCTGGATCCTTCGCAATCGAATTTGCGAGCTCCGCCATCATGCCGAGATTGGCCGCCGCCCACACGTCGATTCGGGCGCCGCGGGCAATGGGCGGAGTCGCCTCGTCGGGGTTCACCTGCTCCAGCACGCCGAACCCACCCATCTCCCAGCTAGTACGCGCGTTGAGATCGGCGCCGTGAGCGAGCAGGACGTCCAGCAGATCAAGATTGGTCCGCGCGACATGGCGCAGCCGGGCTCTTGAAGCCAAACATCGGCTCGTTGATCTTGGAGACCAGATCGCGGTGGGAGCGGAGCAGCCACCGCACCTGATTGACATCTCCCGCTTCGACTGCGGCTTTGAACCGCTCGGCCGGTGACTTCGTCAATGAATCGATCTTGCGCTTTAACTGCGGCCTGGTGAACCCGTACCCCCGCGCAATCACGAGCTGGGCGTCGCTCAGGGTGAAAGAGTGCGGCGCTGGCGGCTTCGGGTACAGCGCGCGCACGCGCTCGACCGCATCAGCTTTGCCACTCCAGTAGTCGCGCGCCAGCGTCTTCGCGAGCTTTCGCTGTTTGTCCAGGTTCGGATGGAGCGGAAGCGGGCGAACAAAACGACTGGTCACGCGGCTCGTAGATTCGTTCGACATGATAGACCTCTTTCGTGATGCCCGGTGTCCATGAGGCGGGGCGGAAAGAGGACGTCATTGATCGTCAGCAAGTCCGTTCAGGTGGGAGGTTCCCTTCCCTCGGACGGGACGCGCCCTGACGCGCTACACTCAAGATAGCATTTTGCGCCGTCCGTTTCCAGTCGCCCTTAAACCGAACGGACCGGCCAAGGGAGCGGCATGTCTCTTCGTGTGTCTTTGAGACATGCCGCCGGACACTAGGAATATCGGCGCACGGCCAGAACGACGCGAATGACCCTTAGCGGAAATGAGCAGCGCGGCGCACGCCTACGGCTAGGCGCACTCGTCTGCTTCATCGTTGCCCTCAGTTTCTTTCGCAACGCCGCGATGGATTGTTTCTATCAGGGGCGATACACAAGCTGTAAGTGATCGTCTACCCTTTTGCCGAGTTGACCCGAGGTCGAAATATGTCGCCAAAGACGCCACCTGCACCCGCCGACGCAGCCTTACGCGGTGCGGCCAAACCGACAATCGTTTATCCGGCCAGCACAATGCCCAGGCCCGACATGGCTGTGCTCGAATCCGCTCGGCACACGATGGTCAAAATTCACGAAGTCGTGGTGTCGCCACGCAACGCCCGAGCATTTCGCGTGTCACGCGGCCAATTCTTCCGGATTGTCAGTATCGAAGGCCCCCAGGTCGGCGACCTCAATCTTTGGAACGCGGACGATCTCTCCGAGCGCTTCTTCAGCGGTAAGACGCGGGCGCTCCACGCAACCCACGTCGGCGCCGGTGACCGACTATGGAGCACCATGCCTTATCTCAGACCTATGGTGACCATTAGTCATGACACGCTCAGCTGGTACGGTTGGGATTCGGACGGTGCCGGCATCCACGACGTCATCGGCACGCGCTGTGATCCGTATACGAATCTCTTATTGGGCGGCACTGGTTACGATTTCTGCTGCCATTCCAACCTGTCCCGCGCGCTTGCCGCCGAATTGAAGGTGGAACCGTGCGCCGTGGAGCATCATATCCACGACGTGCTCAATGTCTTCATGTGCACCGGGTTCACGAAGGACACGCACCAATATTTCATGAAGGCAAGTCCCGTCCGCCCCGGCGACTTCATCGAGTTTTTCGCGGAGATCAATTTGCTTGGAGCTTTGTCGGCCTGTCCTGGTGGAGACTGCAGTGCGACCCATTCGAGCGATGTTGCGGCGTGCTACCCGCTCAAGATCGAAATCTTTGAGCCGAATAGAACAACGCTCGGCACCTGGACTTGGCCGTCGCCAAGTGAATACCACCGCCGCCACGGCACGCCTGCTTAGATCTCCGCAAAATGGCTGCCGCAATTCGGCTGAACTATTGCGCGCAGTTGGCCTGATCGCATCGATATCGGAATGTCGGCCACTCCTCCGTTTCTGGCTCTCGCGCTCGGCTAGCCTCTCGAGTGCGATCCCAACGTTGGTCTGGGCGCGTGCCTTGCTCGCCAGGGCGGTCGAGGCCGAGGTCGCGGACTTTCTCGGCAAGCATGCCGATTTGAAGACCCAGGACGGCCACCGGCGCGTCGTCCGCCACGGTCACCTGCCAGAGCGCGAGGTGATGACGGGTATCGGTCCAGTCGCCGTCCGTCAGCCGCGTGTGCGCGACCGCGGGGCGGCCGCCGCCGATCCCGACCGCAACCGGTTCTCGGCATCGATCCTGCCGCCCTACATGCGCCGGTCGGAGTCGATCGAAACCCTGCTGCCGATCCTCTATCTGAAGGACGTTTCGACTGGCGACTTCTCCGAGGCGTTGTTGGCGCTGCTCGGCAAGGATGCTGCGGGGTTGTCGGCATCAGCCATCGGCCGGCTGAAGGAGGGTTGGCTGGACGAGCACACCGCGTGGCAGAAACGCGATCTTTCGGCGAAGCGCTATGTCCACATCTGGGCTGATGGCATCCATCTCGAAGCACATCTCGAGAACGAAAAGCAGTGCATCCTCGTGCTGATCGGCGCGACGCCGGAGGGCCGCAAAGAACTGGTCGGCTTCACCGATGGCACTCGCGAGAGCGCACACGACTGGCTGGATCTGCTGCTCGAGCTGAAGCGGCGCGGGCTCGACGTGCCGCCGCAGCTCGCCATCGCGATGGCGCGCTCGGGTTCTAGAAGACCGCCGGCGAGGTCTGGCCGAAAACGCGCGAGCAGCGCTGCTGGGTGCACTAGACCGCCAACGCACTCGCCAAGTTGCCGAAGAGCCAGCATCCGAAAGCCAACGCGCGTTGCAGGAGATCTGGATGGCAGAAACGAAGGCCACCGCCGACCTGGCCTTCGACGCCTTCGTCGAGAGCTACGCGCTGAAATACGAGAGGGCGGCTGACTGCCTGAGCAAGGATCGAGACGCGCTGCTCGCTGTTTACGACTTTCCAGCCGAGCATTGGAAAACCCTGCGGACGACCAACCCGATCGAAAGCACCTTCGCCACCGTGCGCCACCGCACGATCCGATCAAAGGGCTCTCTATCCAACAAGACGGCGCTCGCGATTGTCTTCAAACTGGTCGAGGGAGCGCCGAAAAGTTGGCGCCGTCTCGATGGCCACAACCAGTTGCCAAAACTCGTTCTCGGTGTGACATTCAACGACGGGATCGTGGTCATCGCCAAGCCGACCAACCGTCAGCCCAAAACCGACGCCGCCTGACCGGCCCCGGCCGTCACCAAAATTTGGCGATAGCTCCTGCGATAGATCGGAAGGCGATCATGAATAGAATATTTGCTGTCACTGTCGCCGCGACCGCCATATTCGCCACGTTGATGTCTCTCCAAAAGACCTAGCTCCAGTCGCCGTCGCCCGAGGAAACCTTGGTCAGTATGGATTTTGCATGAAAACGAGGAAGTCTACTATGCGGTTGTCTAAAGTCGCCGCTTTGGCGCTTATCATTGGAGCTCTAAGCTTAATGTCAGTGCATTTGGCGCGGGCCGCTTCTGATTGTTCAATGTCAGTAACACTAGCGGATTGGGGCGAGAATTCGACCGGGGACATTGACGTCGCGTCCGGGGGAAGTTGCCTATTTCCGATCAGGATGCGCGGCACGGTGAGTAGCTCGGACATTTCACAAAAGCCGGTACACGGCAAGTTGAAAAAGCTCAACAAATCTACTTACGAATACACGGCGAAGGCTAGATATAAGGGAAGCGATACTTTTGCCGTCAAAGCAACGGGACAGGGGCCGACGGCTTCTGGCACGTCGGTAATCACTGTGCACGCGACGATCAAATAGCGGTCCCTCACGTCCATTCCATGGCGGACGCGTCGAAAAATTTGCCGAGCGAAAGACAGATCGAGCAGTTGCGGAATTGGAAGGCGGCCTTGTCCCTTAGTCTTGCGCGCATCGATGCGCAGCAGCAAAAATTGCAAAGTTTAGCTTGATCAACCGACGCAGACCTTTGCGAGCTTTGCCCTTGCGTCGTCTCATTGAAACAAAGCGGACTCGTTGTACTCAATGCGAGTTATTCCGAGTGTGGTAGAGATCCTATGCAGGCGCGGCGGGCGGGGTGATACCGTTTCGGTGTAATCCCACCACCAGCATAGGAGAGCCTGATGACGGTCCGCACAGTAAGCAACCTACCCGCCGCAATGCATGTTGAGACGGCGCGGTGTCTTTTTGCAATCGAATTGAGCAAGGAGAGCTGGGTTATTGGATTCATTACGCCACTTCCGCGAAGATTAGCCGCCGGTTCTTGAGTGGAGGCGATTGGAAAGGCCTACTCGATTTGATCGAGGAGGTGCGAGCACGTGTTAGCCGAGAGACCGGTCGGGCGGTGGATGTGATCTCGTGCTACGAGGCCGGTTATGACGGTTTCTGGCTACACCGGCTACTCGAAGCGCATGGCATACGCAATTACGTTATTGATCCGGCAAGCCTGCAGGTGGACCGGCGGGCGCGACGAGTAAAGACAGATCGGATCGACACTGAGCGGTTGCTGCGCTCGGCCCGGAGTTTGGTTGGCGAGATATTCCATCGTAAATTCAACAATCGCCGCCAACTGGCGAGTTAAGTCGGCTACGCGCCGAGCCCGTTTCAGAGCGGAAACGTGGCCCATGAACAAGAGATCAGCAAGGCCGGCAACCGCAAGGGGCGAACCACCGGGATCGAACTCGCCTGGCTGTGGCTGCGCTATCAGCCCGACAGCGATTTGAGCGTCTGGTTCCGGGCGCGTGTCGGTACCACGAAAGGCCGCATCCGCCGCATCGCCATCGTGGCGATGGCACGCAAGCTGCTGGTGGCGCTTTGGCGTCATCTTGAAACTGGCGTGGTGCCGCAAGGCGCCGTCCTCAAAGGGTGACGAACGAAGATCAAATACCGGATAACAGGAGCTTATGAAATCCAAGGTGGATGTATGACCGGATCTCGACATGGCTGAAAGACGCCGCGGTAGAGAATGGTCCCATCCCCCTTGGAGCCCGAGCCCTCGCAACGCGCATGAGGGACCTTGGAACGGGTCGTACCCGGCCGGATATAAGTTGGTGCGGCGAGTGCCGCACGCACGCAAAGGGCTCGCCTTGGATCGGAAGAAGCTCCAAACAAATGAGGAGAATATTTGCGATCTCTTCGATGATGTTACGGATTTAGGCGCGCCCTCAAGCCCTGCGCCTTTGGCGCACCGCTACGCGGCTGCGGGGCTTGACCGCGCGCGACAGCGGCGCAAGTCGAGATGTGGCGCGGTGGCGTTAGGTAGAACGTATCTGTTTCCGCCCCTTTCGTCTGGCGGTGCCTTAGTGGTTCAGCCATGGCTCCCCTTGCGACCTGACGCGCGAGTGCGCGAGCCAGACGTAGAATCGCCTCGTCTGGACTCGTCTGCAAAGACAATTGCGAGCTTCGTCTTGCACGATCGGAGCTCTTGCTTGTCGTCAAACAGCTTGCCGCGATTGACCGCCTTGTGCCGCCAATCAAGAAAATCTCGGAGGAATGGATCATCCAGACATCATGCTCTTGGCGATCTCGAACAAAAGGGCCGTTCAGAGCGTGTCGTAGAATTGGATGCCAAAGCGAGTGAAAGGAGAGATCACCGACACGTTAGGCTTGACGCAATTCTGGAGCGGAACCCCCTCACCACCACAAAGGCGACCGCTGATTGCCTATTGATTTCGTTGGTTGCTCGCCAGGGTTCGAATCTGCAACCAGACCGTTATGAGCGACGGGATACCAGTTGGTTTTGTTGATGTTGTTTGGCTTTCGTTTGAAATCGATCGGCGCGGCGGAAGTCGGAAACTACGCGACGCACGTGTGGGCCATCTACGAGCGGTAGCTTGAGATCGGCGTTGAGGTCTGCGCGGACGAGAAGTCGAGCCTTGTGATATTCTGTAAGGAGTTCGAGGCGGAGCCCGATCTCGAAGATGCGAACGACGACGGGAGGTGCGTCGCGTGTCGTCAACGCTGCGGCAAGGCCGCGCGCCAAGCCGCCGCCAGGGCGCCGCATCACGTGGATCTTGACGCCGTCCTTGCGCGCCTTGTCGCTGACCGTCAACTCGGTTAGGAGGTCAGGCAACGCGGCCGGATCGAACAGGGCGTCCACGACGTCGCCGCGCGATTCGATCAAGCGCCCGATCCGGTTCGCGAAATCGTCGGGCAAAGCGTTGGCATGAAGTGTGTTGGTCACCATGGTCAACATCCTCTGCTTCAAGTGCAAGCGGGCCGCGTGCAAGCGGTTGTTGAAGGTTGCCACCGACAACCCGAGGAAGGTGGCGACGTCCTGGTGTGAGCATTCATGGACGAAAAACAGCGTTGCGGGCTGGCGCAGACGATCTGGTAATTCCGAGATCGCCGCGAGCGCGGCGGCTGCCTTCCGGCGCGCATCGAGGATATGATTCGGCAGCGGATCCTCGTCCGGCACCTCTTCGGCGTCGGTCAGCGGAACCGCAACGAGTTGTTTCCGCCTCAAGTTACGAAAACTTGCGCACGAAGGCCGCCCAGAGCCGCCGTGGCTTTTTCCAGAAATTTCCTGGGGAGCGTTGCCGGTGGACCGATGGACATGCCCTGCGTTCGGTGCCAATCTGCCAATCGATATTCAGTGGGATGCTCAGGTCGGTCCATCGTTCATCGTGACAGATTGCGTCGAATAGTTCCCCACGGCATGAACCAAGGCTCACTTCCAGAAGCGCAAATGTGCTCGCTGGCCGCGAAGGCAAGCGAGGCTATGCGTTTCGGCGATTTCAAAGAGGCGATCGAGCTTTTAAAGCGGCTGGCCAAGCAGGATCCGCAGCCGCAGTGGCGCGACATGCTGGCCGACGCCTATGCGGGGCGTGCGCGCAGCCTTGCTGCCAAGGGAATGTTCGAGCAGGCCGAGACTGCCCTGAACAAGACAGCCGCTGCCGACGGAACTGTTCGAGAGCCGCTTCTCTACGTGCAATGCCTAGCCAAGCGCGGCCAGTTGGGCAAGGCGTTTCAGCATGCAGTGAAATATATCGGAACCGACAAGGTTCCAGCGGCGAGCGCCGCGCGAATGGCCGAATTGACCGCCGCCTTGTGGCTGGTCGCCCCGGTTCGTGTCGACGCTCAAGCGGACCCGAGCTCCGAGCTTGGCCGATGGGCCCAATCTGCCGCAGCCGCGCAGCAGAGCCTGGCGGCGTGGGTCGAGGGCAAGCCAGCGCACGAGATCGAACCGCTGCTAAGCGGGATTCCGATGCGGTCTGCGTTCCGGCCGCTGCGGCTCATTCTCAAGAGCCTCATCACGGCGCCGACTGATCCGGCACGGGCGCGCCAACTGCTCGACGGCATCGGGCGCCAATCGCCGTTCGCGTGCTGGCGCGATGCGGTCGCCGCGGCTCTGCCGCAAGAAGCGCAGAAGCCATCGACGAACGCTGCTCCGCCCAGCCGGGCGCAATGTTTGTTCGCCGCGGAGGTCAAGGGCCTGCCGGCCAGCGGATCGCAATTGCTGGCCGAATTCGTCAAGGCCGAGCGCAGCGGGGCGGCTGCCCTGATGTCGTTTCTGACAAGCCATGCCGCCGCCGTACCGGCGACGGAAGCCAAGAGCGCCTGTTTCAACCTGCTGCCCAGGGCGCCGGATCGTTTGCGGCAAGTCGAGAGCACTTTCGGCAGCCTGGCAGAATTCGACCGGGCCCGGATTCTTGCGCTCGCTGCGGAGGCCGCGAATGACTGGGAGCGGGTGGAGGAGCAGTGGTGCGTTGCTGCGAAGGCCGCCGAACGCAGCGCAGACCCTGAATCCCGCCTCACGGCGGGGGTGATCTATCGCCACGTTGCCGGGCTTGCGGATACGCACCCGGAGATCGCTGGCGGGGGGGGCACCAGCCCGAGCATCGATTACCTTGAGCGGAGCTTGCGAGCCGACCCGGATCACCTTCCGGCGGTCCTCAAGTTGATCGGGCTGTATCGTACCGAGGGGCAGGACAAGGACTGGCATCGATTGGCGGAGGACGCGGCGCAGCGCTTTCCGCAGCAAAGCGCCATCTTGTTGCAAGCGGTGGATTCGGCGATCGCACGCAAGGCGTACAAGAAGGCCGTCGGTTTCGCTCGCAGGATCCTGGCCCTCGACCCGATCAACCAGGCCGTGCGCCAGCGCATGATCGAACTGCAGATCACGCACGCACGCAGGCAGGCACGGTCCAAGCGGGCTGACTTGGCCTGGAAGGAGCTTGCCAATGCGGCTGAGTGGGAGCGGCCGGATGCTCCCAGCGGGAGGCTTTGCGTCAATCAGGGCCTCGTCGCCTGGGAGCTTGGGAACGCCGCGGACGCCGAAGCACGGCTGCGCCGCGGCGTGGAACTGACCGGCGGTGGTGTCGCCGGCTGGTTTTGTGCCTCGGTTGAACACGTCCAGATGAAAGGGGGCGCCGCGAGCGGGGCGGTGCTGCGCGAAGAGCTGGTGCGAGCCCAGAAGGCCGTAGCTCCCGCCAAGGAAGAAATTCTGTCGGCCGCGCTGGCGATCAGCGACGGGGAAATCACTGATGCGAGGAAGGAAATTGCTCCGCTGGTCTTCCGAATCCGCGGTTGGCTGTTGCAGGGAGCCAGCCTTGCCTGGTCTGCCGCCGAGATTCAGCCAGTTTGCGAGATGTTCCGATTGGCCGGTGCCCACGACCTGCTCGCCGACTATGCGCGGCTTGCGCTCTTGCGGACCCCCGATGATGCGACTTGGAAGTTGTACCGGATCATGGCGCGGGTGAAGGACGACGCCCGGCGACTTTCCGAACGCGAAGAGGACGAATTGATGGACCTGGTTGAGGACGCGGAGGCCCGCAAGGATTTCCACACCGCCAACCGCATTCAACGTTTCCTCGACTCCCTCCTCGACTTCCCAGAAGGTGCGGCCACGCACAGCGCCCGGCGCGTCCCCTCGGCCAAGGGGATCGGCTCTGTCGACGTAATCGAGGAGGGTTTCATTTCGCAGCTGTTGGCGATGAGCCTGGAGGAAACGCCGCCCGAGATGGTCGAGCGTCTGGTCGCCAAGCTCGGGCGCGAGCGGGCTATCTCCACAGTCCTCGAACGACTTCGACGAACGCCGGTTGGCGAAATATTTCCAGTCGAGAACATTCGCAGAGTCGCCGAAGAAATGGTAAACACGGTGTGCGGCTAAACCAGCAAGTCGGTTGCATGAGCGATCACTTCTCAACTCTTGGCGTCGGCGAGGATGCCGACGACGATCAGATCAAGCAGCGCTTTTTGTCGCTGGTGCGGCTGTTTCCGCCTGACCGTGAGCCGGAGCAATTCCAGGCCTATCGGGCCGCCTATGAAGCGCTGAGGGACCAACGCAAACGGCTCGAAACCAAAGTGCTTGGCACCCGCGACGCGGCATTGGGGCGCATCAAGTCGCATCTGTTGCCACCATCGAAACCGGTCTGCGCCAGAGCGAGCAAGACGACCGTCACGGCGCTGCTGATCGATGGGATCGATCGGGCCTGCGGCCAGGACGGCACAGCATAGCGATTTTGGCTTCCGGGTTCCGATCAGATGTTTGCGACGATCCGCCGCCGGAACTTCGAAATCCAACACCGCACGAAAACGTGAGCTTGCGGGTCCAAGTTGCGCCCTCTATGCGATCCGAACCGGGCCAAAGGGAAAGAATTTGGACGAGACCCTCAAACAAGAGCTGCTCGGTCGCTTTGCGACCTATCTGGATGTTATTGAGCCCAGCAAAGCGGACGTGGATGCGGCCGCGGACGGACGCGAGGAGGCAGATCTCTTCTCGATCTTCGTCGAGCTTGCAGGCTTGCGCAATGAGACGCGTACGCAGTCTCGACTCATCAAGGAGGCGATCGATCAATTCCGCGACGTCTTCGACACGCTGCAATCGAGCCACGCTATGCTGGAGCAGGATTTGAAACGAACGCGGGCCGAGGCGGACAACCGGGAACGCATGCTCATCAAGCCGCTGCTGCTCGACATCATCGATATCCGGGATCGACTTGCCGCGGGCCTGAGACCAGCCGCGACGGCATTGCCGCGATGGTATGAGCACTTCCTGGCCAACCGGGAGCGCGAGACCGCGGAGGCTTGGCGCGAGGGCCTGCGCATGACGCTTCGACGGATCGACGCGCTGCTCGCCGACCGGCGCGTCTTGCCGGCCGAAACCGTGGGACGCCCGTTCGATCCGCGCATTGCCACAGCCGTCGCCACGGTCGCCGACTCGTATGTCGCGGATGGAATCGTCGTCGAGGACGTGCGCCCCGGATTTCTCTGGCAGGGCGAGCTATTGAGACTGGCCGAAGTCGTCGTGGCCAAACGCAATGTCTGAATGGAGACAAAGATGAGCGATGAGATCGTCGGGATCGACCTCGGCACCACCAATTCGGAGATCGCCGTGTACCGCGACGGCCGGCCCGAGGTGCTGGTCGACGAGTTAGGGCGGAAGATTCTTCCCTCGGTGGTCGGCGTTGGGGAAGCCGGAGATCTGCTGGTGGGCGAGGAAGCGCGCAACCAGTTCATCTTGTACCCGGAGCGCACGGTCAGATCCATCAAACGCCGGATGGGCAGCGGCGAAACGGTCCATCTCGCCGGACACGAATACACGCCGCAAGAGATCTCCGCCATTATTCTCAAACGCCTCAAGGACATCGCCGAGCGGCGCCTCGGGCGGTCCGTACGCAAAGCGGTGATCACCGTGCCGGCCTATTTCTCCGACACCCAGCGCCAGGCGACGCGCGAGGCCGGCGAGATTGCCGGGCTCGAGGTCATGCGGATCGTCAACGAGCCCACGGCGGCGGCCATGGTCTATGAGGCGACGCAACATCAGGGCAAGCGCATCCTGGTGTATGATCTTGGTGGCGGCACCTTCGATGCGTCGATCGTGCGGATCGAATCGGGCGTGGTCGAAGTGATTTCGAGCCATGGCAACAACCATCTCGGCGGCGATGACTTCGACCACAAGATCGTCGAGCATGTGCTCGATCACCTTAAGATCAAACAAGGCGTTGACATCTCCGATCAGCCCAAGGCGATGGCGAGGGTCCTGCGCTCAGCGGAGGCAGCCAAGAAACAGCTGTCGGATCATCCCTTCGCCCGCATCGAGGAGGAATACCTGGCCGAGAGCGCGGGAAAGCCGGTCCACCTGTCGCTCGAATTGTCGCGCGAGGACTATGAGGATATGATAGCTCCCTTCATCGATGAGACGCTGGGAGCCGTCCATATCGCACTCGAATCGGCCTCCCTCACCTCCTCCCAGGTCGATGAGATCCTGCTCGTTGGCGGCGCCACCCGGACGCCCATGGTGCGCCGGCGGCTGCGCGAGTCCTTCGGCAAAGAGGCCCGTGGCGAAGTAAATCCGGATTTGTGTGTCGCGATGGGAGCTTCCATCCATGGTGCAGCCATTGCCGGCATCGACGTGTCGGCCGTTCTGGTCGACGTAACCCCATATACTTTCGGCACCAGCGCCTTGGGCGAGCTCAACGGAGAAATTTATCCCTATACCTACGTTCCAATCATCGCCAAGAACACGGCGATCCCGGTGCGCAAGAGCGAAGTCTTCTTCACCGTGGTCGACGACCAGACCTCGGTCGACGTGCGGATCTTCCAGGGCGAGAAGGACGACGCGATGGAGAACATCCAACTCGGCGAATTCCGCGTCGAGGGATTGAGCAAGGCTCCGGCCGGAAATCCGATCATCATTGATCTGGCCCTCGACCGTGACGGCATTCTCAATGTTTCAGCCAAGGAGAAGCACACCGGACTCGAGCGCCGGATTACCATCGACCGGGCGACGTCCCGCTATGACAAGGATGAGCTGCGCGATGCCCGCCATCGGATTGCTGAGCTTTTCGATGCGGAGGAGAATGCCGAAGACTCCCCGAGCCCGGCTGACCTGGAGGCCGGAATTGCAGGCGATGCTGATGTCACCGAGCTGATCGCCAAGGCACAGGCAAGGTTGGGCACGGCTCTCGATGAAGATCGGGCCGAGCTCAAGGCTTTAATTGAGATGATCAAGGACTGCGAGGAGCGCGGTGACGCGACCGGGCGCAACGAAGCAAGCTCCCAGATCCGCGATCTGTTGTTCTATCTGGAAGTCTGACGCGATGCTGCAATGCCCACTGTGCCGAGCCCTGCTCAATGGTGCCGACACCTGCCGCCGTTGCCGGGCCCAACTCAATCACGCGCTGGAATTGGAACGGCAGGCAGGTCAGATCGCCGGTGAGGCTATGCACGCCTTGGCCTTGGGCAAGCCCGCCGTGGCGTTACGTCTGCTGGGCCGCGCGCTCGTGGTCCACGCGACACCCGAAATACGGCTGTTGGCGCGCATCCTGGCGACGCAGATCGCGTCGGGCAGCGAGGTTCAGCGCACCGTTCATCACGGCATCATCGACGATTGCGAAGAAATATCCTCCGGCGGCTGATCTCGCACGCACGCCCCCTTGGCGAGCTCCCTGAACCTGTTTGCGGAAGCCTCAAGCCGGGCCACGCCCCGAAAGACCGCAGCTTACGATCCGAGCGCAACCAAGCGTTAGCTTAGCTAGATGCCGAGCGAAAACGCATCTCTGAAGAACTCTAAAAGGAACCCCCTGGCTAGCCCGAAAATCTCACAGGTGTGAGCACATCGGAGCTCCCGAATCAGCGAAAGTTGTTGTGGCGCAACGACTTTAACGTGATTCGAGAGGAGCCCCGATGGCGACAGAACTCCCGGCGACGCTTTCGATCCCGTTTCCCAACAACATCATCTACTCTCCAACCGCCACTCAGAAGCTCGGAGGGGATTACAACCGGCATCCGGTAGGTACAGGCCCATTCATTCTGAAATCTTGGGCTGCGGGCGACCGGATGGTGCTTGAGCGCAACCCGAACTATTGGAACAAAGGTCACCCACATTTGGACCGGGTCGAACTGCGCCCATTGCCCGACGCACACTCGCGCTTTGCAAGCCTGCTATCCGGCGCCGCCGATGTGATCTGGGACGATGCGTAACCTCGCTGCCGCCATGAAGAACCCATCGCTTACAGTTTATACCTACACTGGGTCAGGCACACAGCCTTTTGCTTTCAACACCAAGCTTCCTCCGTTCGATGACCTCCGTGTGCGCCAAGCACTCGTTATGGCCATTGACCGAGGCAAGTTGTTGCAGGCCATAACGTACGATATTGACAAAGAGCAATCCGTACGGGGGAGGATCTTGGATCAAATGTGAGGACGACGGCGCCCTTCCGTTCGATCCAGCAAAGGCGAAGCAGCTGCTGAAGGACTACGGTAAGCCTGTGCAATTCAAGCTTCTCATGCCTGCGGAGCCTCGTGGGCGCAGCTTCGGTCAGGTCTTGCAGGAATTCTGGAAGCAGGTCGGTGCCGAATCGAGCAGTTGGAGCAAACTACCATCCTGTCCGTGCCCGTGAGCGGCAATTTCAAATCACGCCTTGGCGTATTCCTGACTCACCCGACCCAGAGCCAATCCTCTACGCCCTGTTCACACAGGCAGTCCGCTTGCGCTCGCTAACTACTCCGATCCCGAACTTGACGCCCTGCTTGAACGCGCGCGCTCCACTTCGGATCGCGCAAAGCGCACCGAGGACTACTGCGCCATCGCCCGGATCATCAACCACGAAGCGATCTGGTTTTTCACCTACCAGAACACTTATTACGCGGTGAGCAACAACAAGGTGAAGGGTCTTCCCCCGCTTTTCAGCGGAGTGATCGATGTTTCCGACACGCGGCTCGAATAGGAGGCGCTGCCGCTAGCCGCAAAGTCGAAGACGTGAGAGGCCAGCCATGTCCAACTCTGTGCAGGTTTTCGGACGCCGGCATGACGAGGCTATCCACGCGCTGCGGCGACCGGCGTCCGAAAAGCGCCAATGCACGAAGTCGCGGGAGTATGGCACCCGGCAGTGCAGCGAGTGCTATGGGGATCGTATGTTGGTGGCGATCTCGATGGTGGACGCGGCGCGAGCAGAATGCTTCCACAACTTTCGCGTTTTGGCATGAATGTTGCCAAACAGTATTTTTAATGTTTTTGGCTCGTGTAATTTCAAATGGTAGGTTGCGCGTGGCAGAAACAGCAAATCCCACAACCATTGCGCGATTGATCGGTCGATCTGTGTTCGGTGGCATGGTGTGAATCAATTCTTGCGAGTAGAAATATCCACGGCACATTCAAGCAAACTTGGTTTGCGCTATTCGTCAAGACAACTTTGTCATTGCGTTCTGGCGGGGTCGATGTGACTCGCCGCATCAGGGTGCCGGCCTGCCAGATGATCCTTGCTGTTCTTGATCATGCGTTGCACGCCGACAATACATGAGCTGATCGTGTTGACCTTGCCACCTCGCCATCCCTGTCCTCTCGATCGGCTGCCGGCCTCTCGGCTCTTGCTCCCGCGCAGCGGGCTAGAGCGCAGCGACTTCGTGCCTTGGCACCAACCCGACATGCCGGAATAGACTGACGATGTCCGTTCATCGGGTAGACCGGAAGCGGCCGACCGACGGCCAAAGTGACGCGATTGACCCGACCCGGACATGGGGTGCCGCGATGAGCCCGCGCTCCTGCTTTAATTCCTGGGCTTTGATTTTCGGACTAGGAGAGTATCCTTCCTGCTTCAACACGGAGTTGTGCGCTGCGAAACCGGCCATTCCAGGAGGGCGTCGTGAGTAAAATTACGAGTTTGCTATCATTATCAAGCATTCTTCTGTGTGTATCGGTTGCACCATGTGCTTTGGCCCAGCAAATCACGGGCACGCCCGGTTCGCCTAGCGCCACGATAACAATCGATGGCAAGCAGCTTCCGCCGGAGCCTCCGAAATTCGACGGCGTGATCAAAGAAGACGCCAAAGATTCCAAGCCTTACTGGCCGCCATCCGTCGTGCCACCCAAAGGCGCGCCAAACGTGCTGCTGATCATGACCGATGATCAGGGTTATGGAGTGTCCGGCACTTTCGGCGGTGTCATCCCGACCCCGAGCATGGATCGTATCGCAAAGGCTGGTTTGCGCTACACGGAGTTTCACTCAACGGCGCTTTGCTCGCCGACGCGGGCGGCGCTCATCACCGGCCGCAACCACCATTCGGTCGGGTTTGGCGTGATCGGCGAAATGTCCACCGGATTTCCGGGGTATGACTCCGTCATTGGCCCAGAGAGCGCAACGGTCGGGACTATTCTCCGGGACAACGGATATGCCACGTCGTGGTTTGGCAAGAACCATAACACTCCCACTTATTTGTATAGTGCGGCCGGACCATTCGACCAATGGCCGGTCGGTATGGGCTTCCAATACTTCTATGGGTTCATGGGCGGCGAGACGGACCAGTGGACGCCCTACCTGTTTCGCAACACCAGCCAGGTATTTCCATGGATCGGCAAGCCCGGCTACAACCTCATCACTGACATGGCGGATGATGCTATCAGCTACATGAACGGATTGAACGCGGCCGCCCCCGACAAACCGTTCTTCCTTTATTACGTCCCTGGCGGCACGCACTCGCCGCATCAACCGAAGAAGGAATGGATCGAGAAGTTCAAAGGCAAGTTCGACATGGGTTGGGAGAAGCTGCGCGAGCAAATCTTCGCCAACCAGAAGCGTCTCGGGGTTATCCCAGCGAACACTCAGCTCACCCCTTGGCCGGATACTCTACCGAAATGGGACTCGCTTTCATTCTTGCAAAAGAAACTCTATGCGCGAGAGGCCGAGGTTTTTGCGGCCTATGCAGCCTATACCGACAATGAAATTGGCCGCGTCATACAGGCGGTCGACGACATGGGCAAACTCGACAACACGCTGATAATCTACATCAGCGGCGACAACGGCACCAGCGCCGAGGGCACCCTTGAGGGCACTCCGAACCAGATGACCGCCTACAACGGCATTCTGAAACTCCCGGAAGCCGAACTGATGCTGCATTACGAGGATTGGGGCTCCGAAAAAACCTACCCGCATATGTCGGTGGCGTGGTCGTGGGCGTTTGATACGCCGTTCAAGTGGACCAAGCAGGTGGCATCGCATTTTGGCGGCACACGGCAAGGCATGGTCATATCGTGGCCCGGCCACATCACGGACACCGGTGGCATTCGCTCACAGTTTCATCACATCATCGATGTTGTGCCGACGATCCTCGAAGCTGCGGGCATCCAGGCTCCCACCACAGTCAATGGCATCATGCAAAAGCCCATCGAAGGCGTGAGCATGGCCTACACGTTCGACAAGGCGAATGCTAATGCGCCGTCGAAGCGTGACACTCAGTATTTCGAAATGTTCGCCAACCGGGGCATCTACCACGATGGTTGGTATGCGTGCACGACTCCGCCTGCACCACCCTGGCTTCTGGGAACGGCAAAGCTACCCGAAATCAACGACTATAAATGGGAACTCTACAACATCGCTGACGACTATTCGCAATACAACGACCTCGCCGCCAACAATCCCGACAAGTTGCGCGAGATGCAGGCATTATTCCTGGCGGAGGCGGCAAAATACCAGGTCTTGCCGCTGGACAACTCGGTGCTGCCCCGCATTGTAACGCCGCGTCCGAGCGCAACCGCCGGGCGAACGGTCTTCACCTATTCTGGTGAGAACGCTGGCATTCCGCTAGGCAACGCACCGAGCATTCTGGATAAGGACTACACGATCACGGCCGACGTGACGGTACCCACAGGGGGCGCCGAGGGAATGATCGTAACGCTGGGCGGTCGCTTTGGCGGATACGCCCTTTACCTGCTTAAAGGCAAGCCGGTATTTTCTTACAACATGCTCGATCTCGAGCGGTTTCGCTGGGAAGGCGGTGTGGGAGGTCGCGACTTGTTTAGCGATGCTCTCAAGCCCGGCAAGCACAGGATTGTGTTCGACTTCAAGTACAACGGCCCCGGCCCGGGTAAGGGTGGTACCGGTGTGCTGACGGTTGATGGCAAGCTGGTGGCCGCGAAGACGATCCCCCACACAATTCCGATACTGATGACCATCGATGAAACGTTTGACATCGGGAGCGACACCCGCACGACGGTGGACGACAGTTACAAACTCCCTTTCCGCTTCACCGGCAAGATCGACAAGCTCACGTACAAACTTGGTCCGGAACAGATGACGAATGACGAACAAAAGCTCATTCGGCACGCACTCGAAAGAGCGAGGGACTAAGCGGGGCGCGGTCCGGCGGACTGTCCAGACGGGATGCTCAAGCTTGCCGACAAGGTGATCGAATAACGCCATCGTTTGCTGCGATGCGTGAGTCCGGAATTGGCACTAAGCGGATCTGTCGTTAGTCCAAAGGATTGTCCGCTTGTTGAGCAAGAGCGGACAAGTGCAAGCGCCTTGATATTGAATTGCAGCTCTGGGCACCTTAGCGCCCGCGAGCGCGCCGGCTACGGTGCCGAGGAGCTCGTCGGCTTAGATGATCCGAGACCTAATCATCGGTATCCTGAGAGCTGTTGAAACACGCGCGTGTCTTCCAAGCTTTGGTAAGGGTTACGGATGCGATAGCTCCGCTTCCGTAGCTACCTCGGTATGGGGTCGTCAGGGTTTGGCCGGGGCTGTGCGTGCTGGCTTCTTGCGTACTGGCTTCGGGTCCCTGATAGCCGCTGCTATCTTCAGAGCCACTTCGCGTCCAAGCTCAGTGAGAGCCACGTGCCGCTCACCGCCATAGATGCGCTGCGTGATCGTGATTAGTTGCAATCCATCTTTGTGGTGCGTGTTGTAGGTGGATAGATCACTGACGTATCGCGACATCACGCCGTGTTCCACACGGCATCGCTAGGCAAGGGCTGTAATCGTAATGCCCGACCAATGTCCCCACTGTGACCAGCATGTCTGCAATCCCCTCAGGCTCTGCTAAGCACGTTGCTCACTGAGGTCGCGTACCACTGTCCCCCGCGCGCCGTCGCCACGCCACGGGCATTGAGCGCCTCAGCAATCTGCCTGACCGTCGTCGCGCCAGCCTTCTGAGCTTCCCTGATGATTGGCAGGACGTTGGCGGCGCGTCGGTCGGCCTCGGCCTTGATGGATGCCACCGCGCTCCTACGGGCCCCGTGGAGCTTGGGGATTGCCTGAGGCGACCCCGCGGGCCTTTCCGGCGGCGATGGTTCCCATGGCCGAGGATTGACTCCAGATTCGCGTGCGTGTCTCTCTCGGCTCCCCTTGTGGCCCTCAGAAAAACGAGCACCGGTGACTCTCCAGAGTCGTTTACACGGCATGAGTCATCCGGTCGCAGTGCATACCCGCCGATGGGCCAGAATTGACTCCAGATTGACGCTCGCTCTCGTCGATGACCGCCGGCTGACGACCCTAGGGGTTCTCCGAAATTGGCTGGAATAAGCTTGTACGGCCCAGCGGTGACTTAGGATTCGTTTGCGCCTCCTTCGGCTACCCAGGCGGCCGCTCGAAACGCCCACCAGTGGACTCCGCAGAGTCATCTGGAGGCATGACCAACGGTTTTCCGTGGGGAGCCCTGTGGCCCCGATGTTCAAGAACTGATTGCACGTAAGGGGGGTGCTGGCCGACACGCGGCCTTAAGGTCCGTTTAGGATGCTCCACCAGCGGCCGCAGGGACTCACACACGGCGCGTTTGTTGTCCCCGGAGCAAGGGCGGCGGCCACAAGCGCCAAAACGCACCAGCGGCCGTCCCTGAGTCATTGAGACGCTGTGGTATGAGTCCCCGCACTTGGTCCGAAGCGAGCACTCGGGAGCTGTGAACCGGCACAGATGTAGCGGGCACTGGATGAAGGCGAGGTAGTTGGCTGCGAGCTTGTCACGGCGGGTTTCGGAGGCAGAACAGACTTGATTTGCTCGCGGCAAGCATTGCGGCTCGTCGCGCGGTTGCGATTTGCCAACCTCGTCGAGCAATGTCTGTTCTCAGGATTACACCGGAAAACATTTGCTCAGGCTGAGTTCTTCTCAGTTTGACCCAACTCGGACGTGACGACCCCGCGTGTTCTTGTTACGCCGCGCCGGTTAGGCCACAGCTCTCCCAATGGCATCCAGCAAGACATCACGCGCGAACGGCTTGCGCAAATAGGCGATGCAGCCGGCGTCCACCGCGCCATTGCGCGTGGCCTCGTCGTCGTTCCCCGTCATGAAGATGACAGGGCACTTCGATCCCGATGCCGCAAGTCGGCGCTGTAGCTCGATCCCCGAAATTCCTCCGAGGTGGATGTCGAGCAGCAGGCAGGTTGCCGTCTGCGCGCTGCCGCTCTCGAGCAACGCCTCCGCGGAGGCGAACGTCCGGCTTTCGATGCCGTTGTGGGCCAACAGCCGCGCCACACCCTTCAGAAAGCCCGCATTGTCATCGACCACGATCACGACTGTCGGCTGCGCTGCCATATCCGTGTCCAAGCCCCAGTGCGGTATGTGCCCAGGGTGGTGGCGACCCTTGATCTGGATCAAAGAAATCTAGTCCGCTGTGAACAGTCAGGCTGCGTCGAGCGACGTCGGAATTGAGGGGCAAAGCGGAAAATATATACTCGTGCTGAGTTCTTCTCAGTTTGATTTCGGAAGTTTGCTCTAGCGGAAGGACAGCCCACCATGCTTTGATGTTGGGGTGGAACAGACTTGGCTGCTGTTCGTAGCATCACCGTGCTCGATCGGTTAGCCCTGAACGTATTGTCCTAATACTCAGGACGATGCCGATGAAATTGGCGGAAGTTCATCAAGCGGACTTTGGAACGAGCCGGTTACCGGAGACCGAAGCCGGACAAGATTTCCCATTAATTATCGCAACGATTCCGGCAACAGCACGGCAACGGGCGATAGCCGTCGGCATCATCATCCTCTTGACCGTCGCGGCGGCTGCTATCGCACCGTTCGCGAGCATACAGCTGCCCCAAGTTAATGCCTTCATTCCGGTTTTGCAGACCGTCGTGAGCGTTGCCGATCTTGTAACGGCAACCCTTCTGTTCGCTCAATTTTCGATCCAGCCTCAGCGCGCCCTTCTCGCGCTCGCGAGTGGTTACATATTCAGCAGCTCGTTCGCGTTCTTGCAGACGCTGGCTTTTCCGGGGGCATACGCTCCTGCTGGTCTGATCGGTGATGCTAACACTGCAGCTTGGATGTTCGTGCTTTGGCACACGACGTTTCCGACAGCGATCCTTGCCTATGCGCTCTCCAAGGATGTGACTGGAGTCGCCACGCTGCCCAGCAGATCGACAATGACCTCCATTGTAACCACTGTTGTCTGTGTACTTGCGGTGATAGCTGGACTGACTTGGATCGTGACGGCGAAAACGGAATATCTCCCGAGCTTCTACACCACCGACGTCAGATTGCAGACGCGGTTTGGCAATCAGGTCAACTTTGCGCTTTGGCTTTGGGTTGCTACCGCGCTGGCCGTGCTAATATTTCGTAGGCGCACGATCCTCGATTTATGGTTGATGGTGACTTTGCTCGCCTGGATGCCAAACTTCTTGGTGGCTGCCCTCTCCAGTTCGGTACGATTTTCCGTCGGTTGGTACGCGGCTCGTGGTTTCGTTCTAATCGCCAGTTGCATGGTGCTGACGGGGTTGCTCATCGAAACAACGTTTCTCTATTCACGCCTCGCCAGCGCGATCGTTTTACAGCGACGCGAACGCACCAACCGGCTTTTGAGCGTAGATGCTGTTACGGCGGCTATCGCCCATGAGCTAAGGACGCCGTTGGGAGCTATCGCGCTTAATGCCAGTACAGCCCTCAGCCAGCTGCGTTCGAACCCTCCGGAACTGGAAGAAATGGACGACATCCTTAGTGACATAGAGGCCGAGAGCCATCGCGCTGGTGCAATGATTTCGAGCATTCGCGAACTGTCGAAAAAGACAACTGATCGAAGGGCGCCTACACGCGTTGAGGATGTTGCTCGGCTATCACTAAGATTGCTGCAACATGATCTTCAAGTCAACGAAGTATCCGTCGCTACAGAGTTTGAAGGCAATCTTCCCGATGTGCATCTAGATGGCACGCAAATCCAGCAAGTACTCTTGAACCTCGTCAAAAACGCTATCGACGCAATGAACTCCGTGCCCCCCGAAGCACGGCGTCTGCGGCTCACAACGAGTTTCGACGGTCACTCGACCGTATTGTTGTCGGTCGAAGACTCCGGACCCGGAATACCGGTCGAGGATCGAGAGCGCATATTCGATCCGTTCTTTACGACAAAGTCTGGTGGTATGGGATTGGGGCTCGCCATCTCTTCTAGCTTGGTTGCAAACTACGGAGGCAAATTGCGGCTCGTCAAGTCAAACTCCGCTGGTTCCATTTTTCAGATCGCAATACCAGTCGGCGGGCAACACTCGGCTTGAGTAGGCGCATGCGGATGTCCGGGTTTGGCACCAACCCGACATTCCGGGGCGGTCTGACGATGTCCGTTCATCGGGGTAGACCGGAAGACATTTGCTCAGACCGAGTTCTTCCGATGTTGACCCAATGTAAGGTCCGGCCGTGCGGTGCAAGAGGTTTTCATCGATCCGGCAAATGCGGTCTTGCATCAATGTATGTGGGGCGCGAGATACGATCAAAGGCCCCAAACCGAAGGAGACCCTCAATGCGCGCGCTTCAAATCTCCGCCTATGGTGACCCGCTCAAGGTCTTGGAACTCGTTGATGTCCCGGAGCCGGGTGTGCCGGGAGCGGGCGAGGTCCTAATCGACGTCGAACTGGCGCCCCTGAATAAGCATGACCTCCTGTTCATACGCGGCTTCTTCGGGGGCCCGCCGACGCCAACTGTTGTTGGAAACGAGGGGTTCGGTCGGGTTGCAGCGGTAGGTCCTGGTGTTGCCAGCGTTAAAGTCGGCGAGCACGTGCTAGCGCCAATTTTCGGGCTGACCTGGAGGGAGCGCCTGATCGCTCCGGCCCAGGGGCTCTTCCCGCTACCTGGCGGTGATCGGCTGCAGTTCGCGCAGCTCGGCAGCAACCCACCCACGGCCGCGCTGATCCTCAGCGAATATATGGACCTCAAGCCCGGCGATTGGGTTGTTCAAAACGGAGGAAATTCCGGCGTTGGCCGGTCTTTGATCGCGATTGCGAAGCTGCGTGGCATTCGAGCGATCAGCCTCGTGCGGCGGCGGGAACTGATCGACGAACTCAAGGCCGCGGGAGCAGACTTGGTGCTCATGGACGAACCGGCCGCAGTTGCGGAGGCGGCGCGCGTTATCGGCAAAGGTTCGGTTCGGTTGGCGGTTGATACAGTGGGCGGTGATGCGACGGCAACGCTCGTTCAGATGCTGTCAGATCGCGGTGTGCTCGTCACCTACTCTGCGGCAAGCGGACAGCCGCTGGCGATCAACGAGCTTCTCCTCATTGGCAAGCAGCTGACAGTCAAAGGCTTCTTCCTGGGTCACTTCGATCATATGTCGAAGATCCTCCCAGCGCAGATCGAAGTCGCGCCTCTCGTCGCCTCGGGGGCGCTGCGCGTTCCCGTCGCCGCGGTTTATCCGATGTCGAAAATCAAGGAAGCCGTCGCCCATCTGCTCAAGGGCGGCAAGATCCTGATCGACGTCGCCAGCGCATCCAATGGGTAGCATTACCCACGACCGCGACGAGGTGATCGAGTGAGGTCCGCCGACTTCCGGTCTTGCAAGCGCCGACCATCCCTTGGTGAGACGGAGCTGACGCGCAGATAAACGTTCGACGATACAAGGCGGGACTTCAAGCGGTCGCCGGTTGCCTGCGCTTCCATGGAAGCGCGCGCACACGCAGCGCACAGGCGCCGTCACCGAGCAGAACCTGTGCGATCAGCATGAACACCCAGGCGAGCGGAAATTCCATGCCGCCATCGGCGAACCAGAAGCCCTTGCGCACCATCCAGTGATTGGCGACCGCAATGAGCACGGGGAGCGAAAGCGAACTGACATAGCGGGTGTAAACGCCGAGGAGCAGCAGTAGGGCACCGGCAAACTCGATGGCGACCGTGTAGCCGAGCACAACGCCCGGATAGCCCTGCTTGACAAGGCCGGCCCACCAGGGATCGAAGCCAATCACGGCGAACTTCCTGATCAGATGTGCGAAAAAGAAGAACGACAGCGCGAGCCGGATGACGAGCGCCGCGTAAGGCGCAGTGCGATTGTCGATCATGGACGCCCTCCTCCGCTATTGCTTTGGCGCGATTCTACGACTGGCCTTTTTGCTTGCCGCAACGACCATTCGCGCGCCGCAAGTAGTGATGATACCTCAGTTGTCCCCTCTTGCTTGACCAGCGTTTCGAACCAGCAGAAAGCAAAATCACCCGCCGCCGCCTCCGGGTAGTCGAGATGTCGCCTATGGCCGCCATCATGCAGACCCCGCCGGGTTCGGCGATGCCTTCGAGGCGGGCGGCAATATTGACGCCATCATCGAAGATGTCGTTGTCATCGATGATGATGTCCCCAACGTGATTGATGACAGATCGAAAACGGGTCGGCCGCTCAAATGACAAATCGCCGGGTTTGGGACCCGCCTCCGCCGAAGCCACGCCACAAGCCAGCCAAGATATAGATGGTAGTTGGGTAAGCGATGAAAGTGTTCCAGGAACTCGGCTGTTTGCTTTGGGAACGAGTTCCGAGAAACGATTGTTGTTTTGGCAGGGAGGATATTGCCATGCTTCTGTTTTACTTACCGATCATAATCTTCGAAGCGATGCTCGAAGCGAACTTGAATAAGCGCAAGGCGGACGAGTCCACAGTGATTGAATAGCACAGCCTATTGAGGCTGAAGTTTGAAGCGAATGCGCCCCCGATTTGCAATCGGCCGGAGTCCCGCTCGTCTAAATCCGAGCAAGCATGTTTAGCATCGGGATAGGTTCCGCATTTTTCGACGTGCAACATCGGGATGGGGTGCATCGCAACACCGGCACGCAGATAACGTACCAATGGGTGTCCCATGGAGACTGCTATCGAGAATCTCACGCGCCTCTGTGATCAGCTTTTCCGTCGCCACAACCAAGCAAACCGCGACCGATCTCCTAGGCTCACGCGCTCGCGTGGCTTGTACTCGAACCCATGCTCCACGGTGGGAACGATCGGCGGCGGTTGGCTTTTCAACTCGCGGAGTCGATCGATCTGTTTTCTAAGGCTCGCCGGTACGTCCGGGTCTTGCCTAATGACCGCTCGCAATCGTTCGCCGATTTCTCGAGTGATTGCACGGCTGGTCTTCTCGTCGATATCAACGCGGTTTCGCATAACGGAACCTCCGTTCCGGCGAAAACCCCCAACGTTCAGGGACGCGGTCCCTAGTCTGAGTAGAGGCCGAGACCACCGCCTTTGGCTATCTGCGCGAGCGCTCGCATGGAACAGCGACTCCTACGCAATCGACCTTTGGCCGCGACCTGCGCCGTCGTCGTGACGGCGGGCGACGGTCTCACGAACACAACGCCGCTCCCCGGACAAATGTTCAAAAAGCAAGCGCCATTTTTGGCAATGCAAGCGATACCCGTCCGGCATAGCGCGCCCAGCTCATCGGGTACATGGCGGATTTAGCGGGCAGACTCGGGATGATTTCGCCCGGCAGGCAGCTGATAGATAGCGGCGGGGTTTAAAAACAGGCCAAAAAGGGCCACTCGCAAAATCAAAAGGGGACCATTCGGCGGCCAACTGAGGCGGCCTCACTCCTGTGGCTGCAACTCGCTATTAAGCCAGCCTTCAGGGGATCGGGCCCGTCACAGTCGAAACACTGGAATGTGCGCTTTCCCTTGCCGTCGGGTGGTAGCGCCAAAACCAGAGGTGCCCCGCAGTCGGGGCATGTCGGTCGTTCAGCCTGGCCCATGATGGAAGCCCGCCGCTGAGTCCGAAAGTTGGTTAACTCAAAACGTGCCGAGAGCCTCGCTGTTCCACAGGAGGAACCCCATTTCGGAAAACCACGTATGCATGGGCGACGGCTCTAGGGATCAAATTGGCCACCGCGAAATTCAAGCTAGGCCACAAGGGGTTAAAAGTTAAAGCAGGGCCAGCGCCTCGGCAATTTAGAAGATTTCCTGAACCAGACGGCGCCGGAGGAAGTGCCGTCGATATGCGTCGGCGGATAAGGCTTGTCAGTGGGTGGGCCTGCCTTATCGCAATTTTGATAGTATTCGATCTCATTCCAGCTAAGCGCGCGATCTACGATCGCTTTTGCAGATGAATGCGTTAAGAGTTCGGCGATCGGCGTCTTGTCCCGCAGGTCGGGGCAAAAGGATATATTATCGTACTCGCGCTGACGGTCAGGTTCGTAGTTCTGCGCGAGGTCGGCCTGGATCGCGCGTGTCGCAGCTGCGACGAGGTCGTTCGATACAGCCGCTGGAAACAGTGCCCACCCGTGCCGACGAAGTTTCGATGACAGCCGACGAATCGGCATCGAGTGTTCGCCTCGCGCGCTCGTAGTCGTCCGCGTTGTGTTCCAGGCTGCGATCGCGGCTTTCCAGCTGCGCCATCAGAGACAGCGCGTCGTTGTGCCGGTTCGCGGCGATTCGCCGCCTCACACAAATGAGCGAGGACAATTGGACTGAACACCTCGTATTGTCCCTCGGCCAACAGTCGCAACCCTTCCCTCACCGCTGTCCATCCTATCCAAATGAAGAACAGCCAAAGGCCGTGGGCC
Organism: uncultured Alphaproteobacteria bacterium; assembly: GCA_963822795.1. Taxonomy (GTDB): domain Bacteria; phylum Pseudomonadota; class Alphaproteobacteria; order Rhizobiales; family Xanthobacteraceae; genus Bradyrhizobium. The sequence goes on from CAWGJM010000042.1 coordinate 30,171, forward strand.
CCGACCGTTCGTAGAATAGGTCCGAGTTTATTCATGGCGCATGATAGAGTTGACGCTTCTCACCAGCCGATTGTGATGAAGGAGAATGAGCGAGACAAGGCCCTGCCAATCGAATCGCGCCAACCAAATGGAGAATTGAACATGTGGGTATGCCTGAAAAACAGTTTCCTATCGATAGTTTCTAAAGACTGCCGTCCCGATGAACTGATGGTCCGGGCAAGGCGGCCGGGCGATATCGAGAAGGTTTTCCCCGATGCCAAGGTTACCAGAAACACCGGGAGCGATTACCTGTATCGGGCGGTGGTACCACGCGATGTTGTGAAACAGGCCCTGGCCGCAATGATCGAACATATCGACTACCCGAACTTCAAGGATAGTGTTGAAGACAGGTCATTGCATGCTGCCTATGTCGGCGTCTGGTGTGCAATGGCAGGACTGCAACATCCGCCACCAGACATACAACGGGCGACCAGTGCAAGGTCAGTTCTAACATCGAAACACACACTGTAGCGCCTATGGCGGTTAGACTGCCAGCAGGTGATTCAGAGATCGCCCGCTGGTGCATTTATCCCGATGGCCGGTAGTTGGGCCTCGAACTGATAAACGCGTTTTAGAGTCGCGCCAAGGCTGTCAGGCATCTGTTGCAGGATTGTTCTAGTCGCCCGAGTTATTCGAACTGAGGGTACAGTCTCTTCAGCTTGACGCGTCGGCGGTTTTGAATTGCCAGTTGGCCTTGGCATGGTGCTTGTTTCGGTGGTCCTGCCATGCGTTGACTTCGCGGGCGAGGATTTTCTTGTCGGCGATGCGGCGGTTCAGACATTGGGAAGCGAGAACGCCGAGCTCGGATTCGGCCATATCGAGCCAGCTGCCGTGCTTGGGCGTGTAATGCCCGTCATCGCTCCTACGGGCTCATGTGCCACTCCCGTTGGGCTCTCTCCTGCTTCGGCATTTAGCCTCGTTCGAAGAGTCCTGGCAGGTTGTACGCAGTCCCTGCTACCCCCGGGAGCTTGCCGAGTAGGTGAGGATGTTGCCATCCTCATCCCTCACAGAACCGGATGTGCAGATTTCCAGCTTCCGGTTCCTCACGGGAGAGCTTCGCTCACAGCGGTGTAGCGATGGACGATCCGAGGTGCCGGTAAGGGGTACCGCTTTAAAAGATCGATATACCGATCCCAAGGGAATCGGCTCCCTCGCCGCGACAGCCACTTCTGCCAGATCCTCCGAACCTGATAGGCGTACCAGCTTAATCGACGAATGTTGCCCGATATGCCGTAGTAGGCATAGTGGCCCCGCATCTTCGCAACCAGTTGAGCATGCTGCTCGGGGATCGACAGATGTCGGTGTGTCCGACACCAGTCGCTGACCGCCGCCAGCGCGCGGGCGTAACTGTAGAACGACGGTGGCCGGTCAGCGACAATTAGGATGGCCGGTTTGGCGATCGCCTCTGAAGCGTTTGGAGCGTGCAAGAAGCAGTGCATGAAGGCAAGATTTAATTGTCGCGGACGCGACGATTAAGTTTTTTGTCTTCGGGTTTCTCGGTTGCTGTTTTCTCTGCGGCTTGTTCCTCCATTCGATTGACAGCGGCTTTGCGTCGATAGCTGTCGGCGTTCATTTCCAGGATGACGGCGTGGTGCACGAGGCGGTCGATGGCGGCGACCGTCATGGCCTTGTCGGGGAAGATCTCATCCCAGCTGCCGAATGGTTGATTGGCTGTGATGAGCAGGCTGCGGCGCTCATAACGGGCGGAGATCAGCTCGAACAACACGCTGGTCTCGGCCTGGTCCTTGCGGACGTAGGAGAGGTCGTCGAGGATGAGCAAATCGTACTTGTCGAGCTTGTCCATGACGCTTTGCAAAGTCAGATCGCGCCGCGCGGCCTGAAGCCTTTGCACCAGATCGGTGGTGCGGGTGAACAGAACACGATAGCCGTTCTCGATCAGCGTCTGGCCGAGAGCTGCTGCGAGATGCGACTTGCCGACGCCGGGCGGACCGAACGCCAGCAGGTTGGCGCCTTTGTCGAGCCAGGAGCCACCGGCTGCCAGCGCGGTGATCTGGCTCTTGTTGATCATCGGGATTGCGGCGAAGTCGAAGGTGGCGAAGCTCTTGCCCACCGGCAGATGGGCGTCCTGCAGGTGGCGCTGGATGCGTCGTTGATAGCGCTCGGCGAGTTCATGCTCGAGCAGGGTTGCGAGATAGCGGGCCGCCGGCCACCCCTCGCGGTCGGAACGTTCGGCGAAGTCGGCCCACAACTGTCCGATCGTGGGCAGATGCAGCGTGGTCAGCAGCATCGGCAGGCGGGCGAGATCGACGGTGATCGGTGCGGGAGCCTTGTCGGGCGTCAGCATGGCAGCACCTCGCCACGGGTGGCCGGCAGCAGCACGTCATAGACCAGCGCCGTTGGCATCGTGACGGCTACTGCGGGGAACCCGGCGACGCAGTGAATGCTCTCGGCATCGCGGACGAACAGGGCGCGCAAGGCGTCTGGATCCGGCAGGTTGCCGGCATCGAGCGCAATCTCGATGTGCTCGGCGAGCTCGGCTTCGCGGCCGCTGCAATAGGCGATGTCGAGCAGCGCCACCGTGATCCGGCAGGCGCGCTCGATCGGCCCTCGCTCGACCAGCATGTCCCAGGCACGACGGAATGCCGGCCGCGGGAACAGCGCGTCGCGCCAGACCAGGTTGCGTAGCGCCTGGGGCTTGCGCCGCAGGCTCGGCAGCATGTGCCGATAGTCGACGACGTGCCCGCGTTGGGCGCCGCTCGGCCGCCCGCGCGGCAGCGCCAGCACGTGTGTCGAGCCGAGGAAGCAGTCGAGCCGGTCATCGTAGAGATGCACCTTGAGGCGATGGCCGATCAGGCGTGACGGAACGGTGTAAGACACCTTGCGCAGGCTGAACATGCTCGAAGAGGTGACGATCACGGTGGCTTCGCTGAAGTCGGTGGTGCGCCGCGGCGGCAACGGCAACAGCGCCGCACGGTCGGCCGCAAAGGCGCGCTCGCGGGCAGCGTTGCGGTCGCCGACGAGAACGTCGGCAAAGGACTGATAGGCGGCGCGACTGTCGAAGTCGCGACTGCCACGCAGCGTCAGGGCCTGGTCGAGCGCCGACTTGAGGTGGCGATGCGGACTCTCGATGGAGCCGTTCTCGTGGCTCACGCCGCGATTGTTGCGGGTCGCCGCCATGCCATAGTGGGTGCACAGCTCGCTATAGGCGCGCGTGAAGTCGTCCTGCTCGGAGAGGTTCTTGAACGCCGCCGAGAGGCTGTCGGTGCGATGCTCGTGCGGCGCGCCGCCGATGAGCCAGAGCGCGTTCTGAAGCCCCTCGGCGAGCGCCGAGAAGCTCTCCCCGCCCTCGACCACTCGTGCGTATTCCCACTGCGAGTGGGCGAGCGCGAAGTGGTAGAAGCGATGCGGGAAGGCAAGGCCCGCCATCGTCACGCAAAGCTCGCCCGCATCGGTGAAGTCTGACAGGCCCTGTGCGCCGGGCGGATGCTCCTGGCGGAAGATGACGTCGCGGTCAGGCCCGGCGAGCGCGCTCCAGCGCCGGATATGGCGCTGCAAGGTGCGCAGCTGGCTATCCGGAAAGCGCCCGGGATGCCGACGCTGCAGCTCGCGCAGGATCGTGATGGCCTGCAGCGACGGCATCGACCGCACCAGCGGCACGATCTCGGCTTCCCAGATTCCCTCGAACGGGTTGGCGCGCGTCCGATAGGCCCGCCCCTTCTTGCGTTGTGACGGTAGAGTCGGATCGCGGTCGATGCGGCGGCCCGAGCGTTCGCTGATCCCGGCCTTGGCGGCGGCGGTCGTTTGCAGATTGATTCGACGATGGTCCATGTATGTTCTCACCTGGTGGTCGTTGAGATGGCTGCCTGGCACTGACGGCTCTTTCTTTTGAGGAAAGAGCCGCTTGCACCACCTCAGAAACGACCGCCAGTGGCGTCCTGGGACCCACAAAACGGCGCCGCCGGTGGGACCGGACTCTGGTCGGGCTACGCCCTCCCGCCGTCCGGCCCCACCGGCCAAGCTAGTTGTCATCAACCGGCCAAGTTAATTGTCGCCGCACACGTAACGCTTCTTTTGCCGTTACCTGCCTCACCACGTTCTTACCCTTCCGCATGGCGCAGGAGCCCGTCTTCCAGCACTCCCGCCTTCAGCCATTTATCGATCATCCTACGGATGACACCATCCGTGACTCGTCTGTCAAGAAACGCACGCAGGTGGGAGTGCGAAATCGAATCGAAATATTTTTCGATGCCGCGCGACAATCAAGGTGAGACAGTCTCATCCAGATTGACGCGCGATATTTCGATATCGAGATCTATCACCCAACGCAGCCCGTGGCTCATGAAGCCAGTACGCAACGCTTGCAAGGCTTGATGAGCAGAGCGACCCGGCCTGAAGCCGTATGAGCAGGGAAGATAGTCCTGCTCATAGATGGCCTCCAGCACCATGACAATCGCCCTTTGTGCGACCTTGTCCTCGAAGGTTGGAAGGCCAAGGGGCCGAAGGGATCCGGCTCCATCGCCCTTGGGGATGTACACCCGCCGAACCGGCGGCGCGTAATAGCGGCCTGACCTGATGCGTTCCAGGAGATCCGAAAGATTGGTCTCCAGGTTTTGCGCATACTCTGCCGCCGTCACACCGTCGATACCGGGGGCACCATCCTTGCGGGTGAGCCGGTAGGCTTCCCTCATCCACTCCAGATCGAGGACGTGGTGCAGCGTGGACAATGCCACCCCGCTTTTTGCTCTTGCCAGTTCAGCTATCCGCTGCCGTTTCGTGGACAGGTTTGCAAGACCCAAAGTTCTCTCGCATGTTGCCCATCAGCGGTTCTCTCCTTGCGACGCCCCCCTTTCCTCGATCGGGTCCCGGCGAGACCAGTTCCCCGACGTCGTCAGTACTATGAGGGCGCTACGACTTCCCACTCACGCATCCCCGGTCACTTATTTGTTTCGCTTCCGGGGCCCACGCAATTCCTCCTCGGTTCGTGCTCGCCGTTGCCAGCGCTCCCGGGCGGGTGGAGGTCCCGCCACAGGCCAAGATCATTGTTCAGCCGGTGATCTCAAATTGCCGGCGCAACTTCACGTGGACGCGAGTGGGACCTCTCAGGTTCCCAGACGACCCATCCTGTGCCTCTGCCCGTTCCAAGACCCCGGCCGGACCGACGCTCCCTCGCCAATAACAGTCGCATCAGGTGCTGCCCCTGCTGTCGAGAAAGCAAAGTGTGCGGCGA
>CAWGJM010000043.1:0-78705 GCA_963822795.1 uncultured Alphaproteobacteria bacterium
GATCGGGGTAGACCGGAAGAGGCCGGCCCACGGTCAAAGTGACGCGATTGGCCCAAACCAGACCTCAGTGGAAAGCCGCGTTTCGTTTCATTTTCACCAAGAGCTTGTTCGCCCGGCTACAAACGTAGCCATTTTTTCCGAGACTGAAATCGTGCGGCAGCGCAGCCGCCCCAATTTAGGCGGCGCCTATCAGCAGCGGGAAACCGAACAGATGGAGAATTGCAATGACGCCGAAACAAGTCGCACTGGTTCAGGACGGTGTGAACCTTATTCAGAAATCGCGCGAGACGGTCGAACAGCTACTTGCTCGCCGCAACTTGCAGAAAACATACGAAGAAAAGTGCCAATACGCGCTCGATTTGGTCGATATGCACCTACACGAGGAAAATCCCGACCGTATCGACGAGTGCATCAAGCTCTACACCGAAGATGCAGTGTGGGAAACGCCGGCGCGCGGTGTGAGCTACAAAGGGCGCGAAACGATCAAAAAAATGTACCTGCGCGTATTTGATTCCGCGGAGGGCATCACGTTTCATCCGGTTGAGCGTTTTGCAACTCCGGACCGCGTCTTCGACGATATGTGGACCACTTTCCGCCTCTCCGGCGACGGGTTTGAGAATTGTCCATTCCCCATCGGCACCAGGGTGAGGATGCGACTGCTCCACAACTTCCATATCCGCGACGGCATGATCGCCAAGGAAATCGGCTACGAGATCTGGCGCCGCGACGAATGAGGTTTTTGTTATACTATCGATCAGTGTTCTGATCTGCGCCGCCGCTATTGGTGCGGCTTCGACTTCCGTCCCAAAACCACGCTGACGCTCCACTTCTGCGCGACGGCGCTATCGATTGTGTGCTACCTGCTCGCGCGATGTCGCCTATGGCACCTTTGCGACATGCCGACGTCCCCCGGGAATGTCCGTTGATCGGGGAAGATCGGAATTAATCGATCGACTGTCAAAACGGCGCTTTTGACTCAACCCGGACCTCCGGGCCGGTGAAGAAAGTGAGCGCGAGCTCCCATTCTGAATGTGGTCGACCCACAGACGGGTCGGGGTGCGATGTGGTAGCCTTTCCTGAAAGACGGAGGAGAGGCTTATGAGCTGCCGGACTGGTGCCGTGCTGCTGGGGGCAGCAATCGTCATGGCGACCCTGGGTGGTCCCTTTGCGTTGTGCGCTGCTGCGCAAGACAGGACCGTGCTGCCAGTACCAATTCCAGATTTCGCGGGCAAGATCGGCGAGACCTACAAGGACTCGACACCCGATTGGACCCCTGCTCTGCCGCTTCAAGCACCCAAAGGCGCGCCGAACATCCTCATGATCGTGCTTGACGACGTCGGGTACAGCCAACTTGGCTCGTACGGGGGTCCGATTGAGACGCCCAATCTCGACAAGTTAGCTTTGTCAGGTCTCCGTTTCACTAATTTTCACACGACAGCCCTGTGCGCGCCGACGCGTGCCGCGCTGCTTACGGGCCGCAACCACCACGCCGTCGGGTTCGCGACGATCGCAGAGTGGGCCACCGGCTATCCCGGCAATTACGGCAGCATCCCTAAAAGCGCCGCGACCATTGCCGAAGTCCTAAAGCAGAACGGCTACAACACCTTCGCCGTCGGCAAATGGCATCTCACTCCTTACACGGCGTACACTGCTGCCGGTCCCTTCGACCACTGGCCCCTCGGCATGGGTTTTGAAAAGTACTACGGGTTCTTAGGGGGCGCGACCGACCAGTGGGCCCCCTTGTTGGTGCAGGATAACCAGTTCGTCGCGTCTCCGCGGCGCGAGGGCTACCACCTCACCGACGATCTGGTCGACCACACGATCGCCTATATCCGGGACCAACAGCAGGTGAGCACAGGCCGACCCTTCTTTGCCTATCTGGCCCTCGGTACGGCGCACGCACCTCTACAGGCGCCCAAGGCTTACATCGGGAAGTACAGAGGCCGCTTCGATCAAGGTTGGGATGTGGTGCGCGACCAAACCTACCAGCGGCAGAAAGCGATGGGCTTAATCCCGCGCGACACGGAGCTGCCGCCCCGCAACCCCGGCGTTCAAGCCTGGGCCGATCTCACCAAGGATCAGAAGACTGTTTATACGCGCCTGGAGGAAGTCTTCGCGGGCTTCCTCGACCACGCGGACCATCAGCTCGGACGGCTTTTTGCGGCACTCGACGACATGAAGATCCGGGATGACACCCTCATCATCGTCTTATCGGACAACGGTGCGTCCCCGGAGGGTCTTCAGAACGGAACTGCGAATACTGACCGTTTTCGCAACTATAACCCCGACACGGTCGAGGAAATGTTGGGACTGCTCGACAAGCTCGGTGGCCCTGACACCGATCCGCACTATCCCATCGGCTGGGCGATGGCAGGCAATGCGCCGTTGAAGCGCTGGAAGCAGGATACGCATCACGGCGGCAACACCGATCCGCTGATTATCTCGTGGCCGAAGCAGATCAAAGGTGAAGGCGAGTTCCGAGCGCAGTACCACCACCTAGTTGACATCGTCCCGACCTTGCTGGAGATCACCGGGCTGCCCGCCCCGACATCGGTCAACGGCATCAAGCAGATGCCGCTTCACGGCGTCAGCATGGCCTACACTTTCGGCGACGCCGACGCGCCGACGCGGCGGAAGTTTCAATACTACGAGATGCTGGGTAACCGGGCGATCTGGGCAGATGGCTGGACGGCGGTTACGTGGCACAAGAAGGACACGTCCTGGGAGGATGACCGCTGGGAACTCTACCACACCGACGTCGATTTCTCGGAAGCACACGACCTCGCAGCCGAGCAACCGGACAAGCTGCGCGAGCTGCAGGCTCGCTGGTTCGAAGAGGCAAGAAAATACAACGTTCTGCCACTCGACGATCGGCGCTACGAGCGGACCGCGGATCCGACCCGGCCTGTGGCAGCGCTTGAAAAGCCGTCCTACGATTACTACCCTGACACTTCGATCTTGCATCCGCTCGCCGCTCCGCAGCTTCTCGGCCGCGAGCACACCATCACGGCCTACGTGACGATCCCGGAGGGTGGGGCGGAGGGCGTGCTTGCGTGCAGCGGCGGAGAGTTCGGCGGATGGTCCCTGTTTATTAGGGATGGCAGGCTGCGATACGCCCACAATTATCTAAAAATCAAGGATTACGACGTGGCGTCCGCCAAAGAGGTGCCGGTGGGTAAACGGCGCCTCAGCGTCCACTTCACACCCAAGTCGAAATCAGTCAAACCCGACTTCTTCACGGGCGATGTGAGCCTGTTTATCGACGCCGAGAAGGTGGGTGAGATCAAGGACATCAAGATGGCTGGCCAATACAGCTCGATCACTGGTTACGGCCTGCTGATCGGTCGTAATACCGGGACGCCGGTCAGTCACAGTTATGAGCCGCCGTTCACCTTCACAGGCACGATCGAGAAAGTGACGGTCGAAGTGGGTGGAGCGCCCAAAGTGAGGTGATCACCGCCTAAAATCGATCCGGACCAAGAAGACTAAAGAAGACAGCGCTTTTTCCTGTCTCGCCACAACTGTCGGCGAAGAGGACGCGTTCGCCTACCCAAATTTGCAGGCATTCGAATCGAACGATGATAGCTAACTTCACTGATGTTGGGACGCGAGAGTCCGTTGTTGACCACACCGGACTTGGTGGCAGGCCCCAATTTTCACGAGCCTTTTTTTGCTCTTAATGAATAAGACAACGGAATGCGAGGCACTCCATCTGGAAGCCGCCACATCCTTTCCGACGCGGGCACCAAGCTTGTCAGACCCCGCCAAGGCAGGACCTCGTGTTCACGAAACATCGTAATTGCAAGTCCGGCATCAATGAGTCCGCCGAGGACCGCTGAGAGCGAGTGTATCCACTCTCGGGTTGATTGATGCGACACGATGGTCGGGTCGCCAGTGTACGTGGTCTCATCTGCGAACTGCAGAGGTCGGTCGGGACGCGTTTGAAAATCGTACGTGGGCACAAACCTTCCAGCGTATTCTTCCAGCACCGCAAATCCCGGATGAGCGTCCGCGAAGTAAAGCTCCCCGCCCGGAGCCAGCACGGACGCAATGACATTTGCCCATTTCTTCACATCAGGCAGCCAGCAAATAGTTCCCCAAGTTGTGAAGACGAGATCGAACGGGCCAAGCGCTAGATCCGGGGCTTGATCTACGGTCCCCTCGACGAAGTCTGCCTTCAGGCCAGTCTCATCGGACAAACGCCGTGCAACATTCAGCGCGGCACTAGAAAAATCGAGTCCGGTAACAGTCGCGCCGCGCCGCACCAGGCACAATGTATCCCGACCAATATGGCACTGCAGATGGAGAACGCGCTTCCCGGAAATGTCGCCGAGTTCGGTCGCTTCAATCGCATGCAGAGCGTCTTCGCCCGCCCGAAACCGGTCAAGCATATAGTCACCAGTGGTATCGCGTGCATGAATTGCGGCGCGCTCATCCCAGTTCCGGCGGTTCATTTCGAGGTGGTCGGTCATGCGTACTCTATGTGACATATGCAAAAGTCGCGCAAGGAGCGGTGGGCTTCGCCTTCATCTTTTTCGAAACGGCCACTTCCGTAATTGGCACCTTTGAGACATGCCGACCGATTTCGAGGATGTCCGTTGATCGGGGTACACCGGAAGTGATCGGTCGACGGTCAAAACGGCGCTTTTGACCCTGAACGGACATTGATTGCTGAAGAGCGACCCAGGCAACGCGGTTCAGAGTACGGCTTGCGTGCGGGCGGCGACTCCGAACTAAATCGTTGTCATATACGGAGAGCGAAAGTCGGTTCGAGACAGCTTCCGGGTCCTATCGCTCTTCGGAAAGGAGATGGAGAAAACGCGAGGCCATTGCTATGTCGAACGACCAGAAAAAGATCGTTTCAGCTTCGACCGCCGAGCCACTCGGGGCCGAGCTCGAACAACTCCTTCAACCGACCCGCTATTTCCAGCACCCCCGTGACGTCGTCCGGGACGCTACCCTGACCACCGCCGAAAAGCGGGCCATCCTGTCGTCATGGGCATCTGATGCCTGTGCCGTCGAATCGATGCGCGGCAGATCCTCGGTTCCGGTCACGTCGTCAAGTTTGATGAAGTGATCGACGCCTTGCAGGAACTTGACGGCAAGGCTGACGACATCGACCGGATGGAGAAACCGCAACTCAGGCGCCGTGGCCCCGACCGCGGCGGTAATCCCGAGGAGGGGCCGGCGGGAAGCGGCTATTGGTACTGAGCCGTCGCGATCATCGTTCCCCCCCTCTTGACGGCAAAAGCAAGCCACCTAAATCGAGCTCGCCGATCGCCCATTCGGGGATCGGCAAAGTCCAACGGGGCGGCCGCTCTTTGGGCGCCCCTTGTATCCATGTTGCTCAAATGGAGGATATGGCTATGAGAGACTTCGATCTCACCCCCGTCCGGCGGTCGACCATCGGTTTCGATCGCCTGTTCGACCTCATCGACAATTCGTTCCGGTTGCAGGGCGAGGACAACTATCCGCCCTACAACATCGCACGCGTCGGTGAGGATCACTATCGCATCTCGCTCGCTCTGGCCGGCTTCAAGCCGGAGGAGATCACCGTCACGGCAGACCAGAACATGCTGACCGTGGAAGGCCGCAAGGCGGAGAATGGTGATCACGAGTACCTGTTCCAGGGCATCTCGGGACGTCCGTTCCGGCGCAAATTTAACCTCGCCGACTACGTCGAGGTGACAGGCGCGTCGTTTGAAAACGGGCTCCTGCAGATCGATCTGATGCGCAAGTTGCCGGAGGCTATGAAGCCGCGCCGGATTACGATCAACGCCGGCGTTGGCAACGACCACCAGCAAATCGAGCACAGCCAGGCGGCCTGATCGGAGCGGCCCGGCCGCAATCCGATCGGTTGACTTCGGGGCTTCCCGCGCGCGGCCGTGCCCGCCCCGGGGGCCCTTTGCCAAACCTAACCAGAAAGGAAAAATAACCATGACTATCAGAGATCTCATCCCATGGAATCGTGGCCGCGACGTTGCGGTACACCGCGGCGAAAGGGCAAATCCCTTGCTGACGCTGCACCGTGAAATGAACCGCGTGTTCGATGACGTCTTCCGCGGATTCGACATGGCGCCGTTCGGCTCCGATCGCTTGTTCGATCGTGCGCTCGGATGGCCGGACATCGAGGTCAGCGAAACCGACAAGGAGGTCAAGGTCACGGCGGAGTTGCCCGGCCTTGAGGAGAAAGACGTCGGCGTCGAACTCGCGAATGGCGTTCTCGCCATCAAGGGCGAGAAAAGGGCCGAGACTGAGGACAAGGACCGGCTCTTCAGCGAGCGCTACTATGGCCGGTTCGAGCGGCGCATCCCGGTCGACGATATCGAGGCAGACAAAGTCAATGCCTCGTTCAAGAGCGGTGTGCTGACAGTGACCTTGCCGAAGTCGGCCAAGGCCCAGGAGAAGGTGAAGCGTATCGCGATCAACGGCTACTAAAGCCAAGGTAACGCCAAGCGCGGGAGTCACGTCGGCTCCCGCGCCGCCTTCGATCGGGAGGTGACGATGCTGCAGGAGACGATATATCATTGCTGGACGGAACGGGATGGTGCACCTCGCACTGCACTAACCCGGTCTGTATTTCCCGAGGATGCGATGGCTGTGATCTACAAGCCGGCGCGCTCGGCCATGACTTCGGGAAAAGCGCGCACGCGCGATTGGAAGCTGCGCTTCGAGCCTCGTTCTTGTCCCTTTATCGAGCCGCTCATGGGATGGACAGGTAGCGATGACACGTTAGCGCAGGTCGAGTTGACATTCCCGTCGGCAGCCGCCGCCGTTGCGTACGCTCGGCGCCAGGGTTTGCGTTACCTTCTGCAAGGTGCGGACGATCCCGACACACGGCCGGGTTCAAACGCGAAGGCCGCCAACACGAATTCCTCTTCGCCAGACATACGGTCATCGGACGTGTGGCCTTGGCGACTGGAGTGGGTCGAACGGACGCTCGGGCTGAGGGGCATTCAAAACAAGTCGAGACCGGTACGCGGTCCTGCCGCGTATTACGCGAGTCCCCAGGACGTGCTTGATGACCACGATCTTTCGCCGGCGCAGAAGCGGGACGTTCTCCGTCGGTGGGCGCTGGATGCGTACCTGATCGAACTGGCTCTCTTCAAGGGCGAACCGCAATCCGAGCCCTCACGTTTGGGCGAGGTGATCGACGCACTGTTCGATCTGGACGAGACGCAGGCCAGCACGTCAGCGCACTGGACGCGAGCGACGGGGCCAGATTGTGAAGGCCGCGCAGCATGAGGCAATTGTGGGCATGGGACCCGGAGGCCTGACCATGACGAAACAAACCCGCTTCAATGTCGGATACGCGATTGCTGCCATCTTTCTGGTTTTTATAATTCAGTACGCGGTCTCGGTTGCCAACCAGATCGCACCGATCCCCTACAGCGACTTTCAACGTTTGTTGCACGAAGGCAAGATAGCCACGGTCGGCGTATCGGACCGCTTCATTCAGGGATCCCTGAAAGAGCCGTTGCCCGGCGGACAGAAGCAGTTCGTTACGACCAGGGTCGATCCGGAATTCGCAGGCGAACTCGACAAGTATGGGGTCCGCTACACCGGCCAAATCGAAAGCACATTCTTGCGCGACCTGCTGTCGTGGGTCATGCCCGTGCTCTTGTTCGTGGGGCTCTGGTGGTATCTCGGCAAGCGGTTCGCGGAATGGCGGCGCAAAACATGGGACAGCTTTACTGTCACACCAAACCGCCGTCGGGCATCACGCTGCGTTACGGTTCACCCGGATCAATGCCAGTTTTCAATCGTACCGGCTTCAGACGATCAAACGCGTTGCTCAGACGTTGATTGAACTCACGAAGAAGAACGTTCCCTCTATCAGGTCGGAAACTGTCACTGAGGGGCGGCTCTCAAAAAGCCGCGGGTCGGTTTCATGTCCTTGCAGGAAATCTTGTTCGGGAGGAAGATCGGCCGTCTCAAAAAGACCAAAACGGGAGGTCCGACATGCAAAGCAAGGTTCAGATCGACCAGGCGTTGCCGCAGCGACGCCGGCCTCACCTGAGCCGGCCTCGGCAACAATAATCTGGATCGCCCCTTCGCGCAAAATCTCAGGCGTCATTCTGATGCAGATGCTGCCGTTCGCGGACAATAAATGTCTGCAGACGTTCGCGGTTCCCGAAAGCGGCGTCTGTGCCTTGCTCGATGCGGCGCAAGGGGGGTAGCTGCGGGGTTCCTCGCTGTTGCGGAGGATCGAGTTTCTGTCGTCGGTGCAAACAACAAAACTGGAGAGACAAATGGCTAGCGCAACTCAAAACTTTGACGCTGTCGTGATTGGCGCAGGTTTTTCCGGCCTGCACATGCTGAAGTCGCTGCGGGACAAATTGGGATTGAAGGTGCGAGTCTATGAAAGCGGTGAAACCGTAGGCGGCACCTGGTACTGGAACCGCTACCCCGGCGCGCGTTGCGATTCCGACGCCTACATTTACTGTTTCACCTGGGACAAGCAGCTCTTGCAGGAGTGGGAATGGTCAGAGCGCTATCCCCAGCAGCACGAAATCCTCCGTTATCTCGAGCATGTTGCCAAACGCCACGACCTGAAACGCGACATTCAATTCAATACGAGCGTGACCGGCGCCGAATTCGATGAGACAACCAACCTGTGGACGGTGCGTACCGACAACGGGGAACAGGCTACGGCTCGTTACCTCATCGCAGCCGTAGGTACTTTGTCGACCACGAACATGCCCCAGTTCAAGGGCTTGGAGAAATTCAAGGGCAAGTGGTACCACACCAGCCGCTTCCCTCAGACTGGCGTTGACTTCACCAACAAGCGCGTGGGCGTGGTCGGCACCGGCGCCACGGCAGTGCAGGCCATTCCCGAAATTGCGCAGCAGGCTAAACAACTCACCGTGTTCCAGCGCACGGCCAACTACTGCGTACCAGCGCGCAATGGCAAGGTGGACCCCGAACTGGCCAAAGCCCGAAAGGCGGACTACGAGGGCGTGGCCAAACGTATCAGGGAATCGTTCTTCGGCCAGGAGCATTACTTCATTCCGAAGTCAGCGTTGGAGGCCACAGCCGAGGAGCGGGAGCGTGAGTTCGACAGGATGTGGGACGCCGGCGGGTTCGCCTTTTGGCTGGCCAACTATCAGGACATGTTCTTCTCGCAGCAGGCCAATGACCTGTGCGCCGACTACATCAAGCGCAAGATCCGCAAGACCGTGAAAGACCCGGTCATCGCCGAAAAGCTGATTCCCAAGGGCTACGCCTACGGCACCAAGCGCCAGCCGCTGGACACGAACTACTACGAGACCTTCAACAAGGACAACGTACGGCTGGTCGATGCGAAAACCGACGGCGGGATTGAAGAAATCACCGAAACGGGCATCCGCGCAGGTGACAAGCAATATCCTCTCGACATCATCGTTTTCGCCACAGGTTTCGATGCCATGACCGGCCCGCTGAAGGCCTTGAACCTGAAAGGCCGCGGCGGCCGCACGCTGGATCAGGAGTGGTTGGACGGCCCGCATACCTACCTTGGCATCTCGGTCGCCGGCTTTCCCAACTTGTTCACCATCACCGGCCCACAAAGCCCGTCGGTGCTGTCGAACATGCCGGTATCGATCGAGCAGCATGTGGAGTGGGTCACCGAATGCATTGAAGCCATGCGTAAGACCGGAAAGACTACCATCGAGGCGACGCCCGCGGCGCAGGATCAATGGGTCGCCCATGTCAACGAAATCGTCAATGCGACGCTGATGACCAGCGCTAACTCTTGGTACATGAGCGCAAACATCGCCGGCAAGCCGCGCGCCTTCTTGCCCTATCTGGGGCCGGAAGGGGTCGGCGGTTACAGGAAGAAGTGCGACGAGATCGCGGCCAAGGGCTACGAGGGTTTTGAATTGGCGTAACCAAACCTAAACAAGAATAGACAAGGCGGGAAAGGCATCACAGCCTTACCGCTCAACCAACGGAATCGGGAGTGGGATAATGATCGACAACAGCTACTACTCGCAGGACATTCACGGTCCTTACGAGCTATACGACATCGGTAATGTCGATTTGGAGGAAGGCGATACGATTCGCGCTTGCAAGCTCGCCTACGCTACTTTCGGCAAGCTCAATGCTACGAAAGATAACGCCATCCTCATCCCCACCTGGTACTCCGGCACAAACAAGATCATGGAGCAGGTATATATCGGCGAGAGCCACGCCCTCGATCCCGGCAAGTATTTCATCGTCGTCGTCAATCAGATCGGCAATGGTCTTTCCACCTCGCCGCACAATACCCCGCCACCGGCCGGGATGGGAAATTTTCCCCATGTGCGCATCGGGGATGACGTGCGCGCGCAATACAAATTTGTCACGGAAAAATTCGACTTGAAAAGTCTCGCGCTCGTCGTGGGCGGCTCCATGGGCGCACAACAGACCTATGAATGGGCGGTACGTTTCCCCGACATGGTGAAGCGCGCCGCGCCCATTGCCGGCACCGCCAAGAACACGATCCATGATTCTCTTTTCACGGAAACGCTGGTCGAGGCGATCACCTCCGACCCCGGTTTTAACAAGGGTTTCTACGCATCGTCGGCCGACGTAAGGGAAGGCATGTTGCGCCACGCGAAAATGTGGGCGGTAATGGGTTGGAGCACAGAATTTTTCCAGCAAAATCGGCATAAAGCGTTGGGATTTTCGTCCATGAACGATTTCATCGTAAACTTCATGAACGGTTATTTCAGCGCCATGGATCCCAACGATTTGCTGTGCATGGCATGGAAATGGCAGCGCGGCGACGTGAGCCGCCACACGGGTGGCGACTTACGAGCCGCATTGGGCCGTATTAAAGCCAAGACCTTTGTCATGCCAATGTCTTCGGACATGTTCTTCCCGCCGTCGGATTGCCAAGCCGAGTGGCGTCTGATTCCCAATGCCGAGTTCCGGCCGATCCAAACCATCGATGGCCATCTTGCGCTTTTCGGTGCTGATCCCAGTGCGATTGGTCAGCTCGACAAGCACCTGAGCGAGTTGCTCGCCACAGAAGTTTAGCTCGCGACAAAGTTTAGCAGGGGCACCGCACCCATCGTGCCTCTGCTCTTTGATAGTACTCCGTTTGACGTCGCGCGAGGGTCCTTTAACTGCATGTCGTTCGGCATGCAAAATTGGCTCTGACTCACATCCGATGAAGTTTTCTGCCGAGCTTGCGGTTCTCCAACGAGGGAATCAGCGCGATGCGAGCCGGTATTCGAATTTCGTCGCTTATACCGAGTGGTTTGGTTATCGAGAGCGGTGCGCACCGGCTTGGTCGCGAGCGTGGCGCGGCCGGTGCACAGCGGACATGGCCAGACTTGCTGCTGGCGCGATCCGGTCGCGAATGGCCCGGAACGGACATTTCTCGTGAGAAATGATAGATTTGGAGCAGCGCCACGAGGGAGGATTCTAGAGGGAGGATTCTAAATGAGGTGGGCTGTGCTCATCTGCGCAGTGTTGGCAGCAATTTCGCCGAAACATGCAGAAGCTGCGGAGCGGATTTGGCGGATGGGCGTGCTCGCGCTTGCTGACGCTAGCGGTGTCCGTGCTGACATACTGCCCTACTTGGCGACGCGGGGCTTTATCGAAGGCCGCAACCTCGTTGTGGATGTTCGCGTCGGAGCGGAGGAGCAATTACCTGAGCTGGCACAGGCGCTAGTTGGCGACAAAGCCGATGTAATCATCGCTGCATCCGATTGGGCGCTTCATGCCGCTCGCGCAGCGACGATTACAATTCCGATTATCGCCTCACCTATCGGCACGGACCTGGTTCGCGCCGGTGTCGCCGAGAGCTGGGCGCACCCGGGCGGCAACGTCACGGGCGTTTGCCTGATCGCGCCGGAACTCGAAGTCAAGCGTTTATCACTACTTCGCGAGGCGTTGCCTTCGGTGCACCGGGTCGCAGTGCTCTCCAATCACCGTAAGGTCGTGGAGGCGGGCATATTGCCCTTGCGCAAGGCTGCTGCAGAGGCCGGACTGGAGCTTGTCGAAATCTGGGTCGAGAGCCCGGATGCGTATGCCGCCGCATTTGATGCCATGCGCGGGGCTGGTGTAGAAGCCCTCGTGATCGTGCCTACCCCGGAGTTATATCGTGACAGCCAGCAGCTCGGCGAGCTTGCGGTGAAGAGCCGATTACCGACGATTGGAGGCTTCCGCGAAGGTGCCCAAAAGGGCTTGCTGATCGGCTATGGCCCCAGCCTCAGAGAACTAGGTCAACAAGCAGCGGGTTATGTCGAGCGCATCTTCAATGGAGCGCAAGCGGGCGAATTACCGTTCCAAGGTCCAACACACTTCGATTTCGCTATCAACATGAGTACCGCCAAAGCTCTTGGCCTTACGATTTCGCCGTCTCTCCTCGTTGGTGCAGATGAGGTGATCGAGTAATGTCGCCTGTTGACCCAATTGGGACATCGCCGATGTCCGCGAGTTTCTTCGAGAGCTATCGCTTGTTACGGTCTGGGCGGCTGGTTAAACTACCAACGGTTGCGAGCGGTCTCAAAAAACGGTTGCTGCAATGAAGATTCCCCGGCGTACTGCGAATTCGGTGGCTTGAGCCTAATGACCGGAACATCACTGCGTTCCCTTGCGCGAGCCGATACCGCCGACGCAGAGGTGGCCACGAGTGATGCCATCGACGCCTACAACAAATCGGAAGTTCACTATTCACGCTCGAAGGAGTCTCCGATGAGCTTGAAGCTATTAGCCGGGTTACTGAGCATGACGCTAAGCGCCGGTTTTGCGAGTCCGGCCGCAGCCCAGGAGGTTTTGCCCTTTCCGGCCAAACCTTCGGGCAGCACAGCCGAGCGGACCATGCAGGAGTCAATTTACCGTCCGCTGCCGCCTGTGAACCATCTACCGAAGGATGCGCCTAACATTCTCATCGTGCTCATTGACGATGTCGGCCCTGCCCAAACGGACACCTACGGCGGCGAAATCCGCACACCGACGCTGAGCAGGATCGCCAACGAAGGGATCTCCTATAACCGATTTCACACGACCGCGATGTGTTCACCCACACGGGCGGCCTTGCTTACGGGCCGCAATCATCATCGTGTCGGCAACGGTCAGATCGGGGAATTGGCGAATGATTGGGACGGATACACGGGCATCATCCCTAAGAGCAGTGCTACGGTCGCCGAGGTGCTCAAGGACTACGGGTACAGCACCGCTGCTTGGGGGAAGTGGCACAATACGCCGGTCGATCAAACTACCGCCGCCGGCCCGTTCAATGACTGGCCCACTGGCTACGGCTTCGAATACTTTTACGGCTTTCTCGGCGGCGAAGCTTCTCAGTACGAACCGCAACTCGTCCGAAATACGGCATACGTCGAACATCCCCACACCTCAGGCGGCCACAATTACTATCATCTGAGCGAAGACCTTGCCGACGACGCGATCCATTGGTTGCGTCAGCAGAAAGCGTTTAATCCGGACAAACCATTTTTGATGTATTGGGCGCCCGGGGCCTCTCATGGTCCGCATCACGTGCCGAAAGAATGGGCCGACAAATATAAGGGCAAATTCGACGATGGCTGGGACAAATACCGCGAGCGTGCTTTCCAGCGTGCCCGACAAATGGGCTGGATACCGTCAGATGCGCAGCTGACCCCGAGACCAGCCACTCTGGCTTCCTGGGACTCGATCCCAGAGGACGAAAAGCCCTTCCAGCGCCGCCTCATGGAGGTGTTCGCCGGATTTACTGAGCACGTAGACGTACAGATCGGCCACATCGTTGATGAAATTGATCGGCTTGGCTACGGCGAGAACACGCTGATTCTTTATATCTGGGGTGACAACGGCGCCTCGGCTGAAGGGCAAGACGGAACCATCAGCGAGCTTCTGGCACAGAATGGTATTCCCACCACCACCAAACAGCAGATCGCAGCACTCAACGCACTTGGCGGTCTCGACGTGCTCGGCTCCCCTAAAACCGACAATATGTATCATGCTGGCTGGGCTTGGGCTGGCAGTACGCCGTATCAGGCGACCAAGCTCATCGCCTCGCATTTTGGTGGCACGCGCAATCCGTTGGCTGTCCGCTGGCCTGCAAAGATCCAGCACGACGGCACGCCCCGCGCGCAATTCCTGCACGTGAATGACGTGGTTCCGACCATCTATGACCTCGTAGGCATTACACCGCCGCGCGTTGTCAACGGCATTCCACAAGATCCTTTTGACGGCGTCAGTTTTGCGAGCACGTTCAACGATCCGAAGGCCAAGGAGGTGAAACAGACCCAGTATTTTGAAGTCATGGGAAGCCGGGGCATTTATCGCGACGGGTGGATGGCATCTGCATTCGGCCCGCGCGTGCCATGGGTTCCTGGCCTACCCAAGGGCATTAAGGAGTGGACGCCCGACAAGGACAAGTGGGAACTCTATGATCTGAGCAACGACTGGTCGCAAGCTAACGACCTCGCCGAGAAGATGCCCGCGAAGCTTGCCGACATGAAGGACTCGTTTCTGATCGAGTTCACCAAGAACAAAGGCTTGCCAATCGGCGGCGGCCTATGGATTCCCATACTCCATCCTGAACTGCGTACAGTACCGCCATACACATCGTGGACCTTCCCAGGTGCCATCACGAGAATGCCTGAAGTCGCCGCGCCCGCGCTAGGCAACAAAGAAAACCTCGTTAGCATTGACGCCGACGTCCCGGCAAATGCCAACGGCGTTCTCTACGCGCTGGGCGGGTTTTCCGGGGGCCTCACCTTATACGTCAAAGACGGCGTGCTGTCGTACGAATACAATCTGTTCGAGATTATGCGCACCCAGATCAAGGCCAAGGACAAACTGCCCATCGGCAAGGCGAAGATCGAAGTCCAGACGACCTATGTGGAGCGCAGGCCAGCCGGCCCTCTCAAGGTTGTCCTGAAAGTCGATGGCAAGGAAGTCGCGTCGGGCGTGGTACCAGTGAGTGCGCCTCTGATCTTTACGGCCAACGATTGCCTCGACTTCGGCATCGACCTCGGTTCTCCGGTCGGGCTTGAGTACTACGATCAGGCTCCCTTCAAATTCAATGGCAAGATCGAAGGTGCGCGTGTGCAATACCTGAGCGCGCCCGCTCAGTTGCAGGAAGAGAAATTGCAAACGCACGGAGCGATCCCGTCACAGGACTAAACAGTCTAATTCGGACTGTGTGCGTAGGAGAGGATGTCTGTTGTTGGCACATCGCATCGTTTCGTGGCCGCGCAGCAATTCAGTCGCTTTCGGCGGCACAGCGGACATGGCCAGACTTGAGGCTGGCTCGACCCGGTCGCGAATGACCCGGAACGGACCTCTTTCGACAAGTCCGCTGGACAAAGGCGGTGCCTTTCTTTGTGCACGGGATGGAATAAAATTTGCACTGACAATTCGGCGTTGAGGCAGTGCGGAAGGGTAATGGCAAAGTCATCGAAACTCGTTGCAACAAAACGCGGGCGTGTATTGTTGGTAAGAAGACGACGTGACCATCTGTGGATGTTTCCGGGAGGTCGCAAGCGAGGGCGCGAAACCGAAAAAGATTGCTTGAGGAGGGAAATCCGAGAGGAGCTTCCTAAGCTCAAGCTGGGACGGTTGAGGCTCTGGAAAGAGGTCCAAGCCAAGAACCGCAGATCGGGCAGGAAGATGAGCGACGCTATATTCGTCGCGAACAAGGCGTCCGGTCGTCTCGCTATCGGCGATAAGAAAGAGATCGACAAGGCGACATGGCGTAAGCCGCGAGGCATTCGTTTGACCCCAACCTCGCGTTACATTCGCGACAAGCTGTTCCCTAAGCGGAAGTGAGCCAGGTCAAATCCTCACCTGTGCGTCGGTCGCCAATGGCACGTTTGAGACATGCCGACTGCGTCGAGCGATGTCCGTTGTGGGGGCTAACCCGGAAGATATTTGCTCAGACTGAGTTCTTCTGAGTTTGACCCAATTGAGACATCGCCGATGCCCGCGAGCTTATTCGAGCTATCGCTTGTTACGGTCCGGGTGGCTGGTTAAACTACCAACGCGAGCGGTCTGACAAAAAGGGGTGCTTCGATGAAGATTTCCCGGCGGACTGCGACATTCGGTGGCTTGAGCCTACTGGCTGGGACATCACTGCTTTCCCTTGCACGAGCCGATACCGCCGACGCAGAGGCGGCCACGAGTGATGCCATCGACGCCTACATTTACGGCTATCCGCTTGTCGTGACGGAGATGACCCGCAGAGTTTTGACCAACGTGCGGGTTCCCGGTGCTCGATCAGCGCCGATGGGTCAGTTCGCGCATTATCGAAGTTTCCCAACCCCAACCACTCAGGATATCGCGGGATCAAATGTTGACACGCTGTACTCTATCGCTTGGCTTGATCTTTCAAGCGGTCCTTACGTCTTGCACCTCCCAGATGAGGGCGCGACCGGTTTTATTTGATGCCAATTCTGGACGCTTGGTCCGAGGTCATCGCCAGCCCCGGAACGCGTACGACCGGCAATCGGGCTGGAGATTTCGCTCTCACCGGACCGCGATGGTCGGGGACCTTGCCCGCAGTGTCCATGAAATCAAATCAAAGACGAATTTGTTGTGGTTCGCGGGTCGAACCTACACCACAGGAACGCCGGAGGATTATGCCGCTGTTCACGCAATTCAGGATCAATATTCTTTGGTGCCGCTCGCCAATTTTGGAAAGCCCTATTCGCCTCCGGAAGGAACTGTCGATCCTAACGTTGACATGAAAACGCCTCCCAGAGACCAAGTGAACAGAATGGACGGGGGGACTTTTTACAAGCAGCTTGCCCGGCTTACGAGCGATAACCCGCCCTATCCCGAGGATGCTCCTCTGATCGCCAAGCTCGCGCGGCTGGGCATTAACAGCGACTTCGATATTTCCCGCGCCCCTCCCGATGTAGCTCAAGCACTATCGCGTGCGCCAGAAGCTGCGCTCAAGAAAATCCTTGCGCACTTCTCCAACGCGGGGCGGATCGTGAATGGTTGGCTATTGACCACCGGTTCAGGACATTATGGCACTGATTATTTGCAACGCGCCCTCGTGGCTTATGTCGGGTTGGGCGGTAATTTGCCTGCCGATGCCTACTATCCAGTCGCTCAGGCCGATGTGAAGGGAAAACCGCTAACCGGCGCGCACGATTACGTCATGCATTTTGCAAAGGATGGCACTCCGCCCGTCAATGCATTCTGGTCCATTACGGTGTACAACAAAGAGTATTTCATGGTGTCGAACGCCATCAATCGTTACGCGCTTAGCGGGCGGGCGCGATCCTCTCAAATATAACGAGGATGGCTCTTTGGATTTGTATATCCAGAAAAATGCGCCTGATCCGGGCAAAACGTCGAACTGGCTCCCCACGCCGGAAGGCGATTTCCTACTTATGATGAGGCTGTATTGGCCCAAAGAAACTTCGCCTTCTATCCTTAACGGCACTTGGAAGCCGCCTCCGGTAGAAGCCCCGCAGTAATCCAACCGCCGCCGCTGACTTTGTTCAACGCCTGCGCTTGCTCCGCGCTAGACTGATGACTTCCGCTCTTGGCACCTTTGAGACATGCTAACTGCATCGAGCGATGTCTGCTTTCAGGGGTAACCCGGAAGACATGTGCTCGCACTGAGTTCTTCTCTTTTTGACCCAGAACGGACCTCCCGCCGCGCACTCTTCGTTACGAAAGGGTACCCTATTTTCCCAGGGCTGCATCGACTGTGGGCAAGAAGGCGGTCATCCCCGCTGTTTCAAGCGCGGTTCGGACGCGAACGAGCTCACTTCGCATCGTCTCATTAAGGCCTTCGAGCAGCGCCCCGCCAAGCGCGCGGCCGCGGGCGGCGAACAGATCCGCCCACGTGAGGGGCTCGGCACGCGTATATTCTTCCAGTCTGCTGACGTACTCCAACGCGCCCTTCGCATCGCCCGCCAACAAAAGTCCCTCGATCGCGTCACGATAGAACCAGAGATGATTGTGCCCCACCGAACCGCGGGCAAGCATAGCCTTGCCTTCTGCGAGCAGGCTTGCGCGTTCGCCGGCATCCTCTACCGCCCGGCTGAGGGCGCTGATGACCTTGGGGCCGCAAAACTGCGTTCCGGCGTCCCTACAGATAGCCAGCGCTTCGCGGAGCATCGGTTCGGCTTCGGCGCGACGACCGGCGTCGAGAAGCAAACGCGCTTCCATCTCAAGACCCTGCGCTTCGAAGCGCCGGGCGCCGAGTTGTCGGGCAAGCCGCATCACACGCGCCAGATAGGCTTTCATAGCATCATAGTCGGCGAGCTCGTAGCAGGCAAAGACGCCCATGGTTTCTCCGAGCAGTTCGGCACGAGGCTGGCCGACAAGCACGGCTACCCGGGCTGCGGCATCGCCGTCCTCGCGCGCCTGCCGGGCTTCGTTGAGATAGATGCGGCTGAAGCCCACCATAGACCGGTTTGCAACTTCGATGCGGCCGAACCCGTGCTCCTGGCACAACGCAACGCACCGGCTAAAATACTCGAAGGCTGTCCTCATCTTGCCCTGGGCATACGCCGCGTCCGCCAGACCGCCCAGAGCGCGTGCCTCAGCTTCCGCCGAGCCAGAGCGCCTCGCGTATTCGAGACCTCGCTCATGTTCCTCCCGGCAACCGTCGACATTGCCGAGCGGAAAGAAGATATTGCCCCTCAGATGATGCAGCCGGGCAAGCTCGTTCACCATATCATTGCGCTCAGCCGCCTGCTGAGCGTGCTCAAGCAACTCAAGTGCCTCACTCAGACCTTCGCTGACGCGCAAGCCCTCCGCAAGTCCGAGCCGCGCCCGGCATAGCGCCGTTTCGTCCGAGGACACTGCCAAGGCCATTCGATACGAAGCTATCGATGATGCGATGTCGCCGAGGTCGCGCTGCAATTCGCCGACCAGGCAGATCAGGGCGTGGCGATCGGCCTCCGCACGTGCGATCCGAAGACCGTGTTCGGCGAGCCGTAGCGCCACATCAGTGTGATAGTCGGCGCGTTGGGCTATCGACGCTTGTAGATATGCGCGCACTGCTCGGTCGTCCTCGGCCCGGTCCAGGTGCTGCGCGTACAGCACCAAATCCCGGCCTGCAAACCATTCGGCGGCACGCTGATGCAGAGCTTTTCGACGAGACCGAAGCAGCGATGAGTACGCGCCCTCCTGGATCAGGGCGTGGGCGAACAGGAAATCCTCACCTTCCGGCAGTACGAGAGCATTGCTGATGAGGCCATCGCAGACGTAGTCCGGGTCATCGATGAGGTGACGCAGCAAGACGAGAGAGAAACGCTGGCCGACAACGGCAGCGGCCTGGAACGCCTTACGGTCGGAAGACGCCAGCCGGTCCATGCGTGCCAGCACAAGACTTTGGATGGACGGCGGAACTGCGTCTGCGGTGCCTTCCTCAGCATTGCGCAAGAGCTGCTCCAGAAACAGAGGATTGCCGCCGGCGCGCTCGATACATGCGATCGCTACGCGCTGGGTTGCGTCCATGAAGCTGCCGGCAAGACTCAAGGCCTCGTCCCGGCGCAGCGGACCGAGGTCGATCGTTGCGAAGGGGGTGCCGTGACAGCTCGCGCGCCACGCAACGTCGATAGGGTCGCCCTCGATGCGCGAGGTCATGATCAGCAGGCCCGGGCCGTCCGCCATCGCTGACGCAAATGCGGAGAGATATCCAAGAAGCTGTGGATCAGCCCAATGAAGGTCCTCCACGAGGATAAACGTCGGCCCGTCAGCGCAAGCACGCACCGCGAAAGCACTGGCCACTGCTCGCCTGCCGCGGTTCCGTGCGGCGTTATCCATTGCATCATAAAGTGTGCGCGTCTCCCCGGTCTGCGGCAGTGCAAGAAGATCGAACAGAAAGGGAAGCCGTTCGGTTGGAACTACGTTGGCCGCGAACAAATCGTCGGCCTTCTGCTGCCTCGCCTGAGCGTCGCAAGCCGGGGTCAGCCCAAGCAAGCTGAGAAGCAGCGCGCGAAGTGGATCCTGTCCCCTGCCCACCCCAAAATCGAGTACCAAGCCACGGTGGGCGGTGAAACCATTTGCCTCCGCAAGACGGCGCATTTCCTCAACGAAGCGAGTCTTTCCGATTCCCGCCTCGCCGCGCACGTACATAACCTGCCCGCTTCGCCGTGCGACCGTTGCCGCAAGTGTACCCTTGAATTGCTCAAGCTCCGCAACCCGTCCGACAAACGCGCTGCGGTTTGCAGGCGCTGCGTCACTCGACAGGCCGCCTAATCGCCAGATGCGCACGGGAGCATCGAGCCCCTTCACCTCCGTTTCGCCCAACGTCTCGCAGGTTGCGCGATCGGCGAGGGCGCGATAGACAGCCTCGGACAACAACGTCTCGCCCGGCCCTGCGAGCGCGACCAGCCGCGCTGCAAGGTTCACACTGTTGCCCAGAACCGTATAGTCATGCGCTTCCACGCGGCTCAGAGTGCCGGCGACCACTTCTCCACTGGCAATACCGACATGGGCCTGCAAGGCGCGACTTGACGCTTCAGTAGTGCGCGCGAGTGCCGCGTGAATGTCCAGCGCGGCGCGCACCGCGCGCAGAGGATCGTCGTCATGCGCCCGCGGCGCGCCAAAGAGGGCCATCACCGCGTCGCCGATATGTTTGTCTACTGTTCCTCCATAGCCCACAACGATGCCGTCCACCTGGGCCGTGAAGCGGGCCACCAACTCGCGAATTTCCTCTGGATCGAGCGATCGGGACAGGGTCGTGAACCCGCAGAGATCGGCAAACAAGATCGTGACTTGGCGCCTTTCGCCGGACGCGCGATCCGGGAACCGCGAGGTTTTCGGCGATGATGCGGATCGCAGTTCGTCGATTGCGGCCAACAGCCGTTTGCGATGCCCTAGCGAGCCCACCCCCAGCTCTTTGAGATCCGAATCGGTCAGCCTAGCCAGAACGTCGAAATCGATATCGTTCTTAGCAAATGCTTGAGCATACTGGGCTAAGCCTAGATTCCGCAGCCACTGCTCGACACCCATGCCCGATAGTAACCTCGCCGCTCGGAAATTGATACGGTACTCTGGATCCACAATGAATCAAGGACGCCTGCGCTCTCGAAAGCTGGCCCGCGTTGAGCGGTTATGGACGCCCTTGAGGATACATTGCGAGCGCTCGACGCGCGGCTAGGTACTTCCGTTCGCACGAAGCTGCCGAACCGGGACGTCAGCTCTACTGCCGCTATCGGGGGTAGACCGGACATGATGCGGATAGCTCAATTCGGTCGAGATTGACCCCGGGCGGACATCGGGCTGACCGGTACTGAGGCGACCCCCTGGCCCTTACAGCGTGCTAATTTGAGCCGGCACGATCCCTGTCTTCAGCCCGGAAACGTTCCGCCGTGACCAACTATCATGACCCGGCATGGACCGAGGAAAGCCGCTTCCGCGGTGCCCTCGACGATGTGATTATCATCCCACTTGTTTTTTTCACGCTCGCCGCCAACAAAATCCTGCGTTTCATTCTGGCGATCTTGATGCGACTGCTCGACTACGCCTTCCCTTTAGCAATGCAGATTATCTGGCTTCCGCTCTTCACGGCCAAGGTTGTTGGCAATGTCATCGTTACTGTCATAAACGGCGCGTTGCGCTTCTTTCCCCTTTCCGAGACGAAACGCCGACAGTGGAGCATATCGATCCGTCGGAACTGGTCGTGGCTCCGGCGGAAGATTAGCTATCGGGCGTTCGAACAAGCTGTGCATATTGCGTTTGAAAGCGGCATGGCATGGGTGTTCCGAGGATGCCGGCATCTCACGCCGAACACCGCACTACTCGTGATCCTGGGCGCGGTACTTTGGCTCCCGATCTCTTTCGGGGTCGCCACGGCGATGCACGCGGTGTTGTTTGCCAAGGTCACGTCCTGGCCAGCTTGGATGCAACTCTTACATCCGCTGGCAACGGTCATCGCCAAGAGCAAGCTTTTGGTGCTGCCGGTGTACCCGGCAGCCTGGCTACAGGCTAAAAAACATCCGTTCGTTCAGCTCTTATTCAAGAGCTATGATGTCCGTTGATCGGGGTAGACCGGAAGGGGTCGGCCCACGGTCAAAGTGACGCGATTGACCCAATGCGGTAGTCGCCCTTTCGACGACTGCCGCTCCGAATCTACCAGGCACGATTCAAACTCCGCCATAGAAAGGCGACGCCTAAATGACCGGCCGTTTTTCGGCGGGTTCAGTTGTTCAGCGACCCCAAAAAACGGAT
Organism: uncultured Alphaproteobacteria bacterium; assembly: GCA_963822795.1. GTDB lineage: Bacteria > Pseudomonadota > Alphaproteobacteria > Rhizobiales > Xanthobacteraceae > Bradyrhizobium. The sequence continues at coordinate 22,117 of CAWGJM010000043.1, forward strand.
TGCCGAGAGGCTCGGCAGGAACGTGTAGGCGCCACCCCGCGTCTGGACGAACCGCGGCAGTCCCCGCAGCCGGATCGTTGCGCCGGATTTGAGCGGCAAGTCGAACCAACTGGTCCCAGGTTCGTTGGCGCCCACGACCGGATCGTTGGATCCGGTGACCCGCGGGTCCTGCAGGCCAAGGTTCAGCCAATCGCAGGACATGGCCTCGAACTGGGCGCCGAGGTTGGCCCCTATGAAGTTGCCGAGCAGGCCGCGTTCTATCGTGTCAGGCTTCGCCGGATCATAGACCGGTCCATAGGGCATGCCGCGCCGGACGAGGCGCCGACTGTTATTCGCCACCCGTTGCACGATCTGCCCGCCCCGCGGATTGCAGCGCCGGATATGGGCCCCGTAGGGGCAGCTGGAGTCGCCAAGGTAGTCAAAATTGGTCCGATCCACTTCGGGATTAGGCGCATCCTGGGACAGCGCCAGCGGCGTGCCATCGCGCCACCGGCCGCACAAATTGGCGGCAACGACCTCGCGCAAGGCGGCATGACGCGACATGCCTCCGTTGGCGGCGATGGCCTCGCGCGAGGGGCCATAACGCGACAGGCCTTCGGCAATTTTCGCTTCGGCGCCGGAGGGCAGCAACTGGTCAATTTGCCGGTGCTCGAGCAAATCCGTCGCGGCGGTGTCGAGATACGCCTCAAAGCCGGCCACGTCCTGGGCCAGAACCCGAAAGGCGTCGAAGGTGCCATTGCGTCCGAGCGGCTCGGGTTGAGGAACTCGCCACATCAAGCCTTCGAAATTGGTCGGATATCCCAGCAGCACGGTGCCGAGCGGCGCCTTGGGTTGCCCGTCCGCATAGCGTTCGGCGTCGTGCACCCCCGGGAACCTCGGTTGCGTGATGTTATCGCGGTACCCGAAGTGAACGCGGTCGTCCGGTAAACCGCAGCCATCGCGCGCGCCGAGCAGTCTTAGCGCCTTACCGTCGGCGAGTGCGTGATCCTGCTCGCGGTTCAGCTGGGCGATCTCGTTGGCGTAGATCGTCGCGAGGAGATGGATCCGCTCGGGGTCATTGAAGGGAGCTGGCCAGGTTTCCGGCGCGCTTGCCCCGGTGTCCCCGAGCTTCAAGGCCCGGGCGTTCATGCCTTGAATGAATTCGTTCGGGAACGTTTCAAGCGAGGAACCCGGCGTGCCCAAGGCCCGCAATCCCTCGTAAGTCAGGCCGATGTTGAAACAGGTTTCCGGCTTTGGCGGCGCCTCCGTCGTGATCTGCGGAACAGCGTCGCTGCGCCCGGATGTGCAGGCGGCGAGCCAGCGGCGGGCTGCGACGCGATCGGCGACCTCAAGAACAAGGTGCCGCACGCGGGACTTGCGGTAGCCACGCACGATGTTGCCCTGCACATCGGCGGCGTCGGATACGGCGCTCACCAGCCTATCCCCAGCTGCCGGCGGACCTGAGCCGCGGAATATCCGGGATAGGCGCGGTAGCCGCTGCCGAGCGATACGTTGGCATTGGCGTTGAGCTGGAGGATCAGTTTGCGCGGAAGCAGGCGCAGATCGTTGCTGGAGCCGGCCTTGTCACCATTTACGGCTTCCTGGTCTCTCAGAAGATCGGTGGCCATGTCGGGCACCTGGTACATGTCGCGCGCGTGCACCCATTCGATGAACGCCTCGACATTATGCTCGGAAGGAATCACGGCATCTCCTCCTTCGACAAGTTCCACCACGGCGTTGAACACGCTGCCGATGGTGGCGATGAAGTCGCGAATGTAGTTGGTGAAATCCCCGTCGTAGACGGAAAACATGCAAATATTGTCGTCGACGATCACGAAGCGTGCAAAATGCACCGTACCGACATTGTCCAATCCGGCGTATATTTGATCCTTGTTTTGCGCGATCGCCAGGGCCGCTTTCGCGCGACCGATCGGCGACTTGTCCCTGAGCGGCATGATCAGGTTCATCATACTCTGGAGATTGTCGCCAGGCTGGATGGATGGGCGAGGACCGCCGGGCTGAGGCTTTACCGGCGTGCGCCACGCCCAATAGGGCACCAGGATCCGCGACGCCACGAACTGGAACAGGCGCGTCTTGGGGAGCTTATCAACAAATCGATCGAACCAACCTCCGTCACTTGGCATCAGCTGAACTCCGATTGAAGGGGCAGGATGCGCCGCCGCGCATTTCACGCGAGACTTCATAGGCGTCGCGGCGGGCATGGAGGATCGGATCCCCGGAGGCTTCGATGCCAGGCAGGAGACGGAACGGATTGAAACTGATGTGTTCGGCAGCGGCGGCCTGATCCTGGGCGACATTGGTGAGTGTAAGGGTGCCCATGACGACGCGGACTCGCTTGGCGGGCCAGGGCCGGGTGGGATCGTCGAGCGCGTCGCCTGCTTCGCCGATTGTCATCATCAGCATGAACCGGGCTGGCCATCGCCGCAGCCGGTGTTCAAGCTCCCGATGCAGGTAGTTATCTACTGGCGCCGCGGCGGGGTCGGTGTTGCGAACGCCTGCGACCGGTTGCCAGGAAAAACGAACGGGGCGGCGAACCCCATCGGGATCTATCACCACGAAGGTGTGGACGGCGTGGTAGGTGGCGCGGGCATAGCTCACCGGGGCGCCGATCACCCCGGCTTGGAACACCGCCAGCTGAGCGAACCGGTGCCGATTAGCGTAACTCAGCGTGCCCGCTTCTGCACTGGTGGTTTGTCCCGGCATCGGGTCGGGAAGAGGAATCTTGAGCTGCAGCATGTCGAGAATCTTCCGCCACGGAGATTCCCTTTGAACCGGCTTCTGCAGCGCGTCCTTGGTGAACTCGAAAAAGTCCTCGACAGTGGGCACGAAGAATTCGCCCAGTGTCATCGCGATCAGATCGGTTGCGGCACCATCCCGTAAGTGGAACCGTGTCGCCATTCCCCTAACATCGGACCATCCATCATGCTGAACCGGACTCCCCGATCCGTTGGAGAATCTCACTGACGCGCCAACGCGCTGTCCTTGGAAGTGCTCTGCGATGCAATAGGTGCGCGCCACATCTGACGCCACGAAATAGCCGTCCACGCCTGCGCCGACGGTGTGAATCGGCCTTGTCCCAGCGGCATGATCCGGGAAATCGGAAATGACGACGTCGACAAGCCGCCTGGCCACGGATGAATCGACCATGTCCCTCTCCAATCCGGACGGACCGGCAATCTCAGGGTGCCGCGTCCGTCTCGCTCAGCCGGTGCCCATGCCTCGCCAGGCGTCGATGATGTACCTGCGGGCCTCCGCGAGGTCAAACCGGGACCCGCGGGCTGCCGCCAACTCGAATGCACTGTCACCCAGCCTGGCCTTGGCTTTCTCGACAGCGTTCCGCGCCGCTTTATCAAGCTTTAGCGGCGAGACCCTGAGCGCGCCGGCCAGCACCGCAAGGTGTTCATCTGCTTCGAGCTGAACGAGCGGCAAAATCAGGGAGCGTATCGTGAGCCAGTTGTAGAAAGCTGCCCCGTGGCTCGGAAGATCAATCAGCGTGCGTACATGAATAGCCAGAGCTTCGGTCGGAGGAGCCTGCGCGGCTTGCAGATCAGCGATCAGCCGTTTGACCCGAAGGGCTCCCAAGTGGTTGCCTGCCATGTTCGCCCAGTCGACTGATGTCTGGTACTCATCGATCGCTCGGTTGGGGTCCTGGGCTATGCCACCGCGTGCGTAATAAATGTACCCCATCAAAGTGGGCTGCATGGCCTTCTGCCCGGTCTGGGTGGCTTCCTCGACCAGTTCTCGGGCGCCATCCAGATCTCCCATCCGCGCCTTGACGAAGGCGGCCATGCATAGGGACATGACCTCGCAGGGAGTATTTCCCGCGCTTCGTGCTTGCTTCACCGCCGTCAGGTGATGTTCGATGCAGGCGACCGTGTCCCCGGACCATTGGGCCATCTGGCCGGCGACGTGGGAAAGCCAGCCTTGGCTCGATTGGGAGCCGGCGGCTTCAGCCGTAAAACCCCGTTCCATGAAAGCGGCAGCTTTCTGCTGATCACCTTCATCGTGGAAGGCGTGGCCGGCGGCCCCGGCGAGGAACATAGGTGCATGTTCGAGCTCATCAGCTCCCAGCCTTGCCATGATCCGTTCGTACCAATTGCCCGTCTCTGCCCCTCGATGTGAGTAGTTGAACAGGAACAGAGGAGCCGCCAGGTCCGCCGCCAGTTTCAGATCACGCGTGATCGCGCGCTCGAAGGCTGTACGGAGATTGGACAGCTCATCGTAAATCGCATTAGCCGCCTTGGCTTCGTTGACGCCCGCGATCTGTTGGCCGAGCTGCCCGCATCGAGCCGCATAGACTTCGCCATGCCGGGTTTCCACCGTCTGCAGCAAACTGGTCTGGTCGAGCATTTCGCGTGCAAAGGCCTGGACTGTTTGCAGCATTCTCAGGAGGTGACGGCCGCCGATGTCCCGGGACAGGAGCGAGGTTTCGACCAGTTCGTCGATCTCCCTGAGCACCTCGGATTCGTCGGGCATATCTCCGGCACAGACAGCGAGGGCCTGTTCTTCGTGGAAGGAGCCGGAGAATACGGATAGCCGCTGCAGAACCTGGCGGCTGTTCGGGTCGAGAAGGTCGTATGACCATTCCAGCGCCTGCCGAAGCGTTTGATGGCGGCCAGTCCGGCGCCGGAAAATGCTGGATTGAAGATCAAGCGGTTTCGTCACCCCGCTTTCAATGCGCTCTAGCTTATGCCGGCGTAGCTGGGCGGCCGCAATCTCGATGGCGAGCGGAATGCAATCGAGATTGGCGCAAATCCTCTCGATGACGGCAAGCTCATCCGATGTTGGTTGAAACCGTCGATTAGCCAGTCGGGCCCGTTCTACGAACAGACGAACGGCCGCGGGATGCCCGGACCCATCACGCGAACGGGAATCCAGCGAGGAGACCTCATAGACGGCCTCGCCCTCCACCCCAAGCGTGCGCCGGCTGGTATTGATCAGCAACAGCTCGCCACAGGTCGAACCGACTTCGGTGACCGCATCCGCAATCGGATCGAGCACGTGCTCGCAGTTGTCCATCAGCAGGATCGCCCGAGCGAGGTGCAGACGTTCGAGCACCTGGAGTCGTGGCGCGGCGCCGGGCACTGGCAGAATCAGCAGGGCCTCGGCGATGGCCGGCCAAACCTCGCTGTCCCGCTCTAGTGCTGAGAGATCAACAAGCCACGCACCATCGGGGAAGGTGGCTTCTATGGATCGGGTATATTCTATCGCTAGCCTCGTTTTGCCGATTCCGCCGGGACCGACAAGGGTCAGCAACCTCGATTCAAGCGCCATTTCGGCAAGTTCGTCTAGCTCCCGCTCGCGGCCAAGGAACGAGCTCAGATTTGCAGGCAGATTGCCGCTAGCCGTTTCCCGCTTTCCCCCGATCGGCGGGAACGCATGTGGCAGATCCGACGCACTCACCTGGTGGACGCGGATCGGTTCGATGCCCTTGAAATGGTGTTCGCCGAGGTCGGACAGTTGGAATGGTTTCTTCAGGAGGTCCGTCGCCAGCCGCTGCACCGTGACGCCAGAAAGCAGGATTTGATCGGCGTTAGCGGCGCTCTGCAATCGCGTGGCCGTTGGCAAAGCAGGGCCAAAGAAGTCGTGGTCCCCCCGCGCCCGTGTCAAGCCCGTGTGGATGCCAAATCGTATCTGAAGCCGTCCGGTGGGGCCCCAGGCAATGCGGCGCATCTCGCGCTGCGCTTCGACCGCGGCCATCACGGCGTCTAGCGGTCGGTCGAAAATCGCCAGCACACCGTCGCCAGTGCTTCTAAATGGGTCGCCGGAATGGCGGCGGATGGCCGCGTGAAGAATCTGGTCGTGCAGATCCATGGCGCCCATCATGTCGTTGGGATAGCGGCGGAGCAGGGCGGTGCTGCCCACAACATCGGTTGTGAGAATTGTGCTTTCCCGGCTGCCCGCCGATGACGCGGTCCCGGTCATGGATGGGTCTTCGGCCAAGAGAGTTCGCCTTGCTCTTCCCCCGCGCTCAAAGGGGGGTTACCGGCATACGCCCAATTCCAGGTCGTAGGTTCGAGTTCGCAAGGCAGCTGGCCCCGCACATCACGCAATTACAAGGCCAGCGGTCTCAAGACCCCCGAAAAATACGGCGGTCAGAGGGCATCGAAATTCTACGCGAGATCGCATCGCTCTGCAATCTCTTGCCGCGAACATCTCTTGCCGCGGACGTCGTTGGCCGCGACCGTGCACCTGAGAGCCGAAAAATGGGCGACCTGATGCCGCGAGGCGTAGGAAAGACTCGGGCCAGCCGTGGACGCAGATGATCAGTGGGCCGCTACCTTCGACGGCGACGTTGAGAATGACGGGACCGTCGTAGACGAGAAAGGGCATGACCGCCTTGGTGGTTGTTGGAGGTCTAGCCAAATTTCTTATGGCAACGGCAGCGCCGCGAACATTTCGTGGAATTGGAGCCTCAAACAGGCATTTCAAAATGGTGCCTCAAGGGCACTGATCGAGAGGGAAAGCGCGGGCAGGTCCGGGGGGGTGACTTCTATGCATTCCGCGCATGTAAGGTAATTCGCAAGACTCGCATTGGAAGAATGTAGAGCGTGATTGATGCTGCCTGAGAAGGAATTGCGCGAGGCTCTTGCTTCCGCTTATGGCACTTCTCGGACATAGCGCGATGTCTGACTTCAGTCCGTAATGCGCTCAAGAGCGGACGTGCATCCATCCAACGCCACGGTGGGACCAAATCCAACACGAGACACCGCAGCGTTCAGCCGATCATCATCGGTAAGCGTCCGGCCAACCTTTCAATTACCCACAATTCTGGACCCCGATAATGGCAGCCGAACTCGATTGTCGGTGAGGCGCGACATGCCGTGCCACATGACCGTATTGCCGGGCAGAGGATCATTGGCGCGGGTCAGATGACCGCCGAGCCCCGCGATTTCCCAAACGCAAAACGCCACTGCGTCCGGCTTCTCGTCGAGCAGCGATCTTCGACGGTTGTGGCTGACTGCGGAGGTTATGAACGCGGATTGACGGGAGTGCGGTAGAGCTCGTGGCTATCTCCGTCGATGACGCGAACGGAAAATCCTCGTGACCGTAACTCAGGACGCGCGATGCAAAGCTCGCTCGCAAGGCTGTCAGCTTTGTCAATTGCGCCTTCGGCGTTCTCGAGGATCATGCCGCCTTGGCTTCTCAACTCTTCACCTACGATCAGGTCAAAATTGAAGTAGGGCATTGGACCACCTGCCAGTTGCAACCGGCTCTCTTTAGCGTGAGTTGATAGCGACGCCCACTGCAACTGTGCAGGTCTGTGCAGGATTTGACCACGTGTTGCATTTTCGCAAACCGCGCCGCTGCCGTTCGGTGATTTGGTCAACGCAGCTGTCCGATGTTCGTACCATGCTAGGGCGGGGCGCGCCGCAGCGGCGAGGCCGTTTCACAAACGCCAGGTGGCTGAAGATGGCGCGTTGGCCGAAGAGTGCGACAAATCCGAAATAGGCGACACAGCCAAGGGTGATCATTGAGCCCTTCGTGGCGCTGGCTGGAGATCGCAATCACTCGTTAGCTTAGGTTAGCCGACGCGCGATCTGGCACCCGCGTAAACGCGCGTAATGCGGTCTACAGGCGTCTGGGACTAGGTCCGCCTTGGCCCGCCTCTCGATTTTCCGATTTTAGGGCATTATGGTATATATTGCCCATAAGGCGCGATCTCCCCGGATGTACGGGATTTCGGCTCAATAGCGCGCCAGCTTTACCCACTGGCGCGTTATTTCTTGGCCTAGAGTTTGCCGATGGTTTGATGACTTACCCCGAACAGCCGGCCGATCTCTGCCTGGCTCTCGCCCGCCTCAAGGCGCTTCTTGGCTTCACCGATCTGATATTGGGTTAGCTTGGGTTTCCGCCCGAACTTCACTCCCTTGACCTTAGCCCGCTGTCTGCCCTCATTGGTCCTGGCAAGGATCAGGGTTCTTTCAAATTCCGCCAGTCCGCCGAGGATGGTGATCATCAGCTTGCCGTGTGGCGTGGTGGTATCGGCCCAGGTATCGGCCAATGAGCGGAAGCCAGCCTTTCGCTTGGAGATTTGTTCCAGCGTGTTCAGAAGGTCTAGGGTTGATCGCGCCAACCGATCAAGCCGAGTGACCAGCAACACGTCGCCCTTATCCAGCGCAGCGATAGCCCGCGCCAGTTGCTTTCTGTTGGTCTTAATGCTGGACTCCTTTTCGTTGAATACCTTCACCGCACCAGCGGCCTTGAGGGCATCAAGCTGGCTGTCGAGTTCTTGCCCGTCAGTTGAAACGCGGGCGTAGCCGAATGTCGTCATCTGCATTTCCTTTTGGACTGGATTTTTGGACGGCGCTTGAACGTGCGTTCATTGGGCATTTCCTCGGCTGTCCATGACTTTCGATTTTTGGACAGCGCAAGGCAAAAAAGGGGGACGGCCGAAACCGCCCCCATCGTCGTGTTCTAACGCAAGATACGTTCGCGCCGGGCCTGGGCCTCTTCCTGGCTGATCAACGGCGCGACGATATACTCCACAAGAAACCGTTCGCCGTAATCTTCGGCTGCTTGTTCCGTTTCGAACGGCCCGGAAAATTCAACGCCGTTGACGATGTCTCCTTCGATCACGATGTATTTCATTGTTGCGCTCCCGCCTCGGTGATCGAAACGATCTTGGCCTTAGCGGCGGCAACCCGTTCATCGTTCTTGGTCTTAAAGCCGGCCTTTTCTTCTGCCGTTAGCTCTCGGCATTGGCTGCGATGAAATAATCGCAGGTTGGCCACCGGAACCGAATGTTCGCCTTCACGAGGACGCAAGCCTTCTTTGACCCATAAGTTGAATGTTTTGGTATCGATGTGCGGTTTGATGATCCCGAAACCGCGCTTCTTGAAAGCCTTCATCGCGGCAATTTCATTCTTGGTAGATTGATCGCTCTTACCGGCAGGCTTCTCCGCCTCCTTGGCAGCCACGGCCACCGCTTGGGCGATGATCGCTTGAAGCGCAGGGTCTTGCAGGTTGAACGTCACCGGCGGGCTTGCGGGGATTTCCGCCTTGGGTGCTTCGGTCGTGGGCTTTGAGGGACGAGCCATGGTGCATCTCCATGCATTTGGCGTTGACCGATGACGGCGGGTCGATGCCGTTCGGCGCTTCCCATTCAGGCGTATGCGATCACGTGCATCGCGCGGCTCGCGCATCCCGGGCGAGACCACGATCGAAGATCGTGAAATCGTGACTGGACATCGGCCCTCGCTCAAGGCGTGGGCGCATGACGCAGGCGAGCGCGCTGGTGCGTTGGCTTGAGCCGCCTTGTTACATCCGCAGGCAAGCAATACACCGCGCTCTCCAGGCTTCTGAGAGTCATGGGCCGGGGGCCGGGTGGGGGTGGCCGCCTGATGCAAGTTTGATCGAGCGACGACACGAGCACGATCAACTGATAGCTGTTCGATCTCTGCCGTGATCGCAGGTGCTTGCCTGCGTGATCTGACCTTCAGATTCCAAGCGAGCATTGGGTGTCTGGGTCCAACACCCGGGGGCGCAGTTCCCGCCTGCCCGCGTGGATCAGAATTAATCACCTGATCCCGTATTGCCTGCCCCAAAAAATTTGAAAAACAAAAATTCCTAAAACCAAATATGGCAAAAGGGCGAAATCCAGAGATCCATTTCGCTGGCTTACGAGAGTCATGGATTCGTTTTCCGGGCGGAGGCTACCATCCTACCCGCCATCAAGAATAGCGCACCAGCGGACTCCCCAGAGTCATTGGCGGGGTATCCAGCGGATATTGCGGTAATGGAATTGGAGGGCGTGGTGCTGGATGATTCTAGCGCGGAATGAAAAACTCATATTCGTCATCGACAATTCGCGCCCGCCAAATCTCTTTCCTTTTTGCAAGTTCTGTATTGATGTATTCGAGCGGGACCGCATTGATATTCTCAAAAATGCTTTCTGGCTTTTTCGAACGGTTTCTAAAATAGCTAGTACGCAGTCCCTCGACCACTTGAAGCTTTGGTTCGTAACCGGGCATAGCTCCGCCTCTGCCGTACGCCCTCATGTTCGGATCAACCTCTGGAACTTTCTTTGGTAAATTTCGTACCCGGATTTAGCAGGTGCCCGCCAAACGCCATCATCCCCAGATGCTCCCCCAGCTCCGCCCGTGGCGATGCCGTCTCCCGCCACTTCTCCGGCACCGCCAGCGCCTCCGGTACCATATTTTCCACTCGGACCGCCGGGTCCCCCAATTGCTATTCCATTTCCGCCGACTTTAGCGCCGCCTCCTGCGCCCCCAGCCCCCTGTTGGGGCTGAGCCTCGGGGTGAGATGATCGCGATGGCGCGTTGCTTGTTTGGCCGCCCGGAGCAGATTCAAACGCTTTTTGTTTTTGTTGAACCCAATCAAGCGACAAAACTAAGCAAATCGCTATCGCGGCCCCTATGACGCCGGTAATGATCAGTTTGCTTGGTCCCATTGCGAGTCCATGCGTGATGCTAATAAGAGCCACGATTGCCAAGATGGCGGCGACTGTAAAACATGCGCGAGCAAACCAGAGCTCTCCCTCCGAAAGTCGCCCCATAGCTACCACTCCGATCCCGAAGCTGATCGGAGTGCCGATGAGGCTGACGGCGCTGACGATATCCAATTCCATCGGAAGCCCCCAGCGGCTAACACGCATATCCTAGGATCGGCAACCTTGGAATGAGCCCCGCGGAGCTGTCCCCTGGTCATTCTTAGACTCTGGTGGCGTTTGCGCCATAGTTCCGCATCGGCCCCCTTCCCTTCTCCGGGAAAGGCAGGCTTGAACCGTCGTCCGCTTTCCTTGTGCCATGGCCGATGATCGCAGCGACGGCAATCGTGACGGCAACAAACAACAGCAGAACAACAAGCAGCGCATCGATGCCCAATCCAGAGCGGCAGCCATTAACTTATATCAGTCGGCGCCGCTGTCTTTGTTAGGCGCTGCCTTTATCTTTCAGTGTCTCTACAGCACGCTCCGTTGCCCCCTCGATCATGGGCATCAGACCACTGCAAACCGCTGCCCGATCTTTTTCTTCGAGGCGTGCAAGCACATTGCCGATTACGACGATGCAGGCCCCTTGCGCCTCCGAAGGCTGCGGGTTCCGTTTGAACAGAACTTTCATTAAGTCGTCCGCCACGGCGGCAGATAGATTGCTCATAATTAAACTCTCCTGGTGAGTCGGCGGCTCAAAACAACAGCAGAACAACAAGCAGCGGAATCGGTGAAATCAGTGAAATCAGTGATCCGCCATTATCATCTACAGCATCGCTCTACCCTCTTCCCAGCCTAAAAGTACACCTTCATGGATCGCAGAACACGCGCGCGCGAGGCTGCTGTGGTGATAATGGAAAATCACTGACTTCACTGATCTCAGTGATCGACGAGCTTGCCGGCGGCGGCTGTCCGGTCTCGGATCGAAAGGTTGCTCCTGGCATAAATGACCTGTCTCTTGCCGATGATGACCCAGAGGCCGTCCTTGGCGGCCTCATTGCGAACCCGGACATAACCGCACTCCTCCATCCGGTGCGGGATTTGGCGGCGGTTCTTTCGGTCCCTAATCCAGCACTGAAGTTCCGCCTCCGCCATTGTAGCGATCCGGTCGATGGTTGTGGCCGGCGGATTACCCAGGAGGTCAATCGTGTCGGCGATCTCGGCGTCTTCCGGTGCCCGGTTGGCGTCAACTATTTCCCAAAAGGCGGCCGTCTTAGGTGGCGGTGCTTTTGCATTGAAGGCCGAAAGATCGAGGCCGGCGAGATATGCAGCGACGTGGCAATTGCCACCGGCGGCATACCAGCCCCAGAGATCGTCCCAATAGGCGGGCGTGAAGTCTTCCTTCGCCATATCGGACCACGCGACGAAATGGCGGCGATCATCGGCGGGTAGATAAATCCCGTCCGTCTTGTGGTTCGTGGTGATTATGACGCCGCAGACATTGAGCACGCTGTGCTCGCGCAGGTGCTTTTCGTCAACCCGCAGCACGTCAGGTGGCGCGGCGGTGTATGCCTTTAGATGGTCATAGAACTTGAAGCGGTCGACGTCGCCAAGGTCGCGGGCTTCGCTGACGCGGAGGATAACGGATTTGAGGAAGCCGTTGAATCGTCCGAGCATCTGTTGGGGCGAGGCCTCGACAAAGTTCCAGGGGCCTATCGCCTGCTTAACCGGTTCGAGCAATGTATCCTTGCCGATACCTTGCGATCCACCTAGGACAATGGCGTGGTTGATCTTCTCATTCGGGCGCTGCACGCGGTGCGCCAGCCATTGGATGATGTGGTTTGCATCGTCACCAAAAACCTTGCGGATGTGATTGAGCCACGGGCCGGCTTTTGCAGCATCGCCGGCCACGATTGCCGGCGGCCGATACAGGTTGAAACAGCTAACCCCCTTTCGCTCGATCCAGCCGCCTTCCGATATCAGTCGATCATGGATCAGCATTGACAGACCCGGCGCCCAGGTCATCTGCTCGACAGGATTGTTTTGGTCTAGCCACGCCGCAGCCTGGATCGTCTTGTCATCGCCAATCTCGATCGGCGGAATTCGCGAATTTACACTGCTGGCCGGCCACATCTCGCGGGACGGTGCGAACATGTATGAATGCATCGGCATATAGGCGTAGAAGTCATCGAGCGATACGCCATCAACAATTCGCGCGCCATTCGTGGGCGATTTTAATCTGGCCTTCTGGAGGCACCGATCGATTTCATTGCGCAGCCGCCTTGCGAAGCGGTCGGGGACTATAGGTTTACCTGTGACATAAGCCTCGATTTTTCCCCCAGACCATCCAAGATCGCCAAGCCAGCAAACGGCGTGATGAAACTGCCGGCTTTGATCCGCATCGGGCGGCGGATTGTCTATAAGCGCTTGCAAGGCCGCCGGTAGCGCTGCCTCGGCGGTCCCTTGCGCCTTCTGGGAGCGCTTTGCGGCCAAGTCCAAAACATTGTTTCGATCCAATTCAGCCACAACGTCATCCATGACCGGACCGATGTCCGCGATATGGGGCCAACTGCCGTTAAGCGGCTTGCCGGTGATAACGATGTAGCGCTCCGCGCTGCTGTAGCTCTCAATCTCAACCGGGCTATTCGGCAGCTTTTGCTTGCGATGAATCTTCTTGTCGCTACCATACCCAATGACGCGCAATCCGGTGCCTGAAACGGTGCATTCGGTATAGCTTGTGGCGCGATTAACAAGCTCCAGCGCTTCCGGCGCAATGGTGCCGGCTTCCCGATCTCGACACTTATCGATATCAAAAGCGGCAATGCGGGTGTTTTGCAAATTGAAGCCGATGCCGTCGCAGCTTCCCGCATCAAAAGCGGCGAGCGCGTCTTCATATGTGCCCCAGGTTTTGGGATCGTTGTTCCTGGCGTAGCTGTTTCGTTCGCGCGGATTGATCGGCGGCTTGTCCCATTTCCCCACCCCCTTCTTGTTGATCTTCCATTCCCAACGCCAGCAAACCCAATTGGGGAAGGCCTTCAGCGGCGCCAATCCGTCCGGTAAATTTCGCAAATCACCTTGAAACGGTACGGGCCGCGCCATTGACGGCGGCACATTCATTTCAGGTTTGGCGCGATGAATGGCGAGGCTGGAGCCGATGGTTACGCCTTCCAATGGAAAATTCCTTCATTTGCAAATTGCTCGGTGCCGATTCAACTCGGCGTGATGGCCGCGCGCGGTATTGCAAATTCGGGGGATCGGCGTAGAAAGGAGCTGGCTATCTTATCCAACTACACCAATTGGCCCGCCGAGCTTCAAACCTCGCGCGGGTCTTTTGTCATGCGGCCACCTCTGCCTGGGATCGAACCCATTTTTCGAGGTTGGATTCCTCATAGTAGACATCGCGACCGATGCGGGTCACCGGCGGACCTTTGCCATCCAATTCCCATCGGATCAGCGTTGCCTCGGATTTACCGAGCGTCTTCGCCGCAGATTTTCGCGGCTTCAAACGAAGCCCGCAAATAACTTTGGTGTCTTCGATTTCGGTTTGCATTCTGGCGGCTCCCAACGGCAACATCTGTCATCGTTGTGAATCCGTTCGCATCGCTTGTCATTAAAAACCGAGTCCCCGAAACATCAGGTTTTGGGGACACCGTTCAATCGGTCCTGGTCAGGTCTTTTACTTTAGAGCCAAATTTTTCGAAGTAGGGTTTCCATTCCTTGTATGCCGCCAGCGCCTTGTCGCGGCTTTTCACGCCGCATTTTTTCATCGCATCGGCCACGGCGGATTCCTTTTTAATTCCCGCGTTGACCTGTTTCCAAATGATCGCTGCCACCCTGCGGCGATCAATTGTTTTCTGTCGGCCTTGAGCGCGCTTGAATACAAGCCACAGTCCCAGGTCGTCCCGCTGATCCGGATCAATCAAGTTCGCAAGCGAAAGCCGAAGTCCCATGTCTAGCCGTTCATGGCGCAGCACCTCGGCCAGCGCGCGCCTCGCCCTGAAGTCCTCGGCCGAACCTTCTTTGAGCGTTCCCGTCAGCCAATTGATAATGGCCTCCACTTCCTGATCGCCGATCGTCATTGCGGCCACTCCGTCAAGATGTGTAGCTCCGCAGACAAGCCCCGTTGCCTGCGAAGGTTTACGAAATCTGGATTCTGCTTTGCGAGGAAAACCCGCGTCGTCCGAGATATGGATGCCGCCAGGGGGATTTTCCATCAATCAGACATCGCAGCGGATCGAGCGCGAACTCAGGGGGAAAATTCAATGCCACTCAGCCTCAGGCCGCCGCCGTTTCCGTAGCTAAAACCTAAACCCATAACCATTGCTCCTTGGGTGGTGGGAGATACCGCGACAGCCTCACCCATAGCTGCCCCGTCGTCCTGCAATGTAGCGTCCTGCAACACCACAAAATCGAGTGGTCCAAAAATCTTGGCCGCATCCAGCCAGAAGGCCACAGCCTGCGCCGGCAGCCACCCGCGGTGCCGGCCGCACCCCTGGCACTTCATCGCCGCTGCGTGCATCGCTTTGCCGTCACCGATGACAACCATCATCGAGCTACACCGCCCGCATGGCTTGTCGCGGGTGCGCTTCAAGTGAACCTGCAGGCCGACAATCGGCGTGATGTCGAGCGCGGCACCGGCGGCTGGGTCATCTAGTAAAGTCATTACGGAGAATCCTGCGCTCCCTCGGCGGCGGAGGACACCAGCAATTTTGCGGTGGCGCTATCTATGCGAGGATAACTTTTGTTCTTCCGATTGTTCGCCGCGCATGGAGTTGGTCATGCGTTTCCTCTTGCAACAGCGCAGAAGGAAACTGTTCAGCCCTATGGCCCAAAATAAGACGACGAGGGCGGGGTTATGGGCGATTTTGCAGAGCGCCTCGTTATTTTCGCAGGGCTGCTGCCGGTGCCAGGCGTTCACTCGCGTTGCGGCCTGCACGCTCGCGCTATCACCAAATCGTGGATTCGCATCGTTCTGATGATGCTGCAATCACTTACATGTACATTTTTCTTAATGTAGCAAAATAGAAGTCTGCGCAAGAATTGCGGATCCCTGGGCGCTCAATAGCTGTCGGTTGAAAAGACAACCCGCGCAGCGGGGCCCCTCTCTATTTTCGGGCCTTCACTGTGTGCCCGAAAATAGAGAGGGAGAACCAGTCATGCCAAGCGAGACCAAGCCAAACCGCGACCTGGGCGTGATCGCCAAGGAGATCAGGGTGGAGGAGAAGAAGAACATCAAGTCCCTGGCGAGAGTCGGAAAACTGCTCGAGGAAGCCGCCGATCAGTGCGAGCACGGGGAATACCTGAAATGGTTGAAGCACGAGGTCGATTACTCGGATGATACCGCGCTGAATTACCGCAGACTGTATAGGCTGACCGAAAAACCGAACGCGCTCGGTTTTTGGAAAATGGATATCAGTCTCGGCGCGCTCTACCGGATTGCCGCGTTGAACGACGATGAACGACAGGCGGAAGTCATCAATCAGGTTACCCAAGCCAGCCGCCTTGGCCACGTCACCTCAGACATAGTGCTCGACATCATCGAGCCGCCGCGCTGCAAGTCGTGCGGTAAGAGCGAACAAGAAGTGAGCGACTCCGGTCACACCCTAACGGGCACTCGCTTTTTCGGCTTTCAATGTACCGAATGCAAAGCCGAAGAGGGTAAGCCACCACCCGACGATGATGAAGAGGATGATGATGACGACGAGATGGATCCACCGCCTGACGATGACGAAGGCGAAGGTGATGAAGACGAAGGCGAAGATGAAGACGATGAAGACGAGGCGACCCGCCACCGCCGCCACCCGGACAAGTTGACAGCGTGGTTCAAGCCCTCGGCGTCATAGACCATTTCATGGGCCACGACGACATCTGTCACAAGGCCATGGAAGTATACGGGCCGGGAAAGGTCCACGCCATCATCATCAGGCTCCAGTCCGCCTACGACGCTTACTACAAAGACGGTGAGGTAAAAAGGGCCGCCGACCGCGCCGAAAGGGGCAGGGCGTAGCACTGATGCCCCAGGCGTCAACTCGCAGAATTAGTATTCCCGGCATCCTGCGCAGCGGGGCCTTCCGCCGGGGTGTCACCGAGGTTCGCGGCGGGATGAAGCCGCGATACGACAAGGAACCGGATTGGATGTACGAGTGGGGTAGACAGTATGCCGTCGTAGCCCCAAGGGGCATGCGCCTATTAGTTAAGGGCAAAGCCAATCCGAAAGCAGTCGCGCTGCTAGGGCGGCTGTTTGAGAACAGCGCGCTAGTATAGCCCGTTACCCGACAACAATATGGAGAACAATCAAGACCAAGACGGATCGGGAGCTTGGCGAAAGGATCGCCAGCAGTCTAGCCACCATCGCCGATGAACTGATGGCGATCAGGGTCCACTTAAAGAACCTTTCCGGCACGTCCGGAGACGGCGGGGTTCTCGACCCTCCGCATCTAAGGACCCGAGATGTTGGGCGTAACGATAATGATTGAATTAGGATGAGGGAGAATTGAAAATGATCGATATCGAGATTCAAACCAATGCCAAGAAGGCGAGGGCATTAGCGAAAAAGGCGCTGAAAATGCTGGATGGGCGCACCGATGAGCTTTCACGAGCGCAGACCGATATGCTGGTCGAGGGATCGCTAATCGCGGCAGAGGCGTGGCGTAAGGTTGCCGTCAGGGGACAACAACCATGACCGAAGATAAGCGATAAATGGGGTAACCTCAAACACATGGAAAATCGCCTTAGCCTTCCAATCGGCCCAAAACTGCCTTTCAAGGAACAGGATGGAAAACTCCGACCCTGGCAGTGCCGACAAGCCGCGGAAGTACAGCGAGGTCGATCTCGTAATACGCTTCATCGATTATGTCGTTCAGCACGACAGACGGAAGCTGAGCTAGCTGCGCGAGCTGGAAGCCGTCCCGCCGTCGAAATAATTTGTTACCTGCGGTAAAAATCGCCCCGCTGAAAAAATCGTGGACGGCGGAATCGGCAGTCGTCACCATCGCGCGAGAGAACGAAACACGGAGGGTCGTGGCGGATAGCTACCGCTGGCCAACATTCTGGGAAGGGAGTCAGGACGATTAACAGTGAAGAGCCTATCAGACCCGGCCATTAACCCGGATACTCCGCTACGTCTTTCAACCGCCGCTCAAATTGCATTTCCAGACGGAACGATGTCCGGTTCTTCCTTAGGGAGAGCCGCTCGTTCTGGATTGCTTACCGTGGAGAGGATTGCGGGGCGCTTATACACAACATTGGCAAACATAGAGGAGATGCGAAACCGATGCCGCGTCATAGCAAAGGTGCCAGATTGTGGCTCAGACCAGCCCGAGGCGACAGGGCCGAAATCTGGGTCATCCTCGACAGAGGCCGGGAAATCAGCACAGGCTGCGGCAAGGGCGATCTTGCGGGAGCCGAGCAAGCCCTTGCCGATTACGTCGCCAAAAAGCATGACCCGAAGGAGGGCCGCCAAGGTGATCCCAATAAGGTCCGAGTAGCCGATACCCTGGTCGTCTACTATCAGGATAGGGTTTTGCGGGACAACCTGCCCCGACCTAAGGCCATCAAAAAGCGGCTTGATGATCTCAACGAGTTTTTCGGTGCATATCATGTTGGCGATCTAAACGGAGACCTACAACGCCGATATGCCGATCAACGCGGATCAAGTTCAGCCGCCAGACGTGACCTTGGGGATTTGGCGGCAGCTATCAACTTCTACAACAGGGATAGGGTTGGGGGTGTGAACCTTATGTTCCATGCGGTTCTACCTGACGCACCGGACCCCCGCGATGTGTGGTTAACCCGCGATCAGGCCGCCCATCTAATCCGTACCGCATGGCGTGCTCGGAGGCGTAACCGTGATGGTAGCGAAGGCCCTGCCATGAGCAAGCATCTGGCCAGATTTATCCTGATCGGCCTGTACACCGGCACAAGGGCAAGCGCGATCTGTGGTGCCTCGCTGGTGCCTGCCGTTGGCCGGGGATACGTTGACCTTGATCGGGGGGTATTCCACCGCAAGGCCATTGGAGCCCGTACCACAAACAAGCGGCAGCCCACTGTAGACCTTCCGCCTCGATTGTTGGCCCATATGCGCCGCTGGCATCGCCTTGGTATTAGTAAGAATGCGGTTATCGAATATCAGGGCCAGCCAGTTCAACGCATCAACAAGGCCTTCAGTGCCCTCCGGGGGGTGGCCGGACTTCCTGACGTTTCACCGCATACCCTGAGGCATACATCTATTTCTTGGTACTTGAGGGCTGGTGTCGCGATCAGCGATGTCAGCGATTATTGCGGCGTCTCTGAAACAATCATCAGGCGGCACTACAAGCACCACATGCCCGGTACGTTCAATCGGGTATTCGAGGCAGCACCACGGTTCGGTAAGACCGGCAAAGCCGGGAAGTAGGAGGCATAGAGGAGCATGGCTAACGATCAGTTTGAGATCACAGAGCAGGAGCAACAGTTCCTAGAAAGGTCTACGTGACAAGAGCAAAAGGTCTTACGACGTACGAGTGGTGATCGAACACATTCAAGGCGCGTGGGATGTGACGATAGAGGAACCCGGCACCAAGCGCATTGCTCGTGGTACGGGTGCGACTTTCGATGAGGCTTGGGACAACATGATACCAACTCAGTTCGAGCCATAACGACCTGACAAGTCACAAAGCAGGCCGCCTTAGGGCGGCTTTTTTGTTGCCCGTTTCATGGGCGTTACCATGGGCGTATCCACGGGCGGATGAAAGAAGTGCCCGTCATTGGCCCACTTCCTCCATCATGACGACCTCGCAGGTCATGAGATGGTCGGATTGCTTTCGCCGGACACCAGCGAAATCGTTCCGCTTGCCTTCGGCGCCGGTAGCAAGGCGCGCCAGGTAACATTGCCGGCGATGGTGACCGTGACCGGTCCGGAAACCAATGTCGCCTGCGCGTGCATGGGGCTCGGACTGATTCAAGTGCCGCGGTATCGCGTCAGCTCGGAACTCGCCAGCGGCGCGCTGGTCGAGGTGCTTGCCGGCTTTCCGCCATCGCCGTTACCCGTCCATGTCCTCTATTCGCACACGCGCCAGCTATCGCCGCGCCTACGTGTGTTCATCGACTGGATGGCTGAACAGTTCCGCGACCGGCTCTCATCCGCAGGATAATGCGCGGCGCAGTTTCGCGCGACATGTGCAGCCGAGCTCATCGTCCCAAGACTTACCGCTCCGATAGACCTACGCAAAGCTGAGTGAACATAGGCATTGCTACGCTAGCTCAGCCAAGCCGCTACCTTCCTGCTTCTTCGAGGCTCGTTTCACGCGGTTCTTACGAACCGCGCCAGAGCGCGCCTCTCCACAGGCTGACACCGCAGAGCTTGCGGCAAAGACTTCTAAATTTACCGATGCGTTTTCATCACGATCAACCGACGCGCCGCAATCATCGCAAACGAAAGTGCGGGTTGCGAGCGAGAGCGTTTGTTTAACGCAATCGCAGCGAGAGCACGTTTTGGACGAGGCAAAGAACCTGTCCGCAACTACGACGCGAGCGCCGTAGAGCTTGGCTTTATATTCGAGCATGGAACGAAAAGCCCGAAAGCCTTCGTCCATAATCGACCCCGCCAAACAGCGGTTTCTTGACATCCCGCGCACATTCAAATCCTCGCCTTTGAATTTCGTTTCACTGTTCAGTGGGCGTGACAGGACGGCAAAATCCTTCACGCCGAGATCGACACCCACAGCAAGACAAGGCTGATTGAGCTTTTTCGGTTCCGGCGTTTCGACTAAAATCGAAGCGAACCACCTATCGCCTTCACGCGCGAGAAGCGCGCGAAGTAGGCCGCTTGTTTGTTATTTGGCGCTAGAGCGATTCTATGAGCGAGAAGCATTTAAGCCTCGAAATCCACAAACACCACAGCGGGTGGCGGCTTTATTGGTCTCCCCGTTTCTTGATCGCCCTCCATCGTCGCCATGCGCCGCACATCGGTCAGCGCCTTTATCCACGGCGGGTTATCGGCCTTCTCGTCGTACCAGTTGGGGGGCTCACGAAACATCCTTCAGCCCCTTGCATCAGCCGTTCCCGCTTTTCGACGAACAGCACAAGGTCAGCCTGCATCCGCATCAACCGCTGCGCCGCGGACGTGCAGTCGATGTCGGCCGCGATGAGCTGCTCAATTTCCCAAGCTTGCAGCCGCACATCCCGGCGCAGCCGGGCGATGTTTTGATTGAGCAGCACCAGATTCCGGTCCATCGGCCCCGTCCACGTGAGACCTTCAAGGACGGGCGGTGGTGCTGCGAGCAGGCTTCTGCCACTTCTCTGGCAGTCGATGGTTTTGCTTCAACCGCTCCTCCACGGTGGGCAGTCGATCGCCGCCACCGGCGGCCTTCCACTCACCGACCAGGACCAAAAGTTCGGCGCGCTTGGCCATCAGCCGGAGCGAGGCTTCGGTGCAATCGCGGTCGCGGTTGACCTGGTCGCGCGTGGCGGCCTCAACGACCATCATCTCAGCCCTTAAGGAACTGATTTTGCGACGTAACTCGTTCACTCGGTTGTCCATGGCAGCCTCCTGGGCAGTGGGACGGCCAGTGATACGAACAAAGCATGAACATTTAGTCAATTGGGACCGAAAATTTTTTTTTCAAAATCGGTCCAAATCGCCGATTGCTGCAATGCGGCATCGCAAAAATAAAACGATATCAACATCGGTATCGATCAAATGAAGAGGAAAAAATCTAATGAAATCATTTAAATCACCTACTCAGTCCGGCACCAGGAATCCCGCCTTGCGCCACGCGCCAATGTCTTGGGTTGCTTCGGACGAAATGCCTTCCACGGTCCGTACGATCGGGCGAGCCGGATGATGCCGAGACAGGCGCGAAAGCCCTGCTCGGGACCAACGGATCAATGACGGTGAAATTGTCGTCACCGGACCGTCGCCGCACGAAATAATGCCGCCCGCGCCCGATTTGTCGTCGCTATGATGCCGGCAGCTCTCGCGCGAATTGCCTCCGTGTTCGATTGAGCGATGGTGCCGTCGCCGTAGGCCGCGATCGCCAAACGGCCGTCACCACTGATGTTGACCGCCCAGACGGTTCCTGGCGCTTTCCGTCGCCAGGTCTGCTGGCCCTTCGCGTCGAACGCGCGAAGGGCCCACTCAGATCCAAGCACGAATCGACTGCTATCTGGAGCAATAGCCAGACTTCGTGACTGTTCATACTGATCTAGCTTGATTGGCTTCCCATCGAGGGTCGGGGAGACGCCATTATGCCAACTCTCGACGGCAAGTCCGGCTTGCTTCGCCGGGATTGTCTGCTGATCGGCCGGCGCATCGCCACTCAGCTTGCGCAGGCGCAGATCGAAGCGAAGCGGCGACTTGCCCCCAACCTCGAAGCCAAAATCGACCATGGTGCCGTCGGCCGACAGCGCCAGCCGGGCATATTGATCTCGAAAGTCTGCCTGGGGCGAAGAACGCGCCCAGCGAGGTTTGCCGTCGGGCTCCAGCAACCCCAGGAACGGGTCTTGAGCTGCCACCAAGAGTTGACCATTCGGCAGTGTCGCCAGGCCCGCGAGCGTAATATGTGCGCCCGGCAAGACGCGGCGCGCGCCACGGCCGGCATCGGCCCAAGCGACAACAGGACACCCCTCTCCCAGATAGTATCGCCCCCCCGCATAGAGCGTCCTGCCGTCCCTCGACCAAGTGACATTTGGCAAGTCGCCATTGCCCGCACGAGTTCATCAGGCGCTTCCTGCTGCACGTGCTGCCCAAGGGCTTCCACCGCATCCGCCACTACGGGCTCTTTGCCTACGCCAACCGCGCCGAGAGCATCGCGACGGCCCGCGCGCTCCTCAATGTCGTCCCGCCTGCCGCTGCCCTCCAAAAGCAGCCGGATGTTGCGCCGGATAGCCCGCGTGTGCTGCCTTGCCCATGCCCCGCTGTGGCGCTCGCATGATCGTCATCGAGGTGTTCGCGCGCGGCTGCGAGCCGAGGTGGCGGCCGACACCGATTAGGATCGACACGTCATGAGCCAGACCTCCTGTCGACGTTGCGGCCTTCCCGTTCCGATGCGCTGGCTCCGCGCCGGCGGCGATCTCTCTCGACCCGATCACATCCACCAGTCCGCCGAGCGCCCGTTGATGCGCTCCGAGCGGGCGCCGAAATGCCCTACTGCACTCTCAAGACCTCGCGTGCGTGCAGACATCGAGGTGGCCTCGTGCTGGCGTGCCGCCCATCATCGAGACCGGCGCCAACATTAAATCTCCATAGCACTCGCTGCCAGCCAGTGCCCAATTTCCCGCGACTTCGTGCCTTGGCGCTTTTCGGGCGCCGGCCGCCGCAGCGCGTGGATAGCCTCCTCATGCATGCCGGCGTCCAAAAACCAGCACATCACCGGAAGTCAGTTGATTTCTCGATCACTTCGTTGGTGCATTCTTCCTTGCCCAAGTATCTCGGCTCTATGAGCAAGCGGCCAGCGAGGTTCTCGTCGCCACAATATGGCAGCGATCGCATTTTTCGGTGCCTGTTTTTGGGTTGACGGGCAAAAGCAAACGTAACCTAATCAATGCCTTAAAGTAGTCCTCCTGCCAGGAGGCCTTCATGAATGAGCTTTCGGGCTACGTATTCTCGTCGCTGCGGGCGGGCGACATCGCTTTATACCGGGGCTCTGGCAACGGCTTGACGCCGATCTTGGTTGTTGCCGCAGAAGAAAGCTCGCCCGGTTGCGTCGAGCGACTTGAACACGAATATGCGCTCAAGTCCGAACTTGACGCCGACTGGGCGGCGCGACCGGTCGCGCTTACGCACGATAACGGCCGTATGACGCTGGTGCTTGAGGATCCCGGCGGTACGCCGCTCGATCGACTGCTTGGCCGGCCACTGGACGTATCGCATTTCCTGCGCATCGCGATCCCGCTCGCGGGCGCGCTCCGCCATGTGCATGAGCGTGGCCTCATCCATAAGGACATCAAACCGGCAAATTTCCTGGTGGACGAGGCAAGCGGCGGCGTGTGGCTGATGGGGTTCGGCATCGCTTCGCGTCGGCCGCGCGAGCGCCAAGCCCCCGCCCCGCCAGAGGTGATCGCGGGCACGCTCGCCTACATGGCGCCGGAACAAACCGGCCGGATGAACCGCTCGGTGGACTCCCGGAGCGATCTCTACGCACTGGGTGTCACCTTCTACGAAATGTTGACGGGGACACTGCCCTTCACGGCTGCCGATCCGATGGAGTGGGTGCACTGCCACATCGCGCGGCAACCGATGCCGCCGGATGAGCGGGTCGCGGGCATCCCCGAGCCGCTCTCGGCAATCGTGATGAAGCTTCTCGCCAAGACCGGCGAGGAGCGCTACCAAACTGCCGCCGGTGTCGAGGCCGATCTTCGGCGCTGCCTAGCCGAGTGGGAGTCGCATGGCCGGATCGAGCCCTTCTCGCTCGGCGGTTGCGACGTATCGGACCGGCTGCTGATCCCGGAGAAGCTCTACGGCCGGGAGCGCGAGATCGACACTCTGCTCGCTTCCTTCGACCGGGTCGTGGCGAACGGCACGCCGGAACTCGTACTGGTGTCCGGATATTCGGGCATTGGCAAGTCCTCCGTGGTGAACGAGCTGCACAAGGTGATGGTGTCGCCGCGTGGGCTGTTCGCGTCCGGCAAGTTCGACCAGTACAAGCGTGACATCCCCTATTCGACCCTGGCGCAAGCCTTTCAGAGCTTGATCCGACCACTGCTTGGCAAGAGCGATCCGGAGTTGGCTGGATGGCGAGAGGCTTTTCGGGAAGCATTAGGCCCGAACGGGCGGCTTATTATAGACTTGGTTCCAGAGCTGAAGCTCATCGTTGGTGACCAGCCGCCGGTCCCTGAGCTGCCGCCCCATGACGCGCAACGCCGCTTTCAGCGGATTTTTCGGCGCTTTCTCGCCGTGTTCGCCCGACCGGAGCAACCGCTGGCGCTGTTCCTCGACGATTTGCAATGGCTGGACGCGGCGACGCTTGACCTGGTCGACAATCTGTTGACCCGGTCGGATCTGACGAACCTGCTGCTGATCGGCGCCTATCGGGACAACGAGGTTGATGCCACCCATCCGCTGAGGCGCAAGCTCGACACCATCAAGAGCGCCGGCGGAAGGGTAGAGGAGATCGCGCTTGCGCCGCTTGCCCGTGAACACCTCGGGCATTTGATAGCGGATGCGCTGCGCTGCGAGCCGGCGCGCGCCGCGCCGCTGGCGCAGCTGGTGCACGAGAAGACCGGTGGCAATCCGTTCTTCGCGATTCAGTTTCTTTACGCGCTTGCCGAAGAGGGATTGCTCACCTTCGATCATGGCGCGACATGCTGGTCCTGGGATCCCCATCGCATCCACGCCAAGAGATACACCGATAATGTGGTGGACCTCATGGTCGGGAAGCTGAGCCGCCTGCCGGCCGAAACGCAGACAGCGCTGCAGCTTATGGCCTGTCTCGGCAACGCCGCCAAGATTGCCATACTGTCGATCGTGCTGGAGGTCTCGGCGGAGCAGGTCGAGTTGGCGTTGTGGGAGGCCATCCGCCAAGAGTTGATCGAGCCCCTGGAAGGCTCCTACAGGTTCATGCACGACCGGGTGCAGGAGGCCGCCTATTCACTGATTCCGGAGGAACGACGCACGGGGGCCCATCTGCGGATCGGCCAGCTGCTGGCAGCGAACACACCGCCGCAGCAGCGGGAGGAAGCGGTCTTCGATATCGTCAACCACCTCAACCGCGGGGCCGCGTTGATCACCGCACCGGATAAGCGCGAGCAATTGGCCGAACTCAACCTGATCGCGGGCAAGCGCGCCAAGGCCGCTACCGCGTATGCCTCGGCGCTCACCTATCTCAATGCCGGCGCGGTACTGCTGGTGGAGGATTGCTGGAAGCACCAGCACGAGCTGATCTTCCAGTTGGAGCTGCACCGGGCGGAATGCGAGTTCCTCACCGGCGCCCCGGCGGCGGAGCAGCGCTTGAATGTGCTGTCAACCCGCGCCGCGAATACGTTGGAACGAGCCACCGTCGCCTGCTTGCGTGTGGACCTGTACACGAGCCTCGATCAGAGCAGCCGTGCCATTGCCGTCGGGCTCGACTACCTCCGACATCTGGCCATCGACTGGTCGCCGCATCCGACAGAAGAGGTAGCAAGGCGCGAATACGAGCGGATTTGGTCACAGCTCGGGAGCCGCACGATCGAGGATCTGATCGAGCTACCTTTGATGAGCGACCCGTCATCCCTCGCGACGCTGGATGTTCTGACCAAGCTCGGACCGCCTAGCCTGCAGACGGATGCGAACCTGTTTTCCCTGGTCACCTGTAGGGCGGTCAATCTCAGCCTCGAGGGCGGCAACTGTGACGGCTCGTGCTTCGCCTACGTTCGGTTTGGCATGGTCGCCGGACCGCGCTTCGGCGACTACCATGCCGGATTTCGATTCGGCCGGCTCGGCCATGACCTGGTCGAACAGCACGGACTGACGCGCTTCCAGGCCAGGACCTATATGAGCTTCGGAAGTTTCGTCCTGCCGTGGACAAGACATGTCCGGGCTGGGCGTGATTTTCTGCACCGCGCGTTGCAGGCGGCGAACAAGATGGGCGACCTCAATTACGTGGCCTACAGCGGCGACCACCTGGCCAGGAATCTTCTCGCGGCAGGGGACTCGCTCGTTGATGTGCAGCGTGAAACCGAGAATGCGCTCGCATTTGCGCAGAAAACGCGGTTCGGGTTTGTCATTGACATCACTGCCACTCAGCTCGGGCTGATCCGGACTCTTCGCGGATTGACGCCGAAATTTGGATCCTTCGATGATGGGCAGTTTGATGAGCTTGGGACAGAGCGCCGTTTCGCCCGTAGTCCGCATCGGGCACACATGCCGCGTTGCTGGTATTGGATCCGCAAGCTGCAGGCGCGCTTCTTTGCAGGCGAGTACGCAGCGGCCGTCGAGGCTTCATCTAGGGCGCAATCTCTGCTGTGGACCGTGGTCTCACATTTCGAGACAGCAGAGTATCATTTTTACGGTGCGCTGTCCCGCGCCGCCCTTTGCGATTCTGCACCCGCGGGCGAGCGGCGGCAGCACATGGAGGCCCTTGCGGCGCATCACAAACAACTCCAGGCCTGGGCGGAGAATTGCCCGGACAATTTCGAGAACCGTGCCGCGCTGGTCGGCGCCGAGATCGCCCGATTGGAAGGTCGCGAGCTCGCTGCCGAGCGCCTCTATGAGCAGGCCATCCGCTCGGCCCGCGCCAACAGCTTTATTCACAATGAGGCGCTCGCTTACGAACTGGCCGCGCGCTTCTACGCCGCGCGGGGCTTGGATGAAATCGCGCATCTCTACCTGCGAAATGCTCGATACTGCTATGCGCGCTGGGGGGCTGATGGCAAGGTAAGGCAGCTTGATCAGTCACATCCGCAGCTCAAGCATGATCCGCCTGTCGCCGGCCCGACCAGCACGATCGGGGCGCCGGTTGAACATCTTGACCTCGCAACCGTTATCAAGGTCTCGCAGGCGGTCTCGAGCGAGATCGTTCTCGAAAAACTGCTCGACACGCTCATGCGCACCGCGATTGAGCAGGCGGGTGCCGAGCGAGGTCTGCTGATTGTTTCACAGGAAAACGAGCAGCGGATCGCAGCCGAAGCCATAACGAGTGGCGATACAATCATCGTGTGCCTGCCTGACCAGCCCGTGACCACAACGGCGCTGCCGGAGACGCTCGTCTGGACCGTCCTTCGCACGCGGGAGGCCGTGATACTCGACGATGCCGCGGTTGAACCCGCCTTTGCCGCCGATCCCTACATTCGGCAGCGCCAAGGCCGGTCCATTCTCTGCCTTCCTTTAATCAATCAGAGCAATCTCATCGGCGTGCTCTACCTTGAGAACAACCTGGCCCCCCGGGTCTTCGCGCCAGCCCGGATCGCGGTGCTGAAGCTGCTCGCCTCGCAGGCGGCGATCGCACTGGAAAATGCGAGGTTGTACCGCGATCTCAGTGAACGCGAAGCGAAGATCCGTCGCCTGGTCGACGCCAACATCATCGGGATCATCATCTGGGAGCGTGGAGGCCGGATTCTGGAGGCCAATGACGCGTTTCTCCGCATCGTGGGATACGGCCGTGAGGATCTCGTCTTGCGCCGCCTGCGCTGGACTGACTTCACGCCGTCGGAATGGCTCGACCGCCACGAGCGATGGTGGATCCCGGAGCAAGGGAGCGTGCAGCCGTTCGAGAAGGAGTACCTCCGGAAAGATGGCAGCCGTGTGCCCGTGCTGGTCGGTGTAGCCAGCTTCGAAGAAAGTAAGGATCATGGAGTCTCTTTCGTCCTCGATCTTACGGACCGCAAGCAGGCTGAACTAGGTCTGCGCGAGAGCGAGGAGCGCTTTCGCACACTGGTACAATTCTCCTTCGACGTGTACTGGGAATCCGATGCGCAGCATCGCTTTGTCCGTCAGGATTTCGCCGAAGGTCTTGCAGACCCGCCGGCGCCGGGCTCTGAAATCGGCAAGACAAGGTGGGAAGTGCCCTACTTGGAGCCTGACGCGGAGGCCTGGCGCAAGCACCGGGAGACCCTCGAGGCCCACCAACCTTTCCGTGACTTTGAGCTCGCGCGACCTGCCGCCGACGGCGGCAAGCGCTACATATCTGTTTCCGGCCTGCCGGTGTTTGATAAGGCGGGGCGCTTCATCGGCTACCGAGGGGTCGCGCGGCACATCACCGAGCGCAAGCGGGCAGAAGAGGCGCTGCGGGACATGCAGGTGCAGCTGGCGCACGCCAATCGCGTGGCAACGATGGGACAGTTGACGTCATCAATTGCGCATGAAGTGAATCAGCCGATCGCCGCGGCAGTCACGTACGCGTTAGCCGCTCGGCGTTTCCTAAGCGCTGAGCCGCCGAATTTTCGCGAGGTGGATGACGCGCTCTCTCTTATTGTCAACGAGGGGAATCGCGCAGGCGAGGTCGTTGGGCGAATCCGCGCACTCATTAAGAAGGCGCCCGCACGAAAGGGCGCCGTAGAGATCAACGATGCCATCCTCGAGGTTATTGCTCTCACCCGTACGGAGACCGCAAACAATAGCGTCTCGGTGCGGACGCAGTTAGTGGAGGGCTTGCCGCGTGTCCAGGGAGATCGGGTCCAGCTGCAACAGGTGCTACTTAACTTGATCATCAATGCCATCGAAGCGATGCGCGACGTCGGCGAAGAGGAGCGGGAATTGCTCATCAGCACCCGTAACGAACCGGGTGGCGTGTCAGTCGAGGTGCGAGATTCGGGTCCAGGCTTTGCGCCGGCGGCTCTTGAGCGCGTGTTCGAGGCTTTCTACACCACGAAACCGGGCGGTTTGGGGCTTGGGCTGTCGATCTGCCGGTCGCTTATCGAAGCGCATAACGGACAATTGCGAGCGAGCGCGAACCTGCCCCGCGGCGCCAGCTTTCAATTCGCCCTGCCGGCGATCGCAAACACTGCGTCGTGATGCTGCACTCGTGAGCCGTCCTGAAGAACCGGCAACCCGAGCGCGAGTTCTTCTGGGATGGTCCGGCCGTGCTCCTGCCCCGCCAACAAGCTAAGCTGGCAAGGGGGCACCAAAGACAAGGAGTGCGCCCTGTCTCAGACATCCAATACCGCGATCGCCGTGATCGGCATCGATATCGGCAAGAACTCGTTCCACGTCGTGGGCCACGATGCGCGCGGCGCCATCGTGCTGCGGCAAAAGTGGTCGCGTGGCCAAGTGGAAGCGCGGCTCGCCAATGTACCGCCTTGCCTGATCGGCATGGAAGCTTGCGTCGGCGCCCATCACCTGAGCCGCAATCTAGCATCGCTTGGTCACGATGCCAGGTTGATGCCGGCCAAATATGCCCGCCCCTACAGCAAGGGACGGAAGAACGAGTTCAACGACGCCGAAGCGATTGCCGAAGCCGTGCAGCGCCCGACGATGAAGTTCGTGGCGACCAAGACCGCGGAGCAACTGGATCTGCAGGCGCTGCATCGGGTGCGCGAGCGGCTGGTATCGCAACGCACCGGCATCACCAACCAGATTCGCGCCTTCATGCTGGAACGCGGGATCGCCGTGCGCCAGGGTATCGGCTTCCTGCGCATGGAACTGCCCACCATCCTTGCGACGCGCACCGATGCCCTGTCGCCACGCATGTTGCGTGTCATCGAGGAGTTGGCAGGCGACTGGCGCTGGCTGGATCAGCGCGTCGATGGCCTATCCGGCGAGATCGAAGCACTGGCCCGTCTAGATCAGGCATGTTTGCGCCTGATGACGGTGCCTGGCATCGGGCCGATCATTTCGAGCGCCATGGTGGCCGCGATCGGCACTGGCGAGGTATTCTCCAAAGGCCGCGACATCGGCGCCTGGCTCGGACTGGTGCCCAAGCAGATCTCGACGGGAGACCGCACGATCCTCGGCAAAATCTCGAGGCGCGGCAATCGCCACCTGCGCGTTCTGTTTGTGCAGGCGGCACGGGTTGTGCTGGTCAGGATCAAGCACTTGGAACGTTATGGGCTCAAATCCTGGATCGAAGCCGCCAAGAAGCGGTTGCACCCCAACGTGCTGGCGATCGCGCTCGCCAACAAGCTTGCCCGCATCGCTTGGGCGGTGCTGGCTAAAGGACGCGCCTTCGAGCTGACGAGGACTGACGATGCGGGCGTCCGACCCGCTTGATCCTCGCGCCGTGCGGCGCGGTCAAGGCGCAGCCTGGCAACGCCCGAGCCCGCCGCAAGCCAAGCGCGACGGCCGGCCTTGACCGCCCCTGCGCGCGACGCGATCGACGTTCTGCGGGCCGGGACGAAGGAACGGCCCTTGGCTCGAACAAAGGAACTGCGCGAGCCGGTCGGCCTGTCTCAAAGGTGCCAATAGGCGACGTCACTCCCCTTTATTCGATCACCTTGTCAACGGTCGCAAGCAACCTTGACGGAAGTTTTAGGCCGAATGTCTTGGCGGTCTTGTCACGAAGGTTTAGCCTGTCGGTGCCGTTTTGGCTGCCTTGGACTATCGTTCATTTGCAACGAGGGGGAGCTGACGATGAAGACGATTTTGGTACCAACCCAAAATATCCCGGCCATGAAAGCCACACTCGAGACCGCGGTGCTGCTCGCGCAGCGCACCGGCGCCTACGTCGAGGGTGTCCCACTGTGGTATGGCGTTCCCGAGTTTGTGGTGGCAGAGCTGGCCAGCAGCTTTTCCATTGAAACCTATCGAGCGCGGCGCGGCGAAGAAACGGCGGGAGTGCGCAAGCTCTTCGAGACCTTCATGCAGGAGCACGGTATTGCTGCTGCCAGAACGATCGCGGACCGACCTTCGTTTGGCTGGTTTGCCGAGGTGCCGCCGGGTGAAGACCTTGTCGGCAGCTATGGCCGCGCATTCGATGTGATCGTCATGAGCAGGCCGGACGCTGATACGGCCGCCCCATATAATCGCGCGATCGAGTCGGCACTATTCGAAAGCGGCCGGCCTGTTCTGCTGTCGCCACCGACCGCTCCGAAACAGATCGCGACCAACATCATGATCCATTGGAACGGCAGTACCGAGCAGGCCCGCGCCAACGCCTTGGCCATGCCATTGCTGCACCTTGCCGGACGCGTGACAGTGTTGACTGTCATCGGGGGACAGGACGTGCCGGGTCCATCAGCCGATCGGGTCCGCAAGCAATTGCAGTATAACGGTATAGCCGCCGAGACCATGAGCATTGAACTAGCAGGCCGCAGCACTGGTGAAGCGGTCCTTGCCGCGGCCAACGCGGAAGGCTGCGATCTGTTGGTCAAGGGCGCCTTCACAAGGAACAGATTGCGGCAAATGATTTTCGGCGGCGCCACCAGCCACATCATGCAGCACGCAGACTTGCCGTTATTGATGGCGCATTAGACGAACATGCGACCGGTGCCCTTGATGGCAGCCCGCGTCTAATAAGCTAGGTCGGTTCATCCCCCGATAGCGGACATCGCGATGCTACTTCGGCATGTCGGTTTGGTGCCAATACACGACATACAGGTCCATGCTGCTGCATGTGCGCAGATGGCTCAACCAAAAGCGGTTATGTCTCGATCTCGTTCATGAAGATGATTGGAACTCGATGAGATGTTTCCCATTTTATGGCACAGGTAACCCTTGCACGCCGGTTTCGCCGAGCGCACTCTTGCGGAGCGTTTTCACAAGAACTTACGGAGGATGCGCCCATGCCACGGGTCAAACAAGCTTCGAAGCAGAAACGCACAACCAAAGCCGCCGCCGTGAAGGCGCTGGGTGCCGCTGGACTGAGTTTTTCGCTGGTGGGTGGTGCGTCCGCATCCACGATGCCCACTGCCGGTATCCCGCAATCTGACAATACCTCGCCCAATCAGCGCTTCGTTCTTGACGAAGAGGAAATGGTCGACGTCAGTCTCGCCACGTTCTATGTCTTCGATAGGGAAAACGTTGGCAGCGGCATGCAGCTAGCGCGCGGCGGGTGCGGTGGTTGTGGGTGCGGCCATGGTGGCGGCGGGTGCGGCGGGTGCGCCCATGTTGGCGGCGGGTGTGCCCATGTTGGCGGCGGGTGTGGCGGCTTCCGTGGTTGCGGTGGTGGCGGGTTTGTTGGCTGCCGAGGTTGCGGTGGCTTCCGTGGTTGCCGTGGTTGCCTTGGCTTCCGTGGTTGCGGTTGCGGCGGCTGCGGGGTCGGCATCTGGTTCGATGACGACATCGGGTTCGGTGGCTGGGGGGACGGTGCCTGCTGCGCATCATGGGGAGCGTGCCGCTTGTGCTAAGTCCCGCGACCTAACCGCCGGCCTCACCAAGGACTCTGCTAAGTTGCGACCAGCCTCTCGCTGGTTGCGAGTTTAAGGTCGCCTTCGGGTCAAAAGCACCGTTTTGACCGTCAACCACTCACATCCGGTGTACCCCGATCAACGGACATTCCGGGAGAAGTCGGCACGTCGCAAAGGTGCCAGAAGCAGCCGTGAGCAAATGCAGCGAACAGCAGTCCAGTTCGATCACCTCGTCGGCGCGCGCGAGCAGCGTCGGCCGCACGTCCCCTTTGCAGTTTTGAGCCTGATCACAAGCTCGCATTTTTTGGGGGCCCGATACGCCCGAATTGACAATTGGTTTCGATACCGTTTCAGAGCGAGCTAGAACATTGTTCCACATGAGCCCAAGTCTGGCCTTCAGCCGTTTACTTCGAGAACGATCTTTCCCCGCTTATGTGGTGCGCCGGCGAGCATCTCGTGAGCGGTGCGCACATCGCTTAACGGCAGAAGGGCGCCTACTTGCGGGCTCAGCTGTCCACTGCAAAACAATCTGGAAATGCCGTTCAGCCGTTCCGTAGTCACCTCAGCGTAGAAGAATACCGAGCGCACGTCGGGTCGCTCAAGCATAGGATCAGTGGATACGACAGAAACAAGAACTCCACCGGTTTTCAAGATGCTGTGTGAGCGTTCCCGCGTTTCTCCTCCAACTGTGTCAAGTATCAGATCAACAGGACGCACGGCATTCTCGGATTCGCCTGCTTGATAATTTACGACCGTTTGGCTGCCAAGAGCTTTGACGTACTCGATGTCCGTCGAGCCGACGACACCAATTACCTGCAGGCCTGCGTTCACCGCGAGCTGAACCGCAAACGCACCGACATTTCCAGCGGCTCCTAGAATCATCACAGTCTGATTGGGTTTCGCGTTCCCATACTCAAAGAGCATCTGCCAGGCGGTGACCGCAATCACGGGAGCTGACGCTGATTCCACATGGCTTAAGCGCGAAGGCCTCAGCGCCACCATGTTGGCATGGGCGACAGCGTATTGTGCGTTTGCCCCGCAAAACTGGTGGTTCGTAACACCATAGATCTCATCGCCTTTCTTGAATTCACTAACGCCCGGTCCTACCTCTTCTACCACTCCTGACAAGTCGGAGCCGAGCGTAAGCGGCGGGGGCGGACTTACTTTGCTTTTGCCCTCGCGAATGAGCGCGTCCCATGGTCCTACTCCCGAAGCGGCGACCCTGATCAGAAGTTCTCCTGCCGCCGGGGCCGGACGAGGCACGTCCTCAACGACAACTACGTCCGGTGCGCCAAAGCGATGGATTCTGGCCGCCTTCATGTTTGAGTCGTGCAGAGAATCGATCCGTCGTACTCGTTCGGACTGCTGCGCGCGCCCCGCGATTTGACGACCCGGTCGCCGTGCCGCAGAGCCTGGCGATGAATTCTCGCCGTCGAATCTGCCATGTGATGCTCCCGTGGGACGCGTGTCCATGCAATAGAGGGACGATATCACGTTTTGGCGAAGGACGAACTACGCTTTTGCGCTGCGAAAGTCTTGAGATGCCAATGTCTCAGATGGGTCAATGCACGAAGTCGCTGCGCTCCAGCCCGCTGCGCGGGAGCAAGAGCCGAGAGGCCGGTAGCCAGGTGAGAGGACAGCGATGGCGAGGTGGCAAGGTCAGAATGTGCCGTGGATATTTCTCCTCGCCAGAAATTGATCCGCACCATGCCACCGAACACCGATCGACCGATCAATCGCGCAATGGTTGTGGGATGTGCTGTTTCTGCCACGCGCAACCATTTGAAATTACACGAGCCAAAAACATTAAAAATCCACTTGTGCAACGTTCATGCCAAAACGCGGAAGTTGTGGAGGCATTCTGCTCGCGCCGCGTCCACCATCGAGATCGCCACCAACATACGATCCCCATAGCACTCGCTGCACTGCCGGGTGCCACACTCCCGCGACTTCGTGCATTGGCGCTTTTCGGACGCCGGCCGCCGCAGCGCGTGGATAGCCTCCTCATGCCGGCGTCCGAAAACCTGCACAAAAACGGAAGTGGCCCCGCTTGAACGGCATGTCCGTTCTACCCTCGGGAGCAGACATCGGCAGGCCACCCCGGCATTTCCGTTTCGTGCCATTGCACGAAGTCGCTGCGCTCCAGCCCGCTGCGCGGGAGCAAGAGCCGAGAGGCCGGCAGCCGGTCGAGATGACAGCGATGGCGGGGTGGCAAGGTCAACACGATCAGCTCATGTATTGTCGGCGTGCAACGCATGATCAACAGCAAGGATCATCTGGCAGGCCGGCACCCTGATGCGGCGAGTCACATCGACCCCGCCATAACGCAATGACAAAAGTTGTCTTGACGAATAGTGCAAACCAGTTTGCTTGAATGTGCCGTGGATATTTCTCCTCGCAAGAAATTGATTTACACCATGCCACCGAACACAGATCGACCGATCAATCGCGCGATGGTTGTCGGATGTGCTGTTTCTGCCACGCGCAACCATTTGAAATTACACGAGCCAAGAAGGTTAAAAAATACTACCTAGCAACAATTCATGCCAAAACGCGAAAGTTGTGGAAGCATTCTGCCATGCGGCTTGCCGCCTCTCGAACCAATGCCGCCCTTCAATTCACCCACCGCCCGTTGATGAATTTCGTATGCCCGCCGAGATGTCCATTGCACTCTCCTGGGCTCACCTGCATGCGCGCATGCACGTCGCCTCGTGCTAGCGCCGCGTCCACCATCGAGATCGCCACCAACATACGATCCCCATAGCACTCGCTGCACTGCCGGGTGCCATACTCCCGCGACTTCGTGCATTGGCGCTTTTCGGACGCCGGTCGCCGCAGCGCGTGGATAGCCTCGTCATGCCAGCGTCCGAAAACCTAGACAACATCGGACGTCACTGCAACGGATTGGGCTGCATTATCTTTCTCACGCTCAGTTCAACTTCACGAGATCGCTTGGCTTCCACGTCTGATCAAAGAATGCCTTCTGCGGCCCATAGAGTCGGAGAATGACGAAGAAGCCGTTCTCGGGCACGGTGCGAAGCCGTTCTTGCCTTCGCCGATGCTACGTGATGACCCGCACAAGCATCAAAACGCTAAACCGCGTTGGGACCAAATCCGTTTCTTCGAGCGACAATTCAATCGCCCGCCGCCACGCCGCCATATCGCTAAATCCTTCGTCGTAAAGGCCCTCCACCGCTATATAGGAGCTCGAAACGCCAGATGAATCCCACCCATATGACAACCTTGTTGGAATCGATCGTCTAGTTCAACTGTTGCAGCAAGTCATTGGCCTCTCGCAAATCAGCTGACGTTTCGGCGGATGAAAATTTCGTCCTCGTCGACAGGAGCAGGTCTCGCGCCTCGGCGCGCTCGCTCCCGCTTCCGCTCTTCAGCAGATGCGCGAGGCTGATCGCGGTACGCAATTCCCAACCGACTGCTCCTAGCTTTCTTGCGGATGCAAGCGAGCGCCTAAATAGGCGCATGGCTCTGCGGTCGTCTCGATCCGGTTCGCGACAGAGCAGCGACCCGTGGATCCGATAAATCTCCGGCGCGGCCCAGCGTTCGCCGGTTTGCGCCATCAGAGACTCGGCCGAAGCAGCAAGCGTCCGCGCCCTGTCTATCTGCCCGATCCGTCCAAATTCCACGGCGAGCAGAATTCGATAGAGAGGCATCTGAATGCATCGATTCTCGGCCGGCAGTTTGCGCAGCAGACCGCACAGTTTTTCGAGCACCGCCGGGGCGGGACCCCGTGCCGCCAGCGCAGAGGTCGCCCACAACGGACCGATGACTTTGTACATTGGATAGCCATAGTCCTCAGCAACCTTCAAGCCGCGCTCGACGCTAGCAAGGTTGGCCGCAAGATCACCTTCATACCAGTGATCGCAAACGCCGAGAATGGACGCAAATGCCAGCATGAAAGGGTGCCCGATTTCGTTTGCGAGCTGTCGCGCAGCTTTGCAGCACGCTCTGGCTCGGCTAGGCCGCCCCAATAGCCATTCGATGTGTCCTGAATAGACGAGCGACACGATCAATGGATCGTGTTGATAGACCTGCACGAGGTTCCTATGCTCTCGAAGATTGTAGCGTGCGCTGATTAGACCCGCCAGTTCGTGCGCCTCGTTCAGACGACCGAGAAAAAAATTGGCGATCAAGGCAGCGGTGTACGCCATGAGCGCAGCCTCCTCGTTGCGCCACTCCTCGGCCCGCCGGACGAAATCCTGCGCGTGTTCGAGCCCGCTGGTGAGCTCGCAGCTGACCAGCTTGGAAACGGCAGCGCCCCATCGAACCGCAGCCTTCTCGCGAATGGTTCCGCAGCTCGCGCAGAGTTTGAGTGCTCGATGGTAAGGTCCGTAGACGTTCGGATCGGACCATCCCGCGTTGGCTGTGTACGCCATCGCAAGGTTGACTTGCAGCGCCATTTCAGCCTCGTCTCGCCGCTGTGAAGCGGTTAGCTTTGATACCAGCGAAAGGCCCTCGCGAAGATGAGCCACAGCCTCCTTGGTGGCTGACCGGCGGAGCGCGGATTTGCCCGCCTGAAGCCAGGCTTCGACTGCTTCTGGAATGTCACCGGCCCGTGCGTAGTGATAGCCCAGAACGGCGGGATCGCTGCTTTCCCCGATCGGCGTCTCCTGAACCAGCCACGCGGCTGCGCGCGCGTGGAGCTCGCGCCTTTCCTCCTTGAGGAGCGAGGAGTAGGCAGCTTCCTGAATCATCACGTGCTTGAATGCGAAGAGGACGCCCCGAGCCTCCTTGATGTGATACACAATCCCAGCGCGCTCCAGCGCATGCAGTGCGTTTTTCAGCGTTTCGCCTTTGCCCGGGAGCATATTGAAAATGCTCTTATAGTTGAACTGCCGGCCGAAGACCGAGGCGATCTGGGCCACGCGCTTGGCGGTACCGAGACGATCGAGGCGCTCCATCAGCGAATCATGAATCGTTGCCGGCACTAGAGGTTCGGGCAATTTCCCGCTCGTTGCGAGACCGTCAGCGGCGCGCTCGACCGCTCCTGAATCGACGACGGCTCGCGTGAACTCCTCGATGAAGAGTGGCACGCCGTCGGTTCTTTCCACGATTTGGCTGATAATCCCGCGCGGCACCAAACCGGTACCAGCGACGGCTGCTACGATCTGCTCGCATTCGTATGGTGCTAGTTTTTGCAGCGCAATCCGTTGAATTGCAGAATCCGATAACCAACTCGCAACGTAGTCATCGCGGTGCGTGATCAGGATCATGACCCGCTCGCAATTGCAGCGAGCTATCGCGTGCAGCAGCAGTTCGATGCTCGTCGGATCGATCCACTGGACGTCCTCGATGATCATTAGGATAGGCCTCTTGCGCGAGGCCGCGACGAGGACATCGACGTTCACCTGAAAAAGCCGCTCGCGCTCAAAGAACGAACCAAGGTTGACGGGCTTGTATTCGCCGCAGGCGGGTATCGACAGCAGGCCTCCGTAGTAGCGAAGAGCGTGCTCGACATCGGGGATGGCTGTTGCCAATAGCGAGCGCAATTTCGCCAGTGAGAGCTCCGCGTCGTCGGCTTCCTGAATGCGCGCTGCGCGCCTCAGCCGCTCGACTTCCGGAGCAAGCGGCGTATTGATATGGAACGGCGAGCACTGATAGGACAGAACATCAACCGCAGATTTAGCGAGAGAACTGCGGAACTCGCGGATAAGGCGGGACTTGCCTATCCCGGGCTCGCCATATATGACGCCAACACGTCCTGCCCCCGCTACGCTCCGCTCCCACATCTCAGCGAGCATGGTGCTTTCGCTGGTTCGTGCGATCATCAGCGGCAGCGGCGACGTCCGCGCCCTGTCGAACCTGCTTTCGCTGGCCGCAACGGAGTCCACGCGCCAAGCCTCGACCGGCTCTTCCAGTCCCTTGAATCTTAGTTTGCCAAGTGGCGCGCAATCAAATGTTCCGCGAGTGAGTTCGTAAGTACTCGGGCCGATGACGACACCATTCTCGGCGGCGATCGTTTGAAGGCGGGCGGCAACATGCGCCGAGCTGCCGAACACCTCTCGCCGATCGGGGGGCTCGCCGGGTACGCTGCCGACCACGACCACTCCGGTGTTCACCCCGATCCGCACGCCTAGACAAACGAAAGTGCCGTCCGATAAGGAAAACCTCTGTTCCTTGACCACGGCGGCGATTGCTAGCGAGGCGCGTACCGCGCGTTCGGGATCGTCTTCATGGGCTTGTGGCACACCGAAGTATGCCAGCAGCCCGTCGCCAATCATTCTGGCGATGTGGCCGCCGTATCGGCAAATGTGCTCGTTGCAGATATCGCGATAATTCCTGATGATTGTGAAGAATTCTTCGGGATCAATGCGCTCACTCAGAGGCGTCGAACCTACGATATCGATAAATGCGACCGTAAGCTGCCGCCGCTCCGCGTGTAGAGCTTCGCTCTCGACATTCCGCAGCGGACTTGTCCGCTCAGGTCGGCCCGCCCGATCCACATTCGCTTGGCTGCTCACGATGCCACCATGTTCAGTTTCTGCCGCACCTGCAGCGAGGCAAGATAAACCGCCAGCCGCATCCGGTTGATGCTGCCGATCGGCCTGTGCTGCGGCAGGCAGTTCCACGGACTGAACGTCATGTGCTCGCCATCGTAAACCTGATCGGGCGCCAGAAATTTCTGCTTTGGAATCGCGATGCTCCCCAGCCGCACGGTTCTGTCCAGAGGTGCGGTCCACCACCGAGATGCATCCTCGGCGTCATCCGAGGTGGCTGAATCGCGCACGCGGATAGAGAAGTCGAATACGATGTCATCGCCGGGTTGACGCGTGGCCGAGTCCAGATCGTGCACCAACGCATCCTGGAGAAAGCTCTCCGATCTCTGCCGGTAGAAAAACGTCCACCATCTATCCGAGGCGTCCGGACGGCCTGTGGGACTGACAACGTAACGCACGACCTTATCTTCGCCGAACAGGAAAGGCGACATGCTGTGATAGGTGGCGGTCAGCGGGTTGCGGATTTTGAGCAGGCCTTCGATTCCGGTTCGCAAGAACAAGAAAACCTGCCGAGGATGCCAAATGGCGAAGGCTAAGCACCGCGCGATCTTGCGACAGCGGTCCAGCCAAGTCACCTGTGATGCGGTAATCGCCTCCATGAATAGCGAATAATCGACCACGTTCTTGCAGAAGAATATTGGAAAGCTGCTGAGGGCAAAATCATGCTCGCCTGCGCGCGCTTTGTGAGGCGCCAGCGTATGGAGAATGGTCGGCGCGTCGACGCCGCGAAGCTTGATCGACATGCCGCGCGCATCGATTTTCTTGTCGCTGTGCGGCGTGCCGAGCCCGTTGGAGAGCCGGACAATGGCCGGATAGCGGGCGCCTGGGCGAAACAAGCTCGTTGTGAACTCGGCCGGAAGATCGTCGCGCACGATGAATTCCGCTTCGACGCAACCATGTGCTTTGGCATGCTGATCGCGCATCGCCATGGCACAGGGATCCGAGCTCCTCATTGTACAGTAGTTGTCGATGACGAGCTTCGCGGCGAGCCGCGCCATTCGCCCGATCAAGGTTGCCTCGTTCGGCACGGCGTATTCAAACCGAGTTAGGGGCATCGGCCGGTCCAGCAGCTCCAGCGAGTTCACAAGCTCATGGTATCGCACCAGGCTCGGGCCGCTGCTCGGAGCTGCGTGCGGCGGGGACGGGCGCACCGCTTGGAAAAGCATCCGCCCGAATTGCGCCATGCGCCGCAGCCCGCGGAAAAGCAGGCTGGCCGGCTGATCTCCAAACAGGCGCGCCACGGATATCTCCCCGCTTGCCGGATGGTTGAGCAGCCGCCGGGCGCGGGAGCGGTTCATGACAGCTGGACCCGGCCGGAGGCCAGCAGCCGGAGCCCGGTCAGGCTTGGAACGAAGAAGTAATCGCCGCCTCTGGTTTCGACGAAGCTTGGAACGTCAAAGCAGATAAATGGCTGTCGTCCGGTTTCTTCATCGCCCGGGATCACCATTCTTACCCCGTTTCGCGCACTGGCTATAGGATCGGTGTCATTGCCTTGCTCGAAATCGTCGCCAAAGTTGATCCAGACCTGCTGCACGAACTCAAATTGATCGAACCCGGAATTGAAGGCGAGGAACATGATGCCGCGCTTTTCTTCGTCCTGCTCGCCGAGCGGGAGATAGTTGCCGTAAGTGATCCCGCGCCGGATCAGCCGTCGGCGGCTCATCGTTCTGCCGCCGAACCCCAGCGCGTCCCGGGGGTTGGCGCGTCGCACGTGCGCGCCCAGCGGACATCGTGCCCCCGCGGGATCCTCGGCGTAGCCAAAAATATTACCGGTATCGTTGCCGGGTCCATTCGGGTGTTTGATCAGCGACGATCCGTCTGGCCATCGTCCCATCATCTTGGCGGACAGGTACTCTTGCGCGGTGACGCCGGCTGGCAGGTCACGCGGGAGCGTCCGGGAAAACGCTTCTGCTTGGTTTGCGAGATAGGTGCGATAAGCGAGCACTTTTTGTTCCAGCTTGCGGAAGACAAGATAGGTCGCATCCTGCGCAAGAAGGCTCGGCTGCGGCATGGGAGCAAGATCGCCACCTTCACCCGGGTAACCGAGAATGAACTCCCCCACCGGGACCTTGCGAAATCCTCCTTTCGCGTCGGGATTGCCGATGTCCTGACGCTTCCTGGAGCCATCCTGGTCGCGCACACCTTCGACGTCGGGGTTGCTGAGCCCGTCGACGAAGCCGAAATGCTCTTTGCGTGTCGTCTGGCCGTTGATGCACAAAAGCCCGGCGGGTTGCTCAGGCGCCAACTCGTGCACGCCCGGCGGCAATAGCTGCCTGAGGGTTCGGCAACGCCCATCGAGCATCGTCAGCGTCCTGCCATACATCATGATAAGGATATGTACCCGGGACGCCCTCCAGGGTTCATCCCAGTTCTCGGGCGAACTATCGCAGACGTCCCCAAGTGCCTTCGCACGAGCCTTCATTCCGTCCTGGAATTCAGCCGGAAAGGTGGCGAGACTCTGCTCCGGCACCCCGATCGCCCGCAGTCCTTCGAACGTCAAGGCAAGATTGAGCGTGGCGTCCGGCTTCGTGCTCCAGCGTCCCGGCGTGATGGAGTCCGTGTCCAGGAGTGTCTGCACCAACGCCCGGGCGTCCTCCGCATTCTGGATGCTCAGGTAGAGAAAGCATGCATGTGGAAATGAAGCGTAGCCCCGGAGAATGTTGCCTTGAATATTATAAAGGTCGAGCATCACAGGCTCACTTTCATCGCTACGTGGTCACAGCTCTCCCGGGCGCGGTGGATCAATCTGCAGGCTTCGCCACATCCGCTGGAAGCCGCGTTTGAGTACCGCCGGGTTTCGCGGCTTGCGCTGAATCTGCTTTATGAACTCGCCCAAGCGGCGCCGGCACGTCAGTCCCATAAGAATGTCGTTTACGCTCGCCTCGGGTTGGTCTGCCAGAAGGAGGTTGGTCGTGAGCTGGCATTGTTCAAAATATGCAGCAAGTCGATCGCAGCTCCGGATGCCCGGAAAGCGAACGCAGTGATCCCAAATGGCGGTTACCTGATGCGGAATATTCTGGACCATTGCGTGCATCAGAGCATCGACGCTAGTCCATCGAAGTCGCACACGAACAGCAGATAATGTGACTTGAGAGCATCAGCCTTCGCCGGCTCTCCCTGATAGGCCAGCCGGTCAATGATAACAAACCGTGTCATATGGACGAGGGATACATCGCTCAACGGCGAGCCGCGAGGGTAGCGTTGCTTATCGTCCAGCGAGCGCAGAAGCGCGCGCAAGTCGGCTGACCGCCCCGTGGTAATAGGAAATAGACCTGTAAAGCCGTATTTTGTACCGTTTTGATTTGCCATACGTACGAACCCCGTTCGACCAGCCTGCTACTCTGGAGTGGGGCCGAACGTACCGAGCTTGTTCTGCGCATTGACGAGCAGACGGTTGAATTCGGCCGCAAATCTGTCGGGCGATAGCTCCGAAGAGGTTTTCGCAAATGTTTCGAGCTGGCTGCGCAACTCGAGGCCCGCGCGAACGTCTCGTACGGAGGCGCCCGGATAGGCACTATAGGAATGGTCGGACTCGACTTGATTGCGCCTTATATAGGCTTTGAGCGGTCCAACCGGCCGAGCGAACGGATAACCAACGCTCCAGAACCATACGGTGTCGAGAGGGACATAGAGCACGTCGGCGAACGCCTCGATGTAGGTGCTCCACGGACCGATGAACGTGCTCAGAAAGAACAAATAATCGTAATTCAGCTGTTCCGCTGGCTGATTGCTATCCAGCCGCGGAAAGCGGTTACGCTTGACTATGACCCAATGAACGAACGGCAGAAACGCCAGCTGCTTGGCGGTGTTCTGGCTCGGTTTCCAAAAATCGAAAAACCACAGTGCCAAGGCGACAACCCAGGTGCCCAGGCGAGTCATCGGCGTGATCACGTTGAAAGTAACAGCTTTGCCCAGTCCGTGCTGATTGCGCGCGCGATCGGCCATGAAACTCTCACAATGACGGGTGAACGATGCGAGACTATATGGCCTGAGCTCATCCGTACTACAATACCATCGAGAAAATTATGAAGTGCATTGCAATAAGCACTTTATTACCATCGAAGAAATCACAACGTCCAGCATTATGAGCACTGTCGTATCGCCCGCGATGCGCGCATTCGACTGGACGGCCAACGATCACGTGAACTTGCGTCGTCTCGTTGCCCTCTCCCTTCGGCTCGATGACGACGCATCGTATCGTCGCAGGTTGGCCGAACACGACGTCCCCGGAATGGCAGGCCGCAATGGAGGCGCTGTTACTTGTCGCAGACAAGACGGCCTCCATCTCAACCTCGCCTATCGATGGTTTTGTCGCCTGGGACTTGACCGCAGGGTGCCCGACCACTCCACCTTCTCGCGCAATCGTCGTGGCCGGTTCCGGCAGAGCGACATCCTGCCGCATTTGTTCGAGACGGTGGTGTTCAACATCTGTTGAATGAGCTTCAACACGCCGCTGTCGGCGATTTGCTTTCCGAGGAGGGCCATGAGTTTCTCGTGATCCACGGACCCAAAGGAAGTTACCACACACTACCCATCTCCACGACATTTCACGGTCAGTGACGATCCTGCGTGAGCGGCATCCGTTCGAGGGCCGCTCATTGGCGGTTATGTCTGCCATCAAGCGCCGCGGCACGCTGTGTTGCTGGTGGTGCTGCCCGACGGCAGCCGCGCGCTCATTCCCGCCAGTTGGACGGACTGGACGGCGACCGCCGAGGAGCCTGCGCATCTTTCAGGTCCGCATCCGCGATCCACTCGTTTCCAGCCCCCACTTCGCGCCAGATTTTGGCCAAGGCATCGGCTGTCTTGCGACCCTTGGGATACCCAAAGCTGCTCGGATCCAAAACCTTCTCAAGCTCCAGGCGATTGGCCAGCGCCTGCTGGCAGACCCGGTCATAGACCGAAGACATGTCGAGAGGTCTTGTCGTGCGCTAGACTTGGCGAAGCGTGGCCACGCCCTCACCAATCCCTTTGCTCGGCGTTTTGATCCTCGCGCTTCTGCGTCCGCTTCAAAAGACGGGAATGCCGGTCACTCGCGGAGGCAGGATCTGAATTTGCCGCCTTCGGGTACGAGTCCGATCGTTCCCGTATTACCTATCGCGAGAATTATTTAAACTGATTTGCGAGACAAGACACTGGGCCATCTCGAGTCCATTATTGACAGATCAGTCCATAACGGCGATAGTCGGCGTCATGGCAAGGCCGCGAGAATTCGATCGTGAAGAAGCATTGGAACGCGCCACTGGAGTGTTTTGGGCCAAGGGCTACGCCTCTACTTCAACCGACGATCTGCTCACGGCAATGGGGATCGCTAGGCAGAGCCTTTACAACGCGTTTCAGGATAAACGAGCGCTCTATCTGGAGGCGCTGGAGAGATA
The DNA here is from genome assembly GCA_963822795.1 of uncultured Alphaproteobacteria bacterium. Taxonomy (GTDB): domain Bacteria; phylum Pseudomonadota; class Alphaproteobacteria; order Rhizobiales; family Xanthobacteraceae; genus Bradyrhizobium. Next base: position 66,078 of record CAWGJM010000043.1, read on the forward strand.
TCAGCGGACGACCACCGCGGGACATCTACAACGTCTCAATGGCGCTGCTTCTCCGATCGCCGGAGTCGAGGCGCTGCTATTAGGACTTATCAGCAACAATGACGATATTCGTGCGCTTGGCTGCATGGGGGTCGGTGCCATCTGCGAATTCGGCTCGACAGATCCCGACATTGCGGCGCTTCGCGCCAAAGTCTCTCCCGCGCTCCGCAGCCGATTGACGGAACGCCTGAAAGAAGGCCAAGCGGCGGGTGAGATAGATCGCTCACTGAACTGTGCTACAGCAGCCTCGTTCATCCAATTGGCGATGCAAAGCATCCAGCTCGCGGCTCGTGGAGGCACCGACGCCACGTCGCTGCGGGTTCAAGCACGATTTGTCGTCGAACGCCTGAAATCTCGGTGAGCTTTTTGACAAGGCAAGCCGCCCTTTTGCGCGGGCCGTTATGGACTGATTGATCAATAATGGAGCCAAGAATGAGTGAAGATCGTAAACTGACTGGTAAAGTCGCGATGGTGTTCGGCGGGTCGCGTGGCATCGGTGCCGCCGCGGCCCGGCGCCTGGCGAGAGAAGGCGCCAACGTCGGTTTGACTTACGTGTCGGCGCCAGACAAAGCAGCCGACACGGTAAGAGCGATCGAGGAGGAAGGCAGAACCGGCTTCGCGATCAAGGCAGACAGCGCAGATCCAACGGCGATCCGCGACGCCGTCACCCAGGCGGTGGATCAGCTTGGTCGCCTCGATATCGTTGTCGTCAACGCGGGCATCCTGCGACTGGGTGACCTTCAAGCCGTCAGCTTGCAGGAACTCGACCTCATGTTGAAGGTCAACGTGCGGGGCGTTTTCTTGGCCATACAGGCGGCGGCTGCGCATCTCTCCGAAGGTGGCCGCATCATCACAGTCGGCAGCAATACCGCAGTTCGGAGCGGCTATCCTGGGTCCAGCGTCTACGCAATGACCAAGGCTGCGGTGGCCGTCATGGTCAAAGGAATCGCGGTCGACCTCGCTCCGCGCGGCATCACTGTGAACAACATCCAGCCAGGACCGACGCTCACCGACATGACGGCAAGCCACATCGATAACATAACGCCGGCGATCCCGCTGAAGCGCGTCGGCGATCCCGACGAGATTGCCGGTCTCGTCGCCTACTTGGCGAGCGGAGAGTCCGGCTACATGACGGGCTCCAGCCTAACGATCGACGGTGGGATGGCCCTTTAGGCGCCTCGCGGAATCGGAAGGGCGCGCGAGGTCAGCACCAAACCGAGGGCACTGAGGGTTTACGTCCAGGTCCGGACGCCCGCAATCAAGATGTCGACCATACGCTCGGCGGCCTGGTTACCGTCCGGTCCCGAACTTATGTTTGCGACGCCGGCGAGCGCGCGCAGCAGGTCGAGCGGGTCAAGGTCCAGACGAATGTCACCGCTTGCGACCGCGCGATCGACAAGCTTCGCCATTGCCTGTTTCACCTGTGCCGTAGACGCCGAGTACAGATCGGACGTCCCGCCAACAATCGAATTGAGCACCTCGTAGATCCCGTGCTTGGTGGCGATGTAGTCCACGAACAGCAGCAGCCATTCACGGAGCGCCATCACCGGAGAATACGTCTCCGCGAGGCGGGTGGCGGCCAAAACAAGCTGCTCGGTCTCGTTGCGGTAGACCGCCGTAACCAGCGCGTCGCGGGTGGGGAAATGGCGGTAGAGAGTCCCTGCCCAGACACCAGCGATGCGCGCGATCTCATCGAGGCTGGCGCCGAATCCCTTTGCAGCAAAAGCGGCCTTCGCCGTTTCTAGTAAGCGGACGCGATTGCGCTCGGCATCGGCTCTCGGCTTACGGACAGCAGCGGGTTCCTCCTCATCGGCCATGCCGAAAATATGGCGTCGGAAAGGTGCTTCTTAAACTCGGAGTTCTCTCCGTCCTTGTCGCTTGTGACAACCAATTCATGACCCAATTTCTTAAGATAGCTTCTCAGACCGAGTTCGCCGGACACCGAGCCGACGAGTTCACCTGGCTTGAAGCCGAAGCCATTCGGCGTTGGAGCTGTCTGGCCGTTGGCATAGCCGGCAATCGTCGGAATGCTGTCTCGCGCATATTGTGGCGGGTAGCCAGTCTCCGGGTCCGGGTAGACAACACACAGTACCTTTGCCATTGTCGCCTCCGAGTTCGAGTAATCGTCGCCCGCAATGATACGAGCGGCTCGCCGCCATCTCTACCGTTATATCCAATTCAATATATCGAAAATGCACAGACCGGAAAGATTCAAAATATCGTGTTAGGAAGCCGCTGAAATCTGCCGTCTCACAGCCAAGGGTTCGACGCCAAGTGGACACTCAAGAAAAAGACCTTCGGCATCCGACGAAAAACGCACCCAACTGCCGCCCGGCTCCTCTGAGAGTAGACCCTGACGCCGGGCGCCAGTTGTCGTCTGGCGGAAAGATCGCTCAGCCCTCTTCTATCGCTCAGCCCTCTTCTGATGGCATCCACGAAACTCCATCGTCGGTTGTTGCCCACACGCCTCGGCCATTACGGGGTCTGATGGCCAAGCGCCCAGACGTAAGCGGAAACGGCATCGAGGTCGGCTTGCGAAAGGACGACACCGCCCATCGGTGGCATGGCGCCGGGATGGGCCTTTGGTTCTGGCACACCATTCTTGATCGTCGTCTCGAGACCTTGCAGGCTTCCATCGCTCCAGAGCCACTTCCCAGTCGTCAGATCAGGAGCGATTGGCGATCCCTTGGCATCCGAGCCATGGCAGCCGCCGCAGGTACCGCCCGCTGCGTCTCCGTGGAAAACCCGATTCCCGAGCGCGATCTGCGCTTGCGTGAAACCCTTCGGCACGGGCAGTTCGCCCGTGTCCCTCCCGGCATCCGGATGGACTCCTTCCGGCGGCCGCGCGTCCGCCGAGGTCGATGATGGCGTCACGCCGATGGGCGCAGGGGCCGCCGCGACCGCGGCCTCGGGGTTGCCGCCCTGATAGGTGACGCGCCAAATTCTTCCGTGCACGTCGTCCGAGATAAAAAGCGCGCCGTCCGGAGCGACGGCTAGGCCCGAAGGGCGGAACGCCGCACGACCCGGATTTTTGACCGCGCCGGCGAAGCCGTCGGCAAACACGACATAGGTACCGGCCGACTTTCCATCGAGCAGCGGCTGGAACACGATGTTGTAGCCGCCCTGCGGCCCCGGAGCCCTGTTCCAGGAACCGTGGAAGGCGATAAACGCTCCGCCCTGATAGGCTTTCGGAAACGCCGTGCCGAGGTAGATTTTCATGTCATTGGGCGCCCAGTGTGCCGGAAAGAACGCAACTGGCCCTTGCCGCTCGGCGCAGATACTGATCTTCCTGCCTCCGTCGCCTCCGTATTCGGGCCCAAGCACCAGCTTTCCCTGCGCGTTGTCAAAATAGCATTCCGGCCAACCGTAATCCGCGCCTTGGCGCAGTTCGACAAGCTCCTCGGCAGGCAACTCTTGACCCTGCCGCGCCGAATAAAGCTCCGGCCAGTCCTCCCGGAGCTGGTCCCGTCCATGCTGCGTGGCGAAGATACGGCCGGCGGCGTCAAGGGAGAGCCCCTCGCCGTTGCGCAGGCCGCTCGCGAACCGCTCGGCCGGCGAGAAGCGCTGGTCGGTCTTGTTCGCGTCATAGCGCCAGATACCGGCGCGAGTCGTCTTCTCGGTGCAGGGATCGTCGCCTGGCGAATGGGGGAAGCGGTTCTGCTTCTCGCAATCGTTGGTGGCCGAACCGAGATCAACGAGAAGATCGCCTTTCGGCATGATCAGGAAAGGATGCATCGGGTGGTCGCCCGTAGTGGGCAGGAGCGAGACGATCGTCTCCCCTGCACTCTTGGGTGCGATCTCGTTTGGAACGAGCGGATAGCGCACGATGCGGTCGTTGATCTCGGCATAGATCATACCGTTGTAGAACGCGACGCCGGTGCCGCCGTGGCCGCCGCTCGCGACCGTTTCACCAAACCGTTCGGTGACGTCGGCGCGCCCGTCGCCGTTGCTGTCCTTCAGCGCGACCATGAAGCCACCCGCGGGAACGGGTCCGTTGTTATAGTAGATGCCGCTCCACGTGTTGACATAGAGCGTTCCGTCGGGCGCAAACACCATCTGGCGGGCATGGCCGATGTTGTCCGCGAAGATTGTGGCGCAGAAGCCGTCAGGGAGCGTGATGCCGGCCGAGGCGCCTTCGCAGCTGCCGGTAGCGGCATGGGCTGGCAGCGTCGCCGACCACGACATTAGCAGCATCACCTCGGCGACAAGAAGACGCTGCCGGCCCAACCATTGCACAATCGAGCCAATCAATGGCAAATACGTCCACAGCATAGTGCACCTCTGTCGCTCAGACGCTCGTACGCAGATCCAAATCGTCAATTTGTTTCACTGTGCCAGCGTTGCTTTTCTGCTCGGGCTTCGCCATCAAGCAAAGAACGGCGCAACGATTTGCGCGCACCCTCCAAGGGTGGCAGCCCAGCGGTAGCCTTTTCAATTAAATACGAATTTAACTTCCGGACATTCGATGATGCGTAAATCGATCGCCTTCCGGAGAGATAATATCCGCGAGCTATCCGCTCGTTATCTTCCATCCTATATATCGGATAATTCCGACCTGGCGGATTCAAGATATCGTGTTGGAGTTGTCGAAATTCCGATTGAGAAGCACGAAACCCCTAGTAGTTCTTCCTCACTTTGAGCCGGGTCTTCCTCGGAGCAAAACAGCGCGAAACGAACTCCTCCCGCGCTCTGTGTAGGCGGCAGCGCGTGGAGGCGGAATCGCTTGCGCGGTGTGTTCCGCGATTGCCCGATCACGTTCGTCAGTGCCAGTCCATTTCGCGTTTCGTCCGCGGGTATCTATTTCGAGAAGTTCCACTCCAGACGGCACCAACGTTTGAGTCGCGGACCAACCTATGGAGTATTCCGTCGATCGGCGCCGGCACCGGCTGACCATCGTGATGGGCTGTATGTACCGAAAACCTAAACCCAGAGGCAGTGGTGATGGAGTCCGCCGAGGATGGGCACGCCTTGTGCTGCCGGCTCGCTGAACCGGGCGAACAGCCGGCGCGTGTTTGTCGAATGACCGATGTGTTCTGATGTTGTTATAATAGCCTGCGTAAGAATCGCAGGATCCGGCGCACATGCGCCCCACCAAGAACGACGATAATGATCTAGGTACTCGCGGAGAATCGATCCGATCAACTTGGCGCGGTAGGCGTGTCCCGGATGCCCATGGAGCGCAACCGGGTGGGATGGCGGAAAAACCGTCATGCTTACTCTTGTCGGCAAAAAACCTGTCACGACGTTGGAATAAGGGATTGCTCGTCGGTCAAAAGAAACCGCTCCAACCCAAGCACGTTTGGTCGATTCGCGTTCGGCTTAAGATTTCGCGCAAATGGCGCGACCTTGCACTCTTCAACTTAGCAATCGACAGCAAGCTTCGCGCGTGCAACTCGGTCAAGCTTCGTTTGGATGAAGTCTGTTCAGGTGCCAAAGTGCGGGGATCGAGCAACAATCGTTACAAAAGAAGACGGGCCGACCAGTCCAATTCGAGATCACGGAGCAGACAAGGGTCTCTCTTGAAGCCTGGCTAAGAACCATCAGGACAACTGGTTGTCGATATTTATTCCCAAGTCAACTCCATGCCAGCTCACCTATTCACACGACAATACGCTGACGCGAGGGTCAGCTTAGTGGTCTCTTACGCAGCCAAAAGCGCGATCACGGAATGCACGCTCGTGCTGTCAAACATCGTTCATACAGGATTGCTCGGCGGCCCGAAAAAGCAGATCCAACCAACGCACGTTTGGTCCATTCGCGTTTGGTTCGATCCTGTCAACCGGAAGATGGCACAGGCTCTTCTGGAAACTCTGCGATAGCGAGGCTCCGGATCATTCAAGATCGTGCCTGCGGTTTTGAGGTCGCGGCTTTGGCAGGGGACTGCGCGCGCGATCGGCGATAAAGCCAACCGCTAAGGCGGTCCATGTAAATGTAAACGATCGGAGTGGTAAACAGCGTCAGCACCTGCGAAACCAGCAAACCGCCGACGATCGCATAGCCAAGCGGCTGGCGAATTTCCGAGCCCGTTCCTGTTCCCACCATGAGCGGTATGCCGGCAAGCAAAGCGCAAAGCGTCGTCATCAGGATAGGGCGGAAGCGCAGGCGGCAGGCTTCGTGGATAGCGTCCTCGCTGCTCAGCCCGCGCTCGCGTTGGCTTTCCAGGGCAAAGTCGATCAGCATGATGCCATTCTTCTTCACGATGCCGATCAGCAGGATGATGCCGATGATACCAATCACGTCGAGCGGCATGCCGAACAGTATCAGCGTGAGCAAGGCGCCAAGCCCAGCGGAGGGCAAGGTGGAGATGATCGTGAGCGGATGGATCGTGCTCTCGTAGAGCATGCCGAGGATGATATAGACCGCGACCAAGGCAGCCAGGATCAGGATGGGCGTGCTGCTGAGCGAGCTCTGGAAAGCCTGCGCGTTGCCTTGGAAGCTGGTAGCGATCGAGGGTGGCAGGTGGAGATCGGCGGCGGCTTGGCGGATCGCCGTCACTGCACTCCCGATAGTGCTGTTGGCGGCGAGGTTGAAGCTCAGCGTGACCGACGGGAACTGGCCCTGGTGGTTGACCGCGAGCGGAGCGACCGCGGGGGTGATGGTGGCGAGCTGGTTCAGCGGCACCATGGACCCGCTGGCGGATTTCGCATAGATGCGGCTGAGCGCGTTGGGGCCTAGCTGGAAGCTGGGATCGACTTCCAGAATGACGTAGTACTGGTTGAGTGTTGTGTAGATGCGCGCCACGTGACGCTGCCCGAACGCGTCATAAAGGATGCCATCGACCTGTGCGGGATCGACGCCGAGACGCGAAGCGGCCTCGCGGTTGACTTCGATGTTGAGTGTCCGACCGGCACTCTGCTGGTCGCTGGCGACATCGCGCAGTTGCGGCAGGCCCTGCATCTTCTCCAGCAGCAAGGGCGCCCAATGATTGAGCTCGGCGCTGTCCACGTCGACCAGCGTATATTGGTACTGCGTCTTGGAAAGTCGCGCGCCGACATTGATGTCCTGCGCGGCCTGCATGTAGAGCGTGATCCCCTGGATCGGCTGCAGCGCCCGGTTCAGCCGAGTGATCACCTGGTCGGCGGTCGCGCTTCTCTCGCTATGCGGCTTGAGCGTGATGAACATGCGTCCGTCGTTTTCCGTGACCGTCGATCCGCCGGGCCCTATATAGGCGGTTGCCGAAGCGACTGCCGGATCATTGATGACAACCCCCAGCACGGCCTCCTGACGATCCATCATGGCTTGCGGGGATATGTCCTGGGCGCCCTCGGAAATCCCGACGATCATCCCCGTGTCCTGCTGTGGGAAGAACCCTTTCGGGATCACCACGAATAGCGCGAGCGTCAGGACGACGGTGAAAATCATGACCAGCAGCGTGACCAGGCGGTGACGTAGCGCAACGACCAACGCCCGGTCGTAAGTGGCGACCAGCCGGTCGAAGAACCGTTCGAGCGCCTGCGAAGCGCGTCCCGGATGCTGGTCGCCCTCCGGCGCCAGCAGCCGTGCGCACATCATCGGCGTCAGCGTCAGCGACACAACCAGCGAGACAGCGATCGAAACTGCGACGGTGACGGCAAATTCGCGGAACAGCAGGCCGACGATGCCGCTCATGAGGAAGAGTGGAATGAACACGGCGACCAGCGATATTGATATCGAGAAGATGGTGAATCCGATCTCGCCCGCTCCCGCGATTGCTGCCGCCATCGGCGTGCTTCCGCCCTCGATGTGCCGGACAATGTTCTCGATCATCACCACCGCATCATCGACCACAAAGCCGACGGCAATGGTCAGCGCCATCAACGAGAGATTGTCCAGGCTGAAGCCGAGCGCATACATCATCGCGAAGGTGCCGATCAGCGACAGCGGCACCGCGATCGCGGGGATGACCGTTGCCCAGAGTTTTCGCAGGAAGAGAAAGATGACAGCGACAACCAGGGCAATCGTCAGCATGAGCGTGAACTGTATGTCAGCGACGCTGGCGCGGATGGTCTGTGTCCGATCCGATACGATCTCCACTTTGATCGACGGCGGCAGTGATGCTTCGAGCTGCGGCAGCGCTTTTTTGATCTGATCGACAGTCTCGATCACGTTGGCGCCGGGCTGTCGCTGGATCGCAATCAGCACCGCCCGCTGCGTGCCCAACCAGCCAGCAAGCGTTTTATCTTCCGGCGCGACAATGGCGCGGCCGACATCGCGGACGCGGATCGGAGCCCCGTTGCGGTAAGCCAGGATGTAGTCGTCGAATCCGCTGGCCGTGGTCAACTGATCGTTCGTGAGCAGCGAGAAGGCATGCTGACCACCGTACAGCGTGCCCTTCGGCTGGTTGACCGTGCTGTTGGCAAGCGCCGTACGCACCGACTCCAGATCCAGCCCCGCAGCAGCAAGCTGCGCCGGGTTGACCTGGACCCGAATTGCCGGATCTTGCTCGCCGCCGACGCTGACGAGCCCGACGCCGGGCATCTGTGAGAGTTTCTGTACCAGGATGCTGTCGGCGTAATCGCTTACCTTGGTGAGCGGAAGCGTATCCGAGGTTAGCGCGAGGAGCAGGATCGGCGTGTCGGCCGGATTGGTCTTGCGGTAGATCGGAGGGTTCAACAAATTGGGAGGCAACTGGCCGCTGGTCGCGTTGATCGCCGCCTGGACATCCTGCGCGGCGGAGTCGATGGTGCGATCGCGGCTGAACTGGAGCGTGATCTGCATATAGCCGAGGGCACTGCTCGATGTCATTTGCGCGAGACCGGGGATCTGGCCGAACTGCCGCTCCAGTGGGGTCGCGACCGAGGACGCCATGGTTTGCGGATCGGCGCCCGGCAGTTGCGCCGTCACCTGGATCGTCGGGGAATCGACCTCCGGCAGAGCAGCAACCGGCAGCAGCTCATATCCGATGATGCCCAAGAGGACGATCGCCACCATCAGAAGAGCAGTCGCGATCGGCCTGTGTATGAAGGGGGCTGAAAGATTCATGGCAGCATACCCGAGCTTTTGGTCGAGGGATTCGGGACTGCGCCGGGATCATTGGAATCCGAGAGCGTCACTAGCGCACCCGGCGAGAGCCGGTACTGGCCTCGCAGCACCACACTCTCGCCGCTGCTCAATCCTTTCTCTATGAGCGCCTCGGCACCGAAGGTCTGGCGGACCGAGACCGGCCGCATCGTTGCCTTGTTGTCCTGGCTGACGACAAAGACGAACGATCCCTGCGGGCCCTGTTGGATGGCATCGAGCGGAACTGTGAGCGCGTTGTGCACGGTTGCGGTCACTAGTCGCACATTGACGAATGTGCCGGGCCACAGCTTGCGCTGTTGATTGGGAAATACCGCCTTTAGCTGGATCGTTCCCGAGCCGGGATCGGCCTGGTTGTTCACCACCACAAGCTGGCCGACATCGAGCTGGGTCTTGTCGTCCTGGCTCCACGCGATGGCTTGAAGCGGGCCATTCGCCATGGCGGCTTGAACCTCCGAGATATTGGTCGTGGCAAGCGTGAAAATCACGCTGATCGGCTGAACCTGGGTGACGACGACCAAGCCGCCCGCATCGGCTGTCATCGATTGCGTTGCGGCCGAGTTGGTCGGCAGGTGGATGATGTTGCCCACGTCGAGCAGACGGATGCCGGTGATCCCGTCAAACGGCGCGACCAGCCTGGTGTAGCTCAGCTGCGCCTCGGCGTTTTCCACGACAGCCTGGTCGGTTTTGATTTGCGCATTGAGCTCCTCGACGGCGGCCTGCTGGTTGTCAAGCTGCTGTTGCGTAGCCGCGTCGGTCTTTGCAAGATCGGTGTAACGCTGGAGGTTGAGCCGCGCGTTCTTGAGATGAGCCTGATCGCGCTCAAGCGCGGCCTGCGTCTGATCGAGCTGCGCTTGGTAAGTGCGCGGGTCGATTTGGGCGAGCAGATCGCCCTTCTTGACCGATTGACCCTCGCGGAAGTCGACGCTGACGAGCAGCCCGGTGATCTGGCTGTGAATCGTGGCCGTGTTCAGAGCCGTGACCGTGCCGAGGCCGGTCAAGATGATCGGCACATCGTGTTGCTGGACCTTCGTCGCGATAACGGGAATCGGCTGGACCGCTGGCAACTCGACCGCATGAACGCGATCGGACCCAGCATAGACGAAGATCCCAACCGCCATAGCAAGCATCGCTGCGCCGGAAAGCCCGACCCTGGTCCATCCGCCACTCATCGCTTGCCTCCGAGTGCTGGGTCATTTGTAATGGTCCGGCGGCAAGCTGTCAAAGTTCGGCGCCAGCTTGCGCCTGGCTCGCGTTGTTCCACATTTGGGCGGTGTAGTTGGCGCGATCCCCGCCGTCACGATTGGCGTTGCCGCCGCGCTGGCGGGCAATCAGCGTGCTTGTCGACCGTGGGTCCGGCGCCTGAGGCTGGCGGGGCAAGCGACGATTTTGCAGAGGGTTGTCGCTGGGAGCATCATACTCAAAAATCTCACTCAAAAGCTTGGACGGAACCAATGTCACACTCATCCACGCAAACGAGCTTTACTCAAAAACTTCAACCGATGGCGGTTTTCTTTTTAGCCGTGGCGCTTTGGCTGAACTCGGCAACGGCGGAAGCCGGCCCCTGTACTGCCGACATTTCACAGTTTGAGGCAACCGTTCACCAATCGGCGGATGATCCGCTTGCCGGCTTGACAGCACGTCAATCAGTCAATGCTCAACTTGGCCACCAGCCCACGCCCGAATCCGTTCACAGAGCCGACCAACGTCTGAAGGCACGATTTTCCGCGGCTGTAGCCCGTGCGAAGCGGTATGATGCACAGGGCAATCGTTCGGGCTGTACCCGTGCTCTCAACGCAGCGAGAAAAATCTATATCCCATAGGGAAAGAGAGCGCTTCCGTTAAACGGCAGGGGCGCCGGAACTCTATCTACCTCGGTTGTTCGAGAAGCCGGAGGGTTGCGGGGCCGACCGCTAATAGAATTGCGTCCGGGTGCGAGTTTCCTCGCAGACAGTGGTGTTAGAGCGCATGTATGGCAAGCGATAGAGATGCAGCCGAAAACCCTACCCCGAGGCGAACATGACGCCCTCTCGCTGCGAAGCTTTGGCGAGCGCGAGCGAGCCCTCGACGGAATGCTCGTTTGCGCCGCGACCCCGGACGTCCTTGGGCTGGTCATTGCAGCGACCGCGGCGTTGGATTCACCGCGCGTATGGGAGGACAACAGTTATCTGCTCTAACTAAATTCCGTGGCCTGGCGAATGACCGTTGTGCGCCATAACCGGCCGTATGCGCACCGCGTCAACGCTTCGAACGCGGGTCAGGCTCCGGGCGGGCAGCAGTACGCGTCATGGTCGACATCCCTGAAGGGCAACGGAAAGTTCTGAGCCGCATGTGATTACCGCTCTGGACAGCGATGGTCGGGACTGTTTTCTCATTCAGCCGCCAACGCGGTTGTCCAGCTGAAATCATAATGCGCGCTCAATGCTTTCATCGCGACGACTGCACCGAGTACGCAGATGATCTGCAATAGCGTCCTCGTCGAGAAAACCTTATTGAACAGCGTCATGTGATCTTCCGCTTTTGCTTAGTCATATTGTCAGCGAGCCGGGTGGCATGGGACCTAGCGTCGGTGGCCTAGACGAATCCCAAGCTTGAGCGCCTTCTGGCGCAGCGAACCCACACTGCGTTTTGTAAGCTTCGCAATTTTAACGACGGGTGTTTTCGCCTTTGAGTGCGCACGCAGCTCCTTTACATCAGATTTGGTGTATTCGCGACGCACGACCGTCTTCTTTGCTTTTTTAGGCATTCAATATTCCTTGATTGTGAGGCCGCCTTAGTATCACAGATAGCCTGAGCAGCAAGCGTCATCGGCTTTAACGCCGAGCCTCGCGGCCCGTGTGCACCGAAAACTTAAACCCGGGATGGTAGATGGTGAAGCCATTGTGCGAGCGAATGCCGTAAACTGCTACTGAGCCTGATTCCGAAATGATAAGCTCTCTGCTCATCCCTTATCGGCTACGAGAGGTTGCGGATGAATGACCACTTTGCGCCAAAAGCGGGCCCTCCTCAAATGTGGTCCAAAGCGGAATTAGTCTCCGCTCCGGTAGCCGAAGAAGGCCTTGTTGTCGGAATAGGAAAGGATGATCGTGAGGATTCCGATGAAGCATTTTCGGGAAGGACAGACGGTTCTAGCGTGTCTCCCTGTCTTACTTTTGCTGAGCTGTTGTGGCGGGCCGACGCCCGAGTGTGAGTCTTTGGATACGCGCAATACAGTGGTTAAGATCGTTTCGGACGACAGCAATAATGCGCTTGTCAACTACGCTGTCAAGAATTCGAGCGCGGTTGCGGCGATGGTAAGTCATACGAACACAGAAGCTGAAAAATTGGCCATTTGGGAAAAGGCGAGACAAGGTGCGGCATATAGGTTGGATGATACAATACGCACGAATTCAACAAGCAGAGCCAAGCGAGCAGTTAGTTGCACTGGGTTGTTGTATGTGACCGTTGAGGATGCGACAGCGCAGAAAGAGGTGGAGTTCAGCGTAGAGCAAACTGTCGACGGGAAGATGTCCATTTCGGTCAGTCCGTTTCAATTTTGAGCCGCTGTCACGTTACCCACCGACGGGTGAGCGAATGATGTCGTTTATTGGCA
>CAWGJM010000044.1:0-22189 GCA_963822795.1 uncultured Alphaproteobacteria bacterium
ATTCGCTCGCCAATTCCCTATAGAACCCTTTTAAATCGCCTGTGAGGATGGCCGCGACATGCAGCACGTGAAACATAAGAGTGATTGCCGCCTATGCGGATCCACTTCGCTCGAGCATGTCCTGCCGATCAGGCCCTCGCCTATCGGCGACGCCTTCGTCACCGCCGAGCGCCTCAACGAGCCTCAAGACCTCTACCCACTCGACTGCTATCTTTGCCTTGCTTGCGGCCATCTGCAGAACCTCAACGTCGTCGACCCCGACGTTCTATTCCGCGATTACACCTATCGCACGTCCGTCTCGCTGGGCCTGGTCGAGCACTTCAAGCGCTACGCTCACTCCGTGGTCGAAGGTCTCGGCATTCCGACGGGCGGCCTCGTCGTCGAGATGGGCAGCAACGACGGCTCGTTGCTGAAGGCCTTCAAGAACGAAGGCATGCGCGTGCAGGGCATCGATCCAGCGCGCGACATCGCGGCGGGGGCGACGGCGGATGGCATCCCCACCATCGCGGACTTCTTCACCAGTAAGCTGGCGGCACAGATCAAGACCGAACAGGGCAACGCCGCGCTGTTCTGCGCCAACAACGTCTTCGCCCATATCGACAACATGTCGGACGTCGTGAAAGGAATCCGCCTGCTTCTGGCGGACGACGGCGCCTTCGTGTTCGAGGTCTCCTACATCGTCGATATGATCGACAACATGGTGTTCGACACGATTTATCACGAACACGTCTCCCATCATGCCCTGATTCCGCTCGAGACATTCCTGAACAAGCACGACATGACGCTGTTCCATGTCGAGCGTACCTCAACCAAAGGCGGCTCCATCCGCGCCTTCGCGCAGCCCAGGTCGACCGCGAAGCGGCCGCGCTCGGAAGAGTTGTCGAAGCTGGTGGCCGAGGAAGAACGGCGCGGTATCACCAAACCAAAAATCTACCATGATTGGTTCGACGCTATCGAGCGCCGCAAACGCGCCGTCCTTTCCTATCTCGACCACGCCCGCGCCGCCGGCAAGGTCATCGCCGCCTACGGTGCTTCCACCACCACCACGACGCTGCTCTACCATTTCGAACTGGAAAACCGGATCAAGTTCATCGTCGACGACAATCTGCTCAAGCAGGGCCGCTTCAGCCCCAAGGCGCATATCCCGGTGCTCCCCTCGACCGCGCTCGCCACCGAAAAGCCGGACGTTGTCGTAATCCTTGCCTGGATTTATGCCGAGCCAATCCTCAAGCGCAACGAGGCCTACATTGCGGCCGGCGGCAAATTCCTGGTGCCGCTGCCGCAGCCGCGGGTAGTTGATCGCGAGGGCACGACGGCCCTTTAAGGCACGCTCGCTTTCACGATGATCGGGCGGCAGCATGTCGAAATCCAAAACCGTCGGTCTAAGCTGTCGGGTGGGACGATGGCGCGAATCGGGCTTCGAATGATGCCGCCGTTTCCATTGTCCCCCCTAAGATGCCGGACTGCGGGTTTTCCCTCGGTACGGCTCCAAAGCTGGCTTGTCAGACAGGGCCTTCCCTGATCGCACGGCAGTTAAGCTTGCTCCCAGCATACCCGTCGCGTGGTACAAGTTTGCCTCCATCCTTCGTGCTCTCCGCAGCAGCATGAACCCTCCGCGCTGAGTCGGAGACACCTGCTCGGTGGAGCTCCGCCATTCAGGCGACGTACGTCGCTCTACTCCAGGGGTCCTCGCTCCGGTCCAGGTTATGCTGTCCTGGTCCATCATCACTTAACCGACCCCATCCGCCCCACTCGCAGGCACATCACAACTTCATCGCACGGCGACTTATATGTGATGCCTTCGCTGTGCGGGAGCGCCTAGGCGACCCGCGAGCGGTTCCGGGCTTTCACTGCGCATTCCATCTCGGCATGCCGTCCCCTAAGACCCCGGGGAGTTCGACATCGATCAGTTCCAGACAGCGATGTCGACATAGGCCTTCGCCGAAATCTGACCGGCTCGGCACTCCCAAAATCCCTGCAATCCGTTTCGCGCAGGGTGTCAATTTCGTGGCTTACACGGTTCACACATTTGCTACGGCCTGCCAAGTTGCTTGCCCCCCTGCACGGATCCGACCGATTTCTCGGCCGTCGGGACTTTTACTACCAGGCTTCCAACGGGTCGGTCGCCTTCCCGTTGCTGGTTATAACTACAACAGCGACTGGACTTCCTCTGTTGGTGGGACTTGCACCCACTGGAATGGCAGCTAGCCTCGCTGCACGGGACTCTCTGAAAGGAATGCCTGGAGGCCGTTAGACAGTGGCCGGTGCGAGACCGTTGGTGGCATTCAAATTGTTCAAAATTTGTACGGGAAGCCCGACGACACAACCGCTGATCGCGCGATCAAATCCATTCAGCGTGAGAAGCGACGACATTTCACCTGACCGAATAATCGAGGCAATCTCGTCACAGGTGGAACCGGCATTTAGCCATGTTGTAGCCATCTATCGGCCACCTAGTGATCCGGAAGGGGAAGGCGCCGGTGGTATCCACGCCACGCTGTTCAATGCACTAGATCGAAGCGGGGAAGAGTTCGAGGAGGTGTCAGTAGCGCGTGATGTGTCGCCTGTTTGTAGCTCGTGAAGTGTCGTGTTTTGGTGCCCTAGAACAAAGGGGGCACAATGGGCACGGCATCCATTCACGAGGGTGTACGACGGATGCGGTTCTCGGATTTGCTGGAACGGACGGAGGCGAAGGCGCTGACGCAGGAAGCGGCGTCTGAATTTCTCGGGGTCAGCGTGCGGACCTTTCAACGCTGGGCGGAACGCTATGAGGCGGAAGGCGATGATGGGCTGGTTGACCGGCGCTTGGGTCGGCGATCGCCGCGGCGGGCGCCGGAGGAAGAGCTTGAGCGGATGCTGGGGCTTTACCGGGACAAGTACGCGGACTTCACGGTGAAGCACTTCCACGAGCAGCTGCAAAAGCGGCATGGCTATGTGCTGGGCTACACGGTGACGAAGCTGGCCCTGCAGGCGGCGGGCTTGGTGCGGAAGGCGCCGAAGCGTTCGGCGCACCGCAAGAAGCGTCCGCGCCGACCGCTGCCGGGGATGCTGTTGCACCAGGATGGGTCGCGCCACGCCTGGATCGAAGGTCTGCCGGCGATGGACCTGATCGTCACGTTGGACGATGCGACGAGCGAGATCTACTCGATGCTGCTGGTGGAGGAAGAAGGGACGGCGTCGACGTTCCAGACCTTGGGCGAGGTGATTGGCGAGCGTGGCCTGTTCTGCGCGCTCTACACCGATCGCGGCAGCCATTACTTCTACACCCCGAAGGCTGGCGAGAAGGTCTCGAAGACGCAACAAACCCAGGTGGGAAGGGCTTTATCGCATCTTGGGATCGAGCATATCGCGGCGTATTCGCCGGAGGCGCGCGGGCGCTCCGAGCGGATGTTCGGGACGCTGCAGGGCCGGTTGCCGAAGGACCTGCGGCTCGCCGGGATCAGAACGGTCGAAGCCGCCAATGCGTGGCTGAAAGCGCATTACACGGCCGAACACAACGCCGCGTTTGCGATCAAGGCCGAACAGCCAGGCACGGCGTTCGTGGCCGACCGGCACCAGGCCTGGCGCGAGGCGCTGTGCGTGATTGAAGAGCGAACCGTCGCCAACGACAACACGATCGCATGGAGCGGCCGGCGGCTGCAGTTGCCGGAGAGCCGGCTGAGGCCCCACTTCGTCAAGGCCGTGGTTCGGGTTCACGAGTATCCCGATGGCAGCGTGAGCGTGTTCCTTGGCCCGCACCGGTTGGCAACGTTTACTGCCGACGGACAGCAGATCAGCCCCGACGCGCCTCAGCCTGGCAGCGTGCTCGGAGCCGTCAAGGACAAGCCCTTACGGGCGCGCAAGCGCGCGTCCTTGACCGCTCCTGCGCGCGCCGCCGTCGAGATAGCGCGGGTCGGGACGGAGAAACGGGCTTCAAGTCGAACAAAGAAACCGACACGCAGGGCTAACCCGGCGGCAATATCCATGGCATGACCACGTCGGCGGAGCCGTCCACGCCTTCCGGCTCCTCCGCAACTCAACAACGAAGGCGACAGATCACGAGCTACAAAAATACGACATCTTCACCCGCTACGAACAGGCGCCGGGCATAGCTGGCAGCTATGCCTTGGTGGCCTTCAGTTATGGCGCAGGTATCGACAGCAGGCTGGAAATGCTGCGGCCGCGGATGTCGTAGACGCGGGCGTACACCACGTCGTCGCGCTTGATCTCTACCATCACCGGTGCAGTAAGGCCCTTGCAGTAGAACTCGCCCAGCGTCATAGCGAAGTCGGCGGCATGGCTGTCCCAGCCGATGGTGAAATCGGGACCGAGCGCGACCTGTGCCGGGCGCTGCGGCCCGCAGACCGCGACCTTCCATTTGCGCCCCTTCGGCGGGACCTCATGCTTTTCCTCAAGCTGTTCGCGCAACTCGTCGGAAGCCTGTTTGAAGGCGAGGCCCCAATAATCCAGCATGAAGCGGTCGTCGGCGCCGCGCACGGTGCCGGCGATGTGGTTGAAGTGGGTGTATTGATAGGGATGCAGCCGGATCATCTCGCCGAGCGGCAATAACAGGCCGAAGGCGAAAACGGCGAGCGCCACGGGTTGCCAGCTGACACGGTTGTCCCTGAGCCAGTTCATCGTCCAGGCGAAAGCCACGCCCGCGATCACGGTCATCGGCGGGATCACGAAAATGAAATGCCGGATGCCGTTATAGAGCGCCGGGCGCTTCACCATCGCGATCAGCAGCGGTAGCGTGGCGGCGAGCGTTAGCATCAGGAAGATGGTTTTGCGCCGCGCCGACACCTCGCGGCGCGTCAGCGCCGCCAGCATGCCGGCGACGCCGGCGATCGAAAGCACGAGCAGGACTTCCGGCATCTGCAGCGCGAACAACGTCGGCAGGTACGACCACGGCATGTCCGGCACCGACACCAGCGCGCCGTCGAACATCTCCTTCCACGGCTTCTCGAAGAAATGCGAGAAGTACGTGAGCGCCGTGAAGGGATTGCCGGACTGCATGATCGACCAGGGCCAGATCAGCCCCATGATGAGATAGCCGAGGATCAGGCCGGGCATCAGCACATAGAGGACGTGGACGAAGCGGCGGATAGCGTCGCGTGCGCCTTGCGTGCGCATTTCCTCGACGAACAGCGGCACGAAGCCTGCGAGCGCATAGACCAGCGCTAGTCCGCCGAGAATGCGCGAGCCGATCGACAGCCCGGCACCGAGGCCGATGATCAGGATGGTCCGCGGCGAGGCCTGCGGATATTCCTCGGCGAGCCGCACCAGGCCCATCATCAGGATCACCATCGCGACCGCAAACGGCGCATCCTTCGGATTCATGAACATGTGCCCGTAGTAGATCGGGCACAGCGCGAGCAGCAGCAGCGAAGCTAACCCGGCGAGCGGACCGCCGACGCGGCGGCCAAGGCGCCACGTCACCGCTAGTCCGATCACACCGACGATGGCGCCGACCAGCCTGCGGGTCTCGAACAATTCGAGCGGAATGACCTTGTGCAGAAGCGCCGCGGCCATATCGAAGCCGCCGCCATACATGTAGAGATTGGCGAACGACAGCGCACCGGTGTCCTTGAAGCCGGAACCGTACATGCGCAGCAGAAGGTCGGCGTATTCGGCGTGGGTGTAGTCATCCCAGCCGAGCCCATAGTCGCGGAAGGTGAGCCCTGCGATCAGAGCAACCGCCGCCAGCACCAGCAGGGCGAGGTCGTCACAAGTCCGTTCCAGCGAGCGCCGCGACGGCGTATCGATGGCCGAGGTCGCGATGGATGACATGGCTATTGGTAACCCGGCGTCCCGATTGGCCCAATTGGCGCTTTTGGGCCTCAATCCCCCGGCATCCATATAGCGCAGTTCCAACCTCGAGTAATTGCGAATTGTGGCGTAATTTCCCCCTACCGCAACGCACAATGGACCGGCCTCGCCTTAAATCTTGGCAAGGTGATGGTCCGCAGGAAGCGAAATAGGTTGCGGATTGTATTCCTTTTTCGCAACAGGGGTTGGGATTGTTGGTTGGCGATGCACACAATATGACGGTATCGTGGCAAGACGGTTCGCGCGAGGCGCGGCGCTGGGGTTCAGGTTGATGATGATCGTCTTGTTGATCGCCGGGATTGGCGCTGTGCTGGCGGGTATTGTGGCGATCGTGGTGGGACTCCCGGTGAAGGAGTTCAGCTTCGGCAATACCATAATCCTGGCCGGCGTGGTGGGGATTTGCACCGGGATCATCGTGCTCGCGCTGGCCGTCGTGGTGAGCGAACTGAAGATCATTGCGCGCCGTCTGGGGCAGCGGAGCCCGGCGGAAACGCGTCCACGATCGGCGCTGGCGCCAGCATCGGGCGCTCCGCCAGCCTATCCCGATGCCGGGGAAGACGAGTTTCTATTCTCCCGCGATCAGGGCGCGCCGGATGAGGCGGGTGAGATCGAGCCCACAGCGCCAGGTTCGCTGCCATGGCGTGGCGAAGCCGCCCCGCGCGGGCGGCAGGATACCCCATTCGGACCGGAAGGTGCCGAGCCCACGCCGGCTGCGAAGCCGCGGCGCAACCTGATGTTTTCGTCGAGCTCGCGAAAGGAACGCGAGCGCGCGCAGGGGCGCCTCGCCGCCGATCCGTCATCTCCCGAGTATCGACCCGCGCCTCCGGTTGCCCCGCCGGTTCCCGAAGCGGACGAAGCGCCGCCGGCGACGTTCGACGATACGTGGCCCAAATCGGAGCGCATGTCGGAACGCTCGCGGGCCGAACTGCCGGCGCCTCGGCGCGGCAGGGCGGCGCCGTCGACCTTCGCCGAGACAAATCCTGTCGCGAGCGCCCCCGATCGCCAGGCACCGCCCGTGCGCAATTTGGATGAGCCGTCGGTGACGGTGCTTAAATCGGGCGTCGTCGACGGCATGGCCTACTCGCTATATTCCGACGGCTCGATCGAGGCGCAAATGCCCGAGGGCATGATGCGCTTTGCGTCAATCGACGACTTGCGCGCGCATCTGGACCAGCGTCTTTAACGCGACCGTACTTCCGGGGCGGCTGCACGGTTGTTCTTGTGCATCGGCAGTAATCAGCTCATATTCGATAGATGTCGGAATTCTCGCAAGCGTATTGGTGCCGGAGGATACCGTTCGAATACGTAAGAATGCTTGCGTGATGGTGATGCGAGAAAGGCTCGGTTCATGACGGATGCCCCCGGTAAGAGCTTCATCGATCTGACCGCGAACATCGTGTCGGCCTATCTCAGCAACAATCCGACGCCGGCGTCCGAAATCCCGAACCTGATCAGCCAGATTCACGCGGCCCTGCTTCGGGTCTCGAGTGGGAGGAGCGAGGCTCCGCCAGAGCCGAGCAAGCCGGCCGTGTCGCTGAAGAAATCGATCAACCCCGACTATCTGGTGTGTCTGGAGGACGGCAAGCGCTTCAAGTCGCTGAAGCGGCATCTGCGCACGCAGTACAACATGACCCCGGAACAATACCGCGACAAATGGGGCTTGCCGGCCGACTATCCGATGGTGGCGCCGAACTATGCGGTGGCGCGCTCGCAGCTTGCCAAGAAGATGGGGCTTGGGCAGCAACGTCGGCGGCGGAAATAGCTGGCAAGCCTTTCTGGAAAGATTCCCGTCATTGCGAGGAGCAAAGCGACGAAGCAATCCGGAGTTTCTTTGCGGCGCTATGGATTGCTTCACGGAACCTGTCATCGAGCGCACATTCGCGCGGCCCGTTGGCTCGCAATGACGACTGAGGCTTCCTATGTGGCCGCGGCCAGCGACTCGCGCGCATCGGTGCGGATCCGCTCGACCATGGAGCGCAAGCCGTTTGAGCGCTGCGGTGTCAGGTGATCGCGGAATCCGAATTCGTCGAACACGGCGGGCGCATCGGTTGCGAGAATTTCCTGCGGGGTGCGGCCGGAATAGAGCGTCAGCAGGATCGCGATCAGGCCGCGCACGATATGCGCGTCGCTGTCGCCGAGATACTTCAACACCGCTTCCTGGCCGCCGCCGCGCTCGACCCGCTTCGACAGCCAGACCTGGCTGGCGCAGCCCTGCACCTTGTTTGCAAGGGAATGCTCGGCCTCCGGCATCAGCTCCAAGGTGCGGCCGAGCTCGATGACGTACCGGTAGCGGTCGTCCCAATCGTCCAGCAGCGTAAAATTGTCCCTGATTTCGTCGATGGTCATGATGGCCCGCGTTCGATCCTACAAAGCCTTATATAGGATCGGACGCCGCCGAAAGCGATATGTCGGTCGAGATACGGGAAAGTTCCGGTCCGGCCGTCAAGGCGGGTCGTGCCACTCCGCCACCAGATCATTCGGCGTCAATGTGTCGCGCGGCGCCGCGTTCGCTGTTACAGGATCGGCGTCATCGACATGGCCAATCGATCCGGTGTGATCCGGGGACTTCTTGTCGGTGATGGTCTGATAGAGCTTGCGCGCGCCTTCCTGGGCGCGGGCGCCGATTACGCTAGCGGCCTCGCCGCCGACTTGGCAGGCGGCTGGCTGGCGCTTGCAGAACTGGCTCATGTCGCTGACCGCAGCGGTCGCAGCCTGCACGGCCTCGGACACGCCGATCTGCGGCAGCTTTTCCAATTCTGGCGTCTTCTCTCTAGGCAACAGCACGAGCACCAGCCCGAGCCAGAATGCCATTCGAAGCAGAAAGAACATCTTACAACCCCGGTCGTCCCTGTTCGTCGTTCTGATCTCAGAGATCACCGCTCAACTAACAGTCCTGGATAAATCGCAAGTGATTGCATTGGACTTAATTCGTCGAAAGTTTGCAAAAAAAGCCATCGATTCGTCTTGGTCGTAAATTTTCGATTGACGTGGAACTCGACCCGTTCTTGCCGCGTCCACCATTTCGAAACCATAAGCCTGCACCTATCGGAAACCTGCCATTCACCATGCGCGCCGAATGGCGCCCGAGGCGCGCGCGAAAAGCCCACGAATACACGGTGTCTGGCGTGAGGCGCGCGCGCCTTAGCGTTCGTTTAATTCCGCTCTGACACGGTGGCGCAACGACAAGGGGGGCGTTGCGGCACGTCTGATCGACGACAAGCCGGGGCGCGAGAGCCGTGACTGTGTTGAACATCTTCCGCGATTGTCTTGATGCGCTGCTGCATCCGTCGGCACGATATGACGCGCTGACGCGGGCGCGCCATCGCGCGTTCATGGCGCCGCGGCTCGTCGGCAGCCTCGCGGCGTTCGCGGCGTTTCCGGTTTATCTCGCCATGCGTGGCGCGCCCAGTGCGCTGGAAGTTGCGGCATTCGCATGGCTGATCGCGCCCATCCTGCTGTCATGGTTCCTGTCGCGCACCGGGCGCTACGAGGGCGCGCATGTGTTGTCCTCGGTCGCGCTCACCGGCTTGGTGATGGCGGTGGCGATCACCACCGGCGGCATCGAATCCTTTGCCGCGATCTGGCTGGTCGTGGTTCCGCTTGAGGCCGCGCTGTCGGCCTCGCGCCGCGTGGTCGCGTTTGCCTCGGTGCTCGCGCTGACCTGCGCCGTCGCGCTGATCGCGCTCGGACAATTCGGCCTGTTGCCGCCGCCGGAAATCGCCCCGGCGCAGCACGCCATGCTGACCGCGTTCGGCGTCGCGTCGGCGACGCTCTATGCCGCGGGCCTTGCCTTCGCCGCCGAGTTGCTGGCGCGCACCAGCGTCTCGCTGCTCTATCTGGAGGAAAACCGCTATCGCCTGTTGGCGCGGAACATGAGCGACGTCATCTCGCGTCATCGCCGCAACGGCGCCGTGCAGTTCATTTCGCCCGCGGCCGAAGCGATGCTGGGCGCGCCGATCGCGCGGCTGCTCAACCATGGCCTGTTCGACCGCGTCCACGTCGCTGACCGTCCGGCCTACCTGACCGCGCTTTCTGACGCCGCGCGCTTGGGCAAATCGCGCAGCGTCGAATTTCGCGTGAGAAGGGATGTCCCGCGTGGCGAGCGCGGCCCGAACGGCCTGGTCGATTTCATCTGGGTCGAAATGCGCTGCCGGCCGCTCGAACAGGCTTCCCAAACCCTGCCTGCTGGCGAGGCTGAGGTCGTCGCCGTGATGCGCGACGTCACAGACCGCAAAGTCCAGGAGCAGGCGCTCGAGCTTGCCCGCAGCGCAGCGGAAGCCGCCGATGCCGCCAAGACGCGCTTCCTCGCCACCATGAGCCACGAACTGCGCACGCCGCTGAACGCCATCATCGGCTTCTCCGAGATGATCGTTCAGGAACAGACGCTGATGCTGGACGCGGCGCGCCGCAAGGAATATGCCCAGCTCATCAACGATTCCGGCCAGCATTTGTTGTCGGTCGTCAACGGCATCCTCGACATGTCGAAGATGGAGTCCGGCAATTTCGACATCACGCCGGAGCCGTTCGCGCCGCGTGCGGCGCTGATCAATTGCTGCAGCCTGCTGGCGTTGAAGGCGCGGGAAAACGGCATCGATCTCGTGACCGATGTCCCGCAGGATTTGCCGGTCATGACCGGCGATCCGCGCGCGTTCAAGCAGATCGCGCTCAATCTTGTTTCCAATGCGATCAAGTTCACCGAGCGCGGCGGCAAGGTCACGGTTTCCGCAGCCGTCGAAGGATCGCTCCTGATGCTTCGCGTCGCCGATACCGGGGTCGGGATCGCGGCCGACGATCTGAAGCGGATCGGCGCGCCGTTCTTCCAGGCCGGCAAGACCTATCAGCGCCGCCACGAAGGCACCGGCCTTGGGCTTTCGATCGTCAAGAGCCTGATCGCACTGCATGGTGGCGAATTAACCGTACAGAGCAAGATTGACGAAGGCACCACTGTCACCGTGGCGCTGCCGCTGGCATTCTCCAAGCCAGAGGTGCCGCAACCGGGCAGCAATGTCGCCACATTGACGCCTGCCTCTTGGCCCGGAGCGCAGGAACAGATACTTCAGGTGAAGAAAAGTGCCTAGAAAAGCCACTTCAGATGATGAGCCGCCGCGCCGCCGCCGCGCCGCCGCGACGGTCGCCGAAGTAGCGGTCGAGCGCGGCTTGCTGCTGCGCGTGATGCTGCACAGCCCGAAGGATACGGTGGCAGGCCTGCTTGCCTTCGCGGCCACCAGCGCCATCATCGCCAATGCGCTGTTCCTGCAGACGGGTCCGCATCCGGCGCCGATGTTCGGCTCGGTCGTCATGATCCCGCAGGCTTCGTCGACCGTTGCAAGTCAGTTGCCGCGGCCGCGCCCGGCCGACGCTGACGTGCTGCTCTCCGAATCCAGGCTCGCCGAAACGAGAATCTCCGAACCGAGGTTAATCGAACCAAGGTCCGTCGAGTCTAAGCCCACTGAGTACAGGATGGCCGAGCCGAAAACGGCCGAGCCCAAAGCCGCGGATCCTCTGACCAATCTGGTCAAGGCAACCGGCGCGGGGCCGACGGCGTCATTGAACGTAGTCCGCCCGCCGGCACCGATCCCACTTGCGTCCGGTCCAACCATCGGCTCGCGCCGTGTCGCAGCGGTGCAGCGCGCGCTGACCGAATATGGCTACGGCCAGTTGAAGCCGACCGGCACGATCGGCCCCGATACCCAGGCCGCGATCCAGAAATTCGAGCGCGAACGCAGGATACCGGTGACCGGGCAACTGTCCGATCGCCTGGTTCACGAACTCGCCGCGGCGATCGGCCATCCGATCGACTAACGCGGGGCTTACTGCCGCTAAGACTTCCGTTTTTGGGGCGAGATAATCCGTTCGCTGCATTTGGAAGAGTTTGCGCATATTGCGCGCAATCGATGCACCCGCCTGATCCGATAGCCACGTCGTCTCGATTTGGCTCCGCATATGAACTGGCTCACAGTCATCTCACGGACCTGCGGTAAGGTTTGATATCCTTCCGGGACCCGTTCCGGCCATGGCCGGTAGGATTTTCATCAACCGTCGCCGAGAAGCTCGATCCGCGCTGCCGGTCGGCTGTACACTCGATTTCCCTCATTCCCGACCTCATAGGCTGCGTGTTATGACTTTGAAAACACATTGGGCATTGCTTTGCGTCGTGTTGCTGGGGTTGCTGGCGAGCGCGCCCGCCAGGGCTGAAGATTATCCCTGAAGGACGATCACGATCGTGGTTTCGCTCGCGGCCGGGAGCGGCATGGATGTGATGACGCGTCTCTATGCGCAGAAACTGTCGGAAGCTTTCGGCAAGCCGGTCATCGTGGAAAACAAGCCCGGCGCAGCGACAACCCTGGCTGCCAATCACGTCGCGAACGCGCCCCCGGACGGCTACACGCTTGTCGTACTGACCAGCATCGCGTTGTCGATCAATCCGACGTTGTTCAAACAACTCAATTATGACCCGCAGGACTTCACGCCGATCTCGCTCTATGTGAAATCGCCGTTCGTTCTGGTAATTGATCCCTCGCTGTCCGCGAAGACGCTTTCGGAATTCGTCGAGCTCGCCAAGAAGGCAAACCCGCCGCTGAACTATGCCTCGATCGGTGCGGGTTCGGTGCAGCACATGTCGATGGAGTTTGCCAAGAAGCGGCTCGGCTTCGACGCAACGCATGTGCCGTATCGCAGCACGCCCCAGTCGGTCACGGATCTGATGGGTGGCCACGTCGCGGCGAGCTTCCTTGAGGCTGGCCTCTCGATACCCCTGATCAGGAAGGAAAGCTTCGCGCGCTCGCGGTCTCTTCGGCGCAACGATTGCCGCTGCTTCCGGACGTGCCGCCGTTCGCCGAGGCATCGGGCGCCGCGGACTACGAGGGTGTATCCTGGCACATGCTGCTGGTGCCCTCAAAGACGCCCCAGCCGATCATCGACCGGCTCCATACGGAGATGAAGCGCATCATGGAGGCTCCTGAGATGCGGGCGAAGATCGCTGCGCTTGGCCTGATCCCGAACGATTCGCCCTCGATCGAAGACATGCGCAGCTATATTCAGTCCGAGCGGCTGAAATGGGGAGCGATGGTGAAACAGCTCGGGCTCGAGGGCTCGCAGTAGGGGTTGTCCTTGGACGGCTTATTGCAGCACCGACCGGACTCAAACCTCGACTTCGGGTGCCTGCCCGTCGGCGGTGGCGACCAGATGTTTCGGCACCAGCAGCAGAGCCGGAAGGATCAGCGCGTAGACAGCCGTGATCGCGACGACGCAAACGGTAAAGCCGCCGTAGCGATCGTATAGGTAGGTCCCCAGCACATCGCCAAATCGCACGGCGCCGAAGTAGAGACTGTATGACATCATGAGCATCGTGCCCTGCAAGCCCCGCGGGCAGGACCGGATGATCAGATCGAGATAGGCGCCGGTGGCAAGGCCGCCCATCAGGCCGATCGGAACGGCTGCGATCAGCGCTTGTTTCACCGTATGAATAAAGAGCAACGGAATCATCTGCGGGACGGCGAGAACCGTTCCCCACAACAGTAGCGTCTTCAAAGGTAATCTTCGGCAGAGTAGTCCGTACACGACGAATGTCGGAATGAAGGACGCGGCGAAAATCGCGTTCCATTGACCCCATTGCGCGTCGGTCGCGTGCAGGGCGTTCTGGAGATAGTATTGTAGCGGCGTGGTCGAACCGGGCGCAAAGCACCATAGCAGCCAGATCAGCAGAGCCGGATAAATCGGCCGGTGCCGCACCAGCCGCATCAGGTCTTTCACCGGGTGGAAGTCGGCCTCGGCGTGGACGTTGTCGAACACCGCCTTCGGTTGCCAGAGCGCGTAGAGAGTAATCGCGGCCATTACCGCGGCGCCGACAAGAAACAGGAAGCGGATCGCCCGATCCGGATTCTCCGCCTCGAGCATGCCTGAGAGCGCACCGCCGATCAGGAGCGCAGCGACCGTCGGGATCTGCAGAAACACGTTCCAGACCGCGCTGACTTGACCCGTCATCGCATGTTGCTGACCAATCGTTGAGGTCAGTCCGTTCTGAGCGCTCCAGATAAAAAGAAACGAAGCCGTCAGCAGAAGCAGCGCGACGAGCAGCGTCGCGTAGGTCATGGGCGTGAACGCAAAGAATAGATAGAGCAGGGCCGTGGTGCCGCCAAACACCAGCATGAACCCGCGATCTCTCAACCCGAGCGGGTTCCACATATCGCGAATGAACCCGAACACGAAGGCCAGGTAGAGCGGGATCGCGACGACCAGTTGGAAATTGGCGACCTCATGCGCGGTCAAATGCAGCCTATTCTTGAGGAAGAAACTGATTGGAATATCGATCAGTCCTCCCCAGGGGCTGCCGAAGGCCAACAGAACGATCAAGACGCCCAGATAGAGGAAAATGCCGTGTCGCGCTGAGGGCGACAAATCTGCGGGCGCGGCCGGAGCGTCCGCCACCGCGGCCGCTAAATGGTCAATCGTCACGCGCGATCGGTCCTTTGTAGGTGACGACAACATGTCCACAGGCAGCTAACCTTCATCGAGCAGGGCTATCGCGACATCACTGCACACTGACAGAGTTGCGGGGCCCCCGCCACGACATTTCGATGAAACGAGCTAGTGACAGAGACGTCAATCAATCCGGATCGGAATCAATCCGGTTAACGTAGCGGTCATATCGCTTGAGGCGATAGATGAGGAACGATATTCCCCAGCTTACGACGAATAGCGCGACAATGCCGTAGCCGAGTACGCCGAAACTGTCGTTCAGGTTCGAGATCGCGTTCCAGAAGATGCCCTGCAGATGAAATTGACCAGCGATCAGGCCAAGCGCTTCGATGCCGCCGACCACCAATGCCACGAGCACGGAGACCGACGTGATGGTCAGATTGTAGAACAGTTTCCGCGTCGGGTTGCGATACGCCCAACCATAGGCACCCAGCATCAGAACGCCGTCCGAGGTGTCGACGAGCGTCATGCCGGCCGCGAACAGTGCAGGGAATATCAGGACCGACCAGTTGGAGACTGCATTGGACGCCTGGGCCGATAGGCCGAACAGACCGATCTCGCTCGCGGTCTCGAAACCAAGCGCGAACAAGAGACCGATCGGATAAAGATGCCAGCTTTGCGAAACAAACCTGAATAGTGGGCTGAACAGTCGCGCAAGCCAGCCGCGCTGCTGAAGCAGCGTATCAACGTCCTCTTCCGTTACGCCATGGTCGCGCTGCACCTGGCGAAAGGCGCGGTACACGCCACGCAACACGATCAGGTTTGCGACGGCGATGATGAACAGGAACAACGCTGATGCCGACGTTCCGACAATGCCGCCGATCTCGCGATAACCGGTGAGCTTGTTGCTCAACGCAGTCGTCGTCAGGGCCACGGCAAGGGAGGCGAGCACAACGACGGTCGAGTGCCCCAGCGCAAAGAAGAAACCGACGGCGACCGGCCGCTTTCCCTCTTGCATCAACTTCCGCGTCACGTTGTCGATGGCTGCGATGTGATCGGGGTCAATCGCGTGACGAAGCCCAAGGCTGTAGGCCAGAACCGCAGTTCCGATGAGTACCGGCTGATCGGCAAATGCAATGAAGGCCCACATCCAGGCCGACGCATTGGCGACAATGAGAATACCGTAGATTCCGGCGATGCGGCCCCGAACGCCGAGCAATTCGGGGATGGACGCGCTCTCCACAACAATCGATTTCACAGGCGCGGCCATGGTGGCCCCTTCATCCGCAAGACATTTCAATCATGTCACCGCAGCGAAAGAACCGCCCCATGCGCGCGCACCGCACGCCGGAAGGATGACGTGTCTAGGCCGGTCTCCTGGCTCGCGGGTCATAATCCTTATTCGCCTTCCCGGGCCTTGTCGTAAAAGCCCAGTGGCATTTTCGAAGAAGGACTCACCGCCTACAGTTGCGGGCGCAGCCTCGGATTTGGTTCGTTATCGACAACGCGCGAACCGCACCGAATTCCCTTTGCTGATCGATGTGACCAGCAGTCCTGAACGCAAACAGCTGAAACTATCCCCCACTTCTTGTCAAGACAGGGAAACGCTTCGCTTCGCTCGCTCCGGATTGGAATGCCTGCGCACTCGAGCACGATCTCGAAGGTTGCTTATGGTAGGACATTTGTTCGCGAGGCCGGCACTGGCGTTCGCTTGAGCGCTGGCCTATCGTCCGACCCATGCGATTGAAATCAAGCATTTGGGTCACTAGCGCAGTTGTCAATATTCTACGGGCATTTCTATCGGTCTGGTAACGGAATGGTAACGCTACCGGGTCTCCGCGACATCCCGCTGCCAGTCTGGATGATGATGCCCGTACACGCGCGATAGCATCTCCAGCGACATGCCAAGTGCCTTGGATGCTTCCCATGGGTCCTTGCGCTGTTGCATCATATTTGTCGCGCGTGTGTGCCTGAGTACGTGTGGTGTAACATACGATGGCAGTTTCGCTTCCTTCCTTGCCTTCTCCCATGTTCGGACTGGACGCCTGATTGGCTTGCCTTTGTACGTGATGATGTACTCGGCATTCTTACCATCCATGCGCTTCCATCGACGCAGGTGAGCCATCAGGCGTTGTCCCATCCTTACCGGCGGTGCCTTCTTGTTCTTCGGTTCTGGCACCCCCGGCGGTTGGCGCAGCATGATCCCTGTTTTCAGGTTCACCATGGACCAGCGCAATCCACATATTTTTGCCCGTCGCGTTCCAGTGTACCAACCGATGATGAAGAACCTCGCAAGGTGAGGGGTCTTGCGTGCGACCCATAGGAAGCGGGCTGCCTCATCACGGGTAATCCAATGAGTGCGGGGGGGAGGAGCTGGCGGTAGGACAACGGTTGGTACCGACTTCAGCGGACCATGCTCGGCGTTCCAGTGAGCAATGGCAGCACCAAGGAATGCAAGTTCACGTCGGGCAGATACGATACCCTTGCGGTGCCTGACATAGGCTTTGCAATTCGCCGAGTTGACGTCTGTGGTGTGCTTGGTACCCCACCACTTATTGAGGTTGGAGATGTCGTACAGGATGTGGGACTCGCTGAGCTTACCAGCCAGTTTTTCGTCTGAGTATGCTGCCAGTACGTCTGATAGCAGCGGGTTCGGACCATCTGCTATCGTGTGTTTTGACGCGATGTAGTCTGCAAGAGCCGCCTCCGCTCTTGCAGTCTCTTCTGTGTTGAAGCCTGTGCGGCTACGCTGGCTTCCATCGACGATGGTCCAGCTTTGCCGCTCCTTATCGAACCACAGGTGGGGGCCTGAACTTCTACGAGGCATTTGGTTTCCATCTCCCTCAGTTTGGCAATCGTTGTGAAATACGATCTCCCAATCTTCGACATGGATAGGTTGCCCCTCCTGTGCTCCGCTTTCAAGGTCGAGGGAGTCACCCGGCCATGAAAAAATATTTCGCAGGCTTCCTTCAGCGTGATGAGGGTGTGGTCGTCATCGACGACAGGGAAGCGGGACACATCATGCTAACTCTGTCGTGTCCCGGCAGGGGCAGCCTCTGCTTCTAGCAGTATCGAGAGCGCCCTTTCAAACTCAGTCATCTGCTTAATCAATGCTGCACGTTGCTGCTTCTTCATCGCACTGAGATTTTGCCATCGGCTATCGTCAGTTACTAACGCCATCAGACCTAAGAACCTAAGGCGTAACTGTTGGCTAAACGGCGTCTCCGCATCGAACTCATCGAAGTCTGTCCTGAACGTCTTTAGTCGATCAATCTCAGCCTCCTTCTCCTTTAGTTCAGCACTAGCCACGGCAAGAAGGGCTTTATAATCCCCAGCTTCGTCGTCGCTTGCCTCATCACGAGCCGCAACGTAAGGATTGTCAGTTTCGCTCGGCTCAGGATCATCTTCCGTTTCGTATTCGACCGCAAACTCCTCCGCCGCCTTAGCCTTCGCCGCCTTCTCCTCCTTAATCTTCGCGGCAACCTCGTCCTTTAAATGCTTCGAGTACGCTCTCCAGACGGTCGAGGGATTGTTCAGCTCGACAAAGTTCTCCTTCTGATACTTCGTTCTCCATTCCTGAACCGCTTCAAGGTCCTCCATAATATTCAGGAGGTCGGCCCTCGCAGTCTCATTGATGTCGTCAAGTTCATACGCCCTCAGAACTTCCGACATGGCTGAGGTGTACTTGTGGCCGGTAGGTTCATTGGTGCCAGCTATCCGCAATGCCACGGTTCTGGCTTTGAGCATCCATGGCCCAATGTCTTCGGTCCAGTGAGACCAACCCTTCTTGATCTGCTGCCACGCCTCCTTTGCCTTCAATCCTTGCTCGTGGTCTTGCTCGTTCTTCATTCTCTTAAACGCCATAACAGTTCTCCGGTTGGTGTCCGGGTGCTCACTATTCATTGGCACCCTCCAAAGGAGGGGTGCCAATGAATAGATGGCGGAATCGCTTATGAAGCGAAAAAACCGCCTTTAACCCAGAGTGGTTGTTGGGATTGTTGTCTGGCGCAGAGCCTGCCGTATTTTCAGGGGCTCGTAAGTATTCGGATAAAATCCAGAATGGCGCTCACTTGCGGTGTCGCAACCGACTGCCCGCGGACATGGGAGGGCGGGATGGAAAAATCAAGTCACGTTCGTTCCACATGTTCGTGATGAGAATATATTCTTAATAGCCTTACCTCTATACCTATGCATTTTTGCATGTCTACCATCCATAGAAAAATGCGGGATAACGGCACAAGCCCTTGTGTTCTTGATTCGTTCCACTTATACTCCGTGCCACATCGCGTGATGTCATGCGATTACGTTCGGGGACTGTTCCATGACCATAGAAAAATGCGCCTATACTCTGAAAGACTTTTGCTCTGCTTTCAGTATAGGCCAGACGAAACTTCACGAAGAAATCAAGTCCGGGCGATTGAAGGTCCGTAAGTTCGGCACAAAGGGTCTCATCGCAAAGGCTGATGCAGATGCTTGGTTGGAAAATCTGCCGGTACAGGAAGTCGCCGCCGCCTAAACGAAAACGCCACCCCGGCAAAGGGCGGCGTTTCGTATCAATACCCGTCAGAAACCCAACGGAACGATTCTCTCATAACCAAACAACAACACTGGCACGATGGTTATGAACTATTATCGTTTCATTTGCAACGGTTCTGCCGGTCCATCTGCCGAAAGTCATTTCACGCTTTCGTGCATTTTCTTCTCAAAGTTTGGACCTCAATGAAATGTCTTCGACTCTAATCAATCCCTCATTCAATCCAAAAGAACAGCGTAAACAGAAGGCAGCAGCACAGCAAGCGAATCGAGAGGCAAGGAACGGCCATGCGGCATCACCTGCGGCGTTAAATGACAACCATCAGCTCATCCGGTCACATGTCGGGATGCTGCATGGGCTTGCCAAGAAGGCCGCCGTCGAGGGCATTCTGACTTTCACCCGGTTTGACGCCAAGGGCGACAGCGGTACCGAGCGATTCTCCATTGGCGATGTGGACTATATGGCCGATCAGATCATCGGTTGGAGCCGCAACACCGGCGTGAATATCTATCTGCCGTGGGTGATCTGGCGGAAAGACCTGCCGACTTGGAGCAAGGGGGGTGAAGCGGATGTCCGAGCAGTTCTGGCTCTTGTTGGAGACCTCGACAGCGACAAGGGCAAAACCGCCGTCACCTTGGATAAACTGCCGGTGCAGTCGCCCTATGTCGTGCAGACCTCTCTCGGCAACTACCACGCAACATTCCCGCTGAAGCAGGCGATGACCGTCGCAGAGGCAAAACCCATTGCTATTGCACTCAGTGACGCCATCGGCGGTGATAGCGGTACCAAAGACACGTCGCACATCTGGCGCATTCCGGGCACGTTGAACTGGCCATGCCAAACGAAACTGGACCGTGGTCGTCCTCCGAACCGTATAAGGTCACAGTCAAGCTGGCTTGGACTGGAGAGCTGATCGACCCGGAGATGTTGCGGGAGAAGGTCAAGGACAAGAAGCCGCCCAAGGTCAAGAAGCCCAAGGACAATAAGCAGGATGGCGGTTCCAAGACCTTTGAAGACCTTCCACCTGAAATCCAGAAGATGGTTGCTTCACCGCCGTATCCCGGCGAGGACCGCTCCAGCACCGCAATGTCGGTATACGCCAAGCTGTGGCATCGAGGCTGGTCTCAGGAAGATATCAAGGTTGTAGTCGAGAACTACCCGAATGGTTTTGTCGGTCACTACGACGGAAACAGTGCGGCTCTGGAAAAGGATATCACTCGCTGCTTTGAGAAGTTTGAAGCCGACGATGACCGTGACGCCAATGAGGCAGAGCCCGCCAGTGATCTGCCGATCATCAAGGTCAAGGCCGGGAAACTTTCCACCCTCGCCACCAAGGCGGAAGAACTGCTTATTACTGCTGCGGTTCCGGTCTATCAGCGGGGCGGAGCGCTGGTACGACCTATCATCGAAACCGTGGATGCCAGTCATGGTCGGAAGACCAAGATTGCCACACTGAAGGTTCTCGATACCATCTACATGCGGGACATCTTGGGTCGTCACGCTTCTTGGGTAAAGCAGAGCAAGGACGAGGGCGGCAAGAAATCAACCACGCCAGTTGATCCACCAACAAGCGTCGCATCTACTATACTAGCCCGTGTTGGTGACTGGAAGTTACCGGCCATATCGGGTGTCATCTCCACTCCAACGATGCGGCCTGACGGCTCGCTACTGACCGAACAGGGATTCGACGAAGCGACAAGGCTGTTGCTGGTCGAGCCACCTGCCATGCCTGCCATCAAGGACGAGCCAACCAAGGACGATGCTCTAGCTGCCCTGAAGTTGATTGAAGGACTGCTTACAGGATTTCCCTTCGTCGATGACGTCGCAAGGGCGGTCGCTCTGTCTGGCATCATAACGCCAGTCGTTCGTGGTGCATTTTCAGTATCGCCGCTTCACGCTGGTCGGGCACCGACAGCAGGTTCTGGCAAGAGCTTCCTATGGGATGTTGTTGCCTCCATCGCCATCGGCCAACTGGCTCCGGTGATGTCAACCGGCGCTAGCACGGAAGAGATGGAGAAGCGGCTGGCTCTGCCTTGATGAAGGGACAGCCGCTGATCGCTATCGATAATATCTCCGGCGAGCTTGGCGGTGATGCTCTGTGTCAGGCCATCGAACGCCCTGTGGTGGATATCCGCATTCTTGGCCGTTGCGGAATCTCCGGGTCGAAGCAGGGGGACGACTCTGTTCGCGACCGGCAACAACTTCACCATCGTCGGTGACGTCTGCCGGCGGGTCATCATCACCAACCTAGACGCTCAGATGGAGCGCCAGAACCGCGCCGGTTCGATTTCGATCCCCTCGGCGGGTGCTGGCTGATCGCGGCAAGTATATCGCCGCTGCTCTGACCATCTGCCGAGCCTACTTCGTTGCCGGCGGTCCGGACACCGGCCCGGTTGGCATCGTTCGAGGGGTGCCGCGACACGGTTCGCTCTGCACTGATCTGGCTCGGCAAGGCAGACCCGGTCAAGTCGATCGATGCATCCAGGGCGGAAGATCCCGAGCGCCTCGAACTCATGGAGATGATGGACACATGGGAACGGGCCATGAGGGTCGGTGCAGGAGCCGTGTTAAGCTCTCTGCCGTACTGGACAAGGGCTCCGCTACCATCAGAGCACACGATGGTGCTGAACTCGAACCCAAGTACCCTGACCTCCACTCTGCTTTTCGTCGGGTTTCCCCGCAGAGCCACCGGCAGGAATGGGTTGCCAGATGCCCGAACGCTCGGACTGTGGCTCCGCCGGGTAAAGGGACAAATCATGGGCCAAAAGCGATTCGCCCTGTGAGCCAAACGGTCAAGGCGGGATAGGAATGGTGGCTGGAGCGGGTGAACCAACGAGCCCCGTAGGGGGTATAGGGGGTATCGGGGGGTATAAATACAGACCTGAGCTGAGACGAAATGTGTGAACTTACCCTAGGTACCCCCCTCCCTGGGTGCCTACCGATTTCGATGCGGCCAGCGACCGAAACATACCCCTTTATACCTCTATACCCCCTCACACGGAGGACAGAAGCAATAAAGAGGCTGATACCCTGCGCAAGGCGAGTGAACCAAAGGACCCCGGCTGTTGCTTTGGGAAAGTAGCCGTCACTGATGACGGCCTGTGCCGTAATTGAATTGTCTGACGAAACCCGGCGTCAGGGTCATCTCAAGCAGGCGAAGACAGTGAGATATCGGGCAATGTAGCGCCTCAAGCGTCGCCCGGTGGCGCGAACGATCAGGCCATTGTCGTTGGACCGCCGACCAAGGGAGTTCAACTATGAGCAATCTATCTGCCGTCGTGGCGAACGGCTCACTGAAAGTTCTGTTCAACGGAACCCGCAGCCTTTGGAGGACATCGGGGCCTGCATCGTCGTAATCGGCAATGTGTTTGCACCTAGAAGAAAAAGATCGGGCAGCGGTTTGCGAGTGGTCTGATGCCCATGATCGAG
>CAWGJM010000045.1:0-442755 GCA_963822795.1 uncultured Alphaproteobacteria bacterium
CGGATAGGCAGCGATGGACTAAACCGAGCAAATGCGTTAAAGGTTGCTGACACACCCTCTACACGTTCCAAATCAAAACGCCGCCCAATCCCGGGCGGCGTTTTCGCTTTGCTGCGCAGTCATTGCCGGGCTTAACCCGGCAAAATCCATTACCCGAGCAGGAAACTTTCTTCGATGGATGCGCGGGTCAAGCCCGCGCATGACGGGTAAGGGACGGCGCTGTCCCGTCCTGAAGATCACCGCGGCAATTCCGCCAATGCCCCGAGAATCCGCACCCAGGAGCGGATGCCCTTGTGGAAGCTCTTGAGATCGTACTTCTCGTTCGGCGAGTGGATGTTGTCGTCGTCGAGACCGAATCCGACGAGCAGCAAATCGAGGCCGAGGGTCTTCTTGAAATCGGCGACGATCGGGATCGAGGCGCCCGAACCCATCAGGACCGCTTCCTTGCCCCACTCTTCCGTCAGCGCCAGCTTTGCGGCGGCGAGCGGCTTCATGTTCCAGTCAAGCGCGATCGCAGGCGCTGAGGAATGGTCGCCGAACTCGGCCGTGCAGTCCGCGGGAAGCCGGGCGGCGACGTAGTCGCGGAAGGCTTTGCGGGGATTACCGAGTCCGCCTGCCCCTCCACCAGACGGAAGGAGATTTTCGCGGAAGCCTGCGCCGGGATCACCGTCTTGGAACCTTCGCCGATATAGCCGCCGACGATGCCGTTGACATCTAGCAGGTTGGGCGCGAGGAAATCTGCTCGATCAAGAGCCGGTCTTTCTCGCCGGCCGGAACCGAAAGCCCGATCGGCTTGAGGAAGGATTCCGACGTCAGATTAAGCTTCTTCCATTGCGCCAGAATGTCCGGCGGCAAGTCCTTCACGCCATCGTAGAAACCGGAAATCATGATGTGGCCGTTGTCGTCGAACAGGCCGCCGAGGATCTTGGTCAGCACCCGGATCGGGTTCTGCGCGCCGCCGCCGAAGACGCCGGAATGCAGGTCGCGGTTGGCGGCCTTGATCTTGACCTCCTCATAGACCAGTCCACGCAGCGAGGTGGTGATCGCCGGCGTATTCGGGTCCCACATGCCGGTGTCGCAGACCAGAGCGAAGTCAGCTTTGAACTCACCCTTATTCGCCTCGAGGAACGGCACGAAATTCTTCGAACCGATTTCCTCCTCGCCTTCGATCAGGATGGTGATGTCGAGCGGCAGCGAGCCCGTGACCGATTTCCAGGCCCGGCAGGCTTCAACAAAGGTCATGACCTGACCCTTGTCGTCCTCGGCGCCGCGCGCGACGATGATCTTCCGCCCATCCTTGTGATCGGTCACGACCAGTTCAGAACAGGCGGGTGGTGCCAGAGGTCCAGCGGATCGACCGGCTGCACATCGTAATGCCCGTAGAACAGCACGTGTGGCGCGAGGCCCCGTGACCGTTGCTTGGCCACGATGGCCGGGTGGCCGGCGGTCGGCCGCACCTCGGTGGCAAAGCCGAGCGTTGCGATATCCTTGGCGAGATGGTCGGCCGCCACCTTGCAATCGCCGGCAAAGGCCGGATCGGCCGAGATCGACTTGATCCGCAACAGCGAAAACAGCCGCTCCAGGCTGTTGTCGAAATCGGTATCGATGCGGTCCAGGACCGGTTGGAGTTGGGCGTTCGACATTCTGATATTCCCTGTTTGCGGAGTTTTCTAGCTACCCGCTTTTAGCTCCGTTGGGGAGATCGATAAAGCGGCGGCATCCGCGGGCGGATCCAGGATGTGCCAGATCAGGCCAGCGGCCAATATCGCGGTCGCCGCGAGGTTATTGCCCCAGGCCTGCAAATCGTTGGGAAAGATCGGCAGCGACAGAAGCAACAACAGCCCTGCGACCGCCAGCGCGATCCATGTCCAGATCCGCACTTTTGGGCGCGGATCGTAAGCCGCGCGGTGGATCAGGATGGTCATCGGATAGAACAACCACATGAAATAGTACTGTCGGGCCAGCGGAGAGGCCACCGTCATCAGGCAGAACAGGATGCCGAGTTCTTCCGCGTCCGATTGCGGTGTCCTGCGCGAGGCAGGCGGCATCACCGCGATATAGCCAAGCCCGAGCGCGAGCGATATCGCCAGCACCAGCAGGTTCGCCGCCTTAAAGGAGAGATCGACCACATTCATGGTGCGCGGCGGCTTGGCCGGATTGTCCTGGTTGTAATTGATCGGCCGGGTCAGGCGGTGGGTTACCGCGACGATCGATTGATTGACCCAGGACCAGTTCTGCTCGTCGCGCTGGCCAAATCCCTTCTCCGAGCTCGAGGCGACCATTCCCTGATACCAGGTCGTCAACTCCGCAAGGTTATGCTGGAAGCCGCGCACCGGCCCGGGAACGACGAACAGGAACACGGCGAGAAAAACCAGCATGCTCGCCAGCGCGGCCCACTGCCGACGCCAGACCAGATAGGGAAACACCGCCAGCGGAAACACCTTGATCGCGATCGCCAGCGCAAACATGCTTCCCGCCATCCAGGGCCGCGTGTGCTGCAACAGCCAGAAGCCGTACAGCATCAGCGCGAGCAGCACGAGGTTGGGCTGGCCGAGATCGAACATGTCGAACACGAAGGTCACGGTGGCAAAGCCCGGCAGCGCGAACAGCCACGGACCGGGTGTCTTCCCCGATCCCGTCATCGCGTTGGAGAACTGCGCCGTCATCCACCACGCCACCGCGTTCATGAACGACAGGCAGGCATAAAGCGGAATCTTGCCGAACCAGCTCGGGATTGCGAGCAGCACCGCAGGCAGCGGCGGATAGATGAAATCGAAGTAATCGTGGATGTCGCTCGGATAGAGGTTCTTGCCCTGCAGGACCTGCTGGCCGGCCCAGAACCAGAGCCGATAGTCCTTGGTCTTGCCGCTGCCCCAGATCTCCGGAACCAGCACATCGGCCGTTAACGCAACGCAACAGATCAGGAACAGGATATCGATCGGCGCTCGCAGCGACGGATATCTCAGCACGCTCGATTTCTCGGAGGTCACGCGCGGATGAACCCAGGTCCGGATTTCATCGCCGCAACAGCCCGCCGAGCGCACCGCGCACCAGCGCGCGGCCGACCGAGCCCCCGATCGAGCCGCCCACCGACTTGCCGAAATCAGCGGCGACCCCGCCGACCACCTTGTCGGTCACCGAGCGCGTGACGTTGCGCGCGATCAGTTGCCCGGTCGAGAAGTCTGCCGCGCTTCACATGGGTTCCGAAAATTGAGCCAACGATGGCGCCGATCTTTCCGAGCACGCCGCCGCCGTCGGAACCCTCTTCCTGCGCGGCCGCGCCTGCAACCCGCTTCTGCAGGATCTCATAGGCGAACTCGGCATCGATGGCGGTATCGTATTTGCCCTTCACCGGGCTTGCATCCATGATCGCCTTGCGTTCCTCCGGCGTGATCGGTCCGATCCGCGCCGAGGGCGGGCGGATCAAAACGCGTTCGACCATCGCGGGCGTGCCGTTGCCCTCCAGGAACGACACTAGCGCTTCGCCCTTGCCCAATTCCATGATCGCTTTCGCGGTGTCGAGCTTCGGATTGGGCCGGAACGTCTGCGCCGCAGCCGCAACCGCCTTCTGGTCGCGCGGGGTGAAGGCCCGAAGCGCGTGCTGCACACGGTTGCCGAGCTGGCCGAGTACGCGGTCCGGCACATCGACCGGATTCTGCGTCACGAAATAAACGCCGACGCCCTTCGAGCGAAATCAGCCGCACCACCTGCTCGATCTTGTCCATCAGCGCCTTCGGCGCATCGGTGAACAACAGATGCGCCTCGTCGAAAAAGAAGACAAGCTTCGGCTTCGGCGGATCGCCGACCTCCGGGAGCTCCTCAAACAGTTCCGAGAGCATCCAGAGCAGGAACGTGGCGTAGAGCCGCGGGCTCTGCATCAGTCTGTCGGCAACAAGAATATTGATCATGCCGCGGCCATCGCGATCGGTGCGCATGAAATCCTTCAACGTCAGCGCCGGCTCGCCGAAAAACTTGGTCCCACCCTGGTTTTCCAGCACCAGGAGCTGGCGCTGGATGGTTCCGACGGTGGCGCGGGTCACGTTGCCGAAACCCTGTGCGGCCTTTCGGATTGGCGCCAGCGGATCGTCCTCGCCGTCGGTCCCCTTCTTGGCGCTATCCGGCACGATCGCGTCCAGAAGCGCGCGGAGGTCCTTCATGTCGATCAGCGCGAGCCCGTTGTCATCGGCGACACGGAACGCGACGTTGAGAACGCCCTCCTGCACGTCGTTCAGATCGAGCATGCGCGCAAGCAATAGCGGCCCCATTTCGGTGACGGTCGCACGCACCGGATGGCCCTGCTCGCCGAACACGTCCCAAAAAATGGTGGAAAACTGATCGGGCTGGAAGTCGAGACCCACGTCGGCGGCCCGCTTGGCAATAAAATCCTTGGGCACGCCGACTTCCGAAATGCCCGAGAGGTCGCCCTTGATGTCGGCTGCGAAAACGGGAACGCCGGCGCGAGCAAAGCCCTCCGCCATGACCTGCAGCGAGACGGTCTTTCCGGTTCCAGTGGCGCCGGTGACGAGACCATGGCGGTTGGCGAGCGCAAGCGTCAGCCAAGCTGGCTGCTCACCCTTGCCAACGAAAACCTTCTCGTTGGTGTCGGCCATCTTCTCGTCGGCTGTCGCCATGCTTTCGTTCTCGTCGCGCCCATCTTAGGACTTGAATCGGATCATACTGCATCTTGCAAGGCGATTGAAACCGGTCAACTTGCCTCCACCGAAAGTTGGATCGAGCACTTGACCGGACGATTTTCCGCGAAAATATCGCCTGGTCTTGCATTGCTGCAACACTCGCGGCGGGATTGAAGATGAATCGCCGTTTCGAAGGTGGTCGTCGCTTGTAATTCGCAATTCGGAAGCTCAAGATGATTTCACTAAGTAACGACTTGGTTGGAAACCGGTCGAGGGCGGGGCAATATGGACGAGTTGATTGGGCGGCTGGCGGTAAAGGCCGGCATCGATGATGCCGTGGCTGAAAAGACCATCGGCATTATCTTGGGATTCCTCCGCAATGAGGGGCCTTCCGACAAGGTTCAGGCTCTGATCGACAAGATTTCAGGCGCGGAAGCCGCGATTGCGGCTTCGAACAATGGCGGCGGCTTCGCCCGGCTGATGGGTGGCGGCCTGATGGCGGTCGGCAGCAGACTGATGGGTCTCGGCCTCGGCATGGGCGAAATTCAGAACATCGCCCGTGAACTTTTCAGGTTCGGCCGCGACACAATCGGAGCGGATCAGATGGGCGAAATCATCGCGGGGACACCGGGGCTCAGCCAGTTCGCCTAAAGCACCTTTTTCATATCGAGTATCATGACATATTCAATCTCCGAGCTCGAAGGCATGAGCGCCTTCTCAGCTTCCAAACTCAAATCGCTTGGCATTCGTACCACCGACGCGCTGCTAGAAGCCGCCCGCACCGTGAAAGGTCGCAAGGCGCTGGCGGCGAAAACCGGCATCAGCGAGCAGCAATTGCTGGAATGGGCCAATGTCGCCGACTACATGCGGATTCCCGGCATGGGTAAGGCCAAGGTCGGGCTGGTGCGCGCGGCCGGCGTCACCACCGTCCGGGAGCTCGCGCATCGCAACCCGGCGCGGCTGGCGCAGAACATGAAGGAAGTGAATACCAAGCGCAAACTCGTTCGCGTTTTGCCTTCCGAAAAGTCCGTCGAGCAACTGATCGCGCAGGCGCGCAAGCTTCAGCCCAAAATCAGCTACTAAAAATATACCCATTGGGCTAAATCGGCGTCGGAGCAGCCCCGGCGGCCGCCCGCGCGGGTCTGTCGCGCGTCTTGACTCCCATGCGCCGACCACGCAAAGCCACCGCATGATCGCGACCACGTCCAGACCTCCCGTAGCGGCGGCCCCAGCGTTTCATCCGGTGCTGCGGACTCTCCTCGCCCGGCCCTATCCGGGGGTAATGGGCGTCTTGAACGTCACGCCGGATTCATTTTCGGATGGCGGACAATTCCTGGCACCGGAGCGCGCGCTGGCCCAAGCCAAGCGCCTGATCGCCGACGGCGCCGATATCATCGATATCGGGGCGGAATCCACCCGTCCCTATGGCGGGGCACAGCCGGTGTCGGCCGAAATGGAACTGCGGCGCCTGCAGCCGGTGCTTTCCGATATCATTTCGCTCGGCGTTCCCATCTCAATTGATAGCATGAAGTCCGACGTCGTCGCCTGGGCACTGGACAACGGCGCGGTCATCGCCAACGACGTCTGGGGGCTGCAGCGCGATAGCGCCATGGCCGAGCTGCTCGCCGCGCGCAATGCCCCGGTCATCGTGATGCACAACCGCGATCGCGCTGATCCCGCTATCGACATTATAGAAGAAATTGTCGCCTTCTTTGCCCGCTCGCTCGACATCGCCGCGAGCGCGGGCATCGCCAGAGAGAATATTGTGCTCGATCCCGGCATCGGTTTTGGCAAGACGCACGAGCAAAGCATGACCG
Source organism: uncultured Alphaproteobacteria bacterium (assembly GCA_963822795.1). GTDB lineage: Bacteria > Pseudomonadota > Alphaproteobacteria > Rhizobiales > Xanthobacteraceae > Bradyrhizobium. The sequence goes on from CAWGJM010000045.1 coordinate 6,452, forward strand.
TGCTGGCGCGATTGGGCGAATTCGGCTGCTTCGGTCTGCCGCTTCTGGTCGGCGCCTCGCGCAAGCTCTTCATTGCTTCGATCTCGCCGGCCGAGCCGCATCAGCGGCTCGGCGGCTCGATCGCGGCGCATCTGATCGCGGCCCAAGGCGGCGCGCGGATCATCCGCACCCACGATGTGGCGGAAACCGTCCAGGCGCTACGGGTCGCCACAGCAATCGGGGAAAAACGATGACCGACACCATCTTCATCACCGGCGTCGTGATCCATGCCCGCCATGGCGTGATGGACCATGAGACCGAGGTCGGGCAGCGCTTCGTGATCGATCTCGAACTGTTCACCGACTTGCAGGATTCCTCGCGCACCGATCGGCTGGCCGATACCGTCTCCTATTCCAACGTGGTCGCGACCGCCACCGCAGCGTTCAAGAACACCAACTACAAGCTCCTGGAGCGCGCGGCCGGCGCGGTGGCCGACGCCATCCTGGCGGCATTTCCGCGCACTCGCGCGGTCAAGGTCACCGTGCACAAGCCGCACGCGCCGATCGCCGCGATCTTCGAGGACGTCGGCGTAGTCCTGACCCGCAACCGGCATCCGCCGACACATGGCTAGTGCCCTGATCGCGCTGGGCGGTAATGTCGGCGACGTCCGCGCGACATTCCAGAAGGCGATCGCTCATATCTGCGGCACGACGCAAGGAGCCCTGCTGGCGCGCTCTTCCGATTACGCCACGCCGCCCTGGGGTGATGAGCCGCAGGCGCGCTTCATCAATGCCTGCGTCGACATCGAGACCGACCTCGATCCCCATGCCTTGTTGTTCACGCTGCACCGGATCGAACAAAGGTTCGGCCGCGATCGGGCCAAGGAACGGCGCTGGGGTCCGCGCACCCTCGACCTCGACCTGATCGCCTATGACGATGTTTCGCTGCGAACACCGGAACTGACGCTGCCGCACCCTCGCCTGTTCGAGCGCGCCTTTGTGTTGGTCCCGCTCGCTGAGATCGCACCCGACCGTTTGATCGGCGGCCGCAGCATTCGCGAGGCGCTGGCAGGGCTATCGACCGAAGGGATCGACCGGTTGCCGGATATGGCGTGAGGGGAGGTGAAAACAACCGTTTGGCTTGGCTGCCGCGACGTGGCAATTTCCCGGCAAATCTCCAAAGCGGCGCCCCGGGAGTACCCTGCCGAAATGACATCCGTACCCGACGACCTGCGGCTGGCCGGTGAATTCCCAGCGTCGACCTATGAGGACTGGCGCAAGCTGGTAGATGGGGTCTTGAAGGGTGCTCCGTTCGAAAAGCTGGTCGGCAAGACCTATGACGGCATCAAGATCGAGCCGATCTATCCCCGCGCCAAAGGCGCTGGCCCGATCGCCGGCCGCGCTGCCGCCCTTCCATGGCAGATCATGCAGCGGGTCGATCATCCGGAGCCGACGAAGGCGAGCGCGCAAGCGCTGCACGATCTCGAGAACGGCGCCACCGGGCTCGAGCTTGAATTTGCCGGCGGACCGGGCGCGCGCGGCTTCGGCCTGCCCGACGCGACGCCTGAAACACTGAAGCGGGTGTTCGACGGCATCATCTTCGACGCCGGAATTTCGATCGCGCTCAATCCCGTGCTGGGGCGCGGGAATGCGGGCGCGAACCTCGCGGCCTTCATCGAAGCCCAACGCGTCGATCCCGCGATGGTCGACGTTCGCTTCAACTATCAGGCGCTGAGCACGATGGCCGTCCGCGGCGCTGCGGTCGCGGCGTGGGGCGAGATGGAGAAGCCGTTTGCGACCGTCATCGGCCAGCTGTTGGGCCGCGGCTTCAAGGGGCCGTTTGCACTCGCCGACGGGCGTCCAGTGCACGACGCGGGCGGATCGGAAGCGCAGGAACTGGCCTTCGCGCTGGCTGTCGCGGTCGCCTATCTGCGCACGCTCGAAGCAGGCCACATCGCGCTCGATGCGGCTCGCTCGGCCGTGTCGTTCCGGCTGAGCGCCGACGCCGACCAGTTTTTGACCATGGCGAAATTCCGCGCCCTGCGGCTGCTTTGGGCGCGCGTCGAGCAGGCCTGCGGGCTTGCACCGCAGCCGGTCTTCATCGCCGCGGAGACTGCGTGGCGCATGCAAACCCAGCGCGATCCCTACGTGAACATGCTCCGCGCCACCATGGCGACATTCGCCGCCGGCCTTGCCGGCGCCAGCGCGGTAACCGTGCTGCCGCACAGCCTAGCGCTCGGGCTGCCGGACGCCTTGGCGCGGCGGGTGGCGCGCAACACGCAACTCATTTTGCTGGAGGAGTCCAACCTCGCCAAGGCATCCGATCCGGCGGCCGGTTCCGGCGGCATCGAGAGCCTGACGCAGGAGCTGTGCGAGGCTGCCTGGTCGCTGTTCCAGGGGATCGAGAAGGCCGGCGGCATCTTCGCTGCGCTTCAACGGGGATTGATCCAGGGCAAGGTCGCGGCGACGCGCAAAGCGCGTGAGCAAAACATCGCGCGGCGCAAGGAAGTGCTGACCGGTGCCAGTGAGTTCCCCAACCTGCAGGAGGCAGGTGTCGCCATCGAGGATGTGAAGCCGGCCGCACTTGCGACCTCGGGCGAAGCGACCATCAAATTCGATGCGCTGCAAGCGAAGCGGCTCGCGGAACCGTTCGAGCGCTTGCGCGACCGTTCGGACCAGATCCTGAAAGCCAGGGGAATGCGGCCGCGCATCTTCCTGGCCAATCTCGGCACGGCCGCCGACTTCGCCGCCCGCGCGACCTTTGCCCGCAGCTTTTTCGAGACCGGCGGGATCGAGGCAATCGACAGCGACGGATTTTCCGATTTCGCCGCGCTCGCCGCCGCCTACAAGGCATCCGGCGCCGCGCTGGTGTGCCTGTGCTCCGCCGACAAGGTCTATACCCAGCACGCCGCCGCCGCCGCGCAGGCCCTGAAAAGTGCCGGCGCCAAGCATATCTATATGGCAGGGCGGCCCGGTGAGCAGGAAGCGGCGTTGCGCGGTGCCGGGATCAATGACTTCATCTTCGCCGGCGGCGGCGACGCCTTGACGACCCTGCAAAAGGCTTACGAATAGACGGAGCGAGCATGACGTCGGAGACCAAATCTGTTCTGACTGGCGGCTGCCAATGCGGTGCCATTCGCTTTGCGCTCAAGGCCGCGCCTGTCAAGGTCAGCGTCTGCCATTGCCGGATGTGCCAGAAGGCGTCGGGCGCACCGTTTGCCTCCTTCGCCGACATCGAAAAGGAGGATTTCACCTGGACCCGCGGCAAGCCGGCGGCGTTCCGCTCCTCCTCCATCGCGGAGCGCGACTACTGCGCCGACTGTGGCACGCCCTTGAGCTTCCGCCGCATCGACGGTCCCCGGATCGAGATCATGACCGGCGCCTTCGACCGGCCGGACCGGCTGATTCCGACCCGGCAATATGGCACCGAATCCCGGCTCGGCTGGGTGGTAGGGATCGCCAATATGCCAAGCCAGACCACACTGCAGAATTACGGGTCGGAGAAGATGGGTACTATCGTCAACCACCAGCATCCGGATCATGATTGAGCAGCGACCTGAAACGACCGCCTGTGCTAAGATGGGACCCATGAGCCGCATCCCGAACTTTGCCAATATCGCCTTTGAAAAGACCGCGGGCGTCGAGATTCCCGGCAAGGCCGAACCATGGCTCACGCCCGAAGGCATCCTCGTCAAGCCTGACTACAATGAATCCGATCTCGACGGCGTCGATTTCCTCGAGACCTGGCCCGGCATCGCGCCCTATCTGCGCGGCCCCTACCCGACCATGTATGTCAACCAGCCCTGGACGGTCAGGCAATATGCCGGCTTCTCCACGGCGGAAAACTCCAACGCCTTCTATCGCCGCAACCTCGCGGCCGGGCAGAAGGGCCTGTCGGTCGCCTTCGATCTCGCGACCCATCGCGGCTACAACTCCGACCACCCGCGCGTCTCCGGCGATGTCGGCATGGCCGGCGTCGCAATCAATTCGATCTACGACATGCGCACGCTGTTCGCCGGCATCCCGCTCGACCAGATGAGCGTGTCGATGACCATGAACGGCGCGGTGCTGCCAATTCTGGCGCTGTTCGTGGCGGCGGCCGAGGAACAGGGCGTGCCGCCGGAGAAACTTTCGGGAACGATCCAGAACGACATCCTGAAAGAGTTCATGGTGCGCAACACCTATATCTATCCGCCGACGCCATCGATGCGGATCATCTCGGACATCTTTGCGTACACCTCGCAAAAGATGCCGAAGTACAACTCCATTTCCATCTCCGGCTATCACATGCAGGAAGCCGGCGCGACGCAGGACCTCGAGCTCGCCTATACGCTCGCCGACGGCGTCGAATATTTGCGCGCCGGGCTCGCCGCCGGCCTCGACGTCGACCGCTTTGCGCCGCGGCTGTCGTTCTTCTGGGCGATCGGCATGAACTTCTTCATGGAAGTCGCTAAGATGCGCGCGGCACGGCTGCTCTGGGCGAAGCTCCTAAAACCGTTCGACCCGAAGGACCCGCGTTCGCTCAGCTTGCGCACGCATTGCCAGACCTCCGGCTGGTCGCTGACCGCGCAGGACGTCTACAACAACGTGATGCGCACCACGATCGAGGCGATGGCGGCGACGCAAGGCCATACCCAGTCGCTGCACACCAATGCGCTCGACGAGGCGCTGGCGCTGCCGACCGATTTCTCCGCCCGGATCGCGCGCAACACGCAATTGTTCCTGCAACAGGAAAGCGGCACCACCCGCATCATCGATCCCTGGGGCGGCTCCTATTATGTCGAGCGGCTGACCCGCGATCTCGCCGCGAAGGCCTGGGGTCACATCCAGGAAGTCGAAGAGCTTGGCGGCATGGCGAAGGCGATCGAGGCCGGCGTGCCAAAGCTTCGGATCGAGGAAGCCTCCGCCAAGACGCAAGCCAGGATCGATGCCGGCAGGCAGGCGGTGATCGGCGTCAACAAATACAAGCCGGTCGACGAGAAGCCGATCGATATCCTGAAAGTCGACAATTCCAACGTGCGGCGACTGCAGATCGACAAGCTCAGGCGGCTGCGATCCGAGCGAAGCCAGGACGACGTCGACGCGGCGCTGGCCGCGCTGACCTGCAGCGCGGGCGAAGGCAATGGCAACCTGCTCGCGCTCGCGATCGATGCCGCGCGGGCCAAAGCCACCGTCGGCGAAATTTCCGACGCGATGGAAAAGGTGTTCGGCCGCCACCGCGCCGAGGTGAAATCCATCACCGGCGTCTACAAGCGCGAGGCATCCGCCATGTCCAACCGGGTCGAAAAGCTGCAGGCGCTGATCGACGCCTTCGAGGAAGCCGAGGGCCGCAGGCCGCGCATCCTCGTCGCCAAGATCGGCCAGGACGGCCACGACCGCGGGCAGAAGGTGATCGCGTCCGCCTTCGCCGATGTCGGCTTCGACGTCGATATCGGACCATTGTTTGCGACCGCAGACGAAGCCGCGCGGCAAGCGGTCGAAAACGACGTGCACATTTTGGGGGTGTCATCGCTGGCGGCGGCGCATCTCACCGCCGTGCCGGAACTGAAGGTAGCGCTGAAGCAGCAGGGCCGCGAGGACATCATGATCATCGTCGGCGGCGTGGTGCCGCCGCAGGATTACGACGCGCTGTACAAGGCCGGCGCCGAAGCGATCTTCCCGCCCGGCACGGTGATTGCGGACGCCGCCGAAGAATTGATCCACAAGCTCAACGCCCGGCTCGGCCATAGCGAGGCGGCGGAGTAATTACGACATGTCGATATTGTTTCAAAGGATTTTTGCTTGCGCGCCGCTGTATTGCATTTCGCTCGCGGGATTTTCTTGATCGGTGCCGCCGCTTTTTTGCCGACGCCGGCGCTTGCCACCGATCCGAAGCCGGACGCCGCGATCAAGACTAAGGCGATCGAGGCCAGCGTTTTTCTCGACGACAGGATCAAGGCCAACCCGGCACTATCGGCGGATTGCCTCGCCGAGGGCAAGAGGTGGATGGACAAGAACGCAGCCGAGGCCGCGGCCTCGCAGGATCCACAGTTCTTCCGCGATGGCGGCTGGTCGTTCGCACGCAAATATTTGGTCCGCTCCGTCGTCGCCGATCGCTATGTGAGTATCGTCAGGGACGGTTACTTGGACACCCACGGCGCACATCCGAACACGGATGTCGACACCATCATCTGGGACGAGGCCGCCAAAAAGCGCATCAGCATCCGCCCGTTCTTCACTGAGACCGCCGACAATGGTCCGATCATGCAGGCGATGCTGAAAGGCGTCATTGCCTCACTGAAGATCGAAAAGAAGAAGCGCGATTCCAGCGAGACCGCGACGCACGAATGGTTCAAGGGGGTTGAACCGAAACTCTTGAAGATCGGCGCGGTGACGCTGGCGCCCTCGACCGACGCCGGCAAAAGCTCCGGACTGACCTTCCACTATCCGCCCTATGTGGTCGGCCCCTATGTCGAGGGCCAGTACGTCGCGTTCGTGCCGTGGGAGACACTGAAACCTTACCTAACGCCGGAGGGCCAGCGGATTTTCGGCGGCGCCCGGCCCGACGGTGACGACGACGGCACGCGGTGACCACCGCTTATCGCCCCGCAGGCGCGCGTCGAGCCAAGGCCCGGCCAGGGAATTTGTCGATTCCGGAATCCAGGATGGAAACAGCGTCTGCCATTGGTCGGCGTCCTGCGGCAAGGCGTCGAGGGTGACGGCCCATTCAATCAATGTGCGGTCGCCCTCGGTGATCCCACGCAGATGCATGGTGCCTTCGTAGCCCGTCGGCGAGGGTGATTCCGGCAAGTTACCTTGCGGAAATGGCAGCGGCTCGATCCTTGATAGATCAGGCTGTGCTGCTCGTCGGAGTGGCCCACCAGGCGCTGCCGCACCCAATTGCCGAGATAGCAAAAGCGCCTGACCGCGCCGACCACGTCGCCGCGCTTGTCGTCCTCGATCACGCTCTCGCTGACGCCGTCGATATGGGCCGGATAGTTGTTGAAATCGCGGATCAGCGACCACACGGTCTCCATGGGATGATTGAGTACCGCGCTGCAGTAGGCTCGGGTCATATTGGACTCCGGCATTGAGGCTGATCGGTTTCGCTACGTGGAACGCGAGCCCTGCTATTGAAGCGGTCTTGCCGTCCACGAAGCTTTTTCAGTCTATCTGGCCATACCTATGCGGACGGCTACGCATTCACGATCCTCTGCATCGTCGATCGAGAGACCAATCCGCAAGCGGCTTTCAGTCTCGATGTCGATCAGGTGCGGCGGATCGGTGAAGCCTGCTTGAAATACACCGGAAAGATAAATCGCGCGAAGATGCCGGTTTCTATCGGGATCGTCGAAGTCGGTCCCGGCTCCGCCGATCAACCACAGCGATTAGGACTCCTGAGGCGATCGTCTTTGCGCGCAAAGGTCCTTCCTTTCGCCGTGACCGCCGATACGGCGTCAGGAGAGGTATGGAGCAGCAACGCGAACTGGTTCACGAACGGCGCTTATAGCGGTTCATTGAAAAACTTCTCGCGGAACCGCGTCCGTCCGACGCCGACTTGGCACCGCCGGTCGTTGCAATCCCGAAGCCATCCTTTCCTGTTGTCACCGCTGCAATTCTGGCGGCGTTGACCTGCATATTCGCGGCCGAGCTCGTCTACGGTGTCGGTCCATGGACCAATCTGCTTGAACCGACGACCCTCACCTTGGTGGCCTTTGGTGGACTGGTGCCAAATCTCGTTCTGCAATTCGGTGAATGGTATCGATTGCTTTCGGCCCCTTCCTGCACGCGGACGCAACTCATCTCGCGATGAATGCGATCGCTCTTTTCCTGGCGGCCCGCAGTCTCGAAAACCTCGTTGGGAGCGCATGGTTTGGCGCGATTTATGTGATTGGCGGGCTGGGCGGGTCGTTGCTAGCACTTGCGCTTACGCCCGCATCGATCGTCTCAGTCGGCGCTTCCGGTGCCATCATGGGCCTGTTCGCCGCCATGCTGGTCGCCAGCGCGGACCCATTCGTACCGGCCTGCAGCTGAACGCGGTCTATGTGCTGATCCCTCGCTGCTGGCGCCTGCGGGCGCGCTACAGGGCGATCAGATCGACTATGCGAGCCATTTTGGCGGCGCGATCGCCGGTGCCGCGGTCGGATTGGTCATGCTGGCGGTCCGGTCGCCGCGCGAGCCGTGGCCGGGCTTGCGCGGGGTTGCTGCAACGATTGCAATCGCGGGAGTGGCGTTGCTGGCCTACCCCGCCATCTCCGTCCCGCACGGTTATCAGAACATTGCTTTTTCGACGAAGCTCGTCCCATCCGACGAGCTTCCGCAGACGAACGCCGAGATGTCGGCCCACGCTACCTAGTTGATCGCGCGCTATCCGCGCGATTCCCGCCCCCGCTATCTGCTACAGCGCGTCCCAGTCATAGTGGGTCATAGCCTGCGTGCCTAAAATACCTCTCGCATTCAGAGGGATCGAGACTCCGGATGAAGGATCGGACACATCGGTGCAGTCCTTCGATTGTGCGCTCGGCAGCCTTACGCAAGCTTGGTATCAAGCCAGCCTTGCTCACGGATCCAGCGTCGGCGCGCGCGAGCCACGTCAGCGCGCTTGCGCTCCTCCGCCCGCGGGCTTTTTTTTGAAGGTGATGTCATGGCGAGCGAAGAAGCGCGACAGTGCGCTGCGGCTCGCGGAGATACGTCGCTTACGCAGCATCGAAACGAGCTCTCAACGTAAGGTCCCGTTGCTCGCCGATAAGGTCGAGAATTTGCTGCGAATACTTCTCCAACGGGGACGCGCCCCCTCCACGGGGCATCGGTTCGGACGTCCCATCTTCGCGAAAGCGTTGCAGCCAGCGGATTGCGGAACTCGCGCTGACCTGGAAGTGTTCGGCAGCATCACGTCGGGATCCCCCTGCCTCGACGAACTCGATCACGCGAACTCTCAAGTCCCCAGGATACGGTCCCCGCATCGGTCAGCCCTCCGGCGAATCAATGCGTCAGACTCGCTCCGCCGGCGCGTCTTGGGAATCCCAATTCACTCCGGTTGGGACGCGCTGTAGCCGCCGAACTGCTGGATGGCAGGCGCGGAAAAACAGGCTCGCGCCGGCCTTTCCGAAGAAGCTCTCTGGCGCCCGATATTGCCAGCACAACTTGCCGATGGCTTGCGGGTGATATTGGCAATTGCGCTTAACAGGGACCATCGGGAAGAGGCGCTTGCGACCGCTCGCCAGCTATGCGCGGCCGTAACGGATGGACCGATGCGCAAACTACTCGACGATCAAAAGCTTTGCGGAACCTGAGCGGTGCACACCGCGCCGCTCCCCCTCGCCCGATCCGCCCCGACGTTGTAAACGGAGGCATGATCCGGTCCAAAACCGTTCCCGTCGACATCACGGCCCTGTCAAAAGAGCTGCGCGCCGGCCACCGCGCGGCGCTGGCGCGCGCGATCACGCTGATCGAGAGCCGGCGCGGTGACCATCAGGCCGCCGCGCGCGATCTGGTGCAAGCGCTGTTGCCCCTAACCGGCAAGGCGATCCGCGTGGGCATTACCGGCTCGCCAGGGGTCGGCAAATCCACTACCATCGACGCGCTCGGGAGCCACCTGATCGAGCGCGGCCACAAGGTCGCGGTGCTTGCGGTCGACCCCTCCTCGGCCCGCACCGGCGGCTCGATCCTCGGCGACAAGACGCGGATGGCGCGGCTTGCCGCCTCCGATTTCGCCTATATCCGCCCCTCGCCCGCCTCCGGCACGCTCGGCGGGGTCGCGGCAAAGACGCGCGAGGCAATGCTGCTCTGCGAGGCCGCAGGCTTCGACGTGATCCTCGTGGAGACCGTCGGCATCGGCCAGTCCGAGACCGCGGTCTGCGACATGACCGACTTCTTCCTGGCGCTGATGCTGCCGGGCGCCGGCGACGAATTGCAGGGCATCAAGAAGGGGCTGGTCGAGCTCGCCGACCTGATCGCGGTCAACAAGGCCGATGGCGACAACGTCAAGCGCGCCAACCACGCCGCCGCCGATTATCGCAGCGCGCTGCATATCCTCTCGCCCCGCTCCGCGCACTGGCAACCGCCGGTCATGACCTATTCGGCGCTGACCGGCACCGGCATCAGTGAGCTCTGGCAGAATGTCCTCGATCATCGGAGCGCGATGAACGCGTCAGGCGAGTTTGCCGCGCGCCGGCGCGGGCAGCAGGTGAAGTGGATGTGGTCGATGCTGGAGCAGCGGATGCTGGCGCGGCTGCGTGCGGACGCGTCCGTCCGCGGCAAGGTGAAAAAGCTCGAGGCCGAGGTCGCCGAAGGGCGAACCTCACCGGCGCTGGCGGCGCAACAGATTGCGGAGATGCTGAAGTGAGCGAGAAACTGCGCATCCTCATCACCGGTTTTGGCCCGTTTCCCGGTGCGCCCTATAATCCGACCATGCCGCTGGTGGAGCGGCTCACCCAGCTGCGCCGCCCGGCATTCCACGACGTCGAGCTCTTAAGCCACATCTTCCACGTCGCGTACGGGACCGTTGATCGCGAATTGCCCGAACTGGTCGCGCGGCTGCGGCCACAGGCGCTATTGAGTTTCGGTCTCGCCGACCGCACCACCCATGTCCGGGTCGAAACCCGCGCCCGCAATGCCGTCACCACGCGATTTCCCGATGCCGATCGCACCCATGCGCGAAAAGGGTCGATCGTCGATGGCGCCGACGCCATGATGTTCGGCCCGCATACGGCAAATCTCTTGCGCGCGGCGCGCAGCACCGGCATCGACGCCCGCGCCTCGCGCGACGCCGGCAGCTATCTCTGCAACTACTTGAGCTGGCGCGCCATCGAAGCCGTCCGCAACGACAACGGCCCGCGCCTCGCCGCCTTCGTCCATATCCCGCTGCTCGCCCGCGACGGCACGCCACAGCATAACGGAACGGCGTACCGGATCACGCTGGAAGAACTGGTCGATGCCGGCGAGGCCATGCTGCTGGAATTGGTGAAGGTGACGAGGCAACAGATGCAGATTTCGTAGATTCCATGGGGTGATGAGCGTGCATCCGTTAGGTTTGGGTTTGCACACTCGAACCCATGGAGACGTCAGATGCAAGCATCCACCGTAAGCACGCCCATCACAGACCGTATTAACACGATTTTTGTTGCCATCGAACTGAGCCAGAAGACCTGGTTGGTGACGATGCACAGTCCGGACAAGGATAAGATTTCCCGGCACAAGGTGCAGGGCGGTGATCACGCGGGCCTGCTGGCGCTGATCGATCGGGTGCGCGATCGGGCGGCACGGACGCTGGGAGCGGTCCCCGCGGTGGTGAGTTGCTACGAGGCTGGTTATGACGGGTTTTGGCTGCATCGGCTTCTGATGGCGGCGGGGATCACGAACTACGTGTTCGACCCTTCAAGCATTGCGGTGGCTCAGCCCATGGCGGTCCGACCGGATATGAGGTGATGCAGTGAGCAGCTGCATAAATCGCCGGAAGCTAGTCCCTGAGCGCGTCGACCGCGGCGGTACGCTGCGCTACGCATGGCTCCGCGCACCGCCGCTGCGCCATGCGATAAAAATAAAACCCAAGCCCCAGTTAGGATGCTTGACTCAAGAGGCCCCATATGAGGGTGGGCAAATCGGGATAGGGGGGAGTCTCACGACTCCTCCCACCGGGTCGCCGGAGGCGGTCGCCCGCCCCCGGCTCCCACAGATCGTGGCGTGCGGATTTCCGGCATCAAATGTGGCCGGCCACATTTCGCAGAGCGTTTTTATCCCGGCGGCGCGGCCACTGGCAGCGCGGTTGAGCGCAGGATTCTGATCCACGCCCGGTGGGCTAAAAACGTGTTGGACGGAACCGCGGGGCACTGAAATCGCCCCAGCTATGGGCATTGCAACTCGGCAAGGGCTGCGGGAGGGCGGCGGCCTACGTATTTCCGAGGCGACCCGCCTGAAGCCTGAGGTTATCGATCGCCAGCGCATGGTGCTACGCGTCGTGCCCACAACTAGGACGACGATGTGGAGAGAGATGGTGGGCACGGCGCAAGAGCGCCTTTGCCCACCCGCGGTGATCACCTTGATCTGTGGGGTAAAGATTTTAACCCTACCCCCAACAATCGCCCTGTTCCGCGCTCGGCTCTGCCGCGTGATACCGCATTATTGCGTTACTTGGGGGCTGCAGGAGTCGCTCCAGATGGACGTCAATCGCCGTCGGCTTATTGGTGCATCGGCTGCCGGCATGGCCGGCGCGCTCGCGATGCCATCCGAGCCCGTACGCGCGGCACCGCTCACCTCGACGCTCGGACGCGATGCCACGCAATATGGCGTGCGGCCCGACAGCTTAGAGGATCAAACCAGAAACCTGCAGCGCGCCATTGACGAGGCCGCTCGCGCTGCTGCGCCGCTGGCGCTGCCGCCGGGCGTCTATCGGACAGGCCCGCTGCGGCTGCAGAGCGGCACCCAACTCATCGGCGTCCGCGGCGCGACCAGACTCGTGTTCACCGGCGGCCCGTCGATGCTTTCAGCCGAAGGCGCCGACCACCTCGGCCTGTCGGGCATCACGGTCGATGGCGCCAGCCTGCCCCTGCCGGCGCGGCGCGGCCTGATCCACTGCCTTGCCGGCCGCGATATCCGCATCGCCGATTGCGAGATCACCGGCAGCGGCGGCAACGGCGCCTGGTTCGAGCAGGTTTCCGGCGACGTCAGCGGTAATATCTTCACCGACATGGCGGCGACCGCCGTGGTGTCGTTCGACGCGCGGGGCCTGATCGTCTCGCGCAACACGATTTCCCGCACCAACGATAACGGCATCGAGGTCCTGCGCACCGCCATCGGCGACGACGGCACGCTGGTCGCGGACAACCGCATCGAGGACATCAAGGCTGGCCCCGGCGGCTCCGGGCAATACGGCAACGCCATCAACGCATTCCGCGCCGGCAACGTCATCGTGCGCGGGAATCGCATCAAGAACTGCAACTATTCCGCGGTGCGCGGCAATTCGGCCGCCAACATCCAGATATCGGGCAACAGTATCAGCGACGTCCGCGAGGTCGCGCTGTATTCGGAGTTCTCGTTCGAGGGCGCGGTGATCGCCGACAACACCATTGACGGCGCCGCATTCGGCGTCTCCGTCTGCAATTTCAACGAGGGCGGGCACATCGCGGCCGTGCAGGGCAACGTCATCCGCAACCTGTTGCCGAAGCGGCCGATCGGGACCGCGCCCGACGACGATGCGGGCATCGGCATCTATGTAGAGGCCGATGCGTCGGTCACCGGCAATGTGATCGAGAATGCGCCGTCATTTGGCATCGTTGCCGGCTGGGGCAAATATCTGCGCGACGTCGCGATCACGGGCAACGTGATCCGCAAAGCTTCTGCCGGCATCGGCGTGTCGGTGACCACGGGCGCCGGCACCGCGCTCGTCAACAACAACATGATCTCCGAGACACCGCGCGGCGCCGTGGTCGGACTCAATCACGCCCACATCGTCACGCCGGATTTATCCGGCGAGGACGCGCAGCACTACGCCCAGGTCGTGATCGGCACCAACGCGGTGCGGCGTTAACGATCTTAGAGCGCGTTGCGCAAGAGCGGGTAGCGCTGCTCGATCGCGCTCAACGCCGGCACAAGGACCTCGTTGAGCGCCTGTTCCAGCGCGACGAGATCCACCGCCGGCGCGGACGAGGCTTCGTTCGCCTTCTCGGCCGTCACGGGGACGTCGAACGCGGGCCGAACCATGATCGACGCCGACGGCATCACCTGCCAGGCGATGTCGATCGCGGGATTTTCGCGCGCGGCTTCGGGCGTCGAAAGCCGGCGCCACCTCTCCACCGCGGTCTTGGCTTCCTGGATGTTTTCGAGAAAAGCGAGTTCACCGTAATAGCGGCGCCAGCGGCCGCTCTCGAACATTGCGGTAAGATATTCCAGCCTTTGCTCGGCAAGCGCGCACCAGCGCGCGACGAGATCGCGGCTGACGGCCGCGTCTTGGCGATGTGTCATGAACCAGCCCGTGAGAGAGAAACGGATGCAAGACGCAACGGGGCAAGACGCAACGGGGCAAGACGCAACGGAGGCGAATCAACAAAACGTGACGATTTTATCTTGTGGAAAAGTTTTTGTTTGTCCAGCGATGGACACGCGAGAACGCGACAAGCAGTAGTTGTGCGGGCCGTAGTCATACGGGGTTTCCGGCGCTGCGCAGTTAAGCCGCACGACCGCGTCATGCCGTTGCAGGTCGTCGCGCGAAATATCGCCAAAACGAAATGACCCGTCCGGGGGGACAACCGGACGGGTCAAGCCATATGGGCGCTTGGGGTGGATGGGCGCTCGCGCCGAATATAGCCGTTGGGAAGCGGGTTCCGCTCCCACATAAATTGGTCGCGGTGGGCCCACCGCACGTTCAAAAGGAGGTACGATTTTTTTTAAGCTTCGGGGAAGGATATTCGGGCCGAAAAAGCTATTGCGCGCTGGGCCGAACGGAATCCTTCGGGGCCGGTTTTTCGACCGCCATCATCGTAACCGAAGGGCTGAGGGCGCGAATCGCCGGCGTTTCCTTCTGTTCCGGCGCGGTTTCGCGCGGATTGGGCGGTTCCGATGCGGCAACCGGCGTCGACGGCTGCGCAGTGACAGCCTGGACCGCCGCGTAGGCATCGGCTTCGCCGGCGCCGAAAAGATCATCACGACCCGGTGAGCCCAAATCGTGCGCCGTTTTCATGAGGATTGCGCGCAGCTCTTCCGATCGCAACGCAGGATTGCGCGCCAGCATCAGCGCAGCCACGCCGCTGACGAAAGCCGCGGAAAACGAGGTTCCCGACGTCATCTGGTATTTGTCGTCCGGCGCGGGCAGGAAGATATCGACACCGGGCGCGGCGAGCGCGATGTAGCTGCCGCGGTTCGACGCCGCAAACAGCCTGTCCTCGGCATCGGTGGCGCCGACCGCAATCACGTTCGGATTGGCGGCCGGAAACAACGGCGGCGATTTCGCGCCCGCATTGCCAGCGGCGGCGATCATCGCGATGCCCCTGGTGGCCGTCGCTGCGATCCCCCGCTCGATCAGCGCATCCTTCGGCCCCGCGAAGCTCATATTGATGATCTGCGCGCCATGCATAGCTGCGTAGTCCAACGCCTTCAGGATCACGAAGGAATTGCTTTCCGCGCCATTTGGCGACTGGCCGAAGGCGCGGATCGCTAGAAGCTTCGCCGCAGGAGCCGCGCCCATCAGCTGCGCGTGCGCGACGATCGCACCAGCAATACCGGTGCCGTGAACATGCGCCCCTTCTCGGCTCGCGAGCGCATCGAAGGTTTCGGCGATCGAGCCTGCGAGTTCCGGATGGCGGGCGTCGATCCCGGAATCGATCACGGCGATCCTGACGTTGGCGCCCCGCGAAAGCACATGCGCCTCGGGCAATCGGAGCTTAGGCAAGGCATATTGCGCCGGATCGCCCTCGCCCAGCACCGTCTTCGATTCCTGCAGCAAATAGCGGAAGTTCGGCTGTACCGAATGAACGCTGGCCTCGGTGGCGAATTCGCGGCTCACGGTTTCCACCGAGCGGCGGTCGGTGATGCGGAACAGACCGATGGTCGCGCCGATCAGCGGAAAAGTCTGGGAACCGATGCGCGTCAACCCGTGACGGCGGGCTAGTTCGTCGGCCTGCGTGTCGGAGAGCGCGCCATCGATCTCGGCGACGATTTCGCCCGCGATCGTGCGCGAATTGAGCGTGGTCTGCACGACGTTGGCGCGCGGGGCGCCGTTACTACCCCTGCGCGCCGGACCGCCGCCACCACCGCCTCCGACTGCGAGAATTGGCGGATCCAGGCATTCGCCATCGCTATCGCGATAGGCGGAGCTGCAGGCCGGATAGAGGTTCGGCGAATAGCGCACATAGGGAAGCTGCGGTATCACCGCGATGATCGGCGTCAACCTCGGTCCGGGATCCCGGACCGGCGTCGGGCCGACATTGGCATTCACCGGAGGATTCGCAGGACCCGTGACAGTGACGGTAGTTGCACGGCCCACGACATTGGTGCCCGCGGTATTGGTATACACTCTGACTGGGCCATCGCTGCTCACGTGGCCCGCAATGTTGGCGCCATTCGCGCCGCCTGGGACCTTGGCGCTACTTATGTGGGCGCCATTGACGCGGCCTGCGACATTGGCGTTGAGCCGCCCCGCGATATTCGGATGGAGGGTCGGAATGCGCGGGGCGATGTTGAGATTGGGCGAGCGCATGAAGCTCTGCGCGTCGGCCGCAGTGCCGGTCAAACAGATCAACGCCGATGCGGCCGCCCACAGCGCGACGCGGCGCGTCCAAATCCGAAAGTCTGCACCGTCGTGGACCATTGGGCCTCGGACCTAGCGAAGTACGACGCGCCTGTTACGGCGCCGCCACCGCAAGAGAAATGATCTTGTCGCCCTGCAGCTTGCTCATCAGGCTCGCGACTTCTTCCTTGCTCATCGCTTGATCGCCGAATTGCAGCCGAAACATGCCTCCCCTCGCCCCGTCGATGATCGAGGCGTGGTAACGGTCGAGCAGCGCGGTAATGTCGGTGATGCGCACGTCCGGCGCGAACCGCACCAGCGCCCGCGGCGGCTCCGGCCCCAGCGCCCGCGTGATCTGTTCGTTGGTGCTCAACGACGCCGTCTGATAGGTGGCGGACGAGTGGTTCTTCATCAGCACCGCGCCAATTACGCCGGCCTGCAGCAAAAGCACGAGCGCACCCAAGCTTGCCGACCAGGCGAGCGTCCGTGGCGAAAGGCTTGCAAAGAAGGCGGCAATGCGCGAAGCGACATTGAACGAGACCTGCGGCGCGTGCGCGGGCTCGGCGTCGATCGCCGCAAACAGTTTCTGCATGGCGCGCGCCGACGGCGCCCCCAGGCTCTCATTGAGATCGATGGTCTCGGCGTACTCCTCGCGTATCACGGCGTATTGTTTGGTGAGCGCGGGATCGCGCGCCAGCGCTTCCTCGACGCGGCGCGCATCGCGCGCGCTCAACGTGCCGGCGGCATGCCAAGGCAACAGCATCTCGATTTCACTGGGCTCTTCTTCCAGCATTCTCTTGCTCAATGCCATCATGGCCAGCCTCGCTCCACGCCGGCTGCCTTCAGCAGATCGGCCAATTTCTTGCGCGCATAAAACAAGCGCGTCTTCACGGTGTTTTCCGGTATCCCGACGATTTCGGCCACCTCTTCCACGGACTTCTCGTGGTAGTAGACGAGATCGACGATCTCCCGGTGATCAGGCGAAAGGGCCGACAAGCACTTGCGCAACGCTGCACTGGTATCCTTCTTCTGTACCGAGACTTCCGGATCGTCGGACGTATCCTCGATCGCGTTGGCGGCCTCGTCTTCCAGTTCAACGTCCTTCCTGCGCCGCAGCGCCGAGAGGGCCTTGAATCGCGTAATCGCCAAGAGCCAGGTGGAGACGGCGGATCGGCCTTCGAACTTGCCGGCCTGACGCCACACATCGAGAAAAACCTCGCTGATGAGGTCTTCCGCAACCTGTTCGTCGCGCACGAGCCGAAGCCCGAAGCGAAACACCCTGACGTGGTGCCTTCCGTACAGCACCTGCATGGCGAGGCGGTCGCCTTGAGCGATCCTGGCGATCAGAACGCCGTCTGAAGCCGCCTGTGTCGCGCTCAATGTCCGTCTCGCAAGGTTGGTCGGATTGGGTTGGCCGCCGGTTCGACGCCAAGGGCAAGATTCTTTAATTTATCCCAACTCGAAAGCCACATCTGTGATCTACCTCACAAAAGCAATACCTTCCGCACCTCTCTGCCGACCGGCGGCAGCCTGCAGGGGAAATATGCTACCATGGTATAGAAAAACCTCCTTCGCTACCCGGCCTCGGGCCGACCTTACCAGGGCCGCCTCAACCAGGCAGCGTCTGCCCGGCCCCATCCGCCACCCTGGCAGCCGCCACCCCGCATCATCCCTAAATTCCGGCTAATTTCCATTGCCGAACAAGGGCCTCGCCGCCCCGGATTTGGTTCCCAAAGATACCAAACCTAAAGGCTTTCCGACTTAGATTTTTCGCGAGTGGGTTACCACCAAACGGCGAGAACATGGGCACGACGGCGTCGCCTTTTCTGAATCCGATTGCGGCTGAACTGGAAAGCGTGGGCCCCAAGCCGGCGGCCAAGGTGCTGTTGCGCCGCGCGAGACAGCGCCGCCAGATGCACGCCGTACAGGTAGTCAGTTACTCGCTCGGCGCGTCCGTTCTATGGCTCTATTCCTATGCCGGAACGATCTCGATCATCGTTCCGTCCGCTTATTTCCTGTGCGGCCTGACGGTGATCGGATTTTTCGCCGTATTATCCGAAACGAACTTCAGCGACAAATTCGAGGACCACTATCTGACCGTGTTTCAGGTCGTCAGTCACGTCGTCATACAGCTGGGCTTTCTGCTAGCGGTACCGAAGATCGCGTTTGCATTTATCAGCGTTCTGTTCCTGATCTTCGGATTCGGCGCGCTACGCATGACGTCGCGGCAGGCGACGATTACCTGGACTCTCGCAACCACAGGCTTGATTGCGGTTTTCCTGTTTACCGACCTCCCCGTTGGGATGCCGGTGAGCACGCAAACCGAGCGCCTTGCCGCGATGCTCTGCTTTGTTCTGATCATCGGCCAGTGCGCCTATGTGGGACTATTCGGCAGCACGCTTCGAAAAACGCTCTACCGGCACAGCGTCGAACTCAAAGCCGCCTATCGCCGCATCGAGGAGCTCGCCGAGGTTGACGAGCTGACCGGCGCCTTCAACCGCCGCTGCATCATGCGGATGCTAGAAGAAGAAATCAGCCGCGCCCATCGCCTCAATGCGCCCTGCGCGATTGCGCTGATCGATCTCGACTGGTTCAAGCGCATCAACGATGCCTACGGCCACCCGACCGGCGACGAGGTGCTGCGGACCTTCGCCATTACCATGTTCGCCAACGTCCGCGCGATCGACCGGTTCGGCCGTTACGGCGGCGAGGAATTCCTCTTGGTGCTGCCCGATACGACCCAGCAGAGCGCGGTGGGCATGCTCGACCGGTTGCGCGCAATCATTGCCGAACTGGAATGGAGCGCGTTCTCCGCGGGCATGAGCGTGACGATGTCCGCAGGTGTCACGGTGCTGCGCGCCAACGAAAATTCCGACAACGTTCTCGCTCGCGCCGATAGCGCGCTCTACGCGGCCAAGGCGCAAGGACGCAACCGCATTAATACTGCTTGAACCAGCCCATCTTCATTTCCGGAGGCAAAGAAAGCGCCGCCGTTTTGCATATTGCTCCAGGACAGAGACCATGAATTCGAAATCCGCCACCGCCCCCGAAAGCCTGCTCGACGAGTTACAGGCCACGCTCGCGCACGGAACCGTCGCGCGCCGGGTCGAGACGCTACGCCGCGTCACCGACCTCTTCGTCAACGGCTCGGTAGACTATTCCGACGACCAGGTCGCGTTGTTCGACGACGTCTTCCAGTGCCTGATCGTTCATATCGAGGTGTCCGCCAGGGCGCTGCTTGCCAACCGGCTGGCCCCGATCGACATAGCCCCACCGCAGACCATTCGCACGCTGGCCTACGACGACGTCATCGAGATCGCCGGCCCCGTGCTGTCGCAATCGGAGCGGCTCGACGACGAGACGCTGATCGACACCGCACGACACAAGAGCCAGGCCCATTTGATGGCGATTTCAACCCGCCGCGTGCTGAGCGGCGCGGTGACCGACGTGCTGGTGCTGCGCGGCAATGACGAGGTCGTCCACAGCACGGTGAACAATCCCGGCGCCGAATTTTCCGAGCGTGGCTTTAGCCGGCTGGTCCACCGCGCCGAGGGCGACGATAATCTCGCGACCTGCCTCGGATTGCGGCCGACGCTGCCGCGGCATCTCTACCTCAAACTGCTTGCCAAGGCCTCGGAGGCGGTGCGCGAGCGGCTCGAGGCCGCCCATCCGAAACAGGCCAGCGAAGTGCCGACGGCGGTGCGCGAGGCGACCCGGCGCGCGCGCGCTGCGCCAGCCGCTATCACCAAGCAGACGGCGATTGCGCATGCGCTCGTCAAATCGCTGTTCGAGGACGGCCGGCTCGACGAATATCAGGTGGAGCAGTTTGCCGATGCCGGCAAATTCGACGAAGCTAATGCCGCGGTCGCAGCGCTAGCCAACGTGCCGGTTGCGATCGCCGAGAACATGATGGTGGAAACCCACGCCGAAGGCGTGATGATCCTGGCCAAGGTCGCCGGATTGTCGTGGTCGACGGTAAAGTCGATCATCCACATGCGCGACGAGCTTTCCGGCGGCGAGCCGACCGACCTGCAGGCCTGCAAGGAGACCTATGAACGACTGCGGCCCTCGACGGCGCAGCAGGTGCTGCGCTTCCACCGCATGCAACAGACAGCGCCCGCGGCTTAGAGCCCAGCGCCGGCGGCTTACTTAAAACTTAAGCAGCTTCGATCCCGCGAGCGCACCAACGGCGGTCACGGCCGCCGTTGCGATCGTGTACCAGGTCGCCACAAACAGGGGCGAGTTGTCGGTGCAGTGCGAGGCGTAGAGCGTCGCCGCTAGTCCTGCTGACAACAATCCGGCGATGGCGCCGGCGACCGCTGGGCGCGTCGGGGCACCATGGCGCAGGCCGAGCAGCGCGGCTACGAGCAGCGGCAGCGACATCAGCGGGATCGCCGTCATGCAAATCTTCGAGTTGCTGCCGACCAGGCGCGTCATCATCGGCAGCCGCTGCGGCATCATCATCTCGCCGGCGATACCTGCCGTAAGCACTCCGACCGGGATCATCAACAGCCAGGCCCAGCCCCGCAGCGAGGCTTCGGGGCGCGACAGATGCAGGCTGACCATGATGGCCGAGATCGCGAGCGCCAGCGTGACCGCGAATTTCAGGTCGAAAAACGGATTATGCATCGCCGTCATGACGTCGGGCCTGACGCCCAACCCGGCGAAGAAAATCAACAGCGACACCGGCGCGGCGGCCAAGAGCGCCAGCGCCAGCACGAAGCCGACGCGAGGTGCACGGTGGGCGCTATCGGCGGCGAGCGTTCGAATGAGCTGATCGGTGTCCATTCTCATTGTTCCCGCAGTTTGGCGGTGAGGCTCGCGAGCCCGCGATGCAGCGCCACGCGCACTGCCCCTTCGCTCATCGCAAATTTCGCCGCTGTATCCTTGATCGATGCGCTTTCGACCGCGATCGATTGCAGCACCTCGCGCTGCCGCGCCGGCAGCGCGTTGAGCTGAGCGGCGACCTCGCTCGCGGGCGCGGTTTCTGCGGCGGGCTGGTCGGCGAGCGTTTCGGCGAAATCGTCGATATTGACGAAGATCCGCCTGCCGCGCCGGCGCAGCGCATCGATCAATTTGTTGCGCGCGATCGCAAACAGCCAGGGCGCGAACGACGCGTTGGCGTCCCACGTATGCCGTTTCAGATGCACCGCCAACAGAATGTCCTGCACGATGTCCTCGGATTGATCGACCGGTTGTCCTGCCCGCGCGAGACCGCGGCGCGCAGCGGCCCGCAGGACCGGCGTGATCGCTTTGAGCAGGCGATGATAGGCCGCGCTGTCTCCAGCTATGGCCGACCGCATCAGGCCGGTCCATTCGTCTTCACGTTCGCGCACGCACGCTCCCACCATGCAATTCGGTCGATGTTTCAATTTGTTACGCCGGAAATCGCCAGTCACGAAGTCGTGATTTAGAGTGATCGACGGGCGCAGCGCGACAACGGCGCGTGCCGGACCGCCGGCGGGTGCGCCGTCCGATGCCGCGCGTGCCTCGCCTCATAACATCGATCGGTGCGGCCTGACATGGGCCGGACCTTCTGTGCAACGCCGCGCTGCCGCTGTCGCCCCGCTTTCGCCAGGTGGTGCGCGAAAATTCCCTTTTTCTGCCGCGCTGTGGTCACGGCCCAGGTCTCTCTACCGGCGTCTGGGACTCGCAAATGGGGAGATGGCCAATGGCTGTGGCAACCTGGCGTTCAGCGTTGATAGCCGCAATTGGGGTCGTCTTGGGTTTCGCGGGGCCGCTGCACGCCGCCTCGAACGCCGACGCGGTCTACGATCCGAGCGCCAAGACAGGCGCCATTTCACCTCCGATGGCCAACGCCAACACGCAATTGCGGTCGAGCGATACCCCTGCCGCCAATGTCCCGGCCGCGATTGCCGCGGAGACGACGCCGGCCAGCCCACCGGACGCCCAGCCGGCCGCCACGAACCCGCTGGTCGCCGCGGCCGAAGCGCCGGCCGCACGCGAGGCCCCGGCGCCGAGCGCCACCGAGCATTCGATTTGGGACGAGACCTCACTGATCGGGAAGATCTTCATCGGTTTCGGCGCGCTGCTGACCATCGCCTCCGCCGCGCGCATGTTCATGGCCTGACGATTCTCGTAAAGCTCCCGGGACGCAAAACCGCAGCCCCCACTTGAAGCCCACCGCGGCAGCGGGCACATTGTGCCCCAAATCAAGCCGTGGAGCGGGTCATGAGCGCGTTCGAGCACATCCTTGTCGACAGCAAAGGCGCGGTCGGCATCATCACGCTCAACCGTCCGAAAATGCTCAATGCGCTGTCCTTCGGCGTGTTTCGCGAGATCGCTGCCGCGGTCGACGACCTCGAAGCCGATGATAGGATCGGATGCATCGTCCTGACCGGCAGCGAAAAGGCGTTTGCCGCCGGCGCTGACATCAAGGAAATGCAACCCAAGGCCTTCATCGACATGTTTTCCAGCGACTTCGCCACGATCGGCGGCGACCGCGTCGCCAAGTGCCACAAGCCGACGATTGCCGCGGTCGCGGGCTACGCGCTGGGCGGCGGCTGTGAACTCGCGATGATGTGCGACATCATCATCGCCGCCGACACCGCGAAATTCGGCCAGCCGGAAATCACGCTCGGCACCATCCCGGGCATCGGCGGCACCCAGCGGCTGACCCGCGCGGTCGGCAAGTCGAAGGCGATGGATTTGTGCCTTACCGGGCGGATGATGGATGCGGCGGAGGCCGAGCGGAGCGGCCTCGTCAGCCGCGTGGTGCCCGCGGACAAATTGATGGACGAAGTGTTGTCGGCGGCGGAGAAGATCGCCTCGATGTCGCGGCCCGCGGCGGCGATGGCGAAGGAAGCCATCAACCGCGCCTTCGAGACGCCGCTGACGGAAGGGCTCAACGTCGAGCGCAACCTGTTCCACTCGACATTTGCGCTGGAGGACCGCGCCGAAGGCATGGCGGCGTTCATCGAAAAGCGCAAGCCGGTAAACAAGAACCGGTAGAGCCGCAGATTCTGTGAGGGCGGATTTTCCAAGGGCGAAGCCTTATGTTCGCGCCAAAGTAAATCGTTGCTCCGGCCGGAACGCTGTGATCCGCGCCCGCAATTCATCCCGCACCCGGTCAAGCACACTCTCATATTCACGAATTTCGCTCTGTCGGAACAGCCGCACGCTCGGGTACCACGGGCTGTCGTCGCGATCGAGCAGCCAGCGATAGTCCGGCGTGTAAGGCAAAAGGATCCAGGTCGGGTAGCCCAGCGCGCCGGCGAGATGGGCGACGCTGGTGTCGACGGTGATCACCAGGTCGAGGCAGGAGATCAGTGCCGCCGTCTCTGCGAAGTCGGTGAGCAGGACGGTCAGATCGATCATGTCGTTCCGTTCCCGCAGCACCGCTGCATCATTCGGGCGCGGGTCCTTCTGCAGGCTGACAAAGGTCGCATCGACGTCGAGGATGCGCGAAAGCGTACGCAGCGGAATCGATCGGTTGTGATCGTTCGTGTGGGTTGGACGCCCCGACCAAACCAAGCCGACCCGGAGCCTGGTAGGAGAGCCGAGGCGTTCCTCCCAGGCCTGCACACGGTTGCGCGGGGGCAAAGGCAGATACGATTTCATCGCCGGAATCGTATCGAGACGCGTCCCGAAGGCCAGCGGCAGGCTGGATATCGGGCAGTGCATGTCGAACGCCGACAACGTGCCCAGCGCCGACGTCGGAATGCATTGCGAGACAGCGGGCAGACCCGACAAGAGATGACGCAGCGGGTTCTGAACGGCAAGCACGACGCGGGCCCCGCGTTCGGCCAGCATCGGCACATAGCGGACGAAGTGAATTGTATCTCCGAGCCCCTCGTCCGCGCAGATCAGGATGGTCCTGCCTTCGATGTTTTCCTCGCCGAGCCACATCGGTTGAGGAAATTTTGGATAGGTCGCCGAAGGCAACTTCAACCGCGCTTCGTGTCCGACCCAGCCGGCCTCGAAATTGCCGGTCAACCGGTGATAAACGGACACATTCCAATCGGTCCGCGTGTTGTTCAGCTTGAGCGCTTTCATGCGGTCGTAAAGAGCGAAAGCGTCATCGAAGCGGTGAAGTTCAGCCAGCGCGATTATCTTGTTTTCAAGGGCCCCCACCAGGTTCGGTCTGACCTCAAGGGCCTTGTCTAACCATCCCAAGGCCTCTTCATATCGGCCAAGCGACCGCAGCACGGCGCCGATGGTGTTGCAATTGTCGGCGTTGCCAGGATCGAGCGCGTAGACCCGTCTGCTGTCAACCAAGGCTTCCTCGAACCTGTTCAGGTAGTACAGCGCACGCACGCGACCGACGAGCGTCGGGGCATGGTTTGGCAGCACTTCATCGCAGCGATCAAAATGGGCCAGAGCCTCCTCGAACCGCCCGAAATGATTCAGGAGAATCCCGCTCTTGTAGGCAGCGTCCCGATGACGCGCATTGAGCTTGAGCGCCTGCTGAAAGCTGAGGAGCGCACGATCAAAGCGCGCCAGCTCCAGGAGAATGGAGCCCATGCATTGCCATAACTCCGCATCGTCCGGCTTAAGCTGCACCGCCTTGTCGAAGGCCTTCAGCGCCTCCTCGCGCCGTCCCTGCTGCTGCAGAGCGGTTCCCAGGCTCGCAAGATATTTGGGCTCGGGACCCTGCCGGATCGCGCGAGCGATCCACTCCACCGCGTGATCGTATTGTTTGGCGTGGAGGGACATCAGCCCCATCAAGTGCAGCGTGCCTGCATGATTGGGATCCGCTGCAAGCGCTTGCTGGCAGCAGAGTTGGGCGTCGAGGTATCGTTCGGCCTGCATATGAGCAAGGCCGGCTTCATAAAGCGCGGCAGGGGAGCTTACGCTCGGCTCGTGCACCCTCTGGGAGCTAGTGACCATCGGGCCTTCGCTAACCGAAGCTCTCTGGGATTTTTGGCCGGCCGGCCGCCGTTCGCGACGCTTCATGGGCTTTTTTCCAAGTGACCTGCGCAACAGCCTCTAGACGATTCGCCGCGGTCAAAAAAGCTGTTGGGCGCCGACGCGACCTCTGACTCCGTCCGCGCAAAAGCCTTATGTCTCCGCCGAAATATCTCGTTGCTCCGGCCTAAACGCGATGACGCGTGTTCGCAACTCTTCCCGCATCCGCTCGAGCACGTCAGCATAATCACGGGTTTGGCTTTGCCTGAACAGCCGCACGCTCGGATACCACGGGCTATCGTCGCGATCGAGCAGCCAGCGGAAGTCGGTCGCGTAGTAAGGCAGCAGGATCCAGGTCGGGCACCCCAGCGCGCCGGCGAGATGGGCGACGCTGGTGTCGACGGTGATCACCAGGTCGAGGCAGGAAATCAGTGTCGCGGTCTCGGCGAAGTCGGTGAGGTCAGCGGTCAGGTCAACGATCTCGGAGCGTTCGAGGAGCGTCGCCCTGTCGTCGGGCTTCGGCTGCTTCTGCAGACTGACAAATGTGGCGTCGACATCCAGGATGTGCGCCAGCTTGCGCAGCGGGATCGATCGGTTGCGATCGTTGTTGTGCTTCGGATTGCCCGACCAGACGAGGCCAACCCGCAATCGGTCGTGAGGGCCGAGGCGTTTCTCCCATCCCTGCATGCGATCCGCCGCGGCAGGGGGGAAGTAGGATTTCTCGGCCGGAATGCTATCGAGCCTGGTTCCGAACACAAGCGGCAGCCTGGAAAGCGGGCAATGGAAGTCGAAGGCCGGCAGCGTCGCTGCCGATTTCGCAAGGCACTGCGACACACCGGCCAATCCAGATAGAAGCGAACACAAGGCGTCGTGGACGACGAGAATGACGCGCGCCCCGCGCGCCGCAACGATCGGGACATAGCGCGCGAACTGAATTGAATCGCCGAGCCCCTCATCCGCACACAGCAGGATGGTCTTGCCGGTGATGGGTTCTGCTCCAGACCACGCCGGTGCGGAAAGCTTCGGATAATAGCCGGACGAAAGCGACGGAATCTTCCAACGCGCCTCGCGCCCCACCCAGCCGTCCCTGAAATTCCCTGTCTGCAGTTGAAGCAAGGCCAAATTCCACTCCGCCAGGGCGTCGTTCGGATCGATGGCCCTGGCCCGATAATAGGCGGCGAAAGCTTCGTCGAACCGGCGAAGTTCAGCAAGCGAGACGGCCCTGTTGGCGACGGCGGTTGCGAAGGTCGGCCGGAGCTCCAAGGCCCGGTCGAACCATGCTAGCGCCTCTTCGTCCCGGCCGAGCGACCGCAGCGCGTTGCCGATATTGTTGCAGATGTCCGCGTTATCAGGGTCGAGCGCATGCGCCCATCTATTGTCGGCGAGGGCCTCGTCGAACCTTCTCAGGTTGTACAGCGTGAGCGCGCGCAGGGACAGCATGAGCGAACAGTCGGGCTGCAGTTCGTCGCACTGGTTGCAGCAGGCGAGAGCTTCCTCGAAGCGCCCCGACTGCAAGAGAAGAAGTGCTGCCTTGTTGGCTGCGTCCCAATGGCGAGGATTGAGCTTGAGCGCTTGCTGAAAGCTCAGCACCGCATCCGCCGGGCGCTCCACCTCGACGAGGGCATTACCCAGCTTTGTCCATAGATCGGCGTCGTCGGGCTGGAGTTGCACTGCCTTGTCGAAGGTCTTGAGAGCATCTTCGCGCCGTCCCTGGTTCAGGAGCGCCGTGCCAAGGCTCGCAAGATACGCAGCTCTCGGCTCTCGTCTGATCGCGCGAGATATCCACTCCACCGCAAGGTCATGCTGGTTGGCGTGAAGCGACAACAGGCCCATGAGATGCAGGGTCTCCGCGTGATCGGGATCCACGGCAAGAGCTTGCCGGCAGCAAAACTGGGCGTCGAGGTGCCGCTCGGCGCGCAGATGGGCGAGACCCGCGGCATGGAGCGCATCAGCTGATTCAGCGCCGCCGATGCTCTGAGATTTTTGGGCCCCTGCCCGGGGTTTGCGGCGGTTCATCGGCGCCCTTCAGCTTGATCCCCTGTCAAGTAGATGATTCTCGGGGTAGCGGAAACTCGCGCACACCGGTCTAGTCTTGCTGCATCACCAGATTCTCATGGCAAGGCGGCGCGTAGGCGCCGTCTCGCCTGAACGCGATCGCCCGCAACGCTTCCCGCACCCGGTCCAGCACGCTTGCGTATTCACGGACTTGGTCTCGCCGGAACAGCCGCACGCTCGGATACCAAGGGCTGTCGTCGCGATCGAGCAGCCACCGGTAGGGCAGCAAGATCCAGGTCGGGCACCCCAGCGCGCCGGCGAGATGGGCGACGCTGGTGTCGACGGTGATCACGAGGTCAAGACAGGAAACCAACGCGGCGGTCTCGCTGAAGTCGATGAGGTCAGCCGTCAGATCGATAGTGCCATTCCGCTCCCGCAGAACCGTCGCATCACTCGGGCGCGGGTCCTTCTGCAGGCTGACAAAGGTCGCATCGACATCGAGGATGCGTGAAAGCGTTCGTAGCGGAATCGATCGGTTGTGATCATTGGTGTCGGTTGGACTGCCGGACCAAACCAGGCCGACCCGGAGCCTGGTATGAGGCCCAGGCGATCCTCCCAGGTTTGCACACGGCTCTTGGCAGGGGAAGACAGATACGACGTCGCCGACGGAATCGTATCGAGACGCGTTCGGAAGGCCAGCGGCAGGCTGCCCATTGGGCCGTGCATGTCGATCTCCGGCAACTGCCCGCCTTGAACGAAAAATACAGCAAGATACCGGGAAGCTCTGACAAGAGATGATACAGCGGGTTCTGAACGACAAGAACGACGTGAGCCCCACGTTCGACTAGCATCGGCACGTAGCGGACGAACTGGATTGTATCTCCGAGCCCTCGTCCGCACAGATCAGGATGGTCTTGCCTTCGATGTTTTCACCGCCGAGCCAAATCGGCAGAGGAAATTTCGGATAGGTTGCCGAAGGCAACTTCAATCGCGCTTCCTGGCCAGCCCAGCCGGCCTCGAAATTTCCCGTCAACAGACGAAGATGGGACAAAATCCATTCCGTCCTCGTGTTATTTAGCTTGCGGGCCTTCATGCGATTGTAGAGTGCGAAAGCATCGTCGAAGCGGTGAAGTTCCTCCGCCAGGTTCGGTCGAATCTCAAGAGCCTTGTCGAACCATCGCAACGCCTCGTCACACCGGCCAAGCGACGGCAGCGCGCTGCCGATATTGGTGCCCGTTTCGGCACTGTTTGGATCGAGCGCGTGCGCAGCCATGCTGTCCGCCAGGCAGGCACTCCTCGAAGGCTCAAGCTGCACAGCGAAAACCCGCGCAATTGCTACGTCGGGGCATGGTTTGGCCGCAACTCGCGGCAGAGGCCAAATTGCTTGATCGCCTCTTCGAACCGTCCCAACTGTTGGAGGATACACCCGCTGCCATAGCAGCATCCCAATGGCGCGGACTAAGCTTCAGTGCATGCTGGTAAGTCATCAAGGCATCGGCGGGGCGTCCGAACTCCGCGAGCGCAGCGCCGAGCTTACACAACTCGACATCGTCAGGCTTGAGCTGCACCGCCTTGCCAAAGGCCTTCGGCGCTTGCTCTTGCCGTCCCTGCCGCTGCAGCGTGGCTCCAAGGCTCGCCAGATTTGGGGTCTTGTCGGATCGCGTGCGCGATCCACTCTACCAAGCGATGGTATTGTTTGGCGTGGAGGAACAACAGACCCATCAGGTGCAGCGTGTCCGCATGATTGGGATCCGCTGCAAGCGCTTGCTGGCAGCAGAGTCGAGCATCGCGGTATCATCCGCCTTGCATGTGGGCAAGGCCGGCCTCATGGATCGCAGAAGGGGTACTTACCCGCCGCTCGTTAACTGTCCCAGCGCTACTGCTGGTTCAACCGCCGGCAATCGACGTTTTTTTGTGATTTTTGGGCGGCTGCCCGCCGTTTGCGACGTTTCATTAGGGTATTTCAAGTGACCTGCGCGACAACCTCTAGATGATTTGCCGCTATCAAAAAATCCTGTTTAGCGTTCCCGGGAGCGACATCTTTTTTTCAATCATTAGCTGCATCAAGTAGAGGACGTCCGGCGCAAAGCCTCAATCTCTCCACCGAAATGAGTTGCTGCTCAGGCCTGAACGCGACGATAGCGATTCAACCGAAGCGATGGCGCTTCAGCCCGCCCTGCTCCGCGCCAGCGCCGCGGCAACCAGCGCGCGGTAGGCGCGCTCGGCGAGATTTGCGGGGCGGTCGAGGCCGAGCCGCGCCAGGCACTCACGGTCGGCGGCATCCGGCGCGCGGGTCAATCCCTGCCACAACAGGCCGGCGAGCTGCAGCGGCGTGCATTGCGCCTCCTGCAGGATTTGCAGCGCAGGGATCAGCCGCTGCTCGATCTCGGTGAAATCGGTGCCGAACGGAAACGCCGGCAGCAAGCCGGCCTGGCGCGCGGGCTTGAGCGCGCTTGCAATCCGGCCCGGGTAATTCTCGCGATACGCCGCCGCAATTTCAAAATTCTTCGGCAGCTTGCCGGCATCCTTGGCGGCACGCGCCAGTTCTTGCTGAAAGCGGGAATCCGCGACCTGAAGCATCGCCGCGATCACGTCGGCGTCGGACTTGCCCCTGAGATCGGCGATGCCGTATTCGGTGACAACGATATCGCGCAAGTGCCGCGGAATGGTTTCGTGGCCGTAGCGCCAGCGGATGTTGGATTGCGCCTTGGCGCCCGCCTGCCGGGTCGCTTCCAGCGCCAGGATCGAGCGCGCGGCGCGCAGCGCGAACGCCTGCGCCACGAAGTTGTACTGTCCGCCGACGCCGCTCACAACCTGGCCGTTTTCGAGGCCGTCGGAGACCGCCGCACCCATCAGGGTCGCCATCATCACATTGTTGACAAAGCGCGCATCGACGCGCGCGGTGCGCTTTAAATCCTCATCGCCATAGAGCTCGTTGGTGAAGGACACCGGCATCATCTGGATGCGCGCGATCTGTTCGCCCTTCATCTCGCGCAGCGCGCGGTAGAACGATTTCGGCCCCAGGAAAAACGCGCCGTGCAGGATCACACCATTGACTTCGCGCGTGAGGATGCCGGCCTCGATCAGGCCAACAAACGCTTCGGTGAGCATTTCGCTAACGCCGTAAAGGCCTTTGTCGAACGAACCGGTCTGAAGCGCCGGCAATGCCGCGTCCGCAGGCGTAAGCCGCGTCATGATTGAGCGAAACTGCGCGCTGTCGCGGTGGCGCACGATCAGCCCCTGCGCCAGCGCGTCGCCGATCTGTCCGATCCCGATCTGCAACGTACCGCCGTCGGGCACGAGGCCCGCGGCATGAAGGCCGATGGCATATTTGGTGTCGGTGATCGGTTCCGACGGCGGCGCGAACAACGGAAATTCGGTCGCGGGGCTGTCGAGCACCGCGCTGAATTCGTCGGCCGGCAGATCGCCGGCACCCGGCATGAACGGCAATTCGGAATTGACCTGAGCGACCAGCTTGAACGCGACACAGCCTTCGGCACGGGCGCGCAACACGTCCAGCGTGGTGTCGCTGTTGCAGCTCAGGCTGTAGCGCGGAACACCATCGACCACGCGCTTTGCCACCAGTTGCGTGACGACGTTGAGGCCAGCGGCCATGAGATAGGACGCGGCGTGGGTGTAGTTCGCCGAAATGTAATTCTGCTGCGCCGACGGGACATGCAGCCACCTTCCCGCCAGGAAGAAAAACTCGATGACGCGGATATTGGGCGGCAGCGCGCCCGCGCGCAGCGGCCCGGCATAGGCGAGATCAGGGTAGCCGCCGAACAGCCGGTCGATCACCGGCGCGATGAAGCGCCGCTCCAGCAGATTGCTCGGTTTCGGCTTTTCCAATGTCAGCGCGGAAAAGAAGGTCAGGTCGATCGAGCGGTCGGCGGCCGCGCGCGCGTAGAGCGCATTGACAATGTGGTTCGCCTTGCCGAGCCCGAGCGGTAACCCGACCACTAGCCGGGTTCCGGCGCCACGGACGATATCCTCCGCAATCGCCTCGGGGTCGCTGAATAGTTTCGGCATCTCAGGAATCACCCGGGAAACTACGGAAAGGGACGCCCGGAATCGGGCTTTAGCAGGCTATCGCATTTGTCGTCTGTGACGAAGGCGCAACAGCGACGCGCGAGTTTGCGCTACGTGCAGTTTAACAGTGGCGTGACGGCACTTCTGTTAGCTAAGCATATCAGGCGCGTCGGCGGGGGCTGAGGGCCGAGGCTGGTAAAATGATTGAGTGAGCTGCTAATCGGGCCAGCCGATGAAAAGCCGCCGCATTCATGTCACGGGCGCCTCCGGTTCGGGCGTCACCAGCCTCGGCCGCGCCTTGGCGGAGGCCTTGGCGCTGCCGCATCATGACACCGACGATTATCTCTGGAAGCCGACCACGCCGCCCTATCGGGAGCTCCGCGACGCTGCCGAGCGCCTGCGGCTGATGAAAGAAATGTTCCTGCCGCGGGCGGATTGGGTGTTGAGCGGCGGCCTCGATGGTTGGGGTAACGAACTCATTTCAAGCTTCGATCTGGTGGTCTTCCTCAAGACGCCGCACAAGCTCCGCATGCAGCGCCTGCGCGCCCGCGAGGCCACTCATTTCGGCGCCGACGCCGTCGGCCCCGGCGGGTGGCGACATGAGGAGACGGAAGGCTTCATCGAATGGGCCTCGCATTATGAGGATGGCAACCGGGAGGGCCGCAATCTGGCGAGGCACGAGAGCTGGCTCTCAAGACTGCCCTGCCCCGTGTTGCGCCTTGACGGCTCGCGGCCGTTATCCGAGCTGGTTGCCGAAGTGCGGCGCGCCATCGATGGCTGAGCTGCGATAAATCCGGCTTGTGCAAGGACGCGGAGGCGTTCACGCTATTGCCTGATCAACGGGCGCGGAAAGCGCCGCATCAATTTCGGGACGAAACGCAAGCATCCGCACACAAACAGTGCCATCTGGGAGGTAACGACGCATGCTGACGCGACGCAGTATCCTGCTTGCCTCCATCGCGGCCGGAGTGACCATGCAAAGCCGAGACGTTTCCGCCAAGGCATCCCAGCCATCGACGCCGGTGAATTTCGACGTTCCCGCTGGTGCCTGCGACTGCCACACCCACATTCATGCCGACCCGGAAAAATTCCCGTTCTATGTCGGCCGCGTCTATACCCCGGAGCCGGCCTCGCCCGAGGAAATGAGCGCGCTGCACAAGGCGTTGCGTATCGAGCGCGTGGTGATCGTGACGCCGAGCGTCTACGGTCCCGACAATTCCGCAACCCTGTTCGGTATGACGGCGCGCGGCGCGACCGCGCGCGGCGTCGCCGTGATCGACGACAAGACCGGCGAAAGCCAGCTGGACGCCCTGCAGCAGGCGGGCTTTCGCGGTATCCGGCTCAACCTCGCAACCAGCGGCGTCAACGATCCGAATGTCGCTCGTCAGCGCTTTCAGGCCGCGGTCGATCGCATGAAGGCACGTGGCTGGCATGTCCAGCTCTTCACCTCGCTTGCGGTGATCTCGGCAATCAAGGACCTCGTCGCCGTCGCTCCAGTGCCGGTCGTCTTCGATCATTTTGGCGGCGCGCAGGCCGCGCTCGGCGTGGATCAACCGGGATTCGCCGATCTCCTGGAGCTGGTCAAGTCCGGCAAGGCCTATGTCAAGATTTCCGGCGCCTATCGGGCCTCGAAGCTGGCGCCGGATTATCCTGACGCGGCGCCGCTCTCCCGCGCGCTGATCGCGGCCAATGCGGAGCGGATCGTCTGGGGTACGGACTGGCCGCATCCGGATTCGGTCACGCCGCCCGATCGCAAGATCACCGACGTGACGCCGCTGTTCCAGATCGACGACGGCCGCCTTTTCAACCAGCTTCCGGTCTGGGCCCCGGATGAAGCGGTCCGCAGGAAGATCCTGGTCGACAACCCGGCACGGCTTTACGGGTTTTGAGAGCCGACGGTTGAAACCACCGCTTGAACCTGCCGCGGCGCCTCCTGAGGATAGTCGCGCAACCACCTGCTGGTTTTACGTAATCCGCCGAACGGGAACAGGTGGAATCCGGCGATCGATGCGGTCGCGGCCTTGGGTGCAGCCTGCAGGCCGCGCAACACGTCGTCCGGCCCGGTGTCGGTCAACAGCCTACCGTAGCGGCCGATCTGGCCGCGCAGCGCGCGCATCGAATTGCCGATGCCGCAGCGGAGCGCAAATTTCGTCAGCGTCGCCGGCGTCGCCGGTCCGGCAAGACCGACGATCACCGGAAGATCGATGCGGCGCGCAACGAGTTCGCCAAGCAGCTTCAGGATCGGCGCGCTTTCGAAACAGAATTGCGTGACGATATCGACGTGGACGTTGGTCTCGCGACCCCAGTCCCGCCAGGCTTGCAGTAGTTTGAGCACGCTCACTTCGTCCACATAAGGATGGCCTTCGGGATGGCCGGCGACGCTGACATGGTCGATGCCGCGCGCCGCCAACAGTCCGCTCGCCGCCACGTCGCGGCTCGACTTGAACGGCCCCTTCGCGGCCAGCACGTCGCCGGCGATCAGGAGCACGCGCCCGACATCGGCCTCGACGCGCGCGCGTAACAAAAAATCGTCCAGCGCCTCGCGCGAGGCGATTTCGCGCGCGGCGATATGGGGAACCGGGTTGAAGCCGGCGCGCCGCAACGCCACCGCGGTCTCGACATTGTGGCGGTAGTTGTCGCCGGGCAGGAAAGTGATGGTCACTTCGGTGCCGGCGGCGAAATTGTCTCGCAACTCCTGCACCTGATGGCCGCGGGATGAGACTTCCACCGAGGCGGACGCGAGAAGCGAAGCGAGGTGGCGGGATGCAGCAGGATCGGGTGCGGTCACGGGCTAATCCCTCACCTTCAGGCCGGCGAGCGGCGGCGCGAGATCACGTAGGTCTCGTCGTTGAACCAGAGGCCGCCATGCTTCTTCAGCACCCGGTCGGTGGCCTCCAGATAGCGGCCGTCGCGCACCACCTCGGAGAGCCTGTTGTCCTCGATCTGCGCGACATAGATCGCGGCGTTCCAGGCCGCGAACAAGGTCGAGGTTCCGATCGGGCCGGAAACCTCGTCGGGCAGCGTATGCATTTGATAGCGGAAGATCGAACGCGCATCCGACGACGCATTGAAATTGTAGTGGCGGGCGGCCGAGCCGAGCTCGTGCTTGACCTGGCGCAGGATCTCGTAGCGATCGGTCTTGAAGGGATCGTCACCGGGCCAGACCTGGTCGATGATCTCGATGCCGGGATCGTGGCCGTGCGAATGGATCCCGATCAGGCGGCCGCCCGGCCGCAGCGAACGCACCAACGGCGTCACGATCTTGGAGGCCTTGAACTCCACGCTCGCCCGCGCGCGATAAGGCTGCGAGGCGATCAC
This sequence comes from uncultured Alphaproteobacteria bacterium, assembly GCA_963822795.1. GTDB lineage: Bacteria > Pseudomonadota > Alphaproteobacteria > Rhizobiales > Xanthobacteraceae > Bradyrhizobium. Next base: position 40,838 of record CAWGJM010000045.1, read on the forward strand.
GAGATCATAATCGGCCATCACCCGCCCCGGCCGCGGCATGATCGGATCGAGCAGGAACGAGTGATCCTCACGTCGCAGCGTCAGCACGATCGGCCGTGTATAGACCGGATTGCCGGTTTTTTGGCTGATCCCGGCCCGCCAGTTCTCGGCCAAGAATCCTTCGAGTTCGCCGATCTGCTCGGCGAACCCATGCGCGGTGTTGCCGGACAGCGTGACATCCTTCCAGATCAGCCCTTGCGCCGAGGTGACCGAGCGCGGCGTCAGCCACGGCGCCTCGGCGTAATAGAGATTGGTGACGACGAGCACGGTGGCGGGATGCTCGAACAGGCGGTCCGCCATCTTCTCCAGCATCATGCGCACGTCTTCATAGGAGATTTCCTTGGCGACCACATAGAGCGGCATGGTCGGAAAGCGCGCGTGCAGCGAGCGCATCACCCGCGACAGCACCGTGCCGTCGCCGACGCCGGCATCGAATAGCCGCAGCGCCGGCGGCGAGGGCTGCAGGTTGGTCAGTTCGAGCGAAACCCGGTTGGCAATTTCGGTCTTCTCGCTACAGGTCGAGACGAACAGCAGATATTTCTGGCGGTTGTCGAAGAAGCGAAAGCCCGGCGGCGCGATGTCGGCGACCTGCGACGCGCCGTTGCTGGACTTGATCGCCGCCGACGGATTTTCGGGCGCGGTCTGCTCGGGGCGATGTTCGCTGAGATAGGCGCGGACCTTGTCCAGCGTGCCGGTGGTGATCTTGGCGCCGTCGCGCAACCGCGACACCAGTTTGCCGTCATTGACGACGAGCCGTCCGAAGGTGGATTCGGCGGTCTGCGTGGCGCGGCAATAGTCGCGGATCTCGCCGAGGATCTGGTCGGAGGTCCCGGCGGCGGTCCCGTTCCCATTCTGGCGCTCTTCGATCCGCATGGTGAAGCTCGGCGCGGTTTCCATCCCTAGCGACATTCAAGGGATAACCGCAGGAGAGCGTCAACCACAAACGGAGTGGGCAGAACTCATGGGCGTGTGCCCACAAGGATGGGAGCCGTCAGCCGCGTTCCGGCCATTGCGGGGCGTGGCTGCCGAGCGGCATCGCGGGCCGCGCCCAGAGCGCCGGCGTCTTCGACAGCTTAGCTGAATGGCTGACGGCGCTCAGCGTTCCGAAACCGGAAGCCATCTCTTCCAGAAAAGGACGCACGGTTTCGCCCTTCAAATGCTCGGTCTTGAGACCGTCCGCGACGCGGCCGAGATTCCACAGCCAACGCCCGGTCTGCGCCAGCGACACCTGGACATGCCAGCTGCCGCCCTCGCGCGCCTGGCGCGCCCTGGCCATCATCGCGCCGAACGCCATCAGATAGCCGGAGGCGTGGTCGAGCATCTGCGCCGGCAATTCCTTCGGCCCGTCGTGACCTGCCGCCTGGCCTTCGGCATGGTTGAAGCCGGTCGAGGTCTGCACCAGCGAGTCGAAGCCGCGCCGCTCCGCCCAAGGGCCGGCATGGCCATAGGCCGACAGCGACACATACACGATGCCGGGGTTGATCCGGGCCGCTTCCTCGGGCGAGAAGTCGAGCGAGGCGATCGCCGACGGCCGGTAGCCTTGGGAAAAGATATCGGCCTGCGCCAGCAGATCGCGCAGCACGCCCTGCCCCTGTTCGCTCTTCAGCTCGATGAAGGTTGCAAGCTTGCCGCGGCCGGTATCGATGGTGAGCCACGGAATTGCGGGGAGCTCCGGCCCGGAGACGAGCAGCACGTCGGCACCATGCACGGCGAGCGTGCGGCCCGCGACGGGTCCTGCGATCACCCGCGACAGATCAAGCACGCGCACGCCCGCAAGCGGGCGATCGCCTTTGGGCCACGGTTTCGGCGGCGCTTCGCCGATCTTCTCGATCGTCAAGGCCGGCAGCTCCGACAGCGCCTTGGCTTGCGGCGTCGCCGACCATTCGTCATACGAGCGCATCAGCGAGACGACAGCGCCGCCGGCATAGGCCGCGGTCTCGAACGCCCCGCCGTCCCATTGCATCAGTGCGGCCTGGATCTCGTCACGCTCAGCCTTGCAGGCGAGCACCTTGCAGACGGCCGCGCGATGATGCGCGAAGTTGGTATGCAGACGGACGAAGCGATGATCGCGTGTGCGGTAGATTCCGGCGGTCGGATCCCAGGTCGGCGGCGGCGGCTTGCCGTCGACGCGTAAGTAACGCTCGGAACGGCACTCGGCGACCGCATGCGTCATGTCGACCGCGACCTCCTGCGACTGCCCGCTGCGCATTTTCCAGATCTCGGCCGCAGCCAGTCCCGCCGCCGCGATCGAGACTTGCGCCGCGGCGTCAACGCGGAACGACGACGGCAGTTGCGGCTCCCCGCCCGAAAGCCGGACGGCATCGAGCGCGGACGGCTCGCCGCCGGCGAGGTGCCAGAGGTCGGTTAGGATTTCGCGGGGTGTTTGCATGGGAACCTTGGTCGTCATACGCGGGTTTGACCCGCGTATCCATCGTTCTTCGAAAGAGTTTTTGAAGAGATAGATGGCCGGGTCAAGCCCGGCCATGACAAAAGTGGGACTGGTTCAATGAAAATCCCTTGACCGCGGCAGGATGCGCACGTCGCGGGGATGGCGGATTTTTTGCGCCGGATTGTCCGGATGCTGGCGGAGGTCGTCATGCAGCGGCTCGACCAGCGCGGGGCCTGCGGGCACGGCGGGTTTGCGGGCGAGTTCGTCGTTGGAAAGTCCGACCAGATCGTGGGAGCGGTCGAACAGCCGCTGCGCGACCAGATGCGTCACCTCTTCGGGGCTGCTCTGGATATAGCCCTCGACCAGGATCAGGCGCGCGCCCATCACCTCCTTGCGGAATTTTTCCATCACTTTCGGCCACACCACGATATTGGCGATGCCGGTTTCGTCCTCGAGCGTCATGAACACCACGCCCTTGGCGCTGCCCGGACGCTGCCGCACCAGCACCACGCCGGCGCAGCGCACCGAGCGGCGGTCGTTGCGATGGCAGACGTCCCGGCATGGAATGACGCGCTCCTTGGCGAATATCGATCGTAAAAACTCCATCGGATGGCCCTTCAGCGACAGCCTGATGGTCTGGTAGTCGGCGACCACCTGCTCCGTCAGCGGCATCAGCGGCAGGCTCTTCGCGTTCTCATCGGGCTGCTCGCGTGCGGCGGCGATTTCGAACAGCGGCAACGGCACATCGTCAGGCAGCCGCCGCACCGCCCAGAGTGCGGCGCGGCGATCGAGCCCGATCGAGCGGAACGCATCGGCATCCGCGAGCAGGATCAGCGCGCGCTTGGGCAAGCCGGTGTCGCGGGCGAAATCCTCCAATGAGGTGAACCGACGGCGCGCGCGCGCGGCGACGATGCGTGCGGCCCAGTCGTCGATAATCTCATCCCCGTCATTCCGGGGCGATGCGTAAGCATCGAACCCGGAATCTCGAGATTCCGGGTCTGCGCCTGGCGGCACATCCCGGAATGACGGTGGTGATGATGTCGCTGCCGCATCGTCCCGAAACGACGACTGAATGCGCTTCAACCGCTCCTCATCCGGATCGGTCCAGGAAAAACCGTCGATCTGGCGAAAGCCGAGCCGCACGGTATGATAATCGCCGCTTTTCTCCTCCAGCGTGTTCTGCGCGAAACTATAGGATATATCGATCTCGCGCACCTCGACGCCGGTCTTGCGGGCGTCGCCGACGATCTGCGCCGGGGCATAGAATCCCATCGGCTGCGAATTGAGGAGCCCGCAGCAGAACGCTTCGGGATGGTAATGCTTGAGCCATGACGAGACATAGACGAGCTGAGCAAAGCTCGCGGCATGGCTTTCCGGGAAACCGTAAGAGCCGAACCCCTTGATCTGGTCAAAGCAGTTTTTGGCGAATTCCGGATCGTAGCCGCGCGCGATCATGTTGCCGATCATCTTGTCTTCGAATTTGCCGATGGTGCCGACATTGCGAAAGGTCGCCATCGCGCGGCGCAGCCCGTTGGCCTCTTCGGACGTGAATTTCGCGGCCTCGATCGCAATCCGCATCGCCTGTTCCTGGAACAATGGCACCCCGAGCGTCTTGTGCAGGACTTTATAAAGCTCATCCTTGTCGCCATGCTCAGGCGACGGCGAGGGATAATGCACGTTGTCGATCTTATTCCGCCGCCGCAAATAAGGATGCACCATGTCGCCCTGGATCGGCCCGGGCCGCACGATCGCGACCTCGATGACGAGATCGTAGAATGTCCGCGGTTTTAAGCGCGGCAGCATGTTCATCTGGGCGCGGCTCTCGACCTGGAACACACCGAGCGATTCCCCCCGGCACAGCATGTCGTAGACCGGCTCTTCGTCCTGCGGGATCGTCGCCAATTCGTATCGCTTGCCCTTGTGGCCGGCGATCAGATCAAAGCATTTGCGGATGCAGGTCAGCATGCCCAGCGCCAGCACGTCGACCTTCATCATGTTGAGCGCGTCGACGTCGTCCTTGTCCCATTCGATGAAGGTGCGGTCGTCCATCGCAGCGTTGCCGATCGGCACATAGGTGTCGAGCCGGTCCTGGGTCAGCACATAGCCGCCGACATGCTGCGACAGGTGCCTGGGAAATTCGATCAGCTCGGTGGCCAGCTCGATGGCGAGCTCGATCATGGCATTTTGCGGATCGAGCCCCGCCTGTCGGACCTGCATTTCATTGAGACCCTTGCCCCAGCTTCCCCACACCGTATCGGCCAGCGCCGCGGTGACGTCCTCGGTCAGGCCAAGCGCCTTGCCGACATCGCGGATCGCGCTGCGCGGGCGGTAGTGGATGACGGTGGCGATGATGGCGGCGCGGTGACGGCCATAGCGGCGGTAGACATATTGCATCACCTCCTCGCGCCGCGAATGCTCGAAATCAACGTCGATGTCGGGCGGCTCCAGCCGCTCCTTGGAGATGAAGCGCTCGAACAGGAGATCGACCTTGGTCGGATCGACCGAGGTGACGCCCAGCATATAGCAGACGGCGGAGTTCGCCGCCGATCCCCTGCCCTGGCAAAGGATGTTCTGGCTGCGCGCATAGCGCATGATGTCGTGCACGGTCAGGAAATAATGCGCGTAGTTGAGCTCGGCGATGAGGTCCAACTCTTTGCGCAAGGTGGCGCGCAGCGTGTCGCTGATGCCATAGGGGAAATATTTCTCGACGCCCGCCCGGGTCAGGTCTTCCAGATGCTGCTGCGCGGTCTTGCCCGGCGGCACCGGCTCGTCCGGATACCGGTATTTGAGCTGATCGAGCGAGAATTCGATGCGTCCCGCAAAGCGCATGGTTTCCGAAATCGCCTCAGGCAGCTCGCGGAACAGCCGCGCCATCTCCTGCGCGGGCTTGAGGTAACGTTCCGCATTGGCCTCCAGACGCTTGCCGACGGCCTCGATCGTCGTCTTCTCCCGGATGCAGGTAAGCACGTCCTGCAACGGGCGGCGGGCGGGATGGTGATAGAGCACCTCATTGGTCGCGAGCAGCCGCACGTTTGCAGAGGCCGCGATACGGTGCAGCCGCGCCAAACGGCGCCGGTCATCGCCGCGATAGAGCAGACTTGCCGCGAGCCATACCCCGTCGGCGCGGCTCTCGCGCAACCGGTCGAGAAGTTTCAGCGCCGTATCCGTCTCGAACCGGTGCGGCAAGCTCAAAATGAGAAGCTGGCCTTCGGCGAATTCCAGGAGATCGTCCAGCCGCAAATGGCACTCGCCCTTCTCGACTTTTTCGGCATCGTCGCCGCGCTTGCCGCGGGTGAGCAGTTGGCAGAGCCGGCCGTAAGCGATCCTGTCGCGCGGATAGGCCAGAATATCCGGCGTATTGTCCACGAAGACGAGGCGCGAGCCGATCAATAATTTCGGCTTGTGGCGGACTTCGGGATTGTCGAGCTCCTTGTAAGCCCGCACCACGCCGGCGAGCGTATTGTGGTCGGCGATCCCGATCGCGGGAAGCCGCAAATTGCTTGCCTCATGCACATAGGCGCGCGGGTCCGAGCCGCCGCGCAGGAACGAGAAGTTTGTGGTGATGCCGATCTCGGCATAGAGAGGCGTTGGCTCAACGGGGTTTTTCATGCGAACAGCCCATGCACGAACCAGCTGGCAGGCGCGGGCTTGCCTTCCGCGTCGACAAGCTCGCTGCCGTAAAGGCCATCGCGAAAGATCCAGAAGCGCAGGCCTTTCTCATCCTCGACGCGAAAATAATCCCGCGTCAGCACTTGGCCATCCTGCTTCCACCATTCCATGGCGATGCGTTCCGGCCCCTCCACCCGCACCACGGCATGAACGGCGCGGCGCCAGGTGAAATGATGCGGCGGCCCGTCCGGGACGGTCGCAAACGGCACCTTGATCGGCTCCGGCTTCTCGAACAGCCGCAGCGGCCGCAATGGCGGTTCGCCCTCGACGCGCACGGGCCAGGCGGCTTGCGTCGAGACGGCGAGATGCTGCTGCGCCGGCGCCGCCAACGCCGCGCGCTCCGGGATATGGGTGTCCTGCGGCAGGTGCACGACCACGCGCTTGCCGCCGATGCGCGCGGCGATGCGGTCGATCAGCGCCGCGAGCTCGTCATTGTCGTGCACATGGCTGTCGAGATCGCGCTGCTCTTGCACCACGATCTCGGTGCGGCTCGCCGAGAGGCGAATGAGATCGAATCCGAAACCGGGATCGAGCGGATCGTTCAGCGCCTCGAGCCGCTCGCGAAACAGGCGATCAATCACCTCGCCCCGGGTGACGGGCTGTCCGGTATCGACCGTAATCGCCCGCACCGCGCCGTCGGTGCGGAAGAAGCTCGCCTCCAGCCGCCGCGCGCCCTTGCCCTGCTTCTCCATCGATTTGACCAGCGTCGTGGCGAGCCGCGACAGCGTCGTTGAGATCACGTCTTCGGTTGCGACTGGCTCGGCAAAACGTTGCTCTACGATGTAATCCGGCAGCGGCTTGCGCGGGCTAATCGGCGCATCGCCCTCGCCGAGCGCGTGCGAAAACAAGGTCGTAAACGCCGCGCCGAACCGTGCCGCGATCTCGTGCGGCGCGCGCGCGGCGACATCGCCGATGGTTTTCAGACCCGCCCGGCGCAGACCGCGGATGATGGATTCATCGGCGCCGAGCGCGGACACCGGCAGCGGGTGGACCGCGTCCGCCTCCTCGCCGTCGGCCACGATCTGCCCGGAAATGCAGCGCGTCAGCGTGCGCGCGCAGATCGAGGTGCCCGCGATGGCCGCGCTGACCGTAAAACCCTGCCGCGTCAGCACGCCGCATACCGCCTGCATCAGCGCGCGCTCGCCGCCGAACAGATGGGCGCAGCCGGTGATGTCCAAAAACAGCCCGTGCGGCGGATCGAGAGCCACCAGCGGCGTGAAGCGGTCGCACCAACAGGCGATGTCGTCGAGCGTCTTGGCGTCTGCGACCTCGTCCGCGTCGAATACCGTCAAATCCGGCGCGATGGCGCGGGCATTGGCGAGCGGCAGGCCGATCGAAAGACCGAGCTGCACGGCCGCATCGTCGAGCGAGACAATCTGCAGCGCGTTGTTCTCTTTGGCGACGACGATGCAGGGCGCATCGCCTGCAAGCCTATCCGGCTCGGCGCGAAAGCCTTTTCTTGACGCGTTTTCTTCACGCGAACCGGTACCCACTTCGCTTGAAAACGCTTTGCGTTTGATGCGATCGATGGGCAGGCGTGGCAGCCACAGGCTGAGGATGCGCCGCCGGTTCGCAGAAAAGGCACTCATCACATTTCCATTCCATGATCCATCGCCCGAGAAGGCCGTGACGGTTGCGAACGAGATGCGCGTCGAATAGCGGCGCGCCCCACGCATTCCAGGCGGTGGCCGGCGGCGAATGCGCCGCGCGCACGATCCATCGCGTTTCCGCCGTCGAAGGCTGCGGCTCCGCGGCCACCCGCAGCAACAACCCGGTGACGCCGGAAGCCTGCGCGGCCAGCGTGAGCTTGCGGCTGGCAACGAGATCGAGCTGCCGCGCCCCACCCCAGACTTCCAGCACCACGGCGCCCAGCGCATCGCAGGCGAGCGCGTCCGCGGCCGTCCGCAACGCGCTCTCGACATCGGCGGCGCGCACGCTCACCACCAAGCGCGGATCGAGGCCGAGTTCGGCGAGCCCGTTCATCGACAGCGCGCCTGTTTCAATTTCGGAAAAATCCTGCCGCACCCAGACCAGCGGCCGGCGTGCCGCGGCCCGTCCCACGAGCCCTGCGAGGAAGCCGGTCGCAATGGCGCTCTGATGTCCCTCGCAAAACACCTCATGCACCGCGCCCAAAGCAAGCCCGCCCTTAAGCGCCGCATCGGCCTCGGCATGGCCGAGCCGCGCCTTGTTGAACGCACAGGCGCCGCCATGCGCCTCGATCTGCTCGATCGAGCCGCGCAAAGTCGCAAGCGTGTTCGTGCGTGCGCCGGTCATCATGCGCCGCTTCCTCAAGTGAGATGTTGGTCGTCTTGGTCCTTGAAAGAAGAACCAATAACTGGCTCAGTTGTTCATGATATGTTCTAATATAAAGCTAACATAGCCACGAGAGTCAACCGAATTGGCGCCGCAGGAGATTCACCAGCAGAATCAAGAGGATTCAATGCACTCTATCACCCTTAGCAGCGAAACCGATTTCGACGGCTGGCGGAAGGCGGCACGCGCCCTCGTCCTGAACGACGTGCGCCCTTGGGACGTAAAATGGCAAGTCCAGCCCGAACCGTTCGAGCCTGTGACTCCGGCGCTTGAAGCGCTGGAGGGCACGTTCAGCATCCCTGCAAAATTCGTCGCGCTGACAAAGTCCGCGATCCTTAACCGCGATCCCGAGCGATTTGCGATCCTATACCGCCTGCTGTGGCGACTGAAGGCCAACCACGACCTCCTGACCATCGCGACCGATCCGGATGTGTCGCTGTTGACCGTGATGGCGCACGCCGTGCAGCGCGACGCGCAGCGAATGCAGGACGCCGTCCGTTTCCGCGAAGTCGGCCGCGAGCAGAAAGCACATTACGTCGCCTGGTTCGAGCCGGAGCATCACATCGTGGAAGCGACCGCGCCGTTCTTCGCCAGCCGTTTCGCCGACATGCCCTGGTCGATCCTCACCCCCGACGTCTGCGCGCATTGGGACGGCCACGCGGTCAGCTTCACAGAGGGACTAACCGAGGCGCCGGGCGCGGACCGGCTGGAGGAAACCTGGCGACGCTACGCAGCCGACGTCTTCAATCCGGCGCGGCTGAAGGCGATGGGAGCGGAGGCGCCGAGGAAATCCTGGAGCAAATCCCCGCGGAACCTGCCGGAAGCCTCGATGATTAAGCCCGTGATCGCCGATGCCATGACCGAACCACACACACCGCAGAGCGAGCCGGAGCCTTCGATGAAACGCAACTCCGCAGCTTCCACCGAAAGCATCGCCGCGCTGCGCGAGGCAGCGGCCACCTGCCACGCCTGCCCGCTCTGGAAGGAGGCGACCCAGACAGTGTTCGGCGAAGGCCCCCAGCATGCCAAGGTCATGCTGGTCGGCGAGCAGCCCGGCGACAAGGAAGACCTCGCCGGCCACCCGTTCGTGGGACCAGCGGGACAGATGCTTGACCGCGCCCTGGAGGAAGCCGGCATCGACCGCAAGAAGGTCTACATCACCAACGCGGTGAAACATTTCAAATTCTTAGCCAGAGGAAAAATCCGCCTGCACCAGAAGCCGAACACGCCCGAGATCAAGGCGTGCCGGCAATGGTATCAGCGCGAATTGGCTTCAATCAAACCCGAACTGGTGGTCGCAATGGGCGCGACCGCGGCGCAGTGCGTGTTCGGCAAGATCACACCTATCAACAAGAACCGTGGACGCCTGATCGATCTTGACGAAGGGCTCAAGGCGCTGGTGACGGTGCATCCGTCCTACCTGTTGCGGCTTCCCGATGAAGACGCCAAGGCGGCCGAATATGCGCGCTTTGTCGACGACCTGAAGATTGCTGCCGATTTCCTGAGAAAATCGGCGCGCGCAGCCTGATTTTACCAGCGACGCTGCGTTGCACAATCCACATCTCCTGAAAGCCTGGGTACAGCCGCGTTCGCAGCGCCGCATTTCACCCGGCTGTCACATGCGTCGATCAAAATCCTGCCCATTGGGATAGGGAGAAGTTCAGATGAGCGACGTTGCGTTACCCGGTTCAATCGAGCCTGCCCGGACCAAGGGCCCCGACCTCGACGGCGGCTTTCACCCGCTGACCGGCATCATTTACATGGGGGTGGTGGCAGCCGCGCTATTGTTCGTCGCCTACAGCATTTATGCCGACATCGATGCGACCGGCACGCGGGTCACTACCTATGCGCCGTATATCCTGCTCTTTGTCGCACTTTTGATCGCGCTCGGCTTCGAATTTGTCAACGGCTTCCACGATACTGCCAATGCGGTCGCGACCGTGATCTATACCCGCGCGATGCCGGCCCATATCGCCGTCGTCTGGTCCGGCATGTTCAACTTGTTCGGCGTGCTGTTGTCGACGGGCGCGGTCGCCTTCGGCATCGTCTCGCTCTTACCGGTGGAATTGATCCTGCAGGTCGGCAGCAGCGCCGGCTTCGCCATGGTGTTTGCGCTATTGATCGCGGCCATCATCTGGAACGTCGGCACCTGGTATTTCGGCCTGCCGGCTTCGAGCTCCCACACCCTGATCGGATCGATCATGGGCGTCGGCATCACCAACGCGCTGATGCGCGGCCGCGACGGCACCTCCGGTGTCGACTGGTCGCAGGCGGGCAATATTGCCAAGGCGCTCTTGCTGTCACCGTTGTTTGGCTTCGCGCTGGCCGCGATCCTGCTGTTCGTCCTCAAGACGGTGCTGGCCCGTGCAACGCCCGCGCTATTCGGCGAGCCGGTCGGCAACCAGCCGCCGCCGTGGTGGATCCGGAGCATCCTGATCCTCACCTGCACGCTGGTCAGCTTCTTTCACGGATCGAATGACGGCCAAAAGGGCATGGGCCTCATCATGCTCATCCTGATCGGCACGGTGCCGACGGCTTACGCGCTTAACCGCGCGCTGCCCCAAAGCCAGATCGAAGCCTTCACCACGAACTCGCAAGCCGCGAGCAAGGTGATCGGAGCCAAGGCCTCTGGCTACAACGTGCTCGGCAACCCGCGCCCGGCCGTGACCCGTTATGTCGCCACGCGCCAGATCGAAGAGGGTACCTACCCGTCATTGGCGGTGCTGGTGCGCGACATCTCCGACCAGGTCGCCCAGTATGGCTCGCTGGCGAAATTCCCGGCCGAGGCGGTCGGCAATACCCGCAACGACATGTACCTTACTTCCGAGGCGCTTCGTTTCCTGATGAAGGACAAGGAAGCCGAGCTTTCCAGCGCCGAAGTCGCAACGCTCAACGCCTACAAAGGCTCGCTCGACAGCGCGACCAAGTTCATTCCGACCTGGGTGAAGATCGCGGTGGCCATCGCGCTCGGCCTCGGCACCATGATCGGCTGGAAGCGCATCGTCGTCACCGTCGGCGAAAAGATCGGCAAGACCCATTTGACCTACGCGCAGGGCGCCTGCGCCGAGATCACCGCGGCCGCCACAATCGCGGCGGCCGACGGCTACGGACTGCCGGTCTCGACCACCCACGTGCTCTCCTCCGGCATCGCCGGCACCATGGCGGCCAACGGATCGGGGCTGCAATGGTCGACCATCCGCAACATCGCGCTCGCCTGGGTGCTCACCTTGCCGGCGGCGATGCTGCTCTCCGGCTGCCTGTACTTTATGTTTGCCAACCTGTTCTAGACAGCCATCGAGCTTACGAACAAACAGGCCCGCGCCGGTTGGCGCGGGCTTTTTCTTAACTCGCCCCGCTTGCGGGGAGAGGCCGATTTGCGCAGCAAATCGGATGAGGGGTACAGGTCTAACAACTGACTCCAATTTCGCGGATGGAGCCCCTCACCCCGCCCGCCCTCTCCCCGCGGAAGCACGGGGCGAGGGAGAAGAAGCGCGGCACCGCTCTGCCAAACCGAGCTCTTCGCAAGTCAGCTATCCGTCACGCCGCCAGCGTGTTCTCGACCAGCTTGATCCAGTAGGAGGTGCCGTACAGGATCGCCTCGTCGTTGAAATTATAGGCGGGGTGATGCAGGCCGGCGCTGTCGCCGTTGCCGCAGAAGATGAAGGCGCCCGGCCGCGCTTCCAGCATGTAGGAGAAATCCTCAGCGCCCATCAGCGGCGGCGTCTCGTGGACATTGGCCTCGCCCGCGACTTCCCTCGCGACCTGGGTCGCAAATTCGGTCTGCGCGGCATGATTGACTGTCACCGGATAGCCGCACTCGTACCTGAGGTCGATCTTGGCGCCGGTGATCTGCGCCACGCCCGCGACCACTTCGCGAACCCGCTTCTCGACCAGTTCGCCCACTTCCGGCGTCAGCGTGCGCACGGTGCCGCGCAGCTCCGCGGTCTGCGGAATCACGTTGCGGGCATTGCCGGCATGGAACTCGCACATCGAGATCACCGCCGACTCCAGGGGATCGACGTTGCGCGCCACGATCTGTTGCAACGCCACGATCAGTTGCGCGCCGACCAGGACGGAATCGATGCATTTGTGCGGACGCGCCGCGTGCCCGCCGTGCCCCTCGATCTTGATGTCGACGGAGGCGGTCGCGGCCATGATCGGGCCGGGTCGGATCGCAAATGCGCCGAGCGGAATGCCTGGACCGTTATGCATGCCGTAGACCTGCTCGATGCCGAAGCGGTCCATCAGCCCGTCCTTGATCATGGCGGCGGCGCCCGCGCCGCCCTCTTCGGCCGGCTGGAAGATCACGACCGCGTCGCCGGCAAAATTCCTCGTCTCGGCGAGATAGCGCGCAGCACCCAACAGCATCGCGGTGTGGCCGTCATGGCCGCAGGCGTGCATCAAGCCCTTCGTCTTCGAGGCGTAGGGCAGACTGGTGTTCTCCTCGATCGGCAGCGCGTCCATGTCGGCGCGAAGGCCGATAACCTTGACGCCGCCGTTGGTGACCGCCTTGCGGCCCTTGATGACGCCAACCACACCGGTCCTGCCGAGGCCGGTTGCGACCTCGTCGCAGCCGAACTCGCGCAGGCGGTCGGCCACGAAGGCTGCGGTGCGGTGCACCTCGTAGAGCAGCTCGGGATGCTCATGGATATCGCGGCGCCAGGCTTGAATGTCGGGTTGCAGGTCGGCGACGCGGTTGACAATGGGCATGAGAACTCTCGGTCTCTCAGGTTGGAATGCTTTGCCATGTCTACCATGCAAAAGGCGATCCACCCAACCCTCCCGGGACGCTGTACAGGTGTGCGCGGCGAGGCTATGGCCTTAAGCAAATCTGGCCGGGTGGACGGGAAATGAAGCGCATAGAGGGTGATTTCGACTATATCATCGTCGGCGCCGGTACTGCCGGTTGCATCGTCGCCAACCGCCTGTCCGCCGATCCCTCAAAGCGCGTGCTGATTTTGGAGGCGGGCGGCGACGACAACTGGATCTGGTTTCACATCCCGGTCGGCTACCTCTTTGCGATCGGTAATCCGCGCTCGGACTGGATGTTTCGGACTGAAGCCGAAGCCGGCCTCAACGGCCGCTCGCTGGCCTATCCCCGCGGCAAGGTCATCGGCGGCTGCTCGGCCATCAACGCCATGATCTCGATGCGGGGCCAGGCCGCCGACTATGACCATTGGCGCCAGCTCGGGCTTGCCGGGTGGAGCTATGACGATGTGCTGCCGGCCTTCAAGCGGCTGGAGGACCATTTCCTGGGCGAGAGCGAGCACCATGGCACAGGCGGCGGCTGGCGCATCGAAGCGCCGCGGCTGTCCTGGGCCATTCTCGACGCGGTCGGCGAAGCCGCGCAGGAAATGGGGATCAAAAAGATCCCCGACTTCAACACCGGCAACAATGAGGGCGTCAGCTATTTCCACGTCAACCAGAAGCGCGGCCGGCGCTGGTCTTCCGCGCGCGGCTTTCTCAAGCCCGCCTTGCCGCGTCCGAACCTGCGGCTGGAAAAGCACGTGCTGGTCGATCGCCTCATCATCGAGAACGGCCGTGCGGTCGGCGTGCGCTTCACCCAGGGCGGCGAAACCGCCGAGGTGCGCGCCAAGGGCGAAGTGATCCTCTGCGCGGGCTCGATCGGATCGGTTCAGGTGCTGCATCGCTCGGGCGTTGGTCCCGCGGATTGGCTGTCGCCGCTCGGGATCGATGTCGTGCTCGACCGTCAGGGCGTCGGGCGCAATCTGCAGGATCATCTGCAGCAGCGCGCGATCTACAAGGTTTCTGGCGTGCGCACGCTCAACGAGACGTACTACAACCTCTTTCGGCGCGGCCTGATGGGGCTCGACTACGCGTTCCGCCGCCGCGGACCCCTCACCATGGCGCCGTCGCAGCTCGGCATCTTCACCCGTTCCGATTCCAGCCGCGAACGCGCCAACATCCAGTTTCACGTGCAACCGCTGTCGCTCGACAAGTTCGGCGATCCGCTGCACCGCTTCCCGGCGATCACGGTGAGCGCCTGCAATCTGCGACCGACCTCGCGGGGCACCGTGCGCATCCGCTCGGCGGACCCGACTGAGGCGCCTTCGATCGCGCCGAATTATCTTGCGACCGAGGAGGACCGCGAGGTCGCCGCCGACGCCATCCGCGGCACGCGGCGGCTGATGAGACAGAAGGCGTTGGCGCGCTTTCACCCGACCGAATTTCTACCGGGTCCCTCGGTCGGCGACGACGACGCAGCGCTGGCCAAGGCCGCTGGCGATATCGGCACCACGATTTTTCATCCCGTCGCGACCGCGAAGATGGGCGCCGCGAACGATCCGATGGCGGTCGTCGACGAACGTTTGCGTTTCTACGGTATCGGGGGCTTGCGCATTGCCGACGCCTCGGTGATGCCGACCATCACCTCCGGCAATACCAACACGCCTACCGCGATGATCGCCGAAAAGGCCGCGGCGATGATACTTGAGGACGCGCGATAGGGCGCAAAAATACCTCTCAGGGACGGCGCGACGCGACGCGACCCCAGTTTGGAGCGGAGCTGGTCGATTTTCGGGGCTGTGACGCAAATTTCGACCCGGCCTGTTTGCGTCCCAGGCTTTTATGTGTATAATTTAATCGCTTTTCATGTGCATAATCAAACTCTTATATTGAAAATTTAACTATTTGTAGTTGAGTAAAATCCAATGATATTTCTGGCAAGACTGGCTGCCATTTTGCTCGTGTTTTTTGCGCTCGCCGATCGAGCGACGGCCCAATTCCGACGATCGGCGGATATCCTGCGCTCCCAAAGCGCGGCGGAGGCGAACGTCAGAGATCGGGTCAATGCGGGGACCATCGGTCTCGCCGGCGGCCTGCTCGAAGGCGCACCGATCCGGTTTGCGGCCGAAATAGCGCGCGCCGCGAATGATGCGAGTGAAATGCACGTCCTCCCGATTGTAACGCGCGGCCCCACGGAAAACGTCAATGACCTTCTCTACCTCAAAGGGGTGGATGCGGCGATCATCAACAGTGACGCGCTGGAGGAGTACAAGTCCCAGGTACCGCAAATTCAGCAGCGGATCGTGTGCATCCTCAATCTGTTTCCTTCCGAGCTGCACGTCTTCGTTCGACCCGAAATTCAAACGCTGGCAGACTTGGCGGGCAAGAAGGTCAACTTCAACACACAAGGCACCGCCGCCGCCTATTCCGGACCGTTGATCTTCAGCCGCCTCGGAATCAGCGTCGAGAAGTTGTTCATCCCGCATCCGGTGGCGCTGGAGCAGTTGAAGCGCGGAGAAATTGACGCTGTCGTCTTTGTCACGACAAAACCGGTCGATGCGTTCGCGAAAGGAAAGTGGGAGGCAGGATTTAAATTCCTGCCGATCGAATACGGTCCGAAGTTTGCCGACTACTACTTGCCCTCGTATCTTGAGTCAGCCGACTATCCCAATCTCATCGCCAAGGAGGAGCGGATAGCGACGATCTCGGTTCCTACGATCCTGGCCACGTTCAACTTTCGTACCGATTCGCCTCGTTATCGTCGCGTGGCGCGATTTGTTGACGAGCTTTTCGGCCACATCGACAGGCTGCGCTCGCCCGGCTTCGATGCGAAATGGAAGGACGTCAATCTTTCGGCACCCGCTCCCGGCCTCGACCGTTTCCGGCCAGCGCAGGAATGGCTCGATCGATCGGCTTCCACCAAGCAAAGCGGACGTCCGTGATGTGGATCCGACTGGCGAGTGTTGCGTTATGTCTTGTGGGCGGTGCCGCTCATGGGCAATCCGCCAGCGATAGCATATCCGGATTGGAATCGTGCATCGAGGCAGCCCATTTTGCCGACGCGATCTGTGCCAAAATGCCAAACGATCCAACGCAGCGCGCGGATTGCTTTGCCCAGGCCAGAGCGGCTCAACTTGAATGCCTCGACCGCGTTCTGTCCCAAACGTCCTCCCGGTCCGCGCCTCCAGGCTCTCCGGAAACGGCTCAGCCAAGTCCGCCCGTTGCTACTGCGCCACCGCAAGCGTCTCCAGAGCGCCCTGCTTCCAAGGGCACCGGTCGAACCAGTCAGCCGGAAGTTTCTGTCGGTAGCATGCCGGCTGGCGAGGCGGCAAAGCCATCAAATGCTTCACCCAAGACGGCCCCGGCGAGCGTCGCTCCCTCGGCAGCCGAAGCGCCCATCCGGTCTGCGCCGCCTGTAAGCTCTTCCGAAACCGCTCGACCAGAGCCGCCGGTTGAGACTGCGCCACCGGCGGCATCTCCAGAACGCGCCGCTTCGAAAGAGACCGGTCGAACCGATCAGCCGGTTTCGGTCGGCGGCGATCCCGCCGGCGAAGCGGCAAAGCGATCGAATGCCCCGCCTGAGCCTGCTCCGGCGAGCGTTCCTCCTTCGGCGGCTGAAGCGCCCACCGGCGCGATCCCGTCACATGCTTCCGCCAAAAAGGACGATAAGCCCGCACAGGAAACGGATTGGATCGTGAGCGAGACAACGTCGCCTATTGATTATAGCCCGCTCGTGGCCGCGGTCCTTCACTCAACGTCGAACGCAAAAGACGGCCCGAATATTCTCGCGGTTCGATGCCGCGCCCGACACACCGAACTCTTCATTCGAACGGATGGCGCGTGGGGCGTGCCGCACCAGTACGACCTGCTGGTTGAGTATCAAATCAACGACCGGCCGGTTGTTCGGCAGCCATGGATTCTGTCCGCGGATGGAAAGACCGCCACCTACAAGTACGATGCCGTCGAGCCTTTGCGATCGATGCCGGAGGGCGCGACGCTGAAAGTCGCCGTCGCGGACAACGGCAATGTCCGCCGCGAGGCGACCTTCAAGCTTACCGGACTACCCGCCATTCGGCAGAAAATCGGGACAGCCTGCAAGTGGACACCCGCGACCGCGAAAACCTCATCCGAAAGCCATGGAACGGCAAACAGGCCCGTGCGTGCGCTGAACAGAGCGCTGCCCTAGCTTAGCTAGAGCCGGTTCCGTTCCGATTGAATCGGAACGGAGGCTCTATTTCTTGTTTTGACGCGCTTTCTTGGACAGCGAACCGGTGCCCACTTCGCTGGAAAACGCTATCGCCTGTCAGGGTCGGATGTAGCTCCAGCCGTCCTCTTGCAATTCCATCAGATGGATGACGCCCGAAGGGACGACCACCGCGTCCGACAAGATGTCGATCGGATGCCCCTCCTTCTTCTCCATGCCTTCCCTCGTGACGTTGCACGCCGAAAACTGAATCGTGCTCGGGAATGCAATGTTCTTCAATTGCTTGATCCGGTCCTGGACCGGTGACGTATCGGCTCTCAGCATGTGGAGACCGGGGCCATAGGTCACGACATCCACGGTTACTTCTTTGCCCTTTGAGCGATAATATTCGATGATGTTGGTCGCATTGTTGAGGGCGAGATTCATGACCGCCGGATCATTCTGATCGATCTGGATGAGTACGCGATGCGGCTTTGCCGATCGTTCCGCCTTCGTGTCGGCCGCCGAGGCGCCCGAAGCAAGGATCAGCGATGCCAAAGCCACAGCGGCCGTCCGATGAAACAATGTACGCATGACAATTCCCCCGCAATTCAATTTTGGTTAAAATGATAGGTAACCTACTAAAATCATGATTGAATTTGATTACGGCCATATCCCAACCAAATCAAGCCGACTTCTTGGCCGGTCGCCGACCTTCGCATCCCCGGGGAGAAAGACGCAACGAAAGACGCAATGTGAGAGCAAAAAAGCCGCCCCTCCGGGGAGGGACGGCAAAACGCGATACTACCCACATACTTATCCGCGATTAATGCTGGCCGTGCTGCTCGGCGTGATGACGGCTCGCCTCTACATGATGATGCTCGGCGTGGCTGGCATGGCCGTGGGCGGTGTGCGCATGATGCGCCGCCTTCTCGTGATCGCCGGCCTCGTGATGCTTGGCGGCCTCCCGATGATGCTTTGCCGCATGTTCATGGTGCTCGGCCGCCTTCTGGTGATGCTCAACGCCCTTATGTTCGCTCATATTTCTCTCCCGGTCTGATGGCTAAGGGTCCGAAAACTTTACGCAATTCGCGTGTACGCGAATCGCCTGACACTACGCTGACAGCATCAAGACAGGTTTGTTGCGGTTGACGGACAGGAGCATCCGCCCCGTGCGCTTTACGGTCACGGGAACGTCATGTCATTTACCCTGTCCCGCCCTGCCCCCTCCGGCTTCGGAAATCCCGGGAATAAACCCTGCCCGCGCCCGATCAAGCTACCGGTACCCAATCATGGGTCCATGGAGAGAGCGCGATGAGCCATCACGATCACGACCACAACAATGAAGAACGCGGCGTCAGCCGCCGCAAGGTGCTGGAATGCATGACCTGGGCCGGCACCGGCGTACTCTGGACCATTTCGGGCGGCGTGCCGCGCTCGCTCGGACTTGTCGACGCCGCGAACGCCGCCGAACCGAGCGGTTTGAGTTTCCTGCAGATCAGCGACAGCCATGTCGGCTTTGACAAGCCGGCCAACCCGAACGCGCTCGGCACGCTCGAGGAGGCCATCAACAAGGTCAAGGCGATGGAGAAGAAGCCGTCGTTCATGATCCACACCGGCGACATCTCGCATCTGTCGAAGGCTTCCGAATTCGACGACGCCGAGCGCATCATCTCGCAGGCCAAGCTCGACGTGCATTACGTGCCGGGCGAGCACGATTTCCTCGACGAAGAGATCAAGCTCTACAAGGACCGCTACGGCAAGGGCACCAAGGGCGCCGGCTATTACTCCTTCGACGCCAACGGCGTGCATTTCATCGGCCTCGTCAACGTCGTCGATCTGAAGGCCGGCGGGCTCGGCAATCTCGGTGCCGAGCAGCTCGAATGGCTTGAGGACGACCTCAAGGGGAAGTCGAAATCCATCCCAATCGTCGTGTTCGCCCATATTCCGCTCTGGACGGTGTATCCGGAATGGGGCTGGGGCACCGAGGACGGCGGCCGCGCGCTGGAATATCTCAAGGGCTTTGGCTCGGTGACGGTGCTCAACGGCCACATCCACCAGGTGATGCAGAAGGTCGAAGGCGCCGTCACCTTCCACACCGCGCGTTCAACCGCGTTCCCGCAGCCCGCGCCGGGCACCGCCCCCTCGCCTGGACCGATGAAGGTCGCGGACGACAAGCTGCGCGGCCTGCTCGGCATCGCCAGCGTCAACTTCAAGATGGGCGACCAGCGCCTCGCCATCATCGACACGCCGCTACAGGGTTAAGGAATGCTCGAAATGACGAAAGCCTGTTCCCGCAGCCTGGATGTTTGGCGTCTTGGCGTTGGCCGTCTCGGCATTCGCCTTGCAATTGCTGCGGCCATTCTCCTGCCGCTTGGCGCCTTCAGCGCGCATGCAGATCAAGTGAAGGTGACGATCGACAACTTCACCTTCACTCCGCCTGAGTTGAAGCTGAAGGTCGGCGATACCGTGACCTGGACCAACCACGACGACATCCCGCACACCGTGGTGTCGGCAGGCAAGTTCAGGTCGAAGGCCATGGATACCGACAACACCTTCACCTTTACCTTCACCGCAGCGGGCGACTACAAGTATTTTTGTTCGCTGCACCCTCACATGACCGGAACGATCAAGGTTGAGTAGCAGCCAAATACAAGGCATCAGAGGAATGCCCGGCCGGTGGGTTCCTGCCGGCCGGGCACACGCTCCCACTGCAACCGCCGGGCAAGAAGCGATGCCGGTCAGCTCTTTCAACGACCCCGACAGGGCGCGGCGGTTTCGCGAGGCGGCGTTGCCGCATCTTGACGACGTCTATACGCTGGCGCGCTATCTGTTGCGCGACCCGGCCGACGCCGAGGATGCGGTGCAGGAATGCTATCTTCGCGCGCTGAAGCATTTCGACGGCTACCGCGGCCCAGCGATGAAGCCCTGGCTGTTTGCGATCCTGCGCAACGTCTGCCGTGCCGAATACGCGCGCCGCGCTTCCTCGCCGGCCACCGGCGTCATCGAGGACATGCCGGAAAGCGCCGAGCAGGCACCCTTGTGGCACGAGGCGCAGGAGACGCCGGAAGCACAGATGCTACGCGACCGCGAGGCGGTCACGATCCGGCGCCTGATCGATACGCTGGCCGAGCCGTTCCGCGAGACGTTCGTGCTACGTGAGATCAACAACCTTTCCTATCGCGAAATCGCCGACGCGGTCGGGGCTCCGGTCGGCACCGTGATGTCGCGTCTCGCGCGCGCCCGCGCCATGCTGCGGTCGGCATGGATGGCGGAACAGGAGCAACCGAAATGACTTGCGACGAGGCCGAAATCCTTCTCCACGCGCTGATCGACGGCGAGCTCGACGCCGGGCACGCGCTCGAGGTCGAGGCACATATCGCCGACTGTCCGGCTTGCGCCTCGGAGTTTGCCGCCTATCGCCGGATGGGCCAGGCGATTGCGAAGGCCGACCTGCGCTACACCGCCCCGCCTGAGCTGCGGCGACGCATCGAGGCCTCGCTGCCGCAGCCCCCGCAGCAGCAGGCTCCGAGCCGGCGCTCGGTGCTGCGCGGCTTTGCATTGGGGTCGGCGGTGTCGGCGATCGCGGCGACCGGCCTGTTCGCCATCGTGCTGCGCAGCGACGACGAGCAGCGTATCGAATCGGAGGTCGTCTCGGCGCATCTGCGTTCGCTGCAGGCCGGACATTTGATCGACGTCGTCTCCACCGACCAGCACACGGTCAAGCCGTGGTTCAACGGTAAGCTCGACGTGTCGCCGCCGGTGATAGACTTGACGGCGCAGGGCTTCACCTTGATCGGCGGACGGCTCGATTATGTCGATGCCCGCGCCATCGGCGCCGTCGTCTACAAGCGTCGCGCGCACGTCATCAACCTGTTCGTGTCGCAGACTGCGAACACCGAGCGCAAGCCTGCAAAGATGGAAACGATCCAGGGGTTCAACATCCGCTCCTGGAGCGATCGCGGATTGAACTACTGGGCGGTCAGCGATGTTGGTGCCGACGAGCTCGCCGAATTCGGCGAGAAATTCGAGGCCGCGGTGGAGAACAGCAAGGAAGGCTGAGAACCAGGCGCGTACTCACAAATGGAGCTTGATTGGCTCCTCGATGCCGCTATGCGCCGATACCGGCCAAATTCCGCATCGCAGCGGAATGACGCGATGTGCCAATTCCGGACTCATACGCGACGGCAATCGCTACCGATGGTAGCGGGCCGCTCTGTTCCTTGCCGCTACATGTACCATCCACAGTACGCCAAGTTAACTTAGAGCTGTGTAGTGTGATCTGCCTGACACGCACGTTACGAGCCTCTAGATATCCTTAGATATCCTTTGAAACCCTTGTGACGGAAAGGGAGGGTATCATGGCTTTCACGACGACCGGTCTGAGCAACGGAGGAGTCACGACCCACTACAACTTCCAGTACAACGACTCCCTTGAGCAAAGCGCGGCGAACCCGACGGGACCGGAGCCGGCGCGCACCAACGCGGTCATCGCCGCCGCGGAGGGCGACTTCAACCAGATGACGAGCTGGGGTCGCACACCTGTCGGGAGCAAGGCTCACATCTACTGGCCTCAGGTGAGCGTGAATCAGATGCTCGCGCTGGCTGGCCGGCTCTACGGCTCGCACCTACTTTCGGCCTCGGACGCGCATACCATCGACCGCACGGTCACGCGCGGCGTCACCTAAGTTCCCATTCCGCCGGGTACGGGCCAGAACTTTGCGGGCTTGTTGACCGTCGATTTGCCCATCACGGTGACCGATGGGCAGGAGTTCAACATCATCGTCCGTCGCGTTGCCACGCGGCGTGTTCTGGTCGATTTCCCCAAATCGCCGCCCCCGCAGCCGCGCATCGCTGCATCCGCCAGGACGGCCCGCGAAAGGCCAGCCAAGAAGACTGCCGAGGCCGAGGAGGCACCAACCGCGGCAGCGGTTTCACGGCACCCGGCGATGCGCAACTGGCGTTACGTCGTCGGGACGTTCCAGGTGAAAATCCCCGTCACCACGAGAGCGGTGATGCTGCGCCCGGAAGAAAACACGCTTGCCATCATGAAGTGGCGCCTGCAGCAGATGAAACCTGGCAATCGCTGGCGGCCGGTGCTTGAACGCTACATCGATTATCTTTCCGCGCGCGTCGACGGACTCGGAGGAGATTCGAACAGCATTCAGCCTTCACCCAATGGCGTGCCGATCGGCCCTGGCAAGGGCTCCGAGAAAGACGAGCCCTTCACTGGCCGTGTCGCAGAAGTGCTGTTCGACTGCTTCGGCGAATTCGAGGGCTTCGTGCTGGTGGGCTGCTGCGAGCGACGCGCTTTCGAGTGTTGCGAGCCCGGCATTCGGGACCTCGTGCTGCGCGCCTGCCGCGAGCGGCTTACCATCAGCGTGTTCGCGGGATGCAAAGGTGAGAAGATCGAGCGGCTGGTTGTGAAGTGCTGCTGACACGAAGGATGCCTGCACCCGAAGTGGCGGAGCGGAGCTGACACTTGAGCGGATCGCGGGAACACCTCCTGAGATTACGGGACAGGTGTCCTCAGTTAAACTCACCGCATGAAGCGAGTCTGATCCATTGTCGCAGCATTGCTGGCCTTCATCATCGCGGGATTGGCAGCATTTGCCGTTCTGACACCGGCAGGCGCACTCATCTGGTCGGCAACAATGACCGCCATATTTGCCCCACCACCGCCACCGCTGCTAGCACATGCAACCGGTGCAAGCGGCTGGACGCTTACCGAACAGGGCTTCGAACTTGCCGAGTCATGCCAAAACGATTTCACGATTCGTCGTGCCTGGTTTCAAGGCCCAACGCGCGGGGCCATGTTTGAAACGCACGCCGAGATTTAAAGGCGACACCCTGGTCTGGGCTAAGGGCTTCGTGACGTTCCTCGGCTTGTAGCGTTGCTTAAGCCGACTTGCGCACGGCGTTGTCGACCAGCGTCTTGCCGAGCGACCAGATCGCGCCAGGAACCTTGTGGCTGGAGGCGATCACGGAATTGAACGCCGTCTCGATCCAGTTGCAGTCCTCTTCGGTGATGGTCAAGGGCGGCAACAGCTTGATGGTGTGGCTGCCGTGGCCGGAGACCTGGGTCAGGATCTTGTGATCCTTGAACAGCGGCACCGTGATCAGCTGGCAGAACAGGCCCTTGCTCGCGGTCTCCAGCACGCTCCACGACGCCTTCAGCCGCAGCGATTTCGGCGGACCGAATTCGACGCCGATCATCAGCCCCTTGCCGCGAACCTCTTTCATCAACTCGTAGCCGGGGACCATGCGGGTCAACGCCAGCCGCAATTCGGCGCCTCGCTTGGCGGCAACCTCGATCAGCTTCTCGGCCTCGAGCACTTCGAGCGTGGCGATGCCGGCCGCCATCGCGAGGTCGTTTTTCGCAAACGTGGATCCGTGCACGACCGCACGGTCCATTTGATTGAATATCTTGTCGAAGATGCTCTTGCGGGTCAAAAGCGCGCCAACCGGCACATGGCCGCCGGACAAGGCTTTCGCGAGCAGCACCATGTCCGGTTCGACGTTCCAGTGCTCGACCGCGAGGAAGCGCCCGGTGCGCCCGACCCCGGTCTGGATTTCGTCGGCGATGAACAACGATCCGTATTTGCGACACAACGCGGCCGCGCCCGGCAGGAACTCGTCGCTCGGCATGTTGACGCCCTTGCCCTGGATCGGCTCGACGATGAAGGCGGCAACCTGGCGCGACGACAGCGCCTGTTCCAGCGCGGCGAGATCGTTGAAAGGAATCCCCGTGCATCCCGGCAACAGCGGTTCGAAACCGCTGCGGAAATTGGCGTCATCGGTAAGCGACAACGCGCCATAGGACAATCCGTGAAACGCATGCGTGCAGTAGACGATGCCGGGACGCCCCGTGGCACCGCGCGCGAACTTGATCGCGGCC
Organism: uncultured Alphaproteobacteria bacterium; assembly: GCA_963822795.1. Lineage (GTDB taxonomy): Bacteria > Pseudomonadota > Alphaproteobacteria > Rhizobiales > Xanthobacteraceae > Bradyrhizobium. The sequence goes on from CAWGJM010000045.1 coordinate 65,075, forward strand.
TCGACCGTCTCCGCGCCGGAATTGGCGAAAAACACCTTGTCCAGATATGGTACATATTCGAGGAGGCGCTCGGCCAGGACGCCGGCAAGCGTGGAAACGTCGAGCTGCACGAGATTGGGCAGGTCGCTGTCGAGCACGCTCTTCAAGGCCGCGCGCAGCGCCGGATGGTTGCGGCCAATTGCAAAAACGCCGAAACCGCTCAATAAGTCGAGATAGCGTGCGCCGTCGCGATCGAACAGATACTGGCCTTGACCCTTCTGGAACCCGACGTCGTATCCGATTGTCTTGAGAACGCGTACCAACTGCTCGTTGAGGTGAAGCGCATGCATGGTACTGCGCTGCGCCTGCCGCTCAACAAACATGCCGGAAACGTCTAGATTGGAACTTAGCATCAGCTACATACTTCGATTGATGGCCATTTGGTCAACTGAAAACGCTCAATGCGGCGTTTTGCCCTTATTCCGACCATCAAAGCAAGCACAGGATTAAGCCATGTTGCACTGCCCAAGGAAACTCATGCGGACAGCCATATATTTTTCCGGAATGCTGCTTGTAACCAGCCTTACGCCTGCTTTGGCGGCCGACCCGACCGGTGATTGGCAGGTTGCGGAGGGCGTCGCCAATATCCGCGTTGCACAATGTAACGGCAATATGTGGGGCGTGGTGGTGTGGGAAAAAGAGCCGGGCGGCCACGACGGCAACAATCCCGATGCTTCAAAAAAGGACAGGCCGACGCTCGGCATGCCGATCCTGCTCGACATGAAAAAGAAGGCGGGCTCCGATCAGTGGGAAGGTCAAGTCTATAACGCCAAGGACGGGCAGACCTATAGTTCCACCATTACGCCGACAGACTCCGACCACATGGAGATTCGAGGCTGCGTGCTGGGCTTTCTCTGCGGCGGCGAGACCTGGACCCGGGTCGGTCCTCCAATTCCCTCTGGCCCTGCCAACAGCATGGCCAAGGGAATGGCGCCGAAGGGCGGCGTGGCGCCGAAGCACGCGACGGCGGGCACGGCTCCCGCCAGGACCACCGGGTCGGTCGCCGGGCAGAAGACGGCCGGCAAGCCGGCCGACGCCGTCGGCGATATCTGCCTACTCCCCGACGTCGCGGGGCTTGCCCATTAGCGCCGGCTGGAACAAGAGCACCGCCGCAAGTGTCGTGAGCAGCGACAGCGCCAGAAGCTTGCCCATGCTGGACGTTCCCGGATGACTTGACAGCCACAGGCTGCCGAACGCGGTAGCCGTGGTCATCGCGCTGAAAAAAATCGCCCGGGTCAGGCTGGTCTGCAGCAGGTTGGTCCTGCCCGATCGCCACGCCGTGACATAATAGATCTTGAAGGCGACGCCGACACCGAGCAGCAGCGGCAATGCGACGATGTTGGCGAAGTTGAGCGGCAGCTTAATCAGCACGCAGATTTCCAGCGTCACGGCGCCGGCGACCAGAAGCGGCACCAGCGTCATCAGCACGTCGGTGATCCGCCGCAGCGTGATCCACAGCAACAGGCCGATCACGACGAGTGCATAGATGCCGGCATGGATGAAGGCGCTCACCACCGTATCGCCGGATTTGAGGATCGATACCGGCCCGCCGATCGCGGTCGGCTCGGCCGCCAGCACGGCGTTGGCGAACTTGCGCAGATTGTCGTTGTCGTTGGGATCGCCGCGCGGCAGCGCCTCGACCCGCATCAGGCCGTCCTTGGCCTTCCAGGAACCGACCAGGTCCGACGGCAGCGTGTTCAGGCTGACGGGCTGGGCCTCCAGCGATTTCCTGAGCTGATCCAGCACGATCTTCAAGGGATCGACGAAGATCGCCTGCGCCTTTTTGCGCGTCGCCTCGTTGGAGGCGGCAAGCTTTGCGAGCGCGTCCGCTAAACTCAGCGACGCCAAGGCGCCGGGGCCCTTGCCGTCGCCCGCGGTCCGGCGCAAGGCGTCGACCGAGCTCTTCAGGGAATTGACGTTTTCCTGATCCGACGGCGGCGCATCGATCGAATCCGGGCTGAGCGCGGGCCCGAGAACCTTGGCGGCCTTCTCGATCAGCTTCAGTTTCAGCGCCTGATCCTCGGGCACAAAACTGTCTAGCGACATGACGCGAAGAACTTCCGGTAGTTTGGTAAGTTTCTCCTCGATCTTCTTGGCGTCGGCTTCCGAATTGGTCATCACATCGATGGCGTTGGCGCCGGTATTCGGGTCTTTGCGCAGATCGAGGAAGGTGGCGATCAATTCGGCCTTCGGGTTGCGCAAGTTCATCGGGTTGAAGTCGAACTTCATGAAGTGGAGCAGCGGCAGGCCGGCGATCACAATCGCGAGCGTGCCGACGATGATAGCGATGCGGTATTTCTCAAGGAAGTGATCGACGGGCGCGAGGAACGCGTAGCCGACCGGCTCCTTCTCGCCGGGTGGATTGAGCAGGCTCAGCATCGCCGGCAGCACCGTGATGCTGGTGGTGAACGCGACCAGCATGCCGGCGCCGGCGATCTCGCCCAGCTCGGAAATGCCCTTGTAGTCGGTCGGCAGGAAGCACAGGAAGCCGGCCGCGGTCGCCATCGCGGCGAGCGACAGCGGCACCGCCACGCGGCGCGCGGCTTCCGCCAGCGCGAGCTTCAGATCGTCGTTCTTGAAGCGCTCCGAGCGGTAGCGGACGCTGAACTGGATGCCGAAATCCACGCCCAGGCCTATGAACAGCACGGCAAACGCGATCGAGAGCAGGTTCAAGGAGCCCACCATCATCAATCCGAGCGCGGTCGTGATCGACAGGCCGATGAAGAGGTTGACGAACACCGCGAAGATGATCTTCGCCGAATGCAGCGCAAGCCAGAGAATGAACAGCACGACGATGACGGTGCCGATCCCGTTCATGATCACGCCGTCCTGCACGGTCGCGTATTCCTCGTTCGCGATCGGCACCGGTCCGGTCAGCCGGACCCGCGCCTGATATTTGCCCGGAAAATCGAGCTCCGCTGCAGCCTGCCGGATGGCATCGGTCGCATCCTTGCCCGGCTCGAGCGCGTTGTAATCGAGGATCGGCTTGAACTCGATGAAGGCGCGCTTGTCGGAGTCCTCCATCGGCTTGTCGCTTGTCAACTCGCGCCAGGAGAAGGTGGCGCTGCCCTTGCTCAGGATGTCCTCAACCGTCTGTGCGATCATGTTGAACGGCCGCGCGGTGCTGTCGAGCTTGACCTCGCCGCGCTTGACGCCGGCAAGCCCGGTCTCCAGCGCGCCCGTCAGCCCGCGGATCGAGGGATCGCCGGCCATGATCTCGATCAAGGGTGCGGCGGACTCGAACTGGCCGGTGAGCTGGCCGAGCTCGGCTGGGGGAAGGAACAACAGGCCGTTCTTTTCGAAGAATTCGCCGGAGCCGAGCGGCTGAAGCGATTGAAAATGCTTGGTATCCCCGTGCAACCTCTGTTCAAGCGCTGCTGCCGCCGCACCCGTCAGTTCCGGCGTCGGCGCCTCGACCACGGCTAGGATCGTCGAGTCGCGGTCGAAAGCCTTGTCGAATTGCTGGTCGCGCTGGCGCCAGTCGAGCTTGGACGAGATCAGCGTGTTGATGTCGGTATTGATGGCGAAATGATGTGCTGTGTAGAAACCAGCCGCTACCGCCAGGCCCAACGCGACGAGCAGGGTGACAATGGCGAACCGCGTACAGGCCCTCACGATCGAGACAACGATACTTGTCAGCACAACTTTTCCTTCTGATGTTAACGGCAGGCCGGAACTTGCCGGAAACGCTCGCCGTTTACCTGAGTTCCCTGCGGGACCCAATGTTGATCTGGATAGTTTTATATCGGAAAACCCCGGGGCAATCGCAGGGAGTGGCTGATATAGCCGGGATTGACCGGCCGTAAAGTGACGAACCGGTGAGGGTTTTGCGGCCACTTTACTTTGGAGTAGTATCTTGATACCGCAAACTCATTTGCAACAGGCTGATCATTTCTGATTTGGCCTCTTCTAGCTGATCAATTTTTGGCACAAAGTCCTGTTCCCCCGAGGGGAACGGGGGAACCCGCGGTGGTGCGGATATTGCGAGATATCCGGAACCACGCTGGGGAAGACGAAAATGAGCGTGGTGCAACTTGGGTGATGGGCGTCCCATGGAAGTATATCTGGCGCAGCCGCGCGGCTTTTGCGCGGGCGTGGTGCGCGCGATCGAGATCGTCGAGCGCGCGCTGGAGAAGTACGGGCCACCGGTCTACGTGCGTCACGAGATCGTGCACAACAAATACGTGGTCGAGAGCCTGAAGAACAAGGGCGCGATCTTCGTCGAGGATCTGTCGGAAGTACCGCCGCTCGCGGTCACCGTGTTCTCGGCCCACGGCGTGGCGCGATCCGTGGAAGAGGAAGCGGCGGCCCGCGGCCTGCCGGTACTCAATGCCACCTGCCCGCTTGTGACCAAGGTCCACAATCAGGGCAAGCGCTACATGTCGAAAGGCCGGGCGCTGATCCTGATCGGGCATGCCGGGCACCCCGAGGTCGAGGGTACCATGGGGCAGGTCCCGGGCCCCGTGCTTCTAGTGCAGAATGTCGACGACGTCGCGGCGCTGACGCTGCCCGCGGAGACGCCGGTCGCCTACATCACCCAGACCACGCTCAGCGTGGATGATACCAAGGACATCATCGCCGCGCTGCAGCAGCGATTTACAGATATTCAAGGCCCGGACATCCGGGATATCTGCTATGCGACACAGAACCGCCAAACTGCGGTAAGGGACCTGAGCAAGCTAGTGGATGTTATCCTGGTGGTGGGCGCCGCCAACAGTTCCAACTCGAACCGGTTGCGCGAAATCGGCACCGAAGCCGGTGTTGCGAGTTATCTCATTGCCGACGGCAGTGAGCTCAATCCCGAGTGGCTGAGGGACGCAAAGGCCGTCGGTATCACCGCCGGCGCCTCGGCGCCCGAGGTCCTGGTCGACGACGTAATCGAGGCGCTGCGGCGCATCGTGCCGGTCACGGTGTCGGTGCTTCCCGGCCGGGAAGAAAATATCGAATTCCGCCTTCCCGCCGAATTGGCGGCAGGCTGACCACCCACCCTAGAGCTAAATCCAGAAAGAAATCTCGCAATGGCAATACCTTTCTTCAAGGAACTGAGCATTGGCGGCTACCTGATCAAGCAAAAACTGCTCGGCCGGAAACGCTATCCGCTGGTCCTGATGCTGGAGCCGTTGTTCCGCTGCAACCTTGCCTGCGTCGGCTGCGGCAAGATCGACTATCCCGACGCGATCCTGAATCGCCGCATGAGCGCGCAGGAATGCTGGGATGCTGCCGACGAATGCGGCGCGCCCATGGTTGCCATCCCCGGCGGCGAGCCGCTGATTTACAAGGAGATCGGCGAGATCGTACGCGGCCTCGTGGCGCGCAAGAAATTCGTCTCGCTCTGCACCAACGCGCTGCTCTTGGAGAAGAAGCTCGATCTGTTCGAGCCCTCGCCCTATTTGTTCTTCTCGGTGCATCTGGACGGCCTCAAGGACCACCACGACAAGTCGGTGTCGCAGAAGGGCGTGTTCGACCGCGCGGTCTCCGCGATCAAGGCGGCGAAGGCCCGCGGCTTCACCGTCAACGTCAACGCCACCATCTTCGACGGCCATCCGGCCGAAGAAATTGCCAAATTCCTTGATTTCACCACCGAACTCGGCGTCGGCGTCTCGATGTCACCCGGCTATGCCTATGAGCGCGCGCCGGACCAGGATCACTTCCTCAACCGCACCAAGACCAAGAAGCTGTTCCGCGACGTCTTTGCGCTCGGCAAGGGCAAGAAGTGGAATTTCATGCATTCCGGCCTATTCCTCGACTTCCTGGCCGGCAACCAGAACTACGAGTGCACGCCCTGGGGCATGCCGGCACGCAACATCTTTGGCTGGCAGAAGCCCTGCTATCTCCTCGGCGAAGGCTATACCAAGACCTTCAAGGAGCTAATGGAGACCACCGACTGGGATACCTACGGCACCGGCAAGTACGAGAAGTGCGCCGACTGCATGGCGCATTGCGGCTACGAACCCACCGCAGCGAACGCGTCGCTGAAGAACCCGCTGAAGGCCATGTGGGTGGCACTGCGCGGCATCCGTACCACGGGGCCGATGGCGCCGGAAATCGACCTCTCCAAGCAGCGCCCGGCACAGTACATCTTTTCAGAGCAGGTTCAGAAGAAGCTCTCAGATATCCGCCGGGACGAAGCCCTCGCTGCCCAGCAAAAAGCCTCGACAGCCGCGTAGGCTCTTCAGCGCGCGGTTGAAATCTATACCCGTCGAGACCAGCGCGCGGAGCGCACGCGGATTGCGTGCGACCCCGCGCAGAACCTTGCGCAGATCGATTTCACCGTTCGGCTTGAGCGCGTTGCGTGCGAGCGCTGGGAGCGCACGGTGGGCCGGGTCGCTGATGACCCGCAGCGCTGCAAACGGAAGGCCGGCTTCGTCCGCGTAGGCGGCGGCGATATGGCTCTCCATGTCGACGGCGGAAGCCCCGGTCTGAATCCACAGCGCGGCCTTTCTGGCTTGCGCGGCGACGACCTCTTCCGCGCCGGCAAGGCCGCCCCGGACCACCCGCCGTCGCCCCATCGCGACATTCGCGATCAGCTCTTCGTTCAGCGCAAGCCCGGCGAGCCAGCGGGCATCCCCCGCCACGACTTCCGTCGCCACCACGACGTCGCCAGATTTCAAGCTTGGATCAAGGCCGCCGGCGACACCGAAGCTGATGACGCCGCGGATCGTCGACGGATCGAACACCGTCAACAGCGCGCGCAACTGCTGCGAATCGCTGGAACTGCAGATGACGGTCATACCCGGCCCGGCCGCGATGCGGGCCTCCTGTACCAAACCAGTCACAATCAAGATCGGCCGCGGATCAATCCTGTCCGCGAACGCGTCATCCCCCGCCCCCAAATTCACATTCCGACCCCTACCACCCTGCTGTTCGTGATGTTCAGATTGCGATACCGCGCCAGCGCCCAAAGCGGAAAAAACTTAGAATATCCATGATAGCGCAGGTAAAACACCCGAGGAAAGCCTGTTGCCGTGTAACGCTGCTCGTCCCACAACCCTTTTTCGGACTGTGTTGCCTTTAGGTACTCCACCCCCCGGGCCACGGCCGGATGCCCGACCTCGCCCGCCGCCATCAAACCAAGCAAGGCCCATGCCGTTTGCGAGGCGGTCGAAGGGGCTTGCTCCCAACCGCGATAATCGAGCCGGTAACTGGTTGCGTCCTCGCCCCAGCCCCCGTCGCCGTTCTGGATCGACACCAGCCAATCCGCGGCCTTGCGCATCATCGGGTCCTGGTGGCTGATGCCGGCGGCGTTCAGCGCGCACAGCACCGACCAGGTGCCGTAAATGAAGTTCATGCCCCAGCGCCCGTACCACGAGCCCTCGGCATGCTGGGTCCGCCGCAGGTATTCAATGCCGGCCGCGACCGACTTGCTGTTCTCCGCGGTCTCGCCGAGTTGGGCCAGCATCGAGATGCAGCGGGCGGTGACATCCTCGGTCGGCGGATCGAGCAGCGCGCCATGGTCCGCGAACGGGATGTTGTTGAGGTAATATTCGAGATTGTTGACATCGAAGGCAGCCCAGCCGCCGTCGCGGCTCTGCATGCCCGCAATCCACTCGCGGCCGCGCGCGATCGCGTCATCGTAGTCGCGGCTTCCATTCGCGCGCCGTATCCGGTCCATCGACATCACGACAACCGCGGTATCGTCGAGGTCCGGATAATAGTCGTTGTTGTACTGGAAGGCCCAGCCGCCGGGCCGCACTTGCGGCTGCTTCACGGCCCAATCGCCCTTGACGTTCAGAACCTGCCTCGGCAGCAGCCAGTCCAGCCCCTGCTTCGCGAAGGCCACAGCCTCCTCGCCGCCGGCCTCCAGCATGGCGTGACAGGTCAGCGTGGTGTCCCACACCGGCGAGACGCAGGGCTGGCAATAGGCCTCGTGCTCGCGGATCACCAGGAGCCTGTCGAGGGCGCGACGCGTGAAGGCGCGCGGCGGATAGTCCGCAGGCTTGCCCAGCGCGTCGTACATCATCACGACATTGGCCATCGGCGGATAGATTGCGCCCATTCCGTCTTCGCCGTTCAGCCGTTCCTCGATGAAAGCAAGCGCGCTGGCGATCGCACGGTCGCGCAGCGTCTTCGGAAACAGCGGCTCGATCAGGCGCAAGATGTGGTCCAACGCGCGGAACAGAATAAACCAGCCCCAACTCTGATGCGGCGCTTTCGCGGTCATGCCGATGGAACGCGGGTCCTGCGGAAACAATTCGTCGACGCCGACGCCCAACGGATTCTTCGCGCGCGGCTTCAGCGCCGCAAGCACCATTAGCGGCACGATTGTGGTGCGCGCCCAGTACGAGATCCGGTTGAGGTGAAACGGCGACCACATCGGCAACAGCGTGATCTCGACCGGCAGCATCGGAACGCTGCGCCAGGTCATCACCCCAAACATCGCCAGCATAAAGCGGGTGAAAACGTTGCTGTGGATGGCGCCACCGCGCGAGCGGATCGCCTCGCGCGCGCGCGCCATGGGCGGACTGTCGACCGAATCGCCGATCATCTTCAGCGCGAAATAGGATTTGACGCTGGCGCTCATGTCGAAATCGCCGTCATGGACCAGCGGCCAGCCGCCATGAGCGCCCTGGACCCGGCGCAGGTAAACGGCGATCTTGGCCTCCAGCTCAGCGTCGATCGGTTCGCCGAGATAGTGACGCAACAGCACATATTCCGCGGGAATGGTGCAGTCGGCTTCGAGCTCAAACACCCAATGTCCGTCCGGCTGCTGGCAGTCGCGCAGCGCGCGCCTCGCCTTGGCGATGCTCGCCTCCAGCGCGTCGGTGTTCTCGGTTGCGTTCTCGGTTGCGTTCTCGGTTTCTTGGGTCTTGTTGGCGGAAAGCATTCTGCTCGACCCCCTCTCTGAAGGCTCTAGATCTATCGCATGGCGAGGATCAGATCGGCGGCCTTGTTCCCCGACCGCACCGACCCCTCGATGGTGGCCGGTAACCCCGTATCAGTCCAGTCGCCCGCAAGAAACAGGTTTTTGAGCTGCGTGACCGCCCCCGGCCGCAGCGCGTTCTGCTCCGGCGTTGCCTCAAATGTGGCGCGGCGCTCGCGCACGATCTGCCAGAGCGGCAGCTCGCCCCCGACACCAGCGGCCTTGCAGATATCCCGCCAGATCGCCTCCGCCAATTCCTCGCGCGGCAGGTCCACCAGCCGGTCGCCGTTACTGATGGTAACCGATAGCCGCTGCGGGAACGCGAACAGCCACTCGACCAGTCCCCCGACGACGCCAATGATCGGCGGCATGTCGCGCGGCGGGTCGAAGCGGAAATGGGCGTTCACGATCGCCCGGAATTTGGTCGGCGTCTTCAGGTTCGGCACCAACGCTGCCGCGGGACGTGCCGGCACCGCCATGATGACTGCATCCTCCGAGCCGATCGGGATCACGTCGTCGGCAGCGAATTCCAAGCCATAGACACGCTCACCCGTCATCGCCAGTTCGCGCAACTCGTGGCCGAACGCGATGCTGGCGCCCTTCGCCTGCAACAACCGGATCGCGGGTTCGACCAGGACGGCGCTCAACCCGTCGCGCGCGATCAGCGGCCGGCAGGCCTGCCCCCCCGCCAACAGAGTTTCCCGCACCACCGCGCCGGCGAGCCCAGCCGACCCCTCGGGCGGATCGACATTCAGCGCCGCCAGCAACAACGGCTGCACCAGGCGATCGTAAAGCGTGCCGTCGCAGCGGATCGCGTCGCCGACCAGCTTGCGCTTGCGCGCCCAAATCAGCGGCATCAATGCGAGATAATCGCGCAAGCTTGTGTCGGGTACGCGGCGGCCCTCGTCGAGCACCCAGAGCGGCAGCCGGCCGTCGCCGAGGTCGAGTAGCCAGCGCTGCCCGGTCGAAAGATCGACAAAGGGAAACTGCGCCTGCTTCGGCCCGACCAGTCCAGCCTCGGTGCCGATCGATCGTGCATAGGCCACCGCGTGACGGTTGCCCGAGAGCAAGAGATGGTTGCCGTTGTCGATGGTGAGATTGGTCGCGGCATCGAAATAGGAGCGGCAGCGGCCGCCCGCCTGCTGCGTCGCCTCGTGCAGACAGAGGCGGCAGCCCGCGTTCGCGAGCCGCACGGCTGCGGCAAGGCCCGAGATTCCGGCGCCAATGATATGGACGGTCTTTTGCATCAGATGAAGGCGTAGCGCAGAACGATGGCAAGCCGGGCAAGCTTGTTGATACGGACCGGAGCCCGTGGCGCCGAAAATCCCCGCGCGACCAGCAATTCCAGGATCGCCCGATAATATTTTGACATGATCCGTGGCGCGCGCACCAGGCGGCGCGGATGGCGCGCCATGACTTCGTCGGCCTGTTCGAAATGCGTGCGTGCCCGCGCAACCAAGGGCGCACAGACCTTCGGCAGGTGCGGATCGGCCGCAACCTTGAGCGGGTCGGTGCCGGCAATTCCCGCGTCCTGCAGGCCCTCGCGCGGCAGGTACAGCCGGCCGATCGCGGCGTCCTCGTCGATGTCGCGCAGGATATTGGTCAATTGCAGCGCGCGGCCGAGATGGTGCGCCAGCAGGATGCCGTCATCGGCGGGAACACCGAACACCCGCACCGACAAGCGTCCGACCGCGCTTGCGACGCGATCGCAATAGAGGTCGAGGGTGGCAAGATCGGGCGCGCGGATATCCTGCGGCACGTCCATTTCCATGCCGTCGACGATGGCGAGAAAATCGGCGCGCTGCAAGTCGAATTTTTTGACCGAAGCGACGTAGTCGCGCAACCGCTGCGGCGGATGGCCCTGATACAGCGCATCGATATCGTCGCGCCACTGCTGCAGCGCGGCCAGCCGCTCGCGCCGCGGGCCGTCGGAATCGGCGATGTCGTCGACCTTGCGGCAGAAGCTGTAGATCTGGAACATCGCCTCGCGCTGCTCGCGCGGCAGGATGCGCATCGCCGCGTAGAACGAACTGCCGGACGCAGTCGTGCCGTAATTGGTGTCCTCTGCCACCGCATCGAGCGTCATGCGCCGGCCGCCGGTTTGGACACGGGCCGCCGTCCCGACGCGCGCCGGACGATCTCACCTGCGACGCCGCCCAGGCTAAAGGCCAAGAGCTCGACCGGGCCGAGATGCACCCGCTGGCTCAAGGGGTCGCGCACCTTCAACAGGCCCACGATCCGATCGGCGAACGACTGGATCACCGAAATCTCGATGCCAAGCCGGAAGTCCTTCACCTCGGCGCTGAGCGATTTGCCTTGGTCGAGCAGCGACTGCGTCCGCGCCGCCAGCGAATGCAGGCATTGCAAAAGCGGAGCCGGAGCCTTCTCGAGCCCCAGCGCTTCGACCGAGGCGCCTGCGGCTTCAAGCGCGTCGCGCGGTAAATAGACGCGGTTGAGGTCGCGAAAATCCTTGCCGCAGTCCTGCAGGTGATTGTTGATCTGCAGTCCGGCGCAGAGCGCATCCGACGCCGCCCAGGTCGACGTGCTCTCACCATGGACGTCAAGCATGAAGCGCCCGACCGGCATCGCCGAATAGCGGCAATAATGGATCACCTCGTCCCAGTTCTCGTAGCGGAGCTTGCTGACGTCCATCCGGAACGCGATCAGGACGTCGAGCGCATGGCGCGGCGGCATCGAACGCTCTGCCAGCGCGCGCCGCAAATTCACTGCCTCGGGCTGGCTGTCGCCCTTGCCGAGCAGTTCCGCTTCGAGCAGATCGAGATAAGCGAGCTTGTCGGTTGCGGCCAGCGTCGCGTGGTCGGCGATGTCGTCGGCGGTTCTGACGAAATTGTAGAACGCAAGGATCAGCGCCCGGTGGCGCGGATGGATGATCCACGACGCCACCGGAAAGTTCTCGTCGCGGTGTGTCTTGCCGGATCGCAATTCGCTCGCGGTCGTCATCAGCAACTGGCTACTACATTTGTCCGGACAGGTCGGCCCGAACGCCGCCATCCTTCGCGCACGCGAAGGGATCGATATTCCCCATATAGGGGAATACGTTGCCAAAACCAATGCTGTCTGCGAGTGCGAAGCATCCGGACCAAGCCCGTCAGCGGGACCGCGGGCCGGCTCATGGCCGCCGTTAATTACTGCCCGTGGGTCTTCAACACCTGGTTGCAGGCCTCGGAGATCTTGGCACGATTTTCCTTCAGGCACGCCAGGACCGTGAAATCGCCCTGATCGATCACCGGACGACAGTACTTCTGCACGTCGCGCGTACATGCCTTTTGTTCCTCGGGCGTGCCGCTGCGCTGCGCGTCTTCGGCCAAGGCCGCGGTTGAGAGGGAAACCGACAATAGACTAAGGGCCAGGAAAAATTTACGCATCTTGTTCCTTCATTCTACGGCAGAGGATTCCACCTCGGATCGCGGCAGGCAATTCCGGGACGGAATGTTCGGATGGCACGCCCGCGAACCGCGAGCGGCGAGTTGAAAGCACAAGCGCCGGTAAATGCGGCCGAATTTACGGCGGCCCGCAGCCAAACGACGGCCTTCAGGAGGGCCGTTCATTGGCACAGATAAGCTTTTGACACTAGGGCATTATTCGCCAGCAACGTATTTTCGCAATTGGCTGTTGCAAGCAAGCACCGTCAGCCATTACATGCACGATCGCGAAGGCAGGTGAATTCCGCAGCTTTTCGAGAGGTGCCGTATCGCTGCATGCCGGCCGTCCGGCCCGAACGACGCAACGGGCAAGGCGAAGGTTGGCTGAAGGCTTGGTCCGTCATTTGAACCTAACATTCTGCGGCGACACTAAATCTTCGATGCGGCGAGAAGTTGCCTTGAAAATCAGAACGTCGTTTTGGATGGGAAACCCGATATGAGATTGTTTGGCTCTAGTCTGTTTGGACAGGCGATCAAGGCAGCCGGCGTCGGCGCCGCGCTGATGCTGTCGGTGTCGGCAGGACATGCCCAGGGCGCGACCGGGCCGTTCGCCGGCTTCGACGGCGCATGGTCCGGCACCGGAACCGTTGCGCTGTCCGACGGCTCGACCGAGCGCATCCGCTGCAAGGCGGACTACAAGGTCAACGGCACTGGGATGGCGCTGAAGCAAAGCCTGCGCTGCGCCAGCGACAGCTACAAATTCGATTTGACCAGCGACGTTACCTCGAACGGCGATCGGATTTCCGGCAACTGGAGCGAGGCCAGCCGCAACATCTTCGGCAACCTGCAGGGCACCGCCGGCGGCGGCCAGATCGAAGTGTTCGTGGAGGCCAATGGCTTTGCCGCCAACCTCACTTTGCGCACCACCGGCAACAAGCAGACCGTGCAGATCAACTCCAAGGGCGAGATCAGGGGCGTGAACATCACGATGGTTAAGGGCTGACGCCCGCCATCTGCCACCACGTCCCTTGCGGCTTTTTTGTTCCTGATTTTTCAAGCCCCGGTTCTGAGCAAATCAGAGCTGGGGCTTTGGTTGTTCGCTTGCGCTGGGCTTGCGGATCCGTTCGGAAAGATTGATCAGAAACATCGCGGTCGGCCGCAGGATGAAGAGGTCGGCAAACAGCGCCGAGATCATCGAGAACGCGCTCAGCCAGCCGAACAGACGCAGCGACGGCAGGTCGGAAAACACCGTCACCACCAGGCCGCAGGCCAAGACCACCGTGGTCAGGATCAGCGCCGGGCCGACCAGCACGGTGGCGCGCTCGACCGCGATCGCCGAACTGACGCCGGGTTTTCTCTCCAGCCGCAGCCGGTTCAGGAAGTGGATCGTGGCGCTGAGCCCCAGGCCGAACGACACCGTCAGCGCGACGACACTGGCAAATTGCAGCCCCTCCCCGAGCAAATATAGCAACGTGCCCGACAGCACCACGGGGAAGATGCCGGGCAGGATGCAGGCGAACATCACCACCCAGGATCGGAACGCAAGGCCAATGAACATCGCAACCAGCGCGAACTCGATAGTGAGCCCGCGGTTCAGCTTCTCGATCATGCTGGCCGAGTTGCGCGCGGCAATCGCGGAAAGGCCGGTGACGGCGATCTCGTAACCGGGATGGGCCGCGCGCACCGCGTCGAGCTCATGATCCAGCTTCTCGACAACGGGCAGAATCTGGCTGGAATCGAGGTCCGGCACCCTGCCCGCGACCACGACGGCGTCCTGATTGGCGTCGATGAAACGCCGCACCAGGTGCTCGGGGATCACGTTGACGTATTCCTTCAAGGTCGCGACATCAGAGCTTCCGGCCTTTTCCGCGAGCCACCGGCGCAGCGTCTCCAGCGACCAGACATTGCCGACGCCGGCCGCGTGCTCGACGGTTGCGTGAACATCGGCGATGGTCTGCAAGGTCTCGGGCGAATAGAGCGATTCCCCCTTGGGGAATTGGATCAGCACGTTGACCGGATTGGCGCCGGTCAGCTTGGCATCGAGCCGTCCGCTTGCCGCGACCGCCTGCTGCTTGTCGGGTACCTGGTCGGCGAGCCGGTAGCGCGGCTGCAGGTTGGCATAGACGGTGGCGAGGCCGGCGACGAACAAAACCGCGATCAGGCTGAACAGCCCGGGGCGGCTGACCATGCGCACCGCAATCCAGTAACAAAAATTGCGCAACGCTTGGACGCCGGCGTCCGCGCTCTGGAACTTGACGGCAAAGACTTTCTCATTGCGGACGAACAGGACCCCGAACACCGGCACCAGCGACAACACCGCAATCAGCGCGATGATGGTGGCGGCAAGCCCCGCCTCTCCGAACTTGCGGATCAGGTCGGAATCGGAAAACTGCAGCGCGATGAAGGAAATGCCGGCGGTGCCGTGGGTCAGCACGCAAGCCGGCCCGACCACGAGCACGGCGTTCTTGAATGCGGTATATTTGTCCTGGCCCGCGATCAGGCGATCGCGTGCTGCGAAGGTGAGCTGCATCGAATCCGAGAAGCTGATCACCATGATCAGCGGCGTCATCACGTTCAGGAACATGTTGAGGTTGAAATTGGCCCAGCCGAGCCCGCCGAGCGCGAGCAGGATGGCGATCATGGGTGGAAACGCCGCCACCACCATGAACGATATCTTGCGGAAGAAGATGATCGCGATGATGCAGCCGGCGAGAATGCCGAGGATGTTGTAGGTCAGCCCGTCACGCTCGACCGCTTTGCGGATTTCGAGCTGCATAACCGGAACGCCCGACAACTCGACGTTCAGCCCGGTATCCCCGAGATCCTGCTTCATCAGCTTGCGGAAATCGCCGACCACCGTGCCGAGCTTGCTGCCGGAGACCACGTCGGGATCCAGCGACAGCACAATCAGCGCCAGCGTTCCGTCTTCGGACAACAATTTGCCACGAATGATCTCGTTGCTTTTGACGGTCTCGATGAACTTATTGTAGTCGGCGCCTTGCGGCAGCTCGGAGGGAAACAGCGCCGCCGGCAATTTGCCGGGCGCCGGCGCTTGCCGCGCCGAGAACAGCGAAACGATGCCGCGCGTCCCGTCGACGAGCTGTAGGTCGGTGACGAAATCGCGCAGTTTTTCCAGATTGTCGCGCGCCAACAGGTTCTTGCCTTCGGCGACGACGAGTACGTCGAATTCCTCCGCCGGGAACTTCTTGGTGACGTCTTCGTACTGGCGGTATTCCTTGGTGTTGGAGCGGAACAACTGGCTGAGCGAATCGTCGATCTTGATCCGGTCGATGCCAAACACCGCGCCGATGATCAGCCCGACCAGGACGATGCAGGACAGAATCGGCGCCTGAACCGCGATCAGCCCGATCCGCTCCAGCCCGAAGGCGATGCTCTTGGCCGGCGGCGCCTCGACCATCTCGACATGGATTTCATTGTCGCGAGTTTTTTCGAGCATGCCCCTGTCCCGTTCTCACATCGGCTCAATATTTACGGCTTAAGTATTTTAAGGGCGCACTTCAAGCCACCGCGGCGACCGTCGGATCGAAGCGCGGTGGCCGGTTTGGGTCGGCGCTAATCCTTGAAAAAATGCGGAAAATCGCGCGGGCTAGTTTAACAGGTCTAAACTCGGTCTCGCAAGCGCGGCCGACAGGGGCAAATCGACGCGTATTCGATCGTTTCCGGTCGGAAGGCGCGATTCGGTCATCCCGATTTGGGCTTATCTTCGATGCGGGGCAAGGTTTCGCCGCTTTCATCCTTCAGCGCCACGCCGGTAACCTGACGCATCAGGCCTTGACGAACAAGCCACGCAATCTTGAACGCGGCTTCGTCGTAACCGAGGCCGGCGCTGTGGATGTTGGAGACACAGTTCCGCTCGGCATCGGTACGGCCGACTTTGGGCGCGAACGTCAGATAGGCCCCAAGGCTGTCGGGGGCGGACAGGCCTGGCCGCTCGCCGATCAGCATCAGCGCCATGCGAGAACCCAAGATCTCGCCGATCTCATCGGCGAGCGCCACGCGCGCACCTGACGCGACCACGACATGACCAATTTCGATTTTCGCCGCACCCAGTCGCGCAAGCAGCGCGCGCATCAATTCAATGGCGTGCGCATGAACCGCGGTCGGCGACAGGCCATCGCCGATCACGATCGCCAACGGGTTAGCAGCCGTCCCGCCGCTCTCCGCGAGAAGCTGCACCGAGGCCTGATCAAGCCTGCGGCCGAGGTCGGGACGCCTGAGGTAATCCTTGCGATCCCCGGCGCGGCTGCAAACACCGAGCGCGCCAAGCGAAAGTCCGCCGAGGGCTGAGATCAGGGCTTTCGCATCGAAGGCAGCATGAACGGCGTCGCGGGCGCGCGCATGATCGAGCGTGAAGTCGAGCAACGCCGCGGTCGGCAGCCCCGCGCCCGAGCGGCCCAGCGCCACGCGCGCGGGCGTCAACTCCCGAAGGTCCGTGATCGATCGGGACGGTGGCATCTGCGGGGTCCCCATGGATTACTCGGCCGGAACCGAGGCTTCGCGCAGCCTGAGCGAATAGTTCGAGGCGTTCTGCCGGCCGCTTGAGGCTGCGCGCGCGAACTGGATCAAATGATGGGCGATCATCGCGCAGGAGATCAGACCCTCGATGTCGCCGCGCCGCAGGCAGGAAAGCGCGAACTTCCAGAACACTTTCCGGTAATCGCCGCGCACGCCGACCTTCCAGAAGATGTTGCGGAGCATGATCAGGGCGCGCCTGATATTCTTCCAGCTCTTCATCTCAGGATTGACCGGCACTTTCAGCCGGTTGGCATAGGTGAAGTCGACCAGGTACTGATAGCGTGCATAGAGCTTTTCCGGCTGGTAGGCGATTTCCATGCATCGCTTCCAGGAATTGACGACCTGATCGTAGGGCAGCAGGAACTCGACATTGGAGTCGCGGCTTTCGTCGTGATTGAGCCGGTTGTCACGCTCCAGGCGATCCCATAGCGGCGTCTTGGGCAGTGCCTGCAACAGATTGATCGTCAACAGCGGAATCCTGGATTCCTCGACGAACGCGAGCAGCGCGTCGCCAGTATCCGGCTTGTCGGTGTCGAGCCCCATGATGATGCCGGAGACGACCTCCATCCCGTAGGAATTGATGGTGCGGACGCCCTCCAGGATCGGGACCATCATGTTGTGGTCCTTGTGCATCGCCTTCAGCGCGTCGGGATCGGGAGTCTCGATGCCGCAGAAGACGGTGATGAAGTTCGCCTCGCGCATCTTCTCCAGGATCTCCGGCCGTTTCGCGATATTGAGCGTCGCCTCGCAGGCGAGCCGCATCACATAGCCGTGCCTCTTCTGCCACTCGATCAGGTGCGGCAGCAGATCGAGCGCCGCCTTGCGGTTGCCGATGAAATTATCGTCGACGAAATACACCGTGTCGGTCATTCCGCATTCGCGCAACCGGTCGAGCTCGGCAATGATCTGTTGCGGCGTCTTGATGCGCGGATTGCGCCCGTAAAGTCCGGGTATATCGCAGAACTCGCACTGATACGGGCAGCCGCTCGAATACTGGATGTTGCCGAGGAAATATTTTTTGACCTCGGCCAGCTCATAGGCGGGAATCGGAAACTCCGTCATCGGCAGCCGATCGACGGTCTCGAGCTTGACCTGTTGCAACGGGCGCGAGGTGTCGCGCGAAAGCCGCGCGATCAGTTGGTCGGTGGCATCGCCGAGTTCGCCGACATGCAGAAAGTCGAACGAGGGATAGTAGTCCGGACAAGCGCTGACGGACGGGCCGCCGATCACAACCGGCAGATCGAACGCGTGCGCGCGGTGGCAGATTTCGTTCATCTGCTGGCGCTGGATGTGCATGCCGGAGACGAACACCGCTTCGGCCCATTCGAAATCTTCGCGGGTGGCGGGGCGGATGTTTTCGTCGACGAAGCGAACCGGCCAGCTCGCCGGCAGATAGGCCGCGATCAGGAGCAGCCCCTGCGGCGGCATGAAAGCCCGGACGCCGTCGGTCAGGGGATAGGCGTATTCGAACGTGCCAAAGGAAGACGTGTAACGCGGAAACACGCACAGGATGCGCCGAACCGTTTGGATGCCCTCTGCCCTCATTCTACTTCCTCTGCCAATCACCAAGCAAAACCTTGTAAATCCTTACGAAATCAGGTTCAGCTACAATTTGCTCAACATTGTGGCAGCGGTATTATTCTGGAGCGCTTCTAACGTTGAGACGTTCGTTTGGTTGCTGCGGTTCAGACATTTGATTCGCCTTCCGCGATTAATCGAGAGGCAAAATCGGGCAACAGCCCCGCGTTGCCGGCAAGACGAAAGCCGGCGTCGGCAAGGCCTGCATGGACTAACCAATTGTCGAACTCCGGAGCCCGTTTAAGGCCAAAGAGATCGCGGACATAGAGCGCATCATGGAACGAAGTGGACTGGTAGTTCAACATCACGTCATCCGCTCCCGGAACCCCCATGATGAAGGTCACGCCAGCCGCCGCCAGCAGCGTCAGCAGGTTGTCCATGTCGTCCTGATCGGCTTCGGCGTGGTTGGTGTAGCAGACGTCGACGCCGAGCGGGAGGCCGAGCAGCTTGCCGCAGAAATGATCCTCGAGCCCGGCCCGAATGATTTCCTTGCCGTCGTAGAGATATTCCGGACCGATGAAGCCGACCACGCTGTTGACAAGAAGCGGATCGAAGGCACGCGCCACCGCGTAGGCGCGCGCTTCCAAGGTTTGCTGGTCAACGCCGTGATGGGCGTTGGCCGAGAGCGCCGAGCCCTGCCCGGTCTCGAAATACATGACATTGTTGCCGACCGTGCCGCGCTGCAGCGCGTGTCCGGCAGCCCGCGCTTCGCGCAGCAGCGCTAGATCGATGCCGAAACTGCGATTGGCGGCCTCCGTGCCCGCGATCGACTGGAACACCAGATCGACCGGCGCGCCCTTCCCGATCAATTCGAGCGTGGTCGTCACATGGGTCAAGACGCAGGCTTGGGTCGGGATTTCGAGCCGGGCGATGATCTCGTCGACCAGCCGCAACAGGTTGGCAATGACCGCGGGATCGTCGCTGGCCGGGTTGATGCCGATACAGGCGTCGCCCGAGCCCAGGAGGATGCCGTCGAGGATGGAAGCGGTGATGCCTCTCGCATCGTCGAAGGGATGATTGGGCTGCAGCCGCGCGCTCATCCGCCCGCGCAGCCCGATGGTGTTGCGAAATGCCGTGATCACCTCGCATTTCCTGGCAACCAGAATGAGGTCCTGGTTGCGCATCAGTTTTGATACGGCGGCGGCCATCTCCGGCGTGATCCCGCGCGACAGTTTCCTTAAGCCCTCGCAGGTCGCCGCATCCGACAACAGGAAGTCGCGAAACGACCCGACGGTCAACGAGGCGATCGGGGCAAAGGCGGCCCCGTCATGGCCATCGACGATCAGGCGGGTGACCTCGTCGTCTTCATAGGGGATCACGGTTTGCTGCAGGAAGGCTTCAAGCGGAAGGTCGGCAAGCGCCATCCGCGCCGCGATCACCTGCTCGGCGCTGTCGGGGGCGATCCCCGCCAAGCGGTCGCCGGAGCGCGGCGGGGTCGCCTTGGCCAAGAGGTCGCGCAGATCGTCGAAGACATAGGACGTGGCATCGATGGTGTGGCGGTAGACCATGCTTGCTCCTGACCCGTCAGCGTCCCGGTGGGCGCGTCGTCTTGGTGCATTTTATCACCGCGGTGCGAAGACCATGCCGCCGATCGAACGACCAAAGCCGGTTTAGGAAACAGACTGTCCCGTACTTCTACGTAAACCTTTCTGCCCGGCCGCCGGGGGCCGGACCGAGCCTGCAACTATTGATTTCGATAGGCAATTTTTCCGTAAGTTGCATAATACCGCTGTTCGCGCATTAATCCTTTGTCGATGAAAATATTAGATGATTTTCAGACGGCCGACGGCGCTTCACCGGCCTCGCGAGGGGGCCGTGTGCCTGAAACCATAAGATCCCGAAACCGGTTTTCCATCATGTCCATCGCGTCCCGTCTCTCGCTCGCAGCGAAGCTATATTCGATCTTTACCCTGTTTGCGGTCCTGACCGCGGCAATTACCGCGCTCTCCGACTACAACTCGCGCCGCAACGCCGCGATCACCGAGGCGATCGAGACTGCCAATCTCGAGGCGTTGAACGTCGAGCGCGTGAACTCGCTGGTCTATGCGGTGGTGATGGAATCCCGCGGCGTCTACATGTCGACGGACCAGGCCGTGGTGAGGAAGTACGGCGACGGGCTGCTCAAGTTCAACGATCAGATCCTCGCCGTGGTCAAGAAGTGGGAGTCGATCGTCCAGGTCGACGACGCCGAGCAGTTCTCAACCTTCAAGAAGCGCATCGAGCAGTTCGTCGAGTTCCGCAAGGAACTGGTCCGCCGCGCCAACGAGATCAGCCCTGCCGCGGGCCGCGAGTGGGGCGACAACGACGCCAACCGTGCCGTTCGCTCCTCCCTCAACAAGGACCTCGAGGCGCTGTCCAAGGTCTACACCGAGCGCGGCAAGAAGATCGCGCAGGAGGCCGCGACCAACCGCGAGCTATCTTTCGTCCTGACCTGTCTCGGCGGCCTTGAACTCCTGCTGGTCATCATCGGGGTCGTGATCATCGCACGCTCGATCGCACGCCCGCTCTCGCTGATCACCTCGACCATCAAGCAGGTTGCCGAAGGCGCCGAAGGTGTCGAGGTCCCGCACGCCGATCGCACCGACGAGATCGGCGCGCTGGCCCGGGCAATCCGTATCTTCCAGCAGGCGATGGACCACAACCGCAACCTCAACGCCCAGGTCTCGACCGAATCGAAGGCGCGCGAGGAGCGCAGCCGCCATATCGAGGCCTCGGTGGAAGAGTTCGGGCAGGCGATCGGGACCGCGTTGCGCGCGGTCACCGACAACGCGGCGGGAATGCGCAAAACCGCGCAAACCATCAGCCGCGTGACCTCGGACGCCAACGGGCGCGCGGAGACCGCCGCGGGCGCGACCACGCAGGCCTCCAACAACGTGTCCGCGGTCGCAGGCGCAGCGGAGGAATTGTCGGCCTCGGTCGCGGAGATCGGCCGCCAGGTCCGCCAGTCGGCAAGCGCGGTCGAACAGACCGGACAGCGCACCGAGAAATCGATCGCCGAAATCGAAGGCCTTGCCGCGGCGACGCAACGCATCGACGGCGTGCTTACGCTGATCCAGGCGATCGCCGAGCAGACCAACCTGTTGGCGCTGAACGCGACCATCGAGGCCGCGCGCGCCGGCGAGGCGGGCCGCGGTTTTGCCGTGGTCGCCCACGAGGTGAAGGCGCTGGCCGGGCAAACCGCCAAGGCGACCGAAGAAATCAGCCAGAACGTCGGCCTGATCCAGGCCTCGACCAAAAACGCCGTCGATGCCGTGCGCGAGATCGGCCACGCCGTGCGCGGCATCAACGACATCACCACGCACATTTCCGATGCGATCCACCAGCAAGACGCAGCGACCCGAGAAATCTCTGCCAACGCGCAATCGGCCGCGCAAGGCAACCAGACCCTGGTCGCCAATATCGGCTCGCTCCACGACGCCATCGGCGAAACCGGGACAGCCGCGGAATCGGTGCTCGCCGCTTCCGGCGATCTCGCCTCCACGGCGGACGCGCTGTCGCGCGAGGTGGAAAAATTCTTTCGCAATCTGCGCTCTGGCGGGGCGGAGCGGCAGAAGGTGGCGTGAGCGGAGCGAGCCGGCGTTCCCGGAAGTTGTGCGCCGAATGAAGATTAATTAAAGCTGTCGTCGTCCGCCACCGGGTCGGCGCATCGCGCCGCCCGAAGGCGAGACCCGGTGGCGGGGTATGACAGCTCGGCGTTGGCGCTAGAGAAGGCCGGCACTTAAATCCAGGCCATAGGTCATGCTGAGTATCCAAACCAGCAACGCCGCGCCGGCAAACATTGCAAGCTGCCTGAGTATCTCGAGTTTGAGAGATGAGTTGGCTGGAAAAGCGTACGCAAGAATTTTTACAAGAGCAGTCATTTATCACCTGAGGTTCGATGTTTTTGCAAAAAGATTGGATTGCGAGCCGATTGCTTGGACGTGGTCGCGCACGCGGAGATTGAGGCTGAACGGTGGTGTCCTAAAATCAACTTCCGAATGTTGGTTTTGGTAAGATCAATCAATCATTGAAAAAAACGTCCGTGACGCAGGCACATCTTGAATTCTAATTGTGGCGAATCGACAGCCGGATCGAGGCTGTGAGCGCGCCCGGCGGTTGGATCCTATCCGCTTGCCGCAACCTTTCAGGCCGCAGATCGCAAGGTGGATCAGCGATGATACTTCGCATCGCTCGGACAACCACGAGGCCCCGGTGTTCGTTTCCGGGCCTCGTCCTTCGAGACGCTTGCTCACGCAAGCTCCTCAGGATGAGGGGATAACGCAGGTTATGACGCCATAAGACCAACCCGCCCCACGCGCCGCTGCTCACTATTTCAAAATTCAAAATCAAACGATACGCGACCTCGCGACAACCTCCCGGCGGCTCTCACGCCGCCGGGCCGCATGGCTGATCTCCTGCCAGGCGCTAGGTTGACCACAGCCAAGCTGATAGCGTTCTCGCTTCGGCGATCGAGTTTTTCGAATAAGGGGCGGCAGCATGGACAACCGCAGCGACATTTGGCGAAGCGTTGACGCGATCAAGCCGCGTTTCATCGACTTGAGCGACAAGGTGTGGGCGATGCCCGAGATTTGCTACACCGAGGCGCGTTCCTCCGCCGAACATCTCGCCGAACTCTGCCATCAGGGTTTCCGCATCACGGAGAATGTCGCTGATATTCCCACCGCCTTGATGGGCGAATGGGGTGAAGCGGGCCCGGTCATCGCCTTCCTCGGCGAATACGATGCCCTGCCAGGCCTCAGTCAGGAGGCGGGCATAGCCGAGCCTCGCCCGCTCGAGGCAGGTGGCCACGGCCATGGCTGCGGCCACAATCTGCTCGGCTCGGCCGCACTCCTCGCCGCCACGGCGCTGAAGGATTGGCTTGCCGCCAATAGGATGCCGGGACGCGTGCGCTATTACGGCTGCCCCGCGGAGGAAGGCGGCGCGGCGAAAGCCTTCATGGTGCGCTCAGGCGCCTTTGATGACGCCGATGTCGCCATCACCTGGCACCCCTCCAGCTTCTGGGAGGTGGTGGTGACGCCCTCGCTCGCCAACACGCGCGCCGATTTCATCTTCGCCGGGCGGACCTCGCATGCCGCTGTCTCGCCGCATCTCGGCCGCAGCGCGCTCGACGCGGTCGAATTGATGAATGTCGGCGTGAACTACATGCGCGAGCACATGCCGAGCGACGCCCGCGTCCACTATGCGCTGCTCGACACCGGCGGCATTGCCCCCAACGTGGTGCAGGCGCATGCCCGCGTGCGCTATTCGATCCGTGCCCGCGACCTGCCCGGCATGAACGAATTGGTGGCGCGCGTCCACAAGATCGCGCAAGGCGCGGCGCTGATGACCGAAACCGGGGTCGAGATGCGGATCATTTCCGCCGTCTCCAATCTGTTGCCCAACACCCCGCTCGAAGCAGCCCTGCTGCACGTCATGGAGGACCTTGGCCCGCCGCATTTCGACGACGCGGACAAGGCTTTCGCCGCCAAAATTCGTTCCACCCTAAGCGAGCAGGACATCGCCTCCGTCTATCGCGCGATTGGGATGGAGCCCACCGACCGGCCGCTGGCTGATTTCCTGGTGCCACTAGACGCCAGGCGCAACCCTCAGATCGGCTCGACCGATGTCGGCGATGTGAGCTGGGTGGTGCCGACCGTCCAGGTCCATGCCCCGACGGTCGCCATCGGCACCCCGTTCCATACCTGGCAAGTGGTGGCGCAGGGCAAGACCCCAGCCGCCCACAAAGCCATGGTGCAGGCCGCCAAGGCCATGGCCGGCCTCGGCGTCAAGGCGCTACTGGAGCCAGACCTGATCGCCGCCGCCAAGGCCGACTTGAACAAGCGCACGGCACGAACGCCTTATGTGAGCCCGCTCCCGGACAATGTGGCGCCGCCGCTGGAGATGTCGGTGGTGTGAGCGGGGGGGACGCGGATTTTCCCGCAAGGCGGG
Source organism: uncultured Alphaproteobacteria bacterium (assembly GCA_963822795.1). Classification (GTDB taxonomy): domain Bacteria; phylum Pseudomonadota; class Alphaproteobacteria; order Rhizobiales; family Xanthobacteraceae; genus Bradyrhizobium. The sequence continues at coordinate 89,399 of CAWGJM010000045.1, forward strand.
CCGCGTTTGAGCGAGTTTTGCCGTCGCATTGCCGAAGCAAAGTGCGCCGGAGGGCCCTTTTGCCTAAGCTTTTCGGCGCGCCTTAAAATATGCTCGTACTCCAAAGAATTTTGAGATTCCGAAGCGTTTCCTTCTCTTTCTCGGTCAACGATCGCATCGAATAGCTAAGCTAGCCATTTCGGTGAGTAACCGACAAAATCTTGTGAATGCTTCTCCCAAATGTCTCCGGCACGTATGCGATTCATGATCGAAAAAATCTTCCGCAGAAAGACGGTCGGAATCGCGAGATCCGCTATGTCGTCCCAACCATCGACTTGATCCCCTTTACAGACGAAATGGACGCCGACAATTGTCCTCGCATCCTCGAATCGCGAGAGAATTACAGAGATTCCTTTCTTATTTTCATCCAAGAGATTCCGACCGCAAGTTTCACAGCAAATCTCGATTGTTTCGAAAAACAGTTCAGCGGGCTTAGGGTTTTCACGAGTCCAATTTTTGATCGATTACGGAAAAAAACGCTCTGACAGCTTCAAGCCTTCGGAACTATCTAAGAGATATTTTTCAATCTGCTCCTGCGTCAGGAGCTGAAACTCAAAAAGTTGCTGTTGGAGACGCTCCTGTCATGGGCGAAGCCGCATAAGGGCAAAGCCCGCGGCGCGATTGCGCCGAGCCAGATCGTCACCAAAGTTCCTCGTAGTCCGGAAACAGCCTCAGTGTCGCGTCGTAGCGCACCGGCGCGATCCAGGGCAGCGCCAGCCTGAATATTGCATTTGCAAGGGTCGACGTATGACGCGCATAGAGATCGATGGGATCGAGTCGATGCCTCATATGCAGCTTAGGATCATAGTTGAGGCCGCTGCTGCGAAACCATTTGTACCCGTTGCCGATCCCCCAGCTGATCATGTCCCGAACCACGTAGTGATAGAGATGCAGTTCGATTGCAACGGCGTAATCGAAACCGACGTACTCCGCGTACAGCGAGTCTCCTTGCACCATGCAAAGGCTGAAGGCCACCAGCACATTTCCGCGACGCCAGGCGAAGAACCGGACCTTGTCGCTCATTCGCCGGCCGAGCTCGCGGAAAAAATCCTCGGACAGCTTCTCGAACTGCATGCTCGAGCGCGCGAACACCTGCAGATAGAGCGGATAAATCTCATCGACGAAACTTGCCGCATTGTCGGTGACGCTCATGTGAATGTCCGACACGCCGGCTGTCGCCGCGAGCTTCTTGCGCAGTTTCCTTCGCGTTGAGCTTTTCAGCGCCTTTTTCATGTAGGCGTCGAAGCTGTCATATCCGATGTCGAGCATCGTCATCGGCATGCTCGGCGCACGCGCGAAGCCGCTTTGCACGAAGCAGTGAAGTACTTCGCGATAGCGAGACGGAAACTCCTTCAGCACAACCAGTTGCGCCTTGAGCGATCTCGCCTGCTTTACGATGCCGTTCGACAGGGTTTCCGCGACGACGTCGGCAGAAAGAGTTTCAGTCGCTGCAAGGTGAGCTTCGCCCGCGGAACAACCAACCATTAACGCGCGCAGTTTGAGGAAACGCGGATAGAATCGTCGGACCTGCGAAATCCAATAACTGCGTTCAGCGCCAAGCCCTTCGAGAATATCCTGATCGACGAGGAAGAACGGTTGGATCGCTCGCACGTGGCCGTTGTTATCGACAATGGCAAAATATCGATGCTCGAAGTGACCGCGGAGCGTATCGTCCAGGATCTCGTAATATCGATAATCTTTTCGCTGGTCGGTGAAAGTAGAGGTCCAAGGCGCGCATTTGGACAATTCGGCACGCGATACAACGGCAATCGAGAACAATTCATGGCCCGCGCAGGAAACGCCCGGAATACTGGCGCTCATCTCTTCACTCCGCAGGACTCCGGTTGATTTCATACCCCCACGCCGCGCCAACTATTTGCCGTCTTCTTCAGTTTCGACTGGGACGTGCAAGCAAGACACAACCCGTGCTGCAATTGAAAGACCAACAATGCGCGGCTTTTAAGGCTCGCGCTGAGAGCAGATTCGAACCGGCTGCGCCAACATGCCGCGGCGCGACCGTCGCGGCGACCTTCGCGCATCCGTCGCGACGAGTGATTTGCCCGTCGTCGGGCGACTCAGTTCAACTTTGCTCGATATCGTTTCGCGCGGACGGCTCCGGTCACCGGGGAGCGCGAAGTAATTGCGGCGTACCTGCGCGTGCTTTTTGTTGGACACGAGGCCGCGGGTGCAACGCGCACCCGGCATTCCTGCACCCTCTGATTTCTTTGGGCGGCAATCGTTTCGCAAAACTCGGACGCATCGTGCCGCGAGAATGCGGAGCCGTGCTCTCTCGTCTCCCTCGCGCCGTTCTTGCAGGGAGAGGGCGGGGCGAGGTGACTTCAAACGTTTCGTGCTTGGCTGTTTGAAAATTGAATCTGTAAACAACAGCGCGTACGGTGGGCAAAGCAACCTGTCCACCGTAGCTCAAAGAGCGAAGGCGGAAAGGCGTGCCCACCATTCGGGATGAGTTCGTCGATAGATGGTGGGCACGGCCGCTAGATGCGCCTTTGCCCACCCTGCAGCTACAGCCGGCTATCTGCTGTAGATCACCGGCGCTCTTCGGAAGACCACGGGCGGCGGCGGCGCGATGTCGCGCTGCCAGACCCGGCCGTCGTCGAACTGGATGCGAATGCCGTCGGGTGAATAGACTGCGCCCTCGTCACGCGCATCGATCCAGATCCTGGAAGCCGGCGCCGACCAATCGGGCCAGGCGCGGTAGGAATCGCCCGTCTCGGTCACCAGGTTCAGATGTTCCCCGTTCTGAGTGATAAAGGCCGGAGCGCCCAGATAACCGTCCCGGCAATTCTGGATGCACCTGTAGGTACCGGTGAGGTTGATCGATTGCGCCGAGGCGCTGGTGGCGGCGAACGCGGCGACAGCGCCAACAACAAGCGGCAAATATCTCATCGGATCACTCCATCGCTTACAACATCGGATCAGCCCGGAAGAGCGGGCCTTTGGCGATGTAAAATCCTGACGCAGGCGTTTGTTCCTACCGGTTCGTACACCAGCTCGACGAGACCGAGAGTGTCGCGGGAATGTGAACGCAGGAGTTCCGTCATTGCGAGGAGCGTGAGCTCCAAAGCAATCCACTCTTCCTTTCCGCGGTAGGATGGATTGCTTCGCGGAGCCTGTCATCGGCGCGTTCGCGCGACCCGTTGGCTCGCAATGACGGGCGCGCCGTTTGAACATCAAATCAAAATCCACGTCGTCCCGGACAAGCGAGTGAAACGAGCTCGATCCGGGACCCATACGCCGAGGCGGATGTTGTCTTGGCGAACCGGTTGACGGCTTTGTCAGGCGACCGACAGCGGTGGTTATGGGCCCCGGCGTTCGCCGGTGGCGACGAGATCGCCTCACTCCACCACGATCACGTCCACCGCGACGTTGAGCTTCTGCTTGCGCGATCCGACGATGATGCCGTCGACCGGCGAGACGTCGGAAAAATCGCGCCCGACGCCAAGGATGATGTGATCGTTCTCGACCAGGAGGTCGTTGGTGGGATCGAAGCCGATCCAGCCGACCTCGCGCCCGCACCACAGTGAGACCCAGGCATGCGTCGCGTCCGCGCCCTGCAGCCGCGGCTTTCCAGGCGGCGGGATGGTGCGCAGATAGCCGCTGACGTAGGCCGCCGGCAAGCCCAGCCCGCGCAGGCCGGCGATCATCACATGCGCAAAATCCTGGCAGACGCCGTGGCGCTTCTCGAACACTTCCCGGAGCGGCGTCGAGATCACGGTCGCCTTCGGATCGTATTTGAAGCCGCCTCGGATCCGGTGCATCAAATCCACCGCGCCGACGAGGACGCCGATATCAGGCGGAAAGCTCGCGGCGGCAAAGGCGGTGACCGGCGCCAGCACCGGCACCAGCGGGCTTGCGAAGACGTAGCCGATCGGTGACGACGGACCGAGGCTCGTGGCCTCGAACGCCAGGTCGCGCACGCTCTCCCACTTAGGGCTTGGCGCGGTGCGGCCCGGAGCTTCTCGCGACACCGAAACCCGCGAACGGGAATCGATACGCAAATGGCGATGCGCGGTTTCGATCACGACGTTCTCGGTGAGCGTGCCGAAAAAGTCGCGCCGTGAGGCGCGGTCCGCCGGCCGCGGCCTGATCTCGACGCTATGCGAGACCAGTTCCTGGCCGTCGCCGGTTCGTGGCTCCAGCCGCAGCGAGCAGCGGGCAAAGCTGACCGAACTTTCATAGGCGTAGGTGGTGACGTGACGGATGTCGTAGATCACGCGAGGCCCGTGAGCTTTTCCGGCCGGCTCGCATTGGGCCCGTGCGGAAAATAGTGCAAGCCGATGGCGTCGGCGAGGTTGAGCAGGTCCTGCTCCAGCGCGAACAGCGTCTTGGTGTCCAGCGTCGCCGCCTCCGCCGTCGTCAGCGTCGCCTGCACCGCGACCGCAAGGCGTTGGGGCCGCTCGATCAGCCCGCTCTCGCGCAGCGCCGGCAGGCTCAAGATGTGCTCGGTGAGCGAGAGGACCTGAAACGCGACCGAACGGGGGTTATAAGGGTCGAGCACGGCCAGATCGCGCACGGGCGCGAGCAGTGGCGCGACAAGATAACGCGAGCGATAGGTGATCTGGCAATCCACCAGCGTCAGCAGGACGTCAAGATCTTCCTCGCCGGCCTCGTCATAGGCGAACTGGCGCGCGAAACGGGTGGTGTTGATGGCGCGCTCGGCGCGGCGGCCCATTTCCAGGAAGCGCCAGCCCGCGGCGCGGTTCATGTTCTCCTGCGCCAGGCCAGCGAAGCTTGCAAGCTCCTGCAAGGTCAGTTCCGCGGCGCTGACGATGCCGTCATCGTCCTCGATCTCATGCGCCAGCCGCTCGGTCATTTCGGTGATGACCTGCCAGGCATCCGGCGACAGCCGCTCGCGCAAAGACGTCGCGGTGCGCTGGGCCGAGCGTACCAGCGACAAGGCCGAGCCGAACCGTTCCTCGCTTTGCAGCGCCTCGGCGATCACCTTGGCGGGCTGCGTCCGCGAGGCCTGCGAGGCCGCGCCCCAGGTCACGAGCAGCCGCTGGATCCGCTCGACCGCGTGCATTTGGTTGGGCGAACCCTTGACCGCATCGCGCTGCTGCATGCCGAGCGCGCGCACCAGCCGCGAGGTGGCTTCGGCCCGCTCCAGATAGCGGCCGAGCCAGAACAAATTGTCGGCGGCTCGCGAGGGTAGCACGCCGGCGATGCGCCTGATCCGGACGCTGTCGGAGGCCGGCAGCAACGTCCTGGTCGACACCTGCTTTTCGGAAACCACCCAGACGTCGGCCGCGCGGGCGCCATCGCCCATCGACACCGCACGCGCGTCGGGCTGCTCGGCGATCCGGCAGAAGCCGCCGGGCATCAGGGTCCAGCCATTTGGCGTGGCGGCGGCGAACACCCGCAGCACGAACGGGCGCGGCGTGATCCGTCCCTGGTCCCACACCGGCATGGTCGACAGCCGCACCAGCTCCTGGCCGACATAGTCGATGCCGCGCTCGTTGAGCGCGGCCTTCAGACGTTCGCGCTCGCTGGAAGACAGCTCGGCGGCGAGCACCGGCCCGTTGCTCTGGAAGCCGGGCACGCCCTGCCCATAGGCGCCCTCGATCGCGACCTCGTCGAGCCGCGACAGCACTTCCTCGCGCGCGGCCTTCTGGCCGCACCACCAGGTTGCGATATGCGGCATCTTCAATTCTTCGCCGAAGAAGCGCCGGCAAAGGCTGGGCAGGAACCCCAACAGCGCCCTCGCCTCCAAGACGCCCGAGCCCGGCATGTTGGCGACGACCACGCCGTCCTTGCGCAGCACGTCGATCAGCCCGGGCACGCCGAGATGCGAAGAAGCATCCAGTTCGAGCGGATCGAGGAAATTGGAATCGACCCGGCGCAACAGCACGTCAAGCCGCTTCAGCCCGGCGACGGTGCGGATATGAATGCGGTCGCCGGAGACGACGAGATCGTCGCCCTCGACCAGCAGGAAGCCGAGATAGCGCGCAAGCGTGGCGTGCTCGAAATAGGTTTCGCTGAAAGCGCCCGGTGTCAACACGCCGATCCTCGGCTCGTCGCGGTCGGGGCCGGCGCGCAAGGCATCGCGAAAAGCCTCGAAGAACGGCGCCACCCGCTCGACATTCATCGACTTGTAGAGCGAGGCAAGGGCGCGCGACAGAACGAGCCGGTTCTCCAGCGCATAGCCTGAGCCCGACGGCGCCTGCGTGCGGTCGCCCAGCACCCACCAGCGCCCGTCCGGTCCGCGGCCGACATCGGCGGCATAGAGGCTCAAGTAGCGGCCGCCCGGCGGCTTGATGCCGCAGACGGGACGCAAATATTCAGCGCTGCCGGCGATCGCAGCCGCGGGGATCGCGCCCTCGGCGACCAGTCTGCCCTCGCCGTAGATGTCGCTGAGCACGAGCTCCAGGAGTTCGGCGCGCTGCACGATGGCGGCGGCCAGTTGCTGCCATTCGGCCTCGTCGATTAGAAGCGGCAGGTGGCTCAGCGGCCAAAGCCGGTCGGCGCTTTCCCCGGGGGCGCGGTAGGTGACGCCGGCATCCCGCAAATGCCGGTCGGCGGCGCCGAAACGCCGCTCGATGTCGGCGGGCGCAAGGGCTGCGAAGGCATCGAAGAAGCGGGTCCACACCGCGCGCGGCGTGCCGTCCTGGGCGATATATTCGTCGGGAATTCCAGGCAGGCGAACATAGTCGCGGGTCCATTGCGCGACCCGCCGATGGCCGGGGCGGATCCGGCTTGCCGGATTGCCAGTTCCCTCGCTCGCTCCCTGGCCGGCGCTGTCCGCCATCCCAACTCTCCCATCCCCAAAGCCCTGTTCTCAATGAAGGAGCGGTGTTCTCAAGTCGAGGGTTAGCGGAAACTCAACTGTGCGTTCTTCGGGCGGCGGATCGATCTTTCCGGGCGTGTGGCCGTGATCCTGAAACCGGGCCAGCCGCCGCGCCTCGGCCTCGTAAGAATTGACCGGTTTTGTTTCATAATTACGACCGCCGGGATGCGCGACGTGATAAACGCAGCCGCCGAGCGAGCGGCCGTTCCAGGTGTCGATCAGATCGAACGTCAGGGGCGCGTGGACGGGAATGGTCGGGTGCAGGCCCGAGGCCGGCTGCCATGCCTTGAAGCGGAGGCCCGCGACCGCTTCGCCGGAGCGCCCGGTCGCCGTCATCGGCATCCGCCGGCCATTGCAGCTGACGACGTGGCGGCCCTCGACAAAGCCCTCGGCCTTCACCTGCAGCCGTTCGACCGAACTATCGACATAACGCACGGTGCCGCCGGCCGAGCCCTCCTCGCCCAGAACGTGCCAGGGCTCCAGCGCCTGCCGCAGTTCCATCGCGACGCCGCCATGATGGACCCGGCCAAATGCCGGAAACCGGAACTCGAGCTGGGCCCGATACCAATCCGGCGAGAAATCGTAGCCGGACTGCCGCAGTTCCTCCAACACGTCGAGGAAATCCTCCCAGAGGAAATGCGGCAGCATGAACCGGTCATGCAGCGTGGTGCCCCAGCGCACGAATTTGCCGCCTTGCGGCTCGCGCCAGAGCTTTGCGATCAGCGCGCGGACCAGGAGCTGCTGCGCCAGCGACATTCGCGGATCGGGCGGCATTTCGAGCGCGCGGAATTCGACGAGGCCGAGCCGGCCGGTGGTGCCTTCAGGTGAATAGAGCTTGTCGATGCAGATCTCGGCGCGGTGGGTATTGCCTGTGATATCGACCAGGATGTGCCGGAACAGCCGATCGACCAACCACAGCGGCGCCTCCAGCCTCGGCGGCGGCACATGGGCCAGCGCGACTTCCAGCTCATAGAGGCTGTCGTGGCGCGCCTCGTCGATCCGCGGCGCCTGGCTGGTCGGGCCGATGAACATGCCGGAGAACAAATACGACAGCGACGGATGGCGCTGCCAGTATAGCACGAGACTCTTCAAGAGATCCGGACGGCGCAGGAACGGCGAGTCCTCCGGCGTTCCGCCGCCCACAACCACATGGTTGCCGCCGCCGGTGCCGGTGTGCCGGCCGTCGACCAGGAAGCGGTTGGCCCCCAGCCGGACCTTCGCGGCGTCCTCGTAAAGGCCGAAGGTGATGTCGACAGCCTCGCGCCAGCTCGTCGCCGGCTGGACGTTGACCTCGATCACGCCGGGATCGGGCGTCACCTTGATCACGTCGACGCGTGGATCGAACGGCGGCGCATAACCCTCGACATGAACCTGCAGCTTCATGTCCTCGGCGGTCGCTTCAACCACCGTGACCAACTCCAGGTAATCCTCGAGCTTTTCCACCGGCGGCATGAAGGCGCAGAGCACGCCGTCGCGGATCTCGATCGACATCGCGGTGCGGACGGGGCCATGCCCGACGCGCTCCTCCTGCACCTTCCGATGCGGCGGCGTCTCGTCTTCGCCTTTATCGCCGAACTCCGATAGAGCCTCGCGCGGCTCCATTGGATCCTGCTCGACGACGTAGGGATATTCGTCCGCCGGAACATGCAGCAGCGACGCGATCGGCAATCGCAAGCCGAGCGGAGAATCGCCGGGTATCAGGAACAAACCGCCGCGCCGAAGCTTCCAGTGCTCGCTGCGCCAGCGCGCGGCTTCGGCCTTCCCGCGCTCGATCGGCAACACGAAACCCCGGGGGATGTTGAGCCCGGTATCGAACACCCGCGCCATCCGCGCGCGCTCCTCGGGGTCGGCCAGTTTGGAGTCGCCGGGCTCGACATTCGCCGGCAGCGCGGCTTCCTTCTGCAACCAGTGGCCCGGATCCTCGAAGGCCGGCAGCACGTAGACCGCAGCAAGCCCCAGCCGTTTCGCGGTCGTTTCGGCGAAACGTTCGGCGTCGGCGATATCGGCCTTGCGCGGGTTCTCGATGTTGGCGATCAGGTCGGCATTCTTCCAGATCGGCACGCCGTCCTTGCGCCAATAGAGCCCGAACGCCCAGCGCGGCAGGGTTTCGCCGGGATACCATTTGCCCTGACCGTAATGCAGCAGTCCGCCGGGCGCAAACCGCGCCCGCAAGCGCCGGATCAGGTCGTCGGCGAGCGCGCGCTTGGTCGGGCCGACGGCGGCGATATTCCATTCCGGCGCTTCCAGGTCGTCGACCGAGACGAAGGTCGGCTCGCCGCCCATGGTCAGCCGCACGTCATGCGCCCTGAGGTCGGCATCGACCTGTTCGCCGAGCTTGTCGAGCCGCGCCCAGGAGTCATCGGAAAACGGCCGGGTGATCCGCGGCGCCTCGCGGATGCGCTTGACGCTCATCTCGAACGCGAACTCGACATTGGCAAACCCGGCGCTGCCCGAGATCGGCGCGGCCGAGCGATAGTGCGGCGTGGCGGCGACAGGGATGTGCCCCTCGCCCGTCAGCATGCCCGAGGTGACGTCGAAACCGATCCAGCCCGCGCCGGGCAGATAAACCTCGGCCCAGGCGTGCAGGTCGGTGAAATCGTTCTCGAGCTCGCGCGGCCCTTCGACGGGATCGATGTCGGGGCGCAATTGAATGAGGTAACCGGAGACGAAACGGGCGGCTAGACCGAGATGCCTGAAGATCTGGATCAACAGCCAGGCGGAGTCGCGGCACGATCCGGCGCAGGAGGTCAGCGTCTCTTCCGGCGCCAGAACGCCCGGCTCCATGCGGATGATATAATGAATCTTTTTCTGCAGTTGGGCGTTGAGGTCGACCAGGAAGTTGACCGTCGAGTCCGCCTCGCGTGGAATCTCCTTGAGATAGGCTGCGAGCAGCGGCCCGGGCTCCATCGTCTCAAGATAGGGCGCAAGCTCACCTTTCAGGCCATCGGGATATTGAAACGGAAAGCTGAAGGCATAGGGCTCGACGAAGAAATCGAAGGGATTGACCACGGTCATCTGCGCCGTGAAGTCGACCTCTATTTTGAACTCAGTGACCTTCTCCGGGAAGACGTAACGCGCCAGCCAGTTGCCCTGTGGATCCTGCTGCCAGTTCACAAAATGGTTCGGCGGCGTGACCTTGAGCGAATAGCTCAGGATCGGCGTGCGCGTGTGCGGCGCTGGGCGCAGCCGAATGGTTTGAGGGCCGAGGTCGATCGGACGGTCGTATTTGTAGTGCGTGACGTGATGTAGTGCGACGAAGATTGACACGGACGGGGCCACTCCAGCAGCTGTTTTAAGCAGAACACTGCTGAAGGCGTCGATCAAGCACTAACAACGGGCAGCGGATGCCCATGGGGGCGGCGGATTGGATGTCGTCGTCCCGGCGAACGGCGAACGCCGGGACCCATAACCACAGGCTTTTGTGGCGGCAAAAGGTAACTGCCACAGCGCCAAAATGAGATGTATGGGTCCCGGCGTTCGCCGGGACGACATCGGAGGGTGCGGCTGCGCAGCAGCTACATCGTCGCGCCAAGCACCCAGGGCGCGAACTCGGCGCCGCCGAAATCAAAGCTTTCGCTCTTGGTCGGCTGGCCGGAGGCGGTCTTCAGCATCAATTCGAAGATGCGTTCGCCGCATTGCTGCACGGTCTCCTCGCCATCGAGGATGGTGCCGCAATTGACGTCCATGTCGTCTTCCATGCGCTTGTACATCGGCGTGTTGGTGGCAAGCTTGATCGAGGGCGCGGGCTTGCAGCCGAACACGCTGCCGCGCCCGGTGGTGAAGCAGACGAGATTGGCGCCGCCCGCCACCTGCCCGGTCGCGGCGACCGGGTCGTAGCCTGGCGTATCCATGAACACAAAACCCTTCTTGGTGACGGGCTCGGCGTAGTGCAGCACGTCCACCAGATTGGTGCTCCCGGCCTTCGCCATCGCGCCGAGAGATTTTTCTAAAATCGTGGTCAGCCCGCCGGCCTTGTTGCCGGGGCTCGGATTGGCGTTCATCTCGGCGCCTTCGCGCTCGGTATATTCCTCCCACCAGCGCATCAACGACACCAGCTTTTCGCCGACCTCGCGGCTGACGGCGCGCCGCGTCAGCAGATGCTCGGCCCCGTAAGTCTCCGGAGTCTCGGACAGGATCACCGTGCCGCCATGCCGCACCAACAGATCACTGGCCGCGCCGAGCGCCGGATTGGCGGAGACTCCGGAATAGCCATCGGAGCCGCCGCATTGCAGCGCCACGATTAATTCGCTGGCCGGGACAGGCTCGCGCTTGACCTTGTTGGCGTCGGTGAGCGCCTCTTTCACAAAGGCGATGCCGGCTTCAACCGTCTTGCGCGTGCCGCCGACTTCCTGGATGTCCATCGCGCGCAGCCGGCCGGCGAGTTTTTGCTCCTGCATCAAGCCGCCGATCTGGTTGACCTCGCAGCCAAGGCCGAGCACGACGACGGCGGAGAAATTGACATGCCGCGCGTAGCCGCCGAGCGTCCGGCGCAGCAGCGCCAGCGGCTCGTCCTGGGTCATGCCGCAGCCGGTCTTGTGGGTGAGCGCGACCACGCCGTCGACATTCGGGAAATCGGCCAGCGGATTGTCGCCGGTGAACGGGTTCTTCTTGAAGACGTCAGCGACGAGGCCGGCGACATGGGCGCTGCAATTCACCGAGGTGAGGATGCCGATGTAGTTGCGGGTCGCAACACGTCCGTCGGGACGGCGGATGCCGTCGAAGGTCGCCGGCAGATCGAAATTCGGCACCGGCTTCACGTCGACGCCATAGGCATAATCCTTGGCGAAGTCGCCCATGCCGCAGTTTTGGGTATGCACATGCTGGCCCGGCGCAATCGGCGCAGTGGCGAAGCCGATGATCTGGCCGTAGCGGCGGATCGGCTCACCCAGGGCAATCGGCTTGATCGCGACCTTGTGGCCGGCCGGAATCCGCTCGACGGTGGTCACACCGTCGGCGACCACGAGGCCTGCGGGCAAGCTCGAGCGCGCGATCAGCACGCCGTCGTCGGGATGCAGGCGAATGACAGGTGCCGGGGCCATGGGAGTCTCCTTGTTCGCTACTACCTCCCGCCGTTCTTTTACGGGGAGAGGTCGGATTGCGTTAGCAATCCGGGTGAGGGGCGAGCCACAATGTCAATTACTATCACCGCAATCGCGGAAAGAGCCCTTCACCCCGCCCTCTCCCGGCAAGAGCGGGGCGAGGGAGAAGAGAAGAGGTTACGCCTTTCCGGCGGAATCCTTCCGGGTCTGCTTCACCTGCATCTTGGCGTAGGTCATCATCAGTCCGCTCTCGTTCGACAGCGTCACGAGCTTGAAGCCCATGTTGATGGCGCGCACGGCGCCGTCGGCGCCTGAGCAGTGGATGCCGGGATGGAGGCCGCGCTTGCCGCACTCCTTCACGATCCTCTCGTAGATCTTGAGGATCTCCGGCTCGTCGCGATCGAGCTTCGGCACCAACCCGTAGGAGAAGCCGAGGTCGGAGGGACCGATATAGACGCCGTCGATGCCCTGGACGTCGAGGATCGATTCCATGTTGCCGACCGCGGTCTTGGTCTCCATCATCGGCAGCAGCACGATCTCTTCGTTGGCGGTCTGCTGATAGGTGCCGGCCGAACCGTACATGCCGGAACGGATCGGGCCGTTCGAGCGCGTGCCGCGCGGCGGATATTTGCTGTAGGAGACGAGGTTCTCGGCTTCTTCCTTGGTATTGATCATCGGGCAGATCACGCCATAGGCGCCGCCATCGAGCACCTTGCCGATGATGCCGGGCTCGTTCCAAGGCACGCGGACCATCGGCGTCACCGGGTGGCCGTGCATCGCCTGGAAGCATTGCACCATGGACTGGTAGTCCTGTACGCCGTGCTGCATGTCGACGGTGACGCTGTCGAAGCCGCATTGCGCGATCACCTCGGCCGAAAAGCCCGATGGTATAGCCAGCCAGGCATTGACGACCGCCTTGCCCGAAGCCCAGATCTGCTTGACTTTATTTGCCATTGATCGCGTTTCCTCTCGTCGTTTCTTGGCTATGCCGGCCTAGCTCGTCGCCCGCTGGATGCTCACTTCACTTACGCCGACGTCGCGCGCGGTGTTCACTATCGCCGCCCAGGTATCATCAGGCAAGGGGACGCCGTTTTTGCAGCGCTCGGCCCGCATTTTGGCTTCGGGCTCGCCCGGAATCAGCACGGCATCGACGCCCGCGGCGGGCTGGGTGTCCTTGAAATAGGCGACGTAACGCGCCATCTCGCCGTCGAAAAAATTGGCGGGATCGACCACTTTCGGGTCGATATAGATCGCGAGCATGCCGTTGGCGAAGCGCCGGTTCGGCGCCGTGGCGCCGGTGCCGGTCAGGGCGCCGCCGAGCAGTTCGCACATCAACGCCAGTCCCGAACCCTTGTGCTCGCCGAAGGCGCGGATGGCGCCCTTGCCCTGGCTATGATCGCGCGGACCGCCCGCGGTGTGGGGTCCGTAAAGCACAGTCGGGTCTTCGCTCAAGGTTCCGTCGAGATCGATCAGCGCGCCCTTCGGCAGTTTCTTGCCGCCGCGGCTCGCCACCAAGACCTTGCCCTCGGCGACGATCGAGGTCGCAAAATCGAGCACGACAGGCCCCTGCCCTTGGCGTGGAATGCCGACGCAATAGGGCGCGGTGGACAGCCTCCGCTCGACGCCGCCATAGGGCGCGACCAACACCGAGCCCGCGGCATTGACGAAATGGATGGAGACGAGGCCCTCGGCGGCGGCCATCTCGGCCCAATCGCCGACGCGGCCGATATGGCCGGCATTGCGTAGCGCGACCGCGGCAAGGCCCGCCTTCCTGCACTTCTCGATACCGATCCTGACCGCCTGCGGCGTCACCGTCTGGCCGTAGCCGAACTTGCCGTCGATCACCGCCAGCGACGGCGTATCGACCACCACTTCGGCGGTCTGGTTGGGGACGACCGAGCCCATCTTCTTCCAGCGGATGTAGACGGGAACCCGGATCACGCCGTGGCTGTCATGCCCGGTCAGATTCGCCGTCGTGAGATAAGTCGCGATGCGCGTTGCTTCCTCCGGCAAAGACTCGGCATGCCCAAACACGTCGGCGACGAAATCGATGAGGTTTTCGACCTTGATGGTGACCATGGAAGGTTAGCTCTTGAGGTTAAGCACTGGCTTTGGCATGACCGCCGAGATAGGCGGCGGCGATGGCTTCGTTGCCCCATAACTGGTCGGGCTTGCCGCCGAGCACGATACGGCCGGTTTCCAGCACGTAGCCGTAATCGGCGACCGACAGTCCCATGCGCGCATTTTGCTCGACGAGCAAGACCGTGGTGGTACGCCGGATCTCGGAGATGATGCGGAACACCGCCTGCACGATGACGGGCGCAAGCCCGAGCGACGGCTCATCGAGCAGCAAAAGCCGCGGCTTCGCCATCAGGCCGCGCGCGACCGCGACCATCTGCAATTGCCCGCCCGACAGGGTCCAGCCCAGCGCGTTGGAAAATTGACGGATGTCCGGGAACAGGTCGAACATTGCGTCCGCCTCGCGCGATATTTCCGAGGTCGGAGCGCGCCGGTTCGACGCGCCGAGCATGATGTTTTCCTTCACCGTCAGGCCCGGGAAGACCCGCCGTCCCTCCGGCACATGCGAGATGCCGAGCCGCACGATCGCTTCCGGCCCGAGGCCCGCGATCGACTTGCCGTCGAACAGGATATCGCCTGTGGTCGGCTTTGCGAGGCCCGAGATCGCGCGCAGCGTAGTCGACTTGCCGGCGCCATTGGCGCCCAGCAGCGTCACCACCTTGCCTGCGTCGACATTGATCGTGATGCCGCGCAGCGCTTCGATTTCGCCGTAGCGGACCACCAGATCGCGGATCTGCAAGAGCGGCATTATTCGGTTCCGAGATAGGCGGAGACGACATCGGGATGGCGCAGCACCGCTAGCAACTCGCCGTCCGCGATGCGGCGTCCGAAATTGAGCACGGTGATGTGCTGGGCCGCTTCGCTTACCAGCGTCATGTCGTGATCGATGATCAGGATGGTCAGGCCCTGGGCGGCGATGCGCTTGAGCAGTTCGTGAAGCTCGAGCTTTTCGGTGGAGTTCAGGCCGGCCGCGGGCTCATCGAGCAAGAGTAGCGTCGGATTGGCGGCGAGCGCACGCGCGATCTCGATCAGGCGCTGGTGGCCGTAGGAGAAGCTCGAAGTCAACTCGTTGGCGCGGCTGCCGAGGCCGACGAAGGTCAGCGCTTCCATGGCGCGCTCGGTGAGCGCTGCGTCGCCGCCGGCGCCGATCATCGTGTTGCCGGGCCGCTCGGCGCCGATCTCGACATTCTCCAGCGCCGTCATCGAGCGGAACAGGCGGATATTCTGGAATGTCCGGCCTAACCCCGCCGCGGTACGCTGATGCGGCTGCATGGTGGTGATGTCGGTGCCGTCAAGCACGATCTTGCCAGCGGTCGCCTTGTAGAGGCCGGAGAGCACGTTGAGCGTCGTGGTCTTGCCCGAGCCATTTGGCCCGATCAACGCGTGCACGCCGCCGCGTTTGACTGCGATGTCGACGCCGTCGACTGCCTTCAGCCCGCCGAAATATTTCGAGAGCCCGGTGACCTCGAGCACGATGTCGCCGCCGACGGTTGCCGGCTTCAGTTGCAGCGCTTTCGCCGCACTCGGCGCCTTCGCCTTCGCCCGCCAACCCTCGAAGGCCGCCGCGACGAAGCCCCAGATGCCATCCGGCATGAAGCGGATGATCAGGATCACGAACAGACCGTAGATCGCAAGATAAAGCCCGGGCACGCTCTTGAGGAAGCGCAGCCATTCCGGGATCAGGATCAGCAGGCCGGTGCCGATCGCCGAGCCGATCGGCGAGGCCACGCCACCGAGCAGGGACATGGTCAAGAAGACGATCGAATCCGGAAACGAGAACTGATCGGGGCTGATATAGGCAAATCCGCCGGCGAACAGTCCGCCGGCGAGACCGCCGAGCACCGCGGAAAGCGCGAAGGCGTAGACCTTGGTGTGGAACACGTCGATGCCGTTGACGCCGGCGGCGAGCTCGTTGTCGCGCACCGCGCGCATGGCGCGGCCGATCCGCGTGTCCGGCAGGTGCCAGACGAGGTAGCCGACGATCGCCAGCATCGCGACGCAGAACGCCAGATAACCTTGCGAGGTCGTGAACAATTCCGGCCGGCCGATATTGGAGACGCCGTCGGGACCATGGGTGAGCCAGATGGCGTTGATCATGACGAGCGTCACGATCTGCTGGAACGAGATGGTCACCATCGCAAGGTAGTGCCCGCCGAGTCGCAGCGTCGACGCGCCGAGGAACGCGCCGGCGACCAGCGCGGTCGAGCAGCCCGCGAGCAGGCAAAGCCAGTAGCTCATATGCAGATCGGTGGTGCCGAGCCCCACCGCATAGGCGCCGAAGCCGAAGAACGCGGCCTGCGCCAGATTGATCTGCCCACACAGGCCGAGCACGACCGAGAGCCCGAACACCGCAATCGAAAACGTCGTGGCCTGCATCAGGATGTTGAGGACGTAGCCGTCGAACTGCATCCTGGCGGCGAGCGCAACCAGGATCGCGGCGGCGATGAAGTATGGCAAATGCCGCAGCAGCAACGGCTTGGTGCGGATGACAGGCATTGCCAGGTTTTCGGGCAAGTTTTCGCTCGGCGCGCTCATGCTTTTTCCGCCACGCGCTCGCCGAAAATGCCCTGCGGCCTAAAGATCAGGAACGCCACCAGCACCAGGAAGGCGAAGCCGTCCTTATAGGGCACGGAAATATAAGCCGCGCCAAACGTCTCGATCACGCCGAGCGCGAGCCCGCCGATGATCGCGCCCGCCACGTCGCCGAAGCCGCCGATGATGGTGGCGGCAAAGGCTTTCAGCGCAATCGTCGAGCCCATCTGGATCGAGACGAACAGCACCGGCGCCACCAGGATGCCGGCTAGGCCGCCAAGCACCGCCGAGTAGATGAAGGTGATCATGATCATGGTCGAGACGGAAATGCCGAGCAGCGAGGCCATCTCCTTGTCCTGCGAGGTCGCCTGCAGCTTCTTGCCGAGCAGCGTGTGCTCGAAGAACCAGTAGTTGAAGATCACGAGCGCGATCGTCACCGCGATGATCAGAAGATACTGGCTGTCGAGATAGACCGGGCCGAGTTGGATGCCCGGCGTTTCGAACCAGCCCTGTAGCACCTGCGGCTGCGGGCCGTAGATCGCGAGCACGGAATTGGCAAGCAGGATCGAGGCGCCGATGGTCGCGATGATGACGGGCAGGAAGGTGCGGTGGCGCAGCGGATAATAGACCCCGAGATTGAAGACCGCGCCGAGCAGCGCCATGCCGGCGAGCGCGAGCAGAAACGACAGCCAATAGGGCCAGCCGAGATCGACTGAAAATACCACCATCAGGTAGGCGGCGACCATGGAGAATTCGCCTTGCGCGAAGTTCACCACATTGGTGGCGCGGAAGATCAGCACGAAACCGAGCGCGACCAGCGCATAGACGGCGCCGATGCCGATGCCAGTGAAAAGCAGTTGAAGAAAGAGATCCATTTAGGGCGGCCGGTCAAAGAGGAACAAATTCGCCGAAAAGCTTCGGCCTCCCCCCAACTTGGAGGAGGCCGAAAGCATGGGTCAATCGGTGAATTCGATGTGCTTGTCGAAGGTGATCGTGCCCTTCTCGTTCTTCACGATGTTGTAGCCGTGAAGCCCGTCTCCGTTCTGGTCGAAATTATATTCACCCTCGGCGCCCGGGAATTTCTGGGTGGCGAGGATGGCCTCGCGGATCTTTGCCGAGTCGGTAGAGCCTGCCTTGTTGATCGCCGCCGCCAGCACGTTGATCGCGTCGTAGGGCCAGGAACTCTGATTATCGGGTGCGACCTTGGCGATGTCGCGATAGGCTTTGCCGAACGTTTTCGCAGCGTCGCTGGATTCTTCCGCATAGTCGGCGACGCCGAAGGTGCCGTAGAGCGCAGGACCTGCGAGCTTCAGCGCGGTGATGTTGACGATCGAGGGCGAACCGACCCAGGGCATGTTGACGCCGAGCTGGCGCAACTGGCGGGCGAAAATGCCGAGGTCGTTTTCGAAGGTGAAGTAGGAGCCGAGGATGTCGGCGCCGGACTGCTTGATCGCGAGCACCACGGGCGTGAAGTCCTGGCTCTGGTTGGCATAGCCCTGGTCGAGCACGGCCGGCGAGCCGAGCTTCTCCAGCGCGGCGCTCAAGGCCTTGCCGCCGGCGGTGCCGAACGCGTCGGTCGAGTGCAGCACGGCCCACTTCTTCTTGCCGAGCGTGTTGACGCCATAGTCGGCGATGACGCGGCCGGAATAGCTGTCATTGGGGCGAAACCGAAACAGCCACTGATTACCCATATGCGTCAGGTTGGGATCGGTCCCGCCGATCATCACCGGCTTGCCGAGCTTGAGCACGTCCGGCGCCATGGCGTGGACCTGGGTGGAGCGGATCGAGCCGAGGAAGGCAACGATGTCCGGCTCCGCGGCGAGCTTGGAGAAGGCCAGCACGATGCCGGGATTGGTGGTCTGATCGTCCTCGACGATCAGCTCGGCCTGCTTGCCCAAAATACCGCCGGCCTTGTTGACGGCCTCGAGCGCGAGCTTCGCACCCTTGATGGCATATCCGCCGGATTCCGCCGCGGGACCGGTGACCGGCGCGCACATACCGATCTTTATCGTAGCGGCTTGCGCCCTCGCGCTTCCGATGATGTGAGGGGCGGCAATACCGGCAGCGACACCGGCTGCGAAATCGCGTCTCGTCAGTTTCATTCAAACCTCCCTGGGGCCGGGCTTCCTTGTCGGCCCTTCTTGGTATTGGCAGTCCTGACCTAGTGACCGGGACCGCGAAACCGGGTGCTGTTTAAGGGCTCTCGCGCGCGGAGTAAATTGATATCGCGGTGATTTCGACTAACGGCGAACTCCGCCGCATCTTGCTCAAGCTATTTATCGTTAACGCTGGATCGCGAGCCTTATTCGAGCCACTTCGCTGCAATGGCACCTGTGATCTGCTGCTCAAACGCTGTGCAGCGGGGCAAGCTATGCGTCCTATCCGCCTCATTATGCAAATTTGCGCCTACTCATCGGCCCCCGCGCTTTCCTCGTCGACGACAGCAAGCCCCGCAAGGCTCGCCTCCAGCGCGCCCAGCATGTCCTGCAGCTCGGTTAATTTGCGGGCGCCATAGCGCTTGGTGATCGCGGCATAGATGGCTTCCGACGAGGGCGCGACGACCTCCATCAATCTCACACCTTTTTCGGAGATCGACACGACGCCGCGCCGCAGATCGGCTTTCGCGGCCCGGCGTTCGATCAGGCGGCGCGCTTCAAGATCGCGCAGGATGCGCGACAGGCTCGGCCCCAACAGGAAGGCGGTGCGCGCGAGCTCCGTCACCTCGATGGCGTCGATGGCGGCGAGCGCGCGAAGGATGCGCCATTGCTGCTCGGTCAGGTCATAACGGCGCAGCGAGGGGCGGAACTGCCGCATCACTGCTTCGCGCGCGCGGAGCAGCGACATCGGCAGCGAGCGGGAGAATTCGCGCATCGGCACGCGGTGGCCGGCCGCTTTGCCCGATTTCGCACAGGATCTTTTCGGTGATTTCTTCCGCGCCATCCGGGTTGCGACCGTCGCCAGGTTTGCACTGCAGCAAACATTGATTGGGTTTGATCCGAACCATTTAACATGTTAATCATCTCGCCGCACGCTCCCTTTTTTTGTCGACCTTCGCATGGCCCTCTCGAAAGAAGAAATTCGCGTCGCTGCCGAAAGCCTGCATCGGGCGGAGAAGACGCGCACGCAGATCAGACAGCTCTCGCTGGAATTTCCCGACATCACCATCGATGACGCCTATGCGATTCAGAAGGCCCGGATCGAGATCAAGCTCGCCGAGGGGCGCGTGGTGAAGGGCCACAAGATCGGCCTGACCTCGAAGGCGATGCAGAGCGCGCTCAATATCGACGAGCCGGATTCCGGCGTGCTGCTCGACGACATGTTCTTTGCCGATGGTGGGCCGGTGCCATCCGACCGCTTCATCGCCGCACGGGTGGAAGCGGAACTGGCGTTCATTATGAAGCAGCGCCTTGCCGGCCCCGGTTGCACGCTGTTCGACGTGCTGAACGCGACCGACTTCGTCGTGCCGGCGTTGGAAATTCTGGATACGCGTGTCGAGCGGATCGATCCGGAGACCAAGGCGACGCGAAAGATTTTTGACACCATCGCCGACAACGCGGCCAGCGCCGGCATCGTGCTCGGCGGCCGGCCGTTGCGTCCGCTGGATGCCGACCTGCGCTGGATCGGCGCGCTATGTTTTCGCAACGGTCAATTGGAAGAGACTGGGCTAGCCGCTGGCGTGCTCAATCATCCCGCAACCGCCGTGGCCTGGCTTGCGAACAAGATCGCAGCCCTCGGGCTTGCACTGGAGCCGGGTCAGGTCGTGCTGGCGGGGTCGTTCATCCGTCCGATCGAGGCCCGCACGGGCGACACAATCCAGGCCGACTATGGCCGCTACGGCTCGGTCAGTTGCTATTTCGCTTAACTCTCTAACGTGGAGTGATCCCGCCATGCCGCATTTCACGATCGAATATTCCGCCAATCTCGACACGCGTCTCGATATGGGAAAGGTGGTCGAAGTCGTCCGCAAGGCGGCGGTCGAGACCGGCATCTTCCCGCTCGGCGGCATCCGCGTCCGCGCCGTCAAATGCAAGCACTATGCGATCGCCGACGGTAACCCGCAGTTCGGCTTTCTCGACGTGGTGCTGCGGCTTGGCGAGGGCCGCGATCTCGCGATCCGCAAGAAGGCCGGGGAACAGATATTCAAGGCGCTGTCGGCCTACCTCGATCCGGTGTTCGCGCAAAGCAAGTTCGCGCTGTCGTTCGACATGCAGATCAACGACAAGGAGACCAGCTGGAAGCGCAACAACATCCACGAAGCGCTGAAGCCGGAGGCGGCCCATGGATAAAGTCGCGACGAAATCGGATCTGTTTCGCGCAAATCTCGATCGCGCCGCACCGCTGCTGGCAAAACTGAAGGCCGAGGGCATCGGGCACATGATCGACGGCAAGACCGTGCCGTCTGTCTCGGGCGCAACCTTCGAGACCAGATCGCCAATCGACGGCGCGGTGCTGGCCAAGGTCGCGCGCGGCAATGCGGAGGATATCGACCGCGCCGCAACCACGGCTGCGCTTGCCTTCAAGTCCTGGCGCGACATCGGCGCTTCGATGCGGCGAAAACTGCTGCATCGTGTCGCCGACGCGATCGAGGACCGTGCCGACGATATCGCGGTGCTCGAGTGCATCGACACCGGACAGGCCCACCGCTTCATGGCTAAGGCCGCGATCCGGGCGGCGGAAAATTTCCGCTTCTTCGCCGACAAGTGTACCGAGGCCCGCGACGGGCTAAACACGCCGAGCGAGGAGCATTGGAACGTATCCACCCGCGTGCCGATCGGCCCGGTCGGTGTGATCACGCCGTGGAACACGCCGTTCATGCTCTCGACCTGGAAGATTGCCCCTGCTCTCGCCGCCGGCTGCACGGTGGTGCACAAGCCCGCGGAATGGTCGCCGGTCACGGCCGATTTTCTCGCAAAGCTCGTCAAGCAGGCGGGTATTCCCGATGGCGTGCTCAACACCGTGCACGGCATCGGCGAGGAAGTCGGCAAGGCGCTGACCGAGCATCCCGCGATCAAGGCGATCGGCTTTGTCGGCGAGAGCGCGACAGGCTCAGCGATCATGGCGCAGGGCGCGCCGACCTTGAAGCGGGTGCATTTCGAGCTCGGCGGCAAGAACCCGGTGATCGTGTTCGACGACGCCGACCTCGACCGCGGGCTCGATGCTGTCGTCTTCATGATCTACTCGCTGAATGGCGAGCGCTGCACCTCGTCGAGCCGGTTGTTGATCCAAGAGGGCATTGCGGAAAAATTCATCGAAAAACTCACGGCGCGCGTGAAAGCGCTGAAGGTCGGCCATCCCCTTGATCCCGCGACCGAGATCGGGCCCCTGATCCACGAGCGGCATCTCGCCAAGGTCTGCGCCTATTTCGACGTCGCGCGGAAGGACGGCGCGGTAATCGCGGTCGGCGGCAAGCCGCATGACGGCCCCGGCGGCGGGCACTACGTGCAGCCGACGCTGGTCACCGGCGCGCACGCGAACATGCGCATCGCGCAGGAAGAAGTGTTCGGGCCGTTCCTCACTGTGATCCCGTTCCGCGACGAAACCGACGTGATCGAGATCGCCAACGGCGTGAATTACGGCCTGACCGGCTATGTCTGGACCGGCGACATGGGCCGCGCGCTGCGCGTCGCGGACGCGCTCGAGGCCGGCATGATCTGGCTCAACTCGGAAAACGTTCGCCATTTGCCGACCCCGTTCGGCGGCATGAAAGCCTCCGGCATCGGCCGCGACGGCGGCGACTACTCGTTCGACTTTTACATGGAGACCAAGCATGTCTCGCTGGCGCGAGGCACGCACAAGATTCAGAGACTGGGAATTTGATCAGCCGTCATTCCGGGGCGATGCGGAGCATCGAACCCGGAATCTCGAGATTCCGGGTCTGGTCCTTCGAACCATCCCGGAATGACATGGACAAGGACATCTCAACATGCCCGTTCCGCAACACGTCTTCGATCCGCCGTTTAGCATCGTCCGCTGCAGCCATGCCGTGCTTGACGTGACCGACCTCGACGCCAGCCGCAAGTTCTATGAGACCACTGTCGGCCTCCATGTCGAGGATCGTGACGACAACGCGGTTTACCTGCGCGGCAGCGAGGAGCATCAGCATCACTCGCTGGTGCTGCGAAAGGCGCAGACCGCCGCCTGCAACCGCCTTGGATTCAAGGTCGGCAACGAAGCCGATCTCGACAAGGCCGCATCGTTCTTTTCCGAAAATGGCATCGCCTGCGCGTTCACCGAGCAGCCGTTCCAGGGCCGCACGCTGCAATTCACCGATCCCTTCGGCTTCCAGATCGAGCTCTATGCCTCGATGGAGAAGCGTCCGCATCTGCTGCGGCGCTACGACCTCTACAAGGGCTGCCATCCGCAGCGGCTCGATCATTTCAACGTGTTCGCCGCCGAGGTCCAGGGCACCATGGACTTCTATGCCCGGCTCGGTTTCCGCCTCACCGAATATGCCGAAGAAGACGGGCCGCAGGGCCGCATCGCAGCCGCCTGGCTGCATCGCAAGGGCAATGTGCACGACTTCGCCATCACCAACGGCAAGGGCCCGCGCCTGCACCATTTCGCCTATTGGGTGCCGACCGCGATGAACATCCTGCACCTCTGCGACGTGATGGCTTCCAGCGGATACCTGAAGAACATCGAGCGCGGGCCCGGCCGCCACGGCATTTCCAATGCGTTCTTTCTCTATATCCGCGATCCCGACGGCCATCGCCTCGAGCTCTACACCAGCGACTATTTCACGATGGACCACGATCACGCGCCGATGCGCTGGTCGTTGAAAGACCCGCGCCGGCAAACGCTTTGGGGCGCGCCGGCGCCGCGCTCCTGGTTCGAGCAGGGCTCGCCATTCACCGGACAAAAGGTGCGCGAACCGCTGTTCGTCGCCGACGTAACGGTTGCGGATTAAGGCTATGCTCAAGACGAGAACGTCATGACGCTGCCTCCAACCGCCTTGATATTAGGTCTGGCGCTGCTGCCGGTAGCCGCTGCGAAAGCCGTCGAACTCAGGGTCATCGCGGGTGGCTCCCTCACGACTCTGCTGAATGATGATCTCGGCCCGCAATTCGAGAAAGCCAGCGGCCACAAGCTTTCGATCCACTTCGACTCCATGCCCAACATCGTTGCACGGATAAATTCGGGTACGCCGTTCGACCTCGCGATTGTGCCCATCGATGTCTTCAAGGACGCGGCGGCGAAGGCCCATTTCGTTCCGGGACCGACCATCGATATCGCGCGCGTCGGTTACGGCGTCGCTGTTCGCGCCGGCGCAGCAAAACCCGACGTCTCGACGCCGGACACATTGAAAAAGACCCTGCTCGACGCGTCGTCGATCGCGTTCGTGCCGTCAAGCGCTGCCGGCGCCTATGTCATCAAGGTGTTCGAGCGCCTGGGCATTGCCGAGGAGATGAAAGCAAAAACCAAAGCGCAGGTTGGACCGGCGCAAATCGCGCCGGCCGTCTCCAGGGGTGAAGCCGAGCTTGGCGTCTTCCTCACCAATGTGTTGGTGGCCCCCGGTGTCGAACTGGCCGGCTCATTCCCGGCCGATCTGCAGCAGGAGCTGATCTTCACCGCCGCCGTCGCGACGGACGCCAAGGAAGCCGACGCGGCCCAGGCCTTCATCCGTTTTCTAACCACTCCCGCCGCCGCTGCCGCCATCAAGGCCGGGGGTATGAACCCTGGTTAAGCGGCGCTCACATCGGTATTGGACAGCCCATGACTCTCCCTCGCCTCGCTACCTATTCCGTCAGCGGCTTGACCAAATACGGCGCCGTCGTCGGCGACGGCATCGTCGATCTCTCCGGGCGCTTCGGGCAGCAATATCCGACGCTGCGCGAGGTGATCGCGGCCGGCGCCTTGAGCCGGCTCGCCGAGGAAGGGGCGCGGTATCAGCCGCATCACGCGCTGGATCAAATCACCTGGCTGCCGCCGATACCCTCGCCTGAAAAGATCATCTGCATCGGCGTCAACTATCCCGACCGCAACGCAGAATATAAGGACGGCTCGGATGCGCCAAAATATCCGAGCATGTTCATGCGCACGGCGCGTTCCTTCGTCGGCCACAACACGCCGCTGGTCCGTCCGCGCGCCTCGCAGCAGCTCGACTACGA
Source organism: uncultured Alphaproteobacteria bacterium (assembly GCA_963822795.1). Taxonomy (GTDB): domain Bacteria; phylum Pseudomonadota; class Alphaproteobacteria; order Rhizobiales; family Xanthobacteraceae; genus Bradyrhizobium. The sequence goes on from CAWGJM010000045.1 coordinate 114,001, forward strand.
GGGCGAAGTGGTGCTCGTCATCGGCAAGCCTGGCCGGCATATCGCCGAGAGCATGGCGCTCGACCACATCGCGGCCGTCACGCTGTGCAACGAAGGCACCCTTCGCGACTGGATCCGGCACGCCAAGTTCAACGTCACCCAAGGCAAGAATTTCGACTCCACCGGCAGCCTCGGGCCATGGCTCGTTCCCTACACCCAGGAAGCGCAGATCGCGGACATCCGGCTGACGACCGAGGTCAACGGCGAGACGCGGCAGGACGACCGTACCTCGCGGCTGATCTTCGGCTTCCGCTACCTCATCAACTACATCTCGACCTTCACCACGCTGGTGCCCGGCGACGTCATCGTCACGGGTACGCCGACCGGCGCCGGCGCACGGTTCGATCCGCCGCGTTATCTGAAACCTGGCGACATCGTCGAGGTCGCGGCCGACGGCATCGGGTTGTTGCGCAACGGCGTGATCGACGAAGCCTCCTAACCGCAATCTCAAGAATAGTTGGACCACGAAATGACTTCCATGACCGGCGGCGAAGCGATCGTAAGCGGCCTTGTCGCCCACGGCATCGACACCGTGTTCGGATTGCCCGGCGCGCAGGTTTACGGCCTGTTCGACGCTTTCCATCAGGCGCAGTTGAAAGTGATCGGCGCGCGCCACGAGCAGGCCTGCGGCTACATGGCTTTTGGCTATGCGCGATCGAGCGGCAAAGTGGGCGTGTTCAGCGTGGTCCCCGGCCCCGGCGTGCTCAACGCCGGCGCGGCGATGCTGACCGCGTTCGGCTCGAACGAGCCGGTGCTGTGCCTGACCGGGCAGGTGCCGACGCAGTTTCTGGGCAAGGGCCGCGGCCATCTGCACGAAATGCCGGACCAGCTCGCGACGTTACGAACCTTTGTGAAATGGGCCGAGCGCATCGAATATCCCGACGTCGCGCCGACGCTTGTGGCGCGCGCGTTCCAGGAGATGCTGTCGGGCCGGCGCGGTCCGGTGGCGCTGGAAATGCCGTGGGACGTGTTCACGCAGCGCGCGGAGACGGGTGCCGCAACAGTGTTCGCCCCTTTCCCCGCGTCGCAGCCCGATCCCGACCGCGTCAAGGAAGCCGCCGCCCTGGTCGCGGCCAGCAAGCGGCCCATGATCTTTGTCGGCAGCGGCGCAATCGACGCGCGCGAGGGAATCCTTGAGCTCGCAGAAATGATCGACGCGCCGGTCGTCGCCTTCCGCAGCGGGCGTGGCATCGTCTCCAATGCGCATGAACTGGGATTGACCATGGCCGCGGCCTACAAGCTCTGGCCGCAGACCGACCTGATGATCGGCATCGGCACGCGGATGGAATTGCCGGCATCGTCGTTCCGTTGGCCGTTCCGCCCCGACGGCCTCAAGTCGATCCGCATCGATATCGATCCCGCCGAGATGCGGCGGTTGACGTCCGATGTCGCCGTGGTGTCGGACGCCAAGGCAGGCGCGCGCGAATTGTTGGCCGCGGTCAGCAAGGCCGGCTACCGCAGGACCTCCGGCCGCCGCGCCGCGATCAGCGAGGCCGCAGCGGCGGCGCAGCAGGAAATCCAGGAGGTGCAGCCGCAGATGGCGTATCTGAACGTCCTGCGCGAGGTGCTGCCGCCAAACGCGATCGTCACCGACGAATTGTCGCAGGTCGGCTTCGCCTCCTGGTACGGCTTTCCGGTCTATGAGCCGCGCACCTTCATCACCTCGGGCTATCAGGGCACGCTAGGCTCGGGTTTTCCGACCGCGCTCGGCGCCAAGGTCGCCAACCCCGACCGGCCGGTGGTCGCAATCACCGGCGACGGCGGCTTCATGTTCGGCGTGCAGGAACTCGCCACCGCCGTGCAGTTCAACATCAGCGTGGTGACGCTGGTGTTCAATAACAACTCCTACGGCAATGTACGGCGCGACCAGCGCACGCGCTTCGACGGCCGCGTGGTCGCGTCCGACCTCGTCAATCCGGATTTCGTCAAGCTCGCGGAATCCTTTGGCGTGGCGGCGAGCCGCGTCACCTCGCCCGATCATTTCCGCCCCGCGCTGGAAAAGGCGCTCGCCGCCGGCGCGCCTTACCTGATCGCGATCGAAATCCCGAAGGATTCGGAAACGACGCCGTGGACGTTCATCCATCCGGCGAAGCCTCAGTTGTCCTCATGGTGAGGAGGCGCTTGCGCCGTCTCGAACCATGAGGCCGTGGCCCATCCTTCGAGACGCGCGCGATGCGCGCTCCTCAGGATGAGGGGACCCTTTCGTACCTGCATGCTCTGCTACACCCGCGCCGCCGCGATCACCAGCAGCCCGCAACCGGCGACCGACCAGCACGCGATCGGCGCCCATTGCAATAGCGGCGTATATTCCGGCAGCGTCTGCAAGCCGCCCGCAACCGCCGCCATCCGCGCAAAGGTCGCGAGCGCCAGCGCGGAAAATACCAGGCCGGTCACCTTGCCCTCCGCTCCGGTGTGGCCGATCGCAAGCGCGGCCGAAACCGCGCTCGTCAACATGCAGCCCCAGGCCGCGCCGGCAACGAACTGCGCGACAACAAGCGTGTTGAGGCTTCCGGCCATCTCCGCCTCCAGCACCGCCGCCGCGCCGAGCAGGCCGGCGGCGCCCATCACGATCAAGGCGCCGCGATGCTTGACGACGACGCTTGCCGGAAACATCGCGATATTGAAGCCGATCCAGAACACCGGCATCAACCACTGCAGATCAGTGGGCTTGGCAAACCGCAGATAGAACGGCGCGCTGTTGATGCTGAAATGCAGTTGGTAGCCGAGCGAAAGCAGGATCATCGCGACGACGAACAGCACCGGCACCGTGCCGAACGGCTTTGCGGGCTTGGGCGGCTTCTTAGGCGACGTGGTGCGTGCGACGTCGCGTTCGACCCGGGACGGCCCAAGCGTGGTCAGAAGCAGCACCATGCTGGAAATCACGAATGGAAGTCGCGGGTCGGCATCGCGCAGCACGACGCCCAGATAGGGCGACGCGGCTCCCGCGGGGCAGTAGCCGAGCATCACCAGCGCCGCCAGAAACGGCAGTTGCGGCCTGGCGCAATATTTCCGAGCAGGGTCAGCGGCGGCGCGTGGAGGGCAGACGAGGTGATCGCCCAGATCGCGATCAGCGCGATCAGAGGAATCTTTGCGCCCGCGCCGGCAATGAAGGGCAGCGCGGCAAAGGCGGCGCAGGATAGCGCGGTCAACGGACCCACGAACACGCTGAGATGGCCGACCAGAGTGGCGATCCGATCGGCGGCGATTCCCATCGCGGTATCGGTGATGGTGAAGATCGCCTGATCCAGCATCAAGATCAGGATCACGACGCCGGGCGCGATCCCGACCTCGGCGGCCAATTTCGGCAAGATAGATAGAATAGGTGGTCCGGCCCAGCGTGAACACCAGTTGCAGGAATGCAAAGTAGAGACCCGCGCGGTTGGCACCGGAGCTCACGTCTGCTGGCAGCTCGGCGGCGGTCATGTCTGGTCCTCGGGGAAGGAGCACAGACGAGACCGAGTTAGGTGGAAATGCGGCCTGTTATCCTCTGCACGAGAGCGTGAAAACTCAGCGCGCCATGCGAAACGTCAGATTGATCCGCTGCCGGCCCAGCATGGCATGTTCGCCGTCGGCAATCGGGGCGATGCCGTGAAAGAACAGCCGCGACGGCCCGCCCCACACCACGACGTCGCCATGCGTTAGCCGATATCGTTGCGGCCTGTCGCTGCGCTTCAAACCGCCGAACAGGAAGATCGCCGGTAGGCCCAGCGATACCGAGACGATCGGCTGACCAAAATTCTGCTCATCCCGGTCCTGATGCAGCGACATGCGCGCGCCCGGCTCATAGCGATTGATCAGGCAGGCGTCGGGTGCAAAGCCGGTAAAGCCGGCGTGATCGGCCGCCTGTTCGGCCATCGCGCGGAATATCGGCGGCATGGCCGGCCAGGGCTTTCCGGATTCGGGATCGACGGCGTCGTAGCGATAGCCGCTGCGATCCGTGACCCAGCCAAAACCACCGCAATTCGTCATCGCCACCGACATCTGGTGGCCGCCCGGCGTTTGCATCCGACGGAAAGGGGCTTGTTCTTCGATCGAGCGCAGCGCCGCGATCACGTCGCCCTCGCGCGGCCGCACGAAGCCGCGCAACAGCATCGCGCCCTCCGCCATCCGTTCCTCGGCGGGACGGACATCGCCGACGCTATCAAACAGGTCTGCCGTCATTTTGCGTCGTGGAAGATTACACCCAGGGTATGGCGATGGCCGGAGCGGACCCGGCTGACGCCATGACGCAAATTAACGCGATAGGCGCCGCGCGTCCCCTGCACCGGGCGATGATGCACAGCAAAGGCGACCGCATCGCCTTGCAGCAGCGGCACCACTTCGGCGCGCGACTGCATGCGTGGCCGCTGTTCGGTCAGCACGAATTGGCCGCCGGTGAAATCGCGCCCCGGTTCCGACAGCAGCATCGCGACCTGCAGCGGGAACACGTGCTCGCCATAGAGGTCCTGGTGCAGGCAATTGTAGTCGCCGGCCTCGTATTGCAGCAACAGTGGCGTAGGCCGGGTTTGTCCGGCGGCGTGGCAGCGCTTCAGGAAAGCGTCGTGGCCTTCGGGATAGCGGATCTCGATGCCCATTGCCTCGTTCCAGCGGTTGGCGATACCCTGCAGCCGCGCGTAGAGCGCCGGCCGCAATGCGGCGATAATTTTGGGCAGCGGATAGGAAAAATACTTGTACTCGCCGCGACCAAAGCCGTGGCGTCCCATCACGATGCGGCTGCGGAAGTGAGCGTCGTCCGGATAGAGCGCGGCGAGCGCGCGGCATTCGTCGGGAGAGAGCAGGCTCTTCAGGACGGCGCAGCCGTGTGTATCGAGTTCGCTCTCCGCCTGCGCCCAGTCGATAGCGTCGACGCGGGCGGCGGTGCCGGGCGTAGGATGGACGATGGTTTTCGCGGTCGCTCTCATGGGGAGCATTCTCGCAAATCGCGCGCGGCGAGACCACCCGATTTCCGATCCCTCTATTCGTCGTCCCGGCTCGGCGTTCACTTCGCTCGCTTGGCCGGGACGACGTCTTGATTGTGGCCGCAGCTCAGCCCCTCTCCGGCATGGTGATCACATCATACCCATGCCGGATGGTGCGCTTCAGCACAGGATCCTCGAGTTCGAACTCGAACCGGTCGGCGGGGCGGATGCCGCCGACCGCCGCAAAGGTGCCGCCGAACATCGCGCAGCCATCCGGTAACCTGCCGCCTTCGAAGCCGCGCGCGATCAGTTCTGAAACCGGCAGCATCGCGTCCAACGTGCCCTGCTGGTACAGCTCGCGCTTGCCTTTGATACAGGCATAAGCGCGCAGAATCATGCGGTCCCAGTGATCGATGACCTCCTCCAGCTCCCACAACACCGGCGCGATCGGCTTGTCGCACATCTGTTTTGAAACGGTGACGCTGTAGGTTTCGACCTTGCGGTCGGTATGGTCGGAGCCGAGGCCGACGAAGATGCGGCCCTGCCAGCCGATCAGCACGAACTCGACCTCGCCGCTGGAATCGTTGCCGCAGACCTCGATCGAATCTTCGGTCGTGAGCCGCCGCGCCGAGACGCGATAATAGATCGGAGTCGTCGCCGGCCGCGCGATGCCGATCGCCTCAAGCTCGGCGATGTGCTTGTCGCGCGCCACCGGATCGCGGCCGGTCCACCCCGCGATGACGGCCTGGTCGATCGCGAGCGTCAGCGGGGTCGTGGTGCCCTGGGCGTCGATGGTGAAGGTCAGGTCATACATGGATGACGCTCTCCATCCCGGCCGCGAGTTCGAAGATGCAGCGGTCCGATCCGCCGGATGACGCGAGCATCAGCCCGACCGGCACTTCGCCCTCGCGATGGGCGGGCAGCGAAATCGCGCAACCGTCGATCATGTTGATCAGGCTGCAATTACGCAAGCTGCGTACGTTCGCCACGGCAAAGGCCTTGTCGTCGGCGAGATCGGCGATCCGCGGCGGCGTATTGGCCGTGGTCGGCATGATGAGGGCATGATAGGGCTCAAGGCTGGCATTGACGCGCGCGATCAGTGACCGTCGCGCGTCGATCAGGTCGATATATTCGGCGGCGCTGATGGTCTCGCCGCGCAGGATACGCACGGAGACCCGAGGGTCGTAGACGTCGCCCCTGGAGGTGAGGAGATAGCGATGCCAGGCATAGCTCTCCGCCGCGGCAAACCCACCCTTGGTGTTCATCATCCCGATATCGTGGAATTCCGGCATCTCGATCCGCTCGATGTCGGCGCCCTGCCGCGACAGCGTCTCCAGCGCGCGATCGAAGCTCGTAGCTACCGCATCATCGAGGTCGTCGAGCACGACCGTGGTCGGCACCGCAAGGTGCATGCCCTTGATCGGGCGCGGCCGCAGACGAACGACCGGCTCGTCGGCCAGCACGGCGTCGAGCGTCGCGCAGCACCCAACCGAACGCGCCAGCGGCCCGTAGCTGTCGAGCGAGAACGACAGCGGCACGCCGCCGTCGAGCGGAATGCGTCGCTGCGTCGGCTTGTAGCCGACGATGCCGTTATAGGCGGCGGGGATTCGGCAGGAGCCGCCGGTGTCGGTGCCGAGCGCGCCATGCGCCATGCCGTCAACCACGGAGACCGCGGCGCCTGAGGACGAACCGCCGGGAATATGGCCTTCGCTGCGGTTCCAGGCGCCCTTCGGCGTGCCGTAATGCGGATTGATGCCGATGCCGGAAAACGCGAATTCCGTCATGTTAGTGCGGCCGATCACGATAAAACCTTCGCGGCGCAGCCGCGCCACCACCGGCGCATCTTGCTCCGCCGGCGTGGCCTCTTCTTCCAGCGCGCGGGAGCCGGCGCGGGTCACCTGTCCCTTGATGTCGAAGAGGTCCTTGATCGAGATCGGGACGCCGGCAAAGCGCGACGGCGCGGCGTTCGCCTTGCGCAACCGGTCCATCGCGTCGGCGGCGGCAAGGGCGGCCTCCTTGTCGACGTGGATGAAGGCTCGCTGACCTTCGCCCGCCGGATCGGCGATTTTCGCAAGGCACTCCTCGACCAGCTTGCGCGCGGAGGTGCGGCCTCTTTCGAGATCGTCGGCGAGCGAGGCGAGGGTCGGATGGTTCGGCATGATTGGTTCGCCTGGTTATTTGATGTCCGAAGGGACCGCGATCTCCAGATCGAGCAGCGCCGAGCTGAGCGACTTGCCGTGCGCATCCAGTGCCAGCGATCGCGTCACCCCGCCGCCGAGCGTCTGGCTCATCACGAAATTCAGCGCGGATATGTTGGGCAGCTCATAGCGCACCACAGAGCCTTCGACAACGCCGGCGAAATGGGCCCTGACCCGCTCAGCCGTCACCTGCGCCAGCAGCAGCGGATAATGGCCGTCATGATAAGCGATTACCGAGATATTCGATGTATTTCCCTTATCACCGGTGCGGGAATGGGCGATCTCGCGCAGTTTCATCGTCTTACGCCTCCACGAAGCGGACTTGCGGCGCAGCCAGCTCGCGCGGCAACAGCACGGAGGCCACCGCAACCACATCGCGCGCGGATTTCCACGCGCCGCCGCCACCGGCCGGGCCGTTGGTATAGAGCGTCTCTACCTCGTTGCCGATCCTGACAGCCTCGCGCAAATTCTCGGTGCGCCCGGTGACGCGCACACGGACCTCGTAAGGCTCGTTGGCGTGCGCCGACACTTGCGGCCCGTGCAGGGAATCGACGCCGATCAGGTCCGATCGCAGTTCACTTGCGGCAACGCCGGTCAGTTTCAATCGCTCGCGCACGATGTCGAGCGCCATCCTTCCGCGCGCGAGGGCGCCCGGACCGGCATAGGAAATCTGCCCCTCGCCGATAAAACTGTCGACATAGCCGACCGAGACTTTCAGCGTGCCGGTACGTTCTGAGCCGCGGCCGCCGCTGACCCGGACGCGGTTCGGCGCAATCTGCTCGACCCGCACTTGCGAGAAATCCGCCGTGACGTCGGGCTGCAGATACTGCGTGGGATCGTGCACCTCGTAGAGCAACTGCTCCTTGCAGGTCTGCGCGGTCACCGCGCCGCCGCTGCCCTCGACCTTGGTGATGACGAGCGAGCCATCCTCGCCGACCTCGCCAATGGGAAAGCCGAGCCGCGCGAGGTCGGGGATATCCTTGTATCCGGGATCGGCAAAATAGCCGCCGGTGATCTGACCCGCGCATTCCAGGAGATGGCCTGCGACGGTCCCCTTCCCCAATAAATTCCAGTCGTCCATCGCCCAGCCGAAGGCATGGAGCATCGGCGCCAGAAACAGCGCGGGATCGGAGGCGCGGCCGGTGATCACGACATCGGCGCCGCGCGACAGCGCCTCCGCCATCGGCCCGGCACCGAGATAGGCGTTCGCCGACAGCAGGCGGTTGCCGAGCTGCTTGATGGTGCCGTCGAATTCCATGATCGGGAGGTCGCCCGCCTTGCAGGCTTCGAGCACATCGTCGCCGACAATGGCGGCAGTCATCAATGCGGGAAGCCCCAGCGATCTCGCGATCTCGGCGGTCTTTTTTGCGGCAGCTTCCGGATTGGCCGCGCCCATATTGGTGACGATCTTGATGCGCCTGGCGGCGCAGAGGGGCAGCACCGCGCGCATCCGCTCTTCGAGCAGCGGATCGTAGCCAAGTTCGGGATTCTTCATCCGCGCCTGCTGCGCCAGCGCCACGGTGCGCTCGCCGAGGCACTCGAACACGAGATATTCGATCTCACCTTTTTCGGCGAGCTCGACCGCGGGCTCGATACGGTCGCCCGAGTAGCCGGCACCGGAACCTATCCTGATGATCCGCATCACTTCAGCCCGAAATAGGCGCGGTGCAGGTCCTCATTGCCGCTCATCTCGGCAACCGTACCGGAGAAGCCGATACGACCGCCTTCCAGCACGAACACCCGCGTCGCGACTTCAAGAAAACCGATATTCTGCTCGGCAATCAAAAGCGCAAGCCCCCGGCCGCGCAATTCGCTTAGGATACGGATGACTTCCTTGACCAACAGCGGCGACAGCCCGGCCGAGGGTTCGTCCATCACGAGCAGCCGCGGCTCGGCGGCAAGCGCTTTTGCAATGCCCAGCAGCTGACCGCCGGAGAGACTTGAGGCCGGGTTTCGGCGCTTGTCGCGCCGCACGGGAAACAAGCCATAGAGTTCGTCGACCCGCGCGGTGGGATCATGGCCGAGCGCCTGCGCGCCGACACGAATATTCTCCTCGATCGAGAGATCGGGAAAGACCGCCAATTCCGACATGTAGGTCATGCCGAGTTGCATCCGGTCACTGGATCGCATCCGCGTCACATCGTCGCCGCCGAGCTTGATATGACCGCGCCGCGCCTCGATCAGGCCGACCAGCGATTTCAGGAACGTGGTCTTGCCGGCACCGTTGGCGCCCAACAACAGCACGGTCTCGCCCGGGCGCACGTCGAGATCGACGCCCCACAACACCTGCATGGTGCCGTAGCCGGCATCGATGCCCTTCGCGTCCAGGAGCGGTGTTTCGACAAATCAACTATACGATAATTGCAATAATTAAATCTCAGCTATACGATTTAGCTATGGATATCAGCCTTCGGCAGATGCGATCCTTCGTCGCCGTCGCCAAGCTCGGAAGCTTCACCCGAGCAGCGGAATTCCTGCATGTCTCGCAGCCGACGCTCACGGTCCAGATCAAGCGGCTTGAGGAGGCGCTGCAGCTCCGCCTGTTCGACCGCAACCCGCGATCGGTCAACCTGACGCGAGTTGGCCGCGATCTGCTTCCGGCCTTCGAGCGGACGCTGCAGGATCTCGATTCCGTGCTGTTGGACCTGAAGAATGTCTCGACCGCGCGGCTCGGCGTGGTACGGATTGCCGCGCTGCCGTCGTTTGCCGCGAACCGGCTGCCGGATTCGATCAGGCGTTTCAGGAAGCAGAACCCCGGCGCGTCGTTTGTCGTGAAAGACGTGATCACGAGCGCGCTGCTCGGACTGGTCCGCTCCGACGATGTCGATCTTGGGTTAACCGGCGGCAATGTCGATTTTCCCGACATCGAAGTCTTGTTCAAGACCAGCGACGAGATCAGGGTGGTTTATCCCGATGGGCATCCAATCGGAAAGTTCGCCCGCATCACCGCCGAACGGCTGGCGCAATTTCCGATCGTGATGCTGGATTCGCGCACCAGCGTTCGCGCCGTGACCGACCAGGCGTTCCGAAGCGCGAAGCTGATGCCGACCCCGGTGACGGAAGCCACCTACATGTCGACCGCGCTCGGCATGGTGCGCGCCGGCATCGGCATCACTTTGCTGCCATCCTCGGCGCGCGAGATCGCAGCCGAGCCGGGCCTGCGCACCAAGCGCATCAGCGATCCGAATTTTTCGCGGCAGGTCTCGCTGATCAAGAAGAACCGCACGCTTCCGCCGTTGAGCAAGGCATTTGCCGAACACCCTGGCGCGGGACGATGAGAGCTTTCTGAACAAGGAAAACGACCCCGATCGTTAAATCCGTTCAAGGAAGCAGATTTGGGTTTTTCTCGGACTGCCGCCCGTTCGTATTTCGCCGCACAATAAAAAATCTTTGATGCCGTCTATTGTGCGCGTCGTGGAATACGCGGCATGCGCGCGCAGGGCTGGACCGTTGACGGCGGACCGTCAAATGTCGCATCAAGATCGGAAGTAATCATCGGAGGAAATAACCGACATGGCTGAGCCAGCCCGCGCGCGACCGAAACCGACACCCGAAACCCAGCATTTCTGGGACGGCACACTACAAGGCGAACTACGGCTGCAGCGCTGCGACGCCTGCGCCAACGTTTATTTCCCGCCGCGCCCGTTCTGCCCGTCCTGCGCCTCGCGCAAGGTCTCGATCTTCAAGGCGAGCGGCAAGGGCAAGCTCTACAGCTACATCATCCATCATCGCCCCGCCCCCGGTTTCACCCCGCCCTATTCGATCGCGGTGGTGGAACTCGACGAAGGCCCGCGGATGATGAGCAACATCATCGATTGTCCGCAGACGCCCGAGGCGCTCGAGCTCGACATGCGGCTCGAGGTCACGTTCGAAAAGCTCGACGACAAGATCACCCTTCCTCTGTTTCGTCCGGCGAAGGGGTAAGCGATGCGCAGAAACCAGGTTGCCGTCGTCGGCGCGGCCGAGACCACCGAGCTCGGCGTCATTCCCAATATGTCGCAGATCCAACTTCACGCGGATGCAGCGCTGAACGCGATCGCGGACGCCGGACTGAAACTGTCCGACATCGACGGCTTTGCCACCGCGGTCGAGACCCCGCAGCAGGTCTGCCATTATCTCGGCATCACCCCGACCTGGGTCGACGGCACGTCGGTCGGCGGCTGCTCTTTCATGCTGCATGTGCGCCATGCCGCCGCCGCAATCGAAGCAGGTCTTTGCAAGACGGTGCTGATCACGCATGCCGAAAGCGGTAAGTCGAATATCGGCCGCACCCCGCGCATGATCGGGCCCGACAGCCTCAACGGCCAGTTCGAACTGCCCTACGGCGTCACCACGCCGGCCAGCATGTTTCCGATCCCCGTGTTGCGTTACATGAAGACCCACGGCATCACCCACGAGCAGATCGCCATGGTCGCGGTGGTGCAGCGGGAATGGGCGGCGAAGAACCCACGCGCCACCATGAAGGAGCCGATCACGGTTGTGGACGTGCTCAATTCGCGAATGATCGCCTACCCGTTCCGCATCCTGCAATGCTGCCTCGTCACCGACGGCGGCGGCGCACTGATCCTGACCTCGGCGGACCGGGCAAAAGACTTTCCGAAAAAGCCCATCTACATCCTCGGAACCGGCGAGAGCGTGGAAACGCCGATGGTCAGCCAGATGCAAACTTTTGACTCCTCGCGCGCCTTCAAGGTGGCCGGCCCGCTCGCCTTCAAGGAAGCTGGCATCACCCACAAGGATGTCGATCATCTGATGATCTACGACGCCTTCGCGCATCTGCCGCTCTATGGCTTAGGCGATCTCGGCTTCATGCCGCACGAAGCGACCGGAAAATTCATCGCCGACGGCAACACCCGTCCCAGCGGGAAATTGCCGCTCAACACCAATGGCGGTGGCTTGAGCTATATGCATTCGGGCATGTACGGCATGTACGCGTTGCAGGAGAGCGTGCGGCAGATGCGCGGGATTGCGGCCGCGCAGGTGCCGGATGCAAAGATTTCGGTGTGCCACGGCGTCGGCGGCATGTTCGCGGCGTCCGGCACGATCATTTTCACGAACCAGAATTAGAGATGACCGGTTCGGGCACAGCACACAATCTGTCATTGCCGGGCTTGACCCGGCAATCCGTCCTCTTCTGAAAGAGGATGGATGCGCGGGTCAAGCCCGCGCATGACGAGCGTTGCTTGGCTCGACCTCCAGAACAGCAGAGGAAAGCATCATGACCAAATCGCTGCAGGACAAAGCCATCATCGTCACCGGCGCCGGCCGCGGCATCGGGCGTGAAATCGCGCTGCTCTGCGCCGCGGAGGGCGCCAAGGTCGTGGTCAACGATCCCGGCGGCGCCGCCGACGGTTCGGGGACAAGCGCGGCGCCTGCCGAGGAAGTCGTAGACGAGATCAAGAAGCGCGGCGGCACCGCGATTGCGAATTTCGAGACGGTCGCGGAAGCGATCCCCGCCAGCCGCATCGTCAAGATGGCGACCGATCACTTCGGCAAGCTCGACGGCGTCGTCAACAATGCCGGCATCCTGCGCGACATGATTTTTCACCGCATGAGCGTGGAAGCCTTCGAATCCGTGATCAAGGTTCACCTGATGGGTTCGTTCTATGTCGCGCATGCGGCCGCGCGGCTGTTTCGCGAACAGGAGAGCGGCTCGTTCGTTCACTTCACCTCGACCTCGGGGCTGGTCGGCAATTTCGGCCAGGCCAACTACGCCGCGGCCAAGCTCGGCATCGTCGGTCTGTCGAAGTCGATCGCGCTCGACATGAACCGCTTCAACGTGCGCTCGAACTGCGTCTCGCCGTTTGCCTGGAGCCGGCTGATCGGCACCATCCCGACCGAGAGCGAAGCCGAGAAGGCGCGCGTCGCAAAAATCCAGCAGATGGGACCGGAGAAGATCGCACCGGTTGTCGCCTACCTGCTCGGCGACGCGTCCAAGGACGTCACTGGGCAGATTTTTGGGGTACGAATGAACGAGATCTTCCTGATGGGCCAGTCGCGCCCGCTGCGCTCGGTGCACCGCGGCGAAGGCTGGACGCCGCAGACCGTCGCCGAACACGCGATGCCGGCGCTGAAGCCGTCGTTCTACAAGCTCGACCGCTCGGCGGATGTTTTCAGCTGGGACGCGATCTGAACGAGGCAAAGATTCGATCGATCTGAGGTAGTTTCATCTGACCGCCCGCTTTAAGCCTGAAAGCGGGCAAATGATCTCCTCCCAACAAAAAACTGTGGGAGGAAACCATGACACGCCTACTGACCTTTCTCAACAAGCAGTCCCTCGACCGCCGCAACGTGATCAAGGGCGCGGCGGCGCTGGCCGCAACGGCCGTGACTACCACGGCGGCCACTGCGGCGACCGTAGCGCCATCCGGCCAATTGGGCGCGCCAACCCAATCAACCGATCCGCTCCCCTTGGGGCCGCTGTCCGGGAGCCGCTATCCCGATTCTCACCTGGAGTTTGCCCACCCCAAGGTTTCGTTCGGGCCCGCCGGTTTCCCGGCCTTCGCCGGCACAATGGCGGTTGAGCGCGTCGCGACCGGGATGCGCTGGGCCGAGGGTCCGGTCTACTTCCCGGCTGGGCGCTACGTGCTATTCAGCGACATTCCCAACAACCGCATCATGCGCTTCTCGGAGGATGACGGTCATCTGAGCGTATACCGCCAGCCGTCGATGAACTCGAACGGCAACACCATTGATCGGGAAGGACGGCTGATCACGTGCGAACATAGCGGCCGACGGGTGACCCGGACCGAGCTCGACGGCTCGATCACCATCATCGCCGACAAGTACAATGGCAAGAAGCTGAACTCGCCGAACGACGCGGCCGTCGCTTCCGACGGTTCGATCTGGTTCACCGATCCCGTCTACGGCATCGGCGGCTATTATGAGGGCGTCAAAGCCGAGCCTGAGCAGGAAAAGCACAACGTCTACCGGGTCGATCCGAAATCCGGCGACGTCAGGGTTGTCGCCGATGACTTCGTGGAGCCCAACGGCATTGCCTTCTCGCCTGACGAGAAGAAGCTCTATGTCATCGATACCGGATTCACAGACGGGCCGGACAACCCGTCGCATATCCGCGTATTCGACCTGAATGTTGAGGCGGGAAAATTGGGGAACAACAAAGTCTTTGCGGACATGCCCAAGCCCAGCATTACCGACGGGATGCGCTGTGACACCGACGGGCGTGTTTGGTGCTCCGTGGGTTGGGGCGATCCGAAAGAGGATGGCGTCCGCAGCTACACGAAGGACGGCGATCTGCTCGGCAAGATCCACATCCCGGAAACCGTCGCAAACCTTTGCTTCGGCGGTCAGCAACGAAACAGGCTTTATATCTGCGGCTCGACCTCGCTCTATGCAGTCTACACGAGTGTGCAGGGCGCTCTGAAGCCGTGACAAGCGAATAGGGGCGGGCGAATAGGGAGTGGCGAATGGCGAATAGGGCTTCTTCTATTCACCATCCGCTATTCGCGCTCTTACCCCGTATTTCGCAACCCCGCCGAAATGCCGTTGATCGTGATCTGGATGCCGCGCAGTAACTGTTCGTCCGCGTCCGCCTTCTCTGCACGGTGTGCCCGCAGGAATTCCACCTGCACATGGTTGAGCGGATCGAGATAGGGGAAGCGGTTGCGGACCGAGCGCTCCAGGAGCGGGTTGCCCTGCAACAGCCGGTCCTGATCCATGATGTCCAGCAAGGTCTCGATCGAAAGATGCCATTCGCGCCGGATGCGACCGAAGATTTTTTCCCGCAACTCCGCATCCTGAACCAGTTCGGCATAGCGCGAGGCGATCGCGATCGAGCTCTTGGCGAGCACCATGTCCATGTTCGACAGCAGCATGCGGAAGAATGGCCATTCCCGGTACAGCTCTTTAAGGAACGGCATGCCCTGGTCAGGGCGCTCCGAAATCCAGGTTTCGACCGCGCTGCCAAAGCCGTACCAGCCCGGCAGCATCAGCCGGCATTGCGCCCACGAAAACACCCAGGGGATCGCACGCAAATCCTCAATCGCGCGGGTCTTCTTGCGCGAAGCCGGCCGGCTGCCGATGTTGAGCGTTGCGATCTCGTTGATGACGGTCGACGACCAGAAATAGTCGACGAAGCCGTCGGTCTCATAGACCAGCCCCCGATAGGCCTTGAACGCCAGTTCCGACAAGCGGTCCATGGCGGTGAGATATTCCCGCTTCGGCGCGGGTTGTCGGGGATGCAGCAAGCTCGCTTCCAAGGTGGCGGCGGCAAGGATCTCCAGATTGTTGCGGCCGACTTCGGCGTTGGAATATTTGGAGGAGATGATTTCGCCCTGCTCGGTGATGCGGATCTGGCCGTTCACCGCCCCACCCGGCTGCGCGATGATCGCATCATAGCTCGGACCGCCACCGCGGCCGACCGAGCCGCCGCGGCCGTGGAACAGCCGCAGCCGAACGCCATGGCGTTCGAACACTTCGACAAGCCCGATCTCGGCCTTGTAGAGTTCCCAACCGGACGTCACGAACCCGCCGTCCTTGTTGCTGTCGGAGTAGCCGAGCATCACCTCCTGCACGGAGCCACGGCTGTCCACGAGCCTGCGGTAGTCGTGCAGCGACAGCATTCTGTCCATGATGCCGGCGGAGGCCTGCAAATCCTCGATGGTCTCGAACAGCGGCACGATGTTGATGGCACTGCGGCCGGAGGGGTCGACCAGGCCGACCTCCTTGAGCAGCAGCGCGACTTCAAGCATGTCCGACATGCCGTCGCACATCGAGATAATCGAATGGGGGATGACGTCCGCGCCAAACTTGGCGTGCGCTTCGGCGGCGGCGTGGAACACCGCGAGCTCGCCGAGCGTCTCATCGCTGTACTTGACGAAATGCGATGTCAGCGGCCGCGAGTTGCGCAGCTCGTTCGACAGCAGCGCGACCCGCGCCTCCTCGCCGAGCGCGAGATAGGACATGCCGGGCATCGCGGCATCGATCAGTTCGGCGACGGTGCGCTCATGCACCGCGGAATTCTGGCGCATGTCGAGCCGGGCCAGATGGAAGCCGAAGCAGTCCACCGCGCGACGCAACAGCCGCAGCCGCCCGCGCGCGATCACCCGCGCGTTGTTGGCGATCAGCGAACGGTCGAGCACGTCGAGATCGACCTGCAATTCCCTAACGCTTGAATAAGGCTCGGCTTTTCCGACCGGCTGCCTGGTAATCTCGACCTCTAGCCTCGACGCGGTCGCGGTCAGCCGCGCGTAGATGCCGGATACCGCGAGCCGATAGGGCTCGCCCCTGCGGTGTGGCGAGGTATCCGGCGAGTGCCCGGCAAGCACGCGCAATTCCTCGGAAACATCGGCAAGATGCGCCGCAATCGACAGTTCGGCGCCGAGCTCGTGCAGTTGTTCCAGGTAATATTGCAGCACCCGGCTCGACTGCAGTTTGAGGGTGCCGCGCATCACGTCGGCGGTAACGAAGGGGTGGCCGTCGCGATCACCGCCGATCCAGCTTCCCATCCGAAGGAAAGACGCGATCTCGCCCCCTGCATCGTCACCCGCGTTCAAACGGTCTTCCAGCGCGCAAATCAGCCGCGGCACCTCATAAAGCAAGGTGTAATCATAAAACGACAGGCCGTTGGCGACCTCGTCGAGCACGGTGAGCTTGGTCCGCCGCAACAGATTGGTCTGCCACAGCGTCAACACCGCGCGGCGCAACTGCTCGTCGTTGGCCTCGGCCTCTTCCGGCGTCATCTGGACGCGCTCGCGCCGATCGAGAAGCGCAGCGACCTCCATCTCGCGGTCCATCGTGCTCTTGCGGCGGACTTCGGTTGGATGCGCTGTCAGCACAGGACTAACGTAGGCGTCCTTGAAGAAGCGCCGCAGGTCGGCCGCACCGAATCCGGCCGCTTGCGCATGCGCCAGCGTCTCGGCCAGCGTGCCGGCGCCCGACCCGCCCTTGGCAGCGGACCGGGCGCGCAGCTGGCGGATGTTGTTGTGGTCTTCGGCGATATTGGCGAGATGGGAAAAGTAGCTGAAGGCGCGCACGATGCGCACGGTCTCGCTGGTCGGCATGGAGTTGAGGATGCCCTCGAGCTCACGCCGCGCGAGGCGGTCCTCGTCGCGGTGGAACCGGATCGAGGTCTGCCGGATGCGCTCGACCACGTCGAACACGTCGGCACCCTCCTGGTCGCGCACGGTATCGCCGAGGATGCGCCCAAGCAGCCGGATATCGTCACGCAGTCGGGTGTCTTCCTCCAGCGCCTGCGTGTCCTCGACACGATTGGGGCGCAACTCGGCGTCGGAAGGCATGATCTGGGATGACATGGTTCGGCTCTCCAGAGGCTGCCCGGCAATCATGCAGTCTGCAATTTTTTTGTCGCAGCGCAAGACGAAGAATGAGGCGGTGTTGTTGGTCATCCCGGCGAAAGCGCCGACGTTCCAATTTTGTCGCTCCGGCGAACGCCGGAACCCAAAACCACCGTAGTTGGTTTTGCGAAGGCTTCTCTCATTTTGCCTCATAGAGAGATCACGCGGTATGGGCCCCGGCCTTCGCCGGGCCGACGCCGTCAAATCCGCCGCCCCGCCCGCTCCCAATAGGGGTCGCGCAGGCGGCGTTTGAAGATCTTGCCGGAATCCTCGCGCGGCAATTGGGACCGGATTTCGACGTGTTTAGGCACCTTGTAGTCGGCAAGCGACGTCTTCAGACGGGCGCGGATGTCGCCCACGTCCAGCGTTACGCCCGGCTGCGGTTCCACCACCGCGATCAGCGCCTCACCGAACTCCTCGTCCGGAATGCCGAACACGGCGCAGTCGTGCACGCCGGGAAGGCCATGCAGCACCGCCTCGATCTCGGCCGGATAGATGTTGACGCCGCCCGAGATCACCATGTCGCGCTTGCGGTCGCAGAGGAAGACATAGCCGTCGGCGTCGATATAGCCGACATCGCCCGATGTAATGAAACCGTCACGTTCGATCTCGCCGCGTTTTTCCGCCTTGTTGTGGTAAGTGAAGTCCGGACTTGCGGCGATCCGCGAATAGATTTCGCCGACCTCACCCTGCGGCAACACCTGCCCGTCATCGCCGATGAAGCGCAACTCGGCGCCGGGCGAAATCTTGCCGACGGTGCCGGGCTTCTTCAGCGCGTCGTCGGAATTGGCAAAGGTGACCGCACCGGATTCGGTCGAGCCGTAGAATTCGTAGATCACCGGCCCCCACCATTCGATCATGGCGCGCTTGACGTCCGCCGGACAGGGCGCGGCGGCATGGATGACGTGGCGCAGCGACGACATGTCGTATTTGTGGCGCACCGCTTCCGGCAGCTTCATCAGCCGGATGAACATGGTCGGCACCATGAAGATGGTGTCGATCCGCTGCTCTTCGACCAGGTGCATGAATTTTTCAGGGTCGAAGCGCGGCATCAACACCAGCGCACCGCCGAGTCTCGCGGCACGGATGCCGAACGAATTAGGCGCGGAATGATAGAGCGGCCCTGGCAATAGCGCCCGCGCGCCCGGCTTTAAGCCATAGATCAAGGCGCGCATCGCCTCGGCGTTGGCAATTTGCTCCGGCGTCGGCGCGTTGCGCCTGACACCCTTGGGATGACCGGTCGTGCCGGACGTATAGATTATGTTCGGCGGTTGCGGAACCACTGGACCGTCGTAAGGCGCTTGCTGAGCCAGCCAGGGTTCGAAATCGATCGCGAAATCAGGCTTTGCCAGATGATCGGGGTCGATCTTGTAGTGGACCAAAATCTCCGGCGGGGTCAGGACGCTGAGCACGGTGATTTCAGGAGGAATCGCGCCGCGCAGCTGATGCAGCATGTCGGCGTGGCCGATCAGCACCGAGGTTGTGGAATCCCGCAAGATGTAGTCGATCTCTTCCGGCTTGAAATGCCAGTTGACCGGCACGCCATAGGCACCGAGCCGCATGGCGCCATTGGCCGCCTCGATGAAAGCGATGTCGTTGCGCATCAGGATGCAGACGCTGTCGCCCTGCTGGACGCCGAGCTTATGCAGTCCGCCGGCGATGCGCGCGGAACGGTCGGCGACCTCGGCGTGGCTGCGCCGCCGTTCGCCCGAGATGATTCCGAGGTAAAGGGTCGAATTTGACATTAATCTCTTTCCGATCTCTCGTCGGTTTGAAGAAACTATGCTGTCATTCCGGGATGGTCCGAAGGACCAGGCCTCAGATGCGCAATTGCGCATCGGGGAATCTCGAGATTCCGGGTTCGATGCCTTCGGCATCGCCCCGAAATGACAGTGGACATCAGCCGGCGTCGGCGAAACGCGGGGCGCGCTTCTCGATGTTGGCGCAGACCGCCTCAAGCTGGTTGACGCTGCCCAACAGCTTCTGCTGCTCGACGGATTCAGCGAGCAGCGCCGGCCCCGGATCGACCGACAGTCTGTTGAGCATACGCTTGGCGGCGCGGATCGCGTCAGGGCTTTTTCCAGCGATCTCGCGGGCGACCTCGAAGGCCGCCGCGTGCGGATCGTCGCAGATGCGCGTTGCCAGGCCATAACTCATGGCTTCCTGGGCGGAGAAGATCCGCCCGGTAAAGGTCAGTTCGCGCAGGATATCGTCGCGCACCAGGCTCGCCAGGATCGGCGTCCCCGCCATGTCCGGTACCAATCCCCATTTGATCTCCATGATCGACATCCGCGTATCGGCGCTCAGGAAGCGCATGTCGGCGCCTAGCGCGAGCTGAAAGCCGCCGCCAAAGGCGACGCCCTGGATCGCGGCGATCACAGGAACTGGGAGCTGCCGCCAGCCCCATACCGCCTGCTGCGCGAAATTCGCCTGACCGTGGCTGCGCACCGTCAGGTCGCGATTTTCGTCTCCCGGAATTCCGTTGCTGCCCGTTTCCTTCATCGCGGCAAACCGGCCCATGTCGAGGCCGGCACAAAACGCCCGCCCCTCGCCGGATAATACTACCGCTCGCAGACCCTTTTCGCGGGAGAGACGCTCGGTGGCGGCGACCAGCGCCTCGAACATCGCGGCATCGAGCGCGTTCATCTTGTCCGCCCGGACCAGGCGGACGTCGGCGACGCCCTCTGAAATCGAAATCGAGACGCGTTGCTCCATGAAATTCTCCTCAGGCCTCTTATTCTTTGTTGCCGCTTTACAGAACGGCGTGGGCCGGATTTAGTCAATCGACCAATTAACAGACAATAGCTTCAGGCGGAAACCTCCCATGTTCAGAGAAAATCTTCTGGCTGGCCGACGCATCCTGGTGACCGGCGGCGGCACCGGGCTCGGAAAGTCGATGGCGGCGCGTTTCCTTCAATTGGGTGCCGAGGTCCATATCTGCGGACGCCGCAAGATCGTCTGCGACGAGACCGCGACCGAGCTGATGGACCTTCATGGCGGCCGGGTGACGAGCCACGGCGTCGACATCCGAAACGCGCTCGCGGTCGACGAGATGATCGAGAACATCTTTCGCGAAGGTCCCCTCACCGACCTCATCAACAATGCCGCCGGCAATTTCATCTCGCGCTCGGAAGAATTGAGCCCGCGCGGCTTCGACGCGGTTGCCAACATCGTCATGCACGGCACCTTCTATGTCACGCATGCGGTGGGCCGGCGCTGGATCGAGAACAAGCTGCCCGGCAATGTGGTGTCGATCACCGTGACCTGGGTACGCAACGGCTCGCCTTACGTGGTGCCGTCGGCGATGAGCAAATCGGCGATCCACGCCATGACCATGTCGCTTGCCACCGAATGGGGCCACTACGGCATCCGCCTCAACACCATCGCGCCCGGCGAAATTCCGACCGAAGGCATGAGCAAGCGCATCAAGCCTGGTGACGAGGCCGGCGCCCGCACCAAGGCGCTCAACCCGATGGGCCGGGTCGGCACCATGGAGGAATTGCAGAACCTCGCGACGTTCCTGATCTCCGGCGGCTGCGACTGGATCAACGGCGAGACCATCGCGATGGACGGCGCGCAGGCGCTCGCCATGGGCGGCAATTTCTATCAGCTGCGCGACTGGAGCGACGAGGATTGGACCAAGGCGCGCGAACAGATCAAGGCGCAGAACGAAAAGGACCGCGCCAAGAGGGCGTGATGGGGCTCGAGCGAGAGGTCTTCGCGCTCAACCAATCTTACCGGCTAAGCGTTGCGACGGCCACCGGTCGAGGGCGCAGAGGCATAGCGGCCTTCGTCTCGGCAATCTCGCCGAGCTTGGCGTTCATCGCCGCACGGATGTCGTTTTCGGAGTGAAGGTACTCGCCCGGAGCCTTCATGGTGTCCACCCCGTAAAGATACATCACACCCGCCCAGATGCGCTCTCTTTCAAGAGCCGGCGCGTGCGTCACGACACCTGCTTCCTCTTCCTGCTGCACCACCGCGTAGGCCCAGCGGTCCGCCTGCTCTCGCGACATGGAGCCGTTCAAGACATCCTCGAACGCCCGACAGACGGTTTGAAGATCGATGTGCATCTACCAACTCCCCCTGTAGCGACCGTTGCTGTCAAATTGATAGTGCCTCGTAATCCCATCGTTCCGCTCAGGACGAATTTGCCGAACGTTGCCCGCCCAATCCACGGTCTCATGCCAACCGCGTGTGCATCCGGTCATGGTATCAAACTCGTGCACGTAGCGGCGACCGGCCAATTCGCCCCCATCATTCGCAGGCTGAATCAACCCGTAGTAGCGAATACGATCATTCTCCAGCGCTTTGTCTCCTGCCCTGCCGTACTTCTCTCTGAAGAACGGTCCAAAGAAGACGCGATCGATCTCGTGCAGGCGCTCGTGCGAGAGGGGCTCGCTGGCGGATACCGGCGAGGAGGCCTGTTTGATCTGAACGACCACGGCGGCAAAGGTTGGTCGTTCAGTCGTGGCGTCCGCGCCAACCCGACTGTCCGGCGAAGGTACTACATCAATACCGGGAATAAAATCAACGGTCATGGCTATCCTCCATCGCCACCTCCGCTACGAATTGAGCTTTCGTTTGTTGGCGCATCGGCGTCCGCAAAGAACTTACAACACCAGCATACAGTCGAGATACCGTCGAGATACCGTCGATCTCTACTTATAGTTTTATGGTAGTTTATGGCGGCAGAATGGCTGAAGTAATCCACCGCATTGCAACACGACATCTCCCGAATGACGGCGGATGATGCTGCCGTTCATTGCAGCAGTTCCGCCGTCGGCGGGACGACGTGTTGAAGCAGCGAGTACTCTCGATATTGTCTTTGCTGCCGGATAACGCGAAACTCCGCCTAATAAGGACAATCACCGCGGGGGAACCATGTCCGCCGTTCCGGAGCCGGCGAACCTTGCCGATGTCGTCCGTGCCCGCGCGAAGGCGCTGGGTGACGCGATTCTCTACGAATTCGAGGGACGCCAAACCAGCTTCGCCGAGTTCGATCGCAAGACCAACCGCGTTGCCAACGCCCTGCAGGCGCAGGGCGTCCGCCCACGCGAGCGCATCGCCTATCTCGGCCAGAACAGCGACATCTATTTCGAGTTGCTGATGGGCGCGATCAAGGCCAATGTGGTGATGGCGCCGGTGAACTGGCGGCTCGCCGGTCCCGAAGTCGCCTTCATCGTCGAGGACTGCAAGGCGCCGGTGCTGTTCGTCGGACCCGAGTTCATCGCACAGGTCCGCAACATCCGCCCGCAAATCCCGGGCGTCCGCACCATCATCACGAGCGAAGGCGGCGCGCCCGAATGGCAGGACTTTTCGGCCTGGCGCGACGCGCAGAGCGCCGAGGATCCGAAGGTCGAGATCAGTCCGAACGACATCGCGATCCAGCTCTATACGTCGGGCACTACGGGCAAGCCGAAAGGCGCGATGCTGTCACACGCCAACTTTCTCAACCTGGTCAACACCGGCACTGACGAGAAACCCGACTGGAACAAGTGGACCACCGACGACGTCTCGCTGGTGGCGATGCCGATCTTCCATATCGGCGGTTCGGGGTGGGGCGTGATGGGCCTCTACCACGGCGCTAAGGGCGTGATCGCCCGCGAGTTCGATCCGACCAAGGTGCTCGACTTCTTCGAGCAGTCCGGCATCACCAAATTGTTCATGGTGCCGGCCGCGATGCAGTTCGTGGTGCGCCAACCCCGCGCGCGGAGTGTGGATTTTTCGAAGCTGAAATACATGCTCTATGGCGCCTCGCCGATTCCGGCCGCGCTTCTGAAGGAATGCATCGAGGTCTTCAAATGCGGTTTCGTGCAGATGTACGGCATGACCGAGACCACCGGCACCATCGTAGCGCTTCCGCCGGAAGACCACATCGAGGGATCGGACCGGATGCGCTCGGCCGGCAAGGCGCTGCCCGGCATCGAGCTTGCGATCCTCGACGCCAGCGGCAACCGCCTGCCGCCCGGCGAAGTCGGCGAGATCGCCACCCGCTCCGGCTCCAACATGGCCGGCTACTGGAACCTACCGGAAGCGACCGCGAACACACTTGGGCCCGACGGCTGGCTGCGCACGGGCGACGCCGGCTACATGGACAAGGACGGCTATCTCTACATTCAAGACCGCATCAAGGACATGATCATCTCGGGCGGCGAGAACATCTACCCGGCCGAGGTCGAGAGCGCGATCTGCGATCACCCCGATGTCGCCGAAGCCGCGGTCATCGGCATTCCCGACGACAAATGGGGCGAGGCGGTGAAGGCGATCGTGGTGATGAAGCAAGGCAAGACCGCAAGCGCGACCGACATCATCAACTTCACCCGCGAACGCATCGCGGGCTTCAAGACGCCGAAGACCGTCGATTTTCTCGCAGCGCTACCGCGCAACCCGTCGGGCAAGATCTTGCGCCGTCACCTGCGCGATCCCTATTGGGCGGGCAAGGAGCGGCAGGTGAATTGAGGGATGGGCACCCGGCGTTACTCCTCCGTCATTCCGGGATGGTGCGCCAGCACCAGACCCGGAGTCTCGAGATTCCGGGTTCGATGCTCTGCATCGCCCGGAATAACGGCGCCTCTGCTCAATGCTTCCCCGCCCCCATATACCCAAACAAGAATCCCGCCACCTTCCGCTTCTGGATTTCCTCGCTGCCTTCGGTGATGCGATAGCGGCGGTGGTGGCGATAGATGTGCTCGAACGGCTTGTGGCGCGAATAGCCCATGCCGCCATGCACCTGCATGGCGCGGTCGGCGGCCTCGCAGCACAGCCGGTTGGCCCAGAAGTTACACATCGACACTTTGTCGGAGAGCGTGTGCTCGACCTCGGCCTGGGTGAGCTGGTCCATCTCCCAGGCGGTCTTGCGGATCAACAGCCGTAGCATCTCGGCTTGGGTCGCGAGTTCAACCAAGGGCCACTGGATCGCCTGGTTTTCCGAAAGCGCCTTGCCGAAGGGTTTCCGCTCGCGCGAATATTTCACGCTCTCATTGATGCAGTAGACCGCCGCGCCGAGCGAGCTCGCGGCCTGCCGGATCCGATTTTCGTGCACAAAGCATTGCGCCAGCGACAGCCCGCGGCCGACTTCGCCGAACAACGCGTCCTCCGGCACGAACACATCGGTGAAACTCACACGAGGATGATCGGTCGGCATATTGAAAGTCCACATGTACTCCTCGACCTTCACGCCAGCACTCTTGGCCGGCACCAGTAAGCAGGTGATGCCGCGCGCGTCGCCGTCATTGCCCGATGTGCGGGCGAACAGCGCGCAATGGGTCGCGACATGCATGCCCGTGGTCCACATCTTCTCGCCGTCGATGACCCAGCCCTTGACGTTATCGCGGGTCGCCGGCACCGCCCTGGTTCCCATGTGCGTTGCGTCCGAGCCGTGCTCAGGCTCGGTCAAGCCAAACGTGATGCGGCATTTTCCCGTGATCGACCCCTCGATCATCGCCTTCTGCTCATCGCTGCCGTAGCGATCGAGCATGGTGACCAGTGGAAAATTGCCGACGATCGAATGCTCGTTCTGCAGGTCGTTGTGCAGGCCCAATCCCTTGGCGGCAAAATGCTCGCGGATCACGGCCATCCACAGGTTAGAGCCATCCTTGCCGCCGTAGCGCTTCGGGATCGCAAAGCGCAGATGGCCCGCAGCGTCGGCGCGATCCTTGGCCTTGCGCAGCAGCGCCTCCCATTCGTGCCGCGGCAGGCCGCCGTTGTCAAAGTCGGTGCGCGCCCATTCGCGGCGATGATCAAAGAAGCGGATGTTGTCGTCGGCCTCTTCCAACGGCTTGATCTCGCGTGCGATGAAGCGGTCGAGTTCGTCGAGATAGGCGACCAGGTCGGCCGGCAATGCAAAATCCATGGCGCTGCTCCCTCTTTTCTTTCGTTATCGGCGATTAAGGTGAGAAGGCGAACGCCAAGTCAAGCAGCCAAGTCAAGCAATGGAATATGGCTTGTGGCGCGCGGCTTGCTTGCGTAATTGAATGGCATCGAACGTCGCCGGCGCGCTAGGATCAAGCATTCCGCCGCGCAGAAAAACAAATGAGGAAGCCAACATGGAGCTGAAATTTTCCAAGGTGACACGAAAAGGCCCGATCACGATCGTGACGCTGTCGCGGCCCGAGGTCTACAACGCGCTGCACATCGATGCGCATTTCGAATTGAACAAGGTGTTCGACGATTTTTCCGCCGATCCCGAGCAATGGGTCGCGATCGTCACCGGTGCCGGCGACAAGGCATTCTGCGCCGGCAACGATTTGAAATGGCAAGCGGCGGGGGGAAAGCGCGGCTGGGACAAGGGCGGCTTTGCCGGGCTCACCTCGCGGTTTGATTGCGACAAGCCGATCATTGCCGCCGTCAACGGCGTCGCCATGGGCGGCGGGTTTGAGATCGCGCTCGCCTGCGACCTCATCGTTGCCTCTGAAAATGCCACCTTCGCTTTGCCCGAGCCGCGCGTTGGCCTCGCCGCCCTTGCGGGCGGCCTGCAGCGATTGCCGCGCCAGATCGGGCTGAAGCGCGCCATGGGCATGATCCTGACCGCGCGCCATGTCTCGGCCAAGGAAGGTCTTGAACTCGGCTTCGTCAACGAGGTGGTGCCGCAGGGCGAAGCGCTCGCTGCGGCCGAGCGCTGGGCCGAGACGATCTGCAAGAACTCCCCGATGTCGATCCGCGCGTCGAAGCAGGCGATCCAGAAGGGGCTTGCAGTCTCGCTGGAGCAGGCGATCACCGAGCAGCGCGAATATCCGGCGGTCAAGGCGATGGCGGCGTCGCAGGACTATGTCGAGGGTCCGAAGGCGTTTTCTGAAAAGCGCCCGCCGAAATGGCTGGGAAAGTGAGGGGCGTCGCGTCCCCTCCCCGTCATTGCGAGGAGCATTAGCTTGCGCTAATGCTAGAAATGGATTGCTTCGCTTCACTCGCAATGACGGGTTAACCGCCATTTTCCAACTCTCTCTTGTACGACGCGTAGTTCGGCTGATCCACCGCGACCTTGTCCATCGTGGTTTGCCATAGATGCTCAGAAAGCCCGGGCGTTTGCAGGTCGAGCTCACCATTGGCGATCTTGCCGGCGAGCGCGCGATTGAGATCGATCAGCGAACCCTCGACGCTGAGCAATTGCGCGAGTCGCCTGGCTTCCGCTCCGTCGCTGCCCTGCGCCAGCGTTAATTGCCGGGTGACAAGGTCGAGCGTGTTGATCGCAACCCGCAGCTTGAACGCGTTGTGGCCTGCTATCATCGGCGTGATGTCGTTGCGCAGGAAATCGGCGACCGCTTTCGTCAGCTCGATCGGTGTCGGTTCGTCTTGCATCTCACTTCTCCCGCGGCGCTAGTAGCCGTAACAAGTCAATCTCCGTCTCCGACGCGCGGCGGCCGATCATGGCGCGCTCCATCGAATGGTCGGGGCCGACACGAAAACGCTGCATCATGCCGCAGCACATCACGCCCCAGCGCAGCGTGCCCATCACTTCGAAGAAGTTTACGCGGGCGGTATCGACGCGGCCGCCCGCCGCCTCGTATCCGGCAAACAGGTCTTCGCGCGACCCGAAGCCGCCGACCGGCTTGTCGATCTCGCCAAAGCGCCAGGAGTTGACGCAGACCCAGCCGAGATCCTCCATGGGGTCGCCAAGATGCGCAAGCTCCCAGTCCAACACCGCGCGCAAACCCTCGGGGCCGATGATGAGATTGCCGTGGCGGAAATCGCCATGCACCAGCGTGATCCGTTTCGGCGGGCCGGGATCGTGGCCGCGCAGCCAGCGCAGCGCCAATTCAAACACCGGTCGCGGCCAATCGAAGCTGCGGTACTCCCGTTCAAGCTCGGCAATTTCCTTTGTCGCCGTCGATGTGCGCAGCTTGGGCAGTTGCGCGAGCGGCAGTGCGTGAATCCCGGCCGCCACTTGTCCGAGCTGGCGCGCCAGCACCGGCCGCGCCTCGGCGAACTGCGCATCGCGCAGAATCTTGCGGGCGATGGTCTCGCCCTCGACCCGCTGCATGATGAAGCCGGTGCCGAGTTCGTCGGCTGGCTGAAGCACACGCAGCACGCGCGGCGACGGCAGGCCGGCGTCGTGGCTCAGCTGCATCAACCGCGCCTCGGCTTCGAGGCCCGCCGCCCGCGTCGGCGACGCGCCATAGCCTTTCGGCGCGCGGCGCAGAATCGCGCCAATATGCCCGTCCGGATGCACGATGTCGAACGACCAGGTCTCCTGGCTGGCGCCGCCGGAGAGTTTGGCGGCGCCAATCACGCCGGTCGCGCCCGGATAGAACGAGGCGACGCAACGCCCGAGTTCTGCCTCCATCATTTACCCTTGAATTTGGCCGGCCGCTTCTCGAGGAACGCGGTAACGCCCTCCTTGAAATCTTCTGCGGCGCCCGCGACGCGTTGCGATTGGAATTCCAGGTCGAGCTGGTCCTCGAACGAATTTTCGGGGCTCTCCCAATAAAGTTTTCGGATCAGCGATAGCGCGATCGTCGGCCCGTTGGCGAGTTCATGCGCAAGCTTCATCGCCTCTTCCATCAGCACCGCATCGTCGTAGACGCGATTAACAAGACCCCATTCCAGCGCCTTCTCGGCCGGCAGCCGCTCGCCCATCAGCGACAATTCCACCGAGCGCGCCTTGCCGATCAGGCGCGGCAGCAGCCAGGTCGAGCCACAATCCGGCACCAGGCCGATGCGGCGGAACGCCTGCAGGAAATAGGCGGAGCGAGCCACGAGGATCATGTCGCCCATCAGCGCAAAGCTCATTCCGGCGCCGGCGGCCGGGCCATTGACCGCGGTGACGATCGGGCAATGCAGGTTGCGCAGGCGCCGCAGGAACGGATGGAACCCGGTCTCCAGCGCCGCACCGGCGTTGCTCCTGCCGGGTTTCTGCTGGTTGCGGCCCTGCAAGTTCGCGCCGGTGCAGAACGCCCGGCCTGCGCCGGTGAGCACCAGGCATCGCACCTCGGATTTCCTCTCGTCGATCGTATCAAGCGCCTCGGCAAGACCGCCGAGCATATCCATCGACACCGCGTTCATGACCTCCTGGTGGTCGAGCTTGAGGACGGCGACCGGTCCATCGAACTCGAGCGTGGTGTGCTTGAACTGCATGGTTTCCTCTTTCGTTGTGGTCCGCATGGCGGTTGCGCCGCGGGATGGATTTGATTGCCCCATATTTGATTTTTGCAGGCACCTTGTCCATGCTTGGGTTTAAGAACATTTGCCTCTGTCCCGAACGCGTAGCTGATGCGCGTCATACAAAGATGGAAACGCCCCATGAACCCTTTCGATCTCTCCGGCCGCGTGGCCGTCATCACCGGCGGTAATGGCGGTATTGGGCTTGGCATCGCGCAAGCTCTTGCGTTGAGTGGCTGCAACGTCTCGATCTGGGGCCGCAACGCCAAGAAGAACAACGCCGCCGCGGCGACCATGGCGGCCAGCCCCGGCAAGATCGATACGCGTGTCTGCGACGTCACCAATCCTGCCTCGGTCAGGGAGGCGATGAAGGCGACGCTGGACACTTTTGGCCGGGTCGACGGCTGCTTCGCCAATGCCGGCATTGGCGGCGGCGGGCGGCGCGCCTTCATCGACCGCACCGAGGAGGAGTGGCGCACGATGTTCGCGACCAATCTCGACGGCGTGTTTCACGTCTTCCAGGTCGCCGCGCGTCACATGAGCGAGCGTTCCGCGGCCGGCGATCGCTTCGGACGGCTGGTTGCGACCTCCAGCCTCGCTTCGCTGTTCGGCACCGCGCGCAACGAACATTACGCTGCGACCAAGGCCGCCATCAACGCGCTCTGCCGCGCGTTGGCCGTCGAGCTCGCGCGCCACGGCGTCACCGCCAACGCCATCCTGCCCGGCTGGATCAGGAGCGACATGACGGCGCACGTGCTGGCGGATGAAAAATTCGTCGGCGCAGTGATGCCGCGGATCCCAGTGCGGCGGTTCGGCGAGCCCTCTGATTTCGGCGGCATCGCCGTCTATCTCATGAGCAACGCGTCGTCCTATCACACCGCGGATTGCTTTGTGATCGATGGGGGATATACGGCGTTTTGAGGTGCGCGTGGGGTGGGCAAAGGCGCGCTTGCGCCGTGCCCACCATTGTGCCCGCAGGCACAGAGAACGGCGGGCACGCTACGCTTTGCCCACGACGAGGCGCGACGAGTTGTTACGCTTTCATATTTCCAGCGGCGCTGTTACGTTCATTCCGTGAAACGCAAAGCGCGGCGCGGCTTTTACCGTTCTGCGAATATTGGGGAGGAAATGACGGATGTTTTCACATGTCATGATCGGCACCAACGATCTGGAAAGAGCCAAGTCATTCTATGACGCGTTGCTTGGCGCGCTCGGCGTGCCGCCCGGAAAGGTGGACCGCCATCGCATTTTCTACATGACCAGGACCGGCCTGTTCTCGGTGTCGAAGCCGATCGACGGCAAGCCTGCGACCCCAGCCAATGGCGGCACCATCGGCTTCGCAGCAAGCTCCCCCGAGCAGGCCGACGCGTGGCACGCGACCGGCATCGCCAATGGCGGCAAGACCTGCGAAGACCCTCCGGGCGTGCGCGAAGGCCCCCCGGGCAAGCTCTATATCGCCTATCTGCGCGATCCGGACGGCAACAAAATCTGCGCACTGCACCGCATGGGTTGAGCCGAGGAAGTTCAGGTCAGGAGAGAGTTCATGCGTATTGCGGTCGTCGGCGCCGGCGGAGTCGGTGGAGCTTTCGGCACGGCGCTGGCGAAAGCGGGGGCCGATGTCACATTCATCGCGCGCGGCGCCCATCTTGCCGCGATGAAGAGCCAAGGATTGAAGGTCCAGGGCGGCCGCGGCGAGACCCATCTGGTGCCCACACAAGCGACCGACGATCCCGCCCAAATCGGCAAGGTCGATCTCGTGCTGTTTTGCGTCAAGCTGTGGGACGTCGAGAGCGCCGGCGCACATATCAAGCCGCTGATCGGCTCTGGCACCGCCGTGATCCCGCTGCAGAATGGCATTGATGCCGCCGAGCGGCTGATCCCGATCTTGGGGAGCAACGCCGTGATGGGGGGCGTGGCACAGATCAGTGCCTCGATCATCGCGCCCGGCGTGATCCAGCAGGTCGGCACCTTCATGCGCATGATCTTCGGCGAGCTCACCGGCACGCGCAGCAAGCGGGCTGAGGATTTTCTCGCGCTGTGCCTGAAGGCCGGCTTCGACGCGACCTTGAGCGACCAGATCCTCACCGAGCTCTGGATGAAGTTCATCCTGCTCGCCGCCAATGCCGGCATGACGGCGCTGGCGCGCCAGCCGATCGGCGCGCTGCGCGATGATCCCGACATCCGGCCGATCTTCATCGCTGCCTGGCAGGAAACGATCGACGTCGGCCGCGCTAAAGGCATCGCCCTGCCGGCTGACGCGCTCGACAAAATTCTCGATTTCATCAGCCACGCCCCACCAGCCATGAAGGCCTCGATGGCGCTCGACCTCGACCGCGGCAACCGGTTGGAGCTGCCCTGGCTCAGCGGCAAGGTCGCCGAACTCGGCCGCCAGCTCGGTGTGCCGACGCCAGTGCACAGCATGATCTATGCGATGCTCAAGCCGTACATGATGGGGACGGCGGCCTGACCAACTCGTAGACGGCGCAGCCCAACGGGTCCGCGCAAAGCGCGCCCGATGACAGGCTCCGGCGTAACCCGCCTCTTCATGGCAAAGGGTGGGTTACGCTGGGCTATCCCACCCTACGCAACTACTTCATGGGGTACACCGGTGTGACCGGTCCTCAGCAACCTTGATCGGCCGTCTGCGCCGAGGGCTTGGCACCTTGCGCCTCTTGCGCTGCTGTAGGCTGGCCCTGCATCTGCCGCTGAGCATCTTGCGATGACGCGGCTTTGTCTCCCACCACGCGGTTCGTCTGTTCGGTCGGCGGGTGCTCGCGGCTAGTTACCGTACCGGTGCTGATGGCGGTGCTTTGACCGGTATAGCCGGGCGTGGAACCGGAGCCAGCGTCTTTACCGCGGGTGTTGCAGGGACCGGCGTTTGCCGTGCCAACGCTCAATACGATTGCGGCGCAGCCTACAAGAGCGAATTGTTTGCTGTTCATTTGCCTCTCCTTGTTCCGTCCCGTCCTTTCAACGAAGGTTGCCCGCTCCGCGCACCGAAAAAAGGACTCAACGGAAAACCCGGCTGACGCAGGTTCCTGGAACCGCAGCTGGTATCACGGCGCTGGCGCGCCAACCGATCGGCGCGCTGCGCAACGATCCCGACATACGGCCGATCTTCGTGGCTGCCAGGAAGCGATCGATGTCGGCCGAGCTAGAGGTGTCGCTAACGGCCGGCGTGTTGATGCCGTTTTCTCCAGTGCAGAGGAAACCAAGCTGCTGTAAGGTTGTAAAGTAATCAATTTACCAACCGAGGGCAGTGAAATGAAAAAGCCAATTGCAGAATTCATTGGGACGTTTGCGCTCGTTTTCTTCGGATGTGGCGCGGTAGTCATCGCCGGGATGGGAAGCGGACCGACGGCCATTGACGTACTTGGAATTGCGTTCGCGTTCGGATTGGCCATCGTCGCAATGGCTTATGGAATCGGTCCAGTTTCCGGTTGCCACGTCAATCCGGCCGTGAGTTTTGGAGTGCTCGTCGCAGGCCGCATGACGCTGAGTGATTTTATTTCTTACGTCATTGCCCAGGTCCTGGGCGCAATTGCCGGAGCAATTGTCCTTTATATTATCCTCTCCGGTAAATCGGCGGGCTGGACCGGAGGTCTTGGACAGAATGGCTGGGGCGCAGGTTACCTCGGTCAATACAATCTGCTCTCGGCTTTCGTCTTCGAGGTCGTTGCGACCTTTCTCTTTCTGGTCTGCATTCTCGGTGTGACGCAAAAAGATGGTCCCTCGCAATTCGCTGGTTTGGCTATCGGGCTGACGTTGGTCGCGATTCATATTGTCGGGGTCAACGTGACGGGCGTTTCAGTCAACCCGGCGCGCTCTCTCGGTCCCGCGATCGTTGGCATGGGTACCAACCCGGTTGCGCTGGGACAGGTGTGGCTGTTCATCATCGCGCCGCCGATCGGAGCGGGGGTCGCGGGTTTTCTGTTCAAATCCGGCGGCATTCTCTCCGCTGATAACGCCTGACGCAAGTACCGCCAAACTAAGACACGAGGCGGCCGATCGGCCTCTGGCCGTCTTGGCAAAGGATTGATTTCAGCTAACGTTTGAGCGGGTCGGCTCGTAGGCGGATTAGTTAGCCGAAGACGTAACCTGCTTCTTTGTCGGCGGGTTACGCTGCTAATCTAGCTACCCCGCCCTACGCGTCCGCGCTCGAATATCATTGCAACGCCGCGCGCCTGACCGACCCCGAGGCGATCAGAGCACTTTCTCAAAATGAAAACGGGTCAAACCTCCGCCCGCCTGCTTGGCGGTCATTTGATCGGCAACTTCCGCTCGGATCTGCCGAAATCCACTCTTTCGATAGAAGCTGTCGGCTGCCTTCTGAATCTGAGCCGTGCTCAAAATCATCTTTGTGAATCCAAGCGCACGCGCTTCTGCCTGCGCACAATCGAGCATGCGTTGTGCAATGCCCAAGCCGCGATAGCCTCGATCGAGGTACATTCGACGAAGCTCCGTGTCGTCGATGCCGTGGCTTTCGATACCGAACGAACCGACAATCTCATTTGCGCTCTCGACGACCCAAAAGGCGTTGTGCCTTGCCTCGGAAAAGACCTCGAGAAGTTGCTTCAGTTCACCATCGATTGTCGCCAGGATGTATTGTTCAAACAATTTCTCCATCCCGACAGGCGCGAGTTCTCGATTGATGCGCGTCCACAGCGAAGCGACCAAATCGTAATCCGCGGTCTGATATCTGCGGAAGCTGACGGATTTTGGCATGACAGTTACGGTGGGTAATACGTAGGAAGGGTTGAGCCTTATAGCCCGTAGCCACCATCCTACGCGCTGGTCCCTTCAAACCGGAAGGGGCACCAAAGATTTGATCGCGTCGCCACGAAACATTTCCGCGTTGTTGCCGTCACCTCATTGTTCCGCTTTGCGGACGAAAGCATCGTAACAAAAGCTTCATACTCGGAAGGAGTTCCCATGAGCAAGCTTGCGCTATACGTGCCGCTCGAGGCCAAACCCGGCAAGGAGAAGGAGGTTGCGGAGTTCCTGCGCTCTGCCTTGCCTCTGGTGGAGGCCGAATCCGGCACGATCACCTGGTACGCCATCCAGGAGGGCCCTTCGTCGTTCGCGATCTTTGACACGTTCGACACCGAAGCCGGCCGCGACGCACATCTGAACGGCAAGGTTGCGGCGGCGTTGATGGCCAAGGCGGCCGACCTCTTTGCCAAACCGCCGGCGATTCACAAGATCGATATCCTGATCGACAAGCTGCCGAAGACCAAAAAGTAGCTGGTAGGTCGGGATAACTAACCTGTTCGCCGTAGGTCAGAGAGCTGCGGCGGACAGGGCGCTAACCAACCCACCCTGCGCAGCTGGGTCTGACAGCAATCCCGGCCGCCGCATTCTCTTGGCTAACTCTTGATGCGCGGAGGTTGAGTCTCTCCGAATTTGCCTTGTTGCCTCAGCATCTGTTCAATTTGAGTTTTTTGATCTCGGCCGCACAATCATACCCGCCGGGATGGCATTTGCTGTCCTGGAATTTGGGAGGAAATAGCCATGAAGGTCTCGTCACTCTTCGTTGCCGGCCTAGTGTAGCTGTCGCAATCTTGTCAATTGCACCGGCGAATGCCGAGAAGAACCAAGATAGCCAAGATACCTACAAATGCTCCCGTTCATTCGGCTTTCCAGTGCAACAAACCAACAGCCCGCAACTACGCCGAATGTGTGAAGATTCTAACGGACAAGGGTTGGCAAACCGCCGACGCTTGGTGGGTTGCAGCAATCAAGGGGTCAAGAACTGACCAATCCGCGCCAGGAATAAGCGCCGCCAAGAATAAGCGCCGATGCCAGAACGAAGAGGCGGCTCAGCCGAAGCTGTAACCCCGCCTCTTCATCGCCAATAATGGTGGGTTACGCTTCCGCCTTCCGCTCTTTGAGCTTCGGCGGACAGGTCGCTAACCCGCCTACGAAGACGCATCACTCCCCCTCAATCACCGCCAACACCTTCGGCGGCGACATCGGCAAACTGTAAAAGCGCTTGCCGAGCGCGTTGTGGACGGCGTTGGCGACCGCGGCCATCACCGGGACCAGCGGCACTTCGCCGACGCCCTTGACGCCCTGCGGATGTTTCGGGTTCGGCACTTCGACCATCACGGTATCGAGCATCGGCAGGTCCGAGCAGACCGGCATGCGATAGTCGAGGAAGCCTGGATTATCGACCTTGCCATCCCTGTTGTAGATGTATTCCTCGTTCAGCGCCCAGCCGATGCCTTGCGCGACGCCGCCCTGCATCTGGCCCTCGACATAGCCGGGATGAATGGCGCGGCCGACGTCCTGCACCGCGGTGTAGCGGATGACGCGCACGATGCCGAGCTCGGGATCGACCTCGACGTCGCAGATGTGGGTGCCGAAGCCGCCCTCGGCGCCTTCGGTGTTGAGCTGTACGCCGGCGCCGATCGGTCCGCCCATCTGCGGGGCCTTTGCCGCAAGCTCGGCCAAGGTCAGCGGTTCGAACTGGCCGGCGTTCGGGCTCACCGGATGCGCCGCACCGTTTTCCCATTTCACGGCCTCGGGGTCGATCTCCCAGATCTTTGCGGCGCGCTCGCGCAGCGTAGTGATGATCTTGTCGGTCGACTGCGTCACCACCATCGCGGACGCAAACAGCACGCGGCTGCCGCCGGTCAGGTTGGAGAAGCCGACGGTCGCGGTGTCGCCGATCAGGACCGACACCCGCTTGTAGTCGATGCCAAGCAGCTCGGCGCAGATGTTGGCGATCGCGGCACGCGAGCCGCCGATATCGGGATGGCCTGTCGTGACGACGACGTTGCCGTCCTCGGTGATGTTGACTTGCGCTGAGGATTCGCCGCCGGCGTTGAACCAGAAGCCGGAGGCCACGCCCCTGCCCTGCAATTTGCCGAGCGGCGCCGTGTAGTGCGGATGCGCTTTCGCCGCCTCCAGCGTCTCGATATAGCCGATGCGCGGAAACACCGGGCCATGCGCGGCCTTCGTGCCCTGCTTGGCGGCATTCTTCAGCCGCAGCTCCAGCGGATCCATCTTGAGCGCTTCGGCCAGTTCATCCACCACGCACTCGACCGCGAAGGCGCCGATCGGCGCGCCGGGCGCGCGATAGGCCGCGACCTTGGAGCGGTTGGAGAGCACATCGTAGCCAACCGACAGCACGTTCGGGATGTCGTAAGGCGAGAAGCTACAGCCGACCGCGCCGCGGATCGGCGAACCCGGCAACGCTCCGGCCTGCAGATAGAAGGTGCCTTGGGCGGCGACGATGGTACCGTCCTTCTTGGCGCCGATCTTGACCGTGCTCTTCGAGCCCGATGTCGGACCCGTCGCCCGCATCACCTCCTCGCGGGTCATCACCATCTTCACCGGACGGCCGGACTTTTTCGCGAGCAAGGTCGCGAGCGGCTCGAGATAGACGATGGTCTTGCCGCCAAAGCCGCCACCGATTTCCGCGGGAATGGCGCGGATGTCGCTCTGCGGAATGCCGGTCAGATATGCTGTCATCGCGCGCACCATGAACTGGCCCTGGCTCGAGCTCCAGATCGTGGTCTTGTTGTCGGGCGCGACGCTGATCAGACAGGCGTGCGGCTCGATATAGCCCTGATGCACCGGACGCGTCGTAAATGAGCGCTCGACCACGATCTCGGCCTGCTTGAACCCTTCCGCGATGTCGCCCTTCTTGATTTCGAGTCGGCCTGCAATGTTGGACGGCTTGCCCTCGAACTTGTTGAACTCGTGCAGGATCGGCGCGTCCGGCTTGATCGCATCGTCGATCTCGATCGACCACGGCAAGACTTCGTAATCGACCTCGATCAGGTCGCAGGCCTTGGCCGCGATCGCCTCTGACGTGGCGGCGACCGCCGCGACAGGGTGTCCGGGGAACAGCGCCTTCTCGCGCGCCATCACATTGCGGCACATCCAGCGCATGTCCTGGATGCCGAGCATGACCGACTTGTCGATCGGGAAGTCCACGATGTCGCGCGCGGTGACCACCGCTTTGACGCCCGGCAACACCAGCGCTTTCGAGGTGTCGATCGACTTGATGCGGGCGTGGGGATGCGGGCTGCGCTTGACCTTGCCCCAGATCATGCCGGGCATCGTGGTGTCGGCGGCAAAGGCCGCGCGTCCCGTGACCTTGTCGGCGCCGTCAGGGCGAATGGTACGCTGGCCGATCCACTTGTTGTTGGTGATGATGTTCATTGCGCCGTCTCCCGCATGTCGGCCGCAGTCTCAAGAACCGCGCGAACAATCTTGTCGTAGCCGGTGCACCGGCAGAGATTGCCGGCGAGCCAGAAGCGGACTTCTTCCTCGCTCGGCTCTGAAATTCTTCGCCAGCAGCGCCGCGGAGGCGACCAGCATGCCCGAGGTGCAGATGCCACACTGCAGCGCTGCCATTTCGAGGAATTTCTGCTGCAACGGATGCAGCTTCTCGCCCTGCGCCATGCCCTCGATAGTCTTGATGTCGTGGCCTTCGGCTTCGGCCGATAGCATCAGGCAGGAACAGACCAGCCGATCGTCCAGCATGATGCTGCAGGCGCCGCAATCGCCGGAGGCGCAGCCCTCCTTCGAGCCGGTCAACGCCAACGGCCCGCGCAAGGCGTCGAGCATGGTGTCGTTCGGCTCGCACAGGAACTCGACGGGCTCGCCGTTGATGGTGGTGGATACGTGCAGTTTTGCCATGGTCGTTAATTCCCTGTAGCGCGCTGGGCCGCGATCGCCGCCGTGCGCCTGAGCAGCACGCCGGCAATCTTGGTGCGATAGGCAATGGTGCCGCGCTTGTCGTCGATCGGACGGCAGGCGGCTGAGCAAGCCGCGGCTGCGGCATTGAGCGCCGCATCGTCGAGTTGGCTTCCGATCAGCGCATGCGCGGCCGCCTCGACCAGGAGCACGGTCGGGGCCACCGCGCCAAGCCCGACCCTCGCCGAGGTGCAGACGCCATCCTTCAACGTCAGGCTGACACCGCAGCCGACCACGGCGATGTCCATTTCGGTCCGCGGAATCATGCGCAAGTAAGCATCAGCGGAACCGGGCGGCCGCGGCGGCAGGGTAAAGCTGACCAGGATCTCGCCCGGCTTCAGGGTGGTGCGGCCCGGTCCGGCCGGCACCTGTTCCACCGGCAGTTCACGACGACCGTTCGGCCCGGCCACCGTGGCGATGGCGCCGGCGGCGATCATGGCGGGCACGCTATCGGCTGCCGGAGAGCTGTTACAGAGATTGCCTCCCGCCGAGGCCCGCCCCTGGACCTGGGTGGAACCGATCAGGTTGACTGCCTCCAGCACGCCGGGCCACACCTTGCCGAAGCGCGGGTGTTCGGCCATGACCGCGCCGGGAACGGCAGCGCCGACGCGAAAACCACCATCGCTGGTCTCCTCGATCGCCGTCATCTCGGCAATCTTCTTGATATCGACGATCAGGCGCGGCTTCACCGCGCCGGAACGCATTTGCACCAAAAGATCGGTGCCGCCGGCCAAGATCCGCGCGGCACTCCCGGCGGCGGCAAAGGCGCGCACCGCTTCATCGAGCGTGCGCGGGCTCACATATTGGATGTCTGTCATGGTTATCAGCCGTCTCCCCTCACCGCTCGCCCCATTTGGTTGGTAGCTGGTCTTTTTGGGGTGCGAGGGACCTACAGACTACACGGGCAACAGCGATTGGAACAGCCTTTGGCTACGGCGCAAACGCCATGCTTCAATGCGTGAGGCGGGTTTGGGTCGCAACTATTTCACAATTTGGGATAGCGGCCTCCCGCTCGCCCCGTCATTGCGACCAGCGACTTGTCCGGCGTAGCTCGACGAGCGAAGGCGGATGCAACGAAGCAATCCATACCTCCAGCGCCGGACTATGGATTGCTTCGCTGGCGCCCGCAATCACGGCGTTTAAGACGCAACCGCGACGGCGCGCGGTCGGGCCATAGCCGTGATCGCAAATCCCTCATAGCCCTTGGCCGCAACCTCGTTGCAGATTTGCCGGTAAGGCCCGACACCGCCAATATAGGGCATGAAGATCCGCGGCTTGCCCGGGATGTTGGCGCCCATGTACCAGGAATTGGCCTGCGGATAGAGCGTGGAAAAAGCCACTTCGTTGACGTGAGCCACCCATTTGTCCTCGGCATCCTTCTCGGCTTCGAGTGAGTCAAAGCCGTGGTCGCGCATATAAGCGATGCAGTCACTGATCCAGTCGACGTGCTGCTCGATCGAAACGATCATGTTGGAGAGCACC
The DNA here is from genome assembly GCA_963822795.1 of uncultured Alphaproteobacteria bacterium. Lineage (GTDB taxonomy): Bacteria > Pseudomonadota > Alphaproteobacteria > Rhizobiales > Xanthobacteraceae > Bradyrhizobium. The sequence goes on from CAWGJM010000045.1 coordinate 152,737, forward strand.
GACGGGCTGCCGGGCCCGGTGATGATGAAGAGATTGGGGAAGCCAGCGCTCATCAGCCCGAGATTGGTTTTCGGCCCCTCGGCCCATTTCCCGTTCAGCGTCAGCCCGTCACGGCCCGTGATGTCGATCTTGGCGACCGAGCCGGTCATCGCATCAAAACCGGTCGCGAGCACCAGCGCGTCGATCTCGCGGTCCTTGCCGCCGGTACGCACCGCGTGCGGCAGGATTTCGTCGATCGGATTGGACTTAATGTCGACCAGCGTCACGTTGGGACGGTTGAAGGTCGCGAAATATTCGGTGTCGATGCAGATGCGCTTGGTCCCGATCGGATAGGAAGTGGGCTGCAGCAACCTCGCCGTCTCGGGATCCCCAACGATTTCGGCGATCTTCTCGCGCACGAAATCGGCGGCGGTATCATTGGCCGCCTTGTTCAGCGCAAGGTCGTTGTAGACCGACATGAAGGTCAGCCCGCCGCGCTGCCAGCGCTGCTCGTATTTCGCGCGGCGCTCGTTGTCGCCGTCCTCAAGCGCGCCGCGGTCAGGCATCTCGGTGTAGATGCCGTTACGCGCCACCTCGCGGGCGAAGCGCCTGATTTCCGGATAGTTGGCGCGGAACGCGTCCCGCTCCTCCGCCGTCAGCGGCGCGTTGTGGGCGGGAATCGAGAAGTTCGGGGTGCGCTGAAACACCGTGAGATGCTTTGCTTGTTCGGCGATCACGGGGATCGACTGGATCGCGGACGAGCCTGTACCGATCACGCCGACGCGAAGGCCAGTGAAATCGATCCGCTCAAGGGGCCAGTTGCCAGTGTGATAGACTTGGCCCTCGAAGCCGCCGAGCCCCTTGATATCGGGCATCCGCGCGTTGGAGAGACACCCCGTAGCGAGCACGACGAATTTTGCCGCCACCGTCTTGCCGTCGGAGGTAGCGACCGACCAGATGTTTTCGTCCTCGTCGAAGGCGGCCCTGTCGACGCGGGCGCCGAACTGGATGTCGGCGCGGAGATTGTATTTGTCGGCGACGTGATTGGCGTATTTCAGGATCTCCGGCTGCGGCGCGTAGCGCTCGCTCCAGTCCCACTCCTGCTGTAATTCGTCGGAGAAGGAATAGGAATACTGCATGCTCTCGACGTCGCAGCGCGCGCCGGGATAGCGGTTCCAATACCAGGTGCCGCCGACGCCAGAGCCGCGCTCGTAGACGCGCACCGAGAATCCCAATCCGCGAAGCCGATGCAGCATGTACATGCCGGCAAAGCCGGCGCCGACCACGACGACGTCGTAGGCGTCAGCCTGGCTCTTGCCCGAGATCAGTTGCGTGGCGGACATGGATCGGCGCTCCCTCAAGGATTCTGTTGTTGCAGTTAAGCATTCTACCCGTCGGCCGAAAGCGCAAGAGGCAAAACGGTGGCGTTGGGCTGGCTTATTTTACTGCGCGGAATGCGCTTGCCGTGCGGACGATTTCGTAGCGTCTACACGCAAGGCGGACGGGCGTGAAACTCGCTTGGCTTCAAGCCTCCTGATGGGCTAGCGTCGCCTGGCCTATCCGTCGTTCAAGCAAGCACGAGCAGCACTGAAAGCTGCCGCCAAGGGAGTGAGCACGACCATGAAATCGGCGATCTGCGAGATGCTGGGCATTGAATTTCCGCTTGTGGCCTTCAGTCATTGCCGCGACGTCGTTGCAGCAGTCAGCCGCGCCGGCGGGTTCGGCGTGCTGGGCGCCACGGCACATTCGCCGGAGACCATCGAACAGGAACTGAAATGGATCGACGATCACGTCGACGGCAAGCCCTATGGGGTCGACGTGCTGATCCCGGAGAATATTTCGACTGCTGGCGAGAAGAATGTAACCTGGAAGAGCCTGGAGGCGCGTATCTCGCAGGAGCATCGCGATTTCACCCGCAACCTGCTCAAGAAATACGACATCGAACTGACCACCACCAATGTCGCCGACAATCAGCCGCAACCGTTCGACGGCGAGTGCGCGCTGGAGCTACTCGAGGTCTCGTTCCGTCATCCGATCCGGCTGATCGCCAACGCGCTCGGTGTGCCGCCGAAGGCGATGATCGACATGGGCAAGGAGCACGGCGTTCCCGTCGCGGCTCTCGTCGGCGCCAAGGAGCATGCGCTGCGCCAGGTCGCGGCCGGAGTCGACATTCTGGTGGTGCAGGGAACCGAGGCCGGCGGCCACTGCGGCGAGGTTTCCACGATGGTGCTGGTGCCCGAGGTGATCAAGGCGATCGCGCCGATCCGTGACGTGCCGGTACTGGCCGCGGGCGGCATCATGACGGGGCGACAGATGGCGGCCTGCATGGCGATGGGCGCGGGCGGGGTGTGGACGGGTTCGGTGTGGCTCGCCACGGCGGAATCCGAGACATCGGAAATCTTCCGGGAAAAAATGATCGCGGCCTCCTCGCGCGACGCCGTCCGGTCGAAAGGCCGCACCGGAAAGCCGGCGCGGCAGTTGCGCTCGGTTTGGACCGATGCTTGGGACCGTGGGCCGGGCCCCGGCGCGCTGCCGATGCCGCTGCAGAGCATCATCAGCCGGGACGCCTTCAACTCGATCGATCGCGCGGCCGCCGCCGGCAACGCCAAGGCGCGCGACCTCGTCAGCTATTTCGTTGGCCAAGGCGTCGGCCTGATCGACAGCGTGAAATCGGCTGGCGCCGTAGTGCAGGAGTTCAAGGAAGATTTTGCCGAGGCCGTCGAGCACATGAACGCGCTGGTGGCGGATTAAGTTGACCCTCATGGTGAAGAGCGCGAATCTTGCGCGCGTCTCGAACCACGAGGCCCCGATGCCGCCATCCTTCGAGACGCCACGCGGAGCCTGTCATCGGGCGCGCATTCGCGCGACCCGTTGGCGTGGCTCCTCAGGTTGAGGTTCACAGTTTGAGGTGACAACAAGAACAATGGCGAACCCAGCGCAATCGGAACACCGCATCCCCGTCATCGTCGGCGTCGGCGAGATCGTCGATCGAGCGAAAGAGATCACCGACGGCCTCGAGCCGCTCACCCTGCTCGAACAGGCGCTCAAGCGGGCGGAGGCAGACTCCGGCGCAAAGCTGCTCGGCGAGATCCAATCGCTCGACGTCGTCAATTTCCTGAGCTGGCGCTACCGCGATCCGGAAAAGCAGCTTGGAGCGCGCCTTGGCATTGCCCCGGCGCATCTCTACTACGGTCCGGTCGGCGGCGAGAGCCCGATCCGCTATCTGCACGAGGCGGCGCAGCGCATCGCGCGCGGCGAATGCTCGGTCGCCGCAGTCTGCGGTGCGGAAGCCCAGTCGAGCGCGACCAAGGCCGAGCGCGCCGGCGTTACGCTACCCTGGACGCCGTTCGCGCATGACGTGGAAGAGCCAAAGCGCGGCGCCGCGTTCCAGAAGCCGATGGCCGTCAAGCTCGGCGTGTTTCGCCCGGTCACCGTCTATCCGTTCTATGAGGCCGCAAGCTCGGCACATTGGGGGCAGTCGCCGCGCGAGGCGATGGCGGAGTCCGGCGAACTATGGTCGCGCTATTCGGAAGCCGCCTCGCACAATCCGAATGCCTGGCTGAAGCGGCATTTTGCGCCCGAGGAAATCACGACGCCTTCGCCCGACAACCGCCTGATCGCGTGGCCTTACACCAAGCTGATGGTCGCCAATCCGACCGTGAACATGGGCGCAGGCGTCCTGCTGACGAGCCTCGCCAAAGCGCGCGAGGCCGGCATCGCCGAGGATCGGCTGATCTACCCATGGGGCGGCGCGTCAGCGGAAGAGCCGCGCGATTATCTTCTCCGCGACCAGTTCTTCGAGGGCCATCCGCAGAACGCCGTGCTCAACGCAGTGATGGATTTGGCTGGCGGCTACGGCCAGGCGTTCGACGCGATCGAGCTCTATAGCTGCTTTCCTTGCGTGCCGAAGATGGCGCGGCGCACACTTGGCTTGGGCGCCGACGTGCAGCCCACGGTGACCGGCGGCTTGACGTTCTTCGGCGCGCCGCTCAACACCTACATGACGCACGCGGCCTGCGCGATGGTGCGAAACTTGCGCAGCGGCACGAAACTTGGCCTGCTTTATGGACAGGGCGGTTTCGTCACCAAGCATCACGCGCTGGTCTTATCACGGCAGCCACCGCGCGAGGCGCTCGCACAGGATACCAGCGTGCAGGCCGAAGCCGACCGGCGCAAAGGCGCCGTGCCCGACTTCGTCACCGAGGCCAGCGGCAAGGGCAAGGTCGAAAGCTTCACCGTGATCTACGGCCGCAATGGCGACGTCGAACACGGCGTGGTGATGCTGCGCACGCCGGAGAACGCGCGAGCGCTGGCGCGGGTGCCGGCGCAGGATGGCAACACGCTTTCGCATCTGGTGAACATGGACCGTACGCCGGTTGGCTCGCTTGGCGATGTCACAACGGCCGATGACGGCGTGCTGGAGTGGCGGGTGGGATAGCCCGGCTGTTTCATCTCCCTCGCCCCGCTGTTTCGCGGGGAGAGGGTGGGGTGAGGGGCTCTATCCGCGAACACGAAGTTCGCGATGGGCATCATGCCTCGCCCCTCACCCAAAATTCGCTACCGCGAATTTCGACCTCTCCCCGCAAAGAGCGGGGAGAGGTGCTATGGGGCAGGCAACGAAGGTATGGCACCATCGTTGCTGTCAAGACAACCGATAGAGTGTCCCCATGCAGAAAAATGATCTGAGTAGGTCCCTCGTCGCCTTTGAACAGAATAGCACGCTGGTGGCGGTGGTTGAACTGAGTTTGAAGACTTGGCTGGTCAGCGGCCTGGCCCGGCAACCGTCGAAGAAGCAAGGCGCTGATCCTGAAGCGCTGTGGTCGCTGCTGCATCGATGGCGCGACCAGGCGATCAAGGCAGGCTGTAAGATTACCCGGACCGTGGTGGCGTTCGAGGCCGGCCGCGACGGCTTTTGGCTTGCACGCTGGTTGCGGGCTCGCGGGATCGAAGCCTATGTGATCCACCCGACCAGCATCCCGGTGTCGCGCGAGCACCGGCGAGCGAAGACGGATCGGCTGGATACCCAATTGCTGCGTGCTGCTGCGCGCGTTGCTGGGCTGGCTGCGTAGCAAGGCCAAGCACTGCAGCATGGCGGCGATTCCGACCCTGGCGGAGGAGGATGCCAGGCGTCCGAACCGCGCGCACGAGACGCTGGTGGGCGAGTGCACCCGTATCGTGAACCGGATGAAGGCGATCTTGATCCGGTTTGGCGTTTGCAACTTCAACGTCAAGCTGAGGAAGGCGGCTCAACAACTCGAGGTGCTGCGTGGCCCGGAAGGCGAGCTGCCGCCCCAACACGCTGGCCGAATTGCGCCGTGAGATGGCGCGGCTGGCAGCGCTGAAGCAGGCGCCGCGGGAAGGTACACATCCGATGCTGCTGATGCTGGCCAGGGTCATGGGTATCGGTGTGGAAACAGCCGACATGCTGGTCCATAAAGTGCTCTCGCGCAACCTGCGGGACCAACGGGCGGTGGCGCGCTACGGTGGCATTACAGGGGCTCCGGACGAAAGCGGCAGCAAGCGCCGGGAAAAACGGCTGGCCAGGGCAGGCAATGCACGGGTTCGCCGCGGCATGGTCCAACTGGCGTGGCGTTGGCTCATGTTCCAAAAGCCAGCGCCTTGGCGGAATGGTTCGAGGCGCGCACGAAAGGCGCCAAGCCGGGCCTGCGCAAGACCATGATCGTCGCCCTGGCGCGCAAGCTGCTGATCGCCCTGTGGCGCTTCGTGACGACCGGCGAGGTGCCGACCAGCGCAGTGCTGCGTCCGGCAACGTGAGCTAATCTGATCGAGACAACTAACGGAGCAACCAAACACAGGTTCGGCATTGATCCGCCTCGGCGTGAGGCAATGCCAGACGATCCGAGGTGGGCGGTGACCCGCGCCCATGGCTACAACGCCCTGGGAGAGAATGGGCCCGCCCGCCAAAGAGCCGCGCCGCCGATGCGCATGACTGCATCATGGTTCGGAGCCGACACGGCGCTCCACCGAATACAAGGATGTGGCGCCGATCGTCGCCACCCCTGGCAGGCTCGCTTTGGACCGGCTTGTGTGTCGTCTCTCGACCGGCCGACGCCGCCTGATGTTGGTTGTCGATCGGCGCCGGCCGGTCGAGAGACAAAGCTACTGCTGAGAAAGAAAGAGAACGACGTGAAAAAAACCGCTTGACAAAGAAAGCCCCATACAAGGTCAAGAGGTCCGCCCTTTTCTTTGGGAGCGCGAGCTAAAGGACCGCAATCGGGGAGAGGTGAAGAACCCCTACCCCTTCACGTCCTGCCGTTCCGAAATCTTCGCCGGCCTGCCCTTTACCGCGGCACCTGCGATGCGAACCTCATCGCCGTCGGCAAGGCCGTCGGGCGGTGCGACAATGACGCGGTCGTCGGGCGAAAGGCCTGAGCCCAGCTCGATCTCCTTGCCGAGATCGCGCGCGATGGTCACGGTCTTGAACTTGACCTTGTCGCCGGCGCCGACGGTCGCAACACGCAGGCCGCTCTGGTTGAAGATCAGGGCGCTGGCGGGAATATGCAGCGGCACACCATCGCGCTGCAGGTTCAGGCGCACATTGGCGTAACTTCCAGGCAGCAATTCGCCGCTGGAATTGTCGAGCCCAAGCTGCATCCGCGTCGTGCCGGAAGCGACGTCGACCGATTGCGAGGAAGCTTCCACCGTCGCTGGGAAAGTCCGGTTCGGATATTCCGGCACCGTGATCACCGCTCTCGCGCCGATCCTGATCGAGGGCACGTAGCTCTGGGGAACGTTGACATAGACGCGGAGTTTTGTGATGTCGGAAACCACGAACATCGGCGGGCCGCTGCCGCCGCCGGCATTGATCAGGGCGCCCACATCGGTGTCGCGCGCGGTCACCACGCCGTCGAAGGGCGCTGTGATCTTCTTGTAACCCGCGAGCGCTTCCAGCCGCTCGACATTGGCCTGGCTGGAATTAACCGCGGCTTTCTTGTTGGAGAGATCGGCGGTGCGCTCGTCGATTTCCTGCATCGAGACGAAATTCGACGCGATCAGCGTCCTGCGCCGCGTCAGCGTTGCTTCCGACAGTTTCGCGCTGGCTTGCTGGCTCGCGAGATCGGCGCGCGCCTGCAGCAATTGCTGGTCGAGGTCCGGGGCCTCGATTTCGGCGATCACCTGGCCTGCCTTGACCCGCGCGCCGATGTCGACGCTCCAGCTTTTCAGATAGCCGTTGACGCGCGCGAAAATCGGCGCACGGTAATAGGCTTCCAGCCGCCCCGGCAAATCGAAGGTCGGGCTCAGCGCCCGCGCGTCGGGCGCAACCACCGCCACCGTCGGGATCGCCTGGTCGTCGGTCCATTCGCGCAGCTTCGCGCTCGCATCTTCGCGCGCACGGATACCGGTCACCACAACCAGGACGGCGGCGAGGCCTGCCAGCACGCCGAAAATTCCCAACTTCCGGCCAGAGACCGGAGTGTTGTTTTCAGTGGGCATGCGAGGTCTCCGGTTCGGCGTCGACGATGACGCCGTGCTTCCTGTGTACCATGCTGAAGACGACAGGCACAAACATCAACGTGGCCGTCGTGGCAAAGATCAGGCCACCGATTACCGCTCGGCCGAGCGGCGCGTTCTGCTCGCCACCATCGCCGAGACCGAGCGCCATCGGCGTCATGCCGATGATCATCGCGAGCGCCGTCATCAGCACCGGGCGGAAGCGGACAAAGCCGGCCTCGATCGCGGCCGCGACCGGGTCGCCCAGATCTTCATAGCGCTCGCGGGCAAAGCTGATCACCAGCACGCTGTTGGCGGTAGCGACGCCCATGCACATGATCGCGCCGGTCAGTGCCGGCACCGACAGCGTCGTCTCCGTCGCGAACATCATCCAAATGATACCGGCGAGCGCGGCCGGCAAGGCGGTGATGATCACGAACGGATCGGACCATGACTGGAAGTTCACCACGATCAACAGATAGATCAGCACCACTGCCGCAAGCAGCCCGAACAACAGCCCGGAGAACGCGCTGTTCATGGTCTGCACCTGTCCGAGCAGGACCACCGAACTCCCCTTCGGCACCCCCTGGGCGGTGTCGGCGATCGCGGCCCTGACGTCGGCGGCGACCGCGCCGAGATCGCGGCCCTGCGGGGTTGCAAAGATCTGCACCATCGGCTGGATGTCGTATTGGGAAACCACCGCGCTCGAAATCGAGCGGGTGATGTTGGCGATGCCGCCGAGGATCGGCGGGTTCGCCGTCGAGGTCGCCGTGATCGGCAGCGTCTCCAGCGCGCCCAGCGAATTGACCTGGAACTGCGGGGTCTGCATCACGATCGAATACGACACACCGTTGTCGGGGCTCAGAAAATAGGTCGGCGACACCTGCCCGCTGCCCGCGAGATTGACGGTCAGGCTGTTGGTGACGTCGCGTTCGGTCAAACCGACATATTGCGCACGGGTACGGTCGACATCGATATTGAAGGTCGGGTTGCTCGGCGATTGCTGAATGCGCGCATCCGCAATGCCGGGGATGTGGCGAAGCCGGTTCAGAAGCTTGTCGGCATAGGCGAAATTCGCAAGCACATTGGCGCCGCGGACCTGCAGGTCGATCGGCGCCGGCGCGCCGAAATTCAGGATCTGGCTGACGATGTCGGCCGGCAGGAACGCAAAGGTCATGCCGGCAAAGGCGCGCGGCAACCGCTCGCGCAGCGCCTGGACATAGTCGGCGGTGGGCCGGTGGCCCTCTTTCAGCTTGATCTGGATGTCGCCATCCTGCGGGCCGATCACGCCGGTGTTGTTGTAAGTCATGTTGATGCCTGAGATTGGCATGCCGATGTTGTCGGCCATGGTGTCGATTTCCGAGGGGGGAATGATCTTGCGGATCGCCTTCTGCACCTCGGCGAACTGGTTCGCGCTTTCCTCGATGCGGGTGCCGATCTGGGTGCGGACATGCATCAGGATCGATCCGGTATCGACCGCGGGAAAGAAGTTGCGGCCGATGTAGGGTACCAGCAGGAACGAGGCGGCGACGAAGCAGAGGAAACCGAGCACGAACACCGCCCGGCCCCGCATCGCGAACGACAACAGGTCTCGATAGGAGCCGCGCACGCGCTCGAAGCCGGCCTCGAAGCCGCGCTGAAATCTGACCAGCGGATTGCGAGACGGCGGAGCACCGGCATGGTCTTCGTGCTGGTGCAACAGATAATTCGCCATCGTCGGCACCAGCGTGCGCGACAGGATGAACGACCACAGCATTGCAAACATCACGGCTTCGGCCAGCGGCACGAACAGGAAGCGGGCGACGCCGGTCAGGAAGAACATCGGGACAAACACGATGCAGATGCAGAGCAGCGAAACGAAGGCCGGCACCACGATCTGGTTGGCGCCGTCCATGATCGCGGTTTCGACCGCCTTGCCCTGCTCCAGATGCCAGTTGATGTTCTCGATCGTGACGGTGGCTTCATCGACCAGGATGCCGACCGCGAGCGCGAGCCCGCCGAGCGTCATGATGTTGAGGGTCTCGCCGATCGCCCACAGCATCACGATCGCGCCCATTACCGATAGCGGGATCGAAACCGCGATGATCAGCGTCGACCGCCAGCTTCCGAGAAACAGCAGGATCATCACCGACGTCAACAGCGCCGCGATCACGCCTTCATAGGCGACGCCGGAGATGGCGCTGCGCACGAACACCGATTGATCGCCGATGAAGCCTATCCTGAGCGCCTCCGGCATCTGATCCTTGACGTCGATGACCTTCTGCTTGATACCGGCGATGATGTCGAGCGTCGAGGTGAAGCCGGCCTTCAGCACCATCATCAGCACCGAGCGGTTGCCGTTGACGTGAACGATGTTGGTCTGCGGCGGATTGCCGTCGCGGACATGGGCGACGTCGCGGACATAGACCATGGCGCCGTTGACGGTCTTGATCGGGAGATCGCCGAGCTCTTCCATCTTGAGCGGCGAGTTGTTGAGCTGGATGTTGTATTCGAACTCGCCGATCTTCTGGGTGCCGACCGGTGTGATCAGGTTTTGGGCTGCAAGCGCATTGGCGACATCCTGGCCGGAGAGGCCGCGCGCCTGCAAGGCCTGCGGGTCGAGGTCGATCTGGATCTGGCGCTGCTTGCCGCCATAAGGGTACGGGATCGCGGCGCCCTGCACCGTGATCAGGGGCGTTCGCAGCTGGTTAATGCCGATATCGGCGAGATTTTGCTCGGTGAGGCCGTCGCCCGACAGCGCGACCTGGATGATCGGCACAGTGGAGGCGCTGTAGTTGAGGATCAGCGGCGGCGTCGCGCCGGGCGGCATCGCCTTGATCAGCGTCTGCGAGATCGCAGTGACCTGCGCGTTGGCGGTGCGGATATCGACGTTCGGCTGAAAGAAGATCTTGATGATGCCGAAGCCGTTATAGGAATTGGAGACGATGTGCTCGATGTCGTTGACCGTCGTGGTCAGCGCGCGCTCGAACGGCGTGACGATACGCCCCGACATCTGGTCGGGCGGCAGGCCGGTATACTGCCAGACCACGCCGATCACGGGGATGCCGATGTTAGGGAAGATATCGGTGGGCGTGCGTAGCGCCGCGAGCGGCCCGATGATCAGGAGCAGCAGCGCGAGCACGACAAAGGTATACGGCCGGCTTAGCGCGATGCGGACCAGTGCGACCATAAAATAGGCATTCCTCGCGGCGACAGCACCGGCCACGCCAGCCGGTTCGATCGCGCTGATTTACCCGAACCTTGGCCAAGAGCCAACATCCGGAATCAATCCTTGCCTTCACTTCCGCGATACCTGCAGGCACCGGCTTTCCGGATTCATTTGATGCCGTGCGCGCTCGAGCCGCGCGTACCGAGTTGAAGAATTTTCTGACCTCAACCTTGAGGCGGCTCGACTCGCCGGACAGCGACTGCGCCGCTGAGAGGACCTGTGATGACGCCGATCCGGTCCCGGCTGCGCCGTCCTTACGCGGCCTGCTGAACGTTGCGCGCGATCTCCTGCGTCGCCGCGCCCTGCCCTTCCACCGCCGCCGCGATGGCCGAGGAAATCTCCGACAAGCTCGCTTTGCGCTCAGCGCATAAGCCCAAGCGCGTCGGCGAAAAACTGCGGTCCGCCGAAATTGCCTGATTTCAGTGCAAGCAACATCGCGCCTCGCTTGGCACCAACTGCGCGCAGCACCGGCACGCCGGCGGCGATTTCCGCGCCGACCAGAAAACCGGGAATGCCGAGGCGGTCCACCACCGCACCGGAGGTCTCGCCGCCGGCAACTACCAGCCGGCGGACGCCGGCTTGCACCAGACCCTCGGCGATGTCGGCCATCGCCTGCTCGATGGCGTGGCCGGCGGCGTCGCGACCATGGCGCGCCTGAAGGGCTAAAACTTCGTCCGGGGTTGCGCTGGAGGCGATCAGGACCGCGCCGCTTTCAAGCCGCTCTCTGGCCCAAGCCAGCGCGCGACGGGCCTCCTCCTTGCCCGGCACCACGCGGTCGGGATCGAGATGCAGCACCGGCATGATCTTCTCGGCGTTGGCAATCTGCTGCAGCGTCGCCTGCGAGCAACTGCCGGCGAGGCAAGCGGCCGGTCCGCCGACCGCCGGCTCGGATGCGGCGTCCACCGCCTTCGCCTTGCCGCCAGCCGCGGCGACGATCGCCCGCGCCAATCCAAGCCCGATGCCGGACGCGCCGACCGACAGGCGATGATCCAGCGCCACCGTGCCGATGGTTTCCAGATCGCAGTCGAACACCGCATCGATGATCGCAGCACCAACGCCGCTCTCGGATAGATCGGCAAGGCGCGCGCGAACTGCATTCACCCCGCGCGCGACGACGGCAAGATCGACCAGGGCGATCCTGGTTTTGCTCTGCCGCGCCAGCACCCGCACCAGGTTTGAATCGTGCATCGGATTGAGCGGATGGTCCTTCAGCGGGCTCTCGTTCAACAGCACCGGGCCCACGAACAGGTTGCCCTGATAGACGGTGCGCCCGGTCTCCGGGAACGCCGGCGTCACCAGCACGATTGTCTCGCCGGCATCGGCGCGTAGCGCGTCCATGACCGGACCGATATTGCCTTTGTCGGTGGAATCGAAAGTCGAGCAGATCTTGAACAGCACGTGCTTGGCACCGCGCCCGCGCAGCCATTTCTCGGCCGATTGCGAGCGGCCGACCGCAAGCGAAGCCCCGATCGACCGGCTCTTCAAGGACACCACGACCGCATCGACCTCGGGCAATGCGAGATCGTCCGCCGGCACGCCGATGGTCTGCACGGTGCGCAAACCGGCGCGGGTCAGCGTGTTGGCGAGGTCGGAGGCGCCGGTGTAATCGTCGGCGATGCAGCCGAGTTTTAGGGTCACGGCCTCGCTCCCGCATATGGCTTGAACCAGGCAAGGCCATCTGTCGTCTTGCCGCGCGGATTGTATTCGCAGCCGACAAAGCCGTCATAACCGAGCCGGTCGAGCTCTTCGAACACGAACGGATAGTTCAGCTCCTCGCCATCCGGCTCGTTACGCGAGGGGATGCTCGCGATCTGGACGTGGCCGATGATCGGCATCATCTCGCGCAGATGCATGGTGACGTCGCCATGGATGATCTGGCAGTGATAGATATCGAACTGCAGTTTGAGGTTGGGAATTTTCAATTCGACGATCAGGTCGCGCGCGAAATTAAAATCGTTGAGGAAGTAACCTGGCACGTTGCGCGGGTTGATCGGCTCGATCACGACATCGAGGCCGTGGGGCGCAAAAAATTCCGCAGCCCACGCCACCGACTTGTAAAACGCCTCCACCGCCTTAGCATCGCTGCGCTCGGCGATGCCCGCCATCAGATGCAGCCGCTTGACGCCGGTCGCCTGCGCGTAAGGCAATGCGGTGCGAAGGCTCTCTTGCAGATCGGCGAAACGCGCCGGTAGCGCCGCAAATCCCTTTTCCCCGGCCGCCCAATCGCCGGGCGGCAGGTTGAACAGCGCCTGTGTCAGGCCGGCGGACTTAAGCCGCTCGCCAACCTCCTTTGTCGGATGCTCGTAGGGAAACAGAAATTCCACTGCGGTGAAACCCGCCTTGGCTGCCGCGTCGAAGCGATCGAGAAAAGGCACCTCATTGAACATCATCGTGAGATTGGCGGCGAAACGCGGCATCGACGATCCTCTTCTCTTTCTTATTTCTGTTCGCCCGGCAACGTAGTGCCGCCGATGCGCGCGTAGAGCCGCGCCACCGAGGCATCGTCGTCGCGGCCCATGCCGGACGCCGCGGCCATCAGGAACATCTGCAGCGCCGCTGATGCCAACGGCACCGGAAATCTCGCCCCGCGCGCCATGTCTTGGACAATGCCGAGGTCTTTCACGAAAATTTCTACCGCGCTACGCGGTTTGTAATCGCCGTTGATCACATGCGGCACGCGGTTCTCGAACATCCAGGAATTGCCGGCGGAGGCCGTGATCACCTCATAGACCTTGCGCAGGTCGAGCCCCTGCCTGGCGGCAAAGGTGATTGCCTCGGATGCGGCTGCGATATGTACGCCCGCGAGCAACTGGTTGATCATCTTGAACGCGGCGCCCTGGCCCGGCGCATCGCCAAGTTCGTAGAGTTTTGCCGCCATGGCATCGAGCACGGGCCTCGCCTTGGCGAAGGCGGCCGGACTGCCGGATGCGAGAATGGTCAGTTCGCCCTGCGCCGCGCGCTGCGCGCCGCCCGAGATCGGCGCGTCGAGATAATGCCGCCCCGTCGCTTCCAATTGCTTGGCGAGCCTGCGCGCGACCTCCGGGTCCATGGTGGCGGAGGAAACGAACACGGCGTCCTTCTTGAGCGTTTCCGAAACGCCGTCCTTGCCGAACAGAATGGTTTCGGTCTGGGCGGCATTGAGGACCACGCTGATCACGATGTCGGCCGCTTTCGCGGCTGCTGCCGGCGTTTTGGCGTCCTTGCCGCCGTCCTTGACGAAGCGCGCAACGCAGTCGGCCATGGCGTCACAGCCGGTCACCTCGAAGCCTGCACGCCGAAGGGACGTCGCCATGCCAAAGCCCATCGAGCCGAGCCCGATCACGGCGACCAGCGGTTTTGCGGTTTCAGTCATGCGGCAAATTCCTCTACGTCCCTTGGGTTCCCAAACGGCCGACGGAGGACGGCCTTGCCCTCTGGGTATCACGGCTTGGCCGCGCTGCCAAAGCGTGAGACAAGGCGGAAAAAGGGTAGTCGCCATGAGCGAAACCAAGGTCCGTGAGGAAATCTGCCGGCTCGGCCGTTCCCTGTTCGAGCGCGGGCTGACGCCGGGCTCTTCCGGCAATATCAGCGTCAAGCTCGACGACGGCGGGTGGCTGGTCACGCCGACCAATGCCTCGCTCGGCTTCCTCGACCCGGCGCGGCTGTCGCGGCTTGGCGTCGACGGTAAGCTCGTGTCCGGCGACGCGCCGACCAAGGAAGTGCCGCTGCATGGCGCGCTGTATCAGACCCGCGGCGCGGCGCGCGCGGTGGTGCACCTGCATTCCGCCCATTCGGTAGCGCTCTCGATGCTCCCCGAGATCGATCCCCACGCCGCGCTGCCCCCGATGACGGCCTATTACCTGATGAAGTGCGGCGCCACCGCGCTCGTGCCCTATTACCGGCCGGGCGATCCGGCTGTCGCCGACGCGATCAAGGGGCTCGCGGGAAAGTATTCATCCGTGCTGCTCGCCAATCACGGCCCGGTAGTTTCAGGCGACACGCTGGAAGCCGCCGTGTTCGCGATCGAGGAACTGGAAGAGACGGCAAAACTCTATCTGCTGCTGCGCGGGCTCAACCCGCGCTATCTTTCGCCCGAGCAGGTCGGGGATTTGGCGAAGGTGTTCGGGCTGACGTTGCCGGAGCATGGGCAGGGCTAGAGCCCAGTTGTGACGCGCCGGCAGTCGATCGACCCGTCGTCCCGGCGAAGGCCGGGACCCAACCACCCGATGTCGCCCTACTCGCTCGTCCGCCCACGAATAAATCGATACGGAACTCTTCCGAACGAGAGCGTCAGAACTTCGTCATCAGAGAGCGAAAACGCCGTGCGTTCGACGTTTGGCGCCGAGGGTTGATCGGTCAATGCGATACTGAAGCTTGATGATCTGCTTGCGGTCGTGCAACCTGACCGAACTTAGGCGCGCAAGCCCCTAGTTTCAACTATGGGGTGAGCGCCTCTTTGCTATTAGACATCAGCTAGGTATATAATAGGCTATGGCGGACTTCAGATCGAACAGGAACGTTCTCTTCTCGTGCAAATACCACGTGGTGTTTTGCCCGAAATACCGTAAGCCAGTTCTTAATCCGCCTCGACGCCAAACTTAAGAAACTAATTCAGCAGGTATGCGACGAGACGCAATCGGCGCTGATTGAAATGGAAGTCGTGCCAGACCACGTCCATCTGCTTGTCGGCTGCGATCCGCAATACGGCATCCACCGGCTGGTGAAGGGCATCAAGCGCCGGTCTTCGCGTGTTCTCCGTCAGCAGTTCCGGGTGCTGCGCAGGCGCATTCCAACATTATGGACGAACAGTTATTTTGTGTCTTCGGTCGGCGGCACTCCCCTCGCGCTCATCAAGCAATACATTGAAAATCAGAAGAGGGTCTGATGGAAAAGCCTCAAATGATTTCAATTGCCGGTCTTAAGGCGCGAGGATGGACACAAGCCCTCATCACGTTCCTTGGGGAACCGGATGTGGTAAGGCGCAATTCTCATTATGCGAAATCAGCGCCTATGCGCCTCTACGACACCGCAAGAGTAGCTTCCTTCGAGGTGTCGTCAGAGTTTCTTGCTGCAAAAGCGAAAGCTGCTCGGCGTCGGTGCGGAGCAAAGACTGCGGTGGAGACAAAGCGCGCGGCACTGATGCAGCAGGTTCTGGAAATGCAGGTTTCTGTTGAAACGCGCCCGGAACATTGGGTGAGACGTGCGGCGATTGAAGCGTATAACGAATGGCACTGGGATGGAGACGGGGCGGCGAAAGATGCACCCGCCGAGTTTCTCGAACGCATCACCGTAAACTTGATCCGGCATAATCTAACAGCGTGCGACAGGGCATTAGAGGAAGTCGCTGGTCGGGTTGGCATCGCCTCTGCGGTACAGAGCAAAGATTTACTCAGCCATAGGAGAGCCATAGGAGAGAGCTATCCGGCTTTAGCAGATGAATGCAGTCGGCAATTGATGCGTAGAGGACTGTGATGCCGCGCGTTAAAACCCTGTCCTTCGTCGCCGAGTTCCCGCTTCAGACGACTGCGGCGGATGAGAAGACATTGGATACGCGGCTGAACGCGGCCCGGCACCTCTATAATGCCTGTTTGCAGGAGTGCCTTCGCCGCCTCGATCTGATGAAGCAGTCGAAGGCATGGCAAGCCGCACGCGCCATGCCTGCGACAGTGGAGAAGCGTCACAACAAAGCGCGCTCGCAAGCGTTCGGGGCCGAACTGGAGCGGTTCGGCTTCACCTCGCGCGAGATTGAAAAGCATGCGCTCTCCTGCCGCAATGCCTGCTGGATCGGCGATCACCTCGGCAGCCACGACACGCAAACCACGAGTTTGCGCGCGTTCCGGGCAGCCGAGCAGTATGCGTTTGGCAAGCGCGGCCGCCCACGGTTCAAATCGTTAAACCGGCTGAACAGCATCGAGGGCAAAGCGGACGCTGTGATCCGCTACCGCGCCGAGCCTGTTCCCGCCGTGCACTACAGCGGCCTTGTGCTGCCGCTTATGCTCGATCCAAAGGACAAACGCGATTGGCAAAGAGAAGCGCTCGCGGCCAGGACCAAGTATGTCCGCATTATCCGGCGTCCGCTGGTTTTGCCAGTTGGTGCAAGAGGGCTTGCCGCCCGCTACGCACACCACCAAGGACGGTACTGTCGGACTCGACATCGGGCCGTCCAGCATCGCGGCGGTATCAAGCGACGACGCTATTTTGGAGCAGCCAATAACCTCCAGCAAAGCTGGAGGTTTGATTGGGAACCGCCAAAGGCGGTTTTAAGGGATGTTTGGACGATTGATTGGATTTTGGACTGCTGAAATCTTCAGCTCAAACTGCTCCAATTGCCGATCGGCCAGTTCTTGGTTTCTGAAAGTAGGCCCGGATCACTTCCTCGTTCTGGTCAACGGTCGTCACAAAGTACCCGCGCCCAGAATTTGTGGCCCAGAAAATTCCGCATCTTGCGTTCGACATTCTGCGCGATCCATATCGAGCTCTTCCCTTTCATGTATTCGATGATCTGCGCCACCGAATATTTGGGAGGTATCGAGGGTACTTGGCGTTCCCCAAGGAGACTTCATGACTTCATTCCCGCAGCTGTAAAACTTCCTGTTTTCGCCCCGCCATAGGCGGGGGCTTAGCAGGTTTGGTTATGCCCGAGCGTTGTCGAGCCGTGGAACGACTGCCGGCGGATCCAGCGCGCGATGGACCGCTCGCGACGTGCAACCAACCTGGACAACTTCGATGCCAAAGGGCGCGCGATCAAGGGTAAGAGAAGGTGGAACAGGTCGCAGCGCTATCAGGCGCTTGCCGCTTCGAAACGCGAGCGCGATCGAGTATTGGCTGGCGAGCGCAAGCGATCGCATGGCGAGTTGGCGAACCGCATTCTCGGTCAAGGGACAACCATCAAAACAGAGGAGTTGAACTACAAGTCATTTCAGAAGAACTACGGTCGCAGCGTGAAAGTGCGTGCGCCAGGAATGTTGATCTCGATGCTTCAGCGCAAGGCTGCAAGTGCTGGCGGTGGAGTGATTGAGATCAAAACCCGGCATACACGGTTGAGCCAGTTCGATCATACCACGGGCGAATACATCAAGAAGCCGCTCTCGCAGCGGGTTCATGTGTTCGGCGATGGCAGGACAGAGCCGGTTCAACGTGATCTCTACAGCGCGTTTCTTGCGACATGCTGCGATACGAATTTGCTCGACATTCCCCAAGTCAAGATCGCTTGGGCCAGTGCGGAACCGCTCCTGAGGACGGCGATGTCGAGTGTACTTCAACCCGCAAGCGGGAAGGGCTTTGCCCAACCCCACGTCCGTAATGGCGTTAGAGCGGGTCGCCGGATCAAGAGAGTTGGGCCGGCCGTCGAGGCCGGGGATGATGTAGCGCCTCTGCAAACAGAGACCGCGAGAGCCCCGGAAAGACTGCCTTCTGCCTCTCTCAGAACCCCCTGGCTTTAGCCATGGGGAGGTTCAGGACATAAGTCAGAGAGCCATCTTGACCAAATTTCAGCGAAACGTCGCCCAATTCGGAGAGCGCGTGCGAATCTGATTTATCAACGACCCATGTGCCGATCAGCTTCACTGTCATGATTTCGTTCGCAATCGGGGGCCGCAGATCGATACCAGCGATATCGCCGAGGTTGAAGCGGCTATCGGCTGCGAGCTACCGACAGCTTACAAGACTTCTCTTTTGAAGGAAAACGGGGCTCTCCGACACCAGATATAATCGATATTGATGGCTTGCCCCGTCGTTGGTCGGTCCGTAGCAACGAGCAATCTGTCCTGGAATATCGATCTCATGCGCAAACGCGCTCCGAAGCATCGGCTCTTGCCGGTGGCTTGCGACTCCGGAGGCAGCGCGTTTTGCCTTAGATCTATTCGAGGAATTCAACGGAGGACTCGTATACTGCGACCTGAATGGTCTCGTTTACCAAGTCGCGCCGAACTTCAACTCCTTCCTGGATCAGTTCCGACGTTTCGGAAAGAACTAAAGCCCCAGATACGCTTTCCTCACATCCGGATTGCCCTTGATCTCGGCTGCCCCGCCTTGCATCAGCACGCGGCCGGTCTGCAGGATGTAGGCGCGGTCGGCGATATCAAGGCATTCGGCCATGCGCTGCTCGACGATCAGGACCGTCATGCCGGCGTCGCGGATGCGTTTGACGGCTTGAAAGATCTCGTCGACCAGTTTTGGCATGATGCCCTGGGAAGGCTCGTCGAGCATCAATAGCCGCGGCCTCGTCATCAGCGCGCGGCCGATCGCGAGCATCTGCTGCTCGCCACCTGAAAGCGTTTCGGCGCGCTGCTCCAGGCGCTCGGACAAGCGCGGAAACAGCTCGAACACCAGCGCCAGCGGCTCCTCGCGATTGGTCTTGCTGCGATAGAGGTAGCTGCCAAGCCGCAAATTATCGCGCACCGACAGTCGCGGAAACAGCCGGCGGTTTTCCGGGACGTAGGCGATGCCGCGCGCGGTGATCAGGTGCTGCGCAAGCCCGTCGATGCGCGCGCCGTCGAACGTGACGGTGCCTGAGCGCGGGCGCTCGGCGCCGGCGATCGATTTCAACAGCGTCGACTTGCCCGCGCCATTGGCGCCGGCGACGCAGACGATCTCGCCCTTCTCGATCTTGATCGAGACCGACGAGATCGCCACCAGTCCCTGATAAGCGGTGGTGACTTCATGCATCGACAGCATGACGGTCCCCAAGATAGGCGGTGATGACTTTTGGATCGCGGACGATGTCGGTGGGCTTGCCCTCGAGCAGCACCTTGCCGAGATCGAGCACGATGGCGCAGTCGACCAGCGGCATCACGATCTCCATGACGTGCTCGACCATCAGCACGGTGACGCCGGTCTCGCGCACGCGGCGTACCAGCTCGACGCCGGTCTGCGCCTCTATCGGGGTGAGACCCGTCAAGACCTCGTCGAGCAGCAGCAGCTTTGGTTCGGTGGCGAGCGCACGGGCAACCTCGAGCCGACGTTTTTCCGACGGGATCAGATCGCTGGCGAGCACATCGGCACGCCCGGCGAGCCCGGCAAACTCCAGCACCTCATGCGCCTTGCGCCGGGCTTCCCGCATCACCGTGGTCCGCACCAGCGCGCCGACGATGACGTTGTCGATGACGCTCATGGTCTCAAAACTCTTGACCACCTGAAAAGTGCGCGCGATGCCGCGCTGGCAGCGCTCCGCTGCCGGCAGCGCGGTGACGTCCTTGCCGTCGAACCAGATCGACCCTTCGGTCGGCGGAAAGACGCCCGCGATCAGGTTGAACAGCGTCGACTTGCCGGCGCCGTTGGGACCGATCAGGCCCACGATCTCGCCACGCCCGACCGAAATCGAGACGTCGCTGTTGGCGACGAGGCCGGAGAAGCGCTGGGTGACGCCGCGGGTTTCGAGCAACGGCGTCATTGGGCGGCCGCCTTGCGCCCGCGCGCGAACAAGCTGACCAGGCCTTGGGGCCGCGCCAGCGAGATTAGCACGATCAAGGTGCCGTAGACGATCAGGTCAATGCCGCGCCCCGAACCGCCTATGAAGGAGCGCGTCAATTCCGTCAATGGGATCAGGATGACGGCGCCCAGCATCGGTCCCCACAATGTCCCGACGCCGCCGAGCACGGCGGGCAGCGCCATCAAAAGCGAGAACTGAAAGCCCATCACGCTTTCGGGATCGATATAGGAGACGAACTGCGCGTAAAAGCCGCCGCCAACCGCGGTGAGGAATGCCGAGACGGCGGCCGCGCCCATCTTGGAATTAAACACGACCACGCCGAGGCTCTCGGCGGCGTCGGGATTATCCTTCACCGCGCGCCACCAGTAGCCCCATTTGGAATCTTCCAGCCACCAGGTCACGAACCAGGCGATGGCCGCCAGCACGAGCGCGAAATAGAAATAGGGCAATTTGCTGCGGGTGAATTGAAAGGTGAGCCAGCTATCGCCGTGAATGGGAATATCGATGCCGAGCGCGGCACCGGCCCAATTCCAGTTCTGCACCAGGAGCAGCGCGGTCTCGGCGATGACGATGGTGGCGATCACGAAATAATGGCCGCGCAGGCGGAAACAGGGATAGCCGAGCGCCATCGCAATCATAGCCGAGATCGCGCCGCCGCTGACCATGCCGAACCAGGGCAGCACGCCGAACTTGGTGAACAGGATAGCGGTGGTATAGGCGCCAAGGCCGAAATACAGCGCATGCCCAAGCGAGATCTGCCCGCAATAGCCGGAGAGGATGTTCCAGCTCTGCGACAGCGCCGCGTACATCAGCGTCAGAACCATGATGTTCTGGACATAGACGTCCTTGACGAACAGCGGCACCAGGGCTGCGACACCTGCGAGAGCGACCGCGCCCATCAATTCCCGGCGCCGGCGCTGAGCAAAATTCTTGTCCATCAGATCGACCCGAACAAGCCGCGCGGCCGGATGAAGACGACCAGCAGATAGACCGCGTAGATGCCGACCGATTTCAGCGAGGGCGGCAGGATCAGGGCGGTGGACGCTTCCACCAGTCCAACGAGGATGCCGCCGGCAAAGGCGCCAAACACGCTGCCAAAACCGCCGAGCGCCACCGTGACATAGGCGATCAGCGCAAAAGACGCACCGACGTCGGGATAGACATAGAAGAAGATCGCCATGATGGCGCCGGCCAAGCCCACCAGCGCCGCGCCCAGGCCCCAGCCGAGAGCGAACACCCGGTTCTTGTCGATGCCGACGAGGGCCACCGCGCCCGCGTCCTCACGGGTCGCCTCCAGCGCGCGGCCGAAGTCGGTGCGGTTGATGAAGAAATAAAGCCCGGCGAACGCCACGATCGACACCAGCGCACCCACAAGCTGCGGTTCCGGCAGATAGATGCCGGCGATCGAGACCGTCTTGCCGCCGAGCCAGGAGAGCGTGACGCTGCGATAGTCGGGCGTGAAAAAGAACTGCGCCACACCGCGCATCACGATCGCTAACCCAAATGTCGAGAAGATCTGCACCATGCCGGCATTGGCTTTGGCGCGCACCGCAAAGCGCACGATCAAGAGATAGGCGAGCGCGCCGAACACGAACAACGCCGCCGCAACCAGCGGCACCGCCAAGAGCGGATCGAGCGCAAAGTAAGCGAACAGGAAGAAGGTCGCGTACATCGCGATCATCAGGAACTCGCCATGGGCGAAGTTCACCACGTCCATCAGCCCGAAGATCAGCGCAAGCCCCACGGCGATCAGGCCATAGAGCAGCCCCATCAACAGCCCGGAGGCAAGGCTCTGGATGATGGTCTCGGCGGTCAACGATGCGACTCCAGGCAAAGGACCTCATCCTGAGGAGCGCGCCTTGCGCGCGTCTCGAAGGATGGCCGCGAGTCCGAGCGTTGTGTCCATCCTTCGAGACGCGGGCTGAGTTTATCATCGGGCCGCGCTTTGCGGGGACCCGGTGGCCCACTCCTCAGGATGAGGGCACGCGTTGCGATGTGACGCGCACGTCGCATTTTACTTCATCGGCCAGATGGCTTCGGCGACGGCGGCCTGTGGCGGGGAGACGGTGACGAACTTGCCGCCAACATATTGCAACAGCACCGGATCGGCATCGTTGTTCTGGCCCATCTCGTCGAACTTGATCCGTTTCCAGGGCATGATGGTCTGCTCGCCCGGGATGTCGGTGGCGACCAGCGCCTCGCGGATCTTGTCGCCGTCGGTGGACTTGGCCCGGCTGATGGCGTCTGCCATCACGATCAGGCCCATGAACTGCCGCGACGTCAGGTCGTTGAAATCCTTCCCCGACTTCTCCCTGAACATGGTGTTGATCTTGCCGACCATCGGCCGCTTGGTGGCGAGATCGAGCGAGAACGTGCTGCGCGAGATCACGCCTTCAAGCTTGTCGCCGACCGCGTCATACAGCGCTTTTTCGGAGAAGCCGCCGTCTTGCGCGACGATGGCGTTCGGCTTGTAGCCGAGCTCTGCCATGGTCTTCACCAGCAGGATGGCGTCGGTGGTGTAGCTCGAGGGCATCAGCACGTCGGCGTTCGCAGCCTTGAGCTGCTGCACTTCGGCCGACAAGGACGGCGAGTTGGAGCGGTACTTGATATCGGCCAGCACCTTGTAGCCGCGATCGTTGGCGAGCTTCGCTTGCGTGTTGCCGGAATCGGTACCGAAAATGGTGTCCTCATGGAACAGTGCCAGCGTCTCGATCTTGGTGCCTTTCTTCTTCATGGCATCGAAGAAATCGAACATCGCCGTCGAGTACATCTCGTCATGGGGCGCGGCGCGGAAATAGAACTTCAAGCCCCGGCGATGCAGGCTCGGCGAGGAATTGTCCGCCGAGATGAACGGAATCTGATAGCGCTCGCAGACCTGGCTGACGGTAACCGCGACCGCGCTCTGATAGGTGCCGATGACGGCGCAGACCTTTTCCTGGGTGATCAAGCGCTCGGTCTCGGCGCGGCCCTTTTGCGGATCGGACTGGTGATCGGCGAAGATGAGGCGGACTATTGCGCCGCCGAGGCCGGGCAGGCCTTCGCCCTTCGCCAGCGGCAGATCGAAATCGTAGTCCTTGTTGATGACATCCGCCGCGACCTCATACGCTTTCTGCGCATCGACGCCTTGCTGGGCGTTGGCGCCGGAGAACGGATAGATGATGCCGATCGGCACGTCCGCTGCTTCGGCACGGGCCGCGATCGGCGCCAGCGCCGCGGCGGCAGTGGCTCCAAGCAACACATCTCGGCGGCTGATCGTCATTACAAAACCCTTTGTTATTCGCGAGCTATCGATGAAACGGGAAATCTACGCGGTAAAGCCCGAATGAACGGCACAGGCTGCATCAAAGCACGGCAAGCTGCTTGTTCTGCAAATCGGTCACCAACATCAATCCGGGCGCATGCGTGATGGCAAACGGCAGCTTTGCTGCCGCGATCACCGCTTGCGGGGTGACGCCGCAAGCCCAGAACACCGGAATCTCGTCGGCCTCGACCGGCACCGCATCGCCGTAGTCGGGCTTGGCGAGATCGGCGATGCCGATCGAGTGCGAATGGCCGAGATGCACCGGCGCGCCGTGCACGGATGGAAAGCGCGAGGTGATCTGCACCGCGCGGATCGCGTCCTTGGGCTTGAACGGACGCATCGACACCACCATGGGACCGGCGAACGGCCCGGCCGGATCGCAGGCGATATTGGTGCGGTACATCGGCACGCGCACGTTGCGCTCGATGTGGCGGATCGGCAGGCCCTCTGACAACAGCGCTTCCTCGAATGAGAACGAGCAGCCGAGCACGAAGGCGACTAGATCGTCGCGCCAATGCGCCATGATGTCGGTCGGCTCGTCGGCCACCTCGCCGTCACGCCAGACGCGGTAGCGCGGCAGGTCGGTGCGGATATCGAGATCGAGCCCGAGCGAGGGGATGCGCGGATCGCCGACATCGGACATGCCGATGATCGGACACGGCTTCGGATTGAGCTGGCAGAAGCGGTGGAATGACGCCGCGAGTTTTTCCGGCAGGATGGCGAGATTGCCCTGGACGAAACCGTTGGCGACGCCCGCCGTGGAGGTCGCCATGCCGGCGCGGCAGGCGAGACGGGCCTCGTGGCTGGGAAGCCTCTCGGTGCCGCGAAATCGTTGTGCCGTCAAAACGGTCATTTTCTCGTCCTGCCTAATATCTCGACAGGCGCACTCAATCTCAACCCTGCTATAAAGTCTAATCGTCGTTTTTAATCAGATTCGATAAATCTGATTTATCGTAGGTATCTTGTCCATGCTGGATTTCAGGTCGATCGAGACATTCCTGTGGGTTGTGAAGCTCGGCAGTTTCCGCGGCGCCGCCCAGCGGCTCAACACCACCCAGCCCGCCATTTCGCAACGGATCGCCGGGCTCGAGCGCGAAATGGGCGTGAGACTGCTAAACCGCGACCACCGCGTCGCCTCGCCGACACCGAGCGGCCGGCAGATGATGGTCTATGCGGAGAAGCTGATCGGCCTGCGCTCGGAGATGATGGCGGAGGTCGGCGACCGCTTGGCAATGCGCGGGGTGTTGCGGCTCGGCGTCGCCGAAACCATCGTGCACACCTGGCTGCCGCGGCTGATCAAGAGCGTCAACACCACCTACCCGAACCTGTCGCTGGAAATCGAGGTCGACATCACGCCGAACCTGAACGCGCGACTATTGGCGCAGGAAGTCGAATTGGCATTCGTGCTCGGGCCGCCGCCGGATGCCGGCGTGCGCAACCGCGTATTGTGCGATTATCCGGTCGGTTTCTTCGCCAGCCCCTCGCTCGGCTTTGGCAACGGCCCGCATGCGTTGGCCGAGCTTGCGAAATTCCCGATCATCACCTTTCCGAGCAAAACGCGGCCCTATGAGATGGTGCGCGCGCTGTTCAACCGGCCCGAGCTGCCGCCGATCCGCCTGCACGCCAGCGCGTCGCTTGCGACCGTCATTCACATGGCGAATGAGGGCCTGGGCATTGCCGTCATTCCCGCCGCCATTGTCGAAAACGAGCTCGCCAGCGGGCGGCTGCAGCAGCTCGGTACCGATTTCAACATTCCGCCGCTGACATTTTCGGCAGCCTGGCTGGCGTCGCCCGAAATGGTTGCGGTCGAGCGCGTGGCGGAGCTCGCCGGCAGGATCGCGCAATCGAGCGGCGAGGTTGACGACGCCCCGTCCCCGCGTCATTGAAAAATGCGACAGATAGACTGACGGGAATAGCCGCATGAGCCGCGCCGCATCCAATTTGCAAATCGATTCCGTCCGCCTCTGGGACGCCATTCACGAGACCGCGAAATTCGGCGCCACGCCCAAAGGCGGGGTGCGGCGATTGACGTTAGGTCCCGAAGACAAGCAGGTGCGCGACTGGTTCCGCAAAGCCTGCGAGGCCGCGGGGCTGGAGGTCCATGTCGATGCGCTCGGTTCGATGTTCGGCGTCCGCAGGGGACGCGACATGTCGAAGCCGCCGATCGGGCTCGGCTCGCATCTCGATACCCAACCGACCGGCGGCAAGTTCGACGGCGTGCTCGGCACGCTGGCGGCGCTCGAAGTGGTGCGCACGCTCAACGATGCCGGGATCGAGACGGAAACGCCGATCTGCATCTGCAACTGGACCAACGAAGAAGGCTCGCGCTTTGCGCCGGCGATGATGGCCTCTGCCGCTTATGTCGGCGATTTCACCACCGACGATATCTTGGGGCGTAAGGACGCCGAGGGCGTCACGGTCGGGGAATTGCTCGACAGCATCGGCTATCGCGGCGACACCCCTGTCGGCACCCAGAAATTCTCTGGCTTCGTCGAACTACACATCGAGCAGGGCCCGATCCTGGAGGCCGAGCATAAGACCATCGGCGTGGTCGATTCCGGACAGGGCGTGCTCTGGTACGACGGCAAGATCACCGGTTTTGAAAGCCACGCCGGCTCGACGCCGATGCCGCTGCGGCGCGATGCGCTCGCGACATTGTCAGAAATCGTGCTGGCGATGGAGAGCATCGCCAGCAAGCACGGTCCGAACGCGGTCGGCACCGTCGGTGAAGCCGTGATCGCAAAGCCGTCCCGCAACGTCATCCCCGGCGAGATCGCGTTCACCATGGATTGCCGCAGCGCCGACGCCGCAATCATGGACGCGCTCGACAGAGATTTGCGCGCGGCGATTGCGGAGATCACCGCAAGGCGCAAGGTCGAGGTCACGGTCGATCTGGTCTGGCGCAAGCCGCCGACCCATTTCGATCCGAAATTCGTGGACGCAGTCGAGAATGCCGCGACGATGCTCGGCTATTCGCACCGGCGCATCACCTCCGGTGCCGGTCACGACGCCTGCAACCTCAACACCGTGATGCCCGCGGCCATGGTGTTCGTGCCCTGCAAGGACGGCGTCAGCCACAACGAATTGGAAGATGCGACGCAAGCCGATTGCGCGGCGGGCGCCAACGTGTTGATGCATACGGTGCTGGCGCTCGCCGGCGTCGCGTCTTGATCGAAAAACATCAAAACCCTGGGAGGCTCACGTTGCGCGGAGTTTTCGTCGATGCAAATGAATTGCTGGCCGTGATCTTCGAGCGGCTGGAAAAGCCCGATGATCCCAAGGTGCGGATCAACCGCAACCCCGACATCAAATCGGACCAGCTCCCTGAAGCGCTCGACGGCGCCGAGATTGCAATCGTCGATCACACTGCGCTGCCGACCGACGTCGCGCGCAAATGTTCTGGCCTCAAGCACGTCGTGTTCCTCGGAACCGGCGCGCGCAGCTACATGAACCCGGAAGAGCTTAGCCAGCTCGGGATTTCAGTGCATCTGATCAAGGGCTATGGCGACACCGCGGTCGCCGAGTCCGCGATCGCGCTGATGTGGGCATCGGCGCGCCTTATCGCGCAGATGGACCGCGAGATGCGCACAGGCAACTGGCTGCGCGAGAGCGGCATGCAGCTCACCGGCAAGACGCTCGGCCTGATCGGTTTTGGCGGCATCGCCGCCGAGGTCGCGCGCATCGCGCTCGGCAGCGGCATGAAGGTGATCGCCTGGAACCGGACGCCGAAAAAACACCCGGGCGTCGAGTTCGTCGAGCTCGACAAGCTATTGGCAGACAGCCACATCGTCTCGCTGCATCTGCTCTTGAACGACGACACCAAAGGCTTCATCACCCGCGAACGGATCGCTTCGATGCGCCCGGGCGTTATCCTCGTCAACACCGCGCGCGGCGCGATCGTCGACGAAACCGCGATGATCGATGCCTTGAAGTCCGGCCACATCCGCCACGCCGGCCTCGACGTCTTCAATATCGAGCCGCTGCCAGGGGATCACCCGCTGACCAAGCTGCCGAACGTGACGCTATCGGCGCATTCCGCCTTCCGCACACCGGAGGCGAGCGAGAATTTGATTCACGCGGCGTGGGAGCATTGCCGGCGGATTGTGAAGACGTAGGCCGCACGGCGCAGTGCACCCTCTCCCCTTGAGGGAGAGGGTGACGAAATCGAGCGGAGCGAGATCAAGCCGGGTGAGGGGTCTGTCTCCGCGGATAGAGACCCCTCACCGGGCTCGCATCTGTCGATGCGAGCCACCCTCTCCCACAAGGGCCCCACAAGGGAGAGGGTAATATCTCACTCCACCATCTCCGCGACCGCCTTGCCGCACGCCGTCGTGTCGGCATTGCCGCCGAGATCCCGCGTACGGAGCGTGCGCTCGCCGAGCGTGCGCTCGATCGCGCCGACGATCGCTTCCGCGGCACTCTTCTCGCCGAGATGCTCCAGCATCATCGCGCCCGACCAGATCATGCCGATCGGGTTCGCAATCCCCTGCCCCGCGATATCAGGCGCCGAGCCGTGCACCGGCTCGAATACGGAAGGAAAATCGCCTTCCGGATTGATGTTGCCCGAGGGCGCGATGCCGATGGTGCCGGTGCAGGCCGGTCCGAGATCAGAGAGGATGTCGCCGAACAAATTGGAGCCGACTACGACGTCGAACCAGTCCGGATGGAGCACGAAATTCGCGGTCAGGATATCGATGTGATACTTGTCCCACTTCACCTTCGGATAGTTCCTCGCCATCGCCTCCACGCGCTCGTCCCAATACGGCATCGTGATGGAGATGCCGTTGGATTTGGTCGCCGAGGTCAAATGCTTCTTCGGCCGCGACTGCGCGAGGTCGAACGCGAATTTCAGGATGCGGTCGACGCCGATCCGCGTCATCACCGTCTGCTGTGTCACGAACTCACGCTCGGTGTCCGGGAACATCCGCCCGCCGACGGATGAATATTCGCCTTCCGTGTTCTCGCGCACCACCCAGAAATCGATGTCGCCCGGCTTGCGGCCCGCGAGCGGCGACGGCACGCCGGGCATCAGCCGCACCGGCCGCAGATTGACGTACTGGTCGAACTCCCGGCGAAATTTGATCAGCGATCCCCACAAGGAAACGTGATCGGGAATTTTCGCGGGCCAGCCGACCGCGCCGAAATAGATCGCATCGTGCCTGCCGATCTTCTCCTTCCAGTCGTCCGGCATCATCTGGCCGTGCTTTTCATAGTAGTCGTAGGAAGCGAAATCGAAATGGTCGAAATGCACGACAACCCCGTGCTTTTTCGCTGCTGCTTCGATGACACGCAGGCCCTCCGGCATCACTTCCTTGCCGATGCCGTCGCCGGGAATGACCGCGATCCGATACGTGTTCTTTGCGTTGCTCATCGAGAGATTTCCTTGGGATTTTCCGTTCTGCTAATGCCGCTTATTTGATCGTCTTGCAATGGCCAAGCTTGATCACCGCGCAACGCTGCAGTGCAATGTTGACCGCGGGCGCCTCCCGCCCGACAATTTCCGCCGACGAAATCGGCAACCTCCCGAACAGCGAGTATTCCCATGGATCTGCATCTGCGCGGCAAGCGCGTCCTCATCACCGGCGCATCGAAGGGCATCGGCGCCGCCGCCGCCGAAGCTTTTGCCGAAGAAGGCTGTCATCTGCGGCTGGCCGCCCGCAGCGGCGATCAATTGAAGGCGCTCGCCGACCGCCTGCGTTCGACGCACCAGATCGACGCGTCGGCCCATATCGTCGACCTGCGCAAGGCCGAGGACATCGTGCGCCTGGCGAAAGACGCCTCCGACATCGACATCCTGGTCAACAATGCCGGCGACATTCCCGGCGGCTCGATCGACAAGATCGACGAGGCGACCTGGCGCCACGCCTGGGAGTTGAAAGTGTTCGGCTACATCAACCTGACGCGAGCGATCTACGCGCAGATGAAGGCGCGCGGCGGCGGCGTCATCGTCAACGACATCGGCGCGGCCGGCGAGAAGTTCGACGCCAACTACATCTGCGGCAGCGCCGGCAATGCGGCGCTGATGGCATTCACCCGCGCGGTTGGTGGCAAAAGCCTCGCCGACAACATCCGCGTAGTCGGCATCAATCCGGGACCGGTCGGCACCGACCGTCACGTCACGCTGCTCAAGACGCGCGCCAAGCACCAGTTCGGCGACGAGAACCGCTACAAGGAATTCCAGAAAGGCCTGCCGCTCGGCCGCCCCGCGCATGCCCGCGAGATCGGCGACCTGATGGCGTTTCTGGCGTCGGACCGCTCGGGATATACGTCGGGGGTGATTTTCACGGTGGACGGCGGCATAGCCGCCGGATGGGGCTAGGCACACTGACAGCCCCGCCACTGCGAGGAGCGTGAGCTCCGATCGCGGTAGGGACGCTCATTTCTGAGCGCCCCCGCACAGAGCCGTACAAGCGGCTTTCCCGCATACGGCTCCCACCTTGGGTGTTTAGCGGCGAAACTTGCCGTATGCGTTCCAACCCCTGTGACACGGTTGCCCGGTTCCGTGCCCGGTCCGTGCTGTGCTGGCCCACATTCCCCTCGGCCCCCGCCCTTGGCTCCCCAACTCCGCAGCGGATCGCTCCGCCTTGTTCGTCGGCTTCATAGCTACTACGGCGAGGCCTGACTTCTCACGCTCGTGCATCATCGGCTACGGCTCCTCACCTTCCCGATACGGGCCTTGGGGGACGATGTGTCCATCGGCCGAACGTGACATCTCCCAGGTTCCGACGTGATCCTTTCGTGCGTGATGTGGTCTTCGACCACGGCAGAGCGTCAGTCCCTCGCATAACGGGACCGCACATGTTGCCTTCGACGTTGCTTACCGTCTCGGCCTCTGCGGAATTCTGGTTTTCGAGGCTCAATAGCACACCCCACACGATCACTGTGTACGCTTCGCACCCGCCGTCGCCGGCGACCACGCAACACTCGTTACCGGGCGCCCGCTACGGCTTACCCGGACCGGTCTCTCACCGGCAGGATCACGCCAGCTTGACCTGGCGCACAAGCAATCCACCCTTTCCTCGCGGCACGATGGATTGCTTCGCTTCGCTCGCAGCAGTTCCGGGTGCTGCGCAGGCGCATTCCAACATTATGGACGAACAGTTATTTTGTGTCTTCGGTCGGCGGCGCTCCCCTCGCGCTCATCAAGCAATACATTGAAAATCAGAAGAGGGTCTGATGGAAAAGCCTCAAATGATTTCAATTGGCGGTCTTAAGGCGCGAGGATGGACACAAGCCCTCATCACGTTCCTTGGGGAACCGGATGTGGTAAGGCGCAATTCTCATTATGCGAAATCAGCGCCTATGCGCCTCTACGACACCGCAAGAGTAGCTTCCTTCGAGGTGTCGTCAGAGTTTCTTGCTGCAAAAGCGAAAGCTGCTCGGCGTCAGTGCGGAGCAAAGACTGCGGTGGAGACAAAGCGCGCGGCACTGATGCAGCAGGTTCTGGAAATGCACGTTTCTGTTGAAACGCGCTCGGAACATTGAGTGAGACGTGCGGCGATTGAAGCGTATAACGAACGGCACTGGGATGGAGACGGGGCGGCGGAAGATGCACCCGCCAAGTTTCTCGAACGCATCACCGTAAACTTCATCCGGCATAATCTAACAGCGTACGACAGGGCATTAGAGGAAGTCGCTGGTCGGGTCGGCATCGCCTCTGCGGTACAAGCTATTCGAGCAAAGATTTACTCAGCCACAGGAGAGAGCTATCCGGCTTTAGCAGATGAATGCAGTCGGCAATTGATGCGTAGAGGACTGTGATGCCGCGCGTTAAAACCCTGTCCTTCGTCGCCGAGTTCCGGCTTCAGACGACTGCGGCGGATGAGAAGACATTGGATACGCGGCTGAACGCGGCCCGGCACCTCTATAATGCCTGTTTGCAGGAGTGCCTTCGCCGCCTCGATCTGATGAAGCAGTCGAAGGCATGGCAAGCCGCACGCGCCGTGCCTGCGACAGTGGAGAAGCGTCACAACAAAGCGCGCTCGCAAGCGTTCGGGGCCGAACTGGAGCGGTTCGGCTTCACCTCGCGCGAGATTGAAAAGCATGCGCTCTCCTGCCGCAATGCCTGCTGGATCGGCGATCACCTCGGCAGCCACGACACGCAAACCACGAGTTTGCGCGCGTTCCGGGCAGCCGAGCAGTATGCGTTTGGCAAGCGCGGCCGCCCACGGTTCAAATCGTTAAACCGGCTGAACAGCATCGAGGGCAAAGCGGACGCTGTGATCCGCTACCGCGCCGAGCCTGTTCCCGCCGTGCACTACAGCGGCCTAGTGCTGCCGCTTATGCTCGATCCAAAGGACAAACGCGATTGGCAAAGAGAAGCGCTCGCGGCCAGGACCAAGTATGTCCGCATTATCCGGCGCGAGATCAAGGGCCGCGTCCGCTGGTTTTGCCAGTTGGTGCAAGAGGGCTTGCCGCCCGCTACGCACACCACCAAGGACGGTACTGTCGGACTCGACATCGGGCCGTCCAGCATCGCGGTGGTATCGACGACGCTATTTTGGAGCAGTTATGCCCGAGCGTTGTCGAACCGTGGAACGACTGCCGGCGTATCCAGCGCGCGATGGACCGCTCGCGACGTGCAACCAACCTGGACAACTTCGATGCCAAAGGGCGCGCGATCAAGGGTAAGAGAAGGTGGAACAGGTCGCAGCGCTATCAGGCGCTTGCCGCTTCGAAACGCGAGCGCGATTGAGTATTGGCTGCCGAGCGCAAGCGATCGCATGGCGAGTTGGCGAACCGCATTCTCGGTCAAGGGACAACCATCAAAACAGAGGAGTTGAGCTACAAGTCATTTCAGAAGAACTACGGTCGCAGCGTGAAAGTGCGTGCGCCAGGAATGTTGATCTCGATGCTTCAGCGCAAGGCTGCAAGTGCTGGCGGTGGAGTGATTGAGATCAAAACCCGGCATACACGGTTGAGCCAGTTCGATCATACCACGGGCGAATACATCAAGAAGCCGCTCTCGCAGCGGGTTCATGTGTTCGGCGATGGCAGGACAGAGCCGGTTCAACGTGATCTCTACAGCGCGTTTCTTGCGACATGCTGCGATACGAACTTGCTCGACATTCCCCAAGTCAAGATCGCTTGGGCCAGTGCGGAACCGCTCCTGAGGACGGCGATGTCGAGTGTACTTCAACCTGCAAGCGGGAAGGGCTTTGCCCAACCCCACGTCCGTAATGGCGTTAGAGCGGGTCGCCGGATCAAGAGAGTTGGGCCGGCCGTCGAGGCCGGGGATGATGTAGCGCCTCTGCAAACAGAGACCGCGAGAGCCCCGGAAAGACTGCCTTCTGCCTCTCTCAGAACCCCCTGGCTTTAGCCATGGGGAGGTTCAGCTGGAAGCTTAGTACTACTGAGTCAGAAAAACTTCTGATTCAAAAGGTCGCGGGCGAGGTCCTGTTAGAATCAGTTACCGGTTGAGATTCAGGCATCGGCAACGAGGGAGCTGATATGGATCTGCGGCGATCAGACGGCAGTGAATCGCGATTTTCGGCTTTTGTCGAGGGACTTGTGAGTGTGAT
Source organism: uncultured Alphaproteobacteria bacterium (assembly GCA_963822795.1). GTDB lineage: Bacteria > Pseudomonadota > Alphaproteobacteria > Rhizobiales > Xanthobacteraceae > Bradyrhizobium. Next base: position 185,607 of record CAWGJM010000045.1, read on the forward strand.
CGGACATGCGGATCGGGCCCGGCCGTTGTTTGATTATTGCGTCGGCTTGATCATGCCTGGGGAGCGTAAGAGCGTTGAGCCGATGGCAGCGGTGACGGCACCTGATCGGACGGCGGCACAGCATCAGTCGCTGCTGCACTTCGTCGGCCAATCGCCTTGGTCTGACGAGGATGTTTTGGCCAAAGTGGAAGAGATGGTACTGCCGGCGATAGAGCGCCATGGACCGATCGAAGCGTGGATCATCGATGACACCGGTTTTCCCAAGAAGGGAGCGCACTCGGTCGGCGTGGCGCGTCAATATTGCGGGCAGCTCGGCAAGCAGGATAATTGCCAAGTCGCGGTGTCGCTATCGCTTGCCAATCACCACGCCAGTCTGCCGGCGATGTATCGTCTCTATTTGCCGCAGGCATGGGCGGCAGATAAGAAACGTCGGCGCGAAGCGGGCGTGCCCAAGGAGATCAGCTTTAAGACCAAGCCAGAGATCGCGCTTGAGCAGATCGAAGCGGCCTGCAGAGCCGGGCTTCCTCGCGGCGTGGTGCTGATGGATGCCGGATATGGCTGCAACACAGACCTGCGGACCAGCATCAGCGCATTGGGGTTGGTCTATGCGGCCGGTATCTTGCCCAACACCACGGTGTGGACGTCCGACACGGCGCCGCTGCCGCCGAAAAAATGGTCGGGCAAAGGGCGACCACCAAAGCGGCTGCGCCGCGACCACAAGCATAAACCGATTTCGGTCAAGGAGCTTGCTCTTTGCCTGCCTAAGCGGGTCTGGCGCACGATCAAGTGGCGAGAGGGTGCGGCCGAGCGGTTATCATCGCGCTTCGCTCGCGCGCGTGTTTGCGTCGCGCATCGAGATTACCAGCTCACTGAAAGCCGACCGGAAGAATGGCTTTTGATCGAATGGCCAGAAGGTGAGGACGAGCCGACCAAATACTGGCTTTCAACGTTGCCGCAAAAGATCACTTTCGGTAGGCTCGTCGATCTAACCAAGCTGCGCTGGCGCATCGAGCGCGATTATCAGGATCTCAAACAAGAGGTTGGGCTCGGGCATTTCGAAGGACGAGGTTGGCGTGGCTTCCACCACCACGCCACGCTGTGTATCGCGGCCTATGGGTTCCTGGTCTCCGAGAGGGAGACAATTCCCCCCTCGGGATCTCGTTCCACCAGGCCGTTCAAGAAACCTGCGGTTCCCAACGGTTACCGACCCAGAGGCTCCGCCGCTGCGACCCGAACGTCACATCCCGAACTCGATTGCGACGATGCGGCGAAGACTGATTGTTGCCATCGCCCGGCACCTCTCACGGTGTCCCTGTTGCATCCGGCAGATCAAACAGACGAAGCGTCTTCTTTTGTGACGCAGTAGTATTAGGTGCCCGTCCGCTTAACCAACTGCCGGATCAGCGTCGTGATCCGCCCTTCCGGCGACACCATCTCGTTCATGATAGAAAAATGATCGGCGCCGGGGATTTCCTCGCAGGTCACCGGCAGTCCGAACTTCGCGCGGTGGCCGGCGAAATCGGCGGTCTGCTTGCGGAGCAGCGGCAGTTCGCTCGACCCCACCACCAGTGACAGCGGCTTGGCCGGCCCGCCGGCCTGGTTCATCGGCGAGTTGAGGCGGGAGGCCGTCTCGTCCAGGCCGAGCTTGACGTTGAGATAGCTGGCGCGGATCGGCTCGAGGTCGTAGATGCCGCTGATCGCCATCCCCGCCCGTACACTCCGATGCGACAGCGCCATCGCAACAAGATGCCCGCCCGCTGACCACCCCGATGCGACGATCCCCTTGCCGTCGCCGCCGAGATCAGGCAACTGCGCGGCGAGAAAATCGATGCCGGCATGAATCTCGGCGACGATCTGATCGAGCGTCGCCTCGGGTGCGAGCGTATAGCCGATCAGCGCGACGTTGATGCCATACGCCATCGGGCCTTCGGCGAACAGGGCAAAGGTCTCCTTGGCGCGGTGCTGCCAATAGCCGCCGTGAATAAACAGCAACGTCGGCGCCTTGTCGGCAACTTTAAGGAAATCGATCCGGTTGCGCTCGCGCGGGCCGTAGCGGAGATCGAGGTGGTCGGCATAGCGCTTACGCGTCTCGGCCGAGCGCTGATCCCAGCCGGCCACGATGTCAGTGCTTCCGGCGACCGCCAGTCCGTTGTTGAGGCCGCGGTCGAGCTCTTCCTGGCTGAGGTTGCGCCAGTCCGGCGCAGAGAATGGCGTCGTCATCGTCAAAACTTCCGAAGGGACTGCGTTGCCAATTTGGCGGAAAATGTTCTACTGCGCTATGACCTGCGATAGGCGGAATGATCGGGAGTAATGGCATTGGCTGACCAGGGATTGATCCGGGAGAGCGCGTGCACGATCGTCGACAAGTTGAGAGCCGGCAAGGTCACGCCGCTCGACCTGCTCGACGTGCTGGAAAAGCGCATCGCCGAGATCGACGGTAAAGTCAATGCGCTGCCGACGCTGTGCTTCGACCGCGCTAGAGCCCATGCCAAAGATTTGATGAAAAAGCCGGCCGGCGAGCGCGGCCTGCTCGCAGGCCTGCCGCTGCCGATCAAGGACTTGACCGATGTCGGCGGCGTGCTGACCACGCAGGGCTCGCCGATCTACAGGGATCGTGTCCCGGCGCGTTCCGACGTGCTGGTCGAGCATCTCGAACAAAACGGCGGCGTGATCTTCGCCAAATCCAACACGCCGGAATTCGGCGCCGGCGCCAACACCTTCAACGAGGTGTTCGGCGCCACGCGAAACCCCTGGGACACCTCGCGCTCGGCCGCCGGCTCCTCCGGCGGCGCCGCGGTTGCGCTCGCCACCGGCATGGCCTGGCTTGCGCATGGCTCGGACATGGGCGGATCCTTGCGTAATCCGGCAAGCTTCTGCGGCATCGTGGGCATGCGGCCAAGCATCGGCCGCGTCGCGCATACGCCGCACTTCAAGGTCGACCGCACCCTCGGCGTGCAAGGCCCGATGGCGCGCGATGTCGAGGATCTCGCGCTGCTGTTGGACGCCATGAGCGGCGAACATCCGGCCGATCCGCTGTCGCTGCCAAAACTGCCGGCGTCGTACCTGTCAGCCGCGCGCTCCGGCAGCAAGCCGAAACGCATCGCCTATTCGACCGATCTCGGCATCACCCCTGTCGATCCGGAGGTGGCCAGCATCACGCGGAAGGCCGCGCAACGCTTTGCCGAGGCCGGTGCGATCGTCGAAGAAGCCCATCCCGACCTGCGCGAGGCCCATGAATGTTTCCACGTGCTGCGCGCCTTCGATTTCGCCATCAGCAAGGCCGAGCTGCTGCGCAACCATCGCGGCCTGCTCAAGCCCGAGGTGATCTGGAATATCGAGGAAGGCCTGAAACTTTCGGTCGACAAGATCGAGCGCGCCGAGGCGCAGCGCATCGCGATGGCGGAGCGTGCGTTGGAATTCTTCAAGAGCTACGACCTGTTGCTGACGCCGGCGACCATCGTCGCGCCGTTCCCGGTCGAGAACCGCTATGTCGCCGAATGCGCCGGCAAGAAATTCGACAACTACGTCGAGTGGCTCGGCATCGTCTATGCGATCACGCTGACCTGCTGCCCCGCGCTGTCCCTGCCTTGCGGGTTCACGGCCTCGGGCCTTCCGATCGGACTGCAAATGGTCGGGCCGCCGCGCGGCGAGGCGCAGCTTCTCGCGGGCGCCAAGGTGCTGGAAGATATTTTGGGCGTGCGCGGCACCACGCCGATTGATCCGAGGACGCCGAGGTAGTTCTAGCCCCTCATGGTGGGGAGGCGCGCTTGCGCCGTCTCGAACCATGAGGCCCGCGGCCCATCCTTCGAGACGCCCGCCTACGGCGGGCTCCTCAGGATGAGGAAGTTGAACTTGGCGCGACGAGCGCCAGCGCATCATCGCGGCGCGCCCTCCGCCGCCCTGATCGCGATCGATAGCGCCAGTTTGGTCTGCGCCACGATATCCTCGACCAATTCCTCTCGGGTGATACCGGCGGCCTGTCCGGTGAGCAGCCCCTGCTCTGCCAGCATGATCACGCCGTGCAGCGACGCCCAGATCTGCAGCGCGTGACGCTCGCGCAATAGTCCGACGCGCGGCGCTTCCAGGGCCTCGACCAACAGACTGAAGGTTTCCATCGCGGCGGCGTGAAGCTCACCGTCTTTTGATGCGCAGGCCATGATGCGCGACGCGAACATCAGGCGGTAGATCCCGTTACGCTGAAGACCGAAATCAAGCGTCGCCCGCGCGAGACGCGACAGTTTCGATCGCTTCGACGGCTTCTCGATCGCCTCGCGCAAGACAGCGCAGAATTGCCGCAAGGCCTCGGCGGTGACGGCCGCAAGCAGCGCCTCGCGGTCGGCAAAGTGCCGATACGGCGCCGGTTGCGATACGCCGAGTTTCTTCGCCAAGGCCTTGATGCTGATCGCTTCCGGGCCGCCCTGTTCCGCCTCCTTCAGCGCAGCTTGGACCAGCGCGTCGCGAAGATCGCCATGGTGATAGGTATTGAGCGGCTTGCGGATGATTTGAGGCGACATCTCACGATCGTAACAATTTTTGGCTTGACGCGGGAGAGCGATACGAATGTAATATGCTATAACTTATCGGCGTCCACAATAGGGTTGCGCCGCCGACATAAAAATGAGGAAGCAATCCGCGCGGGCCAAACCGCGCGCGACCGAGGGAAGACTGAAATGGCCGGAAAACTGAAAATCCACGTCGACCAGGACAAGTGTCAGGGTCACGCCCGCTGCAAATCGCTGGCGCCCGAACTGTTCGATCTCGATGAGTTCGGCAATGCGCACGAGCATGGCGACGGCTCGGTACCGCCGGGCCTGGAGGACAAGGCCTGGCTTGCCCAGACTAACTGCCCGGAAATCGCGATCGAAGTGACCGAGGAATAGCCGTAAAGGCCGGCAGTACCGCTCTTTCGAAATCAGCAAAAGGATCTGTCCCGATGTCCGACACGAGCATCATGCCCGAACATCCTCCGGTCACCGACTGGGTCAACGATTTCGACCACACCGATCCGCGCTGGACCGAAAACCCGTTTCCGATCTGGGAGCAACTGCGCGCGGCAAGCCCGGTTGTGCATACCGAACGCTTCCTCGGCTGCTATCTGCCGACCACCTACGAGGCGGTGCGGGAGATCGCCCACAACACCGAGCATTTTTCCTCGCGCCGCGTGCTGGTGCGCGACGTGCGGCCGGAAATCACCGCCCGGGCCCCGCCGATCACCTCCGACCCGCCCGAGCACAAGCCGGCCAAGCAAGTGCTGCTGCCGCCGTTCACACCCGACGCCATGAAGAAATTGGAGCCGCGGGTGCGCGCGATCTGCAACGAGCTGATCGACGAGTTCATCGCGGATGGAAAGTGCGACGCGGCGGCGCGCTACACCAAGCATATTCCGGTGCGCACCATCGCCCACATGCTGGGTATCCCCGAGAAGGATAGCGATCTCTTTATCAAGTGGATCCACGAAATCCTCGAGCTCGGCATCAAGGACCAAGAGGCGCTGATGCGCGGGGCGAACGACATGACCGAGTATTTCGCCGGCCATGTCGAACATCGCAAGACGCATCCGACCGACGACCTGATCTCGACCATGATGAAGGCGAGGGACAGGAACGGCCAGCCCCTGTCGGATGAGCACGTGCTGGGCTCGCTGCGGCTGATCCTGATCGCCGGCATCGACACCACCTGGAGCGCGATCGGCTCCTCGCTCTGGCATCTGGCGAAGACGCCCTCTGATCGCGAGCGGCTGGTCAGCGAGCCGGAGCTGATGCCGACCGCGGTCGAGGAACTACTGCGCGCCTATTCGCCGGTGACCATGGCGCGCGAGGTGATGAAGGAAACGACGGTCAGCGGCTGCCCGGTAAGGCCCGGCAACATGGTGCTGTTGTCGTTCCCCGCCGCCAACCGCGATCCGGCGATGTTCCCGGACGCCGACAAGGTCGTGATCGACCGCAAGGAAAACCGCCATGCCGCGTTCGGCCTCGGCATCCATCGCTGCGTCGGCTCCAACCTCGCGCGCATGGAAATGACGGTCGCGATCGAGGAATGGCTGAAGCGGATCCCGGATTTCCGGCTCGATCCCGCAGGGCGCGTCACCTGGTCGGAGGGCACCGTGCGCGGCCCGCGGCAGTTGCCGTTCCTGTTTGGAAAGGCTACCTGAGCTGGCGAAGCACAAGCATCGCGCTCGGGAGGCCGGAGATGACAGATCAAGCCTTAACCCCGGTCCGCGAACAGCTCGACCTCGCCGACGTGGAGCGCCGGGTCAAGGCGATCTTCATCGGCTCGGTCGGCAATCTCGTCGAGTGGTACGACTTTTACGCGTATACCGCGTTCGCGCTCTACTTCGCGCCGGCGTTCTTTCCGCAGAGCGACCCGGTGGTGCAGCAGCTCAACGCCGCCGTGCTGTTCGCCGCGACCTTCCTGATGCGGCCGCTCGGCGGCTGGCTGTTCGGCTACATCGCCGACAGTTTCGGCCGGCGGCTGTCGCTGACGCTGTCCGTGGTCTGCATGTGCTTCGGCTCGCTGATCATCGCGGTGACGCCGACTTACGCCACGATCGGCGTAGCCGCGCCGGCGATCCTGGCGCTGGCGCGCATCGTCGAGGGCTTGAGTCTGGGCGGCGAGTACGGCGCCAGCGCGACCTATTTGAGCGAGGTCGCCGGTGCGAAGCATCGCGGCTTCTATTCCAGCTTTCAATATGTCACGCTGATCGGCGGCCAGCTCTCCGCCATCATCGTGCTGCTGCTGTTGCAGAGGGTGTTCCTGACGCCTGAGGAATTGAAGGCCTGGGGCTGGCGCATCCCGTTCGTGATCGGCGCCCTGCTCGCGATCTTCGCCGCGGTGATGCGGCGCAACCTCCAGGAGACCGAGGCCTTCGTCGAGGCGAAGAAAGCCGTCCAAACCACGGGCTCGATCCGCGGCCTCCTGAAATATCCGCGCGAACTGTTGCTGGTGGTTGGCCTTACCGCCGGCGGCACCGCGGCGTTCTATACCTTCACCACCTATATGCAGACCTTCGTCAGATTGTCGGCAGGCCTGACCGAAGACCAGACCACGACCGTGATTTTCGGCTCGCTGATCTTTGCAACCCTCTTGCAGCCGATCTACGGCGCCTTGTCCGACCGCATCGGCCGCAAGCCGTTGCTGATCTTTTTCGGCATCGTCGGCACGCTGGCCACGGTCCCCATCCTGACCACCTTGAAGCAAACCAACACGCCGTTCGAGGCATTCCTCCTGATCTGCGCGGCCTGGATTTTCGTCGCCGGCTACACCTCGATCAACGCCGTCGTGAAGGCCGAATTGTTTCCGACCAACGTCCGCGCGCTCGGCGTCGGCCTGCCCTATGCCATCACGGTCTCGGTATTCGGCGGCACGGCGCCCGCGATCGCGCTGTATTTCAAGAGCATCAGTCATGAGGACTGGTTCTATTACTATCTCAGTGGCATCATATTTCTGTCGCTGATCATCTATTCGACCATGCGCGACACCAAGCATGAATCGGCGATGCACCGCCACGAATAGCCACGCGACGGAACGTTCGAGATGGCCGACGATCCCGAAACCCCTCCGGCCAGCAAGCTGACGCGCAGCAAGCAGCGCTGGGCGCAGCAAGGCCGCTTTCTTACCGGAAAAGTCGCGCGTCCCGAACAACAGCGCCTGCCGCCAGGGCAGCACCTGACCAAGGATTGGCCGACGCTCGATCTCGGGCTCACGCCGAACATTTCGCGGGAGCGCTGGCGGCTCGACGTCTACGGCGCGGTCGAACATCCGCTCTTCTGGGATTTCAAGCAGTTCACGGCCGAACCACAGACGCAATTCGTGTCCGACATCCATTGCGTCACGACCTGGTCGCGCTACGACAATCGATGGGAAGGGCTTTCGACCCGCGATCTCCTGGCCGCCTGCCAGCCGCGCGAGGAGGCACGCTTCGTCGTGCTGCACTCCCATGACGGCTACACCACCAATCTCGCATTGCAAGATCTCGCAGCCGTTGACGCCCTGCTCGCCCATAGCTGGTCCGGCGCGCCGCTGACGGCGGAGCACGGCGGTCCGGTGCGGCTCATCGTGCCGCATCTCTATTTCTGGAAAAGCGCGAAATGGTTGCAAGCGATCGAATTCCTGGACGAGGATGCGCCAGGCTACTGGGAAGTGCGCGGTTATCACAACCGCGGCGATCCTTGGGCCGAGCAGCGCTATTCCAGCGACTGACGCTCGGTGCCATCATGCAGCTACACCTCTCCCGTAGGGAGAGGTAAAGAGAAAAACTCATGGAGGGCCCCATGCCGACCGAACGTTTCCAATTCACCGGTGAAGGCGGCCATCAACTCGCGGCCGCGCTCGACCTGCCCGAGCAGGAGCCGCTCGCCTATGCGCTGTTCGCCCATTGCTTCACCTGCGGCAAGGACGTGCTTGCGGCAAAGCGGATCGCAACCGCGCTCGCCGCCAAGGGCATCGCGGTGCTGCGATTCGATTTCACCGGCATCGGCTCCAGCGAAGGCGATTTCGCCAACTCGACCTTCTCCTCCAATGTCGCCGACCTCGTGGGCGCCGCCGCTCATTTGCGCGAAACCGGCAAGGCGCCCACGCTCCTGATCGGGCATAGCCTTGGGGGTGCTGCGATCCTCGCGGCCGCCGGACAGATCGCGGAGGCCAAGGCCGTCGTCACCATCGCCGCGCCCTCCGATCCGGCGCATGTCACCGGTCTCTTCAAGGAGCAGATTGAGGACATCCGAAAACAAGGCAAGGTCGAGGTTTCACTGGCCGGCCGTCCGTTCACGATCACGCGCGAATTCCTCGACGATATCGCCGAGCATGGCCTGATGGCGCGCGTCACCACCATGCGCAAGGCCATACTGGTCATGCATGCGCCAACCGACGACACGGTCTCAATCGACAATGCAACGCGCATCTTCCTCTCGGCCAAGCATCCCAAGAGTTTTGTGTCGCTCGCGGGAGCCGACCATTTGCTGAGCCAAAGGCGCGATTCCGACTATGTCGCCGACGTCATCGCGGCGTGGGCTAGCCGCTATATCGAGCCCGCGGCGGCGGAGCCTGAGGTCGTTACTGCCGACGCGCCGCGCAACGTCGTGGTGCGCGAGACCCGCAACAGCAAATTCCAGCAGACGGTTTCGGTCGGCCCGCACCGGCTCCTAGCCGACGAACCGGTCGCGGCCGGCGGCGGGGACTCAGGGCCCGGCCCCTATGACTTCCTGCTGGCGGCGCTCGGCGCCTGCAAATCGATGACCATGCGGCTTTATGCCGATCGCAAATCGCTGCCGCTCGAGCGCGCCACGGTCACGCTTCATCACAGCAAGATCCATGCGCAGGACTGCGCCGAGTGCGAAACCAGGGAAGGCATGCTCGATCAGATCGATGTCGCGATCGGCCTCGAAGGCGCGCTCGATGCCGAACAGCGCAAGCGGATCCTCGAGATCGCCGACAAATGCCCGGTGCATCGCACGCTCACCTCGGAGATTCGCATCGTGACCCGCGCGGCCGACTAGCGTATAACCTCTCGGAAAGAGGAAGCGCCGATGCCCGCGGTGGCACGCATTGATCCGAAGACGGTCTTCACGCCGGAGGAATGGCGCCGCTTGACGTTGCGCAGTTCGTGGCGCGGCCTGTGGCTGGTGGCACATGCCTGGGGCACGATCGCGGTCAGCATCGCGCTGGTGACGCTGTGGCCTAACCCGCTCACCTGGCTCGTCGCGGTGATGGTGATCGGCACGCGCCAGCTTGGGCTGGCGATCCTGATGCATGAGGCTGCCCATGGCGGGCTTTGCGCCAACAAGGCGATCAATGAATGGGTCGGGCAATGGCTGTGCGCGGTGCCGCTCGGCGCCGATCTTGCGAGCTACCGTTCCTATCATCTGCAGCATCACAAGTTCACCCAGCAGCTGGAAGACCCTGATCTCTCGTTGTCCGCACCATTCCCGATCAGCAAGGAGAGCTATACGCGCAAGGCCATCCGCGATCTGACCGGGCGGACTTTTGTCAAGCAGCGGCTGCCGCTGTTCCTGTCGCTGTTCAAGCGCGGCGACAACGAAGAGCCGATGTCGCACGAAAGTTTTGTGTCGAACGGCCGGGACAAGATGGCGCGCTTCCTCGTTGTGAACGCGCTGCTGGTTGTCCTATTCTGGCTCGCCGGCGCCGGCATCTGGTATGTCGCCGTCTGGCTCGTCGCGATGGCAAGCTGGCTATCGCTGGTGACACGCATCCGCAACATCGCCGAGCACGCCTGCACCTCGACCGGCGAAGATCCGTTCAGCCACGCGCGCACCACGCTCGCGGGTCCGATCGAGCGGCTACTGATCGCGCCCTATTGGGTTAACTACCACGCAGAGCATCATCTGTTCATGTATTTGCCGTGCTACCGCCTGCCCGACGCGCACCGGCTCCTGATCCAAAAAGGCCTGATCAACCGGATGGAAGTGCGTCCCAACTATCTCGACGTAATGCGGCTTGCGACGTCGAAAGCATGATGAGACTTTAGATCAAGTTGAAGCGGCGACGGAAGTGCACTCCCTCTCCGGCTATTTTGCGGGGGAGGGTTGGGGTGGGGGTGCTTCCGCAAAAACGCGCTGGTCGAGGGGATAGACTTCCCCCAACCCGCCACGCTCCATCGAGCGTGTCGACCTCCCCGCAAGCGGCAGAGGTGGGCCGAATTCGCTGACGGACGATTCAACTCAAAGCTAACACGCTCTAATCAGCGCGCGGCTTCGGCCGCCAGCGGCTGAACGCGCAGCGCGCCGCGCAGGCCGGCCGCCGTGCCCAGCAAAATTCCGGCGACCGCGACGAAGGACGGCAGCGCCAGCGTCGACAATCCCGTCAACCCCTGCCCGATCGAGCAGCCATAGGCCATCGCGCCGCCCGCGCCCATCAGCGCCGCGCCGCCGGTCGCGCGCAGCATGTGACGTGGTGAATTGAAACCTTCGAGGTGGAATCGGCCGGTCAGCAGCGCCGTCACAAGGCTGCCGACGAACACGCCGGCCACTGTCGCGATGCCGAAGTGCAGCGTCAGTCCGGTCGAGAGCATCACATATTGCAGCGTATCAGCGATCGGCGCGATGAAGGTCAGGGAAGCAACCGGCGCCGGATTGAAATCGTCGGCGCCGAGATAGCCGGTCGCAAACCATCCCGCCGCGACCAACAGCCCGACCACTGCTCCCGCAGCGACCTGGCCCGGCGAGCGGCGGAAGGCGAGATGCGACAGCGCAAAGATGATCAGGGCCGCACTCACCACTACGCCCGCAAAAAGGCGCGCCGGCGCGCCGTGGAGACCGAGGCTCGACATCAGCGCCGGCAGCGAGGTCACGCTGACGGTGGTTTGCGTTGCCTGCAGCACCACGATGCGCGCCGGCGCGATCAGACCCTTCAGCGTCATCTGCGCCACAATGCCGATCACGACCACCACCACGAAGGAGCGGAGATTGCCGCGGCCGAGCAGCACCAGCGCGCGCGAGGCGCAGCCGTTCGACATCACCATGCCGTAGCCGAACAGAAGCCCGCCGAAAAACATCAGCGGCACCGAGAAGGATGGCTGCAGATAGATCGACTTGCCGAGATCGACGAAACCGCCGGCGGCAAGCAGCTGTGCCGCGATGATTGCCACGCTAAGCGCCAGCGCAAACGTGCGGATCAGGCGGCCGTCGCCCTCGGCCCACCAGCCGCGCAGGCCTGAGAGCAGGCAAAAGCCGCTGAGCAGGCCGACCGCCCCATAGGCGAGGCCGATCAGCAAACCGCCGATGACGACAACGTTCTCCCCCTGCCCCACAGCTATTCCCTGTATGTTCCGCGGCCAAACTCGGCCGCGCAGTTCCAAATAGGACGCAATTTCCGTCCAGCTATAACGTCTCGTGCGCGTGGCAGTCCACGGCTCACAGGCGAAGAGAAGGATGCTGTCGTGCATCGATCCGCGAAGGAACTAAATCCCTCCGCGCCGCACGGAGCGCAAATCAATTTTGCTAAAGCGCCCAACAACTAGGCAGCTATGCCACGGGCCGCAGGATGACTCGGTCGCGCGAGGAACCGGCGACCGCGACGAAGGCGCGGCTGCCGTCTTCAAGCGAATAGATGGCCGCCGGATTGATCGGGAACGGCTTCAAGTGCCCGCTCGCAAAGCCGGGCCCGAGTTCGCGCAAGACGTCCCCGGTCGCGATCGACGATAGAGCGAGCGTATCGACGCCGACATAGCTGTGCTGGCCACGATAGAATGCCAGGATGTCGAATTGCACGATGCGGTTGACCGCGGCGATCAGGATCTGGCGTCCGCGCAGCGCCAGTGATTTGTTCGCGGCCTCAAAATAGGGATCGCCGACGGTATTGAACACGATGTCGGCGCCGTGGCCGGCTGTCAGCTCGCGCACGCGCGTCGCCACATCGGTCGAGGATGCATCGATCACCTCGACCTTGGAATTGGCGTGGCCCTCGTAGGCTTCCGCCTTGCGCACCACGCCGACGACGCCCGCGCCTCGCCAGCTCGCGATCTGCGCCGCGGCCTGACCGACCTTGCCGTTGACGCCCATCACCAGCACGGTCTCGCCGGCCACAGGGATTCCGGCGCGCCGAAAACCTTCCATCGCGGTAACGAAGGGCACGCCGATGCCGGCCGCCTCCTCCCAGGAAATGCCGTTCGGCTTGTCGACGACCGCCTCGAGCTCGACGGCCAGATGCGTCGCATGCGTGCCGTCGCGGCGAATGCCGAGATCGCCGGAGGAGCCGAATACCTCGCGCCCGATCGCGCCAGGCGGGCCGTCGATCACCACGCCAGCATAGTCGCGGCCGGGCGTGCGCGGGAATACCGCATAAGGCATCAGCCCGGTCGCGGCCTTCACGTCGGACGGATTGACCGCCGCAGCCTTGACCTCGATCAGCACCTCGCTCGCCGCGCGCGACAGGCTCCGCCGTTCGACCACGGGCGCCAGCGCAGACACATCCTCCGCCTTCGCGTTCAACCGCACGCTGCGGGCATCGATGGTGATGGGGACGTTATCGGATTGGGGAGACGGCATGGATATTTCCGCTTTCTCAGGTGTTTGACCAAGAAACTAGGACTTTTAAGACCGTCATTGCGAGGAGCCAACGGGTCTCGCCTTCGGCGAGCCGGATGACAGGCTCCACGACGATCGCGGTAGGGACGCTCATTTCTGAGCGCCCCCCGCACAGAACCGTACAAGCGGCTTTCCCGCATACGGCTCCCCACCTTGGGTGTTTAGCGGCGAATTGCCGTATGCGTTCCAACCCCTGTGACACGGTTGCCCGGTTCCGTGCCCGGTCCGTGCTGTGCTGGCCCACATTCCCCTCGGCCCCCGCCCTTGGCTCCCCCAACTCCGCAGCGGATCGCTCCGCCTTGTTGGTCGGCTTCATGGCTACTACGGCGAGGCCTGACTTCTCAATGTGGTCTTCGACCACGGCAGAGCGTCAGTCCTAACGGGACCGCACATGTTGCCTTCGACGTTGCTTACCGTCTCGGCCTCTGCGGAGTTATGGTTTTCGAGGCTCAATAGCACACCCCACACGATCACTGTGTACGCTTCGCACCCGCCGTCGCCGGCGACCATGCAACACTCGTTACCGGGCGCCCGCTACGGCTTACCCGGACCGGTCTCTCACCGGCGGGATCACGCCAGCTTGACCTGGCGCACAAGCAATCCATTCTGGCGTCCCTAGCACTGGATTGCTTCGCTTCGCTCGCAATGACGGGTTAGCCGCCATTTTCGATCATACTCGGAGAAAGCAGTTACCCCTTCGGCCGCTTGTCGTAAACACGCTTGGCCTTGCCGAGCGAGCGCTCCAGCGTATCGGGGGCGACTGCCCTCACCTTTGCGGTGATGCCGATGCTGTTCTTGATGTGGGTGCTGATCCGATCGGCATGGTCGATCAGGCCGCGGCCGTCCCAGCTTTCGTGGCGCGCTTCGGCGATGATCGTCAGCTCATCCATGCGGCCGTCACGGGTCAGTTCGAGGATGAAATGGCCGCCGCACCAGTCGGTGGCGAGCAGCACTTCCTCGATCTGGGTCGGGAACAGATTGACGCCGCGCAGGATGATCATGTCGTCGGAACGGCCCGTGACCTTCTCCATCCGCCGCATCCCCGGCCGCGCCGTGCCCGGCAACAGCCGCGTCAGGTCGCGCGTGCGATAGCGGATCACCGGAAAGGCTTCCTTGGTCAGCGAGGTGAAGACCAGCTCGCCCATCTCGCCCTCCGGCAACACCTTGCCGGTGTCGGGATCGATCACCTCGGGATAGAAGTGATCTTCCCAGATATGCAGGCCGTCCTTGCTCTCCACGCATTCCTGCGCGACGCCGGGGCCGATCACTTCCGACAATCCGTAGATGTCCGTCGCATTCATGTTGAAAGCGGCCTCGATCTCGGCGCGCATCGCGTTGGTCCACGGCTCGGCGCCAAAGATACCGAATTTCAACGACGACTTTCGCGAGTTGAGGCCCTGCCGCTTGAACTCGTCAAGAATCGCCAGCATGTAGCTCGGCGTCACCGTGATGATGTCGGGCTTGAAATCGTTGATGAGCTGCACCTGCCGCTCGGTCATGCCGCCGGAAATCGGCACCACGGTGCAGCCGAGCTTTTCCGCGCCGTAATGTACGCCGAGGCCGCCGGTGAACAGGCCATAGCCATAGGCGTTATGGATGATCATGCCGGTGCGCCCGCCGGCGGCGCGGATTGAGCGTGCGACCACCGTCGACCAGGTTTCGATGTCGGCTTTGGTATATCCGACCACGATCGGCTTGCCGGTGGTGCCGGAGGAAGCGTGAACGCGAACCAGGTTTTCGCGCGGGACCGCGAACATGTTGAAGGGATAGTTGTCGCGCAGATCCGTCTTCACCGTGAACGGAAATTTGGCGAGGTCGGAAAGCTCTCTGAAGTCCGACGGATGTACGCCGGTCTTATCGAAGGTCTTTTTGTAGTGCGCGACGTTGTCGTAGGCATGCGCCAGCGACCAGGCGAGGCGTTTGGTCTGCAGCGCCACGATCTCGTCGCGCGAGGCGCGCTCGGCATCATCCATATCGGGATGATAGCTGCCTGTCCTGGATTGAAGCTTGGTCGAAGCCATCGCGCGTTTCCTCAAAGATTATTTTTGCTTGCTGTCGGTTTCCGGCTTCGGCAGCCAGGTGCCGCCGATGGTGCGGGAATGGCCGCGAAACTCGGCGATCACGGCATCGCCAACGGTGACCCGCGCGTCGTAGATGCCGGAGCGGCCGCTGCGCGAGATTTCGCGCGCGGTCGCGACCAGGACATCGCCGAGTTTGCCCGGCCGGATGAAGGTGATATTGCCTTGCGCTGCGACCGCGCGCTCGTTGTGGCTGTTGCAGGCAAAGGCAAAGGCGGAATCGGCGAGCGCGAAGATGAAGCCGCCGTGGGCGATGCGCTGGCCGTTGACCATGTGGCGCTGCACCGTCATCGTCAGCGTCGCTTGGCCCGGTTTGATGTCGACGATCTTCATGCCGAGGCCACGGCTGGCCTCGTCGTCCCTCCACATTGCGTCCGCGCAGGCGCGCGCAACATCTTCCGGCGATAGCGTGGCCTTAACGTTCACTGCGGTCTCCCTGGTGTCGGGCTTGTGGAGCAAGCCTCTTGAATGGTTGTTAGTCTTGGGACCAAGACACCAAGGTGTCAACGACCCCTCAAGCGCGCTAGACGTGATCGTAGTCCACCACGACCTTGTCCGAAACCGGCTTGGCCTGACAGGTTAGAATAAATCCTGCCTTCAACTCCCACGGCTCCAGCGAATAGTTCACATCCATCTCGGCTTTGCCTTCGACCAGTTTGGCGCGGCAGGTCGAGCACATGCCGCCCTTGCAGGCAAAGGGCAGATCGACACCACCGCGCAGCGCCGCATCGAGAATGGCCTCGCCGTCGGCGACCGGAACTTCGCGGCGCTTGCCGTCGATGATCAATGAGGCAAAAGCCTTCGGCGGCGCCGACGGTGGGATGATTGCCTTCGAGCGCGGCTTGCCGCCGAGCCCGGACACGAAGCGCTCGACGTGAATGCGATCTTCCGCGATCCCGATCTCGCGGCAGGTCGCCTCGATGTCCTCGCTCATGCCGGTCGGGCCGCAGATGAAGACGTGATCGACATCTGCTGCCGGCACCAGCGAGCGCAGCAGCACCCTCACCTTTTCACCGTCGAGCCTGCCGTGCAGGATCGGAATATCCTGCTCCTCGCCGGAGATGACATGGAAGACCGAGAGCCGCTCGATGAAACGGTCCTTCAATTCTTCCAGCGCTTCGCGGAACAACATGCCGACGGTGGTGCGGTTGCCGTAGAACAGGAAGAACCGGCTGTTCGGCTCGCGCGCCAGCGCGCCCTTGACGATCGACAGGATCGGCGTGATGCCGGAACCCGCGGCAAAACCGACATAGGTCCGCGCTTCCGCGGGCGCGGGCGCCACACCAAAACGGCCGGTCGGCGTCATCACGTCGAGTTCGTCGCCGGCCTTCAGTTCATCGGCGGCCCAGCTCGAGAACGCGCCGCCATCGACCTTCTTCACCGCGATTCGCAACTCGCCGTCGTCCGGGCCGGAGCAGATCGAATAGGAGCGGCGCACTTCCTCGCCGTCCATCGTCGTGCGCAAGGTGAGGTATTGGCCGGGCGCAAAACTGTAGTCGCTCGCGAGCTCTTTCGGGATCGCAAATGTCAGCGAGACCGCGTCGGCGGATTCGCGACGCAGATCGCTGACGGCAAGGCGGTGAAAGCGCGGTGTGTGTGACATCATCAATTCTTTGCCGTCATTTCGAGGAGCGAAGCGACGAAGCAATCCATTCCTTCTTTACGCGGCGAGATGGATTGCTTCGCTTCGCTCGCAATGACGGCATCGTGGGACGGTCTCAATGACACTTGAAATAGTCGAACGGCTCGCGGCAGCTCTTGCAGCGCCATAGCGCCTTGCAGGAGGTCGAACCGAATTCCGAAAGCAGTTCGGTATCGTTCGAACTGCATTGCGGGCAGGCAACCTGCTGCACGCCGAACAGCGCGCGGCGCGAGCTTGCCGGTAGCGGCGGGGCGATGCCGTATTCCCTGAGCTTGCGGCGGCCGTCCTCACTCATCCAGTCGGTGGTCCAGGCCGGCGACAGCACGGTGCGCACTTTGGCATCGAGAAAACCTTCGCGCTGCAGCGCGAGCTCGATTTCGAGCGCGATCATGTTCATCGCGGGACAGCCGGAATAGGTGGGCGTGATCGCGACCTCGACGTGGCCGTCGGAGACATCGACCGCGCGCAGCACACCGAGATCGGCAATCGTCAGCACCGGGATTTCCGGATCGACCACGCTCGCCGCGGCATCCCAGGCGCGCCGGCGCAGATCGCTATCCTCGAGCGCGGCGGTCACCATGTGGCACCGGGGAAGCTGCGCTGCATCGACTGCAGCTCGCTGAGGAGATGGCCGAGATGCTCGCTGTGACGGCCGCTGCGCCCGCCCTGCTGCATCCAGTCACTCTTGGGCAGATCGAGCGTGGCTTCACTGACGACGCCGGAAATCGTCTTGAGCCATTGCTGGCGCAGTGTCGCGGGATCGATCGCGACGCCCTTGTCGATCAGTCCACGCTCGCTGGCGTCGATCGCAAACATCTCGCCGGTGAAGGCCCAGAGATGGTCGATGGCGGCTTGCGCGCGGGCGCGACTTTCCTCGGTGCCGTCGCCGAGACGGACGATCCATTCCGATGAATGGCGCAGATGGTAGGCGCTTTCCTTCTCCGATTTCGCCGCGATCGCGGCCAGCGTGGCGTCGGACGATTTCACCATCCCGCCCCAATATAGATCGGCAAAGGCGGAATAGAAAAACTGCCGCACCAAAGTGTGGGCAAAGTCGCCGTTCGGCTGCTCGACCAAAAGCAAGTTGCGGTACTGCCTGACGTCGCGCAAATAGGCGAACTTGTCCTCGTCGTTGCCCTTGCCCTCGACCTTGGCCGCGTAGGAATAAAGCTCACGCGCCTGGCCGAGCAGATCGAGCGCGATGTTCGACAGCGCCATGTCCTCTTCCAGCATCGGCGCGTGCCCGCACCATTCCGACAGCCGGTGGCCAAGGATCAACGCATCGTCGGCGCGGCGCAGGGTGTAGAGCACCAGCGGCATTTCGGAGACGGTGATGGATGGCGCGGCCATATCCTTAATCCACTTGCTCGCCTCATCCTGAGGATCTCGAAGGATGGGCCACGGGCCTCATGGTTCGAGACGGCGCTACGCGCCTCCTCATCATGAGGGCTGATATCACATATGCCCGACTTCGTCGGGCACCTCGTAAAACGTCGGGTGACGGTAAATCTTGGATTCCGCGGGCTCGAACATCATGCCCTTCTCGGCCGGGTCGGATGCGGTGATCGCGCTCGACGGCACCACCCAGATCGAGAGGCCCTCGCCGCGACGGGTGTAGATGTCGCGCGCGGCGTGCAATGCCATGGCGGCGTCGCTTGCATGCAGCGAGCCGCAATGCTTGTGCGCGAGCCCGTTGCGGCTGCGAATAAAGACTTCCCACAGCGGCGTGTTCGGCGTGGCCATCGTGACCTCCCAAGGACCCTATTCGGCGGCCTGCGCGGCCTGGCGAAATTTCTGTTTTTCGGCAAAGGCGGCAGCCGCCTCGCGCACCCAGGCGCCCTCTTCGTGCGCCTTGCGCCGCGCCGCAAGCCGATCGCGGTTGCAGGGGCCGTTGCCGGCGAGCACCTGCTTGAACTCGTTCCAGTCGATCTCGCTATAGACCCAATGCCCGGCCTCATCCTGCTTCATGCCGGGATCGGGAATGGTCAGCCCGAGGTATTGCGCCTGCGGCACCGTGGCATCGACGAATTTCTGGCGCAGCTCGTCGTTGGAGAAGCGCTTGATCTTCCACCTGGTCGAAGCGTCGCTGTGCTGGCTCGCCTGGTCGGGCGGACCGAACATCATCAACACCGGCCACCACCAGCGGTTCAGCGCGTCCTGCGCCATCGCCTTCTGCTCTTCCGAGCCGCGCGACAGCGTCAGCATGATCTCGTAGCCCTGGCGCTGGTGGAAGGATTCCTCCTTGCACACCCGGATCATCGCGCGCGCATAGGGACCATAGGAGCAGCGGCAGAGCGGGATCTGGTTCATGATCGCCGCGCCGTCGACCAGCCAGCCGATCACGCCGATGTCGGCCCAGGTCAATGTCGGGTAGTTGAAGATCGAGGAGTATTTTGCCTTGCCGGCCAGCATCGCATCGACCAGCTCTTCGCGCGAGGTGCCGAGCGTCTCGGCGGCGGCGTAAAGATAAAGCCCGTGGCCGCATTCGTCCTGCACCTTGGCGAGCAGCGCTGCCTTGCGGCGCAGCGACGGCGCGCGGGTGATCCAGTTGCCCTCAGGGAGCATGCCGACGATTTCGGAATGGGCGTGCTGGGAAATCTGCCGCGTCAGCGTCTTACGATAGGCCGCTGGCATCCAGTCGTTCGGCTCGATGCGCTCCTCGGCGTCAATGCGCGCCTGAAACGCGCCCGCGCGCGCGGCGTCCTCGATATTGCGATCGTCGGCGTCGGAGCTGTTCAGCGCCTGGGTATACATGGCCGATCTCCTCCCGGGAGTTCGCCTGAATGTATAACAGAAAAATCAGAATGCAACACAATTCTGTAACATAATTCACAACTCGTCAAAACGTTGCCACAGCGCCGGAACGGCCTTTGGCAGCGCACCGGATTCGTTGCTTCCGTGCCGGTCAAGCCATTGTTCGGACGTGGGAAGCAGCCCGCGATAGATCTCGCCGCAGAGCTTTCGGGCGGCCCTCCCCGGCCAATCCTTTGGCAATAGCGCTGTCGGCAGCAAGGGGTCCCGCAGCACGACCCGGCGATAGTGGTGGATCAGCAAAATCCGCGCGACGAAGGCCTCGGCATCCTCAAGCCGTTCACGACGGCCGATCCATCCGCGCAAGGGTTCGAAGGTTTTCATGAATTTCAGATAGGCGTCGGCGGTGCGCTGAAGCGGCCAGCTCTCGGAAAGCAGCCGTCTGCCGCTGTCATCCTCGGCCGATACTTCCAATCGGATCGCGCCCGCGGCTTCCTCGGGCACCGGAACGCCTGACGGAGCGACCCACACGCCCGGCAGCGGGCTGCCGAACCCTGCATTCCGCAGCGGCTCGCGCGAGGCGTCGCGATCCCCGCCATTGCCGATCAGCAGAAGTTCGAAACGGCCGGTCCAGTCGGAGGGCGGCGGATCGTAGATGTGCCGGGTCGCGGTATCGAAGGTCTGCCGGCCCTTCTTCACCAGCCGGTAAAAACTGTTGCGGCCGACCTTTTCGCGTTCGAACCAGCCGTCGGCGGCCAGCCGCGACATCGCGGTGCGCACCACGCCGCCATCGATGTCGAGCGCCTTGAAAAATTCAAGCAGCGTGCCAAGCCAGACCGAACCGCCGCGCGGCACGATCGCGTCGCCGAACACGGTAATGATGATCGAGCCAGTGCGCGAGGGTTCGCGCTTGAGCTGGTCGACGATTCGCTTGAGCGGCGGCGGCATGGATCAACGCATAGCGCATTTTTTGGATTTGCGACAACGCGGCTCTGGCCGCGGTCTTCTCCCTCGCCCCGCTCTTTCCAGGCTGTGTGAAAAGCCGCTTGAGCCAGAGACGTACAGAATTGTTTTCTCAATTGTCGTCACTGGACAGAAGTTAGCAATGCAATTGGCTTCTGCATCGACGAAATTGGGGCAGATATTCTATGTGCAAATCGAGCAACCGACTTTTCACACAGCCTGTTTCGCGGGGAGAGGGGCTCTCTCCGCGAGTTCAGTTCGTGGGGAGAACCCCTCACACAAAATTCGCTGTCGCGAATTTTGACCTCTCCCCGCGAAGAGCGGGGCGAGGTTCGCAAGCCAACACGCCGCCTACCGGTTCGGATCGAGAAATACCAGGCTGCGCCAGCCGCTGCGGTCGAACGGCTGCCATTGGCCTTCCGCCTGCGCCAGGCGATCGGCAACCGCATAGACCACTGCGGGATGATGGCCCATGCCGCAATGGCTGCTCTCAACCTCGATGCTCTCCGATGTCGCGGACGGCTTTTCCATGCAACCCTGCCAGGCGCAGATGCCGTCGGTGCGGCTGAAGATCGCGGTGGTCGGCACCGGCGGCGGCTCGGCGAGCGAGCCGCCGAAGCGCGGATCCTCTTCGTCGGCGCGGCGGCCGCTGGCGAGCTCATAGACGCGCCAGGCATTGGTGGCCTTGGGATGGCCGGCAAACGGGCTGCCGAGCGTGATCACCGAGCGCACGCGCTCCGGCATCATCTTGGCGAGCTGGCGCGCGTAAAGACCGCCGAGGCTCCAGCCAACCAGACTGACCTTGCGGCCGTGGTCGTCGCTGAGCTCGTGCACGAGATCGACCATCGCGTCCCGCACGCCTTCGCGCAAACCGAGATTGCGGCCCTGACGCCAGCCGCTGGCGGCATAGCCGCGGCTCTTCAGGAAAGCACGCAGCGGCCGGGTCGAGGTGTCGGAGGCGACCAGCCCGGGCAGCACCAGCACCGGATGGCCATCGCCCTTCGGCGCCAGGCTCAGCAGCGGTAGTGCGCCGATGAAGGCACCGAATTCATGAATGGCGCGGCCTTCCAGAAACATCAGGGTCCTGGACGGCGGGCGAAGCGTCTGCGCAGCAACGGACATCGTATCTCCTTTTCAGGTCCGGCCCCTAACGTCGCGGCAGCCGGCCAGCGGATCAATGGTAGGCGCAAAACGCTGGAATCGTTTTGCAACGCAACACCTACAAGCTAGGGAACCGCTTCGGGCGTTTCAAGCGCGCCAGGTCACACTTGCCACAACTAAGGCACTGCCGTGGTTGACTAGTCACAATAACCGCAACAGGAACTCGCAGGTGTAGAGCGCCAGTCCCGCGAGGCCCCCGATCAGCGAGCCGTTGAAGCGGATATATTGCAGGTCCCTGCCGATGTTGATTTCGATCAGCGAAATCAGTTGCCCCATATTCCACGCCTTGACCTGATCGGAGATGAAGGTCGAGACGCCGCTCTTCTGATCGGCGATGAAGCTGCGCAGCACCGTGACGAGGCCCTGATTGATCTCGCCGCGCAGCTCGCCATCGCCCGCCAGCGCCTCGCCGGCCGCGACGAACATCGATGCCAGATGGTGCTGCAGCACCTGGGTCTCGCCCGAGGCGCTGCGCTCGATGAAGGTGCGCGTGTTCGACCAGATGGTGTGGACGAGATCACTCAGTTCGGGGCGCGCCAACAGCTCGCGCTTCAAGCCGTCGATGCGCTCGGCATAGCTCTTGTCGGTGCCGAGCCGGTCGACGAAGGAGAGCACCATGCGATCGAACTCGGCGCGGAACGGATGCTTGGGATCGCCGCGGACCTCCTCGAAGAATGCGGTCGCCGACGACACGATCTTGTTCAGGAGAAACTTGTCGGCCCGATAGAGTTTTAGCAGTGTCGGCAATTCGGCGCGAATTCTCGCACGGATCATCGCCATGGTATCGGCTTGCGTCAGCGTGTCGTGGACAATCCGCAAAAAATCGTCGAGCAGTCCCTGGTGCCGCCCTTCTTCGACGAAAGCGCGCAGCGTGCCGGCAGCGAGCGGCGCGAGGTCGATTCCCTGCAACTGGGTGGTCAGGCGGCGGGTGATGAACGTCATCAGGCCCGAGGTTTCCGTCGCCGAAAAGGCCTCGGGCAGAAGGCGCAGCGCGAAGCGCGCGAGGTCGTCGCTGCGCTTGCGGTCGCGCAGCCAGTCGGCGATGAAGGAACCGAAATCGATCTGGCGCAGCTTGGCTTCGATGGGGGCGGCTTCGAGAAAATGCACCTCGATGAACTCGCCGAGCTTGTCGGCGATGCGATGCTGGTTGCTCTGGATAATCGCCGTGTGCGGGATCGGCAAGCCCAACGGCCGCTTGAACAGCGCCACCACCGCATACCAGTCGGCGAGCCCGCCGATGGTGGCGGCTTCTGCAAACGCCGCGACGAAGCCGAATACCGGATGCACGTTCAACAGCAGTTTTGCGAGCACAAACAGCGCCAGCGTCGCCGCGAGCACCAGCGTCGCCAGCGCCTTGACGCGGCGAAGCTCGGCCGCGCGCGACGCGTCGCCGGGAGTGTCGAAGGAGAAGGTGGCGGGCAGTGTCATGATGCTATCGCAGAGATTTCACAGCGGCTTCAGCGTACTCGTCATTGCGAGCGAAGCGAAGCAATCCATGCTTCCGCAAAGCGAAGAGTGGATTGCTTCGTCGCTTGCGCTCCTCGCAATGACGGAGAACAACACGTCCATGACGTATGAGGACGCATGCCAAAAAAGAAGGCCCGCGCGAAGCGGGCCTTGAAATGATCGACTAAGCAGACGAACGATCAGGCGGTCTTGCTGTAGACCTTGGCGAAGTTGTCCTGGGCGGTCTTCGCACCGTTGGCAACGAGCTTGCCGAGATATTCGGTGGTCGACTTCGCCCGCGACACGATCACTTCGCCCTGCGCACGCGCCAGGTCGGACTGGATCTGCACCGCCTCGTTGATTGACTTGGCGGAGGCCAGCTTGTCGATGCCGGCGAAGAACGCTTCCGCGTCCTGGTAGATCGCCTGCTGGATGTTGCGGCTGATCTTGGCGGCCTCGCTGACGGAATCAGCAACGGCGGTCTCGATCGCGGCCGTCACCTTCTCGGAGCCCGCATAAACGTCGGCGGCGCGTTCCTTGGCGGTGCTGGCAGTCTTCTTGACGAACTCGCGCGCAGCCTCGGGAACTTCCATGTTCTGGAGGTTCTTGAGCGCTTCGGTAACAGGAGCGAAGGCTCCCTTCACGGTTTCGAACATCGGGTTGGTTTCGGTGGTCATGGGTCTCTCCATCCTCAGGTTTTGAGCTATGGGCTCACCCCGTCCGGATTTGGCCCGGGGCAAAAGTGTTGTGCCATAGTTAATGGTGCGATGCAACACAGATATTGCAGTGCGATATCACGAAACCGTGATTAGCTCTAAAATTGGGCGTTCTGCCCGCCCGACGAGCTTAATGCTCGACCGCCCCCGGCAACCCATAGGCTTCCATCTGGGCCTGCGCCTGCGCGATATTGTGCCCGAGCACCACGATGTCGTGCGTTTTGCCGTCGACATCCCGGACATGGTCGCGGAGCAGCGCCTCGGCCTTGAAGCCCAGGCTCTCGAACAGGGCGATCGCGGCCTGCTGGTCGACCGTCATCTGGACCGAGAGTTTTTCCAGGCCAGCGCCCAAAGCCAGCGCAAAGGTCTCCTGCGACAGCGCGCGCCCGACGCCCTGCCCGCGCACGTCCAGCGAGACCACCATCCGGATTTCGCCGACATGCGGCGACCAGGAAAGCGGGTCGCGTACCAGCGTGCCGCAGCCGACGACCTTGCCATCCTTCACCGCGAGCAGGCTCGTGATCGCGCCGCGCTCGATCTCGTTGATCCAGGCGGAGAGCACCTTCGGCTGGCTGATATTGCGCGGCAGGAATAGCAAGTCATGCGTCGGCAGCCTTTGCGCGAAGTCGAGCACACTGGCTTCGTCGGCGCGCGACATCAGGCGAAATTCGATGTCGCCGGCATCGAGCCTGACGTGACGCGGATAGGTACGTGGTTCGCTCATGTCGATCTTTCACCCAGCCAGGAGTCCAGTTTCGGCCACAGCCGCCGAATCGCGTTGGCGCCTGCGACCAGGCTGACGTGACCGCCTTTCAGCATCACCTCCTCCTTGTCGCTGGAGCCGATCTTCGGGATCAGGTGCCTCGCCGCCTCATAGGGAACGATGTGGTCGTGCTCGGCGACCGCATGCAGGATCGGGACCGTGATCTTGGAGAGATCGGCCGTGCGACCGCCGACCGACATCGTGCCCTCATAGAGCTTGTTGTCCCACATCAGGTCCTTGGTGATGGTACGAAAATATTCGCCGGCCAACGGCAGCGTGTCGGTCGCCCAGCGGTCGAACATCCGGTAGGATTTTACGAATTCGTCGTTCCAGATGTTTTCCCAGAGCTGCACCTGGCTTGCTGCACGCGAGGCCGGCCGCAGCATCTCGAATGAGGACAGGATCATCTCCGCCGGCACGTTGCCGACACTATCGACCAGACGGTCGACATCGAAGTAACGGCGATCCGAGAAGTTTGCGAACAGCTTCATTTCGCGGAAATCGATCGGGGTGGTGAAGCAGATCAGGTTCTTCATCGGCCCGTCGTTGAAAATCGAGCCGTACAGCAGCGACAGCACGCCGCCGAAGCAATAGCCGATCACGGTCACATCGCTCTCGCCGGAATCCTGTTGCACGCGGCGGACGCAATCCGGGATGAAATCGAGGACATAGTCCTCCATCCGCAAGCTCTTCTCTTCCGGCTTCGGCGCGCTCCAGTCCAGCATGTAGACGTCGTAGCCGCGCTGCAAGAGAAACTCGATGAAACTCTGGCCGGGCACCAGGTCGAGGATGTAGCCGCGGTTGGTGGTGGCCATCACGATCAGGATCGGCACGCGGTAGATTTCATCCGCCACCGGCCGATAGTGATAGAGATTCACGGTGCCGCGGACCTGCAAGATATCCTTCGGCGTCGAGCCGAGCGTGGGACCGGAGGAAGCAAAATATTCGACACCCTTGATGCTGCGCTGGATCGCGCGCTGCACCTCGGACTGGATCCGATCCGGAATGGAGGCCAGATCAAGTCCCGCGGCAGCGCTCATTTTTTCTCTCCGGTCTGGGGAGGCGGCGATGGCGGCGGCCGCCTGGTGCGCGGCGGCCTCGGTGCTGCGGCAAGGCTGTCTTTGGTCATGCCGGAGATGCCGTTCATCTGCAGCAGCAGCGTCTTGATCTCGTTCAACTGGCCTTCGATCGACTGCAGCCGCTCGGCCATGCCGACCATCTGCGATCGGCTCGGCATGTTCATGCTGACGAGATATTTTTCCATCAGCTCGCCGAGCTGCTTTTGCGCGCCCGCCGTGACCCCGCCCGCCTGGTTGATCGCCCTGGAGAACTGCGGCGACGCCATCGCCTGATTGGCGAAGGCGTTGAACCCCTTCTCCATCTCGCCGATCATTTTCTGCCACAACGCGAGCGGATCGTTGCTTTGGTCGGCCATGGGCGTCCTCCACTTCGCACGAGGGCTTCGATGCCCTTCTTTTCGGCCATACCACACCCTTAACGCAAGACGGTCAACATCAAGGGCGCGAGGTCGGTGCAGAAGGGTCGCTCGGGAGCCTTCAACGATACGCCAAAGCGTGGCATAGAGTTCGCTCAAAGCGCGTCTTTCCACCGCAAAAACGCTACGCAAGGAAGCACCATCGTGAGCCCCCTCGCCCATCAGCCGCCGCAGCTCGCCCGCGCCAACGGCATCGACATCTGCTACGAGATCTTCGGCGACGCCAACGCCGAGCCGATGCTCCTGATCATGGGGCTCGGCGCCCAGATGGTGCTGTGGGACGACGCGTTCTGCGAACAGCTCGCCGCGCGCGGCTTTCGCGTCATCCGGTTCGACAACCGCGACATCGGAGGGTCCTCCAAGCTCTCCGGCGGCAAGCGGCTGACCCCGGTCGAGCTCTTGAAATTGCGGTTCTTGAAAATACCGGTCGCGGCACCCTATCGGCTGCGCGACATGGCGCAGGACACGACCGGGCTGATGGACGCGCTCGGCATCAAATCGGCGCATCTGGTCGGCGCCTCGATGGGTGGCATGATCGCCCAGGAAATCGCGATCACGTTTCCGGCGCGGGTGCGCTCGCTGACCTCGATCATGTCGACCACCGGTAATCCGAGGGTGCCGGGACCGACGCGCGAAGCCGCGGCGATGCTGATGGCGCCGCCGCCGAACACGAAGGAGGAGTTTCTGGCGCGCTTCGCGCAGACCTGGAAGCTGCTGCGGGTCGGCAGTTTCCCCGAGGACGAGGCGCTCGATCGCTCCCGCGCCGAACGCGTGTTCGAGCGCGGCCTCAATCCGGCCGGTGTGGGGCGGCAACTCCGCGCCATCCTCGCCTCAGGCAGCCGCAAGGAACGGCTGCGCGCGGTGAAAGCGCCGACGCTCGTCATTCACGGCACCGTCGATCCCCTGGTGCATCCCGCCGGCGGCAAGGATACTGCCGCCTCGATCCCCGGCGCGAAACTATTGATGATCGAAGGCATGGGCCACGCCATCCCGATCCCGATGTGGCCGCAAATCATCGACACCATCGACAAGCACGCCCATGGCGCGGCGGCGAAGGCGGCCTGATTTCACTTTCGTCGTCCCGGCGAACGCCGGGACCCATAACCACAGGCTTGTGTGATCACGCGAAGCTGGAGCCACAGCCAGCACAACAACAAAGGCCTGTGGTTCTGGGTCCCCGCCTTCGCGGGGGACGACAGCGGAGATCTATCCCTCCGCCCAGACGTCGAGCACATAGCGGTTCTCGGTGCCCAAATCCTCGATCCAGCGCGCGCCGGCCGCGGCATCGGCGCCCGTGTGCTCGCAAAACATTGTTACCAAGGTTACCTTGACGTCCGGCTCCATCCTGGAGCCGTCGCCGCAGACGAAGATCACCGCGCCGCGTTGGATCAGGCTCCAGACCTTCTCCTTCTGCGCGGCGATAAGATGCTGCACATAGGTCTTCGGTCCCTCGCCGCGCGAAAACGCCGTATGGAGCTCGGTGATGCCGCCAGCCGCGAACGCCTTTAGCTCGTCGGCATATAAAAAATCCCGATCGGGATGGCGGCAGCCGAAGAACAGCATCGCAGGCCCGAGGGCGGCGCCCTTGGCCTTGCGCCCCGCACGCTCCTGCAGGAAGCCGCGGAACGGCGCGAGCCCGGTGCCGGGGCCGATCATGATGATCGGCACCGACGCGTCATCCGGGAGGCGGAAACCCGCCTTGGTTTCGCGCACGGTGGCATGGATGGTTTCGCCCTCGCGGCGGCTCGCGAGATAGTTCGAGCAGACGCCCCTGTAGATGCCGCGTCCCGAACCGGCGGGGCCTTCGACCACACCCACGGTGACGCTGCAGCGCGTGGGATAGCCTGAGGGCGAGGACGAGATCGAATAATAACGCGGCGCGAGCAGCGACAGCATTTCAAGATAGACGTGGAACGGCAGTTCGCAGGCCGGATATTCCTCCAGCAGATCGAACACCGATTTGCGCCTGGCAAGAATCTCCGCACGGTAGCGCTCGGCGGAAGCGGCGTCCTCGCCGACAAGGGCCAAGAGCTTCGGCTTGGTCACCGGGCAGCGCGTGTGCTCCGACACGATCTGAATCTGCTTGCGCGTCGCAACCTGCTGCAGTTCGACGAAGTCGGTCAACAGACGCCCGACGGAAACGGCGTCGCCCGTCGGCAGTTGCGCGCGTCGCCCTTCCGCGACCTTAAGCCTGATCTGGTCGGCCGGCAGAAAGCCGAACCGCCGCGCGACCTGATCGACCAGCGAAGGCTCGTTGCGCGGCACCACGCTCAGATGATCGCCGACGCGATAGGTCAACCCCACCGGAAGCTCGACCTCGACATGCCGGGTCGAACGTTCAGAAGCATTGGGGCCCGACTTGTTCTGCAGTTCCTTGTTGACCAGGACCTTCATCGGCGCCGCGCCACCGAGCGCGACGATCGCGTTGGTCGCGCTCGGCGCCACCGGCTCGATCTTGTAGAGCGGCTCGTCGTCGGCGCTCCGGCTGAAACTTGAATCGAGCCCAAACGCCTTCACCGCCTCAGGCGCGAGCGCGGTGAACCAGCTCTCGAACTGGCCGTCGAGGTCGCTCCGCGCATCGCCCTCGCCGCGTGCATAGACGCTGCGTGCGCCGTGCGCGCGGAGCTGTTCGTCGATCTGGCGCGGGATCGACTGATAGGTCGCGGCCCAGTCGCTGTTGCCGCAGCCGAACACCGCGTAATTCACGCCTGCCAGTGCATCTTTGGCGAGATCGCCGCGCAGCCATTTGATGAATTGCGTGGCATTGTCGGGCGGCGCGCCGTTGTAGGACGCACAGAAGATCAGGACGCCGCCCTGTTTCGGCAGTTGGCCCGCGAAATCATCGAGCGGCGCCAAGCGCGTGGCAAAACCGTTGACCTCGGCGAGATCGGCAACGCGCGTCGCCAGTTCTTCCGCGGTACCGAGATTCGATCCGTAGAGCACCAGTAGCGGCGTGTTGTGGCCGGGCCGCGTGCGGGCGCGCGGCCCGGGAGCGGCGCCGGCCACCGCGACGGGCGCGGCGCCGACGAACCTGCCACGATCCCTGTCGTTGCGCGGACGGACCTTGATCTTGAAGCCCTCCGGCTTAATCGTCAGCGTTTCCTTCAGCACCAACTGATAGCGGTTGATATCGATCAGCTTGAAGCGCTGCAGGATCATGCCGATCGCGAGCGCCGCCTCGTGCATGGCAAAACCACGGCCGATGCAGGCGCGCTGGCCGTTGCCGAACGGCTTCCAGGCATTGACGGGACGCTTGGCCTCCGCCTCGCGGCTGAAATTTTCCGGGTCGAAGGCGTCCGGGTTGGGACCCCAGACGCTTGCGTCGCGGTGCAGCGCCGTCACCAGGATGGTGATGAAGGTGTTCTTTTTCAGTCTGTACTTGCCGCCAGCGATGGTCTCGTCCTTGAGCGACGAGATGCCATAGGCCGGCGCCGGCGGCCACAGCCGCAGGGCCTCCTTGAGGATCTGCGTGATGTAGGTGAGCCCTGTCACCTGCTGATAGGTCGGTTTCGCGTTGATGTCGGGGCCGAACACGCGGTCGACCTCTTCATAGGCCTTCTTGAGGATATCTGGGTGTTTCAACAGCGCGTACAGCGTATAGGACAACAGTCCGCTGGTGGTCTCATGGCCGGCGATCAGGAAGGTGTTGATCTGGTAGCGGATGTTGACGTCGTCGAGCTGTTCGCCGGTTGAGCGATCGACGCCGGTCATCATGGCGCCCAGCATGTCCTTCTTGTCTTCACTGGCTTCCGCGTTCTTGCGCCGCTCGGCGACGATCGCATCGACCATCTTGTTCATGAACGCAACGTCGGCCGCGAGGTGCTGCCTGCGCTTCTGCATCCACAGGTTTTCCAACGGAAGTCCGCGGATCATCATGATGGTTTCGAGCGAGCGCACCAGCGACTCGACGAACGGATGGTAGTCGCGCCGGTAGAACGAATTGAAGCGGTAGTCGAAGCCGCACAGCCCGATGGTATCCAAAGTCAGCGCGGTCATGTCGTGCA
Source organism: uncultured Alphaproteobacteria bacterium (assembly GCA_963822795.1). Taxonomy (GTDB): domain Bacteria; phylum Pseudomonadota; class Alphaproteobacteria; order Rhizobiales; family Xanthobacteraceae; genus Bradyrhizobium. The sequence goes on from CAWGJM010000045.1 coordinate 215,666, forward strand.
CGACGTCGATCTCGTCGGCGGCGTTCAGCCGCTCCCATTTGTGCACGAGCTGCTCGGCGATATCGACCATGCTCGGGTGATACGACTGCATGGCGCGGTTGCCGAACGGCTGCAGCAGGATGTTGTGCGCTTTGCTCCAGTTCGGCTCCGAGGTGTCGGCGGTAAACAGGCCGTCGCCGGCGACCGCGCGCACCCGCCGCAGCGGCCCGCGCACCGCCTTGTCGAAGCGCTTCTCGTCAGAGAGTTCCTCGACAAGATCGTGGCCGGAGACGATCACGATCGGCGCGCCCATCATGTCGAGCCAGAAGATCGGCCCCAATTCCCTGGCGAGCCGCGTCAGGTTCTGCACCGGCGCGCTTGAATCCAGCGACAGCATGTTGCCAACCACCGGCTTGGTCGGCGGTTGCGGAATCGGGCTCAGTCTGTTCTTCGGCGCCATTTTCGGATTAGTCCCCCACTGTCATTCCGGGGCGATACGGAGCATCGAAGGAGCCGGAATGACGACGTCTGGATTTTTCGTCGCTTGCGCTCCTCGCAATGACGTTGCGGCGACTTCTTGCGTTCTACCCAAACCGCTTCCTGCGCCACTCGATCAGCTTGGCCGAGACCTCCTCCGGCTTTTCCTGCTGCGTCCAATGGCCACTGCCGCGCACCAGATATTTCTCGAGGTCGGGAATGAGCTTCTCCATGCCGTCGGTGGACGACGGCGGCAGCACCTGATCGTTCTCGGCCATGATCATCAGCGACGGCACGCGTACGGTATGATCGAGACCGGCCGCGCGCTGCCAGTTGCGCGACATGTTGCGATACCAGTTGATGCCGCCGGTGAAGCCGGTTTTCTTGAAGGTATCGACGAACACCTGCCTTTCCTCGGCCGACAGGATCGGCGTACGCGGATCGTGCCTGGCGTCGTAACCCGCGATCATCTGCGGAAACGCCAGATTAAGTCGCGGTGAGGCGCCGACGCCGGCAATCACATGTTCGTCTGGTGTGGTGTCGGGCCGCGGCACCGGCTTGCGCATGAAGGCATCAAAGGTCTGCTCGACCCGGCTATCGAAGATCTTGTCGGGACCGTGCGCGGAATCCTGGAACTGCACGATATACATCTGCTCGCCGAAGCGGGCGCGCATCATCTCGATCGGATCGGCCCAGGCGCGGTTGGTATGCGGCGTGTTGATGCCGACGACGCCGGCGACGCGGTCGATGTGGCGCAGCGGCATCTGCCAGACGATGAAGCCGCCCCAGTCGTGACCGACAAAAACAGCCTTTTCGATATTGAGATGATCGAGCAGGCCGATGAGATCCGAGGTCAGATGCTCCATGTCATAATCCTCGACCGGCTCCGGCCGGTCTGTCGCGCCATAACCGCGCTGGTCCGGCGCGATCACCCGGATGCCGGCCTCGCTTAACGCCTTGATCTGATGCCGCCAGGAGAACGCGATCTCGGGCCAGCCATGGCAGAGCACGAGCGGCGGCTGGTCGGTGTTCGGACCGGCCTCGTAGTAGCCCATCCGAATCCTGTTGGTGTTTGCGAATTGCAGCGGCGGCATCTCGATCATTTTTTTCGTCCTATCCAGCCGCGCCTTTGACGTCGGCTTCTGGGGGCGCATAGGCGGCTTCGAGCAGGGCAAATTCCTCCGGCAGCATGTCGCAGAGCACCTGGACATGCGGAAGGATGTTGGCCCCCGCGATGAAGCCGAAATCGAGCTGGTCGCGATAGCTCTGCACGGTGATGTTGAGCGCAATTCCGTGGGTTGCGATCGACACCGGGAAGATGTGCAACAGTTCCGCACCCGCCGCATACAACGTCTGCCGCGGCCCGGGCACGTTCGACACGGTGATATTGGCGGACGGCGGCAGCACGTCCGACAGGCCCGAGCGGCTATAGAGCAGCGCCAGGACCTGGACCAGCATCGGCGCCCCCAGCATCGAGATGTTGGAGACCTGCGGCATGAACGCCCGCAGCGGGTGCGACATCTCTTTGGACTTGGTGGACTGCGCGATGATCGTCTCAAGCCGCGTCTTGGGATCCTCGACGTTGGTGGCGATCGAGCAGATCATGCCGAACACCTGGTTGTTGGCGGCGGTGTTGCCCTCCTCGCGCAGCGAGATCGGCACCGCGGCAGTCATCGATTTCGCCGGCAGCGCGCCCTGTTGCAACAGATAACGCCGCACCACGCCGGAGGCGAGCGCCAGCACCACGTCGTTCAGCTTGCCGCTGGATTGTTTGGCAAGCGCCTTCGCCTGTGACAGCGAGATCGACGTGCCCGCGAAGCTGCGCTCGGAGGAGATCGACTTGTTGAGGATGCTCGGCGGCGACATCATGCTGGCAATGCTGTCGCGCGATTTCGGATCGGAAATCTTGCCGAGCACGTCGGAGACGCTCTTCATCATGCCCGGAATATTGCCGGCAAACCGCATCGCGCTTTCGAGCTGGTACATCGCATTGTCGAACAGGATCGAGCCGAGATCGCTCTTGCCGGAGCGCGGCAGCTCGATGCTCTTGGCGGCGGCATCGAGCGGCTGGGTCCAGAGCTGTTGGTAGGAATCGAGCAGGTTGGCGGCGATGTCGCGCGGCTCCTGCTCGACCTTCGCTTTTGCCGTCGGCGGCTCGACTTTGCGCGGGATCGGCGAGATGTCGTAGATCATGTTGGTGAGCGCCGCGCCCGCGCCGCCGTCGATGCAAGCGTGATGCATCTTGGAATAGAGCCCGATCTCGTTGTCCTTCATGCCCTCGAAGACATAGAACTCCCAGAGCGGACGAGCGCGGTTCAAAAGCTTGGCGTGCATCCAGCCGACGATGCGTTCCAGCGTGGCGCGGTCGCGCGGCTCCGGCAGGCTGGCGCGGAAGACGTGGCGGTCGATATCGAACTGGTCGTCCTCGACCCAGGAGGGATGATCGATGTCGAGCGGCGCCTTCTCCAGCCGCACCTTGAGGATCGGCGCGATGTGCAGCCGCGAGGCGATCATCGCCTTGAAGTCCTCGAAGAAGTCGTGCTGGTAATCTTCGGGCAGGCGGAAGATCGCCATGCTGCCGACATGCATCGGCATCTCCGGCGTTTCCAGGTACAGAAACGACGCGTCCAGCGAGGACAGTTTCTTGCCGTCACCCATGCTTGCCTCCCGTTAGTTCATGATCCCTTGGGTTGAATCGGATCATGATCTCATTCTTTGTTTGAGCATGATCTTTTCGGAAAACCGGTTTCCATCCCGCATCAAGTGCGGGGCAGGCTGTTTCCGGATCACGCTCGTCGATCGCCCGGCGCTTTTCGTGCTTCTGGGCGTCAGGCCGATTGTGCCTTCTCGTGAGGGGCATAGGCAATGGCAAAGGGCCCCGATCGGTCAAATTGCTGGAATTGGCCTTCCCCCTGGGCGAGCCGGTCCGCCACCGCCCAAAGTGCTGCCGGATTGACGCCAAGCCCGACATGGCTTGCAAGGTAGACCTCGATGTTCTCTGACCTGTCAGAGGGGTTTAGCCGGCAGGTCCGCCAGTTCACGATGCCATCGCTCTTCGAATAGATCGAGGTGGCCGGGACCGGTAGGTCGCCGGCGATGGCCCTCTTGAGCTCCGAATTGTCCTCGGCCGTTTCGCCGGTCAGCGCCTCATAGAGGCGCGTGGCGTTGGTCGCTCTCACATCGCCCGCGAACGGGCTTCCGAGCGTCACCACATATCGCACCATCTCGGGCGCCTGCAGTGCCAGATCGCGTGCATAGACGCCGCCGAGGCTCCAGCCGACGATCGAGACCTTGCGCCCGCTATCTCGGTGAATTTCGGTGAGCCGATCGAGCAGCGCGGCTCGCATCCGCGCCACGCCGCCGATATTGCGGCCCATCCGCCACGCCCGCGTGTCGTAGCCGAGCTCGCTCAGGTATCGCCGCATCGGCGCCATCGACAGATCGCTGGCGAGAAATCCCGGCAGCGTCAACACTGGATGGCCGTCGCCGCGCGGCGCGCGCAGCAGCAGCGGCGATAGCAGGAGACTGGCGTTGAACTCGAAGATCCCCCTCGCCTCCGCCAACAATAGGCCGAGACCTGGCGGACGAAGCCGGCGTGGAGCTTGTGCCTCGCCTTCCTCGTCCGCCATTACTTCTTCTTGTCGTTAGTGCGCGTGCCGCCGAGACCCGCCATGGTGACGAACATGTCCTGGAACCGTTCGGCGATTTTCGGATCGAACGTGAACCAGCTCTGCATCAGCGCTTCCGGCGACACCTTGTCGATGTTGGCGATCACCTGCTGCTGCATCTTTTCCATCACCGCTACCTGCATCGGTGAGACATCGGGGAGCCCAAAGAATTGCCGGGCCTCGAGGGGCGTGCAATCTATTTCGATGTTAACCTTCATGTCCGATCCTGACCGCGCTGTGATGGCCTTTCGGCAGTATCGCCACTATTGGCTCGCTCGCGCAAGCGAGCTGACGCCGCGCTGGGATGTTCGGCCCCCGCCATTCCCCCGATATGGTCAACCAAACCGTTCAGCGCGGAAAGCGGGGGCAAGACGGCTTGCGCCGACCACGCGCGCGCCGAGGACGAGAACGTCAGCCTTGCGTTCCCATCCGGCACTACGAAAGCTGCGCCACTCCGAAAGTTGCGGCACTGCGAAAGTTGAATGTCATCGACGCACAGCCGACGTTAACACTGATGCCAGCTATTGCGGTTTGTGCGCGGAAACGGCTAGGTTTCCAGCGGAAATCGCGCTTGCGCGGCGGCCAAACTCTGGCAACATGCACCCGTCGACATCTCATAAGTCGCCGGTCGACATCTCATAAATCGAGTGTCTCATAAATCGAGTGCCCACAGCGGAGAACGTGTACACATGTCGGTACGTCAATCCTTATTTGCAGCGACCATTGCCTCGATCGTCGGCTCGATCGTCGCCTTGGCGGCGTCGCCGGCATCGAGCCAGGTCCTGCGTTACGCCAACCAGGGCGACCTAAAATCACTCGACCCCTACACGCTCAAGGAGACGACGACGATCGCCCATCATGCCCATGTCTATGAGGGCCTGGTCACCCGCGACAAGGATCTGAAGATCGTTCCTGCGCTGGCGGAAAGCTGGGAAACGGTGGACCCGACCCACTGGCGCTTCCACCTGCGCAAGGGCGTCAAATTCCACAATGGCGACCCTTTCACCGCCGACGACGTGATCTTTTCCGCCGAACGCGTGCGCGCCACTGGATCGAATTTCACCAGCAACATTCCGCCCGATGCGAAGTTCGTCAAGGTCGACGACTACACCGTCGACGTGACGCTCGACTCGCCCAATCCCATTCTCATCGCGCAATGGGACGGCTGGTTCATCATGGACAAGAAGTGGTGCGAGGAGAACAACTCGGTGGCGCCGACGCCGGCCTCAGCAACCACGCCGAGCTACGCCTCGCTGCATGAAAACGGCACCGGTCCCTTCTTCATCGAGAGCCATCAGCCCGGCGTGAAGACCGTGTTCAAGATCAATCCGAACTGGTGGGGCAAGTCCGAAACCAATTTGAAGGAAATCGACTTCACCCCGATCGCCTCCGCCGCGACGCGCGTTGCAGCGCTGCTTTCCGGCGAGGTCGACGTCATCGAGCCGGTTCCGATCCAGGACATCGAGCGCGTCAATGCGAGCGGGGTCGCCAAGGTCCTGACCGGGCCCGAGCTGCGCACCATCTTCCTCGGCATGGACGTATCCCGCGACGAACTGTTGTATTCGAGCGTCAAGGGCAAAAATCCGTTCAAGGATGTCCGCGTCCGCGAAGCCTTCTACAAGGCGATCGACGTCGACCTGATCCAGAAACGGGTGATGCGCGGGCTGTCGACGCCGTCGGCGCTGATGGTCGCGCCGCAATTGTTTGCACTTTCGAATGAGTTCACGCGGCCGAAATACGACGCCGACGCGGCCAAGAAGCTGTTGACCGAGGCCGGCTATCCCGATGGCTTCGAACTCACGATGGATTGCCCCAACGACCGTTACGTCAATGACTCCGCAATCTGCCAGGCGGTGGTCGGCATGCTGGCCCGGATCGGGATCAAGGTCGATCTTTTGGCCCAGCCGAAGCAGCAATATTTCGCCAAGGTGTTGAAGCCCGGCGGGTACAAGACCTCGTTCTTCCTGCTGGGCTGGACGCCGGCCTCATCGGATTCGCACAACGTGCTGCACGACATCATGGGCTGCCGGAACGACGAAAAGGACCCGACCCGCGGCGAAGCCAATCTCGGCGGGTACTGCAACAAGGACGTCGATGCCCTCACCGACAAGGTGCTGGTCGAAACCGATGCGGCCAAGCGCAATCAGCTGATCAAGCAGGCGTTCGAAATCGGCATCAAGGAATACAGCTACATCCCGCTGCACCAGCAGGCGCTGGCGTGGGGCGTCTCGAACAAGGTAAAATTGACGCAGCGTGCGGACAACGAGGTGCTCTTGTACTGGGCGACGAAACAGGAGTAACAGCATCAATGCATAGGTCCCGGCAGCCTTGCGGCGTCGGGACTTTTTCGTTAGGCCGCAAAGATGCGCGCCGCCTCTGAAGTTCCATAGGGGAAAGTGAAAGGATCACATGCTCGCTTTCACTCTTCGCCGGGCGATCCAGGCCATCGGCGTCATGATTGCGGTCGGCATCATCGCGTTTTCGATGTTCCGCTTTGCCGGCGATCCCGTCAACCAGATGGTTGCCATCGACACCACCGCTGCGGAGCGCGCCGCGATCCGCCAATCCCTCGGCCTCGACGATCCCGTGCCCGTGCAGTTCGCGCGCTATTTCGCCAACGCCGCGCAGTTCAAGTTCGGCGTCTCCTACCAGTTTCGCCAGCCGGTCGCGGACCTCCTGAAGGAGCGGATGCCGGCAACGCTCGAGCTTGCCACCTGCGCCACCATCTTCGCGATGGTGTTCGGCATCCTGCTGGGCGTCTATTCGGCGCTCAAGCGCGACACCTTGCTGACGAAATTATTCCAGGCGATCTCGCTGATCGGAATTTCGTTGCCGACCTTCCTGATCGGCATCCTCCTGATCTACCTGTTCGCGGTGGTGCTGGGCTGGCTGCCGTCGTTCGGCCGCGGCGAGGTGGTGCGGATCGGCTGGTGGACCACAGGATTGCTCACGGTTTCCGGGCTGAAGGCGCTGATCATGCCCTCGATCACGCTCGGCCTGTTCCAGATGACGTTGATCATGCGGCTGGTGCGCGCCGAGATGCTGGAGGTCCTGCGCACAGACTATATCCGCTTCGCCCGCGCGCGGGGACTAACCACCCGCGCCATCCATTTCGGCCATGCGCTCAAGAACACCCTGGTTCCCGTGATTACGGTAGCCGGGCTGCAATTTGGCTCGGTAATTGCATTCGCGATCATCACCGAAACCGTGTTCCAGTGGCCAGGAATGGGTCTGTTATTCGTGCAAGCCGTGCAAAACGTCGATATCCCGATCATGGCAGCCTATCTTTTGATGGTGTCGCTGATTTTCGTCACGATCAACCTGGTGGTTGATATCCTCTACACCGTCGTCGATCCGCGCCTGCGCTCGACCCTCAGCCGCCCGGCCTGACCATGAGCGACGCCGTCGTCCCACACAAAACTGAGGCCAGCACACTGCGCACGCGCGCTTCGTCAAGGGGCTGGTTCCGACGCGCAATCGATAGCGACCTGTTCTATTCCTTCCGCCGCTCGAAACTCACCATCGCTGCGGCGGTGGTGACCGCGCTGTTCTTCCTGCTCGCAATCTTCGCCTCCGTCGTCGCGGTGCAGAATCCATTCGATCCGGCGCAGCTTCAGTTGATGAATTCGCGCATTCCGCCGCTGTGGACCGCGGACGGCCAAAGCCCGTTCCTGCTCGGCACTGACGAACAGGGCCGCGACGTGATGTCGGCCATCCTCTACGGCCTGCGCATCTCGCTCGTGGTCGGCGTGCTCGGCGTCGCCCTCTCCGGCGCGCTCGGCGTCCTGCTCGGCCTGATGGCGGGCTATGTCGGCGGCGCGGTCGACAGCCTGATCATGCGCATCGCCGACGTGCAGCTCACCTTCCCGGCCATTCTGATCGCGCTGCTTGTCAACGGCGTGGTCAAGTCGGTGTTCGGCAACCGACTTGACGCCATGAGCATGCTGGCCGTGCTGGTGGTCGCGATCGGCTTGAGCTTCTGGGTGCAATATGCCCGCACCGTGCGCGGTTCGGTGCTCGTGGAGAAGAACAAGGATTACGTCGCCGCCGCCCAGCTGATCGGCCTGTCCGCGCCGGTGATCTTGCTGCGCCACGTGCTGCCCAACACCACCGGACCGATCCTCGTCATCGCCACCATCAACCTCGCGCTTGCCATCATCACCGAAGCGACGCTGTCCTTTCTCGGTTCCGGCATGCCCGACACCATGCCCTCGCTCGGCACCTTGATCGGGATCGGCAACAACTACCTGTTTTCCGGGGAGTGGTGGATCGTCGCCTTCCCCGGCTTTGCGCTGGCGGCGTTGATCCTGTCCATCAACCTGCTCGGCGACTGGCTGCGCGACGCACTCAATCCGAAACTCAGATGAGCCGCGCTGTCGTGAGAGATTTTTTTTCATGAGCGTACCCGTTCTCTCCGTGCGTGACCTGCAGGTGGAATTCGCCACCCGCCATCACACCTTGCGCGCCATCGACGGCGTCTCCCTCGAGATCGCCAGGGGCGAGGTGCTGGGCGTGGTCGGCGAGTCCGGCGCCGGCAAATCCGTCACTGGTCTCGCCGTGATCGGCCTGATCGATCCGCCCGGCCGCATCTCGGGCGGCGAGATTCATCTATCCGGCTTGCGGATCGACAATCTGCCGGCGGAAGAAATGCGCAAGGTGCGGGGCAAGCGGATCGGCATGATCTTCCAGGACCCGCTCACCAGCCTCAATCCGCTGTACCGGATCGGCGACCAGATCATCGAAACCATCCGCACCCATACCAGCCTCTCCGAGGCGGCCGCACGCAAGCGCGCCATCGAACTGCTCGCCGAGGTCGGCATTCCCGCGCCCGACAAGCGCATCGACGGCTATCCGCACGAGTTTTCCGGCGGCATGCGCCAGCGCGTGGTGATCGCACTCGCGATCTGCGCCGAGCCCGAGCTGATCATTGCGGACGAGCCGACCACCGCGCTCGACGTCTCGGTGCAGGCGCAGATCATCGCGTTAATCAAGCGGCTCGGGCGCGACCACGGCACCGCCGTGATGCTGGTGACCCACGACATGGGCGTGATCGCGGAGACCTGCGACCGCGTCGCGGTGATGTATTCCGGCCGCATCGCCGAGATCGGCCCGGTGCAGGACGTCATCCAGAACCCGCTGCACCCCTACGCCAAGGGACTGATGGGCGCGATCCCGACGCTGGCGGGCGAGGACAAGCGGCTGGTCCAGATCCCCGGCTCGATGCCGCGGCTGTCGGCGATCCCGCAAGGCTGCTCGTTCAATCCGCGCTGCGCCTTTGCGTTCGATCGCTGCCGGATGGAGCGGCCTGAGCCGATCCGGCACGGCACGCAAGCGGTCGCGTGCCATCTCTACGATGCGGTGAAGGAGAGCGCGGCATGACCTCGCCCTTTGTCGGCATCAGGAATCTGCGGCGGGTGTTCGACGTTTCGAAACCGTGGCTGAACCGCGTGCTCGAAGGCGGCCATCTGGAGTATCTCAAAGCAGTCGACGGCGTCACCTTCGACATCCGAATGGGCGAGACCTTTGCGCTGGTCGGCGAATCAGGCTCGGGCAAGACGACGGTCGCGCGGATGGTCGTCGGGCTATTACCGCCGACCTCGGGCGAGGTCGTCATCGACGGCGTCTCGATGACGGACCCCAGACAGGCGCAGGTGCGCCAACAACTGCGCCGCCGCATCCAGATGATCTTCCAGGACCCCTATGCGAGCCTCAATCCGCGGTTCCGGGTCGATGCCATCATCGCCGAGCCGATCCGCGCCTTCGACCTGATCCGGGGCGAGCGCCACATCAAGGACCGCGTCGGCGAATTACTCACGCTGGTCGGCCTGCATGCCGACGACGGCATGAAATTTCCGCATGAATTTTCCGGCGGCCAGCGGCAAAGAATCGCGATCGCGCGCGCGCTTGCCTCCGACGCCGAGTTCATCGTCTGCGACGAGCCGACCTCGGCGCTCGACGTGTCGGTGCAGGCGCAGATCCTCAATCTGATGCGCGACCTGCAGGACAAGTTCGGCCTCACCTATCTCTTCATCAGCCACAACCTTGCCGTGGTCCGGCACATGGCGAACCGCATCGGCGTGATGTATCTCGGCCGTATTGTCGAGATCGCGCCAGCGCGCGAGTTGTTCGCCACGCCGCGCATGCCCTATACAAAGATGCTGCTCGGCGCGGTGCCGGATCTGGCGATGTCCGGCCGCCAGCGCATTCCCGTGAAGGGCGAGATCCCCAATCCGATCGATCCGCCGCCCGGCTGCGCCTTCAACCCGCGCTGCCCGCTCGCCTTCGAGCGGTGCCGGCGGGAAGCGCCGGCGCTGATTGACGGCGTCGCCTGCCACGCCGTCAACCTCGCGCCCGTGCCGGCCTGATCACGGGGATGCGAGCAAGCTACTTCATACGGCCGTTGGCAGGCCGCTTTGGCTGTGATCAAGTGCGCCCGCCGCAGCAGAAATTGCAAGAACCACTTGGTGGATTCCCATGAGCAACATCAATCCCGATCCATTTACGACCCGCCCCGAGATCGAAGGCACTTTTGGCGTCGTGACTTCGACCCACTGGATCGCGACCGCGGTCGGGATGGCCACGCTCGAGAAAGACGGCAATGCCTTCGATGCCGGCGTCGCCACCGCCTTCACCCTGCAGGTGGTCGAGCCGCACCTCAACGGTCCCGGCGGCGACGTGCCGATCATCGTCCACGACGTCAAGCGCGGCCGCACCGAGGTGATTTGCGGCCAGGGTCCAGCGCCGGCGCGCGCCACCATCGCGCACTACAAGAGCGAGGGATTGGAGATGGTGCCCGGCACCGGGCTGTTGGCGGCCTGCGTTCCCGGTACCTTCGAATCCTGGATGCTCTTGTTGCGCGACTACGGCACGCTGAAACTGCGCGACGTGCTGGAACCAGCGATCGCCTACGCCCGTGACGGTTACCCACTGGTCGAGCGCGCGTCGGCCACGATCAAGACCGTCGAACAATTGTTCCGGAAGCACTGGCCGACCTCGGCAGCCGTCTATTTGCCGAATGGCGAAGTGCCGAAACCCGGCACGCTGTTCACCAACAAGCAGCTTTCCGAGACCTATGCCCGCATCCTCAAAGAGGCGGAAAGCGCCGGCGCCGATCGCACAGCCCAGATCGAACGCGCGCGCAAAGCGTGGTCGCACGGGTTTGTCGCGGAAGCGATCGACACGTTCTGTCGCACGCAGGAGGTGATGGACGTCTCGGGCAAGCCGCACAAGGGCGTGCTCTCCGCCGACGACATGGCGCGCTGGCAGCCGACGATTGAGGCGCCGCTGACCTACGATTACGGCCGCTACACCGTCTGCAAGGCCGGCGTCTGGAGCCAGGGTCCGGTGATGCTGCAGCAGCTTGCGCTGCTGAAAGGTTTTCAGCTCGACGGGCTCGATCCGGCGGGACCGGAGTTCATCCATCTGCAGATCGAATGCGCCAAGCTCGCTTACGCCGACCGCGAGAAATTTTATGGCGATCCGAAATTCACCGACATCCCGATCGCAACGCTGTTGTCGGACGCCTACAACGACGAGCGCCGCAAGCTGATCTCGGAGAAGGCCTCGCTCGACTTCATCCCGGGCTCGGTCGAGGGATTTGGTTCCGTGGTGAAACTGCGCCGCGCGGAGGGCAACCGCGACGCGGTGGGCGCGATGGGCGCGGGCGAGCCGACGGTCGGCCGCTTCGGCGAAGTACGCGGCGACACCGTGCATTTCGACATCATCGACCAGGCCGGCAACATGATCTCGTCGACGCCCTCGGGCGGCTGGCTGCAGTCCTCGCCGGTCATTCCTGAACTTGGCTTCTGCCTCGGCAGCCGCGCGCAGATGTTCTGGCTCGAGGAAGATCACCCGGCTTCGCTGGCGCCTGGAAAACGCCCGCGCACCACGCTCAGCCCGACCATGGCGCTGCGCGACGGCGAGCCGTATCTCGCCTGGGGCTCGCCCGGGGGCGACCAGCAGGATCAATGGATCACGCAATTCTTCCTGCGGCACGTCCACGCCAAATTGAACCTGCAGGAAGCAATCGACGCGCCGGCGTGGCATTCCGAGCATTTCCCGATCTCGTTCTGGCCGCGCACCTCGCGGCCCGGTGTGCTGGTGGTGGAAAACCGCGTGCCGAAGGTCGCCACCGATGAGTTGAAGCGCCGCGGCCATATCGTCGAAACCGGGCCCGATTGGTCGGAAGGCCGGCTCACCGCGGCCTCCCGCGCCGGCCGCCGCCGTCGCGCCGCCGCCAATCCGCGCGGCATGCAGGGCTACGCGGCCGGACGATAGAGCATGATCCGGAACAGTGGGAACCGGTTTTCCGAACAGATCATGCTCAAACGGGTAGAGATATGACCTGGTCGATCATCGCCCGCGATAATGCGACCGGCCAGATCGGCATCGCGGTCGCGACGCGATTTTTCGCGGTCGGCGCGCGGGTGCCGCACATCGCCCCCGGCATCGGCGGCGTCGCGACGCAAGCCCTGGTCAATCCTTATTACGGCATCGACGGTGTGAGGCTGTTGCGCGAAGGCAAAAGCCCCCACGAGATCGTCGAGACCTTGATCGCAGGTGACAGCGGCCGCGAGAGCCGGCAGTTGCACATCATGGATGCGCAACGGCAGATCGCCGCACATACGGGACGCGACTGCGTCGACTGGTGCGGGCACCTCAAGGGCAAAAATTTCTCCATCGCCGGCAACATGCTTGCGGGCGCGAGCGTGCTGGACGAAACGGCAAAGGCCTATATCGCCAACGAAAGCCTGCCGTTTGCGCGGCGCCTGATCGCGGCAATGCGCGCGGGCGAACAAGCCGGCGGCGACAAGCGCGGCAAGCAATCCGCGGCGCTGTTGATTTATGAGAACGAGGAGTGGTCGGCGCTCGACCTGCGCGTCGACGACCACGCCGATCCGCTCGCCGAGCTCGAACGGCTCGAGCAAGTCAGCCGCGAGCGCTGGGTGCATTTTCGGAAATTTCTCCCGACGCGGCAGAATCCGTCGGGGATTACCGACCGCGCCACCATCGACGCCGGCATTGAAGCCTCGATCGCAGGCGAGCAATGACGGCAAAAGCCTTGATCGAGATCGAAGGCTTGCGCGTGAGCTTTCACGGCGACGACGGCCGCACCACGCACGCGGTCGATGGGATCGACCTCTCGCTCGCCCACGGCGCGACATTGGGACTGGTTGGCGAATCCGGTTGCGGCAAGAGCGTGACGTCGCTGGCGATTATGGGCTTGTTGCCGAAACACTCGGCGGAAGTTTCTGGCGCTATCCGGTTCGACGGTTTTGATCTGCTGAAGGTATCCGACCAGACCTTGCGCGATCTGCGCGGCAACCGGCTCGCGATGATTTTCCAGGAGCCGATGACCTCGCTTAACCCGAGCTTTACGATCGGCGACCAGATCGTCGAGACCATTTTGCGCCATCGCGGCGGACCGCGCCGCTCGGCGCGCGAGCGTGCGATCGAACTGTTGCGCCGCGTCCATATCCCCTCGCCCGAGCGGCGCATCGACGAATATCCGCACAAGCTCTCGGGCGGCATGCGCCAGCGCGTGATGATCGCGATGGCGCTGGCCTGCGACCCCAGGCTTCTGATCGCGGACGAGCCGACCACCGCGCTCGACGTCACCTTGCAGGCGCAGATCCTCGACCTGATGCGCGAGCTGAGGGCCGAAAGCCACGCGGCGATCATCCTGATCACCCACGATCTCGGCGTCGTCGCCGAAGTCTGCGACGAGGTCGCGGTGATGTATGCCGGCGAAATCGTCGAGCGCGCCGGCGTCGATGAATTGTTTGCTTCCCCGCAACATCCCTACACCGTCGGCCTGCTCGGCTCGATCCCTCGGCTTGACCGCACCACCTCGCACCTTGCGACCATCGAAGGCATGGTGCCCAACATGACGCAGCCGCCTTCGGGCTGCCGTTTTGCCGCGCGCTGTCCCTTTGTCAGCGACATCTGCCTGCAAGCGCCGCCGCCGCTGATCGAGATCAGCCCCGGTCACGCCTCGCGCTGCCTCAAGGCGCCGCTGGAACGGCTGGTGTCGTGATGGCCCGGCGATCAGAGCTATACGTTCTCTTTCCCTCCCGCCACGAGCACTTGCGAGTGGTGGGGCGGGTCGGCGCTGAAAGCGCTGGGGTGAGGGGCGGCCTCCGCAAAAAAGGTCCCCCCACCCCCGAGCCCAAAGAACGAGCTTCGCTCGTTTCGACCCCGCCGCTCCGCTTCGCTTCGCGTGGGGAGGGAAGAAGATGACCGCGCTGATCGAGGTGGAAAATCTGGTCAAGCATTTCCCTGCCGAGCGCTCGCTGTTCGGGCGACCGACCGCCTTCGTCAAAGCGGTTGACGGGGTGAGCTTCCATGTCGATGCTGGCGAGACGCTGGCGCTGGTCGGCGAGTCCGGGTGCGGCAAATCCACGCTGAGCCGGCTGGTGCTGCGGCTGATCGAGCCGGATGCGGGCAGCGTCCGCTTCGATGGCAACGACCTGCTCGCGCTCGATGCCAACGCGTTGCGCGCCTTCCGCCGGCAAGCGCAGATCATTTTCCAGGACCCTTACGCCTCGCTCAATCCGCGCATGACCGTGAACCAGATCCTGAGCGAGCCGTTGGCGCTGCACGGTCTGGTGCCGCCCGCGCGCCGCCGCGAGCGGGTCGAGGAATTGCTGCTCCTGGTCGGCCTCGAGCCGCGCGTTGCGCGGCGCTATGCCCACGAATTTTCCGGCGGCCAGCGCCAGCGCATCGCGATCGCCCGCGCGCTCGCGGTGGAACCGAAACTCATCATCTGCGACGAGCCGGTGTCCGCGCTCGACGTCTCGATCCGCTCGCAAATCCTGAATTTGCTGCGCGACCTGCAGGACCGGCTCAAACTGTCCTACATTTTCGTCTCGCACGACCTCGCCGTGGTCAAGCACATCGCCGACCGCGTCGCGGTGATGAATTTCGGCAAGATCGTCGAGACCGCCGCAACACCAACGCTGTTCGCCTCGCCACGTCATCCCTATAGCCGCGCGCTGTTGTCCGCGATCCCGGTGCCCAAGCCACAGGCAAGACGCAGCCGCCTGTTGTTGCAGGGCGAGATGCCGAGCGCGCTCAATCCGCCGCCGGGCTGCCGCTTCCATACCCGCTGTGCCTTCGCGGTCGATCGCTGCCGCATCGAGGCACCGGACTTGCTTGCCGATGGATCGGGCCATGCCACGGCCTGTCACCGGACCGCGGAACTGCCGCCAGCGGATGCTATTGTGCCCTCTGACGGCGGCTTTTCGCCGGCGCTGGAGAAACTAGTAGCTGCCTTCAGCCTTTCGGAGGAAGGACCGACGAAGGTCGGGGATGGTATAGTGGATGCACGGCCGCCGGTAGGCATATGAAGGCCGCCGGCGGTCGTTTGAACAGGGGTTGATCCGATGAAGATTTGGCGTTTGTTGGCGCTGATGGCTGCGTTGCTGGTTTCGATCAGCACGGGCGTCCGCGCTGAGACTACGTTGCGCATCGGGCTCGCCGAGGACCCCGACATCCTCGATCCCTCGCTGGCGCGCACCTATGTCGGCCGCATCGTGTTCGCAGCCGTCTGCGACAAGCTGTTCGACATCGACGAAAAGCTCAACATCGTTCCGCAGCTTGCGCTGTCCTATGAGACCTCCACCGACGGCAAGGCGATGACGATCAAGCTTCGGCCCGGCGTGAAATTCCAGGACGGTGAAGCGCTCGATGCGGAGGCTGCGAAATTCTCGATCGAGCGGCACATGACGTTTCCAGGGTCGTTCCGCAAATCGGAACTCGCCAATGTCGATCACGTCGAGGTCGTCGACCCCCTGACCATCAAGCTGGTGCTGAAGACGCCCTACGCACCGCTGATCGCGCAGCTTACCGACCGCGCCGGCATGATGGTTTCGCCAAAGGCTGCAAAGGAGGAAGGCGACAAGTTCGGGCTACACCCGGTTTGCGCGGGGCCCTACAAATTCGTCGAACGCGTGCAGCAGGACCGCATGGTGTTCGAGAAGTTTAACGACTACTGGAACAAGGACAACGTCTTCATCGACAAGATCGTGTATCTGCCGATCGTCGACGCCACCGTGCGGCTCGCCAACCTGAAATCCGGCGGGCTCGACCTGATCGAGCGAGTGCTTGCCACCGATATCAAGGACGTGCGCTCCGATTCGAACCTCGTGCTCTCGACCGCGCCGGAACTCGGCTATCTCGGCCTCACCATCAACATCAAGAACGACAAGAACAAGGGCGCGTTGAGCCAGTCGGAAAAGGTGCGCCAGGCGCTCGATCTCTCGATCGATCGTGAGGCGGTTAACCAGGTGGTGTTCAACGGCGAGTTCACGCCCGGTAACCAGTGGATCAGCCCGCAGCATCCCTATTACCAGACGGCGTTTCCGGTCCGCCCGCGCGATATCGAAAAGGCCAAGGCGCTTCTGAAGGAGGCAGGCGTCACGCCGCCCGTGACGGTGGACATGATGGTCCCGAAGGGCTCGGAGAACGAAGCCGTGGCTCAGGTCATTCAATCGATGGCGGCGGAAGCCGGTTTTGAGGTGAAAATCCGCGTCATCGAGTTCGCCACTTCGTTCAAGGACGCGACTGCCGGAAATTTTCAGGTTTTTCAGATCAACTGGAGCGGCCGCATCGATCCTGACGGGAACTCCTACGTCTTTCTGCATTCAGGCGCGGCGCAGAACGACGGCGGCTATTCCAATCCCGAAGCCGACAAATTGATGGAAGACGCGCGCCTCATCGCCGATCCCGCAGAGCGCAAGGCGATCTATGAGAAGCTGACCAAGATCGTGCTCAATGACGAGCCGATCATCTATCTCTACCACCGCAAGTGGCTGATTGCGCATATCAAGAAGCTCGAAGGCTACCGGCAGATGCCGGATGGGCTGGTGCGCGTGGTCGGGCTGAAGTTCAAATGATTGTGTCCGCCCCATGCTGAACTTCCTCGCGCGCCGCATCGTGCAGCTGATCCCGACACTGTTCTTCGTGTCGATCATGATCTTCACGTTGCAGCATCTGCTGCCGGGCGATCCCGCGCTGGTGATGGCCGGCGAGGAGCGCGATCCCGCCGTGATCGAGCAGATCCGCAAGCAATATAGGCTCGATCAGTCGATCCCGGTGCAATATGCCTATTGGGTCAAGGGCGTGCTGTCAGGCGACCTTGGCGAGTCCTTGCGCATCAAGGTGCCGGTGCTCGACCTGGTCGAGCAGAAACTTCCGGTGACGTTGCAACTCGCGTCGATGGCGATCCTGATCGCCTTCCTGATCGGCATCCCCGCCGGAATCATCTCCGCCGTGAAGAAGGGCACCGCCTGGGACTACGGCGCCAATCTGTTCGCGCTGTGGGGCATCTCGACGCCGAACTTCTGGCTCGGCATCATGCTGATCTTCCTGTTCTCAATCAAGCTCGGCTGGCTGCCGGCCTCCGGTTACGTGCCGCTCTCCGAGAACTGGCAGGCGAGCCTTGCCTCCACCATCCTGCCCGCCTTCGTGCTCGGCAACGCCATCGCCGCGGTCCTGATGCGGCACACGCGGAGCGCCATGCTGCAGGTCCTGGAAAGCGACTACGTCCGCACCGCGCGCGCAAAGGGGCTTTCCGAACGCTCCGTGATCCTGAAGCACGCGATGCGCAACGCGCTGACGCCGGTGATCACGCTCGCCGCGCTCGAACTCGGCACGCTGCTATCGGGTGCGGTGCTGACCGAGCAGATTTTCTCGATCCCAGGCTTTGGCAAGCTGATCGTCGATGCCGTGTTCAACCGCGACTATGCGGTGGTGCAGGGTGTGGTGCTGGTGACGGCGACGATCTACATCACGCTCAATCTGATTGCCGATATCGCTTATATCCTCGTCAATCCGCGGTTACGAGGATAATTCATGACCGACGCTGTGCTCGCCGCCCTCCCCGTTGCCAGCTCGCAGGACGAGCTGGAGAGCCCGGCGCGGCGCGCGCTGCGCCGGCTCTACAAGCGCAAGGGCGCCGTGATCGGCCTCGTCGCGATCGCGACCTTCATTCTGCTCGCGGTATTCGCCCCGCTGGTCACACCTTACGATCCGATCGCCACGAGCTGGACGCTGGTGCGAAAAGCCCCGTCGGCACAGCATTGGTTCGGCACCGACGATCTCGGCCGCGACATACTGACCCGCGTGATCTTTGGCGCCCGCGCCTCGCTCATGGCCGGTCTCATCTCGGTCACCATCGCGGTTTCGATCGGCGTGCCGCTCGGGCTGCTGTCGGGCTATCGCGGCGGCTTCATCGACGCGCTGATCAGCCGCATCACCGATGCCATGCTGGCCTGCCCGTTCCTGATTCTCGCGATTGCGCTGGCGGCATTCCTGGGTCCAAGCCTCGGCAACGCCATGATCGCGATCGGCGTCTCGGCAACGCCGGTGTTCGTGCGGTTGACCCGCGGCCAGGTGATGAGCGTCAAGGTCGAGGATTACGTCGAGGCCGCGCGCGCCATGGGAAATCCGCGCTGGCGGATCGCGCTGTTCCACATCCTGCCCAACATCATGCCGGCGCTCTTGGTGCAGGCGACGCTCTCGATCGCGGCCGCGATCATCGCCGAAGCCGCGCTGTCGTTCTTAGGGCTAGGACAGCAGCCGCCGGCACCTTCCTGGGGCAGCATGCTCAATGCCGCGCAGCGTTTCCTCACCACCGCGCCGTGGATGGCGATCTGGCCGGGGTTTTCGATTTTCCTGGTGGTGTTGTCGCTCAACCTGGTCGGCGACGGCCTGCGCGACGCGCTTGATCCGCGAGAGCGATAGGCGCGTTTCATCAAATAGCACCTTCGGCGTGTACTGTTTATTTATATGATGAGACGATATTTCGAATTGCCGATCGACTGCAGATTCAGTCCGGACAATCCAAATGCGTGCATGGCGCTTTCAAATTGTACTTTCCCTGGCAACTATCTTTGGATGGACCGCCGTTTCCCACACGACGCCTGCCGAGCCAAATCGGTCTGCGGATGCTAGCGATTCAGCATTGGCGCTGGTCAAATCGTTGATGCGAGAGTCGCGACGCGAGATGCCCGAAAGCGATCTAATCGCGTCGATCAGCTGGGCAAGAGATCGGCGAGCGAAAGGCCAAAGCGACGCGGATTGGGTCGACGAGGGACCCGGATGGGTACTTGGCGCATATCTGGGAACGCAAGTCCCTCCTGACGTCATCGATAGAGTCCATGACATCGAAATCATATTCAGCGCGGAAGACCCTTCGTCGCCCACGGGAAAGATCGTCGACACGAAGGACCGGAAGCTGTTCGTTCATGAGTGAACGCAGGCGCCAGATCACGACTTCCCGCACCACGCGCCTGCAATCCCTCGCTATTCGAGATCGATCATCGGAGGCGCAGGGCTACAGAGACGTCGCACCCTGATCCGAACTCAATGATGTGTCGCACCGTTCGAATACCAAGTTGCCGTCGTCGGCGCCGGTAACCTGCCATCCCGCCTCGCGATAGAATCCCTCGGCACGCGTCCCGGGCCATGTCGTCAGCCACATGCGCGGGCAACGAGCGTCAATGAGCACCTCGCAGGCTCGCTCGAAGAGAGCCCGGCCGATGCCCCGCCCCTCGTAGGCCTCTTCCACGAACAGGGCAAAGATATTGCCGTTACGCGGGTCGGCGGCGGAAAAGCCGACGATCCGCCGATCCTCGATCCAGACGAAAATGCCGGGGTTATCGACATACCAGCAAACATCTTCGACTTTGACCCGAGAGGGATCGCGAAGCCGGTTCTCGCGCACGGCCCCACGTATTTCCATGATGTAAGGGATGTCGGCGCGGGTCGCTCTGGAGCCTCTTCATCTGGGCAACCGCCCGTCTAAATCACAATCTCCTGCATCACGCGCCGGCAATCCATCTCGTATTCGAGGTCGATTACCGGCGGCCGGGCAAAATGCCAAGTGAGGCCGGAACGCGCGGCGCCGCGGCGGACCAGTTCGTCCGCGAGCACCGGGTGGAAGTCGCAAATGGTATAGGCCTGCACGCCCGTGGTGTCCTTCCAGCCGAAGCCGAACGCCTCCATCCGCCGCTCCATCTCAGCTGTGGTGAAGCGGACCTTTTCCTTCAGGCCATCGGGCGAGAGGTCGCGGTAGCGCACGATTCGCTCGGGATAGGTGCCGCTGCCGCCGCGGGCTTCGGCGCCGCCGGCGATGACGAAGGTCGGTGTCGTGCTTTGGCTCGGGCGGATGAACGAGAAGGCGTAGAACGACGGCTCGGACGGCGGGTCGATCTCCGGACAGACATTGCTGCGCGCTACCGGATTGGTGGTGCCGTCGTACAGCCCCCATTCGCCGAGCGTCTTGACATAGTGCAGGTTGAACGCGCGGAATACCTCCTCGGTGAACGCCGCAGGCGAGCGCAACTCGCAGGCGCAGAACGAGGTCAGCGGCCGGCCCGCCGCCTGGATATATTTTGCCACCTGCGCAAAGCCGTCAGCCAACGGCACCAGGCGGTCAAAGCGAACGCGCTCGATCTCATAGCCGGCATCGGCCATGGCGCCGCTGGAGTATTGGAACACGGCCGGAATGAACCGGTAATTGCCAGGTGCAAAATCGCGCGTCATTTTTTGAAAGCCCCCTATCCAGTTTCGGACGCCCGAACCTAGCATGAGCGGCCCGCAAGCGGGAGCCACGATGGGCTACCGCTGCTTCCTGCAAACGATTACGTCGGCTTGAGCTGCCGCTCGAGGTCGAACGCCTCGATTTCCTTGGCGCGCTCCGATACGGCGTTCGCCCGGTGATCGGTCGCGATCGCGACATAGACGGCCGGAAGCACGAACAGCGTGAACAGCGTGCCGATCGACATGCCGGCGACGACCACAAGGCCAATCGAGAAGCGGCTAGCGGCGCCGGCTCCCGACGCCGTCAACAGCGGCAACAACCCGGTGACCATGGCCGCGGTGGTCATGAGGATCGGGCGCAGCCGGACCCGCGCCGCCATCTCGATGGCCGAGCGGCGATCGAGCCCTTCCCTGAGCTGCAGCTCATTGGCGAATTCGACCATCAGGATGCCGTGCTTACTGATCAGCCCGACCAGCGTCAGCAATCCGACCTGGGTGTAGATGTTCATGGTCGCCAGGCCGAAAAACAGCGGGATCATCGCGCCGACGATCGCCATCGGAACGCTGATCATGATCACCAAGGGATCGCGCAGGCTTTCGAACTGCGCCGCCAGCACCAGGAAGATGATGATCAGCGCAAAGCCAAAGGTGATCGCGAGCTGATTGCCTTCCTGCACATATTGGCGGGAGTCGGCGAGATAGTCGTGGCTGAAGCCGGCCGGCATCTTCTTGGCTTCGCCCTCGAGGAAGTCCACAGCCTGGCCGACCGTAACGCCGGGCATCGGCACCGCCGAGAAGGTCGCGGAATTGAGCTGGTTATAGTGCGTCAGTGCGTTCGGATCGGTGGCGGTCTGGATCGACACGATCGTCGACAGCGGCACCTGCTGGCCGGTCGCGCTCGTGATATAGTAGCCGCCGAGCGATTCCGGCGACAGCCGCATGTCACGCGGCACCTGCGGGATCACCTGATACGACCGACCCTCGAGGTTGAAGCGGTTGACGTAGTTGCCACCGAGCAGCGTCGCCAGCGTACCGCCGATCTGCTGCATGGTGAGCCCGAGATCGCTCGCCTTGGAACGATCGATCTTGATCCGCACCACGGGCTGGTTGAAGTCGAGGTCACTGTCGGAGACGATGAACAGCCCGCTCTTGCGCGCGGCATCCTTCAGCTTCGCCATCTGTTCGTAAACAGCCTGGAAGCCCGCGGTCGAATTGATCACCATCTGCACCGGCAGGCCGCCCGGCCCGCCCGGCAGCGGGGGCAGGTTGAAGGCAAAGGCGTTGACGCCTTCGATCTTGGAGAGTTCCGCCTGCACCAAGGGTTTCAGCTTGATGGACGAACGAGTCCGCTGGTCCCAGGGCGTGAGCAGCATGCCGGCGATGCCGCCCTGCGGCCCGTTGATGCCGTTCAGCACGAAGCGGAGATCGGTCTCAGGAAATTTCTGGAACGATTTGTCGAGCTTCTCGCCATAGTAATCGATGTAGTCGATATTGGCGTATTTGGGGGCCTTCGTCACCGCGAACACGATGCCCTGGTCTTCCTCCGGCGCCAGCTCCTTCGAGGTGTGCATATAGAGGAAGCCGACCAGGCCCAGAATCGTCAGCGCGAACAAGCCGGTGATCGGGCGATAGTCGAGCGAACGGTCGAGCCTGCGGCCGTACCAGCGGGTCATCGCGCCGAACACCCGGTTGACGAGTTTTGCAAAGCGCCCCTCTTCGGCGCTCTTGAGGAAGATCGAACACATCATCGGCGACAGCGTTAGCGCGATCACGCCCGACACGATCACCGAGCCCGCGAGCGTAAAGGCGAATTCACGGAACAGCGAACCGGTCAGGCCGCCGAGGAATCCGATCGGCGCGTAGACCGCCGCAAGCGTGATCGTCATCGAGATGACCGGACCGACGATCTCGCGCGCCCCTTGAAGTGCCGCCTGAACCGGAGGTTTGCCTTGCTCTAGATGCCGGTGGATGTTCTCCACCACGACGATGGCGTCGTCGACCACGAGGCCGATCGCCAGCACCATGGCGAGCAGCGTCAACAGGTTGAACGAAAATCCCATGATCAGCATCAGTGAGCAGACGCCGATCAGCGACAGCGGGATGGTCACGACGGGTATGATCACCGAGCGGAACGAGGCCAGGAACAGGAAGATCACCACGACGACGATCAGCACGGCTTCGCCCAAGGTCTTCTCGACCTCGTCGATCGACGACTGGATGAATTTTGTGGAATCGTAGGCGACCTTCATCTTCATCGACGGCGGCAGGTTGCGCTCGAGCTCGGGAAACAGCGCGCGGACGCCTTTCACCAGCGTCAGCGGATTGCCTTGCGGGGTCGCCTGCACGCCGATGAAGATCGCGTGTTCGCCGTTGAAGGCGACGCTGGCGTCGGTGCTTTGCGCCGCGAGCTCGACGGTCGCGATATCTTCCATTCGCACGAAGCCGCCGTCCTTGGATTTGACGATCATGCGCTTGAACTGGTCGACATTCTGCAGGTCGGTATTGGCCGAAACGTTGGAGACGATGAAGAAGCCCTTGGCTTGTCCTGCGGCGGCCTGGAAGTTGTTGGCGGCGATTGCGGCCGACACGTCGTTCGGCGACACGCCGCGTCCGGCCATCCGCACCGGATCGAGCCACAGCCGCATCGCAAACGTCTGGCCGCCGAGGATGTCAGCGGACGCCACGCCGTCGACCGTCGACAGCACCGGCTGCACGACGCGCGTCAGATAGTCCGAGATCGCCGAGCCGTTCAGCTCCTCGCTGGAGAAACCGAGATACATCACCGCCGTGGTCTGGCCGGTGGTCTTGGTGACGATCGGGTCGTTGGATTCCTTCGGGATCAGGTATTTGACCGAATTGACCTTGGCGAGCACTTCAGTCAGCGCCTGGTTGGGGTCGAAATTCAGCTTGATGTAGACCTGGATCGTGGAGGTGCCGAGCACCGAGGACGACGTCATGTAGTCGACGCCCTCGGCGGAGGCGACCGCCTGCTCGATCGGGGTGGTGATGAACCCTTGAATCAAGTCCGCCGACGCGCCGGGATAGACGGTCGTGACGTTGACGACCGTGTTCGACAGTTTTGGATATTGCCGGATCGGCAGCACGGTTGCTGCCCGCAAGCCGATCAACAGGATCAACAGGCTGACGACGACCGACAGCACCGGGCGCTTGATGAAGATATCAGTTAAGGCCATCGCAGCGATCTCTCTGGCTTTTCAGCATGACCCTCGCGGATCATGCCCTGCTGGCGCGTATCAGTAGCGCGGCGGCTGGGCCGGAATCGGCGGCGCCGGATCCTTCGAGATCACGACCGCGGCGCCCGATTGCAGCTTGAGCTGCCCGACCGCAACGACTTGATCGCCGGGCTTCAATCCCTTGAGTATCTCGGCGCGCCCGCCGATCCGGTTGCCAGTCTGCACGAAGGTGCGGACCGCGGTCAGGCCGGTCTTGCCGTCGTCCTCTTTCTTCTCGGTGATGAGAAACACCGAGTCGCCGTAAAGCGTGTAATCCACCGCGGTCTCGGGAACGGTGACGACCGGCGGCTTGTCCGGCAGCACCACCGTGACGGTCGTGAACATGCCGGGCTTTAAGACCTCATCGGGGTTGGCGATCGTCGCCTGCACGTGGATGTTACGGGTATCGGTGGCGATCTGCGGCTCGATCGTGGTGATCTTGCCCTCGAAGGTCCGGCCCGGATAGGCGTCGACCGCGACGCGCACGACCTGGCCGACCTTCAACTGGGCGCTGCCCTTTTCCGTGACCGTGAAGTTGGCATAGAGTTCAGACAGATCGGTCAAGGTGACGATCATCGTGCCCGCGCTCAGGTACTGTCCGAGGTCGATGTGACGAACGCCGAGTTCGCCGTCGAACGGCGCGCGCACCAGCTTCTGCGAGATGAGGGCCTGGGTCTTGGCGATGCCGGCCATGGCCTGGTCGTAGGCGGCCTGCGCCGAATCCACGGTCGCCTGGGGACCGAATTGCCGCGCAGCCAATTGCTTGGCGCGATCGAGCGAGAGCTGCCCCACCGTCGCCTGCGCCTTGAAGTTGGCGAGATCGCCCTGATCCGGCTCATCGAACAGTTGCGCCAGTGGCGTACCTGCCTTCACATGCGTGCCCGGCGCGAACATGATGTCGGTGACGCGCCCCGAAACGTCGGAGGTGACGTTGACCTGATGCACGGCGGCGAGATCGCCGACCGCGGTCAGGAGGTTCGGAATCACCTCGGAGTTGGCCTCGGACACGCTGACGTTGGACGGCGGCGGCTTATTGTTGGCAAAGAACTGCGCGATCATGTGGCTGCGGAAGGCATTGAAGCCAACCAGCGCGCCCACCAACAGCGCCAGCACGAGACCGACGATGATGAACCAGCGCACCATCCGCACCGGGCGGGCACGCTGCTTCTCGTCGATTGGCCTGCCTTCAAGCTTGGGTTCAGTCGCAATGTTCATGTCATGCACTTTCTGCAGCAACCGGTGCTTCCGGGTTCTGTGTCAATTCGCGGTCCAGATGAGAGGCGATTGCGGCTTGGTTAAGTCCGATGCCGCGCAGGATGAACTCGCAAAGCTGCCGTTCGAGGTCGGCGGCATCGCCATAGTTAAGGCACGGGACGGCCGGAAGCCGCGCCAGCGCCGCCATCAGCACCGTGTGATGGGCGAACCAGAACAGGTTGAGCGGCTCGGTTCCGATCCGCGAGGCGTCACCCGCGGCCACGGCGCGATCGAGGGAAGCCGTGAACATCGACCCGATCAGCTTGCCGATCTTGGCATAGAGCAGCCGCGCGAACTCGCCGTCGTCGAGATGGCTCGTGACCATCAACCGCAGCCGCTCCGCCTCCTGCTCGCAGGGGCCGTCGTTGATCTGCATGAAGTGCCCGACCATGCCCCTGACCAATTCGACCAGGGTTGCGGTCGACGGCTCCTGCCCGAGCAGATGCAGCAGATCGGGATCGGCCTCGCACTCCTCGGCCAGGATTTCCGCGTACAGCGCGGCCTTGGAGGGGAAGTGCTTGAACAGCAAGGCTTCCGAAATGGCCGCCGCCGCCGCGACGCTCTTGGTCGTGGTGCCGGCAAAACCGTTTCGGGCAAAGCAACGCCGGGCAGCGCCGAGGATCAGCTGCCGCCGCAGGTCGCCTGTCATGCGCAGGGTACTCATCTTGTGAGTAAGCACTCACCCACGCGAAAAGTCAAGGATTTCTGTTGCAGTGCAACTTAGTTTGTCGTGCCGAGGGCCTCGAGGTCGGAGATAAGCCCAGGCTGCCCTGTCGGGCGCCACCCCAGCAGTTCCTGAGTTCGCGCACTCGAAGTCGGGCAGTCAATTGCTGCGAACAGCCCGAGCCAGCCAAAATGGCCGGCCGCCTCCTCGGGGGACTTGGCGACGACCGGCAGATTCGGGGCCCCCCCGATCCTCGCAACCATTTACTGCACCGAATCCGCCGAGCCTTTGTCATCCCGCGAGCAAGTCATCGCTGAGGTAAGCCAGATCACCGCCAGAACCTTCGGCAGCTGACGCTCGAAGCAAACTGGTTCAACTCACAGCCGCCGCAACGACACCGTCTCGATCACGTGATCGCCGCCCTTCTTGAGGATCAACGTCGCGCGTGGCCGCGTCGGCAGGATGTTTTCCTCGAGATTGGCGAAATTGGTGCGGTCCCAGATCGCGATTGCGGTGGCGATCGCCTCATCGTCCGAAAGCAGCGCATAACGGTGCCAGTAGGACCGAGGATCGTGGAACGCCGTGTCGCGAAACGTCAGAAAGCGCTTCACAAACCAGTCGCGCAGCACCGGCTCATCCGCGTCGACGTAAACGGAGAAATCGAAGAAGTCGGAGACGACGGGTACCGCCTTGCCGTGCTGTGGTAACGGGGCAGTCTGCAGGACGTTCACGCCCTCGACAATGAAAATGTTAGGCTCGTCGACGTCTTGCCATTGGTTCGGAACGATGTCGTGGGTCAAATGCGAATAAACCGGCGCGCGCACCCGGCTTCGCCCGGACTTGGTGTCGCTCAGGAACGTCAGCAACCTCGTCAGGTCGTAGCTCTCCGGAAATCCCTTCTTCTGCATCAGTCCCCGGCGCTCGAGCACCGCGTTGGGATAGAGGAAGCCATCGGTCGTCACCAAATCGACTTTGGGCCGCGGCGACCATCGTGCGAGCAGCGCCTGCAGCACACGCGCCGTGGTTGACTTGCCGACCGCAACCGAGCCTGCGACGCCAATGATGTAGGGGACCTTTCGGTCGCGGATGCCCAAAAATTGGCGCTGCGCATAATAGAGCCGCTGCGCGGCATCGACATAGATCGACAACAGCCGCGAGAGCGGCAGATAGATCTCCTCGACCTCCTTGATGTCGAGGCGGTCGTGCAGCGAGCGTAGCTGCGAGAACTCGCCTGGCTCCAGCGTCATCGGCGTGTCGTTACGCAGTGCGGCCCACTGCTCGCGTGAAAAAATGCGGTAAGGGTTGTATCTCTGGTCGGAAGCGCGGATATCCATGTCGACGTCTCTTAAGATTTCTAGATCGGGCTGAACCCGAGCGCGCCGCGCAGGCGCGTCAGGATGAACATACCGTCGCGGTTGGACAGCACGCGCTCGAGGTTGGCGGCATCGATCTTGACGCTGGCAAAGCGCGGACCTGCGAAGACATCCTGTAGCACCGGCGCAAAGGCCTCGATCTCGGCCATGGTGTCGAGCGCGCGGCTATCTGCGATGCCGCAGGCGCGCGCGACGCCGACCAGGTCGGTGGCGGAGGCCGTGTGGCTCATCTGCCCGCCGGTCTCGCCATAGCTTTCGTTGTCGAGCACGACGATGGAAAAATTGGCCGGCTTCTGCAGGCCGACGGTGGCGAGGCTTCCCATCCCCATCAGCATCTCGCCGTCGCCGGTGATCACCACGACCGGCAGTTTCGGCTGCGCCAGCGCCAGGCCGAGGCCGATCATGACGGCGCCACCCATGGCGCCCCATAGATAAAAGTTGCGGACGTGGTCGCCGGCGGCCGCGATGTCATAGGTCGAGGCGCCCAAGCCCCCGACCACGATCGCGTCCTTGCGATCCCTGAGCAGGCTGGAGACCACGTCGCGGCGGTCGAGAAGGTTTGTCTTGCTCATTTCACGAATACCTTTGTTCCGATCAGCCGCTGCGACAACAGGACCGCGGTCGGCGTGCAGGCGTTGTAGGCCTGGCTCGCGGCGGCCTCCATGACCTCGCGCACTTCTTCCGGATGTGATGCACGCAACACCCTGATGCCCGAGAGCTCGAAAACCCCTTGCGTGCTCGATCCCATTGGCACCTGCCAGGGATTGAACTCGCCCCACTCGCCGCGCATCGTCACCAATGTGAGGAACGGCAAGCGAAGGATTTGCGTCAGCGACAGCATGTTGATGCAGTTGCCGACCCCGCTCGACTGCATCAACAGCACGCCGCGATGGCCGCCGGCCCAGGCGCCGGCGAGCAGCGCCACACCCTCCTCTTCGGTCGTCAAGGGAATGCCGCGCATGGTCGACGAGCCCAGCACCCGCTGGATCAGCTCGGAATGCCCGGCATCCGGCACATAGGGCACCTGACGGACATCGAAGCGCTGCAAAATCACAAAAATTTCCTCTGGCCATGAAGCTGTAGTTTCGGTTGTAGTTTCGGCTGGAGCGTCGGCGCGGGCGTGCATTTTTATGTCCAGTCAGCTAGCAAAGGATTCCGGTCGCGGGACTGTAGTGGCCCAAGCGTTTTGCGATAGAGCCAAAACGGCATGACGGGCGGCCCAGAGAGTATGACAGCATGAACAGGGATGCGCGAGAGCTGACGGCGAGCTTCGACCTGGAGAGGCTGACGCCGGAATTCTACCTCAACCCCTACCCGACCTATCGTGCACTGCGGGAAAGCGAGCCGGTCAAGCGAATGCCCAATGGCTCCTACTTCCTGACCCGCTACGACGACCTTGTCACCGCCTACAAGAACAAACTGTTCTCATCCGACAAGAAACGAGAGTTCTTGCCGAAATACGGCGACTCCCTGCTCTACGAGCACCACACCACGAGCCTGGTCTTCAACGACCCGCCGGCGCACACAAGGGTGCGGCGGCTGATCATGGGCGCGCTGTCGCCGCGCGCCATCGCCGAGATGGAAGGATATCTGATCGCGCTGGTCGACCGGCTGCTCGACGCCATCGAAGCGAAAGGCACCTTCGAGCTGATCGGCGATTTCGCCTCAGCCATTCCGGTCGAGGTGATCGGCAACCTGCTCGACGTGCCCCATGACGAGCGCGAGCCGTTGCGCGAATGGTCGCTGGCGATTTTGGGCGCGCTCGAGCCGGTAATCGGCCCTGAAGCCTTTGCCCGCGGCAATCGGGCGGTCGAGGACTTCCTCGCCTATCTCGAAACGCTGGTCGCGCGCCGACGGGAAAAACCCGGCAATCCCGAGCGCGACGTGCTGACGCGATTGATCCAAGGCGAGGCTAATGGCGAGCGGCTGACGGCGAAGGAGCTCTTGCACAACTGCATCTTCCTGCTCAATGCCGGCCACGAGACCACCACCAATCTGATCGGCAACGGGCTCGTGGCGCTGTCAGAGCATCCAGCCGAGAAGCGGCGGCTGATCCAGAATCCGGATCTGATCAAGACCGCCGTTGAGGAAATCCTGCGCTATGAAAGCTCGAACCAGCTCGGTAACCGCATGACCACCGAGCGCGTCGAGCTCTCTGGCGTCATGCTGGAGCCGGGCACACCGGTGACGCTGTGCATCGGCGCCGCCAACCGCGACCCCAAACAATTCGAAAATCCCGAGACCTTCGACGTCGGCCGCATGCCGAACCGGCACCTGGCATTCGGAACCGGCGCGCACCAATGCGCCGGCATGGCGCTGGCACGCCTCGAAGGCGGGATCGCGATCTCGCGGTTCTTGAAACGGTTTCCGGGCTACGCGCTGAACAAAGTGCCGGTGCGGGGCGGCCGCGTGCGTTTCCGCGGATTTTTGAGCGTGCCGTGCGTCGTGAGCTAACTACCCGTCGCCCCAGCGAACGCGGGGGCCATAACCAAAGACTTCAGTTTTGCGAAGGCCCGCGCCGGTTGCAAATAGCTCGTGGCAACTTTAGGTAAATTAAATTACCTCAAATTCTGATCCAATGATCCATTGCAAAACGACGGAGGGCATTTCATGGCAAAGAAGACCCGACCCGCGGCAAATAAGAGCCGACCCGCGAAGAATGTCCGCCTGGAAGAAGCTATCCAACAACTGTTGAACAATGTCACGACTGGGCTCAATTCTAGCCAGGAGCACTTTGAGCTTTCTAATGTCGAATCCAGCGCGCGATGGACCGCTCGCGACGTGCAACCAACCTGGACAACTTCGATGCCAAAGGGCGCGCGATCAAGGGTAAGAGAAGGTGGAACAGGTCGCAGCGCTATCAGGCGCTTGCCGCTTCGAAACGCGAGCGCGATCGAGCATTGGCTGCCGAGCGCAAGCGATCGCATGGCGAGTTGGCGAACCGCATTCTCGGTCGAGGGACAACCATCAAAACAGAGGAGTTGAGCTACAAGTCATTTCAGAAGAACTACGGTCGCAGCGTGAAAGTGCGTGCGCCAGGAATGTTGATCTCGATGCTTCAGCGCAAGGCTGCAAGTGCTGGCGGTGGAGTGATTGAGATCAAAACCCGGCATACACGGTTGAGCCAGTTCGATCATACCACGGGCGAATACATCAAGAAGCCGCTCTCGCAGCGGGTTCATGTGTTCGGCGATGGCAGGACAGAGCCGGTTCAACGTGATCTCTACAGCGCGTTTCTTGCGACATGCTGCGATACGAATTTGCTCGACATTCCCCAAGTCAAGATCGCTTGGGCCAGTGCGGAACCGCTCCTGAGGACGGCGATGTCGAGTGTACTTCAACCTGCAAGCGGGAAGGGCTTTGCCCAACCCCACGTCCGTACTGGCGTTAGAGCGGGTCGCCGGATCAAGAGAGTTGGGCCGGCCGTCGAGGCCGGGGATGATGTAGCGCCTCCGCAAACAGAGACCGCGAGAGCCCCGGAAAGACTGCCTTCTGCCTCTCTCAGAACCCCCTGGCTTTAGCCATGGGGAGGTTCAGCAAATACACTACCCTCCTCGTTGTTTTCGGCGCAATTCCGTTGATACTTGGAGTCGCTGTTCTTCTCACGGGAGGATTTGGTTTGCTCAATCGTCCTGCGATTGGGCGAACGTATGATCCGCTTTTTGTTTGGATACTCGCCGCCTGTTGGATTCCCGCCGGCGCTGCAATTTGCGTTTGAGGAGTTCTTCGCATGCGCACTGGCCTTTCTTGCGATCAACTATTGAATATGGACCCTAATCCTAGTCGTTGGCAGCCAGGCCAGAGACTGCTCGTCACTGTGGGCGTGTCCTTTATCTTTGCGTTTTTGCTCGCCTACAACGCCGTTCAGGTCGGAATTGGCATTCGTAACGAAGACGCCCGCCATGGCTTTGGCTGTAGGCGGAAATCACAGGCCTAGCCTTTGCTGCGGTGCAAGACATTATCTTTCGCATCAAACCCGCCGTGAAATGACACCAGTCGGCTGGTCGTGTGGCAGAGTCAGCGAGTATCTTTGAATTCGTTGGCCGATGAAAGTCCCGCCCTTGCGACGCCTGGTTTTGTGCTTGAACTGCAAGGACGCGCAGAGGTTGTTCTCCGTTCGAAGCGTTAAGACATCGCGTCCGTCGTCCCAGAAGGTCGGGACCCATAACTACAGGCAGTTTTGCGAAAAGCGACCAGCTTTTGCAAAACGAGGCATCACGCGCTATGGGTCCCAGCGTTCGCTGGGACGACGTTGATAGAGTTGATGACCAAACCACGGACCAGTGCCGTTCGATGCAGAGGCGCCCTCGCCCGTCATGCCCCGGCCGCGGCTGCGGTTTCGCCAAGCTTGTCCTGCGTCCTGGTTTCGAAATCGCTAGCCTCATGACGCTCATGCAGCTGGCTTGAGGGCTCACCCCAGGTGCGGTTGACCATGCGCCCGCGCTGCACCGCCGGGCGCTTGGCGATGGCGTCGGTCCAGCGCTGCACATTGGCGTATTCCTGAACGGACAGGAATTCGCCTCCGCCATACAGCAGGCCCTTCGCGAGAGCGCCGTACCAGGGCCAGACCGCGATGTCGGCGATCGAATAGTCGCCGCCTGAGAGATACTCGTTGTCCGTCAGATGCCGGTCGAGCACATCGAGCTGACGCTTCACCTCCATCGCGAAGCGGTCGATGGCGTATTCGATCTTGGTCGGCGCGTAGGCGTAGAAGTGGCCAAATCCGCCGCCGAGATAGGGCGCGCTGCCCATCTGCCAGAACAGCCACGACAGGCACTCGGCGCGCTCCTGACCGCCGGTCGGCAAGAACCATCCGAATTTCTCGGCGAGATGCAGCAGGATCGAGCCGGATTCGAATATCCTGATCGGCACGGCTCCGCTGCGGTCCATCAGCGCCGGTATCTTCGAGTTGGGATTGACTTGCACAAAACCGCTGCCGAACTGATTGCCGTCGATCCGGATCAGCCACGCATCATATTCCGCGCCGCCAAACCCGCGCGCCAGCAACTCCTCCAGCATCACCGTCACCTTCACGCCGTTCGGCGTGGCCAGCGAATAAAGCTGCAGGGGATGGCGGCCGACCGGCAGCTCCTTGTCATGCGTTGGACCTGCGATCGGGCGATTGATGCTCGCGAACCTGCCTCCGCTCTCCTTGTTCCAGCTCCAGACTTTGGGCGGCGTATAGACGGACGGGTCGGTTGGATCGCTCATTGGCTCGGCTCCAGGCGTCGGGCGGCTCCGTCAATGGTCAACAAATTCCGGCACTTTGCAAATCCTAAAGCTATGCAAATCCTAAACCACCGTCCTGTGCCGTTCGATGCAGGTGCGCAAGACCTCGTCCATCGGCTTGCCCCACCAGTCGTTGGAAAAAATCTCGATTTCGGAATAGCCGCTAAACCCTTGCGCTTCGACCGCGGCGCGGATCGATCGGATATCGATCACGCCGTCGCCCATCATGCCGCGGTCGTTGAGAATATCCTTGGTCGGCGCCAGCCAATCGCAGACGTGGAAGGCGAGCAGCCGGTCGCGGCCGGCGCGGGCGATCTGCACCACTAAATCCGGGTCCCACCAGATGTGATAGACATCGAGCGCGACCCCGAGCGCGCCGCGGCGTTCGGAATCGAGCCGGTCGCAGATGTCGAGCGCGTGTCTTGTCGTGTTCACGCAGGCGCGGTCGGCGGCATAGGCGGGATGCAGCGGCTCGATCGCGAGCGGCAAATTCGCTCCCCTCGCATATTCCAGCATTTCGGCGATGGCGTCCTCGACCTGCGTCCGCGCCAGCGCGATATCCTTGGATGCAGCGCTGCCGGGGCGCGAATATTGCGGCAGTCCCCCGACCACCAGCACGATGCAGGGCGCACTGAGCGCCTTGGCCTCGTCGACCGCGCGGCGGTTGTCGTCGCGCACGACGCTGCGGTGCGCGGCATCGGAGGTGAACATGCCGCCGCGGCAATAGCCCGACAGTTCCAACCCCGCGTCGCGCACCGCACGCACGGCGCGGTTGAGACCTACGCTAGCGACCTGGTCGCGCCAGGGATCGATGGCGCGGATGCCGTGCCGCGCGCAGGCTTCGATGATTTGCGCAAGATCGCCCTGTTTGCGGACCGTCGCGGTGTTGAGCGACAGCCAGCGGTGATCGGCCGAAAAATCGCGCATCACGCCTCGATACCGCGCAGCGCCAGCACCGTCTTCATCCGCCGCGTCGCCAGTTCGGGATTGGCGAGCAGGCCGGCTTGGTCGGCAAGGCGGAACAGTTCGGCGAGATGCAGGGTTGAGCGCGAGCTCTCCTGCCCGCCGACCATCGTAAAGTGATCCTGGTGGCCGTTGAGATAGGCCATGAACACCACGCCGGTCTTGTAGAAGCGCGTCGGCGCCTTGAAGATATGACGCGACAGCGGCACCGTCGGGCCGAGCACGTCGTGGAAACCGGCCTCATCGCCGGCGGCAAGCCGGGACAGCGCATAGGATGCCGCCGGCGCGATCGCATCAAAAATGCCGAGCAGCGCGTGGGAAAAGCCCTGGTCGTCGCCGGCGATAAGTTCGGCATAGTGGAAATCGTCGCCGGTATACATTTTCACTTTGCTGTCGAGCCGCCGGCGCATGTCGATCTCGCGGCTCTTGTCCAGGAGCGAGACCTTGACGCCGTCGACCTTGGCGGCGTTCGCGTTGATGATGCCGACCGCGACATCCATCGCCTTATCGAGGCTCGGCGTGCCCCAATAGCGCGCGAGCGTCGGATCGAACATGTCGCCGAGCCAGTGGATGATCACCGGCTCACGAACCTGCGGCAGCACGCGGTCATAGACTTCAGCGTAGTCATCGGCGCCGCGGCCGAGTTTTGCCAATGCCCGCGACGCCATCAAGATGATCCGGCCGCCGACTTTCTCGACCGCCGCAATCTGTTCTTCATAGGCGCGGATCACGTCATCGAGGGACTTGGCGTCTTCGACCGCGAGGTGATCGGTGCCGGCGCCGGAAAACACCAGCGCATTGCCGCGGGCCTTGCTGGCCGCGACCGAGCGCGTGATCAGTTCCAGCGAGGTCGGCCAGTCCAGACCCATGCCGCGCTGCGCGGTATCCATCGCCTCCGCAACGCCGAGGCCGAGATCCCAGACATGCTCGCGGAAGGCGATGGTACTGTCCCAATCAACCGCCGCGGAAAGCCAGGGATCGACCTCGGCGAGCGGATCGGCCACCACATGGGCCGCGGAAAACGCCACGCGGTTCAGCGCACCCGTCAGTTTCGCCGGAAACGTGCGGGATGCGGCGAGACCATACGTCTCGATCGAACGATCGGCTTTCGGTAGTCGCAGCGACAGTGACGACGTCGGCAGCACCGGCTTGTTCATGGCTACGACCTCCTCAAAGCTTGATCGGCGCGATATCGATCCAGCGTCGCTCGCGCCAGCTCTGCGACGCGCATTCGGCAAGCTGCACGCCCTTTGCGCCTTCGAGCAGCGTGTACCTATACGGCGCATCCTCGCAGACGTGACGGATGAACATCTCCCACTGCTCTTTAAAACCGTTGTCGTAGGAATTGTTCTCCGGCAGCTTCTGCCAGTCGGCATAGAAATCGTTTAGCCGCTTCTCGTCGGGATTCCATACCGGGCGCGGCGTCGCCTGCCGCGCCTGGATCATGCAATCAGTCAAGCCCGCGACCGCCGAGCCGTGGGTGCCGTCGACCTGGAAGGTGACGAGATCGTCGCGATAGACCCGCGTCACCCAGCTCATGTTGATATGCGCAATCACGCCACCCTTCAGGCGGAAGGTGGCATAGGCGGAATCGTCCGCGGTCGCCTGATACTTCTTTCCCTTCTCATCGAAGCGCTCTGGGATATCCGTGGTGCCGAGGCAGCTCACGCTTTCGACCTCGCCGAAGAGATTGTCGAGCACGTAGCGCCAGTGACAGACCATATCGAGGATGACGCCGCCGCCGTCTTCTTTCCGGTAATTCCACGACGGCCGCTGCGCCTCCTGCCAGCCGCCTTCGAACACCCAGTAGCCGAACTCGCCGCGCACCGAGAGCATGCGGCCGAAGAAACCGGAATCGCGCAGGAACGCGAGCTTCTTCAAGCCGGGCAGGAACAATTTGTCCTGCACGGTGCCGTGCTTGACGCGCTTGGCATTGGCGAGCCGGACGACCGCGACGGCTTCTTCCAGATTTGTCGCAATCGGCTTCTCGCAATAGACATGCTTGCCGGCGTTGATCGCTTTCGTCAGCAGCGACGGCCGCGCCTGTGTGGTCGCGGCATCGAAGAAGACGGTGTCGTTCGTGTCCGTGAGCGCCTTGTCGAGATCGGTGGTCCAGCGCGCCACGTTGAACTGCTTTGCGAGCTGCTCGACCTTGCCGGCGTCGCGGCCGACCAGGATCGGGTCGGGCATCGCGCGATCGCCGTTGGCAAGCCTGACGCCGCCGGAATCGCGGATCGCGACGATCGAGCGGATCAGATGCTGGTTCAGCCCCATGCGGCCGGTGACCCCGTTCATGATCAGGCCGAGGCGTTGCGTCGTCATATCGATTACTCCTGCAGAATTTTTGTGGTTGGCCGCGCAAGCGGCGCCAAAGTGGACCACACCGGATGAACTGAAGTGGCAAAGCCCGGCGCAGTCAGCGATCCCGTCAGGAGATCGCCGTCGTGGATGGCGAGGCGCACCTTACCTCCACAGGTCTCGTATAGATCTGGATGCGCGGCCAAAAAGGCCTCGGCTTGCCCGGCCGGCGTATTGGCAAAGCCGTCCACATAATGATGACCGTTGCGCTCGGCATGGGTCACGCCAATCAAGGCAGCGAGAGCTAAATCCTGCTGCACGGCAAGCCCGGCCTGACAGGTCAGGTCTTCGCCGCTGATGATGTATCCTCCCCCGACAACGTTCAATTTGGCGATCCGCGTCGCGTTCACGATCGACTTGTAGATGCCCTTGCAGGATTTCGAGGAGATACCACGGTAGCCGAGCGCACGCGCCATGAGAAACGCGTCATAGGAATCGTCGGCTTCGTCGATGATGAAATCGCGTTTCGCGAGCACGCCGAGCGGCGAGGTTCTTGTGATATCGCGCGGCATCGGCTGCTCGATATAGTGCAGCCTTTTCGTAATCGGGATGAGCGCCCTGTCGCGCTCCAGACGGTCGACCAGCACCCGCAAGGCTGCGAGGTCCGCATATTGCTCATTGGCATCGAGCGTGCCGCCGTATTCATGCGGAAGCGTCGTGAGCTCTCTTCCGATCCGGATCAGCCGCGCGGCATCATGCTCCGGATCGCCATTAAGCTTGAGCTTGAAATAGCGCGCGCCGGCGTTTTCGCATCGATCGGCCACACCGCCTTCGCCTTCGACCTTGTCGTCGAGGCCGACGGTATGGCGGATTGCGATACGCTCGAGCCGGTGACGACTCGCCAGGACGAGAAACTGCGCGACGTCATCTCCGTTCAAGTCGCGCGACAGCCGCGCATCGAGGCCTGCGATATTTTCGGCCATGCCGTCAAAGAAGTTGAGGCCAACGCAACGCAGCAGCGCATCCAAAATCGCCTTGTCGATTTCGGCCGGACCATAGGCCGCGGCAAGCGGCGGGATGTCTTCTTTTGCGCAAGCCTCGAGCTGCGCCCCGATGCACGCCGCATGCAGGCCGAACGCCGTCTCGAATCCTTTACTCCCGAGATAAAGCTCCCGCGCGATCAGAAGCGAACGCCTCAGTTCATCGACCGTCTCCTCGGGCGTAAGGTGCGGACGTTTGTCGAACCAATTCGGCGCCAGCAATTCGGCGCTGGCGCCGATGAACGTGCCTTTTCCCTTTCCTTGGCCCTCGACCTCGATCTCGGCGCGCACGAACGCCTGGCGCGCGTCGTTGATCACGACTGCGCCGAAGCGGAACGGCCGTGCAAAGCGAACCGGCCATTCAAAGAAGGAAATATCGCGTACAGCCAAACGAGGCGCCATGGTGCTTCCTAATCCAGCGTCCCTTGCGTAAAGAAATGCTTGCGAATGCGCTGCACCAGTTCGGTGAACAGCGGATCGGCCATCGCATCGAGCGAGCGCGGACGCGGCACCGGCACGTCGTAGATCGCCGCGATCGCGCCGGGCCGCTCGGTCATGACCAGCCCGCGATCGGCCAAAACCACGGCTTCCGGGATCGAATGCGTGATCAACAATACCGTCTTGCGGGTCTCGCGCTGGATCCGCATCAATTCGACATTCATGCGCTCGCGCGTCATTGCATCGAGCGCGCCGAACGGAACAGGAACGGCCGCACCCACACCGCGTTCAGCGCCCTCGCCACCCCGCTCTCGCCTCTCGGCTTCGCCACGCGTCACTCCGTTGCTTCTGATTTTTTACAAATAAAAATTAACCCGTTGGATAAATACTGTCCAGCCGCTTTTTTGCGACAAAACTGCTTAACCAAAGTCGCCATGGCGAACGCCGGGGCCTATAGCCACAGGGGTTTGTGGGCGAGACGAACGGCCGCTCCGGCGCGAGCTTGGGTTCCAGCGCGATCGTTCGCCCCAAAGCCGATTTATTTCGGAATTTCAGAAATCAACTTGACGAGCAGGTAGAAACAGATGGACGCTAATGGCACCGTAGACGACGGCGCGAGACGCGGACGTCAAAGTCGTGTGGTCCTGACACGCCGACGCTGGTGTCAAGTTGGCGAAGCTATCCGCCAATGACGGTGGCAAAAGAGCCCGGTCACCGGGGAGCACGAAATAAGCCGTTAAAACCATTGCGCGGGGAATGCCGGGTGTATCCGGTGTGACCGTGGTGACTAACTCGTGTGCTTTCTACCACGCACACGAGGCTGCGGGCGCATCGGGCGCCCGGTCTTCCCTGCGCCCTTGTGTCCGAGGGCCAAACGATCAGGCTAAACGTCGCGCAAACGTGTTGCGAGATCGCGAAGCTGTGTCTGCGAATGACGCTGTTGAAAATTGACTCCGTAGGGTGGGCTAAAGGCGCTCTTGCGCCGTGCCCACCATCCGTCGGCAGTCTCACCCTGAATGGTGGGCACGCTTCCACCTTCGCTCTTCGAGCTACGGCGGACGCTTTGCCCGCCCTACGCATCGACCGTCATCATCCGCGAAAGCGGATGATCCAGTATCCCAGAGGCGTCGGTGATGGAATTGAAAGGCCGCGGCGTACTGGTTACCCCGCTTTCGCGGGGTATGACGACTTGTTATCGAGTTAAGGCTTTTGGCAACAACAACGCTTCGGCAACAATTAAGGCCGGTGGTTATGCCTGCCTGCTTTCGCGGGGATGACGTTCGAAAGCGCAATCAAACGGTCTGCTGCGCGAAGCCGTACCCTCGCCGCCTTGCTCTTGCCGAACGCGGCGAAAGATTTTCCCGTCAGCGCTGCCAGCACCAATGCCACCATGTGGTCGAGGCGTTCGTCCTTGGCGCCCCGCGCCAGGAGGTCGCGGCCGAAGATCACGCTCAAGGTTGCGCTGTTCGAGAGATAGAAGAAGCTCAAGGCGGCGATGGAGATGTAGAGCTGCACCGGATCGACCGCGACCTGAAAATCGCCCCTGTCGACGCCGCGCCGGACCACGGTACCGATCATCTCGACAAAGGGCGAATGCATCGATTTGACCTTGGTCGAGCGCTTCAGGTGCCGCGCCTTCGCGAGGTTTTCGGTGTTGAGCAGCGCCAAAAATTCCGGATTGCGCAGAAAATAGTTCCAGGTGAAATCGATCAGGCGCTTGATCGCCTCGGGCGGATCGAGATGCTCGAGATCAAGCCCGCGTTCCTCGACGCGGATCTTCTCATAGGCGCCTTCGAGCACGACGAGGTAGAGATCGTCCTTCTTGCCGACATGGTAGTACAGCATGCGCTTGTTGGCGCCGGCCTTGGCCGCGATCCGGTCGACGCGGGCGCCAGCGAGGCCATGGGAGGCGAATTCCTGCTTGGCGGCCTCAAGAATGCGACGCCGCATGCCCTCCGGATCACGCTGCCATTTTGGAACTCGCTTTTTCTTGGCCAAACGGATTGCTCGCAATTGCGTTAAAAAAATCGATGTAGCACGCGCATGAAACTTTGCGAATCAACGATGTTAGCCTGCGATTGCAGCGCTCGAATGTCAGCGATGTGGTCAGGACTACGATCCGAACCGCTGTCTTACCCTCCCCTGCAGGGGAGGGCACGAGAGATCGCGCCTCACGATGCCGGCCGCGCCGTCTTCTCCAAGAGCAACGTCTGGATGCCGCAGGCGCCGCTGCGCAGGCTCATCACGCGGGTGCCGGGCTTGCGGCCGGTCCGCACCTCGGAGGCCTCAAGCCCCGCCGCGAGCAGCCGTGCCCGGGTAGCCTCGATGTCGGCGATGCGCCAGCTCAGGCCCCACAATTTGTCGTGGGTATGGTCGCCGCCCGCAACCGGCCGGCGCACGATCTCGACGATCAGATCGCCGCAGCGGAAGAACATCAATTGGCCCCAATCCTGATGCGTCCGATCGAGCGCCATGTCGAGGCCGAGCCGCGCGCCATAAAGCGCGGCGGCACGCTCCGGGTCCTCGGTCGAAATCACGACGTGATCGAGCCCGAGCACCGCCGACGTTGTCGTCGCTACCGAGCGCGGGCGCTCGGTAGCGAGTTCGAGAAAGAACATCCGCACGCCGCGGGTCAGTTCAGTGGTCGCGCGCGTGCGCTTCCAGTTCAGCGTCGCGCCGGAGATCGAATCGCGGCTCTCGACCTCGACAACCGGGTCCGGCTTCAGCGCCACGCGGTCGAGCCGGCGCTGCATCTTGGCGATATCGCCGGTTGCGAAACAGATGCTGGCAAGCCCCTCGCCCCAGATCTTGATCACGTTGCGGATGCGATCGGCCGCCACACTAAAGCCGTGAGGCGCCATCAGCTCCAAGGTCATGTTGTCGAGCGTGAACAGCACGCGGTCGGCGCCGTCGCCGCTGTTCTGCCACGAAGGCTGCCGTCCGAGCAGCGTCTCGTACGCGGCTTGACCCGCCTTAATGTCTTCGAGCAGGACGACGACGTGGTCGAGACCGCTGATCACGACAACTGCCTGCGCGCGTCGTTGGCGCCGAACGCCATGGCAATTTCGAGAATTTTGGCGATCACATCCGCCCCCGGAACCAGGACCTGCCACGCGCCGTTACAGCGGCGCGGCATGCCGACGATGCCCGGGGTGGGAGCCGATCTCAAGCGATTGTGGCGGCGGATTTGCGAATAATTTCAGCGGTCGGCTCGCGTAACCGGTGCTAATGTGAGTCTCGCCGGGGCCGAGACCACCCCATTCAGCGCGTGATGGAAAACCTTATGCAGGCCCTCTTTATCGGACAAACCTATATCGACGTCACCTTCATTACCGACCACATGCCGACCGGCGACGAAAAGCACGTGGCTTCCGCCTATGCAGTCTCGTTCGGCGGCAACGCGGTGACCGCGGCGTTCTGCTGCGCCAAGCTCGGGATCGTGCCGGACCTGATCGCGACGGTGGCCAACGACTGGCTCGGGCGCATGTTTCAGGACATGAGCGCGAAATACGGCATCTCGATCCATCCGCGCAAGGTAAACGCCTCCTCGCTGTCGTTCATCATGCCGAAGGACGGCAAGCGGGCGATCGTACGCTGCCGCGACGACGCGCATATCCATCCCTTCCCGTTGCTCAACCTCGGCAGTTGCCGCGCGCTGCATGTCGACGGCCACCAGCCGGACGCCGCGATCCATTACGCCAAGCTGTGCCGCGAGGAAGGCATTCTCACCTCGCTCGACGGCGGCGGCTTGCGCACCAACACCCACGAGCTCCTGGAATTCATCGATGTCGCGATCGTCGCCGAGCGGCTGTGCGAGCAGATGGATCTGACGCCGGAAAAGATGCTCGATTATCTCAAGAGCCGCGGCTGCCGGGTCGGCGGCGTGACGATGGGAGAGAGGGGATTGCTCTGGTACGATGAGACCGGCGCGATTCACACGCTTCCCGCGCTGCCGATCCCGCGCGAGCGCGTGCTCGACACCAACGGCGCCGGCGACGTGTTCCACGGCGCCTATATCTATTCCTATCTCGCCAATCCCGGCAAAAGCTGGCGCGATCATTTCGATTTCGCCCGCGCCGCGTCGACCTACAAGATCCAGCGGTTGGGCAACGAAGCGGGACTGCCGGCCCTTGCCGACATCGACAAGGTCAAGCAGGAATTCGAGGTTCGGGTTTAGAGCGCAATGACTTCAGTGAATCATCATCGCGCTCAAGTTTATTATTTGAGCATGATCTCCGCGCAAACGCGTTCCGCGTTTGTCGCGAGGGAAAACCGGTACCCACCCCGCATCAAGTGCGGGGCAGGCTTTTTCCGGGTCACGCTCTAGATTTGTCGGGAGGCGAGCATGGGCCGCGTGTTCGTCGCCGGCAGCATCAACATGGACGTGGTGGCTACCGCCAAGCGGCATCCGCAGGTCGGCGAGACAGTCGCTGGCCAGGCCGTGCTGTATTTTCCCGGCGGCAAGGGCGCAAACCAGGCGGTCGCTGCCGCCAGGCTGGGCGCACCGACCACGCTGATCGGCCGGCTCGGCCGCGATGCGTTCGGCGACGAGCTGAAAGCTTTTCTCGCCAGCCAGGGCGTCGACCTCAACTTCGTGCGGCAAACCGCCGAGGCCCATACCGGCACGGCGATCATCACGATTGCCAATGCCGACAACACCATCGTGGTGATTCCCGGCGCCAACGGGCTGGTCAGCGCCGACGATGTCGTGGCGCCTACGCTGGCAAAAGGTGACATCGCGGTCAGCCAGTTCGAAATCCCGCAACCCGCCATTACCGCCTTCTTCCAGCGCGCGGCGGCGACAGGGGCAACGACGATTCTCAATCCGGCGCCGGCCAGCAAATTCAGCCGCGAACTGCTCGATCTCGTCGATATTCTCGTGCTCAACGAAACCGAGCTCGGCCTTCTCGCGGGTCTCGAGCTTCGCGACAGCGACGACTACATACGTTTCATCGCCGCTGCAGAATCGCTGCAAGCCCGCCCCGACCGGATCATCTGCGTCACGCTGGGCAAGCGGGGCGTGCTCGCGCTGGTCGGCGGCGAATTGGTGATCGTGCCGGGCCATTTCGTCAAGGCCGTCGACACCACCGGCGCTGGCGATTGCTTTGTCGGCGCGCTCGCGGCACAGCTCGCGCAAAGCGCGTCGGTTCGCGACGCGCTTGAATATGCCAACAAGGCCGCCTCGATCTGCGTGCAGCGGATGGGCGCGGCCCCGTCGATGCCAATGGCGGCGGAGGTTATCGACCTCTCCACGAGTCGTCCCGGCGAAGGCCGCGACCCATAACCACCGGCGTTCGTTGATGACAAAAGACGTCGACCACGTTACCTCAGAGATAATTCACAGCGTATGGGTCCCGGCCTTCGCCGGGACGACGGTACTGGTGGGGCGCTTTAGGCCAGCGCGCGCTTCAGATCGAAGCCCGGATCCGCCGCATGCTCCGGCCCGATCGAGCGGTCCAGCGGCAACAGGCGGCGGCCGAACATGTGGTCCCCTGCCCGGTTGACGGACTCGATGCCGACGAGTTTGCCGGCCTTGTAGCAAAAGGCAGAGAATGCCTTCTGCGCCGGCTCGCCGCGCAGCACCACGCGATCGTAGCCGGTGGTCAGCCCCGCGATCTGCAGCTTGTCGTCGGCCTGGTCGCTCCAGAACCAGGGCTGGCCGTCATAGACCTTGTCGTCGCCGGTCAGCCGCGCCGCCACGCAGCGGGCGTGATCGGTGGCGTTCTGCACCGACTCCAGCCGCAGCGAGCCGCCGAAGCGCGGGCTTTCAAACAGCGCGCAGTCGCCGATTGCCGAGATGTTGGGATCAGCGGTCAAGAGATGCTCGTTGACGATGATCCCCGATGCGACGGCAAGACCTGCTTCCGCGGCCAGTTCGACATTGGGCAGCACGCCGACGCCGACCACGACCAGGTCCGCCGGGATATGGCGGCCGTCGCTCAGGCTGACGCCGGTCACCTTGTCGCCGCTGGCTTCGATCGCGGTGGCCTGCACGCCCAAATGGATGCGGACGCCGGCGGCCGCATGGCGCGCTTGAAAATATTCCGAGATCTCCGGCGTCACCGCCCGCGCCATCACGCGGCTTGCGAGCTCGAGTACATCGACCTCGAGGCCCTTGATCCGCGCGGTCGCGGCAAACTCGAGCCCGATGAAGCCCGCGCCGATGACGACGACATGGTTGCTGGATGCGATCCGCTTGCGCAAATCCTCGCTGTCATCGAGGATACGCAGGTAGCGAACGTCGGGCAGATTGGCGTTGGGGATGTCGAGCAGGCGGTTGCGCGCGCCGGTCGCGAGCACGAGGTGGCCATAATCGAACGCAGCGCCGGATGCGAGCTTCAGCTTGCGCGACGCGCGGTCGATGGTCGCGGCGCGATCCGAGATCAGCTCGATGTTCTGGTCGGCATAAAACTTTTGCGGCCGGAACATCAGAGTGTCGGGACCGCCGGTGCCCTTCAGATACGCCTTGGACAACGGCGGCCGCTGGTAAGGCAGATGGCCCTCGTCATTGATAAGGTAGATCGGCTCGCCAAAACCAAGCTGGCGCAGCGATGCCGCGACCTGAAAGCCCGCATGGCCGCTGCCGACGATTGCGACCGCTCCCTGCGTCATCGCCTCAGGCCGGATGGATGCGAAGCGGCAGGGTGTCGAGCCCGCGCAAGGT
Source organism: uncultured Alphaproteobacteria bacterium (assembly GCA_963822795.1). GTDB lineage: Bacteria > Pseudomonadota > Alphaproteobacteria > Rhizobiales > Xanthobacteraceae > Bradyrhizobium. The sequence continues at coordinate 259,491 of CAWGJM010000045.1, forward strand.
ATTGTTCAACCGCCGCCTGGGTTCACCGGTCAGTTCGAACGACGCGACGCGCTTGGCCAGCGCGCCGAACAGGGCCTCGCTTTCCAACCGCGCCACCGCCTGACCGACGCAGCCGTGAATACCGGTGCCGAAGGTCATATGCCCGGTCGCGCGGCGGCGGACATCGAAATTGTCAGGCTTTTCCCAGCGGCGCGGATCGCGGTTGGCGGCAGCAAGGAATAGCAGCACCTTCTCGCCCTCGCCCAGGCGCTGGCTTGCGACGTCGATATCCTTGGTTGTCGTGCGGAAGAACGTCTGCACCGGTGCCTCGAAACGCAATACTTCCTCGAATGCCAGACGTATTAGCGAAGGATTCTCGCGCAGGATAGTCCATTGTTCGCGATAGCTAGCAAAGCAGTAGAGCGCATTACCAAGGCCATACACGGTGGTATCGATGCCCGCCGACAGAAACGAGCGCACCAGCATGCCCGCCTCGGTTTCGGTCAGTTCGCCTGCGTCGACCGCCTGGAAAATCTGCATGCCGAGGCCGTCGGGCGCGAGCCCCGCCCGGCTGCATTTCGATATGATCCAGTCGCGCACCGGACCGGCATTGGCCATGGCCTTGTCGAACAGCTCGTTGCGCGGCCCGAACGAGTTGAACACCATGTTGCCGTAAGGCAGCAGGTTCTCACGGCCGTCCTCGGAAATCCCGACCGCGTCCGGAAACACATTCAACGGATAGGCTTCCGCCAGATCGGCAATGCCGTCGAACTCGCGCTGGTCGACCAGCCGATCGACCAGCGCCTCCGCCTCGCCCGCGAACGTCGTGCGCAGCACGTTGATCGCGGCCGGCGACAGGATGCGCGTCAGCACGGCGCGGGTGCGGGTGTGCAGCGGCGGATCGGCTTCGAGGATGATGCTCGGCGGACGCCACGGCGGTTCTTTGCGGAAATCGCTCAACCCCACGCCGGCGCCGGAGCAATAGGTCTGCCAGTCCGTCAGCGCGTCGCGCACCTCCTGATGCCGCGCCATCGCCCAGATGCCGTAATGCTCGAGCCACACCACGGGACCGGTCTCGCGCAGGCTCTCGTGATGCGGATAGGGGTTGTCCAGGAACCCATGCGAAAACGGGTCGATGGAAGATGCGGGACGCCCGACGATCGTATCCATGCTCACTGCCTCCCGATTTCAGCTGATGCAATCACCGCGCCGCCGCTTGTTGTGCATTTTGCAGCCTTCGACGGGGATTGTCACCCCGGCCTTCTGCGATTTAAATGGCAGGAACAACAGACATCTTGGGAGGGATCAATGCCCGAGTCCGATCAGCTCAACACTGCCGATCCCGCAATTCTGGCTGTCGACGGCCCGATTGCCACCATCACCCTCAACCGCCCCGCGGCCTTCAACTCGATCAATCTAGCGATCGCGAAAAGGCTTGAGCAGTTGGCCGCACAAATCGAGGCCGACAAGAATATCCGGGTTCTCGTCATTCAAGGCGAAGGCCGCGCGTTTTCCGCTGGCGGCGACCTGCAAACCATCGGCGCCGCCGCCGAAGCCGACACAATCGCGCCCGTGGTCGGCGAACTGCTGAAGCACTATCACGCCTTCATCGAGATTCTGAGACGGATGCCGAAGATCGCGCTGACCAGCGTGCACGGCTCGGCCGCCGGCGCGGGAATGGGACTGGCTTTTGTCGCCGACCTCTGCATCGCCGCCGACAATGCCCGCTTCACGCCCGCCTACGCCAAAATTGGTGTGTCGCCCGATGGCGGCAGCACGGTCGGCATGGTCGGTACCGTCGGGACCCGGCGCGCGCTGCAGATATTTCTGGCGGAAGACAGCTTTTCCGCCCAGCAGGCCTATGACTGGGGCTTGGTCGCCAAAATTGTTCCGGAGACCGAACTGAAAGCGGCGACGCGGCAATTCGCGGAACGGCTGGCACAAAATCCGCTTGCCGCGATCGGAGGCACCAAGGCGCTGGTCTATCAGGCCGCGCAGACGCTGACCAAGCAGCAACTCGACGCCGAGGAGGAGAAGATCATCGAAGCCATGCAGACGGAAGAGTTCCGTATTGCCGTGAAGAAGTTCATGAGCAAGGGGAAGTAGAGAGAAAAACTCTGCGCGTCGTCCCGGCGAAGGCCGGGACCCATAACCGCGTGATCCATCGAGAAGGCAGAGTGGGAGACGCTCTTCGTAAAACTGAAGCCTGGGGTTATGGGTCCCGGCCTTCGCCGGGACGACACCAATTATCCGTTCGGACAGATATACCCCGTCCCCGCCGGCGACTTGAAGCAACCGACCGATTCCGGGATCACCTGCTTCGGCAGCCACAGCACCACGCTTGGAAAATAGATCGTGAACGTGATCGTGATCAGGAACACCACATAGATCGGCAGCGCCGCGCGCAGCGCCTTGCCGAAACTGACACCGACGAATTTCGACGCCATCAAGAGCACCAGCCCATAGGGCGGGGTGATCAGCCCGAAGGCGAGCGTTGCGATCAGCACTACGCCCATGTGCACGCCGTTGATGTCGCCGGCCTGCGTCAGCGCGTTCACCAGCGGCATGAAGATGATGATGGTCGGCACCGGCTCGATGAAATCGCCGATCACGGTGAACAACAGCACCATCAGCAGCATGATATAATGCGGATCGTTACCGGCGATCGAGGTGATCCAATCCGCGATGACAATGGCGCCGCGCAAATAGGCCAGCATCCAGCCGAAGGCGTTGGCCGCGCCGATGGTGATCAGCGGCAGCGAAAAGATCAGCCCGGCGAGGCAGAAGTCGTACGGGATTTTCTTCAGGTGGCCGCGATTGAGCGCGGGGATCACGACCAGGATGATCCAGATCACCGCGACTACGCCGGCTTCCGTCGGCGTGAACCAGCCGGTCAGGATGCCGCCGAGCAGGATCACCGGGATCATCAGCGGCAGTGCAGCATCACCCGCCGCAAACACCACTTGGCGCAGCGGTGCGCGCGGCTTGCGCATGCCGGAGGGGCCAAAGAAATAGCAGTAGATCATCAGCCCGAAGCCGATCATGAACCCCGGCACGACGCCGGCCATGAACAGGCCCGCGATCGAGACGTTGCCGACTGCGCCATAGACCACCGCGGTGATGCTGGGCGGCACCAGTGCCGCGATCGTGGAAGCGGAGGCGATGATCGCCGCGATGAAAGCGGGCTCATAGCCCTCGCGCCGCATCGGCCCGCCCAGCGCGCGGCTCATCACGGCGACGTCGGCGGTGGTTGACCCCGACATTTCCGAGAAGAACATGCTGAAGACAACAACCACCTGCGATAGCCCGCCCCTGATATGCCCGACCAGCGACACCGACAAATTGGCGATCCTGACCACCACATTCGCCGAGCTCATGAGCTCGCCGACCAACAGGAAGAACGGGATCGCCAGCAGCGCTTCGGAATCGACGCCGTCAAAAATCTTCTGGATGATCGCGGCCAGCGAGACGTCGGCAAGGGTTGCGCCGACGAAGACGCCGGCCAGCAGCGAGAACGGCACGGGTACGCCGAGATATCCGAAAAACAGGAAGCAGAACGACATCAGCGCCAGGATGACGGGAGCGCTCACGGCTGCCGCCTCCCCGCAAGGTCGGTCACGATCGGCGGGACCGCCAAATTATCTTCCGCCGGCTCGGGATGGTCGAACCCATTCCTGATGCCGTTGACCAGTTGCTCGATCGTGAACAGCGCGATCAGCACGCCGGACAAGGGAATCACCGCGTAGAGCGAAGCGATCGGGGTGCCCGACGGCAGGCGGAACGAACCAAACCCTCGGAGATAGTTGAGGTAGCCGTACCAGATCAGGCAGCACGCGACGCCGAGCACCACGGCGCGCAAGGTGATCTCGACGATCAGACGCGGCACACCATGCATCGCCTCCGAGATTGCGGTGAGATAGAGGTGATCGTTGCGGCGGGTGGCGACCGCGGCCCCAATGAAGATCGCGTAGACGAATAGCGTGGAGGTGACCTCCTGCAGCCACAGCCAGGGATGGCCGATGGTTCGCGTCACGATGTCGGCCGTCACAGACATCGAGAAGCCGAAGCAAAGGGCGCCGCACAGCATCATCAGGATCAGTTCGAGCCTGTCGAGCGCCCGCCATTTCAGATGACGCTGCCGCTGCAACACCAGTTTATCGGCAATGGTCATCCATTTCCCCGTCGTGCCAGGTCAAACTCTGTCGTCCTGGCGGTCGCCGGGACCCATAACCATCGGCGTCGATTGTTGACCAAGGTGACTACCTGATCGTCCCATCGATCAGCCGCGGCGTATGGGTCCCGGCGTTCGCCGGGACGACGTGCAGATGAACGTGCGCGCCCTAAAGCGCGATAGCTTGAAATTGCTATCGCGCTTTAGTTCATTGTTGGAGCATGATCGTTTCGGAAAACCGGTGTCCACTTTTGCGGATCATGCTCTAGCCTAGTCGATCGCTCGGATCAGGTCCTTGATCTTCTCGGCATGCGGACCCAAATCCTTGGCGAGCTTGTCGAGATAAGGATCGGCGATCTTCTGGAAGCCCGCCTTGTCGACGTCGGTCACGATCTTGACGCCCATCTTCTCAAGCTTCGTTGCCGCCGCATGCTCGAGCTCGAAGCCGCGCTTCGGTTCCTGCAGGCTGACATCGCGTGCCGCGGTCATGACCCACTGCTTTTGCTCGGCGGAGAGGCTCTGCCAAAGCTTGTCGCTGATCCACACAATGGCATTGTTCGCTTCATGCTCGGTCTTCGACAGCACGGGTGCTACTTCATAATGCCGGTTGATCAGATAAACGTTCATGCCGTTCTCGCCGAAATCGACCACGCCGGTCTGCAGCGAGGTGTAGACGCTGCCGAACGGCATGTGCACGGTCTGCGCGCCGTAGGCGGCAAACATCGTGTCCTCGGTCGCGGTGGCCTGCACACGCACCTTGTAGCCCTTGAGGTCGTCGACCTTATGGACTTCCTTCTTGCCGTACATGTCCCGGAACCCCTGGGTGGCGAGTCCGATCGGATGGATGCCCTGCACGGTGTCGTCGATCATGTCCCTGATCGCCCCGAACACCTTCTCGTCACCCATCGCCTTGATGTTGTGCTCCTCCGAACGAAATAGGAAGTGCAGCGACATCACGCCGGCCTGAGGAGAAATCGTGGAGGTATTGGCGGAGGAGACGACGGCGAAATCGATATCGCCGGATTTGACCAGCTGCAGGATCTGCGGCTCCTGCCCGAGCTGCGCGCCGGGATATTGATCGACCAGCATGGTGCCCTTGCTCAATCCCTTGAGCTTAGCGGAAAAGATGTCGTAGGCGATGCTGTAACCGGAATTGAGCTGCTGATCGTGCGCGAAGCGATAGTGCTTCACTTCCTGAGCGTTCGCGCCTGCGGCGAACATGATCGCGGCGGCTAATAACCCGCCAAGAATCTTTGCTGGATTTTCCATTGTTTGCTTCCCCCTGTCTTGATTTTGCTTGGATCATCCCATCGCCGTTGCGGGATTGTCAATCGAACTGGGGGATAAGGGATTGTGATAGGGTGGCGGCGCCCAGCCACCGGAGGCGAAAACGACGCGCCGATATTTTGTGCAACCGAATTAATTGATCGCCCGGATCAAGTCTTTGACCTTCTCGGCATGGGGACCCAATTCCTTGGCGAGCTTGTCGAGCAGGGGGTCGGCGACGGCGATGAAGCCGGACTTGTCGACATCAGTGACGACCTTCACGCCTATCTGTCTCAGCTTGTCCTGCGACTGATGCTCGAGTTCGATCGCCTTCGCCGGCTGCTTGTTGTTGACCTCGTCGGCCGCGGCCTGCACCCAGCCTTGCTGCTCCGGTGTCAGGCTGTTCCAGAGCTTGTCGCTGACCCAGACCAGGCTGTTGTTGGCTTCGTGCTCGGTCATCGAGAGCACCGGCGCCACTTCATAATGCTTGTTGGCGAGATAGACGTTGACGCCGTTTTCCGCGACGTCGACCACGCCGGTCTGCAGCGAGGTGTAGACGCTGCCGAACGGCATGTGCACGATCTGCGCTCCATAGGCCGGGAACGTGGTGTCCTCGGTCGGCGTCGCCTGGACCCGCACCTTCAGGCCCTTGACGTCGGCGATGTTCTTGATCTCGCGCTTGGAATACATACTGCGCAGGCCGAGCGTCGAGAGCGCGATGACGCGGGCACCCTGCACGGTATCTGCAATCATCGCCTTCACCGCCTTGGCCACTTCGGGATCGCCCATCGCCTTGATCAGATGCGCTTCCGAGCGGAACAGGAAGTGCATCGACATCACGCCGGCCTGCGGCGACAAGGTCGCGGCATTGGCGGACGAAGAAATGCAGAACTCGACGTCGCCTGACTTCACCAATTGCAGGACCTGCGGCTCCTGCCCGAGCTGCGCACCCGGATACTGGTCGATCAGCATGGTGCCCTTGCTCAATTCCTTGAGCTTGTCGGCGAAGATATCGCCGAGGATACCGTAGCCGGTGGTTTTGGGCTGGTCGTAGGCGAAACGATAGTGCTTCGCCTCCTGCGCGCCCGCAGCCGCTGCGGACAGAATGAATGCGGTAACGACTACACCGAGAACTTTGCTCAAGCTCGCCATCGTCTCCCCCTGATGTTTTTTCTTTGATCATCCCATCGCCGTTGTCGGGATGTCAATCAAACTGAGGGCGAAGACGCAGGTGCGAGATGAGCCGATCGTCGCTGTCCAGGGCAGTTCGCGCCCACATACCCAGACATCATCATCCGCGAATGCGGATGATCCAGTACGCCGCAGCGTCTCGGTTCCATCTCAACTTCTCTGGAATATTGGATGCCCGCATTCGCAGGCATGACAGCTGGGGCTTTACGAAGCCCCCTTCCCCTTCGCCCGCATAAAGTCGAAATCGCAGCCTTCGTCGGCCTGCAAGATCGTCTCGTTGAAGAGATGCGCGTAGCCGCGGGCGGCCCATTCCGGGGTTGCGGCGGGCTTGAGCGCCGCGCGGCGCTTTTCCAGCTCGGTGGCGTCGACCAACAGATCGATGCTGCGTTTACTGACATCGAGCCGGATCATGTCGCCGTTCTTCACCAGCGCCAACGGACCGCCGACGGCGGATTCCGGCGTGATATGCAGCACGATGGTGCCGAACGCGGTGCCGCTCATCCGTGCATCCGAAATCCGCACCATGTCCTTGACGCCGGCTCGCCCTAGCTTCTTCGGGATCGGCAGATAGCCGGCTTCCGGCATGCCCGGCGCGCCCTTTGGCCCGGCGTTGCGCAGCACCAGCACGTCGTCGGCGGTGACGTCGAGGTTGGGATCGTCAACTCGCAGCGTCATGTCCTCGACGGATTCGAACACCACGGCGCGGCCGGTATGCTGCAGCAGTTTTGGGGTCGCGGCGGAATGCTTGATCACCGCACCGCGCGGCGCCAGATTGCCGTGCAGCACCGCCATCGCGCCTTCCGGCTTGATCGGATTTTGCCGCGGACGGATGGCGTCCTGTCCCGGCACTTCTTCGGCGCCGGCGACGACATCGCGCAGCGTCTTGCCTTCGATTGTCTTGGCGTCGAGATCAATGAGTTCGCCGAGCTGCGCCATCAGCTTGGGCACGCCGCCGGCATGGTGGAAATGCTCCATGTAATGTTCGCCCGACGGTTTTAGGTCGATCAGCACCGGTACCTCGCGGCCGAGCTCGTCGAACGCACCGAGATCGATGCGATGCGGCGTGCGGTTGGCGATCGCGGTCAGATGAATAAGCCCGTTGGTCGAGCCGCCGACCGCCTGCAGCACCACCTGCGCGTTCTTGAAGGCGGCAGGGGTGAGCAATTCGCTCGGCCGCGGCCCCTTCGCAACCGCCATGGCGGCGGCGACCTTGCCGCTCGCTTCCGCCAACCGAAAACGCTCGGCATGCGGCGCGGGGATGGTGGCGCTCATCGGCAGCGACAGGCCGAGCGCCTCGGTGACGCAGGCCATCGTGCTTGCCGTGCCCATCACCATGCAGGTGCCGACGGACGGCGCCAGCCGTCCGTTGACCGCCTCGATCTCGACGTCGTCGATCTCGCCGGCGCGATATTTCGCCCACAGCCGACGGCAATCGGTGCAGGCACCCAGCACCTCGCCCTTGTGATGGCCGACCACCATCGGCCCGACTGGAATGACCACGGTCGGCAGATCGGCCGAGACCGCTGCCATGATCTGCGCCGGCAGGGTCTTGTCGCAGCCGCCGATCACGATCACCGCATCCATCGGCTGCGCCCGAATCATCTCTTCGGTATCCATCGCCATTAAATTGCGCAGATACATCGAGGTCGGATACGCAAAGCTTTCCGCGATCGAGATGGTCGGAAACACCATCGGCATCGCGCCGGTCAGCATCACGCCGCGCTTCACGGCCTCGATGATCTGCGGCACATTGCCGTGGCAGGGGTTATAGTCGCTGTAGGTGTTGGTGATGCCGACGATCGGGCGGCTGAGCGCGTCGTTGGAATAGCCCATCGCCTTGATGAAGGCCTTGCGCAGAAACAGCGAGAAGCCAGCATCGCCATAACTCGTCAAGCCCTCGCGAAGTCCGTCGGTCATTTCAGTTCCTTTGCGCTAAACATTGCGCCGCGTTTGGTTGACGTGAGAGATTATTTCCAATCGATGATCCTGCTCTTGTCGCCATCGAACTCCGTGCCGCAGAACGCGCCGCCCTGGTAGAAGTCGCCGACAGGATCGGACGGCAGCTTGGCCTGCTCGGCCATGGCGTGCTCGCGGAAATCCTCCGCGCGACCTGTCGGACGATAGCCGAGATCGTAGGCGCGGTGATTGTCCCACCATGAGCGTTCGTTATGGGACGCGCCATAAAAAATTTCGAAATGGATGTCGGGGTGATCGAGCCCGATCCGGCAGAGCTGCACCAGGTCTTCCGGCTTGAGCCAGATCGCCAGCCTTCGATGATCGAGCGGCTTGTCGCCGAAATTGCCGATCCGAATGCAGGTGACCTTCATGCCGTGCTTGTCGGCATAGAGCGCGCCGACCGCTTCGCCGAAAGCCTTGCTGACGCCGTAGCGGCTGTCGGGCCGCGTAGTCACGTCGGTGCCGATCCGGTGATGCCTGGGATAGAAACCGACCGCGTGGTTCGATGACGCGAACACCACCCGCTTGACGCCCTTCTTGCGCGCCGCCTCGAACAGGTTGTAGCCACCGATGATGTTGGACTGCAGGATATTGTCCCAAGGGCCTTCGACCGAATAGCCGCCGAAATGCAGGATGCCGTCGACGCCCTCGCAGATCGCCTCGACCTGGGCCGGGTCGGACAGCTCGGCCGCCTTGAACTTTTCGCCCCTACCGAGATCGGCGGGCGCCTTGAGGTCGCTGAGCACGAGGTCCGGATAGATCGGCGGCAGCAGTTTTCGCAAGGATGTGCCGATTCCCCCGGCTGCGCCTGTCATCAAGATGCGTGGCATTTCTTCCCTCGTTCTGGTCGCGTTGAACGGAGTATGACGTGGCTGCCGCAGCGCGGCAAGACGGAGGCCGGCCGGATTGCGTCGTCGCTGTGCGCCTTGCAATGAGTGCCGGCAAGGTTGCTTGCTGTCCGACCGTGGGGATGATAGCAAGTGGCCCCACGCGAGGAAAAGCAACAGCGAGAAGGCAAATGCCTGGAGCCGAATTTCAATGCGCGGATTGGCGGCCGGCGGTCACGCGGTGAACCGTGGTCGCGGACTATTTCTCGGCATTGGGGACTACTGAGACGAGCGGCCGCTCCGTGACTTGCTCCTCTTGGCGCTCGATACATCGGAGGTGCCCGAGCCACCAGAGGAGGACGACCTCACGTCTTATTTGAAATAACCAAAAGCGCGGAGTTGAGCTGACGTTCCGTCCCGAGAATTTGCTCTAGGTGCGGATCCGCAATTTTCCCACGCGCGCGCGCTGGTGCGTCATAACATCCGGTTCTACGGGAAGGGGTTCAGGCTGTTTCAGCCCTTCGAGGGCCGGCACCCGCTGGGTTTGGGGTTCGGCGCCTCCAGGGAAGCCTTGATCAAGGACTGCGGCCCTGCGGACTCCGAGGTCCCCGACCTCGGCTCGATGCGCTGGGACTGAGAGGGGTACTGCCTGTTTGCAAACCTGTCCAACGACGGCTTGTTGGAAACCGTCTCCCTGCAAACGCCGGTAAAAAGCCATGACGGTCATTGATCCCGTCATTACTGTGGAAACGCACAACAACAAAGAGAACAGCAAGTGTCCAATGCAAATGTCCATCCGCAGACCTGTTCCCAAGGTTGGCGGCCTGCGACCTTCTATCCCGACCCCGCGATCCATGCGCTCGATCCGCGATTCGAAAAATACTGGCTGAAACTGTCGGCAGTGGAACGGTTGACCACCGGCTTGCGCTGGGCCGAGGGCCCGGTCTGGTTCGGTGACGGGCGCTATCTGCTCTGCAGCGACATCCCGAACCAGCGCATCATCAAGTGGGAGGAGGAAACCAGCGCCGTCAGCATTTACCGCAAGCCGTCCAATTTCGCCAACGGCAATACCCGCGACCGCCAGGGCCGGCTGATCTCTTGCGAACATGGCGGCCGCCGCGTGGTGCGCACCGAATATGACGGCTCGATCACGGTGCTGATCAACTCCTTCAACGGCAAGCGGCTGAACTCGCCGAACGACGTCGTGGTGAAGTCGGACGGCTCGATCTGGTTCACCGATCCGGTGTTTGGCCTGCTTGGCAATTACGAAGGCTACAAGGCCGAACCCGAGATCGATGCCAATGTCTACCGGATCGACGGGGCGACCGGCAAAGCGAGCATCGTCGCCGAAGGCGTGCTGGGGCCGAACGGTCTGTGCTTCTCGCCGGACGAAAAAATCCTCTACGTCGTGGAATCCCGCGGCGTGCCGAACCGCAAGCTTCTCGCCTATGACGTGGCGCCGGGCGGCGACAGGATTTCCAACAAGCGCGTGTTCGTCGACGCCGGTCCCGGCACGCCCGATGGCATGCGCTGCGACATCGACGGCAATCTGTGGTGCGGCTGGGGCATGGGCGACCCAGAGCTCGACGGCGTCGTGGTGTTCGCGTCCGACGGCGTCATGATCGGCCGCATCGCGCTGCCCGAGCGCTGCGCCAACCTCTGCTTCGGCGGGCTGAAGCGCAACCGGTTGTTCATGGCCGCGAGCCAGTCGATCTACGCGCTCTATGTGAACACGCAAGGCGCGCTCGGGGGATAGGCGTTAGGCGCCAGTGGTCATAGCGTCCGGTACATCGCCATTGCCGCGATGTCGGGCGCGATGCCAAGCCCCGGCAGCTCCGGCAGCATGATCTCGCCGTCGCGGATAACGGTAACCGCGCCGCAGAAATCGTTGCGCAGCGGGTTGGTGTTGCTGTCGACCTCGAGCCAACCGCCGTTGCAGGCGGCGAGCAGATGCGCCGACGCCACAAGGCCGATGCCGCCGCCGAGATAATGCGGGCAATCGGTGCGCTTGGCCGCGACCACCTCGCGCCCGACCGCGATACAGCCGGTGACGCCGCCCCATTTGGCGACGTCAGGCTGGATCACGCTCAACACGCCTTCGGCAAGCACGGTTGCAAAGGCCTCGGAGCCGGCGATGTTCTCCCCACCGGCGAGCGGAACTGAGACTTGCTCTGGCAAGCTGCGCCATTCGCTCGACGGCCGGTCCGCGCGCAACGGCTCTTCCAACCAGGCGAGGCCGAATTGTTCGAGCGGCGGCGCCTGCTCGCGCGCCTCAGCGATCGACCAGCCCTGATTGACATCGACAGCGAGCACATGATCGCCGATCAGCCAGCGCAATTCCCTGAGATTGCCGCGGTCGCGCTCGGCGCCGAAACCGATCTTCAATTTGAAGGCGCGATGGCCGCGGCGCATCGCCGCCTCCGCCGCCGCCACACAACCATCGGGATTGATGCCGCTCGCATAGGCGCGCATGCGCCCCGAGCTGCCGCCAAGCATCCGCCACAGCGGCGTCTTCGCGCGCCGGGCGAACAGGTCCCACAGGGCGATGTCGACGCCAGCGATTGCCTGCGCGAACGGGCCCTGCTCGCCAGATTGCAGCGCCAGCACGGACATCGCGGCGCTGAGATGATCGAACACCTCGGACGGATGCGTCACCGCGCGCCCGATCAGCATCGGCGCCAGCGTCTCGTTGATCAGGCGGGTGCGGTGCTCGGCACCGACGGCGGGAAAGTTGCACCACACCTCGCCCCAGCCGTGTTCGCCGCCCTCGTGCTCTATTCTCACGAACACAGCCGGGCGATCGTTCATCCGACCGAACGAGGTGACGACGGGCGTTGCGAGCGGGTAGCGGTAGCAGAACGCTTGTACGCTGCGGATATTGAAGGAAGAGCTCATGGGGTCAGCTTGCCGCGATTCCTCTCAATGAGTCGTCCCGGCGAACGCCAGGACGCATACCGCGTGATCGATCGAGAATGCAAAGTGGTAGACGCTGTTCGCAAAACCAAAGCCTGTGGTTGTGAGCCCCGGCGTTCGCCGGGGCGACGCTGAGTTTGTTGGACGAACGCAAAAACGCCGGAACGGAATGTGAGCCCGCCCCGGCGTCGCGCATCTTTCTCAGGAAGCAATTACGCCGCGTTGTAGCCGGCGACGGCCTTTGCCTCGAGATATTCTTCCAGACCGTAACGGCCCCACTCGCGTCCGTTGCCGGACTGCTTGTAGCCGCCGAACGGCGCGGTGCGGTCGTTCGGCACGCCCTGCAGGTTGACGTTGCCGGCGCGGATCTGGCGCCCGACCTTGCGCGCACGCTCGACCGTGCCGGCGGAGACGTAACCCGCGAGCCCGTAAGGCGTATCGTTGGCGATCTTCACCGCGTCCGCTTCGTCCTTGGCGCCGATGATGGTCAGCACCGGCCCAAAGATTTCCTCGCGCGCGATCGTCATGTCGTTGGTGACGTCGGCGAAGATGGTCGGGCGGACATAGAAGCCCTTGTTGACGCCCTCAGGCAGACCCGGACCGCCGGCCACTAAAGTTGCACCTTCCTCGATGCCCTTGTGGATCAGCGTCTGGATCTTGTCCCACTGGCCACGGTTGACAACCGGACCGATGGTGGTGCCCTCCGCGCGCGGATCACCGGCTTTGGTCTTGTCGGCGACGCCCTTGGCGATCGCGGCCACTTCCTTCATCTTCGACAGCGGCACGATCATCCGGGACGGCGCGTTGCAGGACTGCCCGGAGTTGTTGAACATGTGCATCACACCGCCGGTGACCGCCTTGGTCAGGTCGGCATCGTCGAGGATCACGTTCGGCGACTTGCCACCGAGCTCCTGGCTGACGCGCTTCACCGTCGGCGCGGCGCGCTTGGCCACATCGACGCCGGCGCGGGTCGAGCCGGTGAACGAGATCATATCGATGTCGGGATGCTCGCTCATGGCGGCGCCAACTTCGGGGCCGAGGCCGTTGATCAGGTTGAACACGCCCTTCGGCACGCCCGCTTCATGCAGGATCTGCGCGAAGATTAGCGCCGAGGTCGGCGTGAATTCCGACGGCTTGAGGATCATGGTGCAGCCAGCGGCGAGTGCGGGCGCGACCTTGCAGGCGATCTGGTTCAGCGGCCAGTTCCAGGGCGTGATCATGCCGACCACGCCGACCGGCTCACGCAGTACAACCGCGGTGCCGACCGGCTCCTCGAAGTGGTAGTTCTTCAGCACCTCGAGGGTCGACGAGAGATGTCCGAGGCCGGCGCCGGCCTGCAGCCGCTCCGCCATCGGCAATGGGGCGCCCATCTCGTCGGAGACGGCGGCACCGATCTCCTTCATGCGGCCCTTGTAGGCCTCGATGATCTTCGACAGCAGCGCGACGCGCTCCTCGCGGCTGGTCTGCGAATAGCTCTCGAACGCGCGCTTGGCGGCGGCGACCGCCTTGTCGACATCGGCCTTGGAGCCGACCGCAACCTCGTACATCGCCTCTTCGGTCGCCGGATTGACGACGGGGACGGACTTCTTGACGACCGGATCGACCCAGGCGCCGTCGATGTAGAATTGCATGCGATTGACCATCGTGAACCTCGTGATTTCAGGGGCGAATGAACGGGAAATGGACGCGTTCGGCAACTATCCTTGCACGAAAGCCCGGTAATTTGAACCCGCCATATGCGGACGCCAGCGATGCGGCGGACACTGGATATAAGATCGGGGGTGCGATGGTGGCAAGGTGCGAGATTCTGGTTAGTGGTCGTTCCGCTAGTCAATAGGCGCATGGGCGGCGCATTGAGAATACGCCGCCTTCTCCATCGGACGTTGCTACGCGCTCAAGCCGCCCTAGTAAGCGCCTCTTCAACGGCTTCCGCAGCACGATCGATGATCGTCAGATATGCTCTCGCGGTCGGATCAGGCGAGAACCGGCCCTGCTCCCAATCCCTAAGACTGGCAACACTAAGGCCGTACTTGATGCAAAACTCTTCTTGGGTAAGGCCGCGTCGCGCCCTGATGGCTTTTACATCGATCTTGGCGGGCACAAATATCTTATAGGTTGATGCATCGGCTTCGCCACGAGCAATCGCGCGCGCTTCCTTCGTGGACTTGATTAGTCGTTTGCCCAGGCTGCTCATTTGTTGCTCCAATTCCTATTTACCAAGTGCGGCGACCTTCTCGATAACGCCTTTGCGATAGTCATCGGCGTAGCCGGCCAATTCGATACGCAACTCGTTACGCTCCGCCTTACTTAGGTTTTCATCCTCACCCTTGTCGATCAAAGCCAACAGCAAAACGGGCACGTCATCGCTGACATAATAGTGGATAGTTCTAAGACCGCCGCGCTTGCCTTTGCCCTTGCCGGCAAATCGCAACTTGCGGCATCCACCTGTGCCTTCCATAAGCCGCGTCTGCAGTCGGGTTTTTGGAAATCCCGAGACGATGTTATTCTGTTGATCTTCGGAGAGCCCGGCTGCCTTTGCATCTGATAGAAAAGTCGGGGTTCGAATGACCGTTTGCATGACTACGGGAAACCCGTAGTCATTTCAAGTCTTGTTAGTTTTGAGGCGAGATTTTCTTGGGTGAACACAACAAGAACAAACTACAATCATCTAGGGGCTTGAGCAAGCCTTAAGATCACACCGCCATTTTGCGATGCAGAACCGGGGCGCCGGAGGTCAGGGCCTCCACCGCATCGATAATGGCGTTGGCGTCGATGCCGTGGTGGCGGTAGAGGTCGTCAATCGTGCCGGTCTGGCCGAAGTGCTCGACGCCGAGCGCCTCCACCCTGTGGCCGCGGACGCTGCCGAGCCAGCCGAGTGCGGCCGGATGGCCGTCGATCACGGTGACGATGCCGCAGTCGCGCGCCAACGGCGCCAGCAGTTTTTCGATATGGCTCAAATGCTGCACGCCGCGGCGGTGGCGGCGCAGCGTCCGCGCCGCAGTCCAACCGGAATGCAATCGGTCCAGCGAGGTGACGGCAAGGAGGCCAACGTCCCGGCGGCTCTCGCCGACGAAACCTGTCGCCTCGATCGCCTCGGGCGCAACCGCGCCGGCATAGGCGACAATGGCTTCGGCGTTCGGCCCGGGCTCGCGCAGCCAATAGGCGCCCTCGGTAATGCCCTTTTGCAAGCTCTCCGTCATCGGCCGCTGCGGCTGCTCGATGGTCCGGGTCGATAGCCGCAAATAGACCGAACCACCCTCGCCGCCATCGCGCTGCATGTGCTCGAATCCAAAACCCATGATGACCGCGAGCTCATCGACGAAAGCCGGCTCGAACGAGGCAAGCCCGTCCTGCGCCATGCCGATCAGCGGCGTTGCGATCGACTGGTGCGCGCCGCCTTCCGGCGCAAGCGTGATGCCCGACGGCGTCGCCGCCACCATGAAGCGGGCGTCCTGGTAGCAGGCGTAGTTCAGGGCATCGAGGCCGCGCTCGATGAAGGGATCGTAGAGCGTTCCGACCGGCAACAGTCGCTCGCCGTTGATCGCATGCGACAGCCCGAGCGCCGACATCAGGATGAACAGGTTCATTTCCGCGATGCCGAGCTCGATATGCTGCCCCTTGGGCGAGGCGTCCCAATTGAAGGTCGACGGGATCTTTTCGCTGCGGAACAGATCGGCCTTTTCCGCGCGCGCGAACAATCCGCGCCGGTTGACCCAGGGGCCGAGATTGGTCGACACCGTCACGTCGGGCGACGCCGTGACGATGCGCGCGGCCAATTCCGTGTTGCCGCGCGCGATTTCGTTCAGCACCAGCCCAAAACCCTGCTGGGTCGACATCTGCGCCGAGGCCTTGAAGGCGAGTTTTTGCGGCACCTCGATCACCGGCGCGGTCAGGCGGCGACCGCTGTCGCGGTTGAACGGAACGCTTTCGAGGAACGCCTTCAGCTCGGTGGGGTCTTGCGAAAAACCCTCGAACTTTTCCCACTCGTGCCTGGGGCGGATTTTTTGGGTGGCCCGCCATTTCTCCATCTGCGCGACCGTCATCAGGCCCGCATGGTTGTCCTTGTGGCCCTGGAACGGCAGGCCGACGCCCTTGATGGTGTAGGCGATGAAACAGACCGGGCGATCGTGGTCGATCGCCTCGAACGCCTCGATCATGCTGGCCATGTCGTGGCCGCCGAGATTGGACATCAGCGCCAGCAATTCGTCGTCGCTGTGGCGGCTAATGAGTTGCGAAACCGCGCCCTGATCGCCGATCTCGTCCTGCAGATGCTTTCGGAACGCCGCACCGCCCTGAAAACACAGCGCCGCGTACATCTGGTTCGGGCAATGATCGATCCAGCGCTTCAGCGCCTCGCCGCCGGGCTCGGCAAAGGCCTGGCGCATCAGGCTGCCATATTTCACGATCACGACGTCCCAGCCGAAATTACGGAACATGGTCTCGAATTTTTCCCACAGCCCTTCGCGCACGACGGCATCGAGGCTCTGGCGATTGTAGTCGACCACCCACCAGGTGTTGCGCAGGCCGTGCTTCCAGCCCTCGAGCAGCGCCTCGAAGATGTTGCCCTCGTCCATCTCGGCATCGCCGACGAGGGCGATCATCCGCCCCTCGCGCCGATCCTTCATCCAGCCATGCGCCTTGACGTAGTCCTGGACCAGGGAAGCGAACAAGGTCTGCGCGACGCCCAAGCCCACCGAGCCGGTCGAGAAATCCACATCGTCGGTGTCCTTGGTGCGCGACGGATAGGATTGCGCGCCCTTGAAACCGCGAAAATCTTCCAGCTTCTGGCGGGTCTGACGCCCGAACAGATACTGGATGGCGTGAAACACCGGGCTCGCATGTGGCTTCACCGCGACGCGATCCTCGGGCCGCAGCACCGCGAAATACAACGCCGACATGATCGTCGCCAGCGAGGCGGAGGACGCCTGATGGCCGCCGACCTTGAGCCCATCGGTGTTGGGCCGGATGTGGTTGGCGTGATGAATGGTCCACGACGACAGCCACAGCACCTTGCGGGCCAGCGCAGACAACAGTTCGAGGCGTTTGGGGTCGATCGCCATGGCGGTGCTCCGGGCGCGGGGACGTTGACGAGATGTTAATCCTCCCGCCCTGGCTGAAAATCTCAATTCTTAGCACCATACCCCGATAGATTGGGATATATTCCCAACCAGACGCCAATTTCGGGAATTTCATCTCAATGCACGCCCTCGACCCTATCGACCGCAAAATCCTCAGCCATCTGCAATCCGACGGCCGCACCACCATGCAGGAGCTTGCCGACAAGGTCGGGCTCTCGGTCTCGCCCTGCCACCGCCGGGTCAAACTCTTGGAAGAGCGCGGCGTCATCACGCGCTATATCGCGACCGTCGACCAGAAATCGTTGGGACTGCATGTCAGCGTCTTCATCTCTATCAAGCTCGCGCGGCAAAAAGAGGAAGACCTCGATCGTTTTGCAAAAGCGATCTCGAAATGGGATGAGGTGCTGGAGTGCTACCTGATGACCGGCAATCGCGATTATCTGTTGCGCGTCGTCGCCGCTGATCTCACGTCTTACGAAGCGTTCCTCAAGACCAAGCTGACCCGGCTCGACGGCATCGCCTCGATCGAGTCGAGCTTTGCGCTGAGCCAGGTGAAGTATTCGATCGCGCTGCCGGTGTGACCCTTTCTTCACCCTCCCCTGCAGGGCGAAGGTCGACGCGAACACGGCGACGCGAAGCGTGGCCGGGAGAACGGCGGGTGGGGTAGCATCTCGATCCGCGGCTTCACTCTTCACCGCCTCACATTTCGCTTCGCTCATGTGAGCCGAACCCTCCCTCCCCCAGGGCCCTCCAGGGGAGGGCAAGAAAGACGCGCGAACATTCTCCGGGACGCCCCCAAAACTACCGCCAGTTCCGCCCCCGCATCCGGATTTTAAGTTCACCGTTACCAAGGTTCTTTACGGCCGCTTTTCCCCACCTGGGTAGCGTTGTCGGATGATCGACACGGTTCTCCCATGAAGCCGCGGCATCGCGTCCGGCGCTGGTTTTACCTCGGCAGTGCGAAGACCCCGGCGGGTCGCGCGCTGCTGGTGGAGCAGTTCCGTATCCTGACCAGCCAAATCCCGGTCCTGTACGGCGTGTTGATTGTCGACAGTCTCAGCATTGCCTACGTGTTGCCGACGTCGCTACCGTTCTGGCTGCGCTTTATCACGCCCGCAGCGCTCATTCTCGGCAGCGCCGCCCGCTTGACCTATTGGATGCAGCTGAGAAGCGCGATACCGACTGCCGAGCAGGCGCTCGCCCATCTGTTCAAGATCCGCGTCCTGTGTTCCGTGGTCAATTTGGGCTTTTCGGTCTGGACGCTGGCGCTGTTCGAAAATCTTGACGCGGCTTCGCGAGCTGCGGTCGCGCTCGTGGTTTTCATGGGCTCGGTCGGTAGCGCCTACTGCCTCGGAAGCGTTCCAAGTGCTGCCTGGCTCACGCTATTGCTCTCCGCGCTTCCGATCTCGCTGCGGCTGATGTTGACGGGCGACGCCCTGCTCGAATGCATTGGCCTCAATCTCTGCCTGCTGCTGGTGTTGCTCGTCCGGATGATCAACACTAACTACCGGGATCTGGTGAATCTCGTCGCATCCCGGGTTGAGCTTCTCGCTGAAGGCGAGCGCGCACGCAACGCCGAGACCGCTGCCCTCGAAGAGCAGGTGAAGGCGCGCGAGATTGCCGCCCGCTTCGACTCCGCGCTCAACAACATGTCGCAGGGCCTTTGCTTCTTCGACGGCGGGCAACGCTTGGTCGTTTGCAATCGCCGCTACCTCGACATCTACGGCCTGCCGCCTGAGAGCGTAACACCGGGCATGTTTCTGAAGGAGATCGTCGATCTCCGGTTCGAGGCGGGAAGCTGCCCCGCCATGACCAAGGACGAGTATTTGCGGTGGCGCAATGAGTTCGCCGTTTCCGAAGACGCGGCCAATTCAATCGTCGAATTGACCAACGGCCGCGTCGTCCAGATTTGCCATCGGCCGATGCCGGATCGCGGCTGGGTCGCGACCCACGAGGACATCACCGAGCGCCACCGCGCCGAACAGGCGCTGAACGAGGCAAAATCGAGAGCCGAGCAGGCCGGGCTCGCCGCCAAGGCGGCGCATACCAGGCTGATCGACGCCTTGGATGTCGTTCCGGAGGGCCTGGTGATTCTCGATTCCGACGATCGCTACGTTCTGTGGAACCGACGCTATGCCGAAGCCTACGCCGAGAGTCTCGATGCCATCGAACCGGGAGTGCGTTTTGAGGAGACGCTGCGGTTCGGGCTGGAGCGCGGACAATATCCCGACGCGATCGGGCACGAAGAAGAATGGTTACGCGCTCGCTTGGCGCGGCATGCGCAACCGCAGAGCACGCACGAGCAGCAACTGGCGGGCGATCGGTGGGTCAGGATCGAGGAACGTCGAACGGCCGACGGGGGCAGCATCGGCATACGCGTCGATATTACCGACTTGAAGCGACGTGAAGCTTCGTTCCGACTGCTTTTCGAAGAGAATCCGCTCCCGATGTGGGTGGTCGATGTCAACACGCTCGAGCTTCTGGCCGTGAATGCCGCGACCTGTCGGCATTATGGCTACAGCCGCGAGCAGATGCTTTCGATGACGGTGGCAGACATCCGCGTTCCGGAGGAAGCCGAGCAACTGCAGCAAGAGTTCCATCACAACAGGGGCCTGCAGACGGGGCAAGAAACCCGCCGCCACATCACGGCCGACGGAAGAGTGATCGACGTTGCCATCGAGGCGCGTCCGCTACGCTACAACGATCGAGACGCCTGCGTCGCCGTCGCCTTCGATCTGACCGATCGCAAGCGCGCGGAGCAGCGCGTCCTGCATCTGGCGTGGCACGATGCGCTGACGGATTTGCCGAACCGCGCCGCGCTCGACGCCCATCTTTCGGAGGTCCTCGACGGCGCCCGCAGCCGCGGCGGCAGTTTCGCCGTGCTGTGCATCGATTTCGATCGTTTCAAGGAGATCAACGACCTGTTCGGCCATTCGATGGGCGACAAGACCCTGCACGAAGCCTCACGGCGCATGCAAGCCGCGGCGCAGGGCGCCTTTCTCGCGCGCTTCGGGGGCGATGAATTCATCGCCATCACCGAGACGGATCCACTGCCATCCAGCGCCGAACTGCTTGCCCACCGTTTGCGCGACGCGCTCGCAACCGATATCGAAATCGACGGCCACTCCTTTGAGCTTGACCTCAGCATCGGGATCGCGGTCTATCCGCGCGACGGCCGTGACGCCAGGTCGCTATTTTCGAATGCCGATGCCGCGCTCTATCGTGCGAAACATGATGGCCGCGGCGCCATACGCTTCTTTACCGCGGCGATGGACCAGCAATTGCGCGATCGGCGCGCGTTGGAGCGCGATCTCAAATCGGCGGTCGCGAACGGCGAACTGTTTCTGGAATACCAGCCGCAGCGACACGGCAACGGCAACATCATCGGGTTCGAGGCGCTGGTGCGCTGGCGCCATCCGCAACGCGGCATTGTGCCGCCCGCGGAATTCATTCCGATCGCCGAAGAAACCGATCTGATCGTCGAGATCGGGGAGTGGGTTCTGAGGGAGGCATGCCGCGAAGCCGGATCGTGGGACAAATCGCTGCATGTCGCCGTGAACGTCTCGGCGATCCAGTTCCGCCGGGGCGACCTGCAGCATCTGGTCCAGACGGTGTTGCGGGAAGGCGGAATAGCGCCGGCGCAACTCGAACTCGAGATCACCGAAGGCGTGCTGATCGAGAATGTCGAGCGCGCCACGGCGATGCTGAACGCTCTCAAGAAGCTGGGCGTCCGGATCGCGCTCGACGATTTCGGAACCGGATATTCGTCGCTGTCCTATCTGCAATCCTTCCCGCTCGACCGGGTCAAGATCGACCGATCCTTCGTCGCCAGCCTCTGCCGCGCCGATCGGTCGCTCGCGATCGTTCGCGCCGTCATCGGCCTCGCGCATGGATTGGGGCTGCCTGTGCTTGCCGAGGGCGTCGAGACCAACGAGCAACTCCGGACGCTGCTTCTCGAGGGATGCGATGAAATGCAGGGGTATCTGATCGGGCGTCCTCGGCCGATCGAGCACTACGCCGATATGACCGGCCGAGCGAACGCGCGGGATCGCGAGCTCCGGCCCGCGCGGCAGTAGTGCAGGCTCCAGACGTCGACGTGTTGCATCGGTGCTGACGATATGCGTTCATGGCCCTCGCCGCGATCGGCCCGGGGAAGAGACATTGATTGATACAGCGACGCTGACGACCTACATCCTGGTGGTATTGGGCTTCGTGTTCATTCCGGGCCGTGCCACGCTTCTGACTGTCGCCCGAGCCACGAGCTCCGGCACGCGTGTAGGCATCGCAACGGGGATCGGCATCGCCGTTGGCGATATCATTCACACCGCGATGGCGGTGTTCGGGATTTCCGCCCTGATCTATGCATCCGCGTTCCTGTTCAGCCTGGTCAAGTACGCGGGCGCCGTATACCTCGTTTACCTGGGCATCAGAGCCATCCTCGCCCGAGCTCCGACTGGGATTGTGCTTCGAACCGGGCCTCGCTCAGCCTCGGCAGCCTTTAGACAGGCGATCATTGCGGAAATTCTTAATCCGAAAACGGCCTCTTCTTCCTCGCTTTTCTTCCTCAATTTGTTCGACCCGAGAACGGCTCGGTGCTGTTGCAAATGGCTATCTTCGGGCTGATCCTCGTAGCGCTGGGATTGTTGAGCACCATCACGTTCGCGATCGGCGCGGGAAGGATTGGAGCGATCTTGCGGAGGCGTCCCCTTTTACTTCGCTGGCAAGGCAAGATCGTCGGCGCGATCTATTGTGCGCTCGGGGTCCGCCTGGCGCTTCAGGAAAGATAGGTCTCGCTTTCTGCCAGCGATCGCGTCCACGCCTCGATGGTCGGCGGACGCGTCACGCTCCTCGCGCCCGCGCGCGTCACAAAATCTTTCGCTCGGCGAGGTTCTTCATCAGCGCTCCGACCCCGAACGTCCAGGGCTCGCAGTCATCGCTCATCCGCATGCGGTTGACGAGCTTGCCGAGCTGTGGCGCCGCGATGGTGACGATGTCGTCGTGTTTGTGGGTAAAGCCCTGGCCTGGTGTGTCGCGATCCTGCACCGGCGCGAACATCGTGCCGAGAAACAGCGCGAAACCGTCAGGGTATTGATGGACCGGCCCGATCGTCTGCGCGACGAGATCGGTGGGATCGCGGCTGATCCGGCCGATAGAGGAGTGACCATTGAGGACGAAACCGTCCTGCCCCGTCACGGTCAATCCGATTTCCAACTTGCGCACATCCTCCAGCGAAAACCCGTCGTCGAACAGGCGCAGCAGCGGGCCCACCGCGCAGGAGGCGTTGTTGTCCTTCGCCTTGGACAGCAGCAGTGCCGAGCGCCCCTCGAAGTCGCGCAGATTGACATCGTTGCCGAGCGTCGCGCCGACAATGCGGCCGCGGCTCGAGACCACAAGCACAACCTCCGGTTCGGGATTGTTCCAGGTCGATTTGGGATGCAAGCCAGCATCCATGCCGGTGCCGACCGAGGACATCACCGGCGCCTTGGTGAAGACTTCGGCGTCAGGACCGATGCCGACCTCCAAATACTGGCTCCAGGCATTCTGCTCGATCAGCACCTCTTTCAGCCGCACCGCCTCCGCGGAGCCGGGCTTGAGCTTGGACAGGTCGTCGCCCACAAGCCGCACCACCTCTTTTCGAATGCTCTCCGCTGAAGCCGGATTGCCCCGCGCTCGTTCCTCGATCACCCGTTCAAGCATCGAAACGGCAAAGGTCACGCCAGCGGCTTTCAGCACCTGGAGGTCGACCGGCGCGAGCAGCCACGGCTTCTGCGGGTCGCGTCGGTCGGGCGGCGTATTGGCCAAAATGCTGTCGAGATCGCCGATCCGCTCGCCCCTGATCCCGCGGAGCGCCTGCGCCGGATCGTCCTGCTCGCAGAGTGCGCTCACGGTGGGAAACAGCGCGCTCACGTCGAACAGACCGTCGTTGCGAACCGCGGCCACGGCCGGACCTCCGACTTGCGGCAGAAAGACCCGTCCAACCAGCGTGCCGCTTGCGCCGTCCTCAGGTAGGACGTCCTTTGCTGTCAGTGTCATCATGGCCATTTGCGATTTCCTCCTGTCGGTCTCTTTTTATAACGGATAGTTTATTCACCTTCCCCTGCAGGGCCCTGCAGGGGGAGGGTCGACGCGAACACGGCGACGCAAAGCGTCGTCCGGAGAGCGGCGGGGTGGGTAGTCTTTGTTGCCGCGCTCACCACCCCACCCCGTCATTTCGCCGAGTTTATCATCGGGCGGCGCTTCGCGCCGACCCGTTGGCTCAATGTGAGCCGACCCTCCCCCTGCACGGGAGGGTGAAAAAATTCTACCGCCACGGCTCGACGATGATCTTCGTATGCCGCTCCGGATTGGCGAGATCGGCAAAGGCCTGCGCGACGCCGTCGATGCCGACGGTGGCGGTCACCAGCGAGGCGGCATCGACCAGGCCTTCCGCGATCAGGCGCAAGGACGCGGCAAATTCGTCCGGGGTGTAGCCGAGCACATATTGCACGTTCAGTTCCTTCAAGATGCCGAGCATCGGCTCGGAGCGGTCGGTTTCCATGCAGACGCCGACCACCACGATTCGGGCGTCGCGCGGCGCGCCTTCGAACACCTGCTGCAGCAGGCCGGGCACGCCGACGCATTCGAAGATCAACGCGGGCTTCAATGCCGGCAGAAACGCCTGAAACGGCGGCCGCGCGGCTTTCTGCTGCGGCGACATCGCGGCGTGCTCGGTCCAGGTCGCGTAAGGATGCGCGCGGGCCGGATCGACGATGATATCGCCGCCGATTTTTTCGGCCAAGGCCCGGCGCGCCGGCGAATAATCCGCGGCGACGATCGGGTGCAGGCCTTTGATCTTCAGCGCCGCGATCACGGCCAGCCCGACCGGGCCGCAGCCGATCACCAGTGGCACCTCGTTGCCCACAATCCTGGCTTTGGCGACCGCGTGAACGCCGACCGCGAGCGGCTCGGTCAGCGCCGCGTGCTCCGCCGCCAGGCCATTGGGTACCTCCAACAGCAGCGCTTCGCTGAGCAGCATGCGTTCGGCGTAGCCGCCGACATTGTCGTTTGAATAGCCGATGCCCTGGGGGCCGGTTGGCGTCAGCAATGCCGGCAGCGAACAGACCCGCGTGCCGGGCTTCAGCTTGCGCGCCGTAGCTGGCCCATGATCGAGGACCTCGCAGCAGAACTCGTGGCCGAACACGACATCGCGGGAAAGGTCCATCGGCTTCCGGCCGGGGAAAAATCTGCTCATCTCGACCATGCGGTGGGCGTGCTTGCGCGCGTGCAGGTCGGAGCCGCAGATGCCGCAGGCGAGCGTCTTGACCAACACCTCTCCTGCGCCCGGCTCCGGCTGGGGCAGCGTGTCGACGACGATCTCGCCGTCCCGGAAAATGGCCGCGCGCATCTCCGTTTCCCTTGCATCCCTGGTTAAGGCTTCCTCTCCCACAGGCGGAAGCGGAAGGAAAGGCCGACCGTATCCCGTCCTCGCCGGCGGCGCGCCGTGCACCAATCCAGAGCACCACAGGCGGCGACAAGAGGCCTGCGTACCATAAGAACATGAGCGCGCATCATCCCGCAAACAAGAACATACACGCCTACCACACGAACTTGCACGCGTATCACAAGAAGACGCCCCCGCATCACAAGAAGGCGCCTCCGCATCACTGCGTATCGCAAGAACATGTAGGCCGAACTGAGTGATCGGATGGCGGGGAGTGCGTGGATCGCGCTCCCCGCCAAGCGCGCTTACCGCGTGTAGCGCACGACGCCCTTGCCGGCGTAGAGACTGCTGATACCGGAGAACTCGCCCTCGAACGCGGCCGCGGCCGACCAGCCGTTCAGCCATTTCATCTCGGCGGAGGCCGTGGTCATCCGGAGTCCTGGGCTTGCGCGGCGCCGTTGACGACGAAGGCCGCGCCGGGCAGCGTCTGGAATACGGGAGACATTGCGGTCGGTCGTATAGTCGTGTGCCCGGGCCAGCCGCCCGCGGAGCGTGAGGATGCCGTTCGCCATCGTGAACGAACAGTCGATGCGAACACCGAGCTCGGTGCGAGGATCGCATCCTTGGCGGCGTAATTCAGCGCGAACGTGCCGCTTCCCGCCAAGACCTGCTCGGCATAGGCCGGCAAGCTATAGGTTGTGAAGTGACCGGCGGCATAAGGCGTCACGACCATGATCCGATCGAATAGGACTGCGCCTGCGGTGAGGGTCCAGGAGGCCGGCGCGATCGAACCGCTGGTGACGGCGACCGAGGCCGATCCCGTCGTGTCGAAAATCGCCGATTGGGTGGCGACGACCGGCGGCGCGCCGGTGGGCGCGTTGGACCAGTTGGTACCGAGATTGTAGTCCGTCGTCGTGGTCGTGCTGTTTGTGCCGCCCCGGGTGAAACTCTGCGCCTGCGCGGGCGCCAACGGCGTCATAACAGCGGCGACGAGCTCGCCACAGAGAGGCGCCATGCGCTCACGGCGCCGGCGGTCGCACCGCCCGCGATGGTGATGAAAAATGCAACGCCAGCCCCACAGCCCGTTACCTCGGCGCTCTGCGGCGCCGTCCGGTTGCAGGCTAGCCCAACTTCCGTAGCATGGGCGGTACCCCGAGGTTTTTACGGAGTGGCCGGAATCCCTTGATTCAACGGGTCAGCCGGGCGTTTGCCGACGCGGCTGTTGCGCGTCGGCAACACCTGGATACTCCCATTTCCGGCAGCTGGTCACGGGTTCGGGGACGACTCCGCGCCCAAGGCCAGGAGTTGCGACCGCCGCACGCGCTCGCGGTGCGCGGTATAGAGGCCGCTTAAGACAATGAAGACCGCCCCGACTACGGTCCAGGTATCGGGCACCTCGCCGAAAATCAGGAAGCCGAGGATCGAGACCCACAACAGCTGGGTGTAGGAAAACGGCGCCAGCACGGAGGCGTCCGCATAGCGGAACGCGAGCACGACGATCCACTGCCCGGCGGTCGAGGCGACGCCGATCAGGACGCCGAACAGGACATCGTGCCGGGTCGGCGCGACCCAGACCAACGGCACAAGCGCGGAGAGAATGCAGACGCCCGCGATCGACGAATAGGTCATCGTGGTGATGGCGGCTTCCTTGCCGCTCATCATGCGCGTCATGATCAGCGTGCAGGCCCAGGCCAGTGCCGAGACGATCGGGAAGAACGCGGCGAGATGAAACGCGCTGGTGCCGGGCCTCAAGATGACCAGCACGCCGATCAGGCCGACCGCGGTCGCAAGCCAGCGGCGGACGCCGACCTGCTCACTCAAAAAGACGATCGAAAGCGCGGTCACGAACAGCGGCGCGACGAAGCCGGTGGCGGAGGCTTCCGCGATGGGAAGAAAGCGCAGGCCGGAGATAAAGAACAGCGACGATGCCAACAGCGCGGCGCCGCGCATCATTTGCAATCCCAACCGTCCTGTGCGCATCGCGTGGAGTGGCGAGCCCGGCACCATCGCCGGCGCCATGATCAGGGCGAACACCAGAAACCTGATCCACGCGATCTCGATCGACGGCAGGTTGGCTGACAGATATTTCGCGGTGACGTCGGAAGTGCCGAGGAAAATCGTCGAGGCCAGGATCAGCGCGATGCCCTTGAACGGCCGATCGGCGCGCGACGGCGCGCGGCGTGCGGTGGATTTCTTCTTCGGCAACGGCAGTCGTGCGCTGTCGAGCCTTGCGGCTGCGGCTTGTGGCGGGGTCACGGGCAATCTCGGGCGCTGAAAATTCGAATCGGCGAGCGCCTAAAAAGCCAGCATTGGCGAGCGCGGACAACATCCGAAAACAGGCAGCCGATATGCGCGATCAGCGCGCAACGGCGCGTTCCTGAAACATTTCGTTAACAAACGTGCGCGCTTCACGGCGCTACAGCATCGGCAGGCTGGACGGCTTGGGGCCGCGCGGGAACGCCGCTTCGAGTGCGGCGATATCCGCTTGGCTCAGCACGAGTTCGCCGGCGCCCGCGTTGTCGGCGGCGTGCTCCGGTGTCGCGGCCTTTGGTATGGCAAACACCGAAATCTCACGGATCAGAAACGCAAGCGCGATTTGACGAGGCGTCGCCCGGTGCGCATAGGCGATGCGTTGCAACACCTCGCCGGCTTTGCTCTGCGGCGAAGGAAAATCGTTGTGGCCGAACGGCGAATACGCCACCACCGCGACGCCGTGCCGCTCGCACCACGGGATCACCGCGTGCTCGATCGCGCGTTCCCTGAGATGGTAGAGCACCTGGTTGCAGGCAATCTTGCCCTCGCCTGCGACATCCAATATCTCGCCGAGATCGTCGACATCGAAATTGCTGACGCCCCAGGATCGGATTTTCCCGGCGCGCACGAGTTCGTCGAACGCCGCGACCGTTTCGGAGAGCGGATACGATCCGCGCCAATGCAAGAGATAGCAGTCGAGCCGATCGGTCTTCAGCCGCTTCAGCGAGCGTTCACAGGCTGTGATGGTGCCGCGACGCGACCCATTGCTCGGCACCACCTTCGACACCAGAAATACCTCGTCGCGCCTGCCTTCGATCGCTTCCGCGATCACGATCT
Source organism: uncultured Alphaproteobacteria bacterium (assembly GCA_963822795.1). Taxonomy (GTDB): domain Bacteria; phylum Pseudomonadota; class Alphaproteobacteria; order Rhizobiales; family Xanthobacteraceae; genus Bradyrhizobium. The sequence goes on from CAWGJM010000045.1 coordinate 287,382, forward strand.
CGGCGTCGCCATACATCTCGGCGGTGTCGATATGGGTCATGCCGAGTTCGAGGCCGCGCCGCAAGGCCACGATCGCGCGCTTGCGATCGCCGCGATCGAGATACCAGGTGCCCTGCCCGATCACTGACACGTCGAGGCCGCCGCGGCCGAAAGGTTTTGATCTCATGGTGCTAGCTCAGTTCGCTGATATCGGCGACCAGCACCGTGCCGGTCGCCGACTCCGTAATGTAGAGACGGTCGCGGTTGTTACCACCGATCGCGACGTTGGTGCAGGTTGCCCCCGCGCAGGACTTGATCCGCGCCACCCATTCGCCGTTCGGCGCGAACACGAAGACATGGCCGAGCGAGGCGTGCGCGACGAACAGGCGGCCGGACTTGTCCATCGTCATCCCGTCGGGGCCGCTCGGCCCGAACATCGAGCAGAAACGGCCGACCTTGGACACGCTGCCGTCCTTCATGAAAGGCAGGCGCCAGACCGCATTGTCGCGCGTCATCGCCACGAACAGCACGGCCTCGCTGGGATCGAGCACCAGGCCGTTGGGGCTGATGCCGGTATCGATCAGGCAATCGAGCCGCCCGTCCCTGGTCAGCCGATAGACGCAGCCGGTCGGATCGTGCAGGCCAGTCTGGCCCTGGTCGGTAAAATAGATGTCGCCATTGCCCGCGATGTGAAGGTCGTTGCAGCCGCGGAAGGATTCCGAATTGCGCGAGGTCAGCACCGGCTGCATCCGTGCCGCTTGCGCATCCAGTTCCATGATACCGTTGCGGTAGTCGGCAACGAGGATGCGTCCCTCCGGGCTGATCTTCAGCCCGTTCGGCCAGCCCTCATACTCGGCCGCGAGCGACCATTGGCCGCCGGGCGTGATCTTGAAGATACGCCCGAAGGGAATATCGACGACATAAAGATTGCCGTCGGCATCGAATGACGGACCTTCGATGAAGCAATCGGTCCCTAGTCCGGGCCGGTTGGCGTCGGCCCATTCGGTGCGCACGCCCTTGCGCCTGAAAGCTTCGGGCATCGACGAGAACATTTTTGTCTCGATCAGCCGCGGTGGCGTTTCCAAATAGAACATTTTCTTATTTCGCGGCTCGGACGGCGGAACGGGCGCACCATAGATGACAACGCGCGCGCCGTCGATTGGCTCCGCACGCCGTGCGCATCCCTCTGTTACGAGGGCAAAGGAAGCGCTAGAACTATCTACTAGCATAGGTGTTGTAGATAGATTGAGGCAATCGTGCGCGAGTTGCGATAGAAACTGAGTAATTAACGTTTTCAGGGAGGATTCCATGCGGGCTGCGGGAAACGAACCCTTGGCACGTCACGCCCTTGCCTTCGTTCTTGCCGGCGGACGCGGCTCCAGACTCTTGGAATTGACCGATCGGCGCGCCAAACCGGCTGTCTATTTTGGAGGCAAATCGCGCATCATCGATTTTGCGCTCTCCAACGCCATGAATTCAGGCATCCGCCGCATCGCGGTCGCCACTCAATACAAGGCGCACAGCCTCATTCGTCATTTGCAGATGGGCTGGAACTTCTTTCGCCCTGAGCGAAACGAAAGTTTTGACATTCTGCCGGCCAGCCAGCGCATTTCCGAAACCAACTGGTATCTCGGGACTGCTGACGCGGTCTATCAGAACATCGACATCATCGAATCTCACAATGCGCGATTCATCGTGCTGCTTGCCGGCGACCACATCTACAAGATGGACTATGAGCTGATGCTGCAACAGCACGTCCAACAGGGCGCGGACGTGACGGTCGGCTGCCTGGAGGTGACGCGCACGGAGGCCACCGGTTTTGGGGTCATCGGTGTCGACGAGAACGACCTCATCCAATCGTTTCTGGAGAAGCCGGCTGATCCGCCGGCCATGCCGGGCAAACCCGACAAAGCGCTCGCCAGCATGGGTATCTATGTCTTCGATACCAAATTTCTTTTCGACCAGCTTCGGCGTGATGCGGAGGATCCGAATTCCGCTCATGACTTCGGCAAGGATGTCATCCCCCATATCGTGAAGCACGGGCGCGCCGTGGCTCATCATTTCAGCCGATCGTGCGTCCGATCGCACGACGACACCCGCAGCTATTGGCGCGACGTCGGAACGCTCGATGCCTATTGGGCTTCCAATCTTGACCTGACCGACATCCTGCCCGAACTTGACCTTTACGACCGCTCCTGGCCGATCTGGACCCACGGTGAAATCACGCCACCCGCAAAGTTCGTTCACGATGAGGATGGCCGGCGCGGCGAAGCGGTGACGTCACTTGTCTCCGGGGGCTGCATCATTTCCGGCGCGGCGATAAGGCGTTCGCTGTTGTTCACCGGCGTGCATGTGCATTCCTATAGCAGTGTCGAAAATGCGGTGATCATGCCTTATGCCGTGATCGCTCGCGGGACGCGATTGAAGAATGTCGTGATCGACCGAGGCGTGCAGATTCCGGAAGGATTGGTGGTCGGAGAAGATCCCGAAAGCGACGCCCAGCGATTTCGCCGCACCGAACAAGGCATATGCCTGATTACCCAGCCGATGATCGACAGGCTGTCGGCATGACGCCTCTTCGCGTGCTTGCTGTCGCCTCGGAGATTTACCCTCTTATCAAAACCGGTGGCCTCGCCGATGTGACTGGGGCTTTGCCGATAGCCTTGAGGGCGGAAGGGATCAAGACGCGCACGTTGGTACCGGGATATCCGCAACTGCTGAGCGCGCTTGGTGAGACGGACGAGGTGTTTGAGTCCCCAAATTGGTATGGTGGACCTGCGCGCGTTCTCGGCGCTTCCGTGGCCGCGCTTGACTTGTTCGTGCTCGACGCGCCGCATCTGTTTGCACGTCCCGGCAATCCATATGTTGGGCCCGACGGCGCCGACTGGCCCGACAATGCCAGGCGTTTTGCCGCGCTGGGGCGAACGGCTGCCGAGATCGGCCTAGGCGCTATCCCGGCATTCATTCCGCACATCGTCCATGCCCACGACTGGCAGGCCGGGCTAACCCATGCCTTCTTACACTACAGCGAGCGACCGCGGCCGGGCTCGATCATGACAGTTCACAATCTCGCCTATCAGGGAAAATTCGCCAGCGAGATCTTGGGCGATATCGGATTGCCCCCTGAGTCATTTACGATCGATGGGGTCGAGTATTACGGCGGGATCAGTTTCCTGAAAGCCGGACTGCAATTTGCAGATCGCATCACCACGGTGTCGCCAACCTATGCGCGCGAGATCCAGCAAGGCGATGCGGGCATGGGGTTCGATGGAATTTTGCGGGCGCGGTCAAATGTGCTGAGCGGCATTCTCAACGGCATTGACATATCCGAATGGAATCCCGCGGCTGATCCGCGCATCGCCCGCCCTTTCGGCATAACGACGCTTGCCGATCGCGCGGCAAATAAGACCGCCCTGCAACAACGCTTCGATCTTCCACCCTCACCCGATACATTTTTATTGGGCGTTGTCAGCCGGCTCTCGTGGCAAAAGGGGCTCGATCTGCTGTTGGAAAATCTACCGCTGGTTCTAGCTGAGGGCGTGCAAATGGTCCTATTGGGTAGCGGCGAGGCTGACCTTCAGGAGCAGTGCGGCGCGGCCGCAAAATCGCATCCGGATCAAATCGGCGTTTTCATCGGCTATGACGAAAATTTGGCCCATCTCATTCAAGCCGGTTCGGACGCGCTCATCGTACCCTCGCGGTTCGAACCTTGCGGACTGACGCAGATGTGTGCCCTGCATTATGGCGCAATTCCCGTCGTTTCCCGTGTCGGTGGGCTGGCGGATACCGTGATCGACGCCAATCGGGTCACTATGGCCGAAAATACCGCAACGGGAGTTCAGTTCGAGCCAGTGACGCGCGAAAACCTCGCCGACGCCATTGGCCGCGCCAAGGCGTTGTTTCGCAACAAGCCGGTTTGGCAAAGAATGCAGCAGAACGGCATGGCCGTGGACGTTTCGTGGCACAATTCCGCGCGCCACTATGCGGATCTCTATCGTCAGGTTGCCAAATCTGATTGAGGCTTGCCGGACGCAGCGCAGCTTTCGAGAGGCCAGACGCCTTTGCAAGGGCATGACGTTCTTGTTCCGATCCCGCAGCGTGCTATGAATCCGAGAAAAGGCGCGCAGCCTCGAACGCGTCGGCCACGTAATTTCCACCACCAAAGGCGGCTTCCAGGGAGGACAACGACATGGTCCATTTCGGCCCGACCAGGCGTTCGCTATTGCAGGGAACGCTCGCGGCAAGCGCTCTTGGCCTCACGGGGTTTCCCGCGCGCGCCGAGGTAGCGTGGAAGAAATATGCCGGCACCACCATCGAAGCGAACCTGATCAAGGGACCGCGCGGCGAGCTGTTGCAGAGATACGCCTCCGAGTTCACCGACCTGACCGGCATCAAGGTCGAATCCGAAGTGATTCCGGAGCAGCAGCAACGGCAAAAGGCCGTCATCGAGCTCACTTCCGGCAAGCCGAGCTTCGACGTCATTCACGTCAGCTATCACGTGCAGAAGCGGCAGTTCGAAAAAGCCGGTTGGCTCGCGGACCTGACCACGTTCATGAAGGACCCGAACCTGACCGCCCCCGACCTTACGGTGGATGATTTTTCCGCCGGCGGCCGGCAATTTGCAGAGAATGACAAGGGCGAAATGCATTCGCTGCCCTGGTCGGTCGACTATTTCATTCTTTACTGGAACAAGGAGCTGTTCGCCAAGAAGGGAGTGACACTGCCGAAAACCTTGGACGAGATGGCTGTCGCCGCGGAAAAGCTCAACGACCCCGCCAACGGAATCTACGGCTTCACCGGCCGCGGCCTGCGCAACGCCAACATGACGCTGTGGACCAATTTCTTCCTCGACTATGGCGGCGAGTTTCTCGACGCCAAGGGCAACATCCTGACGGACGGGCCGGAGGCGATCGAGGCCACCAAACTGTATCAGCGGCTGCTGACCAAGACCGCGCCTCCTGGTGTCGCCGGTTTCAACTGGATGGAATCGATGGCGTCGCTGACGCAAGGTCGCGCGGCGATGTGGATCGACGGCGTCGGCTGGGCCCCGCCGATCGAGGATCCCAACGCGTCGCGTGTGGTCGGCAAGATCGGCTATGCGCTGGTGCCGGCCGGACCCAAGGCGCAGTATTCCGCCGCCTATGGCGACGGCATCGGTATCCCTCAGGCCAGCACGAAGAAGGAAGCCGCCTATCTTTATTGCCAATGGGCGGTGTCGAAGACCATGGGCGCGCGGCTCCTGCAGAGCGGCGGCGGCGTGCCGTTCCGCAACTCGATCCTCAACGACGAGACGGTGCGCAAGGGCGTGAAGATGCCGCCGGAGTGGCTGGACTCGGTGATCGGCTCGGCCAAGATCTCTAAGCTCGGCCTTCCCGTGATCGTTCCGGTCGCCGAATTCCGCGACATCGTCGGCGCCGCGCTGACCGCGACGCTGTCGGGGGCGGACCCTGAGACGGAGCTGAAGAAGGCGCACGCGCAGTTCCGGCCGATCCTGGAGCGCAGCGAAAAGTCGTGAGCGGCGTCATCGCAACAGAATCGGTAACCGACGCGGGGCCGGCCCGATCACGCGCCGCGGCACGCGAAACGGAAGGATGGCGGCGGCCGTCCTATTGGCCGTTCGTTCTGCCGGCGCTGATCGTGGTGCTCGCGGTCATCATCTTCCCGTGGGCCTACACGATCTGGATGAGCCTGCACGAGTGGAAGGTCGGCTCGCCGCCGACCTTCGTTGGCTTAGCGAATTACATTCGGCTGCCGAGCGATACGCGCTTCGTCGAATCGGTGTGGCACACGCTGGTCTACAGCGCGCTGTCGGTCGCATTGCCGCTCGCATTCGGCACGCTCGCGGCGGTGGTGTTCCACGCCAAATTTCCGTTTCGCGGCTTTTTGCGCGGCCTATTCATCCTGCCGATGATGGCGACGCCGGTCGCGATCGCGCTGGTGTGGACCATGATGTTTCACCCGCAACTCGGCATCCTCAATTACCTGCTGTCGCTGGTCGGGATACCGCCGCAGCTCTGGGTGTTTCATCCCGCGACCGTCATTCCCTCGCTGGTCCTGGTCGAGACCTGGCAATGGACGCCGCTGGTGATGCTGATCGTGCTTGGGGGCCTCGCCGCGATCCCCTCCGAGCCCTATGAGAGCGCGCTGATCGACGGCGCCACCCGCTGGCAGATCTTCCGCTACATCTCGCTGCCGCTGATCATGCCGTTCCTGTTCATCGCATCGATGATCCGCATGATCGACGCAGTGAAAAGCTTTGACATTATCTTCGCCATTACCCAAGGCGGCCCCGGCACCGCCTCGGAGACGATCAACCTTTATCTCTACAGCGTCGCCTTCGTCTATTACGACGTCGGCTATGCCTCGGCGATCGTGGTCGTGTTCTTCGCGCTGATCGTAGCACTCGCCGGCGCGCTGCTGCGCTTACGCCAAACCACGCACTGGAACAACTCTGGAGGCATCGCATGAGCCGGCTCCGGCAATTGTTGGGGCGGATCGGCCTTGCCTTCGCGCTCTTTCTGATCGTGTCGCCGGCGGTGCTGTTCTTCCTCTGGATGCTGTCATTGTCGGTGAAGTTCGAGGTCGACAATGCGTCGTATCCGCCGGTTTTCATCCCCGAGCATTTCAACTGGGGCAATTACTCCGCCGTCTTCGCCTCCAACCGGTTCTCGACCTATTTCATGAACAGCCTGATCGTCACGGGGGCTGCAACGGGGTTCGCGCTCCTGGTCGGCGTGCCGGCGGGTTATGGCTTGGCTCGCATGCGCGCGCACAAGGCGGCGGTGGTGATCCTGATCGCGCGCATCACGCCGGGCCTGTCCTATCTCATTCCGCTGTTTCTGTTGTTCCAATGGCTCGGCCTGCTCGGCACGCTGTGGCCGCAGATCATCATCCACCTGGTGGTCACCGTGCCGATCGTGATCTGGATCATGATCGGCTATTTCGAGACCACGCCGATGGAGCTTGAAGAGTCGGCGCTGATCGACGGCGCCACCCGCTGGCAGGTGTTTCGCTACGTCGCGCTGCCGATCGCGCGGCCGGGCATCGCGGTGGCCTTCATCCTGGCGGTGATCTTCTCCTGGAACAATTTTGTGTTCGGCATCGTGCTAGCCGGACGCGAGACGCGCACGCTGCCGGTTGCCGTCTACAACATGATCTCGTTCGACCAGTTGAGCTGGGGGCCGCTTGCCGCGGCGGCGCTGATCGTCACCTTGCCGGTGCTGCTGTTGACGGTGTTCGCGCAGCGCCAGATCGTGGCAGGCTTGACGGCGGGCGCGGTCAAGGGCGGCTAGATAAACCAGCGATCAATCATCGATTGGATTTCAGCGCTTGTCGATGAGGGTCGGTGGCCTTATCACCGGACGTGGTCAATCGAGCGAGCGTAGCCTGTTGCCGCATCCATTGCATTCTCGGCCTCGCTGGATAACCGCCCCAGGTTTCTCCCGGCGGAACGTCGTTCATGACGCCCGAGCGCGCTGCCACCCGTCCGCCCCTGCCGATCGTCACGTGCGGCGCAAGGCCGACCGCGCCGCCAAGGACGGCAAAATCCTCAAGCGTCACGCTGCCACTGAGACCCGACTGTGCAACGATAACGCAATGGCGACCAATGACCACGTTGTGGCCAATCTGACAAAGATTGTCGATCTTAGTTGCCTCGCCAATGACCGTGTCCCTGATGCCACCGCGATCGATCGTCGTTCCGGCACCGATCTCGACGTCGTTTTGGATGACGACGCAGCCAGTTTGCGGAATTTTTTGCTGTGTCGCGTCGTCGATGTAACCAAAGCCATCCTGCCCGATGTTGCACCCGGGATGGATCACCACGCGATCGCCGATAAGCGCGTGCATGATCGAGCATCCTGCGCCTATCGCACAATCACGGCCGATCAACACGTCCGGCCCAATCACGGCCGTCGCGGAGATGATGCTTCCCGCCCCGATCTCAGCCCGAGGCCCGATCACAACTCCCGGATCAACCGTTACCCCGCTCTCCAATCGTGCTGTGGGATGGATGGTTGCGCCCTGCGCGATGGCGCTCGCTTCGAATAGCGAGGTTGGACGCAGGGAGTGAGGGTAAAGCTCCCTATGCACGGCGACGAAGGCGCGATAGGGCTGCTGCGTGCGTAACACGATGAGAAGTCTCGGGCGCGCGGCTTTCGAAGCGCTGCGGCATCAAGCAGGCTCCGGCGCGCGTCGTCGCCAGGGCGTCGGCGTATTTGCCGCTCTCGATGAAAGTGAGATCACTCGGCCCGGCAAGATCGAGCGGCGCGACATCCGCAATCAGGTGCGAAAGTCGCCGAGCGTCAGGGCATTCGGCTCCCGTCAGCGAAATGATGTTGGCTACCGTCAAGCCTGAGGGACGATCAAAGAAACGTCGTTTCCCCATGTCCCAATCCCTGATTGGAGAACGGCTCGGAAACGATGCCGGTCATCGAAATTGCGCGGGCGACGTGTGCCGCCAAATTGTATTTCCGCCCTTGCGGCGATGGCGACGAATTCGCTTCGTCCAGAGCGGCGCTGAGCAAGCGCAGATACAAATCCGAAAACTCGGTCGAACCATCGCGCTCATCATCGATCGGTTTCATCTCGTACTCGTAGGTAGGGCCTGTGCGGCGCCTACGTTGGCACAGAGTTTCGTCCAGGCCATGTTACAAATCGGAAGGGATTTCGGAGGCCTCGGCGTTCGTAACCGATTTGTGATTTCGCGATGCGCCGGTCGTCGCGAAGCGGTCGCAGCGCGATCCAATACGATCGGCTCGCTAGAAAAGGTCCGGCATTGCGCGCGCCTCGGGCTGGGGGCCGCTTGCCGCGGCAGCGCTGATCGCAAGTCGCGAGTCTGAGCCCAATCGGACATTTGCTGAAGCCGCCAACCCCTGAATTTGATTGGATTGACCGCAGCTTTAGAGTACAACATGCCGTTATTTACAACCATAGGGTATACGACACGGCAAAGAAGACTTGCGGGCTTCTGACAGCCCTCAGGATTGTCGGGCTTGTCATGATGGGAGCTGCGCTCGCTGGCGCAATCCCGTCGAGCGTCGTTCAAGCTGAGCCAAAAGATTGGTAACGATTGTCTTGGTCTTGGTGTCTTGGTCTTCAGTGTGTTGGTCTCGAGTGTGGACGTATTGAGCGAACGGTTTTGCCGACCAGCTGCACGTCATATTATTTCGTGAGCTGATTTCAAGCGGGAACGCTGGCGGTTTTATTGAGCCCGCCTCAGAGGTGTTCAATGGGGTACGGTCTGTTCGTGGCTGGAAGCCTATGCGCACTATGGATGCTGCTGCCGCTGATATCGTCGGCTCTCATTTACCTGCTGTTTCCTTGAAACTCGATCACGCAACGGGGACCGCGGGAATCTTTTTCGGTGCGGACGGTCGGTGCAGTTGCAGCATACCTGGTTGTGTTCGCGGCCATGGGATATCCACTAATACAAACAGCCAATGAGACTGCGCGAGACTTCCAAAAGCCGGCGCCTCAAGCGGGCGATACCAACCGGCAGGCTTCCAACTCTTTAAGCACTTTCATCCAACGAGCCTCGGACTATGCCAGGGTCGATATGATCTCGCGATCAAACGACAAAGCGATCGAGATCAAAGGGAATGATGCTGCCCTTTTTAACGATCGTGGCGCCCTCTATGAAGAACTCGGCGGCTACGATCAGGCGATTGAGCTAAATCCGAACTACGCTCTGGCATTCAGCAATCGCTGTTCTGCGCAATACAAGAAGGACTACCAAATCGCCATCAATGATTGCGGTCGAGCGATCCGGCTCGACCAAAGCGGCGTGAGTGCATATATCGTCCGAGGTGACGCCTCTCCATCTGCAGAAAGACGCAGACGCGCTAAACGACTATAGTCAGGCGATCAAGCAAGCCCCCAACCCTGCAGCCGCCATCTTTGGTCGCGCCCCCGGCTTATGATGCGCTGAAAAACTACAACGCTTCAATCGCGGACCATACCAGGCTCATCACGCTTGGCCAGGACAAGGCCACCGCCTTCAACAACCGCTGCTGGGCGCGCGCGATCGTGGGCGAGCTCGATCTGGCGCTGTCGGATTGCAACGAGTCCTTGCAGTTCGATCCGCATGACCCGGACGTGCTCGACAGCCGCGGTCTTGTCAATTTTAAAATTGGCATTCGCGACAATTCCACGGACAAACTACCGGACATCACTATTGTAATTGATGGATATGTTCCAATAATTATCGATCCAAACGACGAAAGCCTGCAAACAACAAGAGACGACCTCCACAAGAGGATGGTGATCGAGTTGATTGCGATGGACAAGAAGGGAGCTTTTCTTCCCAACGTATCGCATAAATTGGATACGACGCCTGCCGCAGCAAGCGGGCGCGCCAGTCGGTAAATGGCGTTTTGGTTTGCGCCGACACATGTGACGGACAGCATTGCAATTGATGGGGTTGGCGGAACGGCCGCGATAGTTGAAGGCCGCCTAACCAGCGCGCCGAACGGCTCGGCCGCCGGGTTGGACACGCCGCTCGCGTTGCGAGTGCGCCCAGATTTCCATGTGTCGGATATCGTACATCCGACCGGTAGCGGCCTAAAGACCTTCCGCATCAAATCCGGTTGCCGAAGCTCAACACCGCGAAGATGCCGGCGGATAACGCAGCCAGAAGCCGGTTCGCCGAACGAGGATCAGATCGCAAAAGATGCTTCAACCGGCGGCAGGCCTTTCGGTCGCACGCACCATACGAAAGTCGCCGACGCCTTTAACTTGAGTGCGGCGCAGAGCTGTGATTATCTCAATGCAACTTCAGCTACTGATTGTATGGCCGCCATCGTGCATTTGTCCGACACCACATCGACGGACTGTGTGCAATCAATCGGGCTTTTGGTGAGTAACTGGGAGGGCTGGAATGGGCCGGTTCTACTTCCATATTCGTTCCGGTGGACAGGTCATCGTCGATCAGGAGGGGGCGGATTTTCCAGACGCCGATGCGGCACGGCAGGAAGCGTTTGCTTCGGCCCGCCAGATTGTAGCAGAGGCCATCAGGTACGGTAACGAATATGCCCCAAAGGAATTCGTCATCGCCGACAGCGAGGGGCGCGAGCTTGAGATCGTTCGGTTCGCTGCGGTTTTGCCGAAGGGTTTGAAGTGTTAAACCGCCCCAGTTCGCCGCTTTCTTTCATCAACCGAAGCGTTTGATCGCGCCTGTTGGCCCGTTCGGACATGGCGCGGACAGTGGCGCTCCCGCATGTTCCCTGCCGCGCGATGTAATAAGCCTTGCGTTGCGTCCGTAACCGGACCTAGTGTGGACGTCGGCCCGTTGACCCCCTCGGAGGTCACAATGGAGCGTTTCGATCGAGCTTTATCGGCGGCTGATCGCCGAGAGCTAGCGCGACCCAGAGCGCGATGAGGATCGGCACAAAATGCTGCTGATATTGCTTACCGAGGAAGTGGTCAAGGATTGTAAGGATCGTAAGCGGGACGGCTAGGTTGTTGCAGCGGCGCGAACGGGCTGGCTCACGGCGCTCGCCGAGAAATTGGCGAAAGCCCGCCCGGAGGCTCTCAGGGGGCCGAGAACTGGGCTGCTATGATCGGTTCCGGACCGACGGCCGCGTAGAGGTTATGCGTAGCGTAGAGGTTATGCGTAAGTGACAGGCGCTGCGGCGGCGGTTCTCGGACGCCACGTCAATCCCCGCAGGCACAGGCCCAGACCGACCGGGCGGGACTGCGCCGTGCATCAAGTCGAACCCGGACCACTCAGCAACAAGTTGTTGGCGGCGCTGCCTCGCAAAGATTTCGAGCTTTTGCTTCCTTATCTGACGACGTCGCGGTTCGAACAGGCCACCATGCTATGCGAAGCAGGCACCGAATTCGATCACGTCTACTTCCCGCTGTCCGGCATGATCTCGCTTGTGGTCGTCATGCGGGACGGCAAGGCCATCGAGACCGCGACCGTCGGGCGCGAGGGCGTCGTCGGCGCGATGTCCGGACTGGGCCTGCATGTCTCACAAGTGCGAGCCATCGCGCAACTTCCGATGTTTGCGGCGCGGATCGCCTCGGCGCAATTCAGAAAGGCCGTATCCTCAAGCAAGGAGATCGGCAACCTCAGCCTCGATTACAACGAGATTCTTCTCACGCAGGCGCGGGTCACCGCCGCCTGCAACGCGCTGCATCATGTCGAGGCACGGTTCTGCCGGTGGCTGCTGCAAACGCGTGACCGCGCCGAGAGCGACACCATCATGCTGACGCAGGAATTTCTCTCCGAGATGCTCGGGGTTCGGCGCACGTCGATCACCGAGGTCGCAAGCAAGATACAGGCGAAGGGTGCCATCAGCTATTCGCGGGGTATCATCAAGATCGTTGATCTCGATGCACTCAAGGCCATGTCCTGCGAATGCTACGAGACGTTGCGTGAGCAGACCCTCTAAATTCTTGACTGAGCATGATCTTTTCGGAAAACCGGTATCCACTTTTCCGGATCGTGCTCTAGATCGACCGCCCGGGTCGCCCGCAGGGCGTAGCTACCGTCTGGCGCCGGGGCTTACTTTCTCCTGCCGCATCCCCACATACTGACCATGGCCCAATGGCAAAAACCCTTCATGCGCGAGCCGCCGAAGACAAAGGCGGAGCTGCGCGAGATGCTCACCGAAGCCGTCCGCAACACACAACCCGAGCCAGAGCGCCCGCCGAAGGCCGGCGAAGATCGAGGCTAGGGCGGGCCTACTGGGTTAGATAGCCTGACCAGAGGCCGCTGAGTCATGGGAGCGAGTTGATCTCGCCTTGGCACGCGTGGCGTCCCTTGCTCACCCTCAGCGCTTCGAGCCTAACCTTCTCATTTTTGGAACAATCAGATGTCCCCCACTTTGAGCTAGCGGGAGCAACCATGCCCCGCTTTTGGAAGACAGCCGTTTTCATTGCTGCCACAGCCTATTTCGTGGTGGACGGTGCGTTGTCTTAGGTGACGCGGCCGATGACTGCATGGATCGCCAAGAGAAATCTTTTCGAGCGAACGCGGCTCTGGATCGTTTCCTTGCGACCCTATCCTTCTCGCGCTTCTAGCGGTCCCGGTCATCGTCCTGGAACCGGCAAAGCCTCTGGCGGGATATTTGATGGGAAGCGGTCAGTTCGGCGCGGCTGCGATTACGTTTATCGCCGCTGAGGTATTGAAGCTGACGTTCGTCGAACAGTTGTTTCAGCTCAATCGAAACAAGCTGCTGTCGATTCCCGCTTTCGCCCGGGGATATCGATACTGGCGACGAATGATGGACTTGGTGGAATCGATGGCAGTTTGGACGGCTTCACAAAGACTGGCAGAAAGCACGGCACATCTGCTTCGGGCTCGCTGGCTTCAATTCAGGCGCGTTCGTCACCTTCAATTCCGCTGATATCACAGTTAAGGTGCCGTATTCAGACGGGGCGGAGCTGTTATTGGAAGCGAGAAAGGGCGGCGATGGCCGCCGTTCCCGCGTTAGGACGTTCCCCGGCAAGCCTGATCTTGCACTCCATATTCAGAGGTGCAGGCCAAAGAAACCTGCAACAAAAATAACAACTACCACGACGCCGATGATGTAAAAAATATTCATTGTGTACTCCGATTGAGTTGAGCGTGCTTTCAATATTGAAAGTGCGGCGCTCGAATAGGGAACGTCTGGGCCGGACAGTAGGTTCCATCATTCACTGAGGCCGTCCACCTCGGGATCGCCCCGCATCGATCAATCGGTACAGAACAGCCTTAAATTGTTTTCCCGCCTTCTCGGAACATTCGTCGTAGCCAGGGATTGGGTCTCCAGAGTTTCACATTGATAGGAGCACGTAATGATCAAGTACGCAGTCGCGGTAGCCGCCGTGATGGGTATCTGCAGCGCAATTCCTGCTGGCGCGGAAGAAGTCGGAGTCGGTGTCGGTCCTCATGGCGTGACCGTGGGCGAAGTTCATGGTGACCGTGACCGCGACCACTATCGGGATCGGGACCGCCGAGGTCGTGACGAAACCGTCATAATCAAGAAGGACCGCGACCACGACCACGATCGGGACAGAGACCACGACCGTCGTCCGGACCGCGATTAATCTATCATTGTGAAACGCAAGCGGCCTTCCTTCGGGAAGGCCGCTTTGTCGTCTCAAAGGTCGGATTGAACCCGCAAGGCCTTGCTCGGCGCCCCGCGACATTCGCCTGCGCTAACAGCCGCTTCAACTCAGCGCCGCGGCCGACGCTACGTAACGAAGAATTTCGTGAATTTGTCATACATGATGTCTGGAATGTCCTCAGCCATGTAGTGACCGCAGTCCATTGCTTCACCGTATTCGAGATTGTCAGCGAATTTCTTCCAGACATCGAGAAACTCTTTCGACCGGGCGGGCGACTGGCCCCGTGCTCCCCACAATACGATCGCCGGCATCTCGATCCGCCTGTTCTTGTCGGCCGTGTCCATTTCGAAATCGCAAGTCGCCGTCGCGCGATAATCGCGACATGAGCCGGTAATGGTCTTGAGCGTGTAGCACCTGACATATTCGTCGAACACCGGAGGCGTCAGGAAATCCAGGCCATTTCCGCCGCGGATGACCATTCGATTTTTCAAGAAGAACTCCGCCGGTACAGCACTCATCAGACGTTCGGGAAACGGTTCAGGCTGTGCCATGAAGGCCCAATGCCAGGTGCCTATCGCCCAGGCTTTGGTGGTATTCGTCCACACGAAGTAATTGGGCAGCACGTCAATGAGGCAAACCTTCATCACCCGCTCCGGATGATCGAGGCACATGCGGTGCGACGTGCGGCCGCCGCGATCGTGCCCTGCCAGAAAAAACTGGCGATAGCCAAGCTGCTCCATCACCTCGACCATATCCTGCGCCATGGCGCGGAAGCTGTAGTTGATGTGGTTCGGGCCCGGCTCGGGAAGCGAGCTGTCGCCATAGCCGCGCAGATCCGGCAGCACGACGTGATAGTTTTTCGCAAGACGCGCCGCGATCTTGTGCCAGGCGACGTGATTTTCAGGATTACCGTGCAACAGCAGCAACGGCGGGCCAGAGCCGCCGTGGCGCAATCGGATCACGGCCCCACCGGTGCGCATGTCGAGATGTTGAAATCCGGGAAATAGGCCGGCGACCTCGGCGCTGCCCCACCGAGTTGGGTTAAGCGCATAATCCGCGGCTGAGGCAACGGTCAGTATCGCGGCAGGCGGTTGCTGCGCCAGCGCCGGAGAGCCGATGACGCCGGAAACGGCGGCGCCGGCGGCCAACGTCTGAAACAGGTGGCGACGGTTCATCCCCCCGTTCATTCCCTCGTTCATTTCCTCACGGGCCTCTTGCTCGGTCATTCTGCCTCCCTAGCCCCTACAACTGGGGTCTTGCTTTATGGCAAGGCTACATCACTTCCGCAGGTTCGGAAGGGCCAACGGCCGCATAGCTGGCACCTGGCGTCAGTTGATGCGGTGCAACGATATGACCTGAGTTGGAGGCAACTAGGCAGCGTGGCCTCATGGTTGGAGACGGCGCAAGCGCACCTCCTCACCATGAGGATTTAATAACGCAGTAAGATTAGTTCGCCGTGCGGGCGATCCGGCCCGGTTCGGGACCCTCAACATTCGCCTGCGCGATCAGCCGCTTCAATTCCGGAATGCAAGAGCCGCAATTGGTGCCCGCCTTCAGCCGCGCGCCGATTTCGGCGGCACTTCCCGCCCCGGCTGCGATCGTGTCGCAAATCGTGGTGCGGCCGACGCCGAAGCAGGCGCAGACGATCGGGCCCGTGCTCGCCAGGCCCTCGCTCGAGCGGCCCGAGAGCAGTATGCGGCGCTGGTCGTCGTTGAGCGCGTCCATCGCGAACAGGTGCTTGACCACATCCCAATCGCCGGCATCGCGCGCAGGTCCGACGAACAGACAGGTCGCGATGCGGTCTCCGGCAAAGGAAGCCGCGCGGTAGACGCCGCCCCCCAAATCCCGGTACTCGGCAAGATCGTCGCCGGAGACGGATCGCAGCCACGACGGCCACCGCGCCAGATCGGCGTTGTCGGCAAACAAATAGCCGTGGCCGCCGGCAACAGCGGCGCGCGCCCACCACAGGCTCGGCGGCAATGCAAGCTCGTTACGCGACAGCACGAAGCCGCGGAAGACATATTCGTAAGGTGCAATCGACGCCGGCGTCGATTTGCTTTCCGGTTGCCCGGAATAGGGATCGGTGAAGGGTGCGACCAGCGCACCGACCCGTCCGCCCGATGCGGTCGCCTCGCTCCAGTGGATCGGCGCAAACAGCATGCCGCGCTGCTGCCGCGGATTGACCGTAACCTTGAGGATGCATTGCCCATAGTCGGTGGTGACACGCGCAAAACTGTCGTCGGCGACGCCGAACTTGATCGCGTCGTCGGGATGAACCTCGACGAACGGCTCCGGCAGATGTGCGCCGAGCCGCGGGCTCAAGCCCGTGCGGGTCATGGTGTGCCATTGGTCGCGGATGCGACCGGTGTTCAGCCGCAGCGGCCGCCCCGCGCTGGTCTCGGTCCGGAGCGCCGGAATCTCGGGCGCGACGAAACGCGCTTTGCGGTCGTTGGAGAAGAACCGGCCGTCCGCGAAGAAGCGTTGCTGCGGCTGTGCACCCTCGCGGATCGGCCACAGCACCGGCGCCATCATCTCAAAGCCTTCATCCGAGACCGCTTTCAGCGCGCCGATATCGAAATCGCGGCTGCCATTGTTCTCGAATGCCGACAGCGCCGCGTGCTCGCGGAACACGTCGGCTTCCGAATTGAAATTGAACGCGGCGGCAAAACCCAACCGCTTCGCCACCTCGCAAAGGATCCACCAGTCGGGCTTGGTTTCGCCCGGCGCGCCTAAGAAGGCGCGCTGCCGCGAGATGCGCCGCTCCGAATTGGTCACCGTGCCGGACTTCTCGCCCCAGGCTAAGGCCGGCAACAGCACATGCGCGCCGGCATCGACGGTGTCGTTGGAACGCACATTCTCGGAAACCACGAACAGTTCGAGCTTCTTCAAGGCTTCGCGCGCCACGTCCGCATCCGGCAGCGACACCGCCGGATTGCTGCCGATCACCCACAGCGCCTTGATCTCGCCGCGCGCGATCGCCTCGAACATCTGCACCGCCTTCAATCCCTCATGGGTGGCGATGCGCGGCGCCTTCCAGAACCTGCGCACGCGATCGATGTCCGGCGGCGTGAACCCCATATGGGCCGCGAGCTGGTTGGCGAGTCCGCCGACCTCGCGCCCGCCCATCGCGTTGGGCTGTCCGGTCAGCGAGAACGGCGACGCGCCGGGCGTACCTATCCGCCCCGTGGCGAGGTGGCAATTGAGAATGGCGTTGACCTTGTCGGTGCCTTGCGCCGACTGGTTGACGCCTTGCGAATACAGCGTGACCACGCGCTCGGTGTCGCGGAACATCTGGAAGAAGCTCGCAACATCGGCCTCCGAAAGACCGGTCGCGAGCGCGGTTGCACCGACCCTGCCGGCGATGCTCCGTGCCCGCGCCAGCGCCTCGTCGAAACCCGTGGTGTGAAATTCGATATAGCTGGAATCGAGCGCGCCGCTGTCGGCAAGATGCACCAATAGCCCACTGAACAGCGCGGTATCGGTGCCAGGCCGCAAGCCCAGAAACAGGTCGGCCTCGCCTGCGGTGTCGGTGCGGCGCGGATCGATCACGATCATCCGCGCGCCGCGCTTCTGCTTGTTGGCCAGCATGCGCTGGAACAGGACCGGATGGCACCAGGCTGCGTTGGAGCCGACCAGCACCAACAGATCCGCCTCGTCGAGGTCCTCATAGCAGCCGGGCACGGTGTCGGCGCCGAACGCGCGGCGATGGCCGGCGACCGAGGACGCCATGCACAGGCGCGAATTGGTGTCGACATTGGCCGAGCCGATGAAGCCTTTCATCAATTTGTTAGCGACGTAATAATCCTCGATCAGCATTTGCCCCGAGAGATAGAACGCGACCGCGCCGGCGCCATCGCGGGCAATGATGTGATTGAGCCGATGGGCGACGTGATCGAGCGCATCGCTCCAGGCGACCCGCTCCAGAACCCCCTTGCAGCGGATCATCGGATACAGCAAGCGGTTCTCAAGTCCCAGCGTTTCGCTGAGCGCCGAGCCCTTGGAGCACAGCCGGCCGAGATTGGCCGGGTGCTCGGGATCGCCGGCGATTCCCGCACCGCCGTTGCCGTCGGGCGTAGCCAGCACGCCGCAGCCGACGCCGCAATAGGGACAGGTGGTGCGCGTGGCGCGAGGGCTTCGACCAGTGGCGGTCATGCTGCTTTGGAGGTGAGAGCGAGCGAACGGCCAAACATCATGGCGGCACGGATTTGTGCGATCGGCTGGCGTGAGCGGATCAATTCGAGATACCAGAGCGCGTCGGTGACATCGCCGATCAGGACCGCGCCGGTTAGCCGTCCGTCGGCGATCACGAGCTTCTTGTAGGTGCCGCGCCTGATGTCGTTCAGCAGGATGGCTTCGCTGCCGTCAGCGCCGCCCATGAAGTCGCCGGCGGAAAACACGCTGACGCCGGAAACCTTCAGGTTGGTCGCGACCACGCTGCCCTGGTAGGCGGCATCTCGCGCGGCGAGATGCCGCGCCAGCACACGCCCCTGCTCGTAAGCGGGTTCGACCAGGCCGTAACAGATGCCGCGATGCTCGGCGCATTCGCCGAGCGCGAAAATGTTGGGGACGCTGGTCTGCAATTGGTCGTCGACGACAATGCCCCGATTGACAGAGATGCCGGCGTCTTTGGCGAGATGGGTATTGGGCCGGATGCCGGCGGCGAAAATCACAGCGTCGGCCTCGATCCGCCGTCCATCGGCGAGCTCGACGGCCTTGACGCTAGCCTCGCCGTGGATGCGCGCGGTGCTGGCGTTAAGGAGAATCTGGATGCCCTTGCGCTCGACCAGCGATTTCAACAGCGCCGCCGCGGGCGCATCGAGCTGGCGCTCCATCAGGCGGTCCATCAGATGGACCAGCGTCACCGGCGCGCCGGCCTTGGCCAAGCCGTAAGCTGCTTCCAGTCCCAATAGCCCGCCGCCGACCACGACGACGCGCTTCTTCTTGGCTGCGAGCGTCAACAACAGATCGACGTCGCGGCTGTCGCGAAAGGTGTGGACGCCGGAAAGATCCGCACCCGGCACGTTGAGCCGCAGCGGCGCGGAGCCGGTGGCGAGCACGAGGCGGGAGAACTCGATGCTTTCCTCGCCGGCGATCTTGAGCTCGCGGCGGCCGACATCGATCTCGCTGACGACGCTGCCATATTTCACGGTGACGCCGCGGTCACGCCACCACGCGGCAGGCCTAAGCTCGATCTCGTGGGAGGCCGTCTCGCCCGCCAGCACCGAGGACAACAGCACGCGATTATAGGCGAGCCGGGGCTCGTCGCCGATCACGGCGACGGCGTAACGGCCGAGCGCGGTCTTTGCCAGCTCATCGACCAGCCTTGCTGCGGCCATGCCATTGCCGACGATGACAAGCGGTTCGCTCATGGCGACTTCTACTCCGCGGCCTGAGGCTTGCCGTAGGCCTCGGCGATCATGAAGCCGGATAGCGTGCCGTAGGCCGCGGTCCAGGCGTCGGCAACCGCAGGGGTCCAGGCCTCGCCCAGTCCCTTTTCCAGGGTCCACAACAGCGCGGCGCCGACCACCGGATAATGCGCGGGCTTGGCGCCGTATGCGACGTGGCGCTGGGCCAAGGCGCTCGCCGCCGGCAGGATGGATTCGAGCTTTGAAAGCCCGTTCACCACCACCGCCAGCGTCGCCATCAATTTCTTGCGCTGCTCGGTCATATCAACGGGAAACATCGCCTTGACCTGCGGGGCAGCTTCGAACAGCCGGTCGTAGAACATCACCGCCGCCTGGTCGGATATCGGCGCGACCTTGGCGAAGCTTTCCTGCACGAGTGTCACTTGCTCGGGTGTCATGTTTGGCTCCTCCTGCTTGCTTTCCCCCACCCCACCAGCGGAACGGGGGAAGCAGACAACGACCTTCATCGCCTCGACGAGCCCTTCGGTCGTCGAGGTAGAAGTCTAGATGCGCGCCTCGGCGAGGCTCGGTGCGCCCGCGGTTTCCGGACTGCGGCGCAGGTAGTAGAACCAGGTGAGCGCCAGGCAGACCGCGTAGAAGCCGAGATAGATCAAAAGCGCGAGCTGCGGCCCGCCGGTAATGGCGATCGACTTGCCGAACCCGCTCGGGATCAGGTAGCCGCCGCAGGCGCCGATCGCGCCGATGAACCCTAGCGCCGCTCCGCTTTCGATTCCGGCGGTCTTGAGCGCGAGCGCCCGGCCGGCCTCGCCTTTTCCCTTCGCCTTGTGGAGATTTTCCTCGCGGAAGATCGAGGGGATCATCCGGTAGGTCGAGCCGTTGCCGATTCCGGTGGTGACGAACAGGATCAGGAACATGGTGAGGAAGCCCGCGAAATCCTTGTTCCCCGCGAAGTAGAGGACGCCGATCGTGGCCGCCGCCATGGCGATGAAATTCCAGAAGGTGAGGATCGCGCCGCCGACCTTGTCGGCGAGCAAGCCGCCGAGCGGCCGCGACAGCGAGCCGACCAGCGGTCCGAGGAACGCGATGCCGATCGTGATCGCCGGGAATTGCGTCTTGATCAGCAGCGGGAACGCCGCCGAGTAGCCGATGAAGGAGCCGAAGGTACCGATGTAGATGATTGACATGATCCAGGTGTGCTTGCGCTTGACGATGGCGAGCTGGTCCTTGAACGAGGATTTTGCCGAGGTCAGGTTGTTCATGAAGAAGATGGCGCCGAACACCGCGATCGCGAGCGGCACCATCCACATCAGGCCGGCGTTCTGCAGATAGACGCCGCCAACTGGCGTGGCCTGATAGAGATTGATGATGCCGAGCCCCATCAGGATCGGCGTCAGCAACTGCACGCTCGACACCCCGATATTGCCGCCGGCCGCGTTGAGGCCGAGCGCCCAGCCCTTCATGCGGTCCGGATAGAAGAAGGAGATGTTGGCCATGCTGGAGGCGAAGTTGCCGCCGCCAAGACCGGCGGTCGAGACCACCAGCAGCATCAGCCAGAATGGCGTCTGCGGATGGCTGACGAAATAGGCCAGTGCCAGCGTCGGGATGAACAGCACCGACGCCGAGAAGATGGTCCAGTTTCGGCCACCGAAGGTCGTGACCGCAAACGTATAGGGAAACCGCATCAGCGAGCCGATCAGACCGGGCAGCGCCACCAGTTGGAACAGCTCGTCGGTGGAGAAATGGAAGCCGGCCTGCGGCAGCTTGGTGGCGACGATGCTCCAAATCAGCCAGACCGAGAATCCGATATGCTCGGCCACGATCGACCAGATCAGGTTGCGCCGGGCAACGAACTTCCCCTTGGAATTCCAGAATGTCTCGTCTTCTGGGTGCCAATCCGCAATCCAGGTCGGGTTCTGCTCACTCATTTAGAGATTTCCTTTCCAACGGGTGCCGCCGTCGACCGCGCTCGCAGACGCAAAGACGCGGCCTGGGGAGACCCAGTCCAGCGTTGTCAAAATTCGGATGATGGGTTTTCGAAGGACGGCGACGATGGCGTCGGCTCACAATATTCAAGCTTTGTGCCAAGCCTATTCGCGACGAAATCAATAATTTTCAGAACAAGTTAAGTGATTTGCCTAAAATCTTAACAAAAGGTTATTCGCATCAAAAATTTGCAATTCGCTTATTTCTTGAATTGCAATTCGCTCATTTCTTGTGCGTCGCACAAAAACTGAGCATGTGCCCAAAAAATGAATTCAGGCCTCTTCGGCGACTTTCTCACCGAGCGGCTTAGGTACTGCTCCCCCGCCGGGCTTCAGGTGGAATTCGTAGCTCATCAGATGCCAGGGCGCGGCAGCCGGCTTGCCGTCCGGCATCTTCGGATCGGTGCGCTTCTCGACCTTGGCGACAAGCTCATCCTTCACGCCGAACACCACGTCGGAATCGAGATATTTGTCGCCGCCGATGAAGACGTGGGTGATCAGCGGCTCGTAGCCCGGTGCTGCGACAAGGAAATGCACGTGGGCTGGGCGCATCGGGTGACGCCGCGTCTGCATGATCATCTCGCCGACCGGACCGTCGGTCGGGATCGGGTAGCTGCAGGGCAGGATGGTGCGGAAGAAGAAGCGGCCGTCGGCATCGGTCACGAAGCGCGCCCGCGATGACGGTCCCTGCGTCGCATAAGACGGCTTTTGCGAGTCGTAGAAGCCGTCGTCGTCGGCGTGCCAGACGTCGACCGGAACGCCGGCGAGCGGCTTGCCATTGAGATCGGTGACACGGCTTTGCACGAACATCTTCTCGCCCGTCTGGTTTTGCGGCGAGATATCGCTGCCGTGCGGCATCTCCTTGTGCTCGCCAACATAGAACGGACCCAGCACCGTGGTCTCGGTGGCACCTTCGCGCTCCCGGTGGTTCACCGCGTCCACCAGCATGGAAACGCCGAGCACGTCCGAGAGCAGGATGAATTCCTGCCGTATCGGCGTGCTTTTCTGGCCGGTGCGGGTCAGGAAATCGATTGCATATTCCCATTCCTCGAAGGTGAGATCGGTCCTGCCGACGTAGTCGTGCAGCGACTTCACCAGTTCCTGCAGCAGGAATTTGGCCCGCGGGTCCGGCGTATTCTCAAAGCTCTTGATCACGGCGGCGGTGAGTTCGGTCTCGTTGAATTGCGGCATTGCGGCTGTCCTGCTCCACTACGCGTCCAGACCCTCAGACTACACCAGTGCGTCCCCCCGGGTAAGCATGGTGCTAGAGCCATTTCCGTCCCGATTGAATCGGAACGGAGGCTCTAGTTTTTCGTTTTGACGCATTTCTTGGACAGCGAACCGGTGCCCACTTCGCTGGGAAAACGCTCTGATGGAACAAAGCGCGGTTTTCGGCTATCAACGGCTGCCCAAGGACAACGCCCGCCCCTAGAAGCGGAGAGAATACCGATGCTAGCCCCGACCCCCGCCTCGCCCGAATCTGCCGGCATGTCGAAATCAGCCTTCGACCGCCTGGATGCGCATCTGAAGCACCGTTACATCGACGCCGGCCGCTTCCCGGGGACCCAGCTTATGGTCTACCGCCGCGGCAAGGTGGTCCACAGCGCGGTGCAGGGCTTTGCCGATCTCGAGCGCAAGGCCCCGGTCAAGGACGACACCATCTTCCGCATCTATTCGATGACCAAGCCGATTACCTCGGTCGCCTTCATGATGCTGTTCGAGGAAGGCCGCGTCGCGCTCGACGAGCCCGTGCACAAATACATCCCGGAATGGAGAAACCTCGGCGTGTTCGTGGCCGGAACCGCTCCGGCATTCCTGACGAGGCCACCGTCCCGGCCGATGCTGATCGTCGATCTCCTGCGTCACACCTCGGGGCTCACTTACGGCTTTCAGCAGCGGTCCAACGTCGATGCCGCCTACCGGGAAAAGAAGATCGCCGAGGCAGGCACGCTTGAGACTATGATCGACGACCTTGGCAAGATTCCGCTGGAGTTTTCGCCCGGAGAGGCCTGGAATTATTCGGTTTCCGCCGACGTGATCGGTTACCTCATCGGCAAGATCTCGGGCCAGCCGTTCGAGCAGTTTCTTAAAGAGCGCATCTTCGATCCGCTCGGCATGAGCGATACCGCCTTCTACGTGCCGGTGGAGAAGGCGCATCGCCTCGCCGCCTGCTATTCGGCCGACCCGAAAGGTGGCATGACCTTCCACGCCGCCGAGCGCAAGGGCACGCTGACGCTGCAGGACGACCCGACGACGAGTTCCTTCCTGTTGCCGCCTTCGCTCATCTCCGGCGGCGGCGGTTTATGCTCGACGGCGGCTGACTATCTCACCTTCTGCCGCGCGCTGCTCAACGGCGGCGAGCTTGGCGGCATTCGGCTATTGGGCCCGAAGACGTTGCAGCTGATGACCTGCAATCATCTGCCGGGCGGTCGGGACTTGCCGGAAATGTCGCGGTCGCTGTTTTCGGAAGCGACCTATAACGGGATCGGATTCGGCCTCGGCTTTTCCGTCACTATGGACGCGGCGAAAACCCTCATTCCCGGCAGCGCCGGCGAATATGCCTGGGGCGGGGCTGCGACCACGTCGTTCTGGATCGACCCGGCCGAGGAGCTGATCGCGATCTTCATGACCCAGGTGTTGCCGTCGAGCGCCTATCCGATCAGGCGCGAGCTGCGCACCATGGTTTACGCAGCGATCACCGAGAGCAATCTCTAGCGCCGCCGTTCCGATCGGATCGGAACGGACGTTCTAGCTTTTTGTTTTGACGCGTTTTCTTGGATAGCGAATCGGTGCCCACTTCGCTCGAAAACGCTCCAGGGAACCGCACCATCTCGTCTGCCACGAGGGCATCGGCTGGAACCGCGAGCCCAAAACACTTGGCGCGTCCGGATCATGCTCTATGCTCGCGGGCAATCAGGCGCAGATCGGTAAAGTTCGTGCCAAAACCCTCCCTCCCCGTACGGCTCGCCCTTCTGGTCGCGGGAACCACGCTGCCGTTGATCATGTTCGCGGTCGGCATCGTGTTCCACGATTATCTCCAGGACCGCCAGGAGGCGGTGCAGCGGGTGCTCGAAACCGTACGCAGCACTCGCCTGACGCTCGACGCCGAGATGAAACGCATGACCGGCGGGCTACAGGTGCTGGCGCTGACGGACACGCTGAAAAGCGGGGACTTCGAAAACTTCCGCCGCATCGCCGAGGGCTTTCTCGACCAATATGGCAAGGACGGCGTCATCCTGGTGGCGGACCGCGAGGGCCAGGTGTTGTTCTCCTCGCGCACGCTAGATGCGGCGAGCATACCGCCGCGCAACAATCGCGAGATCGTGGAGCGGGTGTTCGTCACCAAGCATCCGCAATACTCGAATTTCTTCGTCGGGGCGGTGAAGAAAGAGAGGATCGTCACCGTCGAGGTGCCGGTGCTTCGCGACGACGACGTGATCTACGACATTTCCTTCAGCCCTCCCCTCGAGACGTTTCAGTACATCCTCGAGACGCAGCGGCCGAGCAAGGACTGGACGCTTTCCATTCTCGACGGCGACGGCGTCGTCTTCGGCCGCGTTCCGAACCCGAAAGCGACCGTCGGCAAACGCGCGACGCCGTCGGTGCTGATCGAGATGTTGCAAAAGTCCGAGGCGGTGTTGCCGACGGTTTCGCTCGAAGGCGTATCGCTGATATCCGGATTCGCACACTCCCTGCTGACGGGGTGGATCGTCGGGGCCGGCATCTCGGAGGGCTCCCTTGTTGCGCCGCTGTGGCGCAACCTTGCGATCGCGAGCGCCATCGGCGGCGTGCTGCTGTTGATCGGGCTTGCGTTTGCGGTGCGAATGGCGGCCACAATCGCCCGCGGCGAAATGCTGCACGACCTTCTGATCGAAGAGCTCAACCACCGCGTCAAGAACACGCTGGCGATCCTGCAGGCGGTCGCGGTGCAGACCTTTCGCAGCGCGACCAAGGCGGAACGCGAGAAATTCGAGGGCCGCCTCGGCGCGCTTGCCGAGGCGCACAATCTTCTCAGCACCGAGAAGTGGCAAGGCTCCGAACTGCAGGACGTGATCAACCGCGTGCTGCAGCCCTATCTCTTGAATAATCCCGAACGCATCAAGATGTTCGGGCCGCGCGTTCCGCTGTCGCCGCGGCTTGCGGTGGTGCTGTCGATGATCATCCATGAGATCGCGACCAATGCGGCCAAATACGGCGCGCTGTCGAACGACGCCGGTATCGTCGCGATCGACTGGGAAACCATCGATGTGCCCAAGCCGAAACTGCGCTTGATCTGGACCGAGACCGGCGGCCCGCCGGTGGTAGCGCCGGTGCATCGCGGCTTCGGCTCGCGGCTGATCGAGCGCAGCGCACGCGACCAGCTCGGCGGCGAAGCGACCGTCGATTTCCTGCCGCGCGGCGTGGTCTATACGGTGATCTGCTCGCTAGAAGAGGACGGCTCGCGTTAGGGCAATTTTCCATTTCTATGGCTTCATCCTTCGAGACGCTTCGCTTTGCGATGCTCCTCAGGATGAGGTCTTAAGACCGCCTGCGTGGACTTGGCTACGATGCGCGTCTCGAACCATGAGGCCACGTGAGAAGCGGCAATGGCTCAAGCAAATTGGAAAATCTAGCCGAAACTCTGCAGCGAAGGAAATGTATCCAGGAGCCAGATGCTCACGTTGGATACTGCCCCCGTCAAGAAGCCAATGCCGGTGATGATCATCAACACCCCCATCGCACGCTCGACGTTGGCGAGGTGACCCTTCATGCGCGCAAACAGCGACGAGAATTGTTCGACCATGAAGGCCGCGATCAAGAAAGGAATCCCAAGCCCCGCGGAATAGATCGCAAGCAGGCCCGCGCCCTTCGCCACCGTCGTTTCCGCCGCCGCGAGCGACAGGATGGCAGCAAGGATCGGACCGATGCACGGCGTCCAGCCGAACGCGAAGGCGAGCCCCATGACATAGGCGCCCCACAGGCCGACCGGCTTGGGGATCGGCAACCGCCCTTCCCGCATCAACAGCCCGATCCGCGTCAAGCCGAGGAAATGCAGGCCCATCGCGATGATGACGATACCGGCGACGATTGCGAGCTGCGCCGACCAGGCCCGGATCAGGCCGCCGATCAGGGACGCGCTGGCGCCAAGCAGTACAAATACGGTGGAGAAGCCGAGCACGAACAGCAAAGCCGAGATCATCACCGCGCGCTTGGAGGACGACGCCGTCTCTTCGTTGGCGACGTGCTCGATCGTGGCGCCGGTCAGGTAGATCAGATAGGGCGGGACCAGGGGCAGCACGCAGGGCGACAGGAAGCTGACCAGGCCGGCAATCAACGCTGCCGGGACCGAGACATTTTGGATCATGCCGTCGTCGCCATCTCTGAAGCTTGGGGTCTATACCCGTTAAGGATACACCGGCCCGCACCGCAAGCCTTCGGAAAGGTCTGGCCGAGCCGGCTCGATGTAACGGATGGGAAGGAATGCGCAACTGGCAGCGCGCGCCTCGCCGGTAAAATCCGCGCGCTCAACCTCGCGCTTGAGCAGGGCGGCAGCGATAGCTGTGAATTCTTGGATCACAATTTCGTCATCGGCGGCGTCGCGGCCGCGAACTCAGCCCGAACTATTTGACCAGCCTTAGCAGCGGCCGCCGGCGCTGGCCGGCTGGGGGTTTGCCGTCTGATTTTGGATCCCTGGATCGATCCGCACGCAGCTCCTCCGGCAGCATCGCTTCGCACAAGGCCCTTAGCTCTAGATCCCCGATCCGGTTGAGCTTCATGCGAAGCTCGAGAATGGCGACCGATACCAGTTGCGCCGTATCTCGGCTGCCGCCAGCCAGAAGAACTGCCCGGCATTCCTCAAGCGTCGCGAGAACCGAAAGCAATTGTTCGTCTGAATTGGCCACCGGCGTGTTTCCATTCCCTAGCTTGCGAGGCTTGCTCCCAGCAATCCGCGAGACCGCGACGAACGGCGGTCAAGAATAGCACGCGTCTCCCCCGCGTTCGATGACCATTTCGTTGCGGGGTGGCGGAATATCCTGCGATCGCGCAAAAGCAGGCGTGGGATGGTAGGAAAGCCGGAACAATCGAATGCCCGAAGGCTCACGATGGAGATCACTCGGTAACCCCTTCCAGACCGGCGCAAACACAGCCCGCGCTCGCCAGCCCTCCCCAAATACCGCCACAACGGTAAGTATAAGCGCCAAAAAGATGCACGGCGCCGAACCCGTCTTGGTTGTAGTCAGCCCAGTATTCTGCCAAGTTTAGCATCTGGAAAGGGTCTGGTATGCATCTGGCGGTGGAAAGGGGCGTTCCCCAGGAGGAACGCCAGAAGGTCGCTCTAGGCAGTCTCACGGATTGGGACGCCGCGAGAATCTTTCTGGAGGTCGTGCGCAGCGGCAGCTTCCGCTCCGCGGCCGAGCGGCTTTCGTTATCGATCAACGCCGTGCGCCGGCGGATCGACGATTTCGAGCGGCAGGTCGGCGCTACCCTCTTCACCCGCGACGTGCACGGCGCCCGTCTAACCGATGAGGGCTCGCTGGTCGTCGCGGCCGTCGAACGCATGGAAGCCGCCGCCTTCGATCTGCTGCGCGCCAGCAATTCCGTCGCCAACACGCTCTCGGGCGAGGTCAGGGTTGCCGTCACCGAGGGCCTGGGAACGTTTTGGCTCGCGCCCCGCCTCGTCGAGTTTCGACGATCGTTCCCGAATATTCTGGTCGACCTCTATTGCGCGATGCGCTCGGCCGATGTCTCGCGGCATGAGGCCGATGTCGCCATCCATTTGTCGCGGCCCTCCACGCTCGACGTCAAGATGGTGCGGCTCGGCCGGATGCATTTGATGTCGTTTGCCGCGCAGAAATACATCGACATCCACGGCGCTCCAAGGACGGTGGCAGACATGGTCAAGCACCGCATGGTGCTGCAAGTCGGCGAGGAAGCCGCCACCAAGGAAGCCTTCGAGAGTTTGTTTCCCGGTTTCGCCCAGCGCGACATCGTGGCGATGAAGACCAATGTCTCGAGCGCCAACTACTGGGCGGTCGCCAACGGCGCGGGCATCGGCGTGTTTCCCACTTATGCCTGCGCACTCGGGGGGAAGATGGTACCGCTCGATCTCGAGCTACGCTGGTCATTCGATATATGGCTGTCCTATCATCCAAGCAGTGGTCGCATCCCGAGGGTCCGGCACATGATCGACTGGTTGGTGGAAGCCTTCAATCCCGCAAAGTACCCGTGGTTCAAGGATGAATTCATCCATCCCCGGGAATTGAAAGCGGTGTATATGGGTGAACCCCTGACCCATCTATTCGGGGGCTTTTCGACCGAAGGACGGTAACACTAGAATGAACAAATCAGCGGCTAAGAAGATGAAACAGCGCAGTGCCGGCAAGTCCGACATTGAGCTTGGCAAGCGTATCCGACTGCGGCGCGTGGAACAGAAGATCTCACAAGCCGAACTCGGTGACAAACTTGGCGTCAGCTTCCAGCAGGTCCAGAAATACGAGAAGGGTGTCAACCGCGTCGGCGCGGCTCGCCTCGCATCGATCGCGACCGCGCTCGATGTTCCCGTCACCTTCTTCTATGACGGCGACGGCAAGGCGCGGGAAGTCGAGAGCCTGTTGTTTCTCGACAGCGCGTTCAGCCTGCGGCTGCTGCGAGCCTACAGCAAGATCAAGGATCAGACCGTGCAGCGTCAGCTCGTGTCCTTGATGGAATTGATCGCTGCAAACGAAGACTGAGCGATTGGCCGGGCAGGTTCGGGCGGATCATGTTGCCGCGCCGCGGACGCGGTCGATCAATGCCGTCGGATCCTCCGGCACGCGATCGCCGCGCCAGGCCACATGCTGGTCCGGCCGGGAGAGTAGCAGCCTGCCGTCATAGAAAGTGACGGGATCGGGCTGTTCAACGTCGAGAAGCTTAAGCGGCAGTCCCCTGTCGCGCGCCGTGGCTTCCAGCGCAGTCACGTCGGCGTCGGCATCGAATTGAAGAAGCGTGAATTCCGCTCCCATCGCATCGTAAAGTGAACGGCCGTCGCCGCACCGGAAATGCGGCGTGCGGCAACCCGGGACCGTCGAAGGCGTATAATTGCTCATCGTATAAGACGGCGCCTTGGCGCCGTCGTAAGCAATGATCGGCGACGTGTCGTAATAGGCGCCGAAGTTAAGCCCCGCGCAAGCATATTGCTGGACGTTGATCTCATAGGTGAGACGCCCGACCTCCTGACGCGCCGCTTCGCCCCGCGGCCCCTCCTCCTCGATCTCCGCAGGCACCG
Source organism: uncultured Alphaproteobacteria bacterium (assembly GCA_963822795.1). GTDB lineage: Bacteria > Pseudomonadota > Alphaproteobacteria > Rhizobiales > Xanthobacteraceae > Bradyrhizobium. Next base: position 317,009 of record CAWGJM010000045.1, read on the forward strand.
TGCCACGGCGGCGAATCTCTTTTTCCGCATGCGACATCGCAAAACGCGAGACCTGGCTCGTGATCGGCCAGCGCTCCGCCTCATAGGCATCGAGGATGCTCAGTGGCGCCCAGCCGTTGAGATGCGCCGCGAGCAGCCAGGACAGGTTCATGGCGTCCGCGATGCCGGCGTTCATGCCGTAGCCGGCATAGGGCACCCAGATATGCGCGGCGTCGCCAACGATGAAGGCCGAGCGATCGCGAAACCTGGTGGCGACCAGGCGGCGACCGTACCAGTCTTCCTTCGAGATGACCTGGTATCCGAAGTTGGCATCCACGCCGAGAATGGTGCGCAGGCAGCCGTCGCGATCGACCTGCTCGAAATCACCTTCATCCGGCTTCAGATAGTTATGCACCAGCCAGCGTTCGCTTCCGTCGATCGCATAGACCATGCCCGAGCGGCGCGGGTTGATGGCGCCGGTGCCCCAGGCGCGCTCGTGCCGTTGCCGGCCGATCAGGTCGGCGGCGCGGATGAAGGTCGATTGCACGCGCTGGATGACGGCGTCGCCGGTGAGCTCGGCGCCGATCGCCTTGCGCACCACGGAGCGCGCGCCGTCGCACCCGATCAGGAAGCGGCACTCGACGCGCCGGACCGCCCCGGTATCGAGATCGCGCAGGTTTGCCCGCGCGGACCTATCCTCCACGACCACGTCTTCGACCGAGGTGCGGTTGACGATGCGGATCCGCGGTTGCGCGGCCGCATGCTCGAACAGGATCGGCTCGAGAAAAATCTGGTTGATGCGATGCGGCGGCTCCGGCGTCGGCCAGTTGCAATCCGGGCCACTCTTTCGCGTGAAGCGGTCGCGGCGACAGGGAATTTCGATCCGCGTCAACTCGCGGCCCGTGAACGAGGTACGATAGCTGATGTCGTGCGGATAGTCCGCCGGCAGGCCTGCGTTGCGCACCTTGTCGGCGATGCCGAGCCGCCGGAAGATTTCCATGGTCCGCGCGGCAACGTGGTTGCATTTCGGTTCGGGGGGTGCCGCGCGGGCGCGCGTTTCCACTACCGTCACATCGATGCTGCGCCACGCCAGATCGATCGCCAGCGTAAGGCCGACCGGTCCGGCGCCGACAATAAGGACCTCAGCTTCGGTCATTCCGCCTCGATGCCTGAATTCCTGATAATCGCGGCCCAGCGATCGACCTCGGTCTTGACATAGGCGGCAAAACTATCCGGCGTCGATCCCGGCAGCGGCTCCAGTGCGATCCTCGCGAAGCGGTCGCCCGTTGTGGGATCGGCGAGCAGGGTTTTGATCTGCAAGGCGAGAGCATCGACGATTGCGCGCGGTGTGCCGGCGGGCGCGACCACGCCCTGCCAGGCGACCAGCTCGAAGCCCGGAAGTCCGCTTTCGGAGAGCGTCGGGATTTCCGGCGCGGCTGCGACGCGCTTCAGTGTGGTCACGGCCAATACCCTGACCTTGCCGTCGCGCATCTGCGGCAGCGCCGGTTGCAGGTCGACCACCATGAAGGGAATATGCCCTGCGATCACGTCGAGCATCGCCGGCACGCTGCCGCGATAGGGTACTTTTCGCGTTTACAGGGCTTTTCACAGCTTTACGAAACAGGCGATACCCCCTTATTTACCCAGCGAAAACGCCGATACGGCGGCATACCGCTGGATAAGGCTTTACACACACACTTGGGACACTTCAGGGGACACAACATGGCTCGATCTGTTCGCCACTCCAGGCTCGACACCCGCACCAGCAGATTACGGCTGGCCGTCAGGCGCAAGCCGTACAACGGCCCCTCGCTCGCACGCGGCGTCTCCTTGCTCTACCGGCGCTGCAAGACCAACGGTACATGGGTGCTGAAGGCCAGCAACGGCCACGGCGCTTACTGGACCAAGGCCATTGCCGAGGCCGACGATTTCGACGAAAGCAACGGCAAGACGATCTTGACGTTTTTCGAAGTGCAGGACGTTGCCAAGAAACTGGCGACCGGCACCGAGGACGATACGGCGACAGCGCCGATCACGGTCGACCGCGCGCTCACCGACTACAAGGCCGACCTGATCTCGCGCAACGCCGACGCCTACAACGCCGAACATCCGCGTCGACATTTGAGCGCCTCGCTCCTGTCGAAGCCGGTGGCGCTGCTAGCATCGAAAGAGCTGAAGCACTGGCGCGACGGCCTGCTCGCCAAGATCGCGCCCGCGACCATCAACCGGATATGCAATTCGATCTGCGCGGCGCTGGAGCTGGCGGCGCAGCACGATCCGCGCATCAAGAACCGCGACGCATGGGAAGTCGGCCTTGCCGGACTGCCGGACGCGCAGGCGGCGCGCAACGTCGTCATTCCCGACGCCACGGTGCACGCCTTCGTCGGCGCGGCCTATGCCAAGGATCATCAGCTTGGACTATTCGTCGACACCATGGCCGTGACCGGCGCGCGACCGTCGCAGCTGTCGCGCCTGTGCGTCGACGACCTGCACGACCATTCGACAAAGCCGAAGCTGATGATGCCGAAGTCCGGCAAGGGCGGCGGCAGAAACCGGAGCCAGAAAAAGACCGAGCGCTATTCGGTGCCGATCACCGTCGGGTTGTCGAAGCGGTTGAAGGCGGCAGCGGCAGGCCGCGCGGATGACGCGCCGCTATTGGTGCGGAGCAACGGCAGCGCCTGGAGCGCGGACCCAAGTCAAGCCTACCGCAGCGATGTGCGCGAGGTCTTCACGGCCATCGGCGAGAACGCCGACGCGGTGACGTTGTATAGCCTGCGGCATTCATCGATCGTCAGAATGCTGCTGAAAAACATTCCGATCAGGCTGATCGCAGCGCTGCACGACACGAGCATCGGCCAGATCGAGCGCAACTATTCCAAGCACATCACCGAGCATCATTCCGATGATCTCACGCGCACCGGGCTCTTGTCGGAGCAAGCGCCGGCCGCTGGCAACGTGGTCCCGTTGGTGCGATGATAAGCGACCGGGCGGGGCGTTGATAGCGCCGCCTGGCCCGGTCTGACCAACCGAGTGGGATGAACACATGGGTAAGCCTGATGTCGATCTTACACCAGAACAGCGCGCCGTCATGGCGGAGCGCGAGCGCCTGCTCAGATCGCCGCGCAAGCAGGCTCAGGCGGAGAGCTTGCGGCAGCTCGGCAAAAAGCTCGGCCTGACGCAATTCGTTGAAGATTTGAAAAAGCTGCGCGAGGCCGGGACGCCAACGCCGCAAGAACCGACGCCACCAGAGCAGAAGCCGCGCAAGCAGGGCGGCGGACGCAAGCCCAAGTTGGACGCAAAACAACAGAAGTTGCTGCAGAAGCAATACAGCCGCGACCTGAAGAAAGACCCGCTGCTGGCGAAGCACGACGCCGCCGTCCCGCATGTGCAGAAACTTGCAAAGACCAAGTACAAGATTGATGTCGGTCGCAACACGTTGCTCGACCAGATCATTCGCCCGGTGCTGCGCGTGTAATCTTTCAACCAAAAATAAGAGCGCTCTGCTTATTGTTGGTTGCTCCCCGCTTAATTGTTGGGTGTTTTTGGTGGCGATGCCGCCTTCCCACGGCGCGCAGATTGTTCGACGGTCGCATCATCCATGATGAAGCAACATCAATTTGCGACAGTGGGAGAACCGACATGGCTCGCGGAGAGGTCACCGGCAAGAAGCCGGGCGTAAGCGCTGATACCATCGAAACTCCGCCGCCGATCCGTGGGCCGCCGACACCTCGCTTGGCGATGAATATCCCCGAATTCTGTGAAGCGTTCCGCATCAGCGTAGATTTCTATTTCAAGCTCAAGCGGCAGGGCCAAGGCCCGCGCGAGATGCGGATCGGCAAGCGCACGTTGATTTCGATGGAAGCCGCCAACGAGTGGCGCGCGGAGTGCGAGGCCGCCAGCGCCGCCGCCAACACCTGAAACGATGAAGCCCTGCCGTTGTGATCCGACAGGGCTTCTCGAAAAGTAACCGCCTCAATTCACACCAAGCGAAACCTTTCCCGAGTTTTCACTGATGATCGACATCTCGCCTACCGGCAGAAACGAGAATGAGGATGGCTCATCTAGCAAGTGAACGCCCACGCGCGCAAACAAAAAGGCAAGGCGCGCTATACCGTCGCATCGCCACACGCGCGATCACGCGCGCCGCCGTTCGCGTTTTATCCCAACAACACCAGCACCGATCCGCGCGACGCGCTGCCCGCGCGCGATCTGGATTTGATCAGGCGGCACATAGGCATCAGGAAGAAGGAATTCAGCTCATGTCGAGGCTCAGTGAGATTACCCAGAAGCAACGCGATCGATTGCGTGAAAACGCCAATAGGATGGCCGGGGGCATACCGTTCATCCAATACGACGGAGAAAGCGTCCAATTCAAACTAGGAGAGACAGACGTTACAGACAATAACTTTCTGTCGGTGCCCGATCGCTGCGAGGCCGTGTGGATTTGCTTCTCAGGCGGCACTGTCAAAGAGCTGGTGCGCGTCAACATGCTCGATGAAGACATCCCGTCGCGACCCCAAGGCTATAGTGATCGCCAGAAATGGGACACGTGGGACAAGGGCAGGAACGAGGGTCAGCCCAAAGACCCGCTTATGCTGCAATACGAATTGCCGTTGGTCACGCTCGACTTTGCGCGTGATGAACCCCGGCTGCAAGACCGATTACATGCTCATTCTTGAAGGGCCACAGGGTGTGCTGAAATCGGCCGTCTGCGCAACTCTCGGCGACAAGTGGTTTTCAGATAATTGGCCTGATGTGACGGCCGGCAAGGACGTTTCGCAACACTTGCGTGGCAAGTGGCTGATCGAAGTCTCTGAAATGCACGCGATGAGCCGCGCCGAAACGGCGCTGCTTAAAGCTTTCATCACTCGCACAGTCGAACGATACAGGCCGAGCTACGGCCACCTGGAAGTGATCGAGCCGCGCCAGTGCGTCTTCATCGGCACTACTAATCGCGAAACCTATCTGCGTGACGAAACCGGCGGTCGTCGCTTCTGGCCGATCAAGGTCGGCGACATTGATATCGATGGATTAAAGGCGGATCGCGATCAGCTTTTTTCCGAAGCGGTGCATCGCTATCGAGCTGGGGAGCCGTGGTGGCCGAACCGGGATTTCGAGCGCGAGCACATTCTGCATGAGCAAGAGGCGCGTTACGAGGCCGACGTGTGGGAGGAAAACATTCGCGAATATGTCGCTTTACGGAGCCGGATCACGATCGGCGAGCTTGCACGTCTGGCACTGCTTATCGAGACGCCGCGCATCGGCACCGCCGAGCAGCGGCGCATTGCCGCCGTTCTTGAAACATTGGGCTGGAAACGGGGCAAGCGAGAAGCCGAAACCGGTAAGCGATATTGGGAAAGGGCGTGACGCACGTGACGCACCGTGACGCACTTTACATGGCGGGACTGGGCGATTTTCCAGTGCTCTTATAGGAAGTGCGTCACGGTGCGTCACGGATTTTGCAAAAGTTCTCAAAAAAAGAATGTTTTCAAAGAGATAAATGCCGTGACGCACTTAGGGCCAAAACCGGAGTGAAATGACACTAAAACCCGACCACGCGACTTGCCGATTAAGTTGATGATGCTGACGACCAGCACCAACGATGGCGAGGCGCTGATCGCGTTGCGCAAGGCGAACCGGATACTGGCCGAAGCCAGGATTAATTGGGAAGAGTGCGGCAAGCAGATGAAGGAAGACGAAGCGGACTATGAGAGCAACTAATGCTTTTGCTCCTATGAATGCCACGGCCGCTTCGTTGGTGTGTTTTAGATCGCGCTGGACAAGCACTCGCCCGATCTGTGGTGGAGCAAACCGGGCGAGCGCTGCGTGGCCGGCGATCATGCGCTGATTGTGCGGCCACACGTCGATTAGGATAGCACAGGCTGATCGAGGGCGGCATAGCAGGAGCCGGTGACATGGGCAGACACGAAAAGAGAGCCAGCCTTGCGCTCTATCGTCGCGAGGCTTCACATACGCTGACGACCTTCTTGGTCGAACCGAATGACCCTGCTCTCAATGACGTGCCGCTGCTGCAACACGCCGCTCGCCGCTGGCTCGATCTTATCTCGGTGAGAGTGAAGTACTGCATCATCTGTTCATCGTGGATCGCAAACCGGCAGAGCGTCGGGGCATTGCTGTTGAGCATGCCGGTCGTTGTCCGGCCGACATCAGCCAGTGTGTGCGGTGTCTGTCGGGAGTGCTGGGATGCCGATCTTGGTCTTGAGGCGCTAGAACGTGCGGCGACGACGTCGTTGCGGGCGGCGGTGCCGGGCGGCAGGTTTTTGGACGCACGACGATGAACTGATAGTATGCTTCAACAATCGAGATGGAGATGCACATGGCACGACAAACCGGCCTTGTTGCCGCACCGACGACCACCGTTGTTGCCGACCAGACGCTGTATGGCGGTACTCCTCAAGTAAACGTGCAAGGCTTCGACGTGGTCGATGCGCTGCCTGCCGCCGCAGCCGACAAGCTGCGGGCATTGCGCCAGCGTGCCGATGACCTGCATATGCTCGTGCCCGAGTTTGATCAGGTCAATGAACTCAGCATCGAGCGCATCAAGGCCGACCGCGATTTGAAACGCTTGCTAGCGAGCGCGCAGGACGGCGGGTTCAGATTGTTGGACAGCGACAGCCGTGTAAAAATTGCTCAGAAACGGTTGGACAAGCTGACCGACGATCTCGCGCGGTTGCGGAATTTGAAGGAGACGCGGACGGCGACGTGGCAGGTTGCATCGCGGGTACTGGGGAACGTCGAAGGCTGGTTGAAAACTGGCAAACCCGGCAACACGTCGCTGGTATTGTTCGAAGAACCGGAGCCGAAGTTGGCGAAGGGCGAAACTTTGCTCGATGCCATCGAAAGCCGCAGGCGCAGAGTGCGGGAGCTGCGCGCCGACCTTGCGCGAATTGAAGCCAGCCCTTATCCGAGTGCGTACTGCAAGCAGCGGATGCGCGAGCAGATCGAGCAATTGGCGCAGCGTAGTGTCAACGTCAGCGCGTTGGTCGAGCATGACGGCAGGATCGAATTTCCGATGACGCAGGTGCGCGCGACGGTTCACAACGCGACACCGGGGGCCGTCGCGTACCATGAGGCGGTCGATGTCGTCGGGTTGATCGCATTTTTGCACAAGCCTGCACTGATCGCCGCGCTCGATCGTCTGATCGATGAACAATCGGATGATCCCGCCAGCTTGAGCCATGAAGCGCGCCAACAGCGCACCGCCGAAGTGATGGGCGACTTGTTGAGCGTCGAACGCGACGAAGCCGCGCTGGTGTGGCGCGCGATGGATGAACGACTGCCGGTCGAACACCGTCCCGATAATGTCAATCCGATCGCGCTGGTTGGTTTGGTGCTGGTCGCGACGCCACACGCCACGTCGTCTGCTGAAACGTCACCGCAGTGGGCCGCCACCTATGTCGGGCCATGAACACGGAACCGCGCCGGCTGGGATGTTCATGCCTCCCGGCCGGCGCGTAGGGCAGCGGTTTTACTGCTGACGCGTGGGGCTGCGAAGAAGTCTGGGTTCGTTGGGGAAGTCGATGATGATGCTGGGATTTTCGAGCGTCAGAAGGGGGCAAAAGCGCATTATAATCTGCTTTCCCAACGCGTTGATGATGCTGGGATAAAGTGCCGAATTTTCGAGCGAGTGAAGCAGCGGACGCGCGAGCCATCCCGGCGCACCATCAGCCGGTAGCCGTCGTGCTTGATCTCGTGGACCCACGGCTTGCCGGTCGGTGGCCGCGCCACCTTCGACGGCTGGCACGGTTCGATTAAGCCGGAGGGACGCCGCCGCTGGACCATCGCCGGAGGATAGGGCAACCGCCGGGCAGTTCAACCGCGCCAGCGGCCGGTGTCCCGCCGCTGGCGCGCATATCCGAACTTCTATTTCGACGTTGGCAGGCGACCGTCATGGCGGCATCTGCTGATCCGCGACGATCCGACCGGCGAGTTCGAGCCGGGCAATGCCCGCTGGCGGGTTGCGCGGTGGTATCGACGGCGGTGGCCGACGGCCCGGTCCCGGATGCGGACCGGCATGATCCAGATCAATGCCGCTGCTCGACTACCGCCCAAGGAATTCGCGCCATAAGTTGCTCAACCCGTTTTCTGGGCTGGACGCTTCGCGGCTGGGTCGCGCTGGTGTGTGCGGTCGGCCACCGCGATCCCCAACGCGCCGCCGCTTGCTGTTCGGTGATCTGGAGCACGTCATCAATGAAACGCTGTCTCGCTGCTTTCGCAATCGCCGCCAGCCTGTTCGCACCAGTTGCGCACGCCAACGATGCCTTGGAAGCCAAGTTGCGGGCCTACGTTCCGGTCTTCTCCCTCGCCAAAGTATGTGACATCACGATCAATGACGCCACCTCGGGTGACCACCGCGCCATGCTTCAAGCGGTGAAATCCGACGCGAACGCTGACAAACTCGCCTACCGCCTCTATTACGAAACGATGACGGCCTACATCAAGGCCCGCGACGGAGGTCAACGGGTCGCCTTCTGCAAGGACTTCATCGCAGCCAACAGCCAATACGCCAAGGCGCGCTTCACCGCCGAGGTCGAGGACCACATGAGCCACGTCAGCACTAATGTGCAGAAAGCGATCGCCTACAACGTCTGTGGAGCGAACACCTCGGCCAAGCTGTCCAAGGCCGACTGGAAGCCGTACGCGCTCACCAAGAAGATGCTTGAGATGGAGCATAAGTTGGCCAAGGAAAACGCCGAGAGGGAGGGCTGGAACGTCACCGAGGAAACGACGGCGGTCACGGAACAGTTCTGCGCGGCGGTTAAAACCCGATGAGCATCACCAAATGCGGGACTTACGTCGCCGAAGCGGGCGATGCTGGTGTTGCAGGCTGAACCCCATCAAAGTTGTGAGGAAGCCTTGGTAGTGGTCACTAACCTACTACCCCCATCGGTTGCATGGGGCTATACCACAATCAATTTTATCCGCAGCGAATTGTCGAGACCATGGCGATTTTTAAAGGTTGGCTGGACGATAGCAGGCGCGGGCAGATTTGGACTGTTGGCGGCTATCTCGGCGCGGATCATCGATGGGAGCATTTTAATACGTTTTGGCCGATGGCACTTGCCAACCACGAGGTGCCGTATTTTCACATGAGAGAAATGGCCAAGCCGAGGGGAGTTTTTGCAAAATGGCTGCCGCCTTCCGCTCATCAAGACGAATTAGCGGATTTCTTCTCGGGCTTGGCTAAAGTTGTGCGCGACAGTTGCTTGGTTGGCGTCCTGTCCCTTGTTCGCATTGACGATCTTGAACGCTTCAACGCCGAGTACGGTGCCGCGTTGGAGCCGTATCCATTGGCTGCTTACGGGTGCATGTTGATGGCTGCGCGAGACAATCCGGGGATGTCCACCGAATTGATTTTCGATCATTGCGAGGGCATCGGCTCGAAGCTGGCGACCGCGCGCACGTACGCTGTTTCCGACACGTACAACGACGGTGATTTTGCCAACATTGTTGTCTCGCCGCTCGTAGAACGTTTGACTTGCAAGGATGTCCCGGCGCTGCAGGCCGCAGATTTTTTTGTTTGGGAGTACGGAAAAAACCACACGAACGTCAATCCATGGTTTGAAATCGCTGACAAGCCCACCGATTGGGATGCGCAGTGTGCGCATTTCGAAGGATGGTTCGCCCAGCAAAAGCTGGCCGACAACGTACGGGCATTGCGAAAATCCGCGGCCGCACTGTTGGACGGCAATGAATTCTATCCCCTAATTTGGGACTACCGAAAGATTTGCGAAGCTCACGAGCATCGAAAAGGCATTTGGAAATAACCATGCGGGTGGCACTCTGAGAGCAATCAAAATGAGCAAGAAACGTAAAAAACGACCGATAGGTCGTCACACTGCTCCGCCGTCCGAACGGGGCTTCTTTCACTATACCGACAGCGCCGGGTTGGCCGGAATATTGAAGACCCGGTCGCTATTCGCGACGCATTATAGTTTTCTCAACGATAGTTCAGAAGGAGCTATCCTGAGTAGTCAACTGCGCGAACACTTTGAGGCAGAGCTGCGGCGAATTACGCCAAAGCTAGTCAAGGCTGGAATTTTGAAGCCAGATGCCCGCGAATTATCAGAGCCCGATTTTTTCTCATCCGAAGTCAATAATCTCATCATGGCGATGGCAAGTACGACTGACACTGTCGCGCCATTCTACATCTGTTCTTTTTGCATCCACGAATATCGATCTGACCAGTATCTTGATGGGCTTCTAAGTCAGTGGCGTGGTTACGGTCGCGGAGGGCTTCGCAATCGAGTTCGACGAAAAGGAAATCCGCGAATTCGCCGAAGCCGAACGTGCTAAGTGGCAGTATCAGGGAATACTGCTGAATGGTGTCTGCTACCGAAATTATGAAAAAGTTGTCGATCTAAAAGCGATAGCCGGATTAGCGAGTGCAATGGTGAAGGTCATAATTGGGCACCATGTGCCCAAAGCACGCGACAAACTTTTAGAAATTCTCGGTCCAAAAGATGTAGATGATTATGCCGCGGCTTATCTCAGTAACGCGCCGTTTCTTAAGCATCCCGGTTTCGAGGAAGAAAGCGAATTCCGTATCGCGGCGTTAAGCAATCGCGTTGGGTTTACTGATGCCGGTGATACGCGCGCGCATAAGAGTGTGCATTTTCGACCACTAGGAGACGCCCGCGTCGCGCCGTACATAATTTTAGGTGAAACCGATGATGTTAAACTGCCAATCAAATCGATTTTGGTTGGTCCAAACCCGCACCAAGCCAGCCAAATGACTGCGCTGGAGATTATGCTCAGTGAACTTGGGATTAAGGGCGAGGTTAGAAGCTCTCGGATACCGTTTCGCAGCTAACGTGCAAGGCCGCTAGGTGGCCGACGTAGCGGTTGATCACGCGGAATGGTGCGATGATCGCGGCTTGGTTCGTCGTGATGCTGTAGAGACTGCACATTGGACGTTTGTTGAAGGTATACTGGGCGCTAAGCAAGGGAGCTAACGACTGAAATGAAATTCACCCTGATTTATGATGGACCTTTGCCTGCCGGCCGAAGCCGGCGTGCGGAGTACGCGGCCAAAATTCGCAACGTTCTCCACTTACAGATGCGAGATTTGTGGGACAACCACGTCATCCTCCGGCAACTGGCGCGAACAGCCCGCACAGTACCCAATCCGGGCGCTGGTTACTATGTCGGTCGTGAACCAATTTGGTCACCGGATAGATTGCCCGAGCATAACGATCCAATTCCGCCTGTGAGCGCCGGACAGACCGATTTTTGTGCCCCGATCAATATCCCCGATGCTGGACCTTTCCTGCCTTTGGTGCGGCGTTCGTTCTATCTTGCATGTGCCGTTGATATTCTTTTTCTTCGGCACGAAGAACCGTTTCAACTTTTTGAGGCGAGTGGCGACATTGATAACCGGCTTAAATGCTTTTTTGATGCACTAACGATGCCCAACCGGGAGCAAGCTGCTGCAGGCGAACCTCCGTGCGAGGCACCCCTTTGTTGCCCGTTGGAGGATGATAAGCTCATTTCGGATTTTTCAATTAGGACCGGCAGGTTGTTAGGGAAGTTTGAGAAAGACGCTCACGACGTGCGTGTTCAAGCCGACATAACAGTGAAGGTTATGCGCGTCATGGACCAGAACCTCTGTCTGGTGGGTGATTAGCTTGCGTGCTTCCGTCGCCCGCTCTGCCGCCGCCCTGACGGATGCGCCGTAAATGGTTTCGCGTGACTTGGTGCCCATGGCGAGAGGATTGCCGGGAGGCGGTCGAGAGGCAAGCCGCTACAGATTGCGGTGGATGGCGTGCCGGGCACAACGGAGGCGACCCCGGCCCGCTATTGGCCGCGACGATCACGCGCGCAACACCTGGCATCAGGCCCGCAACAAGGCGGGGATAATGATCGTGGGGCCAAAAAACATGACGCGGCAGCGGTGGCTGACAGCGCAGCTAATCAAGCCGTCGCGCGATCGGCCGCCGCCGGCTTCTTCTGGCGCGTCGGCCGATGCGCCTCGATCCGGGCGCGGCTTATCAGCAATGGCGCATCGCGTTTCGTGACGTTGCGCCAGCGCTCACAGAGCGTATAGGTCGAGCGCTTGTCGTGACGTTCATGGCCGAGCAGCCCCAGCACTCCAAGTTCGCGGCTCCCGCTTGTGGTGATGCGTCTCGATCCCACGAGGGCCAGCTCATCATCGTAAAATGTCAGGGGTGCACCGCGCCTTTTCGATCTCGATCAGAATATACTTCAGCAAGCGTTGCACGCTTGGCCGCAGAGCGTCATAGGCCGGAGACTTCGCCATCGCATCACTGATCATTGCACGCCTCCTGTTCGTGACGGGGAAGCGCAAACATTTCATGACGCGGTGCCGGCAGTCAATGATCGTCACTGCTAATCGAGCGGCGGCTCGCCGCGTTCGTCGGCCATCTGCCGGGCGGTGTTGGCGATCTTGGTGCGCGTCTCGAACACCCACTTTTCGAACCGGCGTCGCGTCGCCAGATCGCCGACCGGCGCAACCTGCGCCGGCATGCTGCTCAATGCCGTCAACATCGTGCCGGCGATGTCGTCGATCAGCGCGTCAACGTCCGTCTGCTTCACCAGCTCTTTGCGCTTTTCCATCAACCGTATCTGCAGCATCTCGGTCTTGGCCCGGAGATGATCGGCGTCGGCCGCGCTGCGCGGTGTGTGCCGGTGTTGCTCGCGCAAGTGCGTGATGTAGCGCAGCCGGTTGGCGGTCTGGTCGAAACAGCCGTCGCTGCGCTGGACCAGCACCGCTTCCGACACCAGCCGCGCCACGTTCTGCCGCGTCATGCCCAAATGCGTCGCCAGTGAATTCGTGGTGACGACATCGTCGGCCACCAAGCTGGCCTTGTCGGGCTTCGGCTGCCGCTTTGGCGCACGATGCTGCGTCGTCGTTTCGGTCATCGGCATCACCAATTTTAATTTATTCGCCGCGAATAAATTACCCGTTCTCGACGGGCGCGCCATCTCGCCGCCGATCGGGCCGCATTGCAAGGCTGGAATTCACGAGATCAGATATCCTGAAGGGTCGCGGTCGGGCGGTCCCGCGACCCTCCGACATCGCTCACAGTACCTTGCGACCGATGTCGCCGTTGCGGAGGGACCGCCATCCTTCGACGGTCCCCGCGAGCCGTCGCACCACGTCATCGCGCGCCAATGTCACCACTAGCGTCTGCGTAGATTGTCCACCAAAATATATGCGCTGATCAGAAAGACCCAAGCGGGCATTATCACGAAGCTCCACCCAATGTAGTAACTGCCGATCAGCAGCACCAACGCCAACAGGTACCCGATATAAGCAATCCAGCGCGGAGCGATGCCTGTATAGATCACAACAGTTGACGTTGAAACCAAGAAGACGGCCGCCATCTTGGTAGCGTACACATTGTTGACGATGTATGCGGCTGCACGTGCGTAGTGAAAGATGGTGGAACTTATCAACTCATTCGGTTCAGCTGTGGAGGCCAAGAGCATAACTGCACCTAACACCGCAGCTGCAGCAAACAACATAACCAGAAACAACAGGGCGCTGCCGAAAAACACCGTGGCAAAGAAGCGATCCTCCCGCTGACCAAGTCGGTCACGTAGCACTCCAATGAACCACAAGAAGGCAACACCGGCAAAAGGGACGAGGTTCAACGCAAGCGCAATCGTCTTCGTATCGGCGGCTAGCCATGCCCCGGGCTCCAGCGGGTCAGTCGGAATGGAACGCCGAAGCAGCCCAAAGATCGTGAACATGAGCAGGGAGAAGACGATCCCCGCCACGGCAGCGGACTTCGGAGTGTTCAGATGGCCGTGAATGACGGTGTCGTCTTTCGGCTTCGCCATAAGGCTTCATTTCATCAGTGCAGGATCTTTGAGTTCAAGCTGAGCTCGCAAGATGCGTTCGATGTTTGCCCTCCCGGAATGCGTTCCCAAGGGGAATGGCATGCCGTCCCGCTGGACATTCGGCCCCCTCTCCCTCGCAACAACGTCACCGAGCCCAACAGCTTGATCTAGGTCAAGACAGCGCCTTCGGGCGCAGGCACGTTGTTCGGCATTGCAATCGCGCTGGCTTGTCAATCGCGCTGGCTTGTCAAGACGAATTCGCCAAGAACCGTTTGACCGACCCCGTTGGTGATCGAATGTCACCCGCGTGCTCGGGCCGCGGCCATTGCCGTCGCATCACAAGTGGGAGCATACCGATGTGGATACTGATGTACGTGTTCTCCTACTCGGTCAATCCGGCCGCCGCTACGAACGATAGGGCGGAATGGAGGCTCGGTCCAACCGTAGTGTTTCAGGAGTTCTCGAATGAAGAGCGATGCAACGTGGCCAAGTCAAAACTCGAGGGCAGCTTAAAGGGGGCGGGAGCCAAGGTAAGGAGCGGTTTAGAAGACCTGAAGAGCATAGGTAAGGGTAACCCAGCGCAGATCATCATTGCCTTTGATGTGGAATGCCTTCCGAAATAAGGTCGGCGACCACGACCGCGCCAGCATCACGGCGCGGACAGGCGACCGATAGCGGACGGCATCACGACATCACGGGCATCACCACGCCACGACGGCGGCAGGCAGCGGCAGGCGACGGGCGAACAGCACCACCTGACGCTGACCACGGTTAATCAGCACGCGCCCTTCGGGTGCGTTGCAGTACGTCTCTACGTCACGTTGATCCTCTCTGGCGAAATGAGTAATTTCCCCACTGTCGCGGTTAGAGCGGATCGGAGGATCAACTTGCAGGAGCAAATACCATTGCCTGACCGCAAAAAGCTGTCGCCGCAGCGGAAGAAGCTGTTGAGGCGCTTCGCCAAGGGCATGACAGACGAACAAATCGCCAAGGAGTTTGGCTGCCGCGCCGATCTCATTGCTGCGCAGCGTCAAATCATCGTGGAAAAGCCAATAACCTCCAGCAAAGCTGGAGGTTTGATTGGGAACCGGCAAAGGCGGTTTTAAGGGATGTTTGGACGATTGATTGGATTTTGGACTGCTGAAATCTTCAGCTCAAACTGCTCCAATTGCCGATCGGCCAGTTCTTGGTTTCTGAAAGTAGGCCCGGATCACTTCCTCGTTCTGGTCAACGGTCGTCACAAAGTACCCGCGCCCAGAATTTGTGGCCCAGAAAATTCCGCATCTTGCGTTCGACATTCTGCGCGATCCATATCGAGCTCTTCCCTTTCATGTATTCGATGATCTGCGCCACCGAATATTTGGGAGGTATCGAGGGTACTTGGCGTTCCCCAAGGAGACTTCATGACTTCATTCCCGCAGCTGTAAAACTTCCTGTTTTCGCCCCGCCATAGGCGGGGGCTTAGCAGGTTTGGTTAGAGATCAGATCGCATGCGCAGCTTGCGGCGGCTGCCCACCAGTTTGCCTGTTGGAGCCGAAACCAAGCAGACGCGCAAAAATAAAAAGGCAGACGCAGCAGGGTATCTTTTGCCCGGCAGGCGTCAGCGTCGAGGCCATTAGAAGGCCCGTACAGCGCGCCGGGAGCGCAGGGCTACAGGACACCGGGCCAGCGGCGCCAGCGCACAAACGACCACGCGCCGCGATCTGCCAGGCCATCTGGTGCAGGGGCACGGCGCGGGCCGAAATCTCGCCGGGACACAACGGGGGACACACGCGGGCACCACATTCATTTCATTACGCTTTTTAGCCACCCAACTTACTGCGATAGGGCACGTGGCGGATATCGATGCCAGCGGCCGATTTCAGCATTTCCGCGCCGAGATGCTGCGGACTGCCGCTGCCGGCGGAGCCGAAGGCCAGCCCCGGATTCGCCTTGGCGTAGGCGATGAATTCGGAGAGCGTTTTCGCCGGGATCTGCGGGTTGACGATCAGCGCGAACGGCACCGCAGCCACCAATGCGATCGGAGCAAAGTCCTTCACCGGATCGTACGGCAGGTTCTTGTACAGCGTCTTGTTGATGGCGAGCGTGGTCGAGGTCGCCATCAACAGCGTGTAGCCGTCGGGCTCGGCTCTGGCGACCTGATCGGCGCCGAGCGAGGTGGCGGCACCGGGCTTGTTCTCGACGATGACGGTCGCTTTCAGGCCGGTCTTGATCTGGTCCGCGACCATGCGGCCGAGATAATCGGTGGTGCCGCCCGCCGGATAAGGCACGATCATCTTGATATTACGGCTCGGAAAGGCCGTTCGCCCGAATGCTGGCTGCGCGATCAGCGTCACAATCCCGCCGCCCAGACCTGCGATTGCCTCCCGGCGCGTCAACAACATCGGTTCTCTTTTTATTTTCACTGCTTTCCGCGAACCACCTTAACGATGGCGGCGACATAGCAAAGGCCCCAAAAGTCCAATCCTGACTTTGCGGCGGTGCAACAGCACCGCCGCGGCGCTCCCCGAAGACACCGACAGGGACATCAATATGCAAAGAATGACGATCGTTGCCGTTGCCGCGATGCTTTTGAGCGCGCAGGCGTGGGCCCAGAGCGCGCCTCCCAGCGTAACGCCGGCTCCTGCCAAACCAGCCGCAGCCGCGGGCACGACCGCTCCAACCCACGTCTCAGTGCCAAAGCCCGTCGCCGCATCCACCCCCGAGCAGCGCTCGGCGGCGGCGCTGGCGCTATCGCACGAGCCGACCTACGACGAGGGCACCACGCAGCGGATCAAGGACGCGGCGTTGAGCTATTCGGATATCGCCGTGCGCGGCGGATGGCCGATCATTCCGGCCGACGCAAAATTTGCGCTGGGGGTAGCCGGGCCGAACGACGATCTCCTGCGCAGCCGGTTGATCCTCACCGGCGATCTCGCCGAGGACAAGGCCACCGGGCCGTACGATGAGGTCTTGGCCGAAGCCGTGAAGCGTTTCCAGGTGCGTCACGGGCTGGCGCCGACCGGCGGCGTGACGCCGCGCACGCTCGCCGCCCTCAACGTTTCAGTGCAAAAGCGCATCAGGCAGCTCGAAGCCTCGCTGGAGCGCCTCGAGAACATGAATTTCTCGTTCGGCGAGCGTTACGTCATCGTCAATATCCCCGCGGCATTCGCGGAAGCCGTCGAGAACGACAAGGTGGTGCGGCGCTATCGCGTCATCGTCGGCAAGACCGAAAAGCCGTCGCCGACGCTGACCGCCGAGATCACGGGCGTCGTGCTCAACCCGACCTGGACCGTGCCCTCGTCGATTGCGAAAACCGAAATCTCGGCGCATGTGCGCAAAGACCCGGGCTATCTGTCGCGCATGCACATGGAAGTGCTAGACGGGCACGACAATCCGATCGATCCGCATTCGGTGGACTGGTCCGGTACGCATACGCCGAACTTCACCGTGCGCCAGCAGAACGGCACCTGGAACGCGCTCGGCGCGGTCAAGATCGACATGCCGAATCCGTATTCGGTCTATATGCACGACACCAACCAGCACAATCTGTTCAGCGACGACTACCGCTTCGATTCCCACGGCTGCTCGCGGGTCGACAATGTCCGCGATCTCGCCGCCTGGCTGTTGCAGCCGGAGATGGCGAAATGGAATCGCGCCGCGATCGATGCCGCGATCTCAACCGGCCAGCACGAGGAGATTGCGCTGCCCAAGAAGGTGCCGGTGGCCTGGGTCTATCTCACGGCGTGGATGACTAGGGAGCAGACCATCCAGTTCCGCAACGACATCTACGACCAGGACGAGCAGCTTCTGGAAGCGACCGCCGAGGAAGCCGCGTTCTTCGGCCAGGCGGCCAATCATCCATTGACGGCGCATCTCGCGCAGTGAACGATAGCCTCCGTCGACAGCAAGAAGATGGGGGAAACCATGATGATCCTGCACCACGGCTGGCGCTCCAGCGCGTCGCGCCGAGTGCGGCTGTGCCTGGAAGAGAAGGGCTTGAGCTACCAGGGTCATGTCGTCGACATGGCGAAAATGGAGCATCATTCGCCGGAATATCTGAAGATCAATCCGCTTGGCGTGATCCCGACGCTGATCCATGACGGACGGCCGCTGCACGAAAGCGGCACGATCTGCGAATATCTCGACGAGAGCTTTCCGGACCCGCCGCTGCGCCCGGACACTCCTTACGAGCGGGGTGAGATGCGCAACTGGATCAGGCATATCGACGCCCTGATCGGCAATCTCATCATCTTCAACTGGCGCCACCATCTGCAGAAGACGGCCCAGCAATGGTCGGACGAAGAGCTTGCCGAACGGCTGAAGCACATTCCGAACAAGGAGCGCCAGGAAGCCTGGCAGCGGGTGGCGCGAAAACCCTATACCGAGGAGGAGCGCGACGCGGCGCGGGGCAAACTGGTGCAGCTGCTGGACAAGATGGAAGCGGCCTTGGCGCCCACAGGCTGGCTGGTCGGCCAAGCCTATTCGATCGCCGATATCGCGGCCGTGCCGTTCGTCAAGCGGATCGATGAAGAGATCGCGCCGGATCAGCTATCTGAAAACAACCATCCCAGCGTCAGCGAATGGTGGGCTAAGATACAGGCGCGGCCGGCATTCGCGCGGGCGAATATCGGTCCGTTCCTGACTTCGTGAACCACAACCGAAGGCCGAGCCGATGCTGGACACCCCCAAGACAATCGAAAAATCCCACGCCGACGGCAAGATCCTGCAAAGCCTCAGCGACGGCGTCGGCGTCATCACCTTCAACAATCCCGAAAAGCGCAACGCCATGTCGCTCGAGATGTGGGAGGGGCTCGGGCACGCGCTGACCGAATTGCGCGACGATCCCAACGTGCGGGTCGTGATCCTGACCGGCGCCGGCGACAAGGCCTTCGTCTCGGGCGCCGACATCAGCCAGTTCGAGAAGACCCGCCACAACGCCGAGGCCTCGGAGGAATATTCCAAACGTAGTGCCGCGCAACGCGCGCTTTTGGCCAACTATTCCAAGCCGACGATCGCCTGCATCCGCGGCTTCTGTCTCGGCGGCGGCATGCAGGTCGCGATGATGTCGGACATCCGCATTGCCGCCGAGAACAGCCAGTTCGGCATTCCCGCCGCAAAACTCGGCATCGCCTATGGCTATGACGGGCTCAAGCATCTGGTTTCGCTGGTCGGCCCGTCCTGGGCGCGGCTCATCATGTACACGGGCATGCGGATCGATTCCGCGGAAGCCCTGCGGATCGGCCTCGTCGACCGCGTGTTACCGAATAGCGAATTGTGGGACGCGACCATGGAGATCGCCCAGACCATTTCCGGCAACGCGCCGCTTGCGATTCAAGCGGCCAAGATCACCATCGCGCAGGTCTTGAAAGACGAAAGTCATCGCGACATGGACGCGATCAAGAACATCGGCATCGCCTGCATGGATTCCGAGGATTTTCGCGAAGGAAGGCGCGCCTTCATGGAAAAGCGGAAGCCAAAGTTTACGGGGCGGTAGCACCGCGTCGTCGTTCCCTGGTGCTTGGCGTTGCCCCAGACCACTTGTTCGGAACTCTCAAGAAACGAGTGGGTTATGCTCGAAGTGATTGGATTATTTTTGGCGGCCAGCGATTTCGCTGGATGGACGCCGAAGATCGAGGCAGCCCTGGACTTGCTCGCGAGGTCCCTTTGGCGTCTCGTTGAGGGCCTGAACGCTTCACACGATCCCGAGAAGCAGAAGCCATTTTCTCCCGCTGTCGAACGACTTGTCACCTATGTAGTCATTTCGCTCATAGGACTCATAATGATCGCTCTCCTGGTATTTTCTCTTAGTATGGGGCCACCCCCACCGCTGCAGGACATCTCTCACGCTATCCTAAGCATCGTGGGCTTCTTGCTGGCACTGGTTTTTGCTTTTTTCTTTGCTTTGCTGATGTTGTTCCTCGCCTTCAATTTCCTGGTGTGGCTCGTTCTCGTACCTCTTGCCCTTCTGTTTCGAATATTGAATTTGGCCCCCAGAGGTATGGTCACCGCCATCGGCCTGATTACTGCTGCCGCGGGGGGTCATTGAACAATTCTAATTGAAGCTGACCCGCCCCTTTGCGCAGGAAATCAACCCCCGCGCATGTCATCCCGATCCAGGAAATCATCAGGACGATCATCATGCATAAGCCCGTCGAGACGCCCGGCAACGCAATTCCGCAAAACCAGTCTTCGCGGCTGCCACTATCGCGGTTCAAGGTGATCGATCTTACGTTGGCGCGTGCAGGTCCCTCCTGCGTCCGCACGCTGGCCGATTGGGGCGCCGACGTGATCCGGGTCGAGCCGCCGCCCAGCGATGACGATGCCGAGGAAATGACCGGCAGGCGTGCCGGTTCGGACTTTCAGAACCTGCATCGCAACAAGCGCGCCATCACGCTGAACCTGAAAACCGATGAGGGGCGTGAAATCCTGATGCGGCTCGCGGAGCAGGCGGACGTCATCGTCGAGAACATGCGTCCGGGCGTCACACGGCGGCTCGGCGTTGATTTCGAATCGGTGAGAAAACGCAATCCGCGCATCGTCTATGGCAGCATTTCCGGCTTCGGCCAGTACGGCCCCTATACCGCGCGACCCTCGATCGATCAGATCGCGCAGGGCATGAGCGGAATCATGTCGGTGACGGGAATTCCCGGCCAGGGTCCGGTCCGCGTCGGCGTCGCCGTCACCGACATCATGGCGGGCGCATTCCTCGCGCAGGGCGTGCTGATCGCGCTGCTCGATCGCGAAGTCAGCGGTGAAGGCCGCTGGGTACAGACCTCCCTGATCGAGGCCGGCCTCACGCTGCTCGACTTCCAGGCGACGCGCTGGACCATGGACAGGAAAATTCCGCCCCAGGAGGGCAACAACCATCCCACCAACACGCCGATGGGGACATTCCCGACGGCCGACGGCTTTCTCAACATCGCCGCCACCAGCAACAGGAATTTTGCGAAATTTTGCGCGCTGATCGGCCGCGACAACATGGCCACCGATCCGCGCTTTACCTCGACCGCGCAGCGGCGACAGAACAAGGAAGCGATGAACGAGATCATCGCGGACGCGCTCCGCGCCAGAACCACCCGCGAATGGTTCGAGCTGATCGTCGCCGCTGGGCTGCCCTGCGGACCGGTCTACAACATCAAAGAGGCGTTCGCCGACCCGCAGGTCGAGGCGCTGCGCATCAAGCGCTCCGTCACCCATCCGCGCCTCGGCGAAATCGACCTGGTGGCGCAGCCCTGCGAGATCACCGGCTTCGACCGTGAGATTCGAACGGCCACGCCCGAACTCGGCGAGCACAATGACGAGATTCTGGGATCGCTGGGTTATGGACCGGACGAAATCGCCAAGCTGAAAGCCGCACGCGTCATTTAAACCTTCGGCGGATCAGGTTGGTGTAGTCAGCCGTTCACTCGCGAAAAAGAAGCGGGTTTGCGTCTAACGAAGTTTTCAAGAAGCGATGACGCAATAGTCCGACTCCACCACTCAGTCGTGCGGCCCGCACACCGACTAAGCGCCAACCCGCGCTGTTCCGATTCAGTACCTTTGACGGGGAGTCCAGTGAACAAACAGTCTTCCTTTAGTTACAACGAACTCATCGACTGCGCCAACGGACATCTGTTCGGCAAAGGTAACGCCCAGTTGCCGTTACCGCCGATGCTCATGTTCGATCGAATCACGACAATCACTGACAACGGTGGCCTGTTCAAAAAAGGCGAGGTGCTCGCCGAACTGGATATCTCGCCCGACCTCTGGTTCTTTGCGTGCCATTTCAACAACGACCCGGTCATGCCCGGTTGTTTGGGCCTGGATGCGCTGTGGCAATTGCTCGGCTTTTTCCTGGGATGGAAAGGCTACAAGGGCAAGGGCCGCGCGCGCGGCGGGGAAATCAAGTTCAGCAGCTCGGTGTTTCCGACTGCGAAAAAGGTCACCTACGAACTGCACATCAAGCGCGTGATCAGTCACCGGTTGACCATGGGAATCGCAGACGGCTCCGTGTTCGTCGACGGCGAAAGAATTTACGAGGCCAAGGATCTTAAAACAGTCATGGCGGTCTCGGCCTGAGCGCCCGGCTCAACGGAAGTTGAAGCGGCGGATTACACCCATCGGGCCGCGCTTGGCGCGGTCCCGGTGGGCTCAATCCGCCCTACGAGCTGGGGACCATTCCCACAGCACAAAGCAGAGAACTCTGAAGCAACTTTCTGCGTGAAACGAACATGGCGCCCTTCTTACTGGAGAGCGCCAAGCCATGGTATTGCGTTTCTCCCGATCTTGTCGCCTATGTTGAAAGCAGGGCGAGGTCGGTTTCGGGTCAAACTCCGGCATTCCGGGCCACCGGGGTGTAGGCTCGTCCGCAATTCCGAAAAAATGCCCGCGCCTGCTGGTGGACCGACTATCGGCGTTTTGATATGAAACGGGCTGCGACTGAGGCGGCGTAGAAAGGGTGTTCACCTCGTCGCACCTATGCGGCATTTCGTGTTCAGGCTCCGGGGTTTACAGGCAGTTGAGCTGACGATGGAGGGAGCAACTTCTCGTTTCCATGAATCTTCCATGAATGCCCCCAAACGGCGGCCAATAAACCGCCGATCGAACTCAACACTTTGTAGGTGGCCACTCAAGGCAGTCGTCGCTCCACCGGCCCTTGCACTACAGCCGATCACAACCTTTGCAGGTCTAGCAAGATGCCTGCCAACTGAGGCGCCCCTTACGTTGGCGCGCGCAATTCGCCCTGGAGCCAACCCGCCGTTTGAGTCGATTCCATCGGATCGGCTGGCGCGACCACGCGCTGATAAATGTGATGGCAAGCACGGCACTCGAATGTTCGGATGTCAAAGCCCGACCGACCTGGGGTGATCCGTGCCAGCGATGTTGTTGCCTTACACTTTGGACATGGTGGCCTGTGAAACGTGATCATGATGTAGTCCCTTCCATCATTGGGCGGGAGCACAAAACTCTCAGTCACCGATAGATGCCATTATGGGGCCCAGCGATGGGGCTCACCTTGAAACCTCCGCTGTCTCCGGGGCTGTTCAATTTTGCTCATTTTTGAAAAAAGTTAACAAATTGGGCGATTCCGTGGCGCGCGCGATCTCGTTGGACGACGATTTCACTCACGCTCCGCGTCACCGCAATCGCCGGTCACCGCTGCGCCGACGATTTCGCGGTGATCTGGCGCGGCGTGTCCATCGGCCGGATCAGGAAGGCGACCGGCGCCCGGCACGATGCGCCGCCCTGGTCGTGGTCGTGCCATGTCCACGGCAGGCCGCAGGGCAGCAACGACCGGGGCAGCGGCGCCGATCTCGGTGATGCGAAGGCGCAATTCCGAAAGGCGTGGGCGCGGATACATGCTATCGCCCGCGCGAGACAGGTACGTGCGATGGCGCGATGGTCGACGGTTTTTGAGACACCGGGCGGGCCGGACGCGCACCACGAGCCAAGCTAGCCGCCTTGTAGGCTCGCGGCGACGTCCGCCTTGCCGCGCATTACGGACTCAAGTCGGACATCACGCTAGGTCCGAAAACCTGCACAGAAGCAGACATTGCGTGCCCGGCCTAAGCTTGGGTATTGGCCGCCAAGGGTTCGCGACATGAAGCGGCGTAAGTAAAGTCACCGTGGCGATGCTCAAGCGGCCAAAGTCGAGCGAACATAAAACCGATCAGGTCAGAGCGGACTTGCTCACGGGCGCGTGAAGTGGTTTCAAGGGACGGATTCCGACGAAACCATTTTCTTCTTTCAAGAAGCCACTTTGGTGGCCTGCGAAGGCGGCCCGAAACGAACACCGGTGAGGATCGCCACCAATGATCAACAAAGGAGAATCTAGAGCTTTACCGAAGCAGGTTTAAGACAAGGCTGAGGGGCCGCTCATGCGTTGTATCAATGTGTTGATTGCAGACCGCTGTCCAGTGGTTGTGCAGGGTTTGAAGAAGGTGCTCGGGGCGCAACATAAGTTCAAACTTGTTGCGTGTTGCAGTGACGGTATGAGCTGCATCGAAGCAATTCGGAGTTTAAGGCCGGATATCGCCATTCTCGACATCTCAATGCCTGGCCTGACCGGGTTGGAAATTCTCGGCTCCCGCGCGGCGCTTACCTTCTTATTTAAATTGTTCGCAGCCGTTAGCCATACTGCGATCTGCCCGGCGCTCCCGCCGGGCTTTTCGTTTAGGATGTGCGTTGCTTGGTGCTAGGGGACAACGACATGCGCAGCGTCGCCGAATATTTGGAAACGGCAGCCGAGTTCGATGAACTGGCGAGATTGACCTCCGAACCGACCCTCAGAACACGCTACGCTCACGTGGCTGAATGCTACCGCCTCTTGGCCAGCGATCTGCAACGGCTCATTGAAACAGGTGCTCTCAAGCCGGAACAGCGGTAACCCGTTTGTCGGCCCTAGGTGCGATCTGGCGGGTTACCCCTTAATTCCTCTCATTGCTCATTATTCAGCCATACCATACTTAATCCCGCCCAATTTATTATGTGCGATGCGCGTCGCTTTGCGCTGGGGACAAGGACATGCGCAGCGTCGCCGAATATTTGGAGAAGGCCGCCGAGTTCGATGAGCTGGCAAGATCGACCAGCGAACCGGTATTAAAAAAGCGCTACGCTGATGTGGCCGAATCCTACCGCCTTTTGGCGATCGTGCGGCAACGGCTCATTGAAACAGGTCCTCTCAAGCCGGAACAGCGGTAACCCGCTTGTTGGTAGCGTGATGGCAGGCATCCTGGCCCCCGTTACAGCCTCGCGGACGAAGTTCGAGTGGCACAACGTCCGCTCTGGGTCAAAAGGTGAAGTACCCGGCCCTTTAGGCCATGTCCGTTATGGCCCCTACTCCTGACCTAAGCCAGCGGGATCGCCAAGCCCGCGAGAACCCTACCCATGCGATGAATGCGGATGGGAGTGCCGAGGAGGCGGGTACCGGATCGTCGCTCTGTGGGGGCCGCGCTGCGGGGCTCGGCGACCGAATGAAAGAGGCCGCCAACTGAGGCGGCCTTACTTTGCTTCTTCCCTCAGAAGTACCGCGAGCCTATCAAGCTGGCTTGCAACACCTTTCAGGCTTCGCGCAATGTTCTTCAGTAGGGTGGTGCGTTCCTCGGAAACACCGGTTTGTCGTGCGAGGGATTTATACTCGGCTGCGTGGGTTTGGCATTGTGCGGCAGTCAGCATGAGTCTCCTCCTCCCAAAAGGAAGTTGGCGTCGTCGAACCACACGCCGCCATGGTGGCCGTTTTCGAAGTTGATCGTCAAGTCCAAGCATGCGGCTCGCGACGATATGTCCCCGGCCTCGTGTGCACAGCGACGCCGAGATCAAAGCGACGGTCGGCGAGGACATGCGGTTTGCCGACCGTCGCCGTCGTGGCTCCCGGGAAAGCAGCAACCCGAGGCCGTTGTACCGATGGGCGCGTCCACCGGATAGCAATCAGAGAATTTCTCCCGGGCTGCCGTAATGGAGAAGCCGAGGGCCGAGCATTCGCATCAGGATCGGATCGCGATCGGACGCGAGCAGCTCCGCATCATCATCGCCCCCGTCGCTAGCGTCGTCGTCCGGTGCATTCGCTGCGATCAGCTCCTCGATCTCGGCGGCATCGAGCGTTCGCCGCTCGATCAGCGCAAGCGCGAGCTTGGTCAACGGAACGAAATTCGCCACCAGTATCTTGCGAGCGCAGCGACGCGCGCGCTTGATGGTGCCCTTGACATCGTCCGAGATCGAAGCCGCGAGCGCACGAGCTTGGCGCAAGTCGTTCTTGCAGCCATTATCGCTGCCGCCGCCGAATAATTTCTCACCTTCATTGCCAGCCATGAGCATGACGATGGTATCAAACGCGCGATCCGGCGCGCTCGCGCAAAATGTCATACCGGCAAAACGGGCGCCCGGCTCGACCGTCGCGGCGGTCACGTCGAGACCCAGGAGTTGCCCGGTAAGAGCATGCGAGGCCTCGTGTTGCGCGACGGCGGCATCTTCGGCGCCATCGGCATCCAGCAGGTGCCGGCAACCGCGATTGAACAGCGCTCGCCTCGCTTCCTGCGCCCGCTTGTAGCTTCCGAGATCACTCATTGGGCATCACTCCTCGGCGTCGAGCTTGCGCGCGCCAACGGCAAGCGGCTGCGCCGGCATCGTGCCGACGATCGGCGGCCCGCGATCATAAGGCGTGAACTCGGTCAAGCTCGAATGGATAGGCGGGCCGCCCGGTCGCGCGGACCTCACCGGGGCTTCCGGGCCTTTCTCTCCAAGCCATACGCATGAGGTCTCATCGGGCACAAAAAATGCGGGAGCATTATATTCGAGGTCCCGAATGCGCTGCCGATCTGACAACGGCAATGCCAAGTTGGTCGAAAGCGCCAACTCGGCAAGCTTCTGCGGCAGGCTATGCCTTCGGTTTCCGGCGATGGTTACGGTTCTGCCGGCCTGATCGAGGTATTTCACATTCCGCTTGATGAAGACCGTTTGCATCGGCTCGGCCGGGACGACCTTCAACTGCACAGGCGGCGCCGCCGGTCGCGGCAGCGATGCCGGCCCGTGCCCGGATAGAACGCCGCGCACATGGTTGCGCAGGCCGACCACGACCATCTCGACGGCGGGCGGAAGCCGCTCGCGCGCGCTCAACGTGAACTCGGCCACGGCCCCGCCTTCCGGAATAAGCAAGCCGCTCTCGCGCGCCGCCGCTTCAAGCCGCTGCGCGGCCTTGGTGAAGTCGGCCTGCGCCTCGGCAAGCTCATCGGCCATCGCGATGACGGCCAAGTTTGTCTCGGCGCGGCATCGTTTGTCGACAATCCGCTCGATCTCGGCGGAAAGCCCGGCGATGATCTTGTCGACGTCGCCGATCGCGCCGGAGAGCGTCACGCTTCGATCTTGAGCGTCGCGCATCTTGCCCTCGGCGGCCGAGATCGCCTTGTCGTCGGCGCCGTCTGCGGCGAGCTGGCGCGCCTGCGCGCGATAGGAGGTGATGGCCGCCTCGGCGATGCCCAAGCGCTCGGCGAGGCCATCGCGGTCGCGACGCTTGGCCCTCAACGCGGCCTCGGCAGCTTTTTGCGCCTGCACGTCCGGATCAGCTTTTTCGAAAAGCACCATCGTCGGTCTCCTATTTCTGCATCTCGGGGCAGGCTTCACCGATCTCGGCGCCGCATCGCATGCATCTGCCGCGCATATCGGATTCGGTGCTCGCCACGCGACACGCTCGCGCGGCGGTGTCTCGGTCTCGATCGGCGGCTTCTCGGTCATGGTCATAGCATGCGCCTTTGCAATGCCGGTTGTCTTGCGCTCCGATCCTACGCGTTCCACCACCGCGCGAGCCCGGCGATACTCGCGCGCCATTCCTGCACCGCGCCTTCGTCAGCGAACCATTTGCCGGACGTCGCGAGCCATGCCGCGACGTCGGCTTCGGTAGTAAACCAATCGCCGCCGAGCTTCTGTGCGCGCAGCGCGCCACTGAACGCTGCATTTCGTCCGGCCGATCAGGTTGGTCGCCTGCGCGATCTTGATGCGCCGCTTGCGAAGTGCTGGATCGATCGGCGGCGGTTCGATATGGAAGCGTCGGCGGCGGCGGGGTACGGATGACGCTGGCGCCGAGGCGCCGTCAGGTGTATGGCTCATTACGCGATCATGGCATTGTCGGCGATCGAGAGCACCAATATTGCTCCTACGAAATCCTACACGCCAACCTTCCGCCGATCGGCGCGAAGTGGTCGACGTCGCCGAAGACATCTTTCGGACTCGCGATCAAGGCGGGCGAGGATGTAAAGGCGCGGCCAACGTCCCAATTTTAAGGTTGTGTTAATACCTTTACCAATGATGAAAATTTTTAGTTCCGGGCCCCATATGTTAACGTGTCATCAACCGGAAAATTTTAACGTGTCTTTCAACGGAACAGCCCCCGGAAAGCGGCAACTTTCCGAGGGCCGCAGCTTAAATCCGCTCGGCCAAGAGCATTGCCAATTGAGCGGCAGATATTAGAGCCCCGGCGACAGCTAGGGCTAATCCGAGGTCCACCATGGGACCTCACCTCCTTCCGTTGGTCGGCGGTCTTCGATTCTGCGCCGACCAACGCCCATCCTTGCACCGCATAGTAAAAATCGGCTTAAGAGAATATTTTCGTCAACGGCGCATTCGCCGCCGGCATTTAGCGGTCGTGAAACTTCACCGCGATCAAGCTGGCGCGGTACTCGGCATCGGTCGCGTAGCGCTCGGCCTTCTCTCGGGTGGCGCAATGCCAAACCGGAATGCCGTTGCACGTCACGGTCCACCATCCCGGCGGCGATTCCGCCGGGATCACGTCATAGGCCGCACTCGAATCATTGTCGGGGATCGGATCGGACATGGCCCATTGAAGCGCCGCCGCATCAGCTAGGCAAGGCCGTGATCTCGGCGACGTCGAAACCCTAAACGAACACCGCGCGAGCGAGCCCGCGCATCACCATCCGAGCTGCGGCAGCCAATGCGATCCAACGATGGCGATAGAGAGAAGCGTTCCTACGGTGAGCGTTGTTCGTGCTGCGTTGCTTGGTTCGGAAGATTGATTCTCGCTTGTGCCATATTTGAACATCACGAGGCTACTCAACACGAGGGTTAAACCGAACACGATGATAGCGACAATGAACATAGAAGGACTCCTTCCTTCGTGTGTGTTCACGGGTGATCGCCCGGGCCGACCGGGGAACACCCTCGTCTCGGGTGATCTAAGTCCTGACAAAAAAACGCCGCCCCGAAGGACGGCGTTCCATCACTTTTCGGGGTTCCAAGATCAGGCCGCGAGCCGCAGCGCCGCCGGCTCGGCGATGATCCGGCGCAGCTCGATGGCCCACCTATCGAGCACCTTGCGCTTCTCATTCACTCGCTTGCGCGTGGCGCGGTTATAGACCTTGTTCGTGATCGCCGGCAGCTTGTTGCCGTCCTTGTCCTTGTTTGCCTGATGGTCAAGGCAAAGCGAGATGCCGTAATCCGAAATATCTTCAAGTTCACCGCACATCGTTGCCGCCGTCCGGCGCAGATCATGCGGCGAGAACGGCGCCATGCCGAGCAATGCGCAAATGCCGGCAGACTTCACCTTGCCGTTTCTGTGCTTGGTGCCGCGAAGTGCGGTCGCCATCGCCTTGCGCTCCATCGGTGCGTCACCAAAGCGGCCAACGAAGGCAAACTCGTTACCGCCCATCGCCTCCTTGATGATCTCCAACGCGAGATCGGAAAGCGGCTGGTTAATTACGCGCCGCTTCTTGACCCGCCGCGCCGGAATGTCGACGGTGCCATTCTCGGCATTCAGTTCGTCGCGATGAATGCCGAGCAGTTCGCCAGACCGAAGCATGGTGACCAGCGCGAACTTGATCGCGAGCCGCGTTGTGCGGTCCCACGGCATGTTCTCGCGGTCGAGGCCGTGCCAAAGCGTTTTGACCTCGGTTTCGGTCAACGCGCGGTCGCACGGGTCCTCCTCGGGAAGCTTCGGAAGGTTCACGCAAGGGTTTTTGGGGACAAGGTTGCGACCGGCTTCCGCCGCCCATTTGAACATCGCCGAGGCGGCGCGCGTCATGTGGCGAGCGTTGGCCTTGGATGACTTGCCGAGCTTGCCCTCGATGATGTCGTTCGACAGCGACGCAATGTCGTCGTTGGTGATCTCCCTGGCGAGCATCCGGCCAAGGCGAGGGCTGACGAAGCGGCGCAGATGGCTCGCGACGTTTTTCCAGCTCTCGACCCTGGCCCGCTTCTCGCCGTCGCGCTTTTCTTCCAAGGTCTCCATCCATTTGATACGCGCGGCGATCACCTGATCCACGGTCATGCCCTGTTTGGCCGCCTGCACCTTCTGCCGGAGAAAGCTCTCCGCGATGTTCTCGCCTTTGCCGAGGCGGGTTTTCAGGGCGTAGACCTCGGTGCGGGCATGCTCGACCCTGAAGGTTTCCGGGTTGTAGACGCCAAGCCATTTCGGGCGTTGCTTGCCCGTGGCCGGATCGGTGAACTTGAAATAGAAGGTCGCCGCGCCCTTGGCGGTGATGGAGACAAAAAGGCCGGCACACTTGCGATCGTAAATCTTGACCCGCGTGGTGACCCGCTTTTCGCACATGCGGTCGACCAGGATGATGGCGCCTTTACGGGCGCGCTTGCCGGTGGGTTCGATGGTGATAGTATCAGACATGGTTTCAGCTCCTCGAAAGGTTGGGACCGTGGCGGGGCCTTTGCTCTTGGTTTGGCTTCCGGGTGCAAAGGTCCCGTACCTAGATTTGACGAAAGACGCTGTAAGCTGACGAAACAGGGTAAAACAAATTCCCTTATTTTAAAGGGGTTTGTTGCCTTCAACGCCTTTCACCAAGTTAAGATATACAGACGTGTGGTCCTGACGCCCCGACGCTGGCGCTAGCTTGGCGATGATGCTTCGCATCACGCCGATGACGGGGGCAAGAGAGCCCGGTCCGCGGGGACCACGAAATAAGCCGTAAAGCCATTGCGCGGCGAATGCCGGGTGTTTCCGGTGTGACTGTGGTGACTCACGCGCGTGCTTTCTACACTACACGCGCGGCTGCGGGCGCATCGGGCGCCCGGCATTCCCTGCGCCCTCTGATCATCAGATGCGGGAAGTTCACGATGAACCTCGCGCAAACCTGCGGCGAGATCGCAAAGCTGTGGCTGCGACCCCAATCGTCATCAGCCGCGAAGGCGGGTGATCCAGTATTCCAGAGACGTCAGTGATTGACCCGAGAAGCCTCGGCGTACGGATGCCCCGCCGGAGCCTGTCGCCAAAGGCGAGACCCGGTGGCGGGGCATGACAAGCGAGGTGACTTCAAACGCTCCGCGCTTGGCTGTTTGAAAATTGAATCTGTCGCGCGCCCCGGTTGTCAGCCGAACACCGCATCCGGCAGCCACAGCGTCAGGATCGGCACATAGGTGATGATGCCGAGCACGATCAGCAGCAGGATGAGAAACGGCAGGATGCCGCGGATCACCTCGCCAATCGGCGCCGATGAGATCGTCGAGAGCACGAAGAGATTGAGCCCGACCGGCGGGTGGACCAGTCCGATCTCCATATTGTGCGTGAAGATGATCGAGAAATGCACGGGGTCGACGCCGAGCGGTTTCAAGGCCGGCGCCAGGATCGGCAGCACCAGCAATAGCGTCGCTGTGACCTCGAGGAAGCAGCCGAGCAGCAGCAGCAATCCGTTGATGATGAGGAGGAACTGCCAGGTAGCAAAACCGTGGCCGACCACAAAGTTGACGAGCTGGTTGGGGATGCCCAACTCGGTCATCCAGTGGCCAAAGGCGAGCGCAGTCGCCACGATCAGCATGATGGTGCCGGCCGAGCGGATGCCGTCGGTGATCACCTTTAGCGTCTCGGTCCAATGAAAGCCGCGGTAGAAGATCAGCGACACCAACAGCGCCACCACCGCCGACAGCGCCGCCGCCTCGGTGACGGTGACGACGCCGCCGTAAATTCCGACCGTCACCACCAGCGGCACGGCCAGCGCCGGCACGGCGCGCGCGGTGACGCGCAGCCGGGTTGCAAGCGGCAACGACGGTTCGACCGGAAATTTGCGTCGCCGCGCGTCGTACAGAACCCAGAGCGCGAAGACCAGCGCCTGCAGCAGGCCAGGGAGCACACCGGCGAGGAACAGCCGCGGCACCGATTGCTCCGCGACGATGCCATAGAGAATGAGGGCAAGACTCGGCGGCACCACGATGCCGATAGTGCCGGAAGCGCCGACTACGCCGAGCGCGAACGACCGGGGATAGCCGCGCTCGATCATGGCCGGAACCAGAATCGTTCCCATGGCGAGCGCAGTCGCCACGCTGGAGCCGCAGATCGCCGCGAACAAGGTGCAGGCCACCACGGTGACGAGGCCAAGTGAGCCTCTTATGCCGCCGAGCCAAGCGGTTGCGACATCGACCAGCGCCTTGGCAACGCCGCCGGAACGCATGAAGGCCGCCGCCATCACGAACAGGGGCAGCGCCATCAGGGTCGTCGAATTGAGCTTGTTGATCACCATCTGCGCCGCGCCGATCAGCGGCTGGCCGGTCGCGATGTAGAGAATGCCGGCGCACATGCCGAGCACCAAAAAGATCGGCATTCCTGCGGCGAGCAGCCCAAAGAACAACAGCAGGAACAGCAGGGTCAGCATGACGGGGACCGGAGATTCCGCATCTCAGCGATCGGCGCGCGGGGGCGTAAGCCCGCTCGGCATCTCATCGTGATGCGAATGTCCGACCGTCATCGTCTCGGGGTCGAAATACAGCGTGAAGCGAACCAGACGCATGAGGTAGCGCATCAGCATCAGCGCGCTCCCGACCGGCAGAGCGAGATAATAGATCCACATCGGGAATTGCAGATCGGTCGAGCTGGTCTCGTCGATCAGCAACGAGGTGTCGACGATCTGCCAGCCGTACCAGACCAGCGCGCCGCAGAACACGACGGCGACAAGGCAATTGAAGATCTCGACGATGCGCAGATATCGCGGCGGCAGCAGGCGCAGCACAAGATCGGGCCGGACATGACCGTCGCGGCGCACGAGCTGGCTGGAGACGATCATGATCGCCCAGATGACGAGATAGACGATCACTTCTTCGGCGTAGCTGATGGCTCGCGCGGGATCGAAATAGCGTCCGATGACCTGAAGCAGTCCAATGACCAGCGCGACGAGACCGAGCAGGCCGACCAGGGTCTCCTCGATCCTGTCCCACCAGCGAAGCACGACGGAAGCCCTGGACACGACAGAAGCGTTGGACTCGGCCACGGCTCAGCTGCCGCTGCCGGCTTCGGCCATGATCAGCTTGACCATTTCAGGCGAGACCTTGATGTCCTTCGCCACCTGCTCCTGCTCCGCCATCATCCGCTTGCGCTCATCGGCGCTTTGCTCGGCCGTCGGATCGGAGAACTTGATGCCATGCTCCTGCAGCGTGGTGCGCGCCTTGATCTGGGCATTCACCATGTTGGCTCGGTAGGTCGGAACGTTCTGCGCCCACAGCTCGCTCATCATCTTCTGCTGGTCGGGCGGGAGCTTGTCCCAGAACACCTGGCTCAGCAGCGGAATGTACACGGCGATCCACTGGTGATCCTCCAGCGCGAATTTAATTCCGGAATCCCAGAGTTTGGCGCTGACGAGACTTTCGTTCGAGCTGACCAGACCGTCGAAAGTGCCTTGCGAGAGCGCCAGCGGCACGTTGGGCCACGCCGTCGTGTTGGGGATCGCGCCGAGGAAGCGGGCGCGCCAGGCCTGGCCGGCGCCGCCGGAATTGCGTATCTTCATGCCCTTGAGGTCGGCAAGCGTCGCGATCGGCTTGTTGGAGCTGTACCAGTTCTGGAAACCGAGATCGAGATACGGCCCCAGCACATGCGACCGCAGTTTCTGCTGGATCTGCACGTTGAGGAATTGGCCGGGCTTGCCGTCGATGATCTTGTGGATCAGGTCGATCGGCTGGCCGTAGAGCACTGGAAGCTGAAAACAATCGGCGTCGGAGACAATGCCGGTGATGGTCCAGCTGCCGGGCACGGCCATCTCGACCTGTCCCTGAATCAACGCCTTACCGACTTCGAGATCGGGATAGAGCTGGCCGCTCTCGAAGATCTCGGTCTTGATCTTGCCGTCGGAGGCGGCCTCGACCTTGCCGAGATAATCCTTCATTGAGACGTTGCGCAGATGAGATGGCGCGGTGTCGAGCGACAACCGAAGCCGCAGCGGCTCGTCGGCTCGCGCGGTACGGATAAAGACAGGCGCCGCAACGGCGGCGACCGAAGCCAGGGCGAAACTGCGGCGCGAAAGACGCTGTGGCATCCTAAATCCTCCCGGTGCATTGCTGCCAGCCGTCAGCCTCCAAGGCCAGAACGGCGGCAAGTTTTGGCGCCACAATAACCTTGCAGCCGCGGAAGCGGCAACGCGCAATCGTGTTGGCGAGGCCGGGTCGACCGGGTCCATTCGAGGTAGACGATCCAACTCGCTAAGACGGGAATTCCCCGACATTGATGCGGCGCAGCAATCAGCCACTTATGGATCCCCGCGGCCCTACATCGCCGCAAGCATTGCCTTCGCGATATCGGCGGTGCCGTTCTTCCCACCGAATTCCATCGGCTTGATGCCATCCGCATAGACCTTGTCGACCGCGCGCTCGATGCGCTCGCCGGCCTCTGCGGCGCTTTCCAAGCCGTGCTTGTCGGCCAGCCAATCCAGCATCATCGCCGCCGACAATATCATTCCGGTCGGATTGGCCTTGCCCTGCCCCATGATGTCTGGCGCGGTGCCGTGACACGGCTGGAACACCGCATGGTGGTCGCCGATATCGGCTGATGGCGCCATGCCCATGCCGCCGATCAGGCCCGCGGTCAGGTCGGAGAGGATGTCGCCGAACATGTTCTCCATCACCATGACGTCGAAATCCCAGGGCCGCTTGACCAGCATCGCGGAGCAGGCGTCGACGTAGAGCCGGTCGGTCGTCACGTCCGGATGACGCTTGGCCGCGTCGTCGAACATCTCGCGGAAGAACGCGAACGCCTTGAACACGTTTGCCTTGTCGACGCAGGTCAAAGCGCCCGGCCGGCCACGCGCCTTGCGCCGCTCGGCGAATCGGAATGAGAATTCGAACAGCCGCTCCGAGGTTTTGCGTGTAATCACTAGCGTCTCGCGCGCGTCATCATACGTGACGACGCCCTTCCCCATCGAGGCAAACAGGCCTTCGGTGGATTCCCTGATCACCACGAGATCGATGCCGCGCACGTCCGCGCCGACGATCGGGCTCGGCACGCCTGGAATGAGCCGCGCCGGGCGCACGCCGGCATAGAGGTCGAAATGAAAGCGCAATTCCACCTGCGGCATGATCTCGGTGTTGTCGGGGTAGCGCACCGAGGGCAATCCGCAGGCGCCGAGCAGGATCGCATCCGCCTCATCGCACAGTCGCACCGTGCTTTCCGGCATCGACTTGCCGGTTTCGCGATAGTGGTTGGCGCCGGCCGGCGCCTCGGTGAAGCGGAATTTCAGGTCCGAGTTGGCCTCGACCTTGCGCAGGATTTCCAGCGCCGGCGCCATCACCTCTGGGCCGATGCCGTCGCCGGCCAGGACAGCGATGTGGAGCGCGTTGTTTGCGGACATGGGGGTTCCTTAAGTGAGCTAAAAGACGATAACCGTTATCGTGGGCAAATCTCAAACCAGTCGTTCCGGGGCGATGCGAAGCATCGAACCGGGAATCTCGAGATTCCGGGTCTGGCGCTAACGCACCATCCCGGAATGACGGCTACGGCGTCAGCACGGCGCGGCCGACCAGCCTGCCCTGCTGCAGATCGACCAGCGCGTCGTTGGCTTTGGCGAACGGCATCGGCGTCACCGGGATCGGCGCGATCTTCTTGGTGCGGACCAGGTCGAGCAATTCCTGGGTCTCGCGGAGATTGCCGACATAGCTGCCCTGGATGGTGATCGCCTTGATCGGGATCAGCGGCAGCGCCCAGGGCGCGCCGCCGCCGAACAGGCCGACGATCACAAGCTTGCCGCCCTTGGTCAGGCAATCGAAACCAAGCTGCGTGGTCGCGGCATTGCCGACGAGATCGATCACGGCGCGGATCGGCTCGCCGGCCTTTTTCGCGAGCTGCTCCAGCGCATCCGGCGCGTTGCCGTCGACGGTCGCGAGCGCGCCGGCCTTCTCTGCCGCCTCGCGCTTCCTGGCATCGATATCGACGACGATGGCGCCCTTGCCGCCCATTGCCTTCAACAGCGACAGCGCCATCAGGCCGAGGCCGCCGGCGCCGAAGACCACGATCGGCGTCGCAAAATCCTTCTCCACCTTCTTCAGCGCGCTGTAGGTGGTGACGCCGGAGCAGGCATAGGGCGCGGCGGTGACGGGATCGAGCCCCTTCAGGTCAAGCAGGTATTTTGGATGCGGCACCGTCATGTGATCGGCGTAGCCGCCGTCGCAATAGACGCCGAGCGAGTTAGGCTTCAGGCACATGTTCTCTTCGCCGGCGAGACAGGTTGCGCATTTGCCGCAGCCGAGCCACGGATAGGCCAGCACGACGTCGCCGATCTTGAGACCGCCCTTGTCGCTCTCCTTGATATCAGGCCCGAAAGCTGCGACTTCGCCGACGGTCTCATGGCCCATCGTGCGCGGTAGCGACACACCGCGGTCTTTCAGCGACAGCGGCTTGCGCCCGTGGCCGAGATCGTAGCCGCCTTCCCAGATGTGCAGATCGCTGTGGCAGACGCCGGCCGCCTTGACCTTGATCAGCACCTGCATTCCTGCCGGCTGCGGCGTCGGCTGGTCCACTTCCTTCAAGGGGGCGTTGAACTCGGCAACCTGGAAACTCTTCATGGCGTCACTCCCGATGTTCTTGCTTTATGAGCAAACTGACACGTTGGCGGTTTATTTAGGTCAGGGGGTGATGGCAAGCCGCGTATTGGCCTGTCGCGACGGGGCGAAGTTCGGGCACTTCGCTGGCGCATCGCTCATCCGCGCGCGGGCAGCGGGTGCGGAATCGGCAACCCGAGGGCGGCGCGATCGGCGATGGCGGCTCGCCAGCCGGCACGCTTTCGGCCGGCCGCACGTCCGGGTCGGGCACCGGGATCGCCTCGATCAGGAGCGCAGTATAAGGATGCGCTGGCCGAGCAAACAGCTGTTCCGACGGGCCGACCTCGCACAGCCTGCCGAGATACATCACCGCGACGCGGTCGCTGACCGCTTTCACCACCGCGAGATCGTGGGCGATGAACAGCAGCGTCAATCCAAAGCGCACCTTCATCTCTTCCAGCAGATTCAAGATCTGCGCGCGGATCGAAACGTCGAGCGAAGACACCGGCTCGTCGCAGATGATGAACTCGGGATTGAGCACCAGCGCCCGTGCGATGCAGATGCGCTGGCATTGTCCGCCGGAAAATTCATGCGGCAGCCGCCCGATCACCAGCGCGGGATCAAGCCCCACCGCGCTCAACACCTCGCAAACCAGCTCGTGCCGCTTCTGCGCGTCCTTATATCCCGCGATCACCAGCGGCTCGGCGATGATGTCGCCGATCTTCCGCCGCGGATTGAGGGAAGCGATCGGGTCCTGGAAGATCAGTTGCACGCGGCGGCGCATCTTGCGCAAGCGTTCGCCCTGCATCGCCGTCAGCTCCTCACCGTCGAACAGGACTTTTCCGGAGACGGCGGAGCGCAACTGGAGCACGGCGCGCCCGAGCGTGGATTTGCCGCAGCCGGATTCGCCGACCAGCCCTAAGGTTTCGCCGCGGGCGATCTCGAGGCTGACGCCGGACACCGCATGAATGGTCTTGCCGCCGACTGCGTATTCTACGACGAGATTCTCCACCTTCAGAAGCGGATCGGACAATGCGTATCGCGAGCTATCCAGCATCATGCACCCACAGCGGCCGCGATCTCGATCGGATGGAAGCAGGCGTATTGGTGGTCCGGCGTCTCGGCGCCCGTGAGCTGTGGCTTGTCGCAATGGCAGGGACCGGTGGCATAGTGGCACCGCGGCGAGAACGAGCAGCCTTTGATGGGCCGGGTCGGATCGGGCGGGCGCCCGGAAATCGCCGGCAATGGCGTATGCGGTGCGGCATCGAGCTTCGGGATCGCAGCAAGCAGCGCTTCGGTGTAGGGCATCCGCATGTTCTTGAACAGCGCGGACGTCGACGCGCGCTCCACCACGCGGCCGGCATACATCACCGCGACCTCGTCGGTGCGGCCGGCAACGACGCCAAGATCATGGGTGATCAGAATCATCGCCATCTGCCGGCGGCGCTGTTCGCGGGCGAGCAGATCGAGAATCTGCGCCTGAATGGTCACGTCGAGCGCGGTGGTCGGCTCGTCCGCGATCAACAGTTTTGGCTCGCAGGACAACGCGATCGCAATCGCCACCCGCTGCCGCATGCCGCCGGAGAGCTGATGCGGGTATTGTGTCAATCGCTGCTCGGGTGCAGGAATGCCGACCGCGGCCAACAGCTCGACGCTGCGCTTTTTCGCTTGCAAAGCATCGAGCTCGAGATGCTCTTGCAGCGTTTCGATCAATTGCGTGCCGATGGTAAGCACCGGATTGAGCGACGTCATTGGATCCTGGAACACCACCGCAAGCGAGCGGGCGCGAAGTTTTCGCAAGGTTTCCGGGCTGCACCGCACGAGATCCTGCCCGTCGAACACGACCCGACCGGAAAGTTTGGCCTTCTTCGGCAACAGCTGCAGGATCGCGCGCGACAGCATGGTCTTGCCGCAGCCGGACTCGCCGACGATGCCGAGCGTTCGCCCCGCGCCAACTGTCAGATCGACGCCGTCCACCGCGCGGAGATTGCCCCGTGCCGTCGGCAGGTCGACTGCGACGTCCTCGACCGAAAGCAACGCAGGCCCGCTCACAGCGCGCTCTGACGCGGATCGGTCAACGCCTTCAGCGTATCGCCGACCAGGTTGAAGGAAAGCACGGTCAAGAACAATGCGATCGCCGGAATGAAGGCGAGCTGTGGCGCGATCTCCAGGCTCTCGCGCCCCTCTCCGATCATGCTGCCCCAGCTCGAGATCGGCG
This sequence comes from uncultured Alphaproteobacteria bacterium, assembly GCA_963822795.1. Classification (GTDB taxonomy): domain Bacteria; phylum Pseudomonadota; class Alphaproteobacteria; order Rhizobiales; family Xanthobacteraceae; genus Bradyrhizobium. The sequence goes on from CAWGJM010000045.1 coordinate 355,239, forward strand.
GCGGGACGCCCAGCCCTAGGAACGACAGCGCGCCCTCGACCACGATGGTGACGGCGACCCCGAGCAGGAAGAAGGCGAGCAAGGGTAGCATCACGTTGGGCAACAATTCGCGCAGCAGGATGCGCGCATGCGTCGCGCCGAGCGCCTGGGCTGCGATCACGAACTCGCGCCGCGCTAGCGTCAGCGTCGCGGCGCGCGCCACCCGCATGAAGGCGGGAATGCCGAGCACGCCGAGAATGCAGGTGAGGTTGAGGATCGATTGGCCGAGATAGGCGGTCACCGCAAGCGCCAGGATCAGCGGCGGAAACGCCAGCAGCACATCCATGCTGCCGACCACCAGCGTCTCGAAGCGGCCGCGGAAATAGCCGGCGAGAATACCGAGCGCGCCGCCAATGGCGAGCCCGATCACCGGCGCAAACAGGCCGACCGTCAACGATATCTGCGCGCCATAGATCAGGCGGGCTAATTCGTCTCGGCCGAGCCCGTCGGTGCCGAGCCAGTGCAAGGCCGAGATAGGTGCGCGCCGCTCCAGCATGTCCATGTCGGTCGGGCTCGGCAGCGGCAATACCGTCGCCAAGATCGCGACCGCGAAAACGAACAGCATCCAGCCGATCGCCATCCAGAACAAGAGCCCGAGCCTGCGGCTTCGCCTGCCAGGATCTGCGACGACCTCTTCGCTGATGGTGAGCTCAAGCGTGGCCATGACGAATCCTGGGATCGAGGACGGCATAGAGCATGTCGACGATGAAATTCATCAGGACGTAGCCGCAGGCGACGCAGAGCACGACACCCTGCAGGATGATGAGGTCGCGGGTATAGATCGCGCCCAGCAACAACCGTCCGATGCCCGGCAGCGCAAAGACCGACTCGACGATGACGGTGCCGCCCATCAGGCGGCCGATGTTGATGCCGGTGACGGTGACGAGCGTCAGCGACGATGGTTTCAGCGCATGCACCAGCAGGATGCGCGACGGCTTCAGCCCCTTGGCCCGCGCCATCGCGATGTAGTCTTCCTGCAAGGTCGAGATCATGTCGGAGCGCAGCACGCGCATCAGAACCGGCCATTCACCGAGCGCGAGCGTCAGCGCCGGCAGCACGAAGCAGCGCAGGTTTCCGAGCGGGTCTTCTGAGAACGGGATATAGCCTGTTGCCGGCAGCCAGCGTAGATCGACCGCGAACAGATAAATCAACAGGATCGCTGCGAGGAATGCCGGTACCGAGAGCATGCCAAACGCGCTGCCAGTCATGAAGCGGTCGAAGGCGCTGCCCGCGCGCACCGCGCAGGCAATCGCTAAGGGAATGCCGATCGCGAGCGCCGCGAGTTCAGCCAGCAGCATCAGTTCGAAGGAAACCGGCAGCCGCTCCGCCACGGCCTGCAGCACGGTTTGTCCGGTGCGGAAGGAGCGGCCGAAGTCGCCCTCCAGCACATGGCCGAGCCAGCCGAGATAGCGCCACCAGATCGGCTGATCGAGCCCCATGTCGTGCCGCAGCGCCGCCACCTTGTCCGGGGTCGCCTGATCGCCGAGGATCACATAAGCGAGATCGCCCGGCAGCAGCGAAGCGATCAGGAAGGTCAACAGCGATACGGCGACCAGAACCGGCACCAGATAGAGGAGCCTGCGGGCGACAAATCCCAGCATCGAGATTATTCCATCCAGACGTTCGATACGTCGATCACCCCGCCATAGATTTTCGGCAAGCCTTTCAGTTTGGCGCTTGAGATCGCGTAGTAAGTGTTCTGGAAGGTCCAGAACCAGATTGCCTGCTGATTGATCAGCCGGCTGATCGCGCAATAGTCCTCGGTCCGCTTTGCTGGATCGGCAGTTACCCGCGCGTGTTCAAGCAAATGATCGAGTTCCGGATCGGAGTAATTGGCAAGCGCGACCGGGCTGCCGGTGTGGAAATTCGCATACATCTGAGGATCGGGATCAGCGAGGTCGATGATTCGCCACGGCGTCAACTGAAACTGACGCATGAAGGCGCGCGGCACGATAGTGGCCTGGTCGATCTGCTCGATCTCCATGTTGGCGCCGACCTGCTTCCAGAACTGCTGCAGCACCTGGCCGACCGTGCGCCCGCGCGGCGTCGCCGAGATGATCATCTTGAAATCGACCGGCTTGCCGTAATCCTTGATCAGCGCCTTGGCCTTTTCGACATCGAAAGGCAGCGCGCCATCGTCCTTGCATTTGACCCAGGAGCCGTCGCCATAGGGGTTGCTGGCCGGCCGGGCCAAGCCATTGGTGATCGCCTGCGACATCTTCTTGCGATCGAGCCCCATCACCAGCGCCTGACGGACACGCACATCGTCGAACGGCGCGACCTTGGTGTTGAAAGCGTAAACCTGCGCGCCGGACCCGGCATAGGTGTGGACCGTCAATTTGGGATCTTTTTGCGCCTTCTGGATGGCGTCGGCGTCGTACTCATCGTCCCAGATGATATCCGCTTCGCCGGACTGCAGGGACGCGAAGCGCGACTGCGCATCCGGCAGCGGCTTCAAGATGATGCGGTCGAGATAGGGATGGCCCTTATTCCAGTAGTCCGGATTCTTTTCGAGCACCATGCGGTCGCCCGCCGCCCATGACTTTAATATATAGGGGCCCGTGCCGACGGGATTGCGGTTGTAGTCCTCGCCCTTGGTCTTCCACGCCGTCGGCGACTGGACGACTTCGTTGGAGTTCTGCAGGCTCTGGAGCGCCGGCAGGTTCACCGACGGATCATTCAGATTGTAGACCACCGTCAGTTCGTCCGGCGCCTGCACATCATGGATGTAGGATATGTAGAAGGCACAGCGGCACTTGTTGGCTGGATCCTTTTGCCGGTCGAAATTCTCCTTCACAGCTTCGGCATTGAACGGTGTGCCGTCCTGGAACTTGACGCCGGGCCTGAGCTTGAAGGTCCAGGTCTTGAAATCGTCAGAGTGCGTCCAGGATAAAGCGAGCTTGGGTTGCGCCTCGCCCTTGTCGTCGAGGGTGGTGAGCGTATCGAAGATCGCGGCAGCCGCGGTTTCCGCCGAGGTATCGAACACTCCGACTTTGAGGGGATCGAAGCCTGGAATATCCAGTTCCTGCCCGACGGTGATGCTTCCCCCTGATTTTTGCGCGCTGACCGGGTTTGTGAATGCCGCGGCGGCAAATGCCGCCACAAGGAAAATCGGCGCGAGCTTGCGCGCGCAGGTCACCGCCTTCGCCGTCATTGAGATGTTCCTCCAAATGCCCTGCGTCCGGTTTTTGCGGATCGTTGCTGACACCGGAAGAGATTGGCCGGAAAAGCGGCAACCGGCAAGGCCGTCAAGCGCGCCGCGGCACCGAAGCCTTAAACGTCCGCTTGCGCTTTCGTTGCAACGCGCCTCTTGCTAGCGCGTCGCGGCGGCAAGCGGTTTGCCGGAGAACGCCGCGATCTGGTCTTCGGAGTGGCCGGTCTCCTCGAGCAACGCGCGCGTATGCTCGCCGAGCGTCGACATCCGTTTTCCCGCCGCGACCTTGGCGCCCGACATCCGGAACGGCAGATTGAGAACCTTGAAGGTTCCACCGCCGTCCTCCACTTCCGACAGCGCGCGGCGATGGGTGATCTGCGGATCGCTCAAGGCCTGGCCAACCGTACGATAGGCCGACGAGGGAACGCCCTGCTTGTTCAGTTCCGCGAGACATCGTTCGGTCGTCACCGACCGCGACCAAGCCTCGACGCCGTCCATCAGCTGCGCCCAATTGGTGCGGCGATCCGAATAGTTGGCAAAGCGCGGATCGTCCACCCATTCCGGATGGCCGATCACCTTCACCAGGCCCTGGAAAGTTTTTTCGCTGGCAATCGCGACCATGACGAAGCCATCCAACGTTTCGATCGGACCATACATCGGCCGCGGGGGCGGCTGAACCTCGAATTGCGACCATTGCAGTTCATTCAAGGTGAGGCTCAGCATCGATTCGAGCATCGACACGTCGATATGCTGGCCGCTTCCTGTGACAGCGCGCTGGTAGAGCGCCGCCGAAATCGCGCCGAAGGCGTAGACGCCGGTGAGGACATCGGCGTGATAGATGCCGCAATAATCAGGCCGGCTGCGGCCGGGCTGATAGGAGAGATGCGCCATGTCGTAACCGGATGCCGCGTGAATGACCGGGGCGTAGGCCGGCAATTCGGCGGAGGGGCCGGTCTGGCCATATCCGGAGATCGAGCAATAGATCAGCTTTGGATTGAGCGCGCGCAGGGTCGCGTAATCGAGCCTCAAGCGGTGCATCACGCCAGGGCGGAAATTTTCGACCAAAATGTCGGCACTCGTGACCAGCCGGCGGACGGCATCGATTCCCTGCGGCGATTTCAGGTCGAGCACCAGGCTCTTCTTGCCGACATTGAGCTGGCCAAAGGCGGTCGAGCAGCCGTTGCGCATGGGCGGACGGCTCCGCATGGTCTCGCCTTCGGCGGTTTCGATCTTGATCACCTCCGCGCCCATGTCGGCGAGCATCCGCGCGCAATGCGGGCCTGCGATCGTGGTCGAAAAATCGACGGCGCGGAGGCCTGCAAGGCTGCCTGTCAAATTCCCCTCACCGATTCCCGCTATGGTCATTCCCGAACTCCCTGCCGCAGCCTGGTTGTTTGCTTGCTTGCGCGGATTGCGACCCTAAACGGCGTTGGCAGCCCAAGGAAGCACTTCAAGGAAGCGTTTACTGAACCTGCCTGACGCTCTCGCGCTTGAACTGAAAGAAACTGGACCCATTCTTGCATAGCAGCATACGGGGTGCGGCCGAGGACACTATTTGAAAGTTCTATTCGTCACGACGGAAATGGACGACTTCGTCCGGGTGGGCGGGCTCGCCGCCGTTTCCGCTGCTCTGCCTCGGGCGCAGCGCCCCTGGAGCGATGTCAGGATCCTGCTGCCCGGATACCGCGACGTAGTCGAGCAATTCGCGCACATTCAAATCGTTGGTCAGTGCGCGCCATTGGCGGAGATGCCGGCCTGCACGCTCGGCCGGGCATCGACCCGCGACGGGCTACCGGTCTATGTCCTGCTCTGCCCGCAACTCTACGACCGCCCCGGCAACCCTTACGGCGATGAATTGGGCCGTGACTGGCCGGACAACGACATCCGATTCGGCCGATTCGCATCCGCCGCAGCAGAACTCGCCGCAGGCACGTTGGACAAGAATTGGGCAGCCGACCTCGTGCACGCCAACGACTGGCAGGCCGCGCTGACGCCGGCCTATCTCACCTGGCACGGTTCAAGAGTTCCCTCGATCCTGACCATCCACAACCTGGCCTATCAGGGGCTGTTTCCAAAGGAATCGCTGCGCCGGATCGGCGCACCCGAAGCCTCTTTTCACATCGACGGGCTGGAGTTCTACGACAAGCTGTCCTTTCTTAAGGGCGGCATCGTTTATGCCTCGCATTTGACCACGGTGTCGGCGACGTATGCGCGGGAGATCACCACGTCCGAATTCGGCTGCGGAATGGAAGGTCTGTTACGCATCCGATCCAAGGCATCGCAATTGACGGGAATCCTGAACGGCATCGACGAAAGCTGGGATCCGCGGTTCTGCGCGCAACTGGCGCAGCCGTTCGGCGCCGGCGATTGGGAAGGCAAGCAGGCCAATGCGGACTATGTCCGCAAGCAGTTCGGACTCGCGGTATCGCGCGGGCCGATCTTCGGCCTGGTCGCGCGGCTCGTTCATCAGAAAGGCATCGACCTTGTGCTCTCTGCGGCTGATGAGATCATCGAGGCCGGCGGACAAATCGTCGTGACCGGCTCGGGCGAGCCTTCCATGGAACGGGCGCTGGTCGAAGCCCATCGCCGCAGGCCGCAAGCGATCGGCGTGCAGATCGGGTTCAACGACGCCCAGGCACGGCGGATTTTCGCGGGCAGCGACTTCACGCTGATGCCGTCACGCTTCGAGCCTTGCGGGTTGAGCCAGATGTATGCGCAGCGATTCGGATCGCTGCCGATCGGTCATCAGACCGGAGGGTTGGCGGAAACCATCACCGACGGTGAAACCGGATTCCTGTTCCCGCAGCCGTCGACCGAATCGTTCCTCGGCGGCATCCGCCGCGCGTTTTCAACCTACATGGCCAAGGACCGGCTTGATTCCATGCGCCGCAGCGCCATGGCGCGCTCCTTTAGCTGGGATCTGTCGGCGGCCTGTTACAGCGCGCTGTATCGCAAGACGGTGTCGCCTTAGGCATGTTGTGAAGGCGTGTCCTGCTCCGGCTCGCCGTCCGCAATCGCGCGCCAGGCCGCGCCGTCGAGGTCGTCATATTGGCCGCTCTTCAGCGACCAGAGAAACGCGAGCAGCCCGGCAAGGCCAAGTCCGAGCGCCAGCGGCACGAGAATGACGAGGACTTCCATCACACCTCGCTCAACGCACGATCAGACGCAAAGGCTGCATCGAACTTCGCCGGACGCGCTTTGCCGCCCGCGTTCCGCGCGCGCAACGCATTCAGCATGACCAGGATCGAGGAGCCGGATATCGCAGCAGCCACGATCAAGAGCGTCACGATCCCAGAGATCGCAATCGGCACCGCCAGCAAGTTGTAACCCACCGCGAGCCAAAGATTTTGCCGCATCAGGTGCAGCGCTTTGCGCGAATGATCGATCGCGGCCACGACCGGCGCGAGCGGCTTGCCGAGGAACACCAGATCGACGGTCGATTGGCTGAGATGCGCGGCGCTGATCGGCGACATCGAGACATGGGCAGCCGCGAGCGAAGGCGCGTCGTCATGCTATCGCCGACCATCATTAGCTTAGAACCGCGGCGTTTCAGTTCCTCGATCCGGGCGATCTTGCCGGCCGGTGTGACGCCGGCGCGCCATTCGTCGATCCCGAGCACGCCTGCCGCCGTCCGAATCGCCAGCTCGCGGTCGCCGGAGAGAATCTCGACAGCGATGCCACGCTGCTCCAGCGACGAGATCGCCGCCCGCGCATCCTGACGCAGCGCCTGGCGCACCGAAAACAGATATCTCTCTTTACCCCGGCTCAACGCCACGATGGAGGCTTCCGGACCGAGGTTGGCATTGTCCCTTGGCATCTGCTCGGCACCGCAGAACGAGGGCTTGCCCAGCCTGATCTCAACGCCGCCGCATTCGGCCCGCAAGCCCTGCCCCGGCTCTTCGACCGCGCCGACCAGCGGCGATTTCGCGCTTGCTGCCTCAGCCACGGCGGCTGCGACCGGACGATGGCTTGAAAGCGCAAGCTGGCCTGCGAGCGCGAATACGTCGGCTGGGACATCGGCCGCGTTCACTACTTCGAGCTCGGGCAGCGTCAGTGTCCCCGTCTTGTCGAAGAGGACATGATCGGTCTCGGCGAGCCGCTCGATGGCATCGCCGGAATTGAGCAGGACGCCGGCCTTGAACATCGCGCCCGCTGCAACCGTCTGCACGGTCGGGATCGCAAGGCCGAGCGCACAGGGACAGGTGATGATGAGAACGGCGATGCCGGTGACGACCGCATCGTGCCAGCTCGCGCCCATCAGCACCCCGAGCACGGTCAACAACGCGGTCGCATGCACCACCGGCGCATAGAGCCGCGATGCGCGGTCGGCCAAGCGCATGTAACGCGAGCGCGCCTGCAAGGCGTTGTCCAACAGCCGGGTGATCTCGGCGAGCAACGTGGTTTCGGAAGCCGCCGAGACGCGCACCCGCAAGGCTCCGGAGATGTTGAGCGAGCTGGCATAGACGGCGGTGCCGTGCCCGGCCGCGACGTAGAGCGTCTCGCCGGTGATCAGGCTCTGGTCGATCTCGGATTTGCCCTCAATCACCGTGCCCTCGACCGCACAACGCTCGCCCGGCCGCTGCAAGACGATATCGCCGGGGCGAACAGCCGCTACCGGCACTTGCGAGACTTCATCGGCACTGACGAATTTTGCCGCGGTTTCGGCCTTCAGCGCCGCGAGATTCCCCGCCACCGCCTGCGTTCGCCGCCGCATGTTCTGGTCGAGATAGCGTCCTAAGGAATGTCAGCAGCATGATGGCGGCGTCGAAATAGGCGTGTTCGGCGTGGCTGACGGTCTCGACCACCGACATTCCGAGCGCGAGCGTGACGCCGATACAGATCGGAACGTCCATTTTGACGGCGCCCGCGCACACGCCAAGCTGGCGGCCGAGGCAAGCGAGGCATGAAATGCGAACGGCATATCGAGCGCCTTCGCCGCACCGATCATGCACAGAAATGCAGTCACGGCGAATGTGAGCGCCAGGCCGCTTTCACCGGTGGTCATGGACTTGGAATCATAGGGCTGGCTCATGCCAATTCTCTCTGGAGGGACAGGCAAGTCCAACAACCACACTCTTTCGTGACGCGATTTGATCGAGATCAACACAGTTAAAGGACCGCGCGCCGGCGAGCGATCAAGGCTGGAATCGATGGTTGCTTTTTTCGCCCGATATCAAGCGCTTGGCTGAAAGCCGATTGCCTTGCGACGACATTGCTTGAGCCGTGCTGCGTCTTCGGATTCGATTTCCGAAGGCTTTAGTCGCGGGCTGCACCCGCAAGTGCTCTGAGAATGTCCGCGCGGGCGATGATGCCTGCCAGCCGATGGCCGCCATCGATCACCGGAACACTACGAATACGGTGCTCGACCATAAGCTGGAGCACCCGCGTCAATTTCGTATCGGGACGCACGTAGATGAAGTCCGGTGTCATCACGTCGGCGACGGTCCGGTTCATCAAATCGGCGTAGCGTGGGACCATCTGGTTGGGCGTGAAGGCAAAGCACTTCAGCAAATCGAACTTGGTTACGATGCCGACCGCTTCGGCCTCCTCCTGCACCGGATAGGTGTTGAAGTCGTCGCGCTCGAACATGTCGCTCAGCTCGCGCACGGTCATCTCGCGCGTCACCGTCGTCACAGTGCGCGTCATGTAGTTTCCGGCGGTTTCCTCGAGAAATTTGTACAAGAGCGCCATCCCGTGGTTGTTGTGGTGACAGGGTTAGTGCGAAAGCAACACGCAACGGAGGTTCTGGGTGACGAGATGCTGCGTCATCCCGCCAACGATGAGCTCGCGGAATCGCGAGTGACCGTAAGCGCCGGCGACAATCAGGCCGGCGCCGACCTCGCTGGCGATTTCGTCAAGTTGAACCGTGGCACCGTGATTCTGGTTGTTCTCGGACACGCGTGGAGCGGCCGAAACGCCGTGACGCGACAGCCAGGCGACGATGTCCTTCACCCCCTGCTCCGCATCCGCCCGGCTGCCGCCTTGTTCCAGTATCTCCGCAACGGTGACGTCCTTGGCCTTCTGCAGTAGCGGGACCGCGTCGGCGATCGCCCGCCTCGCTTCCGGGGTATTCTTCCAGGCCACCAGCACGCTGCGCAAATCGAGCCAATTCGCGGTGTCGGGAACGACCAATAACGGCCGCCCCGTCTGCATCACCAGGTCCTTGGGGCTAGCGAGCGCAAAGGCGTCGGATGCCGCAGGGCTGCGCCCGCCATCGACGATGATGTCGGCGCAGCGTGCCTGCTGAAGAATGAACCGCGCTGGGAAGTCGAGCGCGCTACGCCAACCCAAGATGGCCGCCCGGTTCTTGGTAGCCTGACGAAATTGCGTTTCCAGCTCGAGAAGCCGTTTCTTGATCTCCGCCTCTCCCCGGTCGATCAAGTCCTGGGCGTACTGCCCGTCCGTGAAGTAGAGCGGCGGGGCAAATTGCGCCGCGGCGATCCCGACGATCCCTGCGCCGAATCGTTCGGCGAGTTGGCCGGCTATTTCGAGCCGAGCTTCGTTCGACTGGCCGAGCGCCAAGCTCACCATGACCGTTGCGATTGTCATTTCCAGAATCTCCGCAGGCAGCAATCTTTGTGAAACTTCTAGACGCCAAATCCGCGCGCAGGATGAGATAGATCAAACTGCCTGGAGGCCGGGCGCGGCCAAGCATCGCCTAAAGACGGAGGTCCATGACCATGCCTCCCGAGCGTCATTCGGCGAAATTGTGAATCCATTGCCAAAGTTTGCGATCAGGACGGCTTCCGGGCATGCAATCTCGTGTAAGATCAAGCCGCTGGAGCACGCGCTTCAGTTTGATTAGGCATCGGCGGATGGAAGTGAAAGTTCAGGCGTGACCAGCATCGTTCAACCCTCCGCTGACGCATCCGGGCAAGAACATTTCCGGCTCCGGATCGAGGGGTTAGGCGTCGGAACCTGGGATCTAGACCTGGCCACGATGGAGCTGGAATGTTCCGGCGTGGCGCAAGGTCTTTTCGGTATCGCTCGCGATCAGCCTGTGACCTGGGAGATGTTTCTTTCGCTGCTTGAACCGAAGGACCGCGAGCATACGGAACAGGCGATCAAGAGGATCAACGAGAGCGGCGGCGGGTTCGACGTGTCGTTCAAGGTGGCTGGCGGTAACGGACATCGACAATGGATTCGCGCGCGCGCCGGCGTGATCAAGGACGAAGCCGGTGTCCCGCGTCATCTCAGCGGGATTTTTGACGACATCGAGGAAGAAAAGCAACTCGAAGAGGCGCTGAGGACGCGGGAAAGCCACCTGCGCTCGATCCTCGACACCGTGCCGGACGCCATGATCGTCATCGACGGTTACGGCATCATTCAGTTTTTCAGCACGGCAGCGGAGCGACTGTTCGGCTATGCCGAACACGAAGCCATCGGCAAGAACATCAGCGAGCTGATGCCCGAACCCGACCGGACGCGCCACGACGGCTACATCGCGCGTTACCGCTCGACCGGCAAACGCCACATCATCGGCATCGGACGCATCGTGACCGGCAAGCGCCGCGATGGAACGACCTTTCCGATGCATCTTTCGATCGGCGAGATGCGATCCGGTGGCGACCCCTACTTCACCGGCTTCGTGCGCGACCTCACCGAGCATCAGCAAACCCAGGCGCGCTTGCAGGAGCTGCAATCGGAACTGGTGCACGTTTCGCGTCTGAGCGCGATGGGCGAGATGGCATCCGCACTCGCGCACGAACTCAACCAGCCGCTCGCCGCCATCAGCAACTACATGAAAGGCTCGCGCCGGCTGCTCGCCGGCAGCACCGACCCCAACAAACCGAAGATCGAAGATGCCATGGACCGCGCTGCCGAGCAGGCGCTTCGCGCCGGTCAGATCATCCGCCGGCTTCGCGATTTCGTTTCGCGCGGAGAATCCGAAAAGCGCGTCGAAAGCCTGTCGAAACTGATCGAGGAGGCGGGAGCGCTCGGACTTGCCGGAGCGCGCGAACAGAACGTCCAGCTTCGCTTCAATCTGGATCCACAGGCGGATCTGGTGTTGGCCGACCGGGTGCAGATTCAGCAGGTCCTGGTCAACCTGTTCCGCAACGCGCTCGAAGCGATGGCGGAGAGCCCACGGCGGGAGCTGGTCGCGACCAATTCCAGGATTGCCGACGACATGATCGAAATTGAGGTGTCCGACACCGGCTCGGGATTCCAGGATGACGTCAAGCCGAACCTGTTTCAAACCTTCTTCACGACCAAGGAGACCGGCATGGGAGTGGGACTCTCGATCAGCCGTTCGATCATCGAGGCCCATGGCGGGCGGATGTGGGCCGAGAGCAACGCCGCGGGGGGCGCGACCTTCCGATTCACGTTGCCCGCGGCGCCGGACGAGAGTTGATCGATGTCGAGCAAGGTGAAAGTCTACGTCATCGACGACGACGAGGCGATGCGGGATTCGCTCAACTTCCTACTGGATTCCGCAGGCCTAGAGGTCACGTTGTTCGAAACCGCGCAGCGGTTTCTCGACGCCCTGCCCGGCCTTGATTTCGGATGCGTCGTTTCCGACGTGCGCATGCCAGGCATCGACGGCATCGAGCTTCTGAGACGAATGAAGGCCGCTCAGAGCAAATTCCCGATCCTGATCATGACCGGGCACGGCGACGTGCCGCTCGCGGTCGAGGCCATGAAGCTGGGCGCCATCGACTTTATGGAGAAGCCGTTCGACGATGACCGCCTCACCGGGATGATCGAGGCGGCAATCCGTCAGGCGGAGCCGGCTGCGAAGGACGACACGGTCACGCAGAACATCGTCGCGCGGATCGCGACGCTCAGTCCCCGTGAGCGCCAGGTCATGGAGGGGCTGATCGCCGGATTGTCCAACAAGCTGATCGCCCGCGACTACGACATTAGCCCGCGCACCATCGAGGTCTACCGCGCCAATGTGATGACCAAGATGCAGGCCGGCAGCCTGTCCGAGCTGGTGCGGCTGGCGATGCGCGCCGGCTTGCTGAGGGATTGAGTTATATCAAGCTGGGTTCGCCTGTTGCGTGCTAATTGTGGCGATCATGAATCAGGTCGACTCACAATATGCACGGGCTGTGATGTCGTCACCCGCCCAACCTACGATCTACGTGGTTGATGACGACGCCGGCGTTCTCGGCTCGCTGCGGTTTCTCCTGGAGACGGACGGCTTTGCCGTTCGAACCTTCAGAAGCGGCGCAGCGCTGTTGAATACCCCGAGCTCAGCCGATGCCGACTGCTTCGTCATCGATTACAAGATGCAGGACATCAACGGTATCGATCTGGTAGGCCGTCTGCGGGATCGCGATATTACCGCCCCGGCGATCCTCATTACCGGCTACCCCGACGGGAAAATCTCGGTCCGGGCGGCGAATGCCGGCGTCAAGCATGTGCTGCAGAAGCCTATCCTGGACCAGAGCTTGGTCAAGCACATCCGCGAGGCGATCCAGGAAGGCCCCGCAGACGACCCGCAGCCGCAGTGACCTCCGGGATTCTACGTAAGGGATTCCCCTTAAGATATCGCGCGAAATTTCCAGCCGCGTCGTTAACCCGTAGCAATTGGCCGTACGCCGCAAAGGAGATGGTCCATGCTCACCCCCTCGCTCAACACCGCTGTCGCCAGCGCCAAGTCCGCGCCCGTCGTTGCCCCCGTTTCCGACCAGTTTGCAACCATCACAGGGCATGCGGGTCTGGTGGCGAGCGAGTTCAGCTACCGGAAGGACGAGGAAATCTACGGCGAGGATGAGCCCGCGGAATATGTCTACCAAGTCATCTCCGGCGCGGTGCGCAGCTACAGGCTGCTTTCCGACGGGCGGCGCCAGATCGGCGCGTTCCATTTGCCGGGCGACGTCTTCGGGCTCGAGTTCGGGGGCGACCCACCGGCTCGCGGCGGAAGCCATCATCGATACCTCCGTGCGCCTGGTGAAGCGCCGCAACCTCGAGCAGGCGGCCGGCGTCGACGTCCAGGTCGCGCGCAAGCTTTGGGCTATGACGGCCGGCGAGCTTCGCCATGCCGAAGACCATATGCTGCTGCTCGGACGCAAGACCGCGATGGAGCGGGTTGCAACCTTCCTGCTGGAGATGGATCGCCGCCTTGCGGTCGCCGGAATGATGGCGCTGCCGATGTGCCGCCGCGATATCGGCGACTATCTCGGCCTGACACTCGAGACCGTTTCACGCGGGCTTTCCCAGCTTCACGCCCAGGGCGTCCTCGGCTTTTCCGGCGCCCGCCAGATCGTGCTCCGCAACCGCGCGCGGCTGCGCAACATCGATGCCTGCGCGAGTAGTTCCGGGTGCTTGCTAACCAATCAATGGGCGCTTCGCCGCGTTTCCGGCATGACCGATGCGATCACGGCGAAGCCTATCGCCGCCACGGCGGCGAGCCCGATGAAGGCAACACCGCTGCCGAATTGGTCGCTGACATAGCCGGCGAGCACGGTGGACAGCGAGGCACCGATACCAGTTGCCGTGCCGACGATTCCCTGCGCCAGATTGAAATGCCCGCTGCCGAAGGCGACGTCAGCCACGATCAGCGGCACCATGACGGCAAAGACGGCCGCGGTGATGCCGTCGAACAACTGCACGGCGACCAGCAGATAGGGATCGTGCACCGTCGCAAACAATAATCCACGCACCGCAAGCGCGCCGAAACCCACCAGCAACAGCGGCCGCCGTCCCCACGCTTGCGCCTTGGCGCCGACCGATGGCGACATCAGCGCGACGATGGCCTGCGGCACGATAATGCACGCGGCGATCAGGACCGGCGCCCACTGGCTTGACCGCATCGTGACGACGCCTGCCATCAGCGGCAGCATCGCCGCATTGGCGAGCTGCAGGAGCAGGATGCTGCAGGCGAAGATCAACAATACCCGCCGACGCAGCAGGCCGACCACGCTGGTGGCTTTGGCGTCCGGCGATTCGCGCGGCACAGCGCCGTGCGCGTATGCGACATCGATCTCGCGCTCCCGTATCTGCGAGAGCGCCAGCAAGGTCGGGACCGCGAGAACGCAGGTGACGAGAAACACGGAGCGGCTGGAGAACAGGTAACCGCAGGTGCCCATGACGGCGGCGGCCACGCCGTTGCCGAGCGACGCGAACCGCGCGTTGCGTCCGAGCCGTACGCCGATCGCGCGCGGGCCGACCAGGCCGAGGCTGATCGCGGCGATCGCCGGACCGAGTACGCAGCTGGCCGCCGCATGCAACGTCGCTGCCGCCACCACGACGGGGAAGATCGGCCAGGCCGCATAGGCGAGCGCGCTGCAGCCGATGGTCGCAATCGCAAGCCCCGCGACCAGTTTTTCGGACCGGGCCGCGTCGATGATGGCGCCGCCGGGCATCTGCCCGATCAGTCCGACCACGCCGCCGATCGACAGCACCAAGCCGATCTGCGCCTGGGTCCATTTTTCGGTGGTCAGATAGACCGCGATGAACGGCCCGAACCCGGTCTGGACGTCGGCGAGAAAGAAAATGAACCAGTCAAGCCCGCGCAGGCTCTGCCGCGACGGCGCTGGCATCTCCCGGGCATCGACCGGCCCCGACGGCAGCAATATGACATTGTCGTCGCCTACGGAGTCCTCGCGGCGATCTCCATCAGTCGGGTCGATCGAATGGGACGGGCGAACCACCAGACGACTTCCCCCGTTTCTCTAATGATCGTCGAGTGGCTGCAGATTACCGGCCGCCCCCAGCACCACGATCGGCTTGTCCTCCTTGTATTCGGGCGCAGCGGCGACCTGGGCCTTGGTCAGTTCGAGCGTGATGCTGTCGCTCTTGTCGGCGACGCGTCCGAAATGCAGCGCGTTCCAGTCGACCACGATTTTCCGGCTGCCGACGCCGAGAAAACCGCCGAAATCGATCACGGCAGCCCGCACCGTGCCGGTGCGATCGA
Source organism: uncultured Alphaproteobacteria bacterium (assembly GCA_963822795.1). Lineage (GTDB taxonomy): Bacteria > Pseudomonadota > Alphaproteobacteria > Rhizobiales > Xanthobacteraceae > Bradyrhizobium. The sequence goes on from CAWGJM010000045.1 coordinate 370,295, forward strand.
CGATCACATCGACGATATTCCCCATATCCTCATTGGTCGTACTGCGAACATCGCGGCCGAGCACGCCATGCGCCTCTCTTGCGCCGATGATGGTGACGGATGCCGGCGGCGCGGCTTCCTTCGCCGCCGTGGGCGGCGAAGCGGGCTGCGGCTCGTTTTCCGCGCGCGATGCGACGCCTGCGGAGACGGCGAGAATGACGGCCAAGCCAATGAACCAGCGTTTTCCGCGCATGCGGCCTCCTCTTCTGGTCGAACGCCCGCCTGTCAGTGCGCGAGTACGATTGACACCTGGATCTGCCCGCGCCGGCGCAGGACCTCCATCGACACGTCCTCGCCATGCCGGCGTATTCGCAGATCGACGCTGGAAGATCCCAATTGCAACTCTCGCAACACGACCTCGTTGAGGAACGCCGGCAGGCGCGGATTGCGCAGCCTTATCTCGCAGCGATGAGCGTCGAATTCGAGCCCGAGGGCTGCCTCCAGCAGGGTGAACGGCGTCGCGCTTGCCCAAGCCTGCGGGGCGCAGGCAACGGGATACAGCGTTGGCCCCCGATGTTTCTCGCGCCGGAAGCCGCAGAACAGTTCCGGCAACTGCCGCAGGTCCATATAGGTCGCGGCGTCGAACAATCCCTTGAAGACGTGCTCGACCGAATGCTTGAGGCCGTAGCGCGCCAGGCCAAGCGCGATCAGCGCGTTGTCATGCGGCCAGATCGATCCGTTGTGATAGGACATCGGATTATAGCGCGCTTCACCCAGCGCCACGGTGCGGATGCCCCAGCCCGTGAAGAAATGCGGCCGCATCAGATCGGCGGCGACCTTCCGGGCACGATCTTCCCGGATCATGCCGCTGAACAGGAGCTGGCCCGCGTTCGACGCGCGCACCTTGCAGGGTTGCTTGTCGCCGTCGAGCGCGAGCGCGTAAGTGCCGAGATCGTCGCACCAGAACGCATCTTCGAAGCGTTGTGCGAGCAATTCCGCCTCCGCTTCAAGCTTCTGCGCGATATCGAGACGGCCGAGCCGTAACGCGCAACGTGCGGCCAGCCGTTTGCCGGCGAACACGTAGCCCTGCACTTCGGCGAGGGCGATGTAGCCTTCGGCCAGTCGCCCGTCGGCGTGAAAGATCGCGTCGTGGGAATCCTTCCAGCCCTGGTTGGCAAGTCCCTGCTCCGATGCGCGCCGATACTCGACAAATCCGTCGCGGTCAGGATCGCCCGCACCGTCGATCCAACCCAACGCGGCTTCGATCGCCGGCCACAGTCCCTCGATGGTCTCGTCATCGCCGGTGCGCTCGACATAAAGCCCGGCCAGCAGCACGAACAGCGGCGTGGCATCGACGCTGCCGTAATATTGCGCGAACGGCACCTCGCGCAACGCGGCCATCTCGCCGCAGCGCATTTCATGCAGGATCTTTCCGGGCTCGGCGTCGGCGAGCGGATCGATCGACTTGGCCTGGTAAGAGGCGAGCCGCTTCAGCACGCCGCGCGCCACCCGCGGATCGATCCACAGCATCTGCAGCGCGGTGATAATGCCGTCGCGGCCGAATGTGGTGGAGTACCAAGGGATGCCGGCATAGGGATATCGCCCCTGCGGGGTATCCGTCATCAGCATGTTGAGATCGGCCATCGACTGGCACAGCACCTCGTTGAAGATGTTGTTCGAGGTCTCGATGCTGGTGGCGCCTGTGTTCGAGCGGCGCATCTCGCGCCGATGCGCGAGCAAGCCGCGAAAGAAGCGCGCCGGTTGTTGCCCGGCAGGCTTGTTGCAGGAGACGGCGACAAACAGCGAGTAGATCTGTTGCGGCGCCAGGTCTAAATGATACGTCGCCGCATTGACGGCAAGTCGCGTCGGGCGCGGGTCGAAATGCAGCACCGTGTTGCGCGATTTACCGTCGAGGCCCTTATAGTCGAGCAACACATCGCTTGGACCGGGCAGCCTGCTGGAACCGACGCCGCGGCGCGGGCGCTTTTCACCGCGTACTTCAAACAGGTCGGCAAAGTCATTGTCGAACAGCAGCGTCAGGTCAAAACCCGCCTCGCGGTCGCCGTGATTTTGCAAGCCGATCCGCTGGTAGGCCGTTCCCCGCCAGAGAAAGATCGTGCGCACGATATGCAGCATGTCCTTCTGCAGCACGATCCGCCCCTGTTGATAGATGTCCGGGTTGGTGAGATCGACGGTCAATGCCGAATTGTCGTCGCGAAGATTGGAGCCGAGCAGCAGGGGCTGGAGGTCGTCAAGAACGAGTTCGAGTCTCGCGAGGTAGCGGGTGTCGGCGTTGAACAGCCCATCGGGTCCGCCGGCGGACGCGCCGATATCACCGTGACAATCGAGCACGATAAAGGTGTCGTCGTGCTTGAGCGAACGCCGCGGACGCGCCGCGGGTCCGGTCATCGGGATGTAGAACGGCTGTTCCGCGACCAATTCGACTGTCTGCGACGTCGAGATAATTTGGGTAACGACTTCGGCTGCCATATTGACCTCGAGCGGTTGCCTGCTTACGCGCGCACGCGCGTCCTCCTCGAAACGCAACCGGACTATACGCTAACCCCGCACTTCAGGCCGCGAATTTCGCCAACCGGTTCATTTCCTGCGTCACCAGCTCGCGATACGGCCCCTGCCCTTGCATCAGACGGTCAGGCGCACCGTCTTCGATGATCTTGCCCGCTCTTAGCACCACCAGCCGGTCGAAATTGCGCAACGTCGCCAGCCGGTGGGCGATGGCAATCACCGTGCGCCCGCGCATCAGGCGGCCGAGTGCCTCGCGGATGGCTTCCTCGGATTCGCCGTCGAGCGCCGCGGTCGCCTCATCCAGCAACAGGATCGGCGCATCCTTCAAGAACGCCCGCGCGATCGCGATGCGCTGCCGCTGTCCGCCCGACAGCTTGACGCCGCGATCGCCGACCTGCGTATCGAGGCCTTCCGGCAAGGTCTCCACGAAATCGCAGCGCGCCGCGATCGCCGCGCGCAACACCTCGTCGTCGGTGGCATTCGGGCGGCCGTAGCGGATGTTCTCCCGGATCGAGCGGTGGAACATCGAGATGTCCTGCGGCACCACCGAGATCGCCTCGCGCAGGCTTTGCTGCGTGACCCGCGCAATGTCCTGGCCGTCGATCGTGATGCTGCCCTGCTCGACATCGTAGAGGCGCTGCAGCAGCACGAACAGGCTCGATTTGCCGCCGCCGGACTGGCCCACCAGCCCAACTCTTTGACCAGGCTGCAGCCGCAGGCTGAAGCGGTCGAACACCTTTAGGCCGCCGGGATACTGGAAGGAGATGTTGTTGAAGGCGATGGCGGCGCCGCTTCTGACCAGCGGTTCGGCCTCCGGGTCATCGCGCAATTCGTGCGGCAACAGCAGCGTGGCAATCGCTTCGGTCAGCCGCGCCACATGCTGCGTCACATCGACCAGCGCCACCGCGAGATCGCGCGTGGCACTCAGGATTGAAAGCCCGAGCGTGCAGACCAGCACCACGTCGCCGGTGGTGGCGCCGCCGCGCTGCCAGAGCGTGATGACCCAGGCGAGCAGCGCGATGATCAGCACCACCGTGATCCCAGCGTGCAGGATCCGCAATTTTTCAAGATAGCGCAAGCTGCGCCCGCGCGCCGTCACTTCCCGGTTCACGGTCGCGTCGAAGCGGTCGTGTTCGTGGCTGAAGCCGCAAAACGCCCGAACCAGCGGCATGTTGTTGATGACATCTACCATCTCGCCGTCGACCGCCGCCGCCTTGTCGGCGAAATCGTCATGCAGCGGCTTGCCGGCGGCGGCCAAGTGGAACATCGCGACTACCATGGTCCCCGCAATCACAATCAGGCCGCCGGCCATAGGCAGGCTTACGGTTCCAATCAGGGTGATCGCCGCAATTGTGGCAATGCACGGCGGTAATACGTTCCAGACGAACATGTTTTCCACGGTGAAGATGGCATTGGATGTGGCGGTAATGCGGCTGGTCAGCATGCCCGGCAGCCGGTCGGAGAAATAGCTGGGCGCGTGGCCGGTCAAATGCCGAAACATGTCGCGCCGGAGATCGCCGGTCACTCCCACAAATGTGAAGCTCGCGGTCCAGCTCGCGATCCGCCACAGGAAATTGTCCGCGGCGATCAGCGCCATGAGGAGAACGAATGCCAGCCATACGCTACCGGCGCGAGCGCTGCCGGCCGACAGGCTGTCGACCAGGAACTTCACCCCGTATTGCGTGCCCACTGAACAAGCAACCGCGGAGATGACCGCGATCAGGATGACCAGATGCGACGTGAGCCGCCGGCGCAGATAGCGCATCACGAAGGGGAACGGGCGGTGCGCATATCCTGAAAGCTGATCCATCTAGGGAGAGTCCTATCGAGTGTTGAGGACGGAGCCTCGTTGGCTCGCGTTCCGTGGATGAACGAGCGACGCTTCCGTCTGGTTCCCGCCGTTTCGTCGGCGGTGATGGCATCATCAAGACCGGCGACCGCATATGTCGAAGAAGTAACCCTTGTTGAATGGAACTTCGCAGATGCGAGAACGTTCCCTATTTCGGCATGCCGGTGCTGCCGCGAAGAGGGGCTTGTTCTTCCATGATCGAAAAACAGGAGATGGTGAGATGCGCATCGCGCAGGTAGCTCCGTTGACGGAGGCTGTTCCACCCAGGCTTTACGGCGGCACCGAGCGGGTGGTGCACTGGTTGACGGAAGAACTGGTAACGCTCGGCCACGAAGTCACCCTATTTGCCAGCGGCGACTCCAGAACCTCGGCAAAGCTGGACGCGACCTGGCCGAGGGCGTTGCGCCTCGACGGCGCGGTTCGCGACCCCAATGCGCTGCACATGGTGATGCTGGAGCGGGTGCGGCGGAAATGCGACGACGAGGAATTCGACTTCCTGCATTTCCATCTCGACTATTATCCGTTCTCGCTGTTCACGCGGCAGCCGACGCCGTTCCTCACCACCCTGCACGGCCGGCTCGACCTACCTGAGCACCAGCCGGTGTTCACCACCTTCTCCTCAGTTCCCGTGATCTCGATTTCCAACGCGCAGCGCCGGCCGGTACCGCTGGCCAATTGGGTGCGGACCATCCATCACGGCCTTCCGGAAAAATTGCTGATGCCGAAACCTACGAAGCACGATTATTTGGCAGTACTCGGCCGCATCGCGCCGGAGAAAGGTGTCGACCGCGCCATCAAGATCGCCATGCGTTGCGGCATTCCGCTCAAGATCGCCGCCAAGGTCGATCGCGCCGACCAGGACTATTACGACCAGCTCATTTCCCCGCTGATCGCGGGCAGCCCGCTGGTCGAATATATCGGCGAGATCAGCGACCACGAAAAATCCGATTTTCTCAGCGGCGCGCTGGGCCTGCTCGTTCCGATCGACTGGCCGGAGCCATTCGGGCTCGTGATGATCGAGGCCATGGCGTGCGGCACGCCGGTGATCGCCTATAACCGCGGCTCGGTGCCCGAGATCATCGACGACGGCCTGACCGGCTTCGTCGTCGAGGATGAAACCAGCGCGGTGGCGGCTGTCGGTCGGGTATCCCAGCTCAACAGGCCCGCGATCCGCCAGCAATTCGAAGCGCGCTTTACCGCCCACCGCATGGCACTCGACTATCTCGCCGCCTATCGCGGCCTGATGGAAGCGAGCGAACCGCGGATCAAGCTGGTCAGCAGCGCCGAATAGCCGATCGGCGATTCATCACTCCGCCGCTTGCGGAATCCACCCCGCCTGCTCGTGCAGGATGACGCCGGAGAGCGGATCGAATTCGCCGACCCATGGGGCGCGCGCGAGCACAGCTTTGGTGTGTGCGTAACCCGCGTCCCAGCGCTGCGCGACGCCGCCCGGGCTGAAATCGATGTCCTTGGTGTGGGTCTCGCGATCGAGCTGAGGCGCAAGCAAGCGGACGACGTGCATCTTGGTCTGACAGCCATAGCTCGCCAATTCCCGCACCGCCTGGCTGTTGCGCTCGGCCTCGGGCAGCCTTGCCGCAAGTTCGTTGATGACATGACGCAGGCGATGGATCTGTTGCTGTCGGGCGATTTGGGTCGCGATCCGGCTGGAATATTGGACGTCCTTATGCCGGTTGAACACTTCCGCCATCGTGGTCGGCTCGGAACCCATCGGATTCCAGAGATGGACGGAGAAGATCAGCGAATCCTTGCGCGGGTCGTCGTCGAACACCGGTTCGGTCGGCGTGTTCGAGAGAACGCCGCCGTCCCAATAGAGCTCGCCCTCGATGCGTACCGCCGGAAACGCCGGTGGCAGCGCGCCGGAAGCCAACACGTGACTGACGGAAAGCACGCAATCGCGGCTGTCGAAATATCGCATCTGGCTGGTCCGGACATGGGCAGCGCCGACCGTGAGCCGCGGCCGGCATCGGTTGACCAGATTGAAGTCGACAAGCTCCTCAAGCGTCCGCTGCAGCGGCGCGGTCGAATAGTAACCGGCGCGCTCGGGGCCAAGCACATAGGAATCGCCGGCATGAGCGAACGGATTGGGCCTGAAGAAGCCGGGGACGCCGTGCGTGATCGTCGACCAGATGCATAGTTTTTCGTTGAAGCCCGGAAATGCCGCACGAAAATCCCAGGGCGGATTCTGTTCAACCCGTTTCCAGAATTCCCGCAAGCAGGCTAATCGGTCTTGTGGTTCATTGCCGGCGATGAGGCTGGCGTTGATGGCGCCGATCGAAGTGCCGATGACCCAGTCCGGCTCGATGCCGGCTTCGTGCAGCGCCTGATAGACGCCCGCCTGGTAGGCCCCGAGCGCGCCGCCGCCCTGCAGCACGAGCACGATTTGGCCAGGGAGGCTCCTGCCGGGCGACGTGATGCTTGGCGAAGAAGAATTGTCCTGCACGCCATTCATATGCTGCTCCGGTCCCGCGCTGCGACATCCCCTGATGTTCGCGAGCGGGCGGACTTTGTTACATCAATCGCGGCATTTCAATGCGCCGCCAAGCCTTCAGTCCGCGATCGCCGCTTCGGCTTTGCCGAAGCGCCGCTCGTAGGCCTCGATATAGGCCTCCGGCGATGGCTTGAGGTGGCGCCGGGTGAGCGCGATCAGATCGTCGCGACGCGAGCCGCGCAGCGCCTTGATCATGTCGAGGTGATCGCGGCGCACGCGGTCGAGCGCGGCCGGCACTGCATTGGCGTAGAAGCGGATGCCGTAGACCTTCTGCGCCAACAGCTCGATGGTCTCGATCAGGCAGGCATTGCCGCACAGGCCGAATAGCACCTGGTGAAAGCGCAGATTGCTGTAGAACACGGTGAGCAGGTCGCCTTTGGCGACGGCTGTGGTGTGCTCGCGCTGCAGCTCCTCGAGGCGGTTGATGTCTTTCGGCGCCACCGGAAACGCAATGATCCGGACCGCCATCACTTCCAGCTCCTCGCGAACCGCGTAGATCTCGCGCACCTCTTGCGGGGTCAGCCCGCGCACCATCGCACCCCGATGCGGGATGCGCTCGATTAGGCCCTTGCGTTCGAGCTCGAACAGTGCGAGCCGCACGTCGCCGCGATGGGTCTTGAACAGGTCGCACAGGTCCTGCTCGACCAGCCGCTCGCGCGGCTGACGACGCCCGAGCACGATGTCCTCCTCGATACGCCGGGCGATGATCTCGGCCGTGGCCGGTTCCCGCGCCGGCACTGGCGCGGCCGGGCGCGATCTGGGTAGAGACGCTGCCCTCACCTGCTTGAGCGGCTTTGCGGCCATGTTGTCCCCATTGGACGATGCACCCGGCGCAACTTCAGGCCGACCGGCGACATCCTCGATCGCGATGATAATATTGAAAACGATATTGTAAACAATTTTGAAGAGCGCTACCATGCCGTCAACAACAAAGCGGATCGGGAGGCGCCGGGAAGCCCGCGCCTGACCGCAACAGGGGGAAACGGTATGAAAAAAGATCGCCAGCCATCCGTTCTGAACAATCGCAGAGAGAGCGGCGCCCATCCGATCCTGCCGAAGCGGCACAGCCGCCGCAAATTCCTCCAGAAAGCGGGCTGCGCGATTGCGGCCGGCGCGTTCGGCGCGGTGCCGCTGCGCGGCTGGGCCGCCGATGCGATCAATATCGGCGCGCTTTACCCGACCACCGGCGGCATGGCGCAGATCGGCGTCGGCTGCGTCGCCGCCGCCAAGCTCGCGGTCGACATGATCAACGAGGCCGGCGGCATCAAATCGCTCGGCGGCGCCAAGCTCAACCTCATCATCTCCGACAACCAGAGCGACACCACGGTGACCCGCACCGAGACCGACCGGCTGATCAGCGGCAACAAATTGTCAGCGATCCACGGCTGTTTCGCGAGCGCGCTGACCCTGATCGCGAGCGAAGTCTGCGAACGCGCCAAGGTGCCGATCATCACGGGCTCGAGCACCGACCAGCTCAACAAGGGCCGGACCTACACCTTCACCCCGTTCGCACGCGCTTCCCAGTTCGCCAAGGCACAGTTGCAGATGTCGAAGCTCGTCAGCGACCAGCCAAAGGTCGCCGTGATCTTCGAGAACACCGCGTTCGGCACATCGACCTCGAACGGGCTGAAGGAGCTTGCTCCGAGCGAAGGCGTCGAGATCGTGATGTTCGAGCCGTATTCGGCCGGATTCACCGATGCGAGCCCGCTGATCAACAAGGTCAAGGCGTCCGGCGCCAACGCGCTGTTCTCGGTGTCCTATCTCAACGACCTCATCCTGATCGTGCGCACCGTGAAGCAGGTCGGCCTCAACGTCGCGATCAACGGCGGTTCCGGCGGCTTCGTCATTCCGGATTTCTACAAGAATGTTGGCAGGCTCGCCGAAGGCCTGCAGGGCGTGGCACACTGGAACCACGACATGAACGCGGACTCGGAGAAGGTGAACGTCGAATACAAGAAGCGCACTGGCGAGTTCCTGTTCGAATATGCCGGCGGCCTGGTGGCGCAGACCTACATGCTGGCCGACGCGCTGGAACGCGCCGGTTCGGCCGATCCGCAGAAGGTGCGCGAGGCGCTGTCGGCGCTCGACGTCTCCACGGGCTATGCCGCGATGGCGCCCGGCGGAAGAGTGAAATTCGGCCCCGACGGCAAGAACATCTACGGCCGGCCGCTCGGCGTGCAGTGGCAGGACGGCGATCTCGCCAGCGTCTTCCCCAAGGAAGACGCCCGCAAGCCGCTCCTGAAATCCTGATCGCCGGCCAGGTCGGATGATGGAGACAGTGGTCCAGGCCGTCATCAACGGCCTGCTCATCGGCGGCATTTATGCGCTCGTCAGCATCGGTGTCACGCTGATCTTCGGCGTGGTCAAGATCGTCAATTTCGCTCAAGGCGAATTTGTGATGATCGGCATGTATATCTCCTTCTATCTCGCCACCCAGTTCGGCATCGACCCTATACTCTCGCTGTTCATATCGATGCCGGTGTTGTTCGTGCTCGGCGTGCTGATCCAGCATTTTCTGATCCGCCGGGTGCTGGGGCCGAACGACATGCCGCAGATCTTTCTGACCTTTGCGCTGTCGCTGCTGTTGCTCAACCTTGCGCTCTTGCTGTTCACCGCGAATTACCGCACCGTCCACACCTCCTATTCCGACGAAGCCTTTCACATCGCCGGACTCTACATCCCCGTGGCAAAACTGATCGCCTTTGTCGTTGCGATGATCCTGAGCTTCGCGCTCTGGGTCTTCCTGCACGCCACCGATCTCGGCAAGGCGATGCGCGCGGCCTCGCAAAATCGCGACGTGGCGACCTTGATGGGCATCAACCCCAACCGCGTGTTCTGCGTCGCGTTCGGCGCGGCGCTGGCGCTAGCAGGCGCCGCGGGATCGCTCTTGATGCCGTTCTACTCGGCCTATCCGTTCGTCGGACAGGTCTTTGTGCTGATGGCTTTCGTTGCGGTCGTGCTCGGCACGCTCGGCAACGTGATCGGCGCGCTGGTCGCAAGCCTGATGATGGGGATTGCGGAATCGCTCGGCATCCAGTTCGTCGGCGCCGATTCCGGTCTGATCGTGGTGTTTGCCATGCTGCTGTTGACGCTGGCGTTCAAGCCGAACGGGCTTGGCGGGGGGAGAGTGCGATAGTGGCGAACACATGGAAAGTGGCCTCGCTGGCCACGCTCGCGATTGTCCTGGTGGCTCTGCCGCAGGTCGTGACCGGCGCTTTCGCGCTCGACATCTTCATCCGTATCCTGCTGTTCTCCTTCATCGGCGTTGCCTGGAACCTGATGGGCGGTTATGCAAAACAGCTCTCGCTTGGACACGTCGCCTATTTCGGGCTCGGCGCCTATAGCTCGACCATCATGCAGGTCGACTTCGGCATCTCGCCGTGGATCGGCATGGTCGCCGGCGGCATTCTCGCGATGCTAGCTAGTCTCCCGATCGGCTGGCTCTGCTTTCGCCTACGGGGCCCCTATTTCACCATCGCCACCATCGCGACCGCGCAGGCGTTGATGCTGATCTTCCTGAAATTTCGCGATCTCGCCTGGGGCGCCGAAGGCACCACGATCCCTAACCTCGGCAGCTCGCCCTTGATGATGCAGTTCGAGACCAAGGCCTCCTATTATTACGTCGTGCTCGGCCTGCTCGCGCTCGGGCTTGCGATCACCTACATCATCGAGCAATCCTGGATGGGATATTACCTCGTCGCGATCGGCGAGGATCAGGACGCGGCGGAAGCAATCGGCGTCAACGCGCCGCGCATCAAGCGCGACATCTACATGATCAGCGCGTTCCTCACCGCGCTCGCCGGCACCTTCTATGTGCAATACATCTACTTTATCGATCCCGCCACCGCGTTCAACTTCAACATCTCGATCGAGGCCGCGTTGGTGTCGATCGTCGGCGGCATCGGCACGCTGTGGGGCCCGGTGGTCGGCACTGTGCTGCTGGAGACCACATCCGCGCTGTTGCAGAGCTGGCTCGGCAGCTCTACCGGCGGCATCCAGCTCACCGTCTATGCCCTGATCCTGATGGCCGTGATCCTGTGGCGGCCGACCGGCCTGATCGGCGTGATGCTGGAGGCCTGGCAGCGTTTTGTTCTGCGCAAGCCGGTACGCGTGAGGACATCCCCATGACCGACGCGCTGGTCATCAAGGGTATCAGCAAACGCTTCGGCGGCCTGCGCGCCGTGCAGGACGTCAGTTTTACGGTCAGGGAGAACGAGACGCTGGCGCTGATCGGGCCGAACGGCGCCGGTAAGACCACCAGCTTTCATCTCATCACCGGCTTTCACCGCGCCGACTCCGGATCGGTCAAGGCGTTCGGAAAGGAGATCGTGGGCTTGAGACCATACAACGTCTGTGCGCTTGGTCTCGCGCGCACGTTCCAGGTCGCAAAGCCCTTTGGCGCGATGACGGTCTTGGCCAATGTCATGACCGGCGCTTTTCTGCGCGACCGCCATGTTGCCGCCGCGCGTAAAAAAGCGCGCGAGGCGATCGAGTTCGTCGGCCTCTCGGCGAAAGAGCAGACCGCGGCAAAGGACCTCACCACCATCGACCAGCGCCGGCTCGAGATGGCGCGGGCGCTGGCGACGCAGCCGAAAATTCTGCTGCTCGACGAGGTGATGGCCGGTCTCAACCCGTCCGAGATCGACCAGGCGGTAGCGCTGGTAGGCAAACTGTCGAAAGCCGGGCTGACCATCGTCATCGTCGAGCATGTGATGCGCGCGATCATGGCGGTGGCGCGCCACATCGTGGTGCTCGATCATGGCCAGAAGATCGCGGAGGGCGCGCCGAAGGAGATCGTGGAAAATCCCGAAGTGATCCGCGCCTATCTCGGCTCCGGCTATGTGCACGCGCCGACGGGCGGAGGCGCGCATGCTTGAGCTGAGGAGCGTCAGCGCCAGTTACGGCTCGGTGCCGGCCATCTCAAATGTCGGAATCGAGATCGGCGAAGGCGAAGCTGTCGGCCTTTTGGGCGCCAACGGCGCCGGCAAGAGTACGACCTTGCGGGCTATCTCGGGGCTCGTGAAGCTGACCTCCGGCGCGATCACGTTCGCGGGCACCAATCTCGCCTCGCTGCCGCCCTACCGGATTCCGGAGCTTGGCATCGCGCATGTGCCCGAGGGCCGCCAGGTTTTCCCCGAAATGAGCGTGCAGGAAAACCTCGAGATCGGCGCCTATGTGCCAAAGGCCAAGGCCGAGCGCGCCCGCACCATCGAGCTGGTTTACGGGATTTTTCCGCGCCTCGCCGACCGCAGGCGCCAGCTCGCAGGCACCATGAGCGGCGGCGAGCAGCAGATGCTCGCGGTCGGCCGCGGCTTGATGCTGAAGCCCCGACTTCTAATGCTCGACGAGCCGTCGCTGGGGCTGGCGCCCGTGATGACCGACGTGACCTTCGAAAAGATCGGCGAGATTCACAAGATGGGCACCGCGATCCTCCTTGTCGAGCAGAACGTCAGCCGCGCGCTGTCGCTGGTTCAACGCGCCTATGTGCTGGAGAGCGGCAACGTCATCATGCACGGCACCAGCGAGGAGCTTGCCAACAACAAGCAGGTGCAGGCCGCATATCTGGGGATTTAGTGCCGTCATTGCGAGCAGCGTTTGCGACGAAGTAATCCATTCCTTCTTTCCGCGGTGATATGGATTGCTTCGCTTCGCTCGCAATGACGGTTGTGGCCACAGCGCTCCACAAAGACTCGTCATGCCCCCGCATGCGGGGTATCCAGTGCGCCGCGACCTTTCGGTTCTATCACGATTGTCCTATCATTTCCCCTCCCCACCAAGTCGTGGGGTGATAGGCTTTGCATAACCACACTTTTGCAGTCGCATACAGGGGACGATGATGGAAGACATGAAGGTAACTGCCACGGGATACGACTTTGCGGCGGCACACGCCGCCATGCGCCGTTATGTCGATGGCAACCTCCTTTCCGGAGTTTCATCCGCGGTCCTCGTAGGCCGAGAGCTGGTCGATGTGAATTGTGTGGGATGGGCGAACAAGGAAGCGCAGACTCCGTTGCGCGTCGACCACATATTCCGGATTTTCTCCAATACCAAGCTTGTTACATCCTGTGCGGCGCTGCTGCTGTTCGAAGAAGGTCGCTTCCAACTGGACGATCCGATCGAGAGGTTCATTCCACAGCTTGCAAATCGCCGCGTTCTGCGCCCCGGCGCGACCTCACTGGATGAGACCGAGCCAGCGAAGGGATCGATCACCATCCGCCATCTGATGAGCCACCGTTCGGGGCTGAGCTACGGCGTCTTCGACCCCGGCACAACCATGTTCAAGGCCTACAACGAACGAAAGGTGCTCAATCCCGCTACGACGCTGGCGCAGATGATCGACGTGTTGGCAGACCTGCCGTTGGTCTATCATCCTGGGATATCGTGGGAGTACTCGGTAGCCACCGATGTCATGGCGCGGCTTATCGAAGTTATCAGCGGTCAGAGATTCGATAAGTTCATCCAATCGCGGATTTTCGGTCCGCTCGGCATGGTGGACACCGCCTTCGTCGTGCCGGAGAAGGATCGAGGCCGCCTCACCGCGTATTACGCCGGGGCAGACTTGGTGGAGCCCATGAAGCCGGGCCTCAGTCGCACGGACGACTCGCCGTATCCGGACGCCTACTTACGCCCGGTCCCGAGGCTGAACGGCGGCGGCGGTCTGGTGTCGACCTTGCCGGATATGGTTGCGCTGATTCGAAGCCTCCTTCCCGGAGGCTCGAGCCTGCTTAAGCCGGCAACGATGGCGCTGATGATGACCAACCAGTTGCCTGACGGAATGTGGATACGCTTCCCTATCGTGGGAGAACTTCGTGGCAGGGGTTTTGGCCTCGCGGGTGCGCTGATCTCAGAGCCTTCGCCGCTCGACCACCGGGATGCGATGGGTGAACTCTTTTGGGGAGGATATGCCGGCACACAGTGGTGGATTTCGCCACGGGCAAATGTCGCGGGCTTGATGATGACGCAGCGTCAGATGGCTTTTCTTCATCCATTTGCATTCGAGTTCAAGCGATTGGCGTATGAGGCGGTGAGGAACAAGAACTTGTAGCCCCGCGAGAGGAATTGCAATACTTGAAGACGAGAACTGGTTCGATGGAATTTGGGGAAATAAGCGATGGCGAACGCCGATCTGGATGTCGTAATCCGGCAGCTTGCGAAGCAACAGAACAAGGACATCATGGCAGCCGCCAAAAGCCGGCGCGAACAATTGATCGGTCTCGCCGCCAAGGCCAAAGATAGCGAGACCAAGGAACGCTACAAGCAGATCGCCAAGAACACCATGTTGCAAGGCGCCGCCGCCGCCAAGCGGCTGCAGATTGCCGCCGACAATGCCGCCGACAGTTACGCAAGGTCGATGCGAAACACGGCAGAGGCCCCTGTCAAGAAGCCTGTCAAGAAGACCAAGGCGTGATCCAGCTATCCGTATCGGAAAAGAGGCGCCCCTGGGTTGAAGCGAAGGGCGCAACCCGCCCTCCGGTCGTCGCCGATCGGCCGATGACGCTCCGCCAATCCTTGTCATCGGCTGCCCGATTGCAATTGTAGCATCTACCCCTCGAGGTAGAGTTAGTGGCACCTAACAAGAGGGGTCCGCATGATCGGCAAATTGGCTTTGTTCATTCTGGTCGCCATGGCGACAACCACAATTGCTTTCGCAGACCCGATCAACGGAACGCAGCGGAGGATTTCACGTGCCCTGCGGCAAATTGCACCGCCGTGTGCGTTGGGCCGGGAGGGCAACAGAGCTTTTCCAATTACAGGGATTTGGGCGCCCGGATGATCGGCGTTGACGATGGATAGCAGCAGGGCCATTGTGCTCGGCGTTGGCGACCGGTGCACTTTCGCGGGCACGCCTCGCGTAATTTCGGCGCCAACCGAAGTTATGTCATTCCTCCGGTGCCGCCACAGTGCACCTGCATTGGCAATGTATGCGATCCTCCCGGATGCGAGCACTGAGACTGTAGCGCGGGGAGCAGGCAACGGCGTTTTTCGCCGTCTTTGCGACAATTCAATCGGAACCGAGGTTCTAGGTTAACGCGCGGTTTTGATCCCCGCATAATGCTGGTAATTCGCGGCAAGCTTTCTTGAAGGCTTGATGCTCTAAAACATAGCCTGGCGGCGAACCGGGGGACTCGTGATGAACTTGGAAGACGTCGTTTCAATCGCAATCGCGGAACCCGAAAACGTGGTCGCTTTCGAACATCTCGGCATTATCGATCCGATGCCTGAAAAACCGATCGTTTCTACCGCCTGGACCGTCCTCGAGGCGGCCAACGACCTCGACGATGTCGCGACGGTGGAAGCCTGTCTGCGCGTCATCGACGCGGATTTCAGCGGGGCGCTGCCCGCACGTTCTGACGTCAACATCGTCTTTGATTTCTTCAACTGAAATCGGGGCGGTCTTTCCGGCAAAACACAGTTCCGGACTAGGGATAATTTCTTGGGATAATTTGAGGTAAGCTTTATGCCCGACGCGAAATCGTTCCTTCAGGAGCTGGACGACGCCATAGCCAAGGGCTCGAAGGAAAGCCGCTTGCGGGCCTTGTGGCACGCAACTGATGTCTTGATCGCGGGCCGGTACTCCGACAGCGAAATCTGGATCTTCGGCGAGGTCATCGGGCGACTGGCTGAAGAGATCGAAGTTGTGGCTCGCGCTCAGCTCGCAACACGGCTGGCACACGCCGACAGCGCTCCAAAGAGCGTCGTCCGAAAACTTGCCTTCGACAATTCGATCGAGGTCGCAGGGCCGGTTCTTGAGCACTGCGAACATCTCAATTCCACGGCCCTGGTCGCCAATATCCGGTCCAAAAGCCAAGACCACCTTCTGGCTATCTCGAAACGGAAAACACTGGAGCCAAGTGTCACCGACGAGCTTGTGACGCGCGGCAACCAGCAGGTGCTGAACTCGGTTGCGACCAACAATGGCGCGCTGCTCTCCGACTTCGGCTTTCTGCACATGGTTAAGCGTTCCAAGGAGGATTCGATCCTTGCCGAACGCCTCGGATTGAGGAAGGACATTCCCAGACACGTTTTTCAGCAACTGATCGCGAAGGCTTCGGAAGACGTAAAAAGCAAGCTTCAGCAGGAGCGTCCCGATCTGGCGGAGCAGATTCAGACTTCGTTGACCGACATCGCGGGCGAGCTGCATTCCAAGTTTGGCCCCGCTTCGAAGCTGTATTCCGAGGCGAAGCGGACCGTGGGAGCGCAGCATCGGGACGGTAAGTTGAACGAGAAGAAGATCTGGGACTGCGCTCGATCTCGCAAGTTCGAAGAGACCGTCGTCGGACTATCGCTATTGTGTTCGTTGCCGATCGACGTCGTGGAGCGGTCGTTGCTTGACAGCCATCGAGACACGATACTGATCCTAGCCAACGCCCTCGGCTTTGGGTGGGAAACCGCGATGGCGTTGCTCTTTCTCGGCGCAAAGGATCACCGGATTTCCGCGGGATATCTCGACGGCATGAAAGATCAGTTCGCCCGCCTCAACGTCAAGACATCTCAACGCATTCTGAGCTTGTATCAATCCCGCAAGAGTGCGGCCGCTGCCGATTCCGAACTGCGCCGCCTGCCGCAATTGCACCAGCAGTGATTTTCTGGAGCTGTAGGGTGGGCAAAGGCGCTCTTCGCGCCGTGCCCACCATTCAAGATTGCAATCTGCCGGTGGATGGTGGGCACGGCGCAGATGTGCCTTTGCCCACCCTACACGGCCACTACACGTCGACCAATTTCTTTACGGGCGTCGGATCGAGCTTGAATATCCTTGCCGCGTTCAGGCCCAGGATATTGCGCTTGGCCTGCTCGGTCAGGAACGGCAGGTCGCAGATTTCCTGGGGTAAACCGAAATCGTAGTGCGGCCAGTCGGACGAGAACATCAATTGCGTTTCCGCCCTGATCATGTCGAGGGTGTTTTCGAGCGCCTTCGGGTGCGTCGTCTCCATGGGCTGGGTAGTGTAGAAGCAATTGTGGTTCATGTATTCGCTCGGCATCCGCTTCAGCTGCGGAGCCTCGGAGGGACGCATCAGGTACTGATCGTCGAGCCGCTGCATCAGGAAGGGCACCCAGGCGAGCCCGCTCTCGACCCACACCGACTTCAGCTTGGGGAACCGCTCCGGGATTCCGTTCAAGATCCAATTCGTCATATGGATCATGTTGCACCAGACGAAGCCCAGCGCGTGCATGCCGATAAACCGGTTGATGGTTGCCAGCGAAGGGTCCTGCCAATGGTAGCCGGCGTGAAATGCGAGAGGCTTGCCGGTCGCTTCGATCATCGAATAAAGCCGCATGTAGTCGTTGTGGTGTACCGGCTTGTTGCGGGTGCTGGTCACGCAGAAGCCGATCACGCCCTTCTTGTCGCTTAACTCCTCGACGGTCCGCTCGGCCTCCTTGGGGGTGTTGAACGGCAGGTAGACCAGCGACTTGATCCTGTCGTCTTCGGACAGGATCCGCTCGATCAGCCAGCGATTGTAGGCGCCGCCGAGCCACACTTCCATCTCCGGCTGGGGATGCATGCCGAGAAAAAGCATCGGCGTCGGGAATACCACCATGTTGTCAATGCCGAGCGAATCCATCGCCCGGCGCGTCAAGGTGACGTCGCGGTGGACATCGGTTTCCTCGACGATTTCCCGCTGACCGTCCTGATGCGGGATACGCCCGCCCACCGACTGGTAGCGCAGGCCAAGATCGCCGTTCAGCCCATAGGGAGGCGCGCCGAGCCGCTCGGCCTGGAACCGCATCGCGTTGTCGCGGACGACCGGGTCTTCGATGTAGGTGACGATCTCCTTCCAGGACACCGTCTCGACATGATGGGCATCGATGTCGCACACGAACCAGTCCTGCAGGCCGCGCCGGATCGCGGCGCGCCTGGCATGAGCGAGGACGTCGCGGGTATCGGTATGAACGGTGATCTCCTGGACCGCCGAATATTGCGGTCCGATCCTGCCCTGAAGGTTCATGATCTTTCCCTCTCGGAATAGGTGTCCTCGTCCGGCCGCCGCCGATACCAGAGCGCAAGCTCCATCGGTCCGAGATGCAGCGCGCGCAGCATTTCGGAAACCGCCGACAACAGTTCGGTAGGCGTCATTTCGCTGTCGCGGTGGCCCGCGATAGGCGGAAACGTTCGTTCTTCGCCGTCGGATTTTGCGACATAGAGACGAATGGCCGCGGTCAGTATCTGGGCTACGGCTTCGTCGGAAACGCGACAGGCTTCATTGTTCTCGACCAGCTCCCGCGATGCGCGGAGCAGTTCGCCGGCCATGTTGTCGATCCAGCCGTACAGATCGTTTTTGCGGTCTTGCTCAGGTTTGGACATAGATCTCGTCCTCACGGATGGTGAGTTCCGCCTTGCGCAACCGAACGCGGCTGTTGCCCTGGTGACATCCCGTCCTGATGCTGAATTCGTAGCCGTGCCAGGGACACACGATGTTGATTTCGGATTGGTCATATCCTTGCGCGCGCGTCGTCCGATCGTCCGCGACCGGCTCGATCACGCGCTTCATGATACGCCCCTGGCAAACCGGCCCGGCGCGATGGGCGCAGCGGTTATGCCAGGCAAAGAACTCGCCGTCGATCTTGAAGATGCCGATCTCCAACTCGCCGCAGTCGACAACCTTGCGGTCGCCATCCGCGTAGTCAGTCACTTTCCCCGCAAAATACTCGGGCATACGTCACTCCCAATTCAGAACATCGGGCGGTTCAGCCGACCTGTCCGCCGCAGCTCGAAGAGCGAAGGCGGACCTGTCCGCTGTAGCTCGCATAGGCTTACGCTGATCCGCGCGCCCCACGGGGTTATTTCGACGCCTTGGCGATCTTGTGCTCCAGGTGGCCCGTCTCATGATCGCGGCGGAGCTGGCTCAGCGATGTCTCGTTGAGCTGAAGCAGAACATCGCTCAACTTCTCGGTTTCAGGATATCCGGCCGCGAAGCCCATTCCGTAAATCTTGCGCAACGTGCGGATAAGGGTATCGCCGTGCTTGTGGCTGATTTCGCCGTCCTTGTTGCGATGGCGATTGTCGAGACCCGTCTTGCTCATGCTACCCTCCCTGGTGCCCACAGTTGCCCGCCCAAAGCCGAGCATCCTCCCAGCAGGACAAAATGGCAATTGATGCGCTGGCGAAATCTTCTGATGCGCTGCACCAACCGGAATGAAAGCGAGGTGGAACGGGTCTGCCCAACGGCTCCGCGCAAGGCGCGGCCCGGCAACGCGCGCAGCCTTCGGAAACGACCGAAAAGCGCAGAGCTACGCGTATCGCGATCTCAGGGCAGGAATTTTATGCCGTATGTGTTGCCGCGACGCCAGACGACTTCGCATGGCTGACGTTTCGGATGAGTGGGCACAAGCTCCAATCCGAACATGTCCCTGACATCGATCGCGGCATCCGTGATGATCTTGGCGCCACCCGGCGAGACGTCCAGGACAAAGCACTCGCGTTTGGTCACGCCGTCGTCGACCGTGATCCAGGCAGTCTGTTTGCGCACTTCCCGTCGCGGTTCGCGCGGTATCTTTGCCCGAGGCTTGTCAACAGTCATGATGAGCATCCGTCGTTGGACTTTAACTGCGATCGGTTCACGCAATTTCCATTGCAATGGCTTGATACTTCGAAAGGCATCGCTGAGCCCGTCGTCGGGCGCATTTGCGCGACCTTTGGCGATGCTCCTCAGGATGAGGTCTCAAACCCTCATGGTGAGGAGCGCATCTTCGCGCGTCTCGAACCGTGAGGCCACGGGAGAAGCGGCAATGGCTCAAGCGAACCGAAAAACGCTTAGTCCATCGTCAAGGCAGTCCATCAGATTGACCGCGACTTCGTAAAGTTCCTGTTAGGGCATTGCGTTGGAATTTATCGGTTTGCGCTGCGACGTGTCCGACAGGTCGCGACATTGCGAGGCTCCACGACGAAGACTTCACCAAATGTGCAGCTGCGCCGATCTATTAAGACCCGTCATACCCCGCGTATGCGGGGTATCCAGTACGCCGCGGCCTCTCGGATCCTTCGCCGACGTCTCGGAGTATTGGATCACCTGCTTTCGCGGGTGACGACAGTCCGGAGATATGGTGGTTTCGGGGCTCACGTCACCATCGTCCGCTTCGGCTCGACGATCTCGAATATCTGCGGAAACTCGTCCATCAGGCCCATCAGCTCCGCAAGCCGCATCGGATTGCCACTGACCTTGACCTTGCCAGCAGCAACGGCCTCCGGGAAGCTCGTTTGCTTGGCGATCACCTCATCTAGCGTGCCGCGCATCAGCGCGAAGCTCGCGTCCGCGGTTGCCGACTGCATGCCCTCGGTATAGGTCAGCGCGCTGTTTTCCAGCGTCAGTACGAAGCTCTCATTGGCGTCGGTGAATTTCCAATTGAGCACGATGTGCTTTCCTTCCGCCTTCGGGCCGTTGAGGCGCACGCCGAGCACGTCCCACAACTGCTCGGTGCGTAGCGCCGCCAACGTCTCGCGCCGCATCGACGGGCGTGGCGGGGCCTTCGGCATGCCCAGCCGCAACTCCTGCGCGCCGAACAGATAGGAGTTGCGCCAGGTCGCGCTCTCGGCGGCATAACCCAGCTGCTCGAAAGTGTCGGCGAGCAGTGCGCGTGCCGCCTGATTGCCGGGCTCGGCGAACACCAGATGGCTCACCGCCTGCGCGACAAAACGGAACTCGCCCTTGGCGAAATCGCCTTTCGCGCGCGACAGCAGCGCCTCGGCGCCGCCCATATATTCGACGTATTTCCTGCCGGCCTCGACCGGCGGCAGCGGATCGAGGTGCACCGGATTGGCGTCATACCAGCCGAGATATTTCTGGTAGATCGCTTTCACGTTATGGCGGATGTGGCCGTAATAGCCGCGGGTGTGCCAGGCGCCGTCGAGGCTTTTCGGCAAGGAGATGGTCTCGGCGATTTCGGTCGCGGTGAGCCCGTGGTTCATCAGGCGGATGGTCTGGTCGTGCGCGAATTTATAGAGATCGCGCTGCTGGCGGATCATGGCGTCGATGCGCGTCTCGCCCCAGACCGGCCAGTGATGCTGGCCGCACATCGCCTCCGCTCTGCCGCCCCACAACTGCAGCGCCTCGCCTAGATATTTCGACCAGGCCAGCGCGTCGCGCACGTCGGCGCCGCGGAACGGCAGCAGGTTGTGGAAATTATGCGTGCAGTTTTCCGCGAGATTGAGCAGCTTGTAGCGGGCGACATAGAAATGCATCTCGGCCGGCGCCTCGCTGTTCGGCGCCATCTGGAATTCGAATTCGACGCCGTCGATGGTCCGCTTGTCGCCGGTTGCGATGATGAGATCGGTCGGACGCAACAGCGCCGCCGCACCCGCCGCCATCGACTTGCCGAGCCCGCAATCGACCTGACCGCGCACGCCCTTGGCGAGGAACGGCCCGAACTGATACTGCGCGCGGCGCAGCATCGCCGGCCCCGCGATGATGTTTTCCGAGACCGCGTGCTCCATAAAAAAGTTCGGTGCGATGATCGGCACTCGGCCGCCGGCAAGCACGTCTTCTTCCAGGACGCCGCGCGCGCCGCCCCAATGATCGGTGTGGGTATGGGTGAAGATGACGGCTGCCACCGGTCGCGCGCCGCGGTGCTTGAAATAAAGCGCCATCGCCGCGCGCGCGCCTTCGATTGAGGTCAGCGTGTCCACCACGATGACGCCGGTGTCGCCCTCGATCAGCGTCATGTTGGCGATGTCGAGCCCGCGCACCTGGTAGACCCCGGGGACGACCTCGAACAGCCCATGCTGCATGTTGAGGCGTGACTGCCGCCACAGGCTCGGGTTGACCGTCGCCGGAGCTTGTTCGCTGGAAAGAAAACCGTAAGCCTCGAGACTCCAGACCACCCTGCCCTGCGCCGAGGTGATCTTGGCATTCTCGATCGTGCCGAGGAAACCGCGCGCGGCATCGCCGAAATCGATGGTGTCGTCGAACGGCAGCACCTTCAGCATGGCCTCGTGCTGTGCGACCACCTGGCCAGAAGCATCCTTTGGCATTTCCTTTGATATTTCCTTGGGCACTTCACTGGCTGCCTGGCTCAAGATGGTCCTCCCTTACGGCTAACGACAACAATGGTTCAGCTCACGCGGGATGCGCGGCGAGATAGGGCGAATTGGCGATTGTCCAGGACGGCATCGTCTCCATCTTGAAGATCTGCCGCAAATGCACCTCGTCCGGCCCGTCCCCGATCCGCAACGGACGTCCCCAGGCCAGCGCCTGATGGATCGGCGTGTCATCGGAGCCGCCCATCGCGCCGAACTCCTGCGTGGCGCGGTCGGCGATCCGTTGCAGCGTGGCGGGAACGGCGACTTTGATCAGCGTCGCGCCAATTCTTTATCGAAGAACTTGCGCCGTGATGACCGGTCTGGTCCAGCCGCCAGGCGCAGCGATAGGCAAGCAACCGTGCCTGTTCGAGTTCGACGCGGAATTCCGCGATCCAGCGCTGCACGGTGTCATATTGAATGATTGGGCGCCCGAATGCGCTTCGTTCCGTGGAGCGCGCCATCATCAATTCGATCAGAAGCTCGCACAATCCGATCGAGCCCATGCAATGGTGGATGCGCGCGAGGCCAAGACGGACCTGCGCCACCCTAAAACCGTCGCCTTCGGCGCCGAGCAGGTTTTCTCTCGATACGCGCACATTGTCGAACGCGAGTTCGCCGATCGGGGCGGTGTGATCCTCGCAACCCATCCAGCGCAGCCGCCTGACCAGCCGCACTCCTGGCGCATCCATCGGCACGACGATGCAGGAATGGCGGCGGGTGCGGTCGGCGTCCGGATTGCTGACCGCGAGCACGATCAAGAAACTGCAGCGCGGGTGCGCGGTGCCGGTGATGAACCATTTGCGGCCCGAGATGACGAAGTCGTTGCCGTCGCGCACCATTCTTGTCGCGGTATTGGCCGCGTCGGATGAGGCCACATCCGGTTCGGTCATGCCGAAGGCCGAGCGGGTCTCGGCATTGAGCAGCGGGCGCAGCCATTTTTCCTTTTGCGCAGGCGTCGCGCAGTTCTGCAGCCCGATCATGTTGGGCACGTCCGGCGCCTGGCAATTGAATACCTCGGGCGCCCAGAACAGCCGGCCCGTGATCTCGCAAGCGGCGCATATTCGAGATTGGAAAGCCGCGTGCCGGGTTCGTCGGGCGCGAGTTCCGGCAAAGCCGAGATTCCACAATTCCCGGGCAACTTCGCCTGCAATTCGCCCATGACCGGAGGCGCTTCGCGGCGAAGCGCGACATGTTCGAGCCAGTCGCGGTGGCGCGGCAGCACTTCGTGCTCGAAGAACGCCTGTAGCCTTCCCCGCCACTGCGCCGATCGCTCGGACAGTTCGAAATCCATGCTTCCTCCCGGAAATCGGGAGACATCTAATCGTATGTTGATACGGAAAGCAAATTCGTTTCGACATATTGACATAATTTCATATCTGGTCCGATATTCGGTCCATGGCTACGATTTCCCAGGGCATCCCCAGCAGGCCCCGCACCGAGGCCGACCCGTCCTTTGCGACCACCCTCGCGCACGGGCTCGACGTGCTGGCGGCGTTCCGCAACAGCTTTGGCCCGCTCTCCAATGCCGACCTCGCTGCTCGCACCGGCCTGTCGCGGCCGACCGTGTCGCGGCTGACCTACACGCTGGCGCAGCTCGGCTATCTCAAGCGCGACGCTAAGGGCCGCTTCGAACTCGGGCTCGGCGTGCTCGCGAGCGCCTATCCGCTGCTGTCGGCCATCAAAGTGCGGCAGATGGCGCGGCCCCTGATGCGCGACTTCGCGGCTTACGCCGGCGGCACGGTTTCGATCGCAATGCCGTTTGGGCTCGACTTCATCTATGTCGAGACGCTGCGCACCACCGATGCGGTGCCGCATGTGCCCGATGTCGGTTTTACTGGAACGATGGCAACCACCGCTGTCGGCCGCGCGTTGCTGTCGCTGTTCACCAAGGACGAGCTCACCTCGCACCTCGCCAGGGTGAAGACTGAGCGCCCCGAAGAAGCCGACTATGTCGAGAAGCGGACGCTCCCAGACATGGAGCTTTGCAAAGAGCGTGGCTTTGCCGTTTCTCTCGGCGAATGGCGGCGCGAGATCTTTGGGGTCGCCGCGCCCCTCTACCGCACGGCGACGGGTGACTGTCTGTCGGTCAATTGCGGCATTCCTTCATTTCGCTTCAGCGCCGAACAGATCGAGCGCGAATGTGGGCCGCGCATCCTCGGGCTCGCGCGCAGCATCCGCTCGCTGGTCGCCAACGACCGGCAAAGTCCGACCTGAACGCGATGGAACAAGAACGCAGCGTCGGACCAACGATGCGGCAGCGAAGGAGAGGAAACGATAAGCGGAAGAGCCAGTTTTGGTCTTGCCGTGGGCGTTGCCGCGACACTGCTCGCCGGCCCGCTCGGCCGCGGGCGGTGCCCTATCCGGCCGGCGGCATCGTCGACATCGTCGCGCGCACTGTCACTTGCGCTGATGACGAGCGATTACGAGAAGCTGACGGAGGTGATGAAGGCGTCCGGGCTTGGGCCGGAGCGCGGTGAGCCGGGACTAGCCACATCATCATTGCGAGGAGCGTAGCTCCGATCGCGGTAGGGACGCTCATTTCTGAGCGCCCCCCGCACAGAACCGTACAAGCGGCTTTCCCGCATACGGCTCCCACCTTGGGTGTTTAGCGGCGAAACTTGCCGTATGCGTTCCAACCCCTGTGACACGGTTGCCCGGTTCCGTGCCCGGTCCGTGCTGTGCTGGCCCACATTCCCCTCGGCCCCCGCCCTTGGCTCCCCCAACTCCGCAGCGGATCGCTCCGCCTTGTTGGTCGGCTTCATAGCTACTACGGCGAGGCCTGACTTCTCACGCTCGTGCATCATCGGCTACGGCTCCTCACCTTCCCGATACGGGCCTTGGGGGACGATGTGTCCATCGGCCGAACGTGAGATCTCCCAGATTCCGACGTGATCCTTTCGTGCGTGATGTGGTCTTCGACCACGGCAGAGCGTCAGTCCCTCGCATAACGGGACCGCACATGTTGCCTTCGACGTTGCTTACCGTCTCGGCCTCTGCGGAGTTATGGTTTTCGAGGCTCAATAGCACACCCCACACGATCACTGTGTACGCTTCGCACCCGCCGTCGCCGGCGACCATGCAACACTCGTTACCGGGCGCCCGCTACGGCTTACCCGGACCGGTCTCTCACCGGCGGGATCACGCCAGCTTGACCTGGCGCACAAGCAATCCATTCTTTCTTTCCGTGCTGGAATGGATTGCTTCGCTGACGCGACGCCGCCGAATGACCGAGAGTCACTGCTTCACCTTGCTCGCGTCCATCTTGATCGACGTATCCAGCATCCTGGTGGTGAAAGCCGTCTGCACGTCGAACGGCTTCTCCATGCCGAGATAGGTCTGCACTAGCTCGTAGTCCCGCTTCATCCGCTCGCCGTCGATCCAGCCGAGCGCCTTGGTCGTGGTGAAGGGGTCGGTCATCAGGAACTTGATGCGCTCCCACTGCCGGTCCTGGTTTTCCTTGTCCAGCCCCGAGACCTGGTCGAGCAGCGCCTTCAGGCAGGGCGCGACATCGGTAACGCAGGCCGCATAGGCCTTCTGGGTGATCTTCACGAAATCCTCGACCAGCTTCGGATTCTTATCCAGATACGCGCCGTTGACGATCAGCGAATTGCCGTAGGGGTTGAGCCCGATATCCTTCCAGTTGAGATAGCCGAGGTCACTTCCGAACTCGATCACCTTCAGATCGTGCTCGTTGTAGAAATCGCTGATGATATCGACGGTATGGCTCTTCAGCGCCGCGATCTTGGCGGTCGGCCCGACATTGACGAAATTCACCGAGTCGGGCGCGATGCCGGCCGCCTTCGCAAAGGCCGGCCACATCACCCGCGAGGCGTCGCCCGGCGGGTTGCCTATTCTGTGGCTCGGGAAATCCTTCACCCCGTTCACGCCGTAGCTCTTCAGCCAATAGAAGGTCTGCCCGGTGTTGGCGTAGATGCTCATCACCGCCACCACGTCGGCACCCTTGCCGCGCGCGACCAACGCGGTCGCAAGGTCCGCGATCCCAAACGGCGAGCCGCCGGAGCCAACTTTCAGGGCCGAGACGCCGGAGCCCTTGCCGGTCTCGATGGCGAGGTCGATACCGGCTTTCTCGTACCAACCTTCCGCCTTCGCGTAATAGAACGGCGAGTGGTCCGCGGTCGGCGTCCAGTTCAGGGTCAGGTTGACGGACTCGGCGGCCGGCGCAGGAACGGTCGGCGCCATAAGCGCGAGCGCGATGCCCGCGATCGCTGGGTATTTCATGGTAACGCTCCTCACCCCTACCCGCACCTTGTCGATCGGCACCGATGACGCTACCAATGCAACAAGGACGGGCCGGAATTGTCAACTGTCTGGTTGGAAATGCTCAAAAAACAATCAAATGGCTTAAAGCCGCAGCGCCGCGATCCGGCGGCCACGCGCCGAAAACTCCTGGTCGCGGCGCGGCGGGAATTTGCCGATAGCGGGCTTGCCGGCGCGCGGGTCGATGAGATCGCGGCGCGCGCCGGCGTCAACAAGCAGCTTGTCTATCATTATTTCGGTGACAAGGACGCGCTCTATCTTGCAGTGCTGGAATGGGTCTACGAAGAAATCCGCGAGCACGAGCGCAAGCTCAACCTCGAGGGGCTGCCACCGGAACGCGCCATCCGCAAGCTGATCGAGAGTTCGTTCGACCATCTCGCTGCGCATCCCGATTTCATCGTGCTGTTGAATGACGAGAACCGCGGCGGCGCCCGCCACGTGCGCGGCTCGCGCAAGCTCGAGGCGATGCATTCGCCGCTGGTCAGCATGGTCTCGAATATCCTGCGTGAAGGCGTCAAGTGCGGAACGTTCCGGCGCGGCATCGATCCGGTGCATCTCTATATCTCGATCGCGGGCTTGAGCTATTTCTACTTCTCCAACACACCGACGTTGTCGGCGATCTTCGGCAAGGATCTCGGCAGTCCCGCTGCGCGCAAGGCTCGTCGCAAGCACGTGGTCGATCTGGTGATGCAGGCGTTGCGGCCTTGAGGAAGGCCCGTCATTGCCACGGCGCCCCGTCATTGCGAGGAGCGCTTGCGACGAGCAATCCATCGACCGTCCGGGCTGTGCTATGGATTGCTTCGTCGCGGAGCCTGTCACCGGGCGCACATTCGCGCGACCCGTTGGCTCCTCGCAGTGACGGCTGGAGCCACCTCCGTGGGTCAATCAACCAACTAGTTGAAAATACAGACGGACGACGATAGAGTGAGGTTCGCGTTCGAGCGGCAAGGGAGCAAACGGTGATCGGTGACACGGCGCGGTCGGCGCGGACGCTGGTGGTCGTCCTGATCTTGCACCTCGCCGTGATCGTGCTCTGGCAGGTGCTGGTCGACGCCTTCCACGTACCGAAGTTCATCTTGCCCTCGCCGCTCGCGACGCTAGCGACGCTGACCCATGCGAACTATGCCTGGGCTTCCAACCTCGCCGTCACCGCGGTCGAAATCCTCGGTGGCTTCTGCCTCGGCGCCGTGGTGGGCGTGGCGCTGGCGGTGATCTTCACCTGGTCGCCGCTGATAAGCCTGCTGCTGCTGCCGCTGTTCGTTACCCTCAACATGATCCCGAAAGTGGCGCTCGGCCCGCTGTTCATCGTCTGGTTCAGCTACGGCATCTTCCCGAACATCCTGATTGCGTTCAGCATCTGCTTCTTCCCGATCCTGCTCACCACCGCGCGGGGCCTGAGCGAGGTCGAACCCGACCTGCTCGATCTCGTGAAATCGCTGCGCGGCTCGCGCTGGACGCTGTTCCGCAAGATCCAGCTTCCGGGTGCGCTGCCTTACGTGTTTTCCGGGATGAAGGTCGGCGCCATCCTCGCGGTCGCCGGCGCCATCGTGGGCGAGTTCATCGCCTCCGATCGCGGGCTCGGCTATCTGATGATCCAGGTGCAGTCCTCGCTCGACACGCCGGCCATGGTGATGGCGGTCGTGCTGCTGACGCTGCTCGGAGTTACGCTCTACGGCCTGGTGCTCGGCCTCGAACGCCTGTTCGTGGTCCGCGATATCCAGCTGCAATAAGAAGGCAAGACAATGCTTCTGACGCGCGACAATCTGCCAAAGACCGTTACCGATATCGCGGCCCTCGATGAGCTGTTGTGCCGGCCGAGTCAGGCACTGATCGACGATCTCAACAAGGTCGACGGCGACATCATGATTCTCGGCGTCGCCGGCAAGATGGGACCAACGCTGGCGGGCCTCGCCAAGGCCGCCCTGCCCGATCGCCGCATCATCGGCGTCGCGCGCTTCACCGACATGAACGTCAAAGCCCGGCTCGCGGCCCGCGGCATCGAGACCATTCATTGCGATTTGCTCGATGAGGCCGCCATCAAAGCGTTGCCGAAGATTGCGAACATCGTCTTCATGGCCGGCCGCAAGTTCGGCGCCGAGGGCGATCTGTCGCTGACCTGGGCGATGAACGCGCATGTGCCGGCCCTCGTCGCGCAGGCCTTCAAAAATTCGCGGATCGTGGCGTTCTCGACCGGCTGCGTCTATCCGTTCGTCCCGGTCGACGGCAAAGGCTCGGACGAAACCATGCCGCCCGATCCCCCCGGCGAATACGCGCAATCCTGCGTCGGTCGCGAGCGTATGTTCGAATATTTTTCGCGGCAATATGCGACGCCCGGCCGGCTGTTGCGGCTCAACTATGCGATCGAAATGCGCTACGGCGTGCTGCACGATATCGCGACCAAGGTGGTCACCGGCAAGCCGATCGACGTCAACCTCGGCCATGTCAACTTCATCTGGCAGGGCGATGCGTCGTCGCAGGCGCTGCGGTGTCTCGCGCATTGCGACACGCCGACCGCGCCGATCAATGTCAGCGGCCACGAAGTCCTCGCCGTGCGCGATCTCGCGCAACAATTCGGCGCGCTACTTGGCCGCAAGCCTGTCCTCGTCGGCAAGGAGGAGCCGACCGCATGGCTCACCAACACCTCGCAAGCGGCAAAACTGTTCGGCCTGCCGATCGTGGACACCGCGCAGTTGATCGCATGGACCGCGGACTGGGTTGCCCGCTCAATGCCGAGCCTCGGCAAGCCAACCAAATATGAGGTGCGCGATGGACGCTATTGAACAGGTTTCCGTGGCGCAGCTTGACCAGGCCGACGCGGCGGACGGGCTAAAGCTGTCGAGCGAAGCGCGTTGGAACCAGAACGAGGCGGACTGGCGGTTTTTCCTCCGCAAGGGCATCGTGTTCGGTGTGCGCGACAAGGATCGCCGCGTGGTCGCGACCGCGGCGCTGTTGCCTTACACCGACGCCGAGGCTTGGCTTAGCATGGTGCTCGTCACCGAAGGCTTTCGCCGGCGAGGGTTGGCCACACGGCTGGTCGATGCCTGCCTTACCGACGCGACTGGACGGGGCCTCACCACCTGGCTCGACGCGACGCCCGCAGGCGCCGCGGTCTACGGCCGGCTGGGATTTGCGCCGACGATTCAGTTACGACGGCTGCGTCTTGAAAATTCGTCAGCCGCAACGGACGGCGCGCCGCTGCCGGCTGGCAACCTGAGCGGCTTGCTCATCAGCGATACCGGCGCGATGGGTTTTTCTCGCCGCGATTTACTGCACGAGCTTGCCGAGCGCCCAAGCTCGCGGCTGGTGTCGAATGGCGATGCGATGGCGCTGGTGCGCGAAGGCCGCGCCGCCCGCCACATCGGCCCGCTGTTTGCGGATAATCTGGCGCGAGCGCTCGCCATGGTGCGCGACATCGCAGCTCACGAGACCGGCCCCCTGATCATCGACGCCATCGCCACCCAAGGAGGATTTCTTGAGGGATTGACAGACACCGGCTGGAGCATCGAGCGGCCGTTCCAACGCATGCGGTTCGGCCGCGCCTCAAACCAGCCGGCAAAACTCCCGTTCGCCGTCACCGGCCCGGAATATGGATAGGAACGCGTCATGCATCATAGCCAGATGAACAGGCAAGTGCGACGGCTGATCGCCGAAGGCACCGTCCTGCCCGCGCATCCTTTGGCGCTTAATGCCGACCGCACGCTCGACACCGTCCATCAGCGCGCGTTGACCCGTTATTACATCGACGCGGGCAGTGGCGGCCTCGCCGTCGGCGTCCACACCACGCAATTCGCGATCCGTGACGTCGGCCTGTATCGCCCGGTGCTGGAGCTCGCCGCCCAGACGGCTTCACACTGGACGAAACGGCCGCTGGCGCTGGTCGCAGGACTTTCCGGGCCGACGCGGCAGACGATCGCGGAAGCCGAAATCGCGCGCGGCATCGGCTATCATGCGGGCCTGCTCAGTCTCGCCGCGATGAAATCGGCGTCCGAGCATGAGATCATCGCCCATTGCGAGGCGGTGGCGCGGGAGATTCCGCTGGTCGGCTTCTATCTGCAGCCGGCAGTCGGCGGCGTGATCTTGACCGCGGATTTCTGGCGGCGGTTTGCTTCAATCGACAACGTCATCGCGATCAAGATCGCGCCGTTCAACCGTTACCGCACGCTCGACGTGCTGCGCGGGGTTTGCGCCGCGGGCGGGCTCGACCGGATCGCGCTCTATACCGGCAACGACGACCACATCCTGCTCGATCTCAGCCTGCCGTTCGACCTCCGCGACAAGGGCGTCACGGTGCGAACCCATTTCCGCGGCGGATTGCTCGGCCATTGGTCGGTGTGGACGGCAGCGGCGATCAAACAGTTCGAGCGGTGCAAGGCCGCGCGCAACAAGGACACCGTGCCGGCCGATCTATTGGCGCTCGATGCCCGCGTCACCGATTGCAACAGCGCGTTCTTCGACGTCGCCAACGATTTTCACGGCTGCATCGCCGGCTGCCACGAGATCCTGCGGCGGCAGGGACTGATGCAGGGAATCTGGTGCCTCGATCCCACCGAAGGCTTGAGCCCCGGACAGATCGAGGAGATCGACCGCGTCTATAACGAGCACGCCGATCTCTCTGACGACGATTTCGTCGCCGCCAACCTTGCAAAATGGTTGGCATGACGGCTGAAACACCTTTCATCAGCCTGCGCAACGTCCGCAAGGTCTTTCGCTCCGAGGCTTCCGAATTCCTCGCGGTCTCCGACGTCACCATGGACGTGCAGGAAGGCGAGCTTGTCTCGCTCGTCGGCCCCTCGGGCTGCGGCAAGACAACGGTGCTGAAGATATTGGCGGGATTGCACGAAGCCGACGGCGGCACGGTGCGGATCGGCAACGCGAATACGAGGTTCGATCCCGGCCGCGACATCGGCATGGTGTTCCAGCAGGCGTTGCTGTTGAAATGGCGCACCGTCCTGGACAATGTGCTGCTGCCGGCCGAGATCGTTGGCTTGCCGATGAGAGCGGCGCGTTCGCGGGCGCGCGACCTGCTCAATCTGGTCGGGCTCTCTGGCTATGAGGACAAGTATCCGCAGCAGCTCTCCGGCGGCATGCAGCAGCGCACCGCGATCGCGCGCGCCTTCGTCCACGACCCCAAGCTGATCCTGATGGACGAGCCGTTCGGCGCACTCGACGCGATGACGCGGGAGCAGATGAACCTGGAGATGCACCGGATCTGGCGCGAGAGCGGCAAGACCATCATCTTCGTCACCCACTCGATCCAGGAAGCGGTGTTTTTAGCCTCGCATTGCGCGGTGCTTACCGCGGGGCCGGCGCGGATGGCGGAATATTTCCCGATTCTGCTACCCCTTCCGCGCGCGCTGCCGATCAAGACCACGGACGCGTTCGGCGCCTACGCGCGGCGGATTTATGCGAGCCTGGGGCTGGGTGCGGGGGCGTGAGGCCATACAATCTTGGAGTGATTCGCGCCAACCGCGCCCGATTCCCAGTCGCGGGAAAGCATCGGCTTGACGTCCGAATCCCCGAGTTTGCAGCGCACGAACCTCGGACCTTGGATTAAGCCGACGGCGGTATCAGCTTAAGTTCTCCATCGATTTTCAACGGCCGAGAAACGAGTTTTATCCACGGAACCAACTGGGAAGGAGTGCGTTGGAAGCACCGGACTTTTAGGGCCGCCAACGCGCGGAATGTCTGCAATTTAAGGTCGTGTCACGGGAAAGAAGTTGGATCAATTCATTTCGTCGGGGGGATTTTTCTTTCACCATGTTGGAATTAGCGCCCCAACGATCGACTGAGGTAGATCACGCGTCAGAGTTCATGAGCGGCCCGGGCGAAATGGCCGCCAAGATGCGGGCTTATGATTGGGCGTCGAGCGAACTCGGTCCTGCAGCCTCCTGGCCGCAAAGTCTCAAGACAGCCGTCCGGATTATGCTGGCCTCGCGCTATGCCATGTGGATGGCATGGGGACCCAATCTGACGTTTTTCTGCAACGACGCCTACCTTCCGACTGTCGGCATCAAGCGTGACTGGGTGCTGGGTTCGAGGTCGGAAAACGTCTGGGAGGAGATCTGGCCGGACATCGGGCCTCGAATCGATCGGGTTTTGACCACGGGAGAAGCGACTTGGGACGAAGGGCTGCTCTTATTTCTTGAGCGGCTTGGTTTCTCCGAGGAAACCTACCACACGTTCTCCTATAGCCCCTTGGCCGACGACAATGGCCGTATAAGCGGCATGCTCTGTGTGGTTACGGAAGATACGGAGCGTGTTCTCGGAGAACGCCGACTTGCTTCTCTAAGCCGGATTGCGACCCGACTCGCTGCCGCCCGTGCTGAATCAGAAGTCTTGGACGCGATCAAAGTCGGCCTTGATTCTTCCGACAAGGACATAAGCTTTGCCGCGCTTTATCTTGGCAGCGTCGATGGCCCCATGACGCTAGTCCGTGCTTCCGGTATCGAAAACGGTCATCCGGCGGCGCCGACAATCATCACTCCCGGCGGCCCGTGGCCGAGCGCAATCACGAGCACGAAGAGCTTGGTCATCGAGAATCTCTCAGAGCATTTTCACGTTCCCTTACCGTCAGGTGCTTGGAGCAGGCCGCCCAACAAGGCGGTGGTTGTCCCGATCGCCATACAAGGACAGGAAAAGCCGATTGGTTGTCTTATCGCCGGGCTGAACCCGCACCGGACCTATGACAGCAAGTACGCCGATTTCATCGAACTCCTGACAGGGCAGATTTCTGCCGGTCTAGCCAGCGCCCGCGTGTTCGAGGGTGAGCGAAGAAGAGCGGATGCGTTGGCGGAAATTGATCGGTCAAAGACACTGTTTTTCTCCAATGTCAGTCACGAGTTTCGTACGCCGCTCACATTGATGCTCGGACCGATCGAGGACGCGATAAACGATACGTCGTCATCTGCGCTGAACGCGGTACAGCGGGAACGTCTCGATGTCGCATACCGCAACTCCAAGCGGTTACTCAAACTGGTTAATACCTTACTTGATTTTTCTCGCATCGAGGCGGGGCGAATTCAGGCCAATTTCCAACCGACCGACCTTTCCACTTTCACCGCGGAACTAGCATCCAATTTCCGCTCTGCCACGGAGCGCGCTGGACTTCAGCTGAAGGTCGCGTGTGAACCTCTGCCGCAGGAGATTTATGTCGATCGCGACCTCTGGGAGAAGGTTGTTTTCAATCTCCTCTCCAATGCCTTCAAATTCACATTTGGCGGCAGAATTGCGGTCGAGTTGCACCCCTCACAAGACGGTAGAAGCGCTGAATTGGTGGTGAAAGATACCGGGGTCGGAATCCCGGCGCATGAGCTTCCAAGACTTTTCGAACGCTTTCATCGCGTCGAAAATCAAAAAAGCCGATCTTTCGAGGGATCTGGGATCGGTCTCGCCCTGGTCCAGGAACTCGTCAAATTGCACGGCGGTTCCATTACTGTCGAGAGCAAGATTGGCACCGGCACCTCTTTCAAGATAGACGTCCCGTTTGGCATACACCATCTTCCGCTTGATCGCATTGGAGCTTCGTCAGCACGCGTCTCCACGACGTTGAGAGCGGACGCTTTTGTCGAAGAAGTGCTGAGCTGGTTGCCTGCGATCAAGTCCGGGGATGATCCTCCGACATTGGAAAGAGATGTCGCGATGTCCGACGTGATCGGGCCCTCGGCCATCCACGGACGTATCCTGGTCGCCGACGATAACGCGGACATGCGCGGCTACATCGGCCGACTGCTCGGAGTTCAATGGGATATTGATCTGGTGGAAGACGGTCAATCAGCGCTCCAGGCCCTTTGGGAGCGCAGGCCGGATCTTGTCGTGACCGATGCAATGATGCCCGGTCTCGACGGGTTCGGTCTTTTGCAGGCGATTCGGAACGACGAGCGGCTGAATGACATACCCGTTATCATGCTGTCGGCCCGAGCCGGCGAAGAGGCCCGCGTCGAGGGACTGGAAGCCGGCGCGGACTACTATCTGACCAAGCCGTTTTCGGCGCGAGAATTGGTCGCGCAAGTCCACACAAATTTGATGCTCGCTGGCGTCAGGCGCGAGGCAAATGACAGACTTCGTAAGAGCGAAGAGGCTTTGCGACGTCGTACTACTCAATATGAAACGTTGCTAAATAGAGCGCCGCTAGGCGTTTATGTGATTGACGCGGACTTCAAGATCCTGAGCGTGAATCCAACGGCATCAGCGGCCTTCGGACAGATTTCCGATCTCATTGGGCGCGATTTTGATGAGCTCATCCATGTCTTGTGGCCCGCACATTACGCGGACGAAATAGTGCATTTGTTCAGACATACGCTGGATACCGGCCAACCTTATTTCGACCCGCAGCATATTGAGGAGCGGCTGGACCGCAACGTCACCGAATATTACGAGTGGCAGATTCATCGCATCCCGCTACCCGAGGGCGGCTACGGCGTGGTCTGTTACTTTCGTGATGTTTCCGCGCAGGTTGGCGCCGCCCGGCAGCGTGAGCTGCTGATCAATGAACTCAACCATCGCGTCAAGAACACGCTGGCTACCGTGCAGTCTATTGCCGCGCAAACCCTCAAAGGCGCGAAGGTGCCGGTCTCAGTGAATGAGGTACTGGAGTCACGATTACTGTCGCTTGCTGGTGCTCATGACGTCCTTACCCAACAAAACTGGGAAGGCGCCTACCTGCGAAACATTGTCGTTAAAGCACTCTCGCCTTTTATTGCCGGTGGGCGCGATTTCGAGATTGATGGTCCCGAGGTCAAGCTACCCCCAAAGTCGACCCTCGCGATTACGATGGCGTTGCACGAACTCGCAACGAACGCGGTGAAATATGGGGCTCTTTCAACTCGTTCTGGCCGAGCTTCCGTACGGTGGTCAATAGGCACGGATCTTCGCGAGTCCTATCTCAACATAACCTGGGCCGAGACCGGCGGTCCTTTGGTCATCTCACCCACCCGAAAAGGGTTTGGCTCTCGCCTCATTGAGCGGGGCCTCGCCGGTGAGCTTGGCGGTGAAGCAAAGATTGACTACCGCGAGACGGGAGTCATCTGTTGGATCCGCTCTCCATTGACCAGAATCACGGGGAGCTTGTCACCTGCACTTCGTAACCAATGATTCAGGAGGTTATTGGTGGACCGGCCAAATCTGCGTGGATGTAAGGTCCTCGTCGTCGAAGACGAGATGATGATTGCGATGCTTATCGAGGACATGCTCGAAGAACTGGGCTGCGAGCTGATCGGGCCGGCCTCCAAGGTGGAGCGAGCCCTTGAGCTAATCGCTTCGGAGACCATAGAGATCGCGTTGCTCGACGTGAATCTGGACGGTCAAGCCACCGATGCTGTCGCCTACGAACTTCAGCGGAAGGGCGTCCCTTTCGTCTTTGCGACCGGTTACGGCGCAACGGGCGTGCCCAAGCAACACAACGACCGGGCCGTCCTCCAAAAACCTTTCCAGAAGACGGATCTTGCGACCGCACTTTTTAGAGCCCTTGATACTCAGCCGAAAGCCTCGCACAAGCGAAGCCCAACCCTCTAAGGTTGCGGCGTCGTGAACGTCTGCCTCGGAGCACGTCACGAGAGCGAGATATTGAAGCGCCTGCTACGGCTTCCACACTGTCTGCTCAGTCCAGCCGAATTCGCTGAATTCTTCTGCCCGCAGATGCGCCTCATCGATCGAGAAGAACTCATCGAGCTGGGGCGGCTTGATCGCTGTTCCGGCGAGCATGCAGTGTGCTTGCCCTCTATGATGGACTTGATGCTGAAACAGATGCATCAGAAGACGATCGCGCCGTTCGGTCTGTACCCGCGTATTGCGATTGACTCGCACCATTTCGTCGAGACTGTCCGCGGTCAGACTCTCGCAGACGGCGATGAGCCGCCGGTCAACTGCGGCCTGCTTCTGTCGAAGATCGGCGACAGTCGTGCACGGCACCGGATTTTCCCACGCTCTTGGCCCAAGCGATCCACCTTCCAACGCGTCGACGTAGAAATGGTCAATGATCAAGATGTGATTGAGGGTTTGCTGCAGGCTCGGGAAGAAACCGGTGCGCGCCGCTTCAAACTCGGCCTGGGACAGATTTTGGCAAGCATCCAATAAGCGATGGTTCGCCCAGGCATTGTTATAAGCGAACGCCCGATAAGTCTGAACGACGTTGGCGGACATCAGGACCTCCGAAATAGCGCGACAGCGACCTTCGTTTCACGTCATCAATGTCATTTCGAATCACGTATGATCCTGATCGCCACCGGCGCGCAGGGGTTTGGCGCTGAATATCACATTTCCTCGGCCGACAGGTCCGGTTTGTCTCGCGACAAGCGATGTCACAAACACGAACAAACATTTGTCTAGAGACAGCTCAGCCGCCGGCCGTTGCCGCGCTGCTGTGCTCCGCGCGAGGCGAGTTGGCGGAGCGCGCCGTCACCGCGACTTACCTTGATCTTATCGCACGCGGTTTCCTCCGTCGCGCTGAGGGACCAGAAGGGCAGGCAGGAATCGAGCCCGCGGCTGCGGCCGAAGCCAGCTTGCGGCCCTATGAGCGGAGCGTCCTGGATCACGTCGTTTCCCGCGCCGGGGTTGGTGGTGATTCCGCTCCCGAATCCGCGCTGCGTCTGGAATCAAGCGACCACGCCAAGGTGTGGATGACGACGTTCACCAAACGGGTCGTCTCCGATGCGCGAGGGCGCGGGTTAGTGCTGGAGCGAATCTCTCTGAGCGCGGTTTTCTGGCTGTGGGTCGGCTTGGCGGTGCCGGCCGGGCTCGCGCTGGCGGCCGGGGCTTGGATTTGGCTCTGCCTGCTGACCTATGTGGTCTTGGCCTGGCGTGTGCTGGTGCTGCATCGGCCGCTTCCGACCGGCGCCGGCCAGGCGGGTTGCTGCCGCATAC
Organism: uncultured Alphaproteobacteria bacterium; assembly: GCA_963822795.1. Lineage (GTDB taxonomy): Bacteria > Pseudomonadota > Alphaproteobacteria > Rhizobiales > Xanthobacteraceae > Bradyrhizobium. The sequence goes on from CAWGJM010000045.1 coordinate 407,306, forward strand.
CGGGCCTCGGCGTGCAGCTCAAGGCCGAGACCGCCGCCCTCAAGCGCGATTCATCATCCGCAAGTCGAACGAGCGCCTTTGCGGTGGGACTCGGCATCGCTGGACCGACGCAGTCGCTGTTTGCGCCTCAACTCGATCGAACCGTCTGGTCGCTCCGGAAGCTAGCGACAGATACGCATCGTTGATGGGCCCGCTTTTTTTCGGGTACGGATCCGCTCGCGACACTGTGCGTGATCCCGGTGGGCTGCCCGGCTTCGCGATCTGGGGTTATGTCCTCTTCTGGTTCACGACAAACCCGCCCCGGCTACGGCAAGTTCCTCCTGCGTTGTTGGTGGCAGGATGGATCCTGTGGGCCTGCCTCAGCTTTGTCTTCGGGCGCTTTGTGTATCGCGGACTGTACGACGTGTCCCATGCCCCCATCGCGGCGACAGATCGGGTGGTCTACCTGGAGGTCCGGCACGGAGGAACCAGCCAAGTGCTACCATGTCGCTATCGATGATGGGCAAACCGACGTCGCTGTCAAATACGAGATCGGCGAAGGTCTGTTCACAGCACTTCGCTACGGCAATCGGCTGCGCCTCGATGTAACGCCGAGGCTGCGATGCGTGAAGGAAGCGCAGGTATTGCCGGCAGCCTGCGAAGAGGCGCCGGTGACGACCGGTACCTGACCACAAGAGACGGGCAATGCGCCACGTGAGGTCGCGATCGCGCCGCTCTTATCTCAACCTCAAGCCTACCGAAGCTCCTGCCTCTCGACGGCGCGCCGGGAGCAAAATGCGCTACTTCAGCGTCTTGAGGTAAGCGATGACGTCGTCGACGTCCTTTGGGTCGCTCATTCCGCCGTAGGGCATGCGATTGCCCTTCACCTTGGCTTGCGGATCGTGAACATAGGCGCGCAAATTGTCCTCGTCCCACACCAGGTTGGCGCGCTTCATTGGGTTCGAGTAGCGGAAGTCGTCGAGCGACGCCGAGTTGCGGCCAAACACACCCTTGAGATTCGGGCCGAGCGAGCCGGGACGATCGGAGTGACAGGCGGCGCAGGCCTGGAACAAGACCTTGCCGTGCTCAGCGTCCGCCGCATTGGCGTGGCCGGTGAACGCGAGAAAAAGAAAAACTCCCGCCGATGTGACCGAGACCGGAATGCTCATGAATTTCGCCTTACGCCCGCACCATATTTTTTCTTCCGATCACGCATGCACCAGCGGACCGGGGTTTTTGAGATATTGTTCAGTGATGGCCTTGGCCGACCAGTAGGCGAGCGCGCCGAGCGTGCCGGTCGGATTGTAGCCGTGCTGCTGCGGGAAGACGGATGCGCCCTGGACGAACAGATTGTGGGCGTCCCAGGCCTGCAGATAGCGGTTCACCACGCTGTTCCCAGGATCCGATCCCATCATCGTGCCGCCGGTGTTGTGGGTGGATTGATACGGCACGATGGTGAAGTTCTTGGGCCGGTTGCGCACCTCGTAGTGGGTGGGGTTCATTGCCTTGATGACCCCTTCGAGCTTGCTCACCAGATAACGCGACATCTTGTGGTCGTTCTCGGTCGCGTTGTAGGTCAGACGCATGAGCGGCCGGCCAAGCGCATCCTTGTAGGTCGGGTCGAGGCCCATGAAATTGTCGCGGTGGGCGTAAACCGAACCCTGCGTGTTGAACCGGGTGTTGCTCCGGTACCACTTCGCCGTCGCCTGCTTCCATCCAGCGCCCCAGCGGGGCTCGCCGCGCGGCAATACGCGCCCTTCGATGGGCGGTGCGCCGCCGTTGAGGCAAGCGATGTAACCCCCACCGAAGAAACCGAGACCCGAATGGTCAAAATTCTCGCCGTTGAAATCGTCGATCGCGGTGCCCATGCCGGGAGCGCCCATGAAGGGGTTGAATTCACGGCCTTCGAAGAAGGCTTCGCCGCCGGCCTCGAACTGGTAGCAATAATTCTTGCCGACAACTCCTTTGCCGGTTTTAGGGTCGTAGGGCTCGCCGATACCGGCGAGCAGCAATTGCTGGGTATTGCTGAAGACAAAGGATGACAGCACGACAATGCCCGCCGGCTGTTCGTATTCCTCGCCGGTCTTCATGTCGGTGTAGACCACGCCGGTGACGCGCTTGGCCTGCTTGTCATAGACGAGGCGGGTCACGAACACGCGCGTGCGCAGCTCAAACCGCGGATCGGCGCGCAACACCGGCAGCACGTTCACGTTAGGAGACGCCTTTGCGTTCGACTCGCAGGCGGTGCGATTGCAGTGGCCGCAATACTCGCAACGCCCGAGCGTGATGCCCTCCGGATTCACGTAAGGCGCGCTCGACGTTGCCGTCGGCACCGGAAATGCATGATAACCAAGGCTGTTGGCCGCCTCGCTGAACATCGAAGGTGCGACGCCGGTCTTGATGGGCTTATTGGGATAATCCTCGCTGCGCGGGCCTTCGAACGGATTGCCGCCGGAAATCGGCTTGCCGCGAAGATTTCCCGCCTGGCCCGATACCCCGCAGAGCTTGTCGAAGCGATCGTAGGATGGCTCGAGCTCGTCATAGCTGAGCGGCCAATCCTGGATGGTCATGGTTTGCGGGATGGCCTCGGCGCCGTATTTCTCGGTCAGCAAGCTCTTGATCCGGAAGTCGGTCGGCAAGAAGCGCCAATGCAAGGCGCCCCAATGGATACCGGTGCCGCCGACGCCCTCTCCGGGCAAGAAGGCGCTGAAGCGCCGGATCGGTAACGCGAGTTCATCGGACGCGTTGCGGAAGGTGATGGTATCGGTCGAGTTGTCCTGCATCAGCTCGAGCCGCACCACATAGCGCAGCTCGTCGCGCAGCCGCGCCAACATGAACTCCTCGGCCGGATTGCGGTCAGCGCCGCGCTCCAGTCCGATCACGTTAAGGCCAGCCTTGGTCAGTTCACGGGCCAGGATCGACCCGGAAAAACCCACGCCGATCACGACCGCATCGACTTCCTTCAATCGCGTTACCATCGCCGCCTCCTTTACGAAAAGTCGGCGATCGATTGCGGCTCCGCAGCATATCGTCTGTTGCGGTACTCATCGATCTTGTCGGCATAGGTGGCAGGCAGGCCCGGGAAACCGATCAGCTTCCAGGCGACCATGTCACGATTGCCGCCGTAGATCGGATCGGCGAAAAAGCCGGCCATGGTGATCGAGAGCAGTTGTCCGAAGAAGGCGCGCGCGTCGAAATTCTCGAACTCGGCCTTGCCGTCCTCCATCGCCTTAAGCGCGGCAACGCGGTCTACTGCTGCCAGTCGATCGAAATCCTTGCCGCCAAAAGCCTTGCGCGTCCATGCATTGGTCGCCGCAATGCCGCTTGCGAAATACTCGCGCGGCGCAAGCGCCAGCTGATAGCCTTGCTCCGGCTTGCCTTTCAGAAACGGACCTGCGCGATACATTTTTGCGCCACCGCCCCAGGCGCCGCCGAGCTGCCGGTCGATGAAGACGGCAACACCGCAATCGCTGCCCGACGGCGAGAGCTCGTCGGGTGGGATCAGCGTGTCAACCACGGCTACGATGAACGCCGCCTCCAGCGCGGTCAACGTGATGAAAGGCTCGTTCGCCTGCGGTGGCGGGACTGCGACTGGGGGGGCGGCCGGCGTCGGCTGCTGCGCCTCGACCGGCTGAGCTACTCCCGCCGCGATCGCTGTGCCAGCGAGCCCGGCGCCCAGCAGGAACTTGCGACGCGGAAACGTGTCGTCGGCCATGGAAACCTCCCCGCCCGCCGATGGCATGCACGCCGCGCATTGAAATAGATCGGGGCTTTCGGCTTGGCCCCAACGCAGCTCCGCCGTTACGTTATCCCAGTGTTGCGGGGATACGCAACATATGCCGCCTCGGGCGCCCGGCGCTGCGGCAGCCCGCCCGCAAGCTTTCCACGCCGGCTCCGGAGGCTCGGTGAGGACCGCTCTCGGCCGGGAGCGAACCTCAGTGCATGCCGAGCACCGTCGGCAGCCAGAGCGTGAGCTGGGGCCAATAGGTCACGATCAGAGGAACACCAGCATGGTGACGAGCCACGGCAAAGACGGCCATGGCCAGATCGGTGATGCGCATGTCGGCGATCATCGGGGCGACGCAAAGGTTGAGGCTGACCGGCGGGTGGCAGAGCCCGACCTCCATGTTGACAGTCGATGACGATGCCGAAATGGACCAGATCGATGCCGAGCCGCTTCGCGGCCGGCGCCAGGATCGGCGCCATGATCAGGATGATCGAGGTCGGCTCCATGAAGTTGCCGGCCGGCAACAACAGGATATTAACCAGCGCCAGGAATCCGAGCGCATCCTCGTTTTCCTTGACAACGATCGAGTTGGTATAATCGGTCGCCTCGTCCATCGCTTTCTCGAGCTGGGCGGGGATATCTGCCGGCAATCCGTTCCAGAACTTCGAGTTGACGATCACGGCATACTGCAAATGAGCGTGGTAGGAGACCGTGATGTCCTTCTGCACTTCATGGAATTTCTGTGTCAGATAATTCGAGACGGTATTCTCGCAGCCATCGACCACGCCGCTCTGCAGGGCGGCCTGATACACTTCCGAGAATGCCATGATCTGCGGGATCGAGCCGAGATCGCGGAAGTAGCGGTCGGCAATCTTGGAGCCGGAGATGCGGATCTTGAGACCCTGGAAATCGGCCGGCATCAGCAGCGGACGATTGGCCGAGGCCATGTGGAAGCCGTTGTCCCAATAAGCGAGACCGGTGATGCCCTTCGCTTCGAGCTTCTGGAACAGCCACTCGCCGACCGGGCCCTTCATGGCGCTGGCGTAGGTCGCTTCATCCTTGAACAGCCACGGCAGATCGAGGGAGCGCCTCGAACTCCTTGATGCCGAGCGGCGCAAACTTCGCGGTCGAGGGCGCAAGCATCTGCACCGAGCCGAGTTGCAGCGCCTCGATCTCTTCCTTGTCTTTGTAGAGCGAGGAGTTCGGATAGATTTCGACCAGAACCTTGCCGTTGGTGTATTTCTCGGCGAGCTCCTTAAATTTGAGCGCGCCCTTGCCCTTCGGCGTGTCGTTGGTGACAACATGACTGAATTTGATGACGATCGGGCCATCGGCCATCGCGGCGGCCGGGGCCATGAAAAGCATGGCCGCAATGCTCGCAAGAATTAGCTTACGCATGAATTCTCCTCCGAGTTGGCGCCGAAACCGGTTGTTTTTTGGTTTTCCGGTCTCAGTAGTGGCAGCAAACCAATATTCGAACAACTAGACCTAAGCCGAACTCGCCGGACTGAGGCCTGCCGACGTTGTTCAGGCAGGTCTCACGCAGCTCCTCGCCCGACGGCGCGGCGCCATGCCGCATGCTTAACCAAGCGCCGGATCAGGTCTTGCGCTGGGCCACCATGAACAATCGCCTGAACGGAAAAAGAGTCTGGCCTTGCGGATTCTTCGGGTAGGCTTTTGCAACCCGCTCGCCGTAGGCGGCCTCGAATGCCGCTTGATCCACGCCTTGAAGGACGTCCAGATAGCGCGTCAGCCAGGTGCCCTTGGTCCATTCCTTGACCGGGTTCTCGCCTTCCAGGACCTGCAGATACTCGGTCTCCCACATATCGATGTTTTCCGACAGCCGAGCCAATAGACCGTGATAAAATGCCGGCTCCTGCACCGGTTGCGGCGTCACGAGATGTTCCAGCTTGCCGCGCCACGGTCCGTTCATGGCGGTTTCGCCGATCAGCAGGTGCGAAGGCGCCGTGAAATTGCGCGGCATCTGCACCGCGAGGATGCCACCCGGCTCGACCTTCTCCATTAACGCAGGAAACAACGCGGCATGATCAGGCAGCCAGTGCAGCGCCGCATTGGAGTAGATCAGGTCGTATGTTTGCGCGGGTCGCCAAGACGCCAGATCCTCGTGCCGCCATTCGATGTCGGGTGCCGCCTTCTTTCCGGCGGCGACCATTTCGGCGGAGCCTTCCACACCGGTGACGGCGGCGTCCGGCCATCGCTCTCTGAGTAATTTGGTGACGTTGCCCGCGCCTGCGCCAAGGTCGGCGACGCTGCGCACAGCAAACGCTGGAATGCGCATCAGGAGATCGACCGCAGGCCTCAGCCTGTGGCCGGAAAATTTCAGATATTGTTGCGGATCCCACACCATCGCTGATTTACATCATTTCGCTGGAATGCTTGCGTCTTGCCGTGAGCGGCGGCCTCGAACCTACACTTGCGGCGCGCTTAGCATTTTCAGCGGCCTTAGAATTGATAGCGGCGAAGCCCGCCATCGACCGGAATCACCGTGCCCGTTATATAGCGTGCCCTCGGCGAGGCCAGGAACAGGGCGAACGCGGCGAGATCCTCCGGCTCGCCCCAATAGCCCACCGGAATCTCCTTCTCGGCAAATCTCTTGCGGTAGTCTTCGGGATAGTTGCGGCGGATTTGCTCGCTCATGATTCGTCCGGGCGGAATGCAGTTCACCGTAATGCCGTGCTTTCCGATCTCGCGCGAGAGCCCCTTCGCCCAAGCATGGACAGCGGCCTTGGCCGCGAACGCGGCATTCAATCCCTCCGGTTCGGATTTCCCGGTGATGTTGATGATGCGTCCCCAGTTGCGTTCGATCATCTGCGGCAGCAGCGCATGAGCGAGCTTACGGTAACTGGTGAAATTCAGGGTAATGGCTTCGTCCCAGTCGCGATCGGGCGCATCGACCGGCAGCGGCCTGCTGCCGCCGGCGTTGTTGATCAGGATGTCAACGTGACCGAGCTCCGCGATCGCGGCGGCCGCGAGCTTCCTTGCGGCACCTTCCTCAACGATGTCCTGAACGAGCGGAATAACCGCCGTGCCGCCTGCGGCCTCGACCTCCTGCACAAGCTGCGCAAGCAGCGCCTTCCGCCTCGCTACCGCGACGACGCGCACGCCCTCCAGCGCGAGGCCCTTGGCGATGGCGCGGCCGATTCCGATACTGGCTCCGGTGACGACCGCAGTCCTGGACTTGAGCTCGAGGTCCACGTCAGTTCCTTCTGTCAACGAGCGATCCGCATGTTAGGCTGATTTGCGCCAACAAGGAATTGCCACGCTCGCGCTGGCCGCGCCTATTCGTCACTCACGGGCGAGGTGATCACCAGAAACACCAGATCGACCAGTCCCGTATTCGAGATCGCGTGCTCGACGCCGGGCGGCAGAAAGATGAAGTCGTGCTTGCGCACGACATGGTTCTTGCCCGCGATCTCCATCAGCCCCTCGCCTTCCAGCACGTGGTAGATCTGTTCCTGAACCCAATGCTTGTGGCGCGCCACATGGGCCATCGGCTGGTACATCGAGATGCGATAATCGAGGTGGCGCGAGCCGGCGGTCTCCGGCATCACCAAAGGTTTTGAAAGCGCGCCGCCGAAGTGATTGGGGAACTCGCGCCACGGCACTTCGGCGATGTTGCGAATGAAGGCGCCGTTGTTTTCTGAAGTCATGTTCGCTTCCCCCGAAGTTCTTCGCGCAGGACCTTTCTCGGCCTGTCAGGTAACCAGGCCTCCGCCGTCGAGATAGACGATCGATCCCGTGGCAAAGCCGATGGTCATGAAGGCGAGGATCTGCTGGGCGATATCCTCGCCGAGGCCGACCCGGCCGACCGGAAGCGATGCGGCGGTCTTGGCGAGCATATCAAGCCGCGCGGCCTCCGGCATTGCGGCGCGGATCGGCGTGTCGATGATCCCCGGGGATACCGCATTGACGCGCACCGGCGCCAGCTCGAGCGCGAGCGCCCGCGCCAGCGACTCCAGCGCGCCGTTGGCCACGCTGATGATGGCAGAGTTGGACCGCGGCCGAATGCTCAAATATCCGGAGACCAGCGTCAGCGATCCGCCGGGACGGATTTCCGCCGCGCGCGCCACGCGCCAGGCGCCCCACAACTTGCTTTCTAGGGTGGCGCGGACGTCTTCTATCTTGACCGTCTTGAACGGACCGGTGCGCAATTGCGCGGCCGTGACCACGACATGGTCGACCGGACCGCAGCTCCGGAACAGGCTCTCGACGCTCTCGTCGCTGGTGACGTCGGCCGGCATCGCGATCGCATTCAACTCGTCTGCCGCGGCGGCAAGGCGTTCCGGATTCCGGGAAGCGATGATGACCTCGGCGCCTTCGCGCTTGGCCATTTCGGCGGTGGAGAAACCAATGCCCGACGAGCCGCCGACGACCACGACTTTCTTGCCTTCAAGCAACATGCTGTTTCCTTATCTAATCACGCTGGCTGAAAGCGGGTGCCGATGCCGGCCTTGCTTTGCCCAAGCCCGGGCAACTCCCAGACGCCGGCACCCATCGGATTGATGTCGGCGGCGATATCGACATCTATCAGGTACGGCTTATTTGCGGCGATGCCCTTGCGGATCGCTTCGCCGATGTCGCCGGCGCGATCGACGCGCACGCCTTCGACGCCGCAGGAGCGCGCCATCGCGGCAAAATCCGGATTATAGCGCTTGCCGGTCTTCGGGTCGTGGAAGTCGGTGGCAAGCTCGCGGCCGCCGAGATAGCCGCGCTGTAATCCGCGGATCGAGGCATAGGCGTAGTTGTTCCAGACCACCCAGACCACGGGAAGATCGTATTCGACCGCGGTGCCGAGCACATTGGCATGCATGAAGAACGCGCCGTCGCCGCAGACCGAGACGCAGGGACGATCGGGCGCGGCAAATTTCGCACCCATGACGCCTGCGACGCCAAAGCCCATCGGACCGAACCCCATCGAGCCGATCAGCGAGTCCGGCCGTTTCGGCTTGCAGAAGCCGAGCAGCCAGTTGTGGTGCACGCCGATGTCGCTGACGAGGATCGCATCTTCCGGCAATGCCTTGTCGATCTCGAGCGCCGCGCGCTGCGGATTGATCGGCATGGTGTCGTCGGAAAAACCGGGCGCGACGAACTTGTCCCACTCCTTGCGGTAGACGTCGATCTGCGCCAGCCACTTCTTGCGCGCATCGGCCTTGCCACTGAGATTGGCGCGGCGATCGAGCTCGGCATGAACCTGCCGCAGGAAGGTGCGCACGTCAGCCATCAGGCCGAGCGCGACCGGATAGTTGCGGGCGATTTCTTCCGGATCGATGTCGACGTGAATGAGTTTTGTGGGCGGAATGGTGAAGGAATAACCGGGGATCCACGAGCTCGACGTGCGGTCGTCGAAGCGCACGCCGAGTGCCAGCAGCACATCGGCCTGGCGCGCGGCGTGATTGGCCTGGTAGTGGCCGGCGCGGGCGACAAGCCCGAGCGCGAGCGGATGATTGCAGTCAATCGCGCCGAGGCCTGACGCCGACGCCGCGACCGGAATCTGCAGCCGTTCGGCGAGCTTCAGCAATTCTTGCGCGGCGCCGCCATAGCGCACGCCCTGTCCGACCAGCATCACCGGCCGCTCGGCGGACAGCAGCATGTCGACCGCTTTGACAACACCTTCCGGATCGGCGCCGCAACGGCTGGAAATATTGGCGTTCCAGTCTAAAGCGTTCGGCGCCTCCTCGGCGGCCGCTTCCATAAAGACGTCGAAGGGCACGTCCAGCACCACCGGACCCGGGCGGCCGGTCGTCATCGTCTTCCAGGCCTGGCGCACCGCGAGCGGCACCATCTCGCCGCGGGTCGGCTGGAAAACCTTCTTGCAATAGGAGCGCACGGTGGAAGGAAAGTCGGCCTGATAATGCCGATACAATTCCTGGAATGCGCCGCGATTGAACTGGCTGGTCGGCACGTTGCCGGTCACCGCCATGAAGGGCACCGAGTCGAGAAAGGCGTTGCCGAGCGAGATCGGCAAATTCGCCGAGCCCGGACCGCAGGACGTGAAGGTCGCGGTCGGTCGCCCCGAGACGCGGTAGTAGACGTCGGCCATGAAGCCGGCGACGCTCTCGTGATGCGTCGAGATCGTCTTGATGTCGGCGGAGCGCTCGTAGAGGGCGTCGATGAACTGGATGTTGCCGTGGCCGCACAGGCCGAACACCTGCGGAACTTTCTCCTGGATCAGATAGTCGACGATGACCTGGGCACCATTGAGCATATTTCCCGACATCCATCCTCCTCTACTTTTGCTCAACGTTATGAAGCCCCGGTTCAGCGACGCGCGCAATTCCCGTCGCCGACGAGCGCGGCACCTTATTTCTCATAATACTATACGTCAATTTATATTGTGGTAGATTGTGCACCGGGGAATACGGGGCGTCCAGAAGCATAAGGCCAGCAATCAAGCCCAGTTTTGCCGCACCCGGGAGACCCGAGATGAACCCAATTTACGCCGCGAAACGCGCGTCCAAAGCCGAGCCAACCGTCATACCGATGTTGATCGGAGGCGAATGGCGCACCCCTGCCACGACCTACGAGGTGCGCGATCCCTATCGGAATACGGTCGTCGCCCATGCGCCGCATTCGACGCTCACTGACCTTAACGACGCGCTCGATGCGGCCGTCAAAGCCAAGGCGAAGGCCGCCGCAACACCAGCTTACGAGCGCGCCGCGCTGTTGCGTCGCGCCGCCAAACTGCTGGTCGAACGCGCCGACCGCATTGCGGAAATCATGTCGCGGGAAACCGGCAAGGCGGTCAAGGACTCCAAGGCCGAGATCGTCCGTTCCCAGGATACGCTGTCGCTGTCGGCGGAAGAAGCCGTGCGCATCGAGGGCGAGCATATCCCGCTCGACGCCAGCGCCATGGGCTCTGGCAAGATCTGCTTCATGCTGCGCTTTCCGGTCGGCGTCGTGGCAGGGATCACGCCGTTCAATGCGCCGGCGAACCTTGCCTGCCACAAGATCGCGCCGTCGATCGCGGCCGGAAATACACTGGTGCTGAAAGCACCGCCGCAATCGCCTGAAGTCATCCACGAGCTCGCGCAGATCTTCGTCGACGCTGGCACGCCGGCCGGTGTGCTCAACGTGCTCTATGGCGACGAGGTCGGACCGGCGCTGGTCCGTGATCCCCGCGTCGATTTCATCAGCTTTACCGGCTCCCCGCGCGCGGGTGCAGAGATCAAGGCGGCGTCCGGATTGCGACGCGTGGCGCTGGAATTGGGCGGCAACGGCGTCACCATCGTTCACGCCGACGCCGACATTGCCGCGGCCGCGCCGGTATGCGCGCGCAACGCCATGCGGCTTGCCGGCCAAAGCTGCATCTCGGTGCAGACCGTCTATGTCCACTCCAGCCTCTATGAGCAATTCCTCGACCTCGTCTTTGACGAGGTGAAAAAGCTGAAGCTCGGCGATCCCCTCGATCCGTCAACCGACGTCGGCACGCTGATCGACGAACAGGCGGCGCGGCGCGTGGAATCCTGGATCGATGAGGCGGCATTCGGCGGCGCCAGGGTTGTGACCGGCGGCAAGCGTCACGGCGCCCAACTCCAGCCGACCGTGATCGCCGGCGCCAAGCCAGACATGAAAGTGGTTTGCGAGGAGGTATTCGGGCCGGTGATCAGCCTCGCCCCTTACGACGATATCGACGCCGTGTTCCGCAACGTCAGCGAAAGCCGGTTTGGGCTGCAAACCGGCATTTTCACGGCTTCGACCGAACTCGCCATTCGCGCCGTCCGCAACTTGCGCACCGGCGGCGTCATCATCAACGGCTGTTCGACCTGGCGCACCGATCAGCTCGCATATGGCGGGGTAAAGGATTCCGGGATCGGGCGCGAGGGCCCGCGCTATTCGATCCGCGACATGACGGAAGAGCGCATGGTGCTCTTTAATTACTAGGGCATGATCTGGAAGAGCACGCGGATGGGGACTTGTGTGAAAGCTCGGCAGCGGACAATGATAAGGCCGTCAGCAAAATTCGGCTTCGTCGCATGGAGGTTCATCCTGTGAGAGCGCGTACCAAGCAAACGACCGGTGAGAAGCAGGCCCCGCGCAAGGCGGCGATCGCCAAATTGGTGCCGCCTGGGCAGACAGACATCGACGACGAAGCCGACGAGCGGCAGCGGGTCGGCGTCCAGTCGCTCGGCCGCGCCTTTGCGATTCTGGAGGAAGTCGCGCGCCACCGCGAAGGCATTGGACTGGCGGAACTGAGCAAGCTGGTCGGCCTGCACAATTCCACCACGTTCCACCTTGCCAAGACGCTGGTGTCGCTGGGCTACCTGCGCCAGGAAAAGGATTCCAAACGCTACCGCGTCGGCCGGCCGCTGTTTGCGCTCGCCGCCAGCGCGCTTGACGAAATCGAAATGGTCAATGTCGCGACCCCGGTACTCGAGGAACTGTCGCGAGAAACCAGCGAAAGCAGCCACTTTGCGGTGCGGATGGGCGATGCGGTCGTCGTGATCGCCCGCACCAGCGGGCCCGGCGCATTTCAATTGACCGATCGCGTCGGCGTGGTGCGCCCCGCTCATTGCACCGCGCTCGGCAAGATCATCCTGGCTTCGCTTCGCCCCGATCAACTGAAGCGCTTCCTCGAACGCGCCGATCTGAAGCCGTCGACGGCGAGGTCGATCACCGACACCGCCGTGTTGATGCGCGAGATCGCCGAGATCAAGCGCACCGGGATTGCCTTCGACGATGGCGAATTCAATCCCGAGGTGCGCTGTGTCGCGGTCCCGGTGACCGATTTCACCGGCCACGTGATCGGCGCGCTCGGGATTTCCGGGCCGATATGGCGCCTATCCAACCAGTCGCTGCACAGTAGCGCCCAGACCGTTCAAGCCGCTGCCAGCCGCCTGTCGCAGGATTTCGGCGCAAAAGGTTCAAGCTGAACCGACTTAAGACTCAGACGAAGCGGGACCCCCGCGCTTTTGCGTTGACAGCGCGGCTCTCGTCCGGAATGATCATCCAACAATAGAAAACCGTCTCTCACATTCTCGCATGGCTCTGAGGCCCTGGATCGATAAGGCCCTGGATCGAAGAGGGACCTCGCAAGCCGCCACGGGAGGAGACCAATGATGAACCGCTATGCCAGGCGAACCCTGTTGAAGGCCGGCGCCGCTTTCGCCGGCGCTTCAGCGCTCGGATTTCCGAACATCGTCAGCGGCCAGGCCGACAAGATCAAGATCGGTCACCTGACGCCGCTCACCGGTTTTCTCGGCGCGCTCGGCACCTATGCCACGCTCGGCATGAAGTTGGCCGTGGAAGAAATCAACCATAGCGGCGGCGTCATGGGACGCCAACTCGACGTCATGTCGGAAGATTCGGTCAATCCCGCTACCGCTGCGACCAAGTCCCAGCGCATGCTGGAACAGGACGGCGCGACCGTGCTGATCGGGGAAATCAATTCGGCTTCCGCACTGACGATCATGCAGGTGGCAGCGCGGAACAAGAAGCTGTTCATGCAAACCGGCGCGCGCTCCGACGCGCTGCGCGGCAAGAACTGCAACAGATACACCTTCCACACCGACATCCCGAACACCGTGATGGTGAACACGGTCGGCCAGGCGCTGCTGCGCGACAACATGGTCAAGGGCAAGAAGTTCTACACGCTGACCGCCGACTACATTTTCGGCCACGATCTGCTGGCCGCGGCCAAGCGTTTCTTCGGCGCCACCGGGGGCAACCTGATCGGCGACGAACTGATCGCAACCGACGTCACCGACTTCAGCCCGTACCTGCTGAAGATACGTCAGGCCAAGCCCGACGTGGTCTGTTCGAACCTCGCCGGCAATCAGGTGACGACCCTGATCAAGCAATATGCCGAATTCGGCCTGCCCTATCCGATCGTCGGCTTCAATCTCAACACCGCGGACGCCTGGGCAGCCGGTGACGGCAATCTGAGCGGCACCTGGCCGACGGTCTGGTACCACACTCTCGATGTCCCGGCCTCCAAGGTCTTCGTCGCGAACTTCATCGAGAAGTACAGCAAGCCGCCCGAGAACCATGCATGGATCGAATACGTTGCGTTCAAGATGATGGCGCAGGCCATGAACGAGACCAAGTCGACCGACACCGAACCGCTGATCGCCCATTTCGAGAAAGAAACGGAGTTCGACATCCTGAAGGCGCGCAAGGCTCATTTCCGATCCTGGGACCATCAGCTGATGCAGGAAGCCTATCCGTTCACCGTCAAGCCCAAGGGCCACGCCAACGACCCCTGGGATTTCATTGCGCTGGGAGCCGCGGTGCCCAAGGCAAATGAACCACTGGAGGCGCTGGCGCCGACCAAGGAACAGAATCCCTGTTCCTTGTAACCGCGACGTCGGTCGGGCGGCGCTCGGGCCCTGGTTTGGGCCTACGCTTTCTACCGGCGGGATTGCTCCCGCCGAAACGTTGTGCCTCCGGGACCCTGATATGCAGTTCGAGTTCTTGCTGGAACAGGTGCTGAATGGCCTCGTGCTCGGGGGCTACTATCTCCTGATTGCGCTCGGGCTGTCGCTGATCTTCAGTGTCGGGGGCATCGTCAATCTCGCCCATGGCGCGTTCTACGCGCTCGGCGCCTACGCCTCCGTCGAGCTCACAAAATATCTCGGCTTCGGCCCGGCGGTCGTGATCTCCCCGATCGCGGTCGCCATGCTCGGTATCCTGTTCGAGCGCTTCATCCTGCGCAGGTTCTACACCGCCGATCCGATCCTGAGCCTATTGGTCACGTTCGGCCTTGCCATGGTCGCGGAACAAGCGATCCGCATCATCTGGGGCGCGGCGCCGCTGTCGGCCTCGATCCCGCCGGCGTTTCGAGGCTCGGTCATCCTCGGCGATTTCCTGTTTTCGCGCTACCGCCTGCTCATTCTGGTCGTCGTAGCCGCAGTCCTGCTCGGCGTCTGGCTCTTGCTGCACAAGACCTCGTTCGGGCGCGTCGTGCGCGCCGGCATTCAGCGGCCGGACATGGTCGCCGCACTCGGCATCCGGCTGCAGCCCTACATGACCGCGATCGTCATGCTCGGCGTCGGCATGGCCGCACTCGGGGGTGCATTCTTTGCTCCGATCACGATCGTGCATCCGGCCATGGGCGCCGAGATCATCACGGTTGCCTTCGTGGTGGTAGTGATCGGCGGGCTCGGCAGTTTCTGGGGCGTGGTGATCGCGGCCCTTTTGGTCGGCGTGGTGCGCGGCATCACCATTCATTTCGCCCCCGCCGCCGGCGAAGCGTCGATCTACGTCCTGATGTTCTTGATCCTGCTGGTGCGTCCGCGCGGCCTACTCGGCGAGCGCATCGAGAAATTCGAATGAGAACCTCGCCTTTCGAAAAATATTGGCCGCTGGTGTTCGCGGCGCTCGCGATGGTTGCCCTGCCCTTCGGCCTGCAGGCGCTTGGACTCTCGCTCAACACCGGAACCATGGTGGTCATCCTCGCGATCGCGACCATGGGGCTCAATTTATGTGTCGGCTACACCGGCCTGGTGTCGTTCGGCCACGGTACATGGTTCGGCATCGGCGCCTACGCCGCCGGCCTGATCCAGCTGAACTGGTTTCCCGGTGAGATCTGGCTGCCGCTAGTGTTGTCGATGGTCTTTGTCGCGATCCTGTCCGCGGCCGCCGGCATCGTCATCTTGCGGCGCCGCGGTGTTTACTTCTCGCTGCTGACGCTGGCGCTTGCCGCTCTCACCTACACCGTTGCCTTCCGTTGGAGCGCCGTCACCGGCGGCGAAGACGGCTTGGGCGGCCTGCAGCGCGGCAGCATCGGGCCGCTGAGCCTTGACCCGGCCCCGACCTACTACGTGACCGTCGCCGTGATCGGATTGGGCGTCCTGTGTTTTCTTTTGCGGTTGGCGCGCTCGCCGTTCGGCCACGTGCTGGTGGCGATCCGCGAAAACCAGTTGCGCGCCACGTTCCAGGGCTATCCGGTCGAGCGCTACAAGCTTGTGGTCTTCGTAATATCGGCTGTGGTGACCGGGCTTGCCGGCGCGCTGCTGGCGTTCCAGACCTACCTGGTTTCGGCGGAAGCCGTTTCCGTGCCGTTTTCCGGCGAATTGCTGGCGATGGTCGTGATCGGCGGCATGCGCAGCATGCTGGGACCCGCACTCGGCGCGCTGTTCTTCATCCTGTTCCGCGAGCTGTTCTCGATCTGGACGCCGAACTGGCTGCTCTGGTTCGGGCTGATCTTCGTCGGCTTCGTGCTGTATTCGCCCGACGGGCTGGTCGGCATCTGGAGCACGCTGAAGCGGCGCTTCAGGCCCGCGCCGGAACAGGCCGCCGCCATGGGCCAGCGAAGGATTTACGAAGGCCTGCCGTTGCCGGCGTTCCTGAAACCGAAAGGCCTCAAGGGAAAAGTGCTGGAGGTCAACGGCGTTTCAAAATATTTCGGCGGCATCTGCGCCGTCGCAGGCGCGAACCTGAAACTCGGCGCCGGCGAGATCCACGCCTTGATCGGCCCGAACGGCGCCGGCAAAACTACGCTGTTCAACCTCGTATCGGGCCTGTTCCCCTTGGATAGCGGGTCGATCCGGCTCAATGGCCACGATATCCAGGGCGTCTCGTCGGAGGCGATCTGTCATCAGGGGCTTTCGCGCTCGTTCCAGATCACCAACCTGTTTCGCGGGCTCTCGATCTACGAAAACCTGCGGCTGTCGCTGCAGGCGCGCAGTTCGGTGCGGTTCAATATCTGGCACGACATCGACAGTTTTCCCGATATCCATGCCGAGACCGCCGAGCTGGTCAAATTCTTAGGGCTCGAAGGAATCGAACGCGTCGCGGGCGGCGAACTGTCCTATGGCGGGCAGCGCCTGGTCGACCTCGGCATAGCGCTCGGCTCCAAACCGCAGGTGCTGTTGCTCGACGAGCCCTTGGCGGGCCTTGCGGCGGCCGAACGCGAGCGCGTGTCGAACCTGGTCCAGGACATCGCCGCCAATATTCCGGTCCTGATCGTCGAACACGACATCGACCGCGTGCTTGGCTTCTCGCAACGCGTCACCGTGATGAACCAGGGCGAAGTGCTGATGACCGGTTCGCCGGATGCCGTGCGTGCCGACCGGCGCGTGCAGGAGATCTATACCGGCAAGGGCATTCCGGCGATTGCGCATCAGCGCAGCGACGACGCCAGACAAGACGCCGCGCCGATCTTGCGTTTCGAACGCGTCAACACGTTCTATGGCAAGAGCCATATCCTCAACGATGCCACCCTCGACGTCCGCGACGGCGAAATCGTCGCTCTCCTCGGCCGCAACGGCGCCGGCAAGTCGACGCTTCTGAAAACCTTGGCTGGCCTGGTGCCAGCGGCGTCGGGCGGAATCGAATATGAAGGCCGCGATATCGCGCACCTTCCCGCGCCGGATATCGCGCGTTTGGGCATCGGCTACGTGCCGCAGGGGCGCGGCCTGTTCGCAGGCATGACGGTGCGGGAGAATCTGGCGCTCGGCCGTCTCGCCCGCAAGACCGACGGCAAGACCGGCATCGTCTGGGGCGAAGAGAAGATCTTCGAATACTTCCCGCACCTGAAGGAGCGCATGGACGTCGCGGCGGACTATCTTTCCGGCGGCGAGCAGCAGATGGTTGCGGTCGCCCGCGCCATGTCGGGCAATGTCAAGCTGCTGCTTCTGGACGAGCCGTTCGAGGGCCTGGCGCCGACCGTGACGCTGGAACTGTTCAAGGTGTTCGACCTGTTGCGCAAGCACATGTCGATCGTGATCGTCGAGCACAATCTCGACCTGGTGCTGGCGCTCGCCGACCGCGTCTTCGCACTAGAGCGCGGCGCCGTGTTTCATCAGGGCCCCGCGGGCCCGCTGCTGAACGATCTCGACTACCGCAAGAAGATTTTGTGGCTGTAATAGCTGGGTAAGAACCATTCGAAACGTGATAATGACGACGCTGTTCGCTCTCGTCTTCGTGCTCTCGGGTAACGCCATGGCCTCCGACGACAAGCCGACTATCGCGGTTTTCACCAAGAACACGACCAATCCGGCGTATCAGGCGTTCCGCATCGCCGCCGACCAGATCGGGCGTTCGGCCGGCGCCAAAATCCTGCACTTCGTTCCAAAGCAGCCGGATAATGTCGACGAGCAAAAGGCGATGGTCGAGCAGGCGCTTAACGACCGCCCCGACGCGGTGGTCTTCATTCCCGTCGATGACGTGGCGATGATCGGTTCGGTCAAGAAGCTCAATGAGGCGAAAATCCCGATCGTGCTGGCCGCCAACCCCCTGCCCGGCGATTTCGTCACCTATGTCGGCGCCGACGATTTCGAGATCGGCACCCGCGAGGCGCGCTATTTGTTCGAGAAGCTCGGGGGCAAGGGAAAGATCGTGGTCATCGAGGGGACCGGCGGCGCGTCCACCAACCGCGAGCGCGTGCGCGGCTACAAGCGCGCGTTCGCCGAATATCCCTTCATCGAAGTGCTCGGCTTCGGCACCGGCAACTACCAGCAGCCGGATGCCACGCGGGTGATGGAGAAATTCCTCGAGCAATACAAGCAGATCGATGCCGTGCTCTCGGCCAACGACAGCATGGCGCTCGGCGCGTTGGAGGCACTGAAGGCAGCCAACCAGACGGCGATCGTGATCGGCATCAACGGGATTCTGCCGGCCGTAAAGGAGATCGAGAGCGGCAACCTCCTCGCCAGCGTCGATTTCAACATGTTCAAGATCGGCTGCACGGCAACGCGCGCGGCGGTGCGCTACCTCAACCACGAATCATTGCCGGACAAGGTGATCCTGCCCGCCGAGGTCATCGACAAGAGCAACTACAAGGCATGGCTCGTGCCGATGGAGCAGCGGACCTGCCCGGAATGGAGCGAATTCGTCCGGTAGGCAGCATCGCAACTCGGGTCGTCGCAATGACGGGTCCCGCTTTGGCTAATCGTACGACGACGGCCCGCTGTCGCGATAGGCCCAGCAGGCTTCCTTCGGCAGCGAAACCGGGGCCTCCGTGCCGACGGCGTGGCGCGCCGCGGTGCCGAGTTCGAGCGCCTCGATCTTATGGCCGAACAGGTTGATATCGTAGACTGTCTGCGTCCCCTGATAGCGGCGGTCGACGACATCGGCGGTAAAGCAGTTTCCGGCATCCTTCCTGCCGATCGCGATGTTTTCCGGCCGTAGCGCGATCCGCACCTTGTCGCCGATTTCAAGCGCCTGCAGCAGCGCCGCGTCGGCGCGCCGCCCGTCGCCCAAATCGACCACGCCGAACGAGCCGTTACGTTCGACCAGCGTCCCCGGGAGCTCGTTGGTGGCGCCGGTGAAATTGGCCACGAACAAATCGGCCGGCCGGTTATAGATCTCGTCGGGGGAGCCGATTTGCAACAACTTGCCGTCGCGCATGACGCCGATGCGGTCGCCCAGCACGACGGCCTCGGCCTGGTCGTGGGTGACGTAGAGCGCGGTCATGCCGGTCTGCTTGAGGATGACGCGGAGATCGTCGCGCAGCCGCAAACGCAATTTGGCATCGAGGTTCGACAACGGCTCGTCGAGCAGCAGGAGCTGCGGCCGATAGACGATGCTGCGCGCCAGCGCCACGCGCTGCATCTGCCCGCCCGACAGCGCCACCACCGGCCTTTCCGCATATTCGGACAGCCCGACCAGCTCCAGCGCCTCATCGACCTTGTTGTTCGCATCCGTGCGCGAGATCTTGCGGTGCTTGAGCGGATAGATCACGTTCTGCCGCACCGTCATGTGCGGCCATACCGCGTAGGACTGGAACACCATGCCGAGCTCGCGCGAGCGAGGCGGCACCAGGATGCCCCGCGCCGGCGAGGACACGACTCTTCCGCCGATGCTGATCTCGCCATCGGTTGGATGTTCGAGGCCAGCGACGCAGCGCAGCGTCGTGGTCTTGCCGCAGCCGGAGGGGCCGAGCAGCACCACGATCTCGCCCGCCGGCACCGCAAAACTGACGCCGTCGATGGCGGCGCGGCCGATCGCGAACTGCTTGCGCAGGTCGGTGACCTCGAGCGTCGCCGTCATGACTTAACCAAACCCATCAAAGCGTCGATCACTGCCGGTAGCCGTAGATCTTGTCCCAATCCGCGACCCAGGAGGCATGCAGCTTCACATACTGGTCGAAGTTCGGATACCACACCTTGACCACCTTGGGATCGAAACCCTCAGGATAAATCGGCGCCTCCTTCAAGGAAGTGAGGTTGCCCAATTCCTTGATCATAAAAGTCTGCCCTTCCTTCGACAGGCACCAGTTCAAGAACAGTTTTGCGGCATTCGGATGCGCCGCGGTTTTCGGGATTCCCGTCGCGTAAGGATTGACCGGGGCGCCCTCCGGCGGGAAGAAGATCTGGATCGGCGCGCCGTCCTTCTGTTTCGGATAGATCGCGTTGTAGAGCAGCGGCCCCATCGCGACCTCGCCGCGCACCAGCGCATCCGCCATCGGCGCGCCGGAAGGGTAGAGGATCGGATGGGTCGCGGCCTGCTTCGCCCAATAGTCTTCGCCCAACACCTGCCGCTCGAACATGGTGCGGGTCCAGGTGGTGCCGCCGGATTCCGCAAACACCTGGCCGGTCATCTTGTCATATTCCGGCTTGGTCAGGTCCATCCAGGTCTTCGGCGCCTCCTTCACCAATTCGGTGTTGTAGGCGATCGACCAGACCAGCGTGGCGCGCGGCCACAGCTTTGGTGAAATCTGCGCGTCGGGATTGTAGTCGGCCGCGTTCGGCGGCGCATAGTCCTGGAACAGGTCGATGAGCTCGGCCATCAGCGCGCGATCGGAATGATCGACGACATCGGCGATCAGCTTGCCGGCGGCTGCCTCCGTCTTCACCCGCGTGATGAGCTGGCCGCCGGGCGCGCGAACCATTTCGACCTTGATCTCCGGAAAGCGCTTGTTGAACTCCTTGATCACCTGCTGCTCGACCTCGGCGAAATTCGCGGTGTAATAGACGAGCTTGCCTTCCGCCTTTGCGGCCGCGATCAATTCCGGCGAGCCGAAATTTTCCTCAGCCCGTGCCGGCGCGTTGCCCAGCGCCAGGCCGAAGCCTGCGACGGCGGCAACAATGACAATCTTTCCGAACATCACCGATACTCCCTCTATCTTCTATTTTATTGCGTTATCTTATCCCCTGCACGACGCCGCCCGGCGCCGTCCCGCGCGACAGCCAGTTGGCGCCGCCGATCAGCACGCCGAGCAAGACCGTCTGCACCAGACTGAACGCGGCGGTCTTTCCGATATTGCCGCCTTCGTAATAGTCGAGCAGCAGCACCGACATCACCATGGTGTTGCTGGTGTAGAGAAACAGCGACGAACCCAATTCGCGGATCGCCAATACGAACAACAGCGTCATCGAGGCGATCACGCCCGGCCGCGCCAAAGGCAGCACGATGGTTCCGATGGTAGCGAGCGTACCCTTGCCGCAGACCCAGGCCGCCTCCTCGAGCTCGCGGTGGATCTGCAGGAACGACGTCGACAACGCCTTCACCGTGTCCGGCATGAAGCGCGCGATGAAGGCGAGCGCCAAAATCCAGATCGTACCGTAGAGCCCGCCGGGGACGCCGATCCAGGCCCAGAGATAGGCGACGCCGATCACCAGCCCGGGGATCGCGACCGGCACGGTTGCGATCAGGTCGATGCTGCGCCGGCCAGGCAGGTTGGTGCGATGGATGGTGTAGCCGATCGCAAAGGCGAGCGCGCCGCCGACGATCGCTGTGATGATGCCGACCTCGACCGCGTTGTAGATCGAATTAAGCGTCAGCGGATTGTCGAAGATGCTGTTGAAATGCATCAGCGAATATTGCCGCATGTCGAACAGAGCGGCGGCGTCGCGGATGAACATGAACCTGCGGAACGCCGCCACGATCAGCGCCAGCATCGGCAGGATCACGACCACCAGCAGATAGATCAGCCCGAGCGCAAAGGTGAGCCAGCGCCAGGGCCCGAGATCGAGGCTGCGCGGCCGGAACGCCTTGCCCGCCACTGTGGTATAGCTGCGTCCGCTCAACACCTTCTGCTGCAGGAACACCAGAAAGCCCGTCACCACCATCAGGATGATCGCAACCGCCGCGGCGGTGTTGTAGAGCGGCGGCGACCAGTTGGTGAGCTTGAAGATGTAGGTCGTCAGCACGTTGATGTTGGCAGGCGCCCCCAGCACCGCCGGAATGCCGTAGATGCCGAGCATGACGATGAAGGACAACAGCATGCCGGACACGATCGCCGGCATGATCAGCGGGAACGTCACCGAAAACAGCGTCGCGAACGCGCTGGCGCCGGAAATCTCCGCGGCCTCCTCCAGGCTCGGGTCCATATTGCGCAGCGCGGAAGAGGTGAACATGTAGACATAGGGCGCGTAGTAGATGCCGAACACGAACACCAATCCCGACAGCGAATAGAGATTGACATGCCAATCGAGCCCTGCCCATTTGAAGACGGTGTTGATCAGCCCGGTCTTCGGCGAGCCGAGAATTGACCACGCCACCCCCGCGACCAGGGGCGGCGCGAACAGCGGCAAAATACTGGCGGCCGCGATAAGACCCTTGAACGGCGTGTTGGTGCGCACCACGATCCAGGAAAACAACAGCCCGATCGCGACCGCTATCACCGTTCCGCCGCCGCAGGCGACGAGCGTGTTGAACAGCGCCTCCGCGACGTTCGGATTGGAGAGCACAGTGAGGAAATTGGCGATCGAGAGGTGCCGGAGGCTCAAGCCCTCGACCACCGGGTTGGTGTCGGTGAGCGCGCCGAGCAGCAAGGTCAGGACGGGATAGATCACCAGAAACCCGAGGATCGCCAGCAACAGCGCAACCCACGCGCCGGCCAAGACGCCCCGGCGCTTGCCCTCAATGCCGCTCCGCGCGGCCTCGATGCGCCGGCTAACCTGTCCGTTCAAGACGTTTTTCCTCGCCGGCGGGGCTCACCTTCTTGTTGTGACCGCCCTGAGGGCCAGCCTAGTGGATCGGTGAGCGGGCTGGAAGGTAGCCGAAAGTCGGCCGAAATGCTGGCCATGGCGCACGCATACGCATCATGCAGTAGGGCGACTGTGGGCGGCCCCGTCCCCGTAGTAGATGCCGGACGGCGTCGGCGCTTCGCCGCCTGGCCGAAAGAGCACTTCAGGGATGTCCACCGACAAGATAGCGGCGAAGCCGCCTCAGCCTGCGGCCGGCGACGGTTTGCCGCGGGAACGCCGGCGTTGGGCGGTAGCTGCGATTTTCACCGCGCTGACGATGGCCTCGCTCGATACCGCCATCGCCAATATCGCCCTGCCCGCGATTTCAGCCGATCTTCATGTCTCGCCGGCCGAGGCGGTCTGGGTGGTCAATGTCTACCAGATCGCGCTGGTCGCAACGTTATTGCCGCTCGGCGCGCTCGGCGAGATCGTCGGTCATCAGCGCATCTATCTAGCGGGTCTGCTGCTGTTCACGCTGGCGTCGCTGGGCTGCGCCTTGGCGTGGTCGCTGCCGAGCCTGCTGGTGGCGCGGACGCTGCAGGGTCTCGGCGCCAGCGGCCTCATGAGCGTGAACACGGCGCTGGTGCGTTTTGTCTATCCGAGCCACATGCTGGGCCGCGGATTCGGCCATAACGCGCTGGTGGTCGCGACCGCCTTTACCTTGGGCCCCACCGTCGCTTCCGCCATCCTCGCGGTCGGGCCCTGGCCCTGGCTGTTCGCTGTCAATATTCCCTTCGGCCTCGCTGCCATGCTGATCGGAATCAAGACCTTGCCGTCGACCCCGCGGGCCAAGCACGCCTTCGATTTTCCCGGCGCGCTGCTGGCTGCTGGCTGTCTCGGCCTCTTCATCATCGGGATCGGCAGCGCGGCGCATCAATCATCGCCCGCTATCGTTGCGATCGAACTCGTCGCCGCCGTCCTGCTCGGCTTTCTCCTGACCCGCAGGCAATGGGATCACCCGGCGCCGATGTTGCCGGTCGACCTGTTCGGGCAGGCACTGTTCGCGCTGTCGGCGGCGACCGCCGTCTGCGCCTTCGCGGTGCAGGGTCTGGCGTTCGTTGCGCTGCCGTTCTACTTCGAGGATGTGCTGGGGCGCTCGCAAGTCGAGACCGGCTTTTTCCTGACGCCCTGGCCGCTGGTCGTGGCCATCATGTCGCCGATCGGCGGCCGCCTGTCCGACCGGTTTTCCGCCGGAATTTTGGGCGGCCTCGGCCTTGTGCTGCTCGGGATCGGGATGGTGCTATTGGCGACGCTGCCGGCGTCGCCTGGCGTCGTCAACATCGTCTGGCGCATGGTGATCTGCGGAATCGGCTTTGGCTTCTTCCAGACGCCCAACATGAAGGCAATCATGTCGAGCGCGCCGCCGCACCGCAGCGGCAGCGCCAGCGGCATTGTCGCAACCGCCCGCCTGATCGGGCAGACTACGGGAGCCGCGCTTGCCGCGCTGTGCTTCAGCCTCGCCGGCCGCAACGGCGCGGGCTTGGCGCTCGCGCTCGGCGCCGGATTTGCCGCGCTCGGAAGCGTGATGAGTCTTCTACGATTGACAGTCGCACCGCAGCGCAACAGCTAGTGGTTGCCATCGCGTCGTAACACCGGCAAATCGAATATCTTCCCCTTTCATCAAATTTCTTCGCAGTTCCATGCGCAGAATCTTGATTTGTATCGTTCTAGTTCCCGGTCCAAGTTCCCCGCCGAAGTTCAATCGATGGATTGGACCAATCAGGGGACCTGCGATGGCAAACCTCAAAATAAACGGCAAAGCTTTTGATATCGACGTCGAGCCCGATACACCGCTGCTCTGGGTCATCCGGGAAAACGTTGGACTCACTGGAACCAAATATGGCTGCGGCATCGCGCAATGCGGCGCCTGCACTGTCCATCTGGACGGCGTGGCGACACGCTCGTGCGGCGTGACGGTTGGTGACGCCAGCGGCAAGGATATCACCACCATCGAGGGCCTTGCGATCAACGGCGTCCTGCACAAGGTGCAGCAGGCCTGGATTGCCAACGACGTCCCGCAATGCGGCTATTGCCAGAGCGGAATGATCATGGCGGTGGCGGCGCTGCTGAAGGACAATCCGAAGCCGACCGACCAGGACATCAACGACGCCATCACCAATATCTGCCGCTGCGGCACCTTCCAGCAGGTGCGCGAGGCGATCCACGCGATCGCGAACGCTTGAGGAGGCAACCATGAACAAGCACGTCACGCCTCAGCTCAACCGCCGCGCCTTTGTGATCGGTTCCGCAACCGTCGGCGCCGGTCTCGTACTCGGCCTCGACATCCCCTTCGGCGGCCCGACCGTGGTCCGCGCGGCCGACGGCTCGCCCGAAGTCAATGCCTGGGTCGTGATCCGGCCCGACGACACCGTCGTCATCCGCATCGCGCGATCGGAAATGGGCCAGGGCACGCTCACCGGCCTCGCCCAGCTCGTCGCCGAGGAACTCGAGTGCGACTGGTCGAAAGTCACGACCGAGTTTCCGACGCCTGGTCAAAGCGTCGCCCGCAAGCGCGCCTGGGGCGATTTCTCGACCGGCGGCAGCCGCGGCATCCGCACCTCGCAGGATTATGTGCGCAAGGGGGGCGCGACTGCGCGCGTGATGCTGATCCAAGCCGCGGCCGACGAATGGAAGGTGCCGGCTTCCGAGTGCGCTGCCGCCAACAGCGTCATCACCCATACGCCGTCGGGCAAAACCACGACCTACGGCAAGGTCGTCGAAGCCGCGGCGAAACTGACGCCGCCGGCGGACGTCAAACTGAAGGATCCGAAGGACTGGAAGCTCGTCGGCAAGGGATTGAAGCGCCTCGACACCCCCGACAAGGTCACGGGCACGACGGTTTACGGCATCGATGTCAAATTGCCCGGCATGCTCAACGCCGCGATCAGCGATTGCCCGGTCACCGGCGGCAAATTGAAGAGCTTTGACGAAGCCAAGATCGCCGGCATGAAGGGCGTCAAGAAAGTGGTGATGGTCGGCGATACCGCGGTTGCGGTCGTCGCCGACACCTGGTGGCACGCCAAGACCGCGCTCGATGCGCTGCCGATCGTCTGGGACGAAGGCGAGAACGCCAAGGTGAGCAGCGCCACGATCGCGCAATGGCTCGCCGAAGGGCTCGATTCCGGCCCGGCGTATGTCGGCAACAAGAACGGCGACGCCCCGGCCGCGCTTGCGAGCGCCGTCAAGAAGGTCGAGGCAGTCTACAACTATCCCTACCAGAACCACGCGACGATGGAGCCGATGAACGCGACCGCGCTCTATACATCGGACAAATGCGAGGTCTGGTGCGGAACGCAAAACGGCGAGGCGGCGTTTGCCGCGGTGCTGGAAGCCTCCGGCCTGCCGGCGGACAAATGTGACGTACACAAGCTGATGCTCGGCGGCGGCTTCGGCCGGCGCGGCCAGACCGACTATGTGCGGCAGGCCGTCGAGATCGCCAAGCAGATGCCGGGCACGGCGATCAAGCTGTTGTGGTCGCGCGAGGAAGACATGACGCACGGCCGCTATCATCCGATCACGCAATGCAAGATGACGGCAGCCCTCGACGCCGACAACAACTTGACCGCATTGCATATGCGGATCTCCGGCCAGTCCATCCTGTACAGCCTGCGGCCGGAAGCGCTCGTCAACGGCATGGATCCGGCGACCTTTGCCGGGCTTGCTGCCAGCGGTGACGCCGCGCTCGGATATTCGATCCCGAACCTGCTGATCGAGCATTCGATGCGCAATCCGCACATCATCCCGGGCTTCTGGCGCGGCGTGAACGTCAATCACAACGCGCTCTATGTCGAATGCTTCATCGATGAACTGGCGCTTGCCGCAGGCCAGGACCCGCTGGAGTTCCGGCGCAAATTGATGGCCAAGCACCCCAAAAACCTTGCCGCGCTCAACGCCGTGGCCGAGAAGATCGGCTGGGGTACGCCGGCGCCGCAAAACATCTATCGAGGCCTCGCGCAGTATATGGGCTATGGCAGCTATGTCGCGGCAGCAGCGGAAATCTCGGTGACCGACGGCACCAAGATCAAGGTGCATCGCATCGTCGCCTCGACCGATCCTGGTTACGCAGTTAATCCGGCGCAGATCGAGCGTCAGATCGCGGGCTCCTTCGTCTACGGCCTGACCGGGCTGTTCTACGGCGGCTGCACCGTCAAGAACGGCCGCATCGAGCAGACCAATTTCGACACCTACAACTCGATGCGGATCAACGAGATGCCGAAGGTGGAAGCGATCGTGATGCCGAGCGGCGGGTTCTGGGGCGGCGTCGGCGAGCCGACCATCTGCGTCGCGGGACCGGCGGTGCTCAACGCCTATTTCGCGGCGACCGGCAAACGCATCCGTTCGGTGCCGTTGCGGGACCAGAACATCACGTTCGCTTAAGATAAGCAGGCGGCGGCTCAAAAAAAGCCGCCGCCGCATTTTCGGATCAAGTTCATGGACGCGCTGCGCCCGCTGACGCGGAGAGACGCGCTTCGGGGCGTCGCCGTAACCGCGGCATCGCTCACTTTCGCCTCCCCTTCCATCGCGCAATCGGCGCCGCGCGTGGTCGTGATCGGCGGTGGCTTCGGCGGTACTGCTTGCGCGCGGGCGCTGAAGCGGATCGATGCGAAGCTCGAGGTGACGCTGGTCGAACCTAGCCCGACGTTCACCGCTTGCCCCTTGAGCAACGAGGTGATCGCGGGTTTGCGGGAAATCGACGCCCAGCAATTCGGCTACGACCGGATCGCCGCCGAGGGCATCAACGTCATCGCGCAGGCGGCCGCCAAGATCGATGCGCAGGCGCGCACCGTCACGCTTGGTGACAGTGTTTCGCTTCCCTACGACCGGCTGGTGCTTTCACCCGGCATTGATCTACGCTTCGACGGGCTGGAAGGCTATGACGAGGCGGCATCAGCAAAAATGCCCCATGCCTGGAAGGCGGGCGAGCAGACGCTGCTGCTGCGCAGACAGCTGGAGGCCATGGACGATGGCGGTCTGGTGGTGCTCGCGGTACCGGCGAGTCCATCGCGCTGTCCGCCGGCGCCTTACGAGCGAGCCAGCCTGATCGCGCATTATCTGAAGTCGCGAAAACCGCGCTCAAAAGTGCTCATTCTCGACGCCAAGGACGCCATTCCGCAACAGAAACTGTTCGAGAATGCCTGGAAGGAATTGTATGGCGGGATGATCGAGCGCGTGTCGCTGTCGCAAGGCGGGCGGGTGACGTCGGTCGATCCCGCGACCAACAAGATCGTCACCGAGTTCGGCGATTACACGGCCCAAGTCGCCAACGTGATTCCGCCGCAGAAGGCTGGCCGCATCGCCGAGATCGCGGACGCCGCCGACAAGACCGGCTGGTGCCCGATCGATCCGGTGACGTTCGTCTCGAAGCTCGTGCCCAACGTTCACGTCATCGGCGACGCCTGCCTCGGCGGCGGCATTCCAAAATCGGCATCGGCTGCGAACGCACAAGGCAAGGCCTGCGCCGCGGGAATCGTGAATTTGATCGCGGGCAAAGCGCCGGAGACGCCGCACCTCGCCGGCATCTGCTACAACACGGTGGCACCGGGTTATACGTTCTCACTCGCCGGCATTTATCTGCCGAAGGGCGACATTTTCGCGGAGGCAGAGGGCAACGCTACCAGCTCGGTCGATGCTCCGCGCGAGGTTCGCGCGCGCGAATCCGAAGAGGCGCACAGCTGGTACAAGACGATCACGGCGGATGCGTTTGGCTAGATCATGATCAGATTGGGTCGAGCTATCACGACGACGGAGGTGTGCTCCCTCTCCCGCTCTTTGCGGGGGAGGGTTGGGGTGGGGGTGCCTCCGCAAAACGCACTGGTCGAGCGGATAGACTTTCCCCCATCCGCCGCACTCGGGCGCGCAATTGCGCGGTGGAGCGCCATAGCCGAGGCTCAGCTTCGGCGTTCTATTTATTTTAGGACGGCCGCCGACGGCGGCCTATGCTCCCCCGCAAGCGGGAGAGGTGAAGCGAACTCGTTGATAGGCCGATCAAGTCAAAACCCATCGCGCTTCAGATCGGCAAACCACTTGGCATGGCTGATCGCAGCCGTCCTCGCCCTGCCCTGCGCGGCCAACGCGCAGACGCTTGCAGGCTATGCGGTCGTCGGCGACGGCATTCCGGAGTCGCTGACCGGTACGCCGGGCGATGCCGCGCGCGGCCGCGCGCTGGTGCTGGACCGCGCCAGCACCTGCATTCTCTGCCACTCCGGGCCGTTTCCAGAAACCAGGTTCCAGGGCGACCTCGCGCCGAATCTCACCGGTGCCGGCAGCCGCTCGACCAACGCCCAGCTCCGGCTGCGGCTGGTGGACGCGTCGCGCCTCAATCCAGCAACGATCATGCCGTCCTATTATCGCGCGGACGGACTCGAGCGCGTCGGCCGGAACTGGCAGGGAAAGCCGATCCTGTCGGCGGAACAGATCGAGGATATCGTGGCTTACCTTGCAACGCTGCGCGACTAGAGAGGCACAGAGATCGATGCGCAAGCCGACCCCATCCACACGACGCCAGTTCCTCGGCTTTGCCGGCGGCATTGCCGTCGCCGGTGCTATTCCGGTCGTGACGGTGCGCCCGCTCCAGGCAACGCCCGCGATGCTGGCTTCCGCCATCCGCAACGTCACAGGCACCGCCGAGGTGCACACCGGCAAGGTCAAGCTCGACATCCCGCCATTGGTCGAAAACGGCAATACCGTGCCGATGACGGTGAGCGTCGCAAGCCCGATGACGGCGGAAGACCACGTCAAGAGCATTCACGTCTTCAACGAGAAGAACCCGCAGCCCAATATCGGCAATTTCCACATCGGTCCTGCGGCCGGCCGCGCGCAGGTCTCGACCCGCATCCGGCTGGCCGACAGCCAGAAGGTCGTCGCCATCGCGCAACTATCCGACGGGTCGTTCTGGTCGGCCAGCGTCGACGTGGTGGTGACGCTGGCAGCGTGCACGGAGGACGTGATCTGATGGCCGCCGCATTGATCAACGTGCCGGCCAAGGCGAGGCGCGGCGATATCATCGAAGTGAAGACGCTGATGTCGCACATCATGGAGACCGGCTATCGCCGTACTGCCGCCGGTGAGCTGGTTCCGCGCAACATCATCACGAGCTTCACCTGCCGCTACAACGGCAAGGAAATTTTCCGCGCCGATCTTTTCCCGGCGATCGCTGCCAACCCGTTCATATCGTTTTTCACGATCGCGACCGACAGCGGCAAATTCGATTTCGAATGGATCGGCGACCAGGGTTTTTCCGAGACCGCCTCCGCCGCCATCACAGTGGTCGAATGATGTTGGCGCGTGCCATCGCCATGGCGCTGTTGGCCGCCCTCCTTCCCACCCGGGCGAGCGAAATTCCACAATCCGAACGCCGCTCCGGCTATAGCTTCATGGCACCGGATACCAAGGCGATCCAGGACGACGACACCGCCAATCCCGGTATGCTCTGGGTGCTCGACGGCGAAGCCTTGTGGAAGAAGAAAATTGGCACGGCGGACAAGGCCTGTGCCGACTGTCATGAGGATGCGCGCACCACCATGAAGGGCGTGGCTGCGCGCTATCCGGCCTTCGACAAAACCCTCGGCCATCCCGTCAATCTGGAGCAACGCATCAACCTCTGCCGTGCGCAGCATCAAGAGGCGCCACCGCTCGCCTATGAGAGCCACGACCTGCTGGCGCTCAGCGCTTTCGTCGCCGAGCAGTCGCGGGGCGTTGAGATTTCGACCCCTAACGATCCGGTGCTCGAGCCTTTCGTTGCGAACGGACGAAAATTGTTCATGCAACGGCAGGGCCAGCTCAATCTCGCCTGCGCCAATTGCCATGACGACAATTGGGACAAGCACCTGGCGGGCTCGGCCATCACGCAAGCGCATCCGACCGGCTATCCGATGTACCGGCTGGAATGGCAAACGCTGGGTTCGCTGGAGCGCCGCATGCGCGCCTGCCTGACCGGTATCCACGCGCAGGCCTATGATTTTGGCGCGCCGGAATGGGTCGAGCTCGAGCTCTATCTCATGTTGCGCGCGGCCGGCATGCCGATCGAGACGCCGGCGGTAAGGCCTTAATCAAAACGGCCGGGCATGGCCCGGCCGTTTCACATCGAATTGGTCGAAACCCTTATTCCGCGGGCGCGGCCTGCATGTCCGGATGCGGGACGAAGTGCTCGCTGGTCCCGAACTTTCCAATCGCGAACAGCCCGCCCGCCATGACCGCGTAGGCGAGCGCAACGGCCGGCGTCACGCCAAGTCCGCCGCCGATGCCCACGGCTTCGCCGTGCATGAAGCCGAAATAGGTCAGCACCGCGCCGACCAGCGCAAAGGCCGATGCCTTGGCGAAGTCGCGCTCGATCACGAACACACCGATCGCGCCCAGAATGAGGCCGGCGAGGATCGAGCCGCCGCCCATCACTTCCAGCCCGTGATACAGCACGCCCTGCTGCGGCAGCGCGGCAATCGCCGCGGCCTTGACGTCACCGACCTTGTCGGCCGCAAGCCCGCCGACCGCCTGCGCGGCATTGAGGGTCGAGCCGAGCATGGTGTCGATCTGCAGCTTGGCCCAGGCGGCCAGATGCGGCGTCAGCGCCAGCACGATCGCCGGCGCATGACGGGCCGGTGTGGTCTGGAACGCCTGCGCGCCGATCAGCATGCCGATGTAGAGCAGGATCGGCGAGATCGCGACGACGGGCACCAGCGCCAGCAGCACCGAGATGATGCCGAACCACGACAACAGCACCACCATGATGCCGGTCGCCGCCGAATAGCCGATGCGGCCGCCCATCGCCTTCCAGCCGGGATGGCCGATATAGACCGCGTTGATGAAGGGATTGCCCATCAGGCAGCCGATCAGGCTGACGATGCCGTCGGCGGTCAGAACCCGCGTGGTCGGATATTCGTCGCCGGCGGCTTCCGCGCTCTCGACATTGTCCATGGCTTCGACGAGGTCGTAGATGCCGAAGGGAATCGCGGTCACCAGGATGACCCCGAGAAACTCGAAGCCGGAGAAGACCTGGCCAACGGCCGGGATCGGCACCGAGAAGCCGAAGCTAGCGAAGGCATCGCCGAGGCCTTTCAGGCTCAGGCCGCCGAGCCCAAGACCGAAGATGTTCGAGCCCCACGCGATGATCATGCCGACCGCGATCGCGACCAGGCCTGCCGGGATTCCGCGCGGATATTTCACGCCGCCAAACCAGCTCACCAGGATGATGGCGAAACACACCAACCCGATCTGCGGCGTCATGTACATTTCAAGCGCCGGCCGCATCGAGATGAAGGTGACGGAGACGCCCGCGAGCGTGCCGAGCAATGCGGCGCGCGGGGTGATTCTCCGGATCACCGGCGCGATGAAGCCGCCGATCATCAGAATAAAACTCTGGAAGAACACCCAGACCAGGCCGGCGGACCAGGCCTTCATGGGGTCGCCGGTCTTGAGCGCGACCGGCAGCATGATCACGAAGGTGACGATGAACATATGCGGCACGCTGACGCCCGACGGCAGCGCGCAGACATCGCTGCGGCCGGTCCTTTGCGCCAACCGATAGGCGAGAAACGCATAATAGAAGGTGGACAGGCACATCATCAGCCCGAGCGCGGGCAGGATGCGGCCGAACACGAGGCTATCCGGCATCTTCAGCACGAAGCGCAACAGGCCGGTCAAGACCAGCATGTTGACCAGGATGTTGGTGCCAAATCCGAAAAACGCGTTCCAGTCGCCCGGTGTCCACAACACCGGTTTGAAGTCCGCTTGACTTGCCGTCCTCGTGCTCATCGTGATGCTCCCGCTGCCAGACTGTTAGATGATGTCTCCGATGCCATTGCCTTGAGAACCGCGGCCGAGTCGGCGACCCAGCCGAAGATGCCACCTTGGGCCTTGATCATTTTCAGGCCCATGTCGTGGAATTCCGGGAAGTAGGAGGCGCAGCCGTCCGAGATCACGACGCAGCGATAGCCGCGGTCGTTGCCTTCGCGCACGGTGGTGTTGACGCACACTTCGGTGGTCACGCCGCACACCAACAGATTCTCGATGCCGTATTTCTGCAGCACGTCACTAAGCTCGGTGGCGTAGAACGCGCCCTTGCCCGGCTTGTCGATCACGACCTCGCTGTCGAGCGGATAGAGTTCCTCGATGATGTCGTGGCCGGCCTCGCCGCGGATCAGGATTCGCCCCATCGGGCCGGGATCGCCGATGCGAAGGCTCGGCGCGCCGCGTTCGACCTTTGCCGGGGGCGCGTCCGACAGGTCGGGCAAATGGCCCTCGCGGGTATGGACGACCAACATCCCCATGTCGCGCGCCGCCGCAAGCAGCGATGCGATCGGCTGCACCGCCCGCGCCAGTTGCGAGACGTCGTTACCGAGCGTTTCGCCAAAGCCGCCGGGCTCCATGAAATCGCGCTGCATGTCGATGATGACCAGCGCCGTGCTCGGCCAGTCCAGAGCAATCGGCTCCGGCTCGGCGATGACCGTTCCACTTGAAGCTTGCCGTGAGTTCGCCATCACAATTGCCCCCGGGGCGCGAGAATTCGTCAACTTCAGTTAAGCAAGCGCCATGCCATTGTGTACAATGCAGGGGAGCCACGCCGCGTCTGAAAATCTCGCGTATTTTCAGTCGCTTACTGTCGCGAGCGAAGCCTGCTCATTCGCTGTGCGAACCTCGCTCGACGGGCGTTTGCTTATTTGGTGAGCGTGGGTTGCATGCAGGCATGCGCCGACCGCTCGCAAATTGAGCTGCCCGAAACACTGCTCCTTGAAGCGATCGTTGATCTTCCGCATCAGCACTGGCGGGCCAAGGCGGCGCGATCCGATGGATCGAGCGCGGCAATCATCCAGACGGGGAGGAGATGCCTGAGATCGAGGGCGCGGCGCGCGCGACAACGCCGCTATGCGTCGGTCCGTTGCTTGCTCGGTTGCTTGCTTCAGTCCTTTGGCTGTCGCTTTCCGCTCCTTGTCCAGCGTATAGGCCTGGCCGCGTTCGTTGGCCTTCTCTCGGAAAACAAGCGGCCGGCCGTCGCGCAGCTCCCATTCGCGCAGTTGGCCGGTCTTGAAGATGACAAAGCCGAATTCGTTGCCCTGGGTCGAGAATATGGCGACCAGCGCCTCGACGACCGGCGCGACCACCTTGAGCACGAGACGGCGGAACGGTGCATCGACATTGTCGAAGCGCAGCGTCGGCAGGCGCGGGCCGTAGAAAAAGCGGATGCTCTCGACGTAGGCGGGATCGGCGGCCCGCACCACCTTAATCACCTCCCGCTCCAGCCAACGGTAGTTGAGGTTCGGGATCGGTCCGTTCCTCATGCCTCCGCTCTCGAGGCCGTGGGACGTGACGGATTCGAGCTCGAAATCGTTGGTGAAGCCCAGCCGTACCGCGAGCCGCATCAAAAGGCTTTCGCGCGCCTCGAGCACGATCGCGGCCTTTTTCGCCACACGGTACATCTCCAGAAGCGCGCGGTGCGGCGAGGCGCAATGGCGCAGGCCCGCGTGCACGATGACGAGGTCGAACTCGCCGACGCGGAAGGCGAGATTCTCCGCATCCGCACGGACACACGGGTACGCGTCGATCTCCTCATCGTAGGAGGATCGATATTCGTAATCAGGACGCGCCCGAATCCAAGCTCGCTCAGCACCTCGGCATCGGCGGAGCCGCCGCAGACCACCAGCACCCGATCATCGGTCGTTCGAGGCTAGCAGCCTCACCAATGTCTCAGTGTAGAACGCACCAGCAGTCCTCGTAGCCGCAGCGTGCATCGGTTTTTTGCGCCCGGTTCGGGAACATCTTCGAGGATATTTCCAGGCGACCGCGCGCGCCCCGCGACGAGTGGCAAGATCACGCTATCGGGCCTGCAGGCGGTCGATAGCATCGCGCTCAAGGACCGCGCGCTGGCCATGAACCAGGCGACGGCTGCCGGCTCTCAGGAATAGAGTTGACGATACTCCTGCGCGTAGGGAGCGTAGGAGTTTTTCAGCGTAGCGAGGTTGAGCAGCATGGTCGCTATCGGCGAAGACGGCTCCTTCGGATCGAACACCGAGGTCCGCTGCCAAAGGCTTCGGTCCGGCGGCTGCCGCTGAGCGCCACCACCTCGCGTTCCAGTTCGTATTCCCAGCCGACGAACAAGGGTCCCCTCAACAGCCTGATCTCCTGGTCGGCGAACAGCCCGACGGCCGGACCCTTCGACGGCAGCCGGTCTTGCTTCGACTTATATTGGAAAAGCACGCTCAGCATTTCCATCGGGATGATCGGATGGTCGAACGGATTGTCGGCGCTTAAATAAAACGGCGAGTTTTCGGTGATCACCGCGAGCTTCTCTTTCAGCGAAAACGGATAGAGCTCGCCCATGTTCTGGTCGAACGCCATCCGCACGTTGCAGCGTTGGGTCTTCATGCCGACCTTGATGTCGCGCAGGATCACGGGATCGGCGAGCGGGGTGAGCTTCGCGAGCCGCAATTCGAACGCAGTCTTTGGCCCCGCGGGCCCGACGGAGGCGGTGCCACGCAACACCTCGGTGCCGTCGCGCTTGACCATCTGAATTTGTGTCTGGCTCTGCCCAGGTTCGGGCTTCCGCAGAATGGCCTGCACTTCCTCGCCTTCGAAGACGGGATTGCGGTAATGGGCGGAAATGCAGCCGCTTGCGAACCAGGATTGGCCCCACAGGCGCTCGCCAAGCGGTGCAAACTGGCTGAACTGGGTCGGTCCCTCGATCGTGCCGCCCTGAAATCCTAGATTCTGCGCGGTTGCATCATCGTGAATGGACGCGTGGGAATCGTAGACTTGCGCGTTCAGCATCTGGTGCGGTCGGCGCCACGGTCCGACGAGAGCCTCGGAGGTCTCCTCGATCGCTGTATCGAACGCTTTCAAAGCCATGAAATTCCTCCACAACCGCTATGCCGCTGCACCGCAAT